>JAHZKX010000034.1 GCA_022600195.1 Planctomycetota bacterium
CGTCTGAAACAGGCGTTGCTTCAGTCTTAAACTGCTCTTACCAGTCCTTTAAAGGACCCATAACGCGGGGTGGAGCAGCCCGGTAGCTCGCGAGGCTCATAACCTCGAGGTCGCAGGTTCGAATCCTGTCCCCGCCACTTTTGTTTGTTGCATAGAATCGCAACAAGCAGCAAACCCCGGTAAAACCGGGGTTTTTTCATGCGCGGTCACTTCAGCTTGCGACTCCATACTACCCAAAACACGCACCTGCTGCGCCGCATTCTGCGCCGCTTTGGCTGTGTCACCTAAGGCAGCCTGGAAATGCTCGTCAGTCGTCATTAGATAATGCCCTAAAGCCACTGATGGTGTATTGCCTAACCAACTGGTAACGACCTGCACCGGAAATTGTCCAATCAATTCTGTTTCACGGCTGGCTCTTAGATTTTGAAATATTCGAGGCCATGGAGACAAGCCTGCCTTTTTTACTATCTTTAGAAAGGTAGTCCGCAGATTTGCATTCATCCAGCCTGCAGGTCCCATAGCTGAATTACGGAACCTATCATCGACCACGTACTCAGCTCCCTCAGGGGCCAAATCAAAAGATTCTTCTAAGGCGGATCGCAACTCAGGGAACAGGGGAATTTCTCGGCATTCTTTACCTGCATGGTGTTCCGTCTTAGGCGAGGTCACTACTATTCTTCCGGTTTCCCAATTTACGTCCTGCCACCGTAAAGAAAGAACTTCGCTGGGGCAGCGGAGACCGCCAAAGCGACTTAATGCGACAATCATTCTCCAATGATGATCGGGACAGGCTTCCAGGACCTTGGCAATTTCTTCCCGAGTTACAAATCGTTGACGATCTTTAACGCCTGTCGCTTTTGCATTGACACCATCAAACGGATTCTCATCGATCAGCTTTCGTCTCAGCATGGCTCGAAAAAATGATCGAGCCTCCTGCAATCGTTTGTGGATCGTTGTTGGGGCAAGTTCACGACCAATCAACCATTGCTTGAAATCATCTGCATTTCCAGGCGTGATGGTTCGTAATTCTCTCGACTTCCCGAAGAACTCCGTTAAATCCCGAATCACCTGTCCTTTCACAATTTTGGTTGCAGGCTTGAGGTCAACACGACCCTCAAGGTAATTTTTTAGAAACGATTCCAGGAGGACCTCTTCCTTGATTTCAGGCTTTGCTATCAACCCTACCCGCGAAAGCTTCTCAGCCAATTCTGGTTCCAGATCAGAAATCCATCGAGCTGTATCAGCATCGATAGCATACCCCGTCAACTTCGCTGCCAATAATTGTTCAACCCGAAATTTGACCGATTCAGCCATCCGCTGAGAGACCTTTCCCAACCGGATTGTAGGTCGCTTACCATCTGGGGCCACAAACTGAATTCTTCGTGTACCATTTTTATCGCGCGCTATGCTGGCCATTCTTACTTGCCTTTCTTGGAGGGCTCGTTATCTATCAAAATTCGTAGCCTGCTGATTTTATTCACTGGTCGACCGGTCGACAGTTGACGTCTTATCCGTAAAATAAGTCTATTTATAGGGCAGGTGTCGACCTGCTTACTCACGCACTCGTGGAACGTTCCCGTAATGCTTCATACAGATTGGTATGATTGAGCAGAATGTCCTTCAGCCCCTGCTTGATCTTCTTTGAGTTTAATGCCTGAGTGCTCATTGCCGTGTGTGCGTCTAATGCATTCATGATGGCTTCAGTCAGTTCAGTATTCAGGTCGGGTGAATTGCCGAACTGTTCTTTTGAATTGCTGCCTGCCTGTTTTACCAGTGTTTCAGATTCGAGCAGTTTGCCCAGAATAACATTATTGACGTAAACCAGTTTATCATTCTCGGTCAGTTCGCCTTCAAACAGGTCGTTGACTTTTTCAATGATTTCACTCAGTTGGGCTTTTACTTTTTCCTGAACGGAGCCACTGCCCGCTTCGGTGATCGGGTTCAATGTATCGGCATCTTTGTCGGTCAGGTGCATCGATTGCTTGCCGCGGTTTTTTAGATTGTGGTGTGTCAGTTTGACCTGTGACAGATCCACTGATTCTCGCTCGAGTCCAAACTTCAACAGCCGTTGTAAACAACGATAAAAGATAGATCGTTTTTCGAAGTCCGTGTTTCCATAGTCGAAAATCTGGGAGAGAAACGTATAAGCCCTCAAATAGGTTGCCAGATCGCCCCTGAATAACAGCAGCGCATCCATTGTTTCCTTGGCGGCTGTGGCTGTCTTGTCATCTTTGTTCTGTTTGGCCTGTTTGAATTCTTCTTTCGCGGCGGCATACTGTTTCAACAGTCGCTCTGCCACCGGTTTGATGGCTGCTTCAAGCTGGCTCTGCTTCGCCTTCTCATTAAGTACCACATTCACCACGCGATCGATTTCGTGTTCCTCATAATAGCCTGTGTCGTCCAATTTCACCCGCAGGTCGAGTATGATAGTCGGGTCGGTCACATCAGACAGTGTTGCCGTCGTGAAATAGACTTTAAAGGCATTCAGGATGTCTTCAGGATCGTTGATGAAATCCAGCACATAAGTATCAGTTTTGTTGGGGTAACAACGATTCAGCCGGGACAGGGTTTGTACTGCCTGTATGCCGTCCAGCCGCTTATCGACGTACATGCCACACAGCAAAGGCTGGTCAAAGCCGGTTTGAAATTTGTTCGCCACCAGTAAGATCTGGTATTCATCATCTTTGAAGGCTTCGCGGATATCGCGCCCCTTCAGACCGGAGTTGAGTTCCTTGCTGGTCTCTTTGAACGGTTCAGGGCCTGATTCTTTATCGTTGACCTCTCCCGAAAAGGCGACCAGTGTTTTCATCGGATAGCCCTGCTCTTTGATGTATTTTTCGATCGCCAACTGCCAGCGCACCGCTTCCAACCGACTGCTGACGACCACCATTGCTTTGGCTTTTCCCTCCAGCAGGGATGCTATGGTTTCGCGGAAATGTTCAACGACAATCTGTACTTTCTGGGAGATATTGTAAGGATGCAGTCGTACCCAGTTCATCAGGCCTTTCATGGCGGCGCCGCGTTCGACTTCGTTATCGTCAAACTCTTTACCATCGTTTGCCAGTTTGAACGCCAGCTTATAAGATGTGTAATTCTTGAGCACATCCAGAATGAAACCCTCTTCAATGGCCTGTCGCATCGAATAGACGTGAAACGGTTTCGGCAGATTATCTGGTCCAGCGGGCTGGCTTAGATCAGGACGCCGCCCGAACAGCTCCAGCGTTTTGGCTTTGGGGGTCGCTGTAAATGCCACGTAAGTGATGCCTTGCTCACTCGCACGGGATGCCATCTGCGCCGCCAGAATATCTTCACTGCCGATTTCACCACCGTCGGCCAGTGCTTCCTGTTCCTCTGCCGATAATACCTGTTTGAGTTTGGAAGCCGCTTCTCCTGTCTGCGAGCTATGTGCTTCATCGGCGATCACCGCAAACTGCTTGCCTTCTGTGGCCGCCAGTTCACGCACCGCTTCCAGTGCAAACGGAAATGTCTGGATGGTGCAGACGACAATCTTTTTATCCCCGGACAGTGCTTCCGCCAGTTCGGAGCTCTTGCTGCCGCCGCCCCCCTTGATGGTGGCGACTACTCCTTTGGTACGTTCAAAGCCAAAAATGACATCCTGCAGTTGACCATCAATCACTTTCCGGTCTGAAACCACGATGACGGTATCGAAAATCTTTTGATTCTGTGCATCGTGCAGGTCTGCCAGAAAATGCGCCGACCAGGCGATGGAGTTGGTTTTCCCAGAACCGGCGGAATGCTGAATCAGATACTTCTGACCGGGGCCTTCATCAAGAATCGTTGCCTGTAGTTTGCGGGTCGCATCAAGCTGATGATAACGGGGGAAGATGATTTTCGAGATCTGTTTTTTCTTGTCCCGTTCGGCGACCATGTATCGACCGAGAATTTCCAGCAAACCTTCACGCTGCCAGACCTGCTCCCAGAGATAAGAGACCATGTACCCGTCGGGGTTGACCGGGTTTCCTGCGGCGCCATTGTCCCCCAGGTTGAACGGCAGAAACGTCGTTTCAGTTCCCGCCAGATGGGTGGTCATTCTGGCTTCGCTACTACTGACTGCAAAATGCACCAAGGCCCCCGAGGGGAATGACAACAGCGGCTCAACCGCCTGTCCTTTCGGATGGGGGTTCCGATCATGACGATACTGATTCACGGCATCATCAATACTCTGTGTGTTGTCTGTTTTCAATTCGATGGTTGCGATGGGGAGACCGTTCAGAAACAGAACCAGATCAATACTGTTTTCGTTATGCAGAGAATACCGCACCTGTCTCACCACGCGCAGCCGGTTGGCGGCGTAACGTTGCATGATCTCCGGATTGATTGCCAGTGCGGGTTTGAATTGGGCCATCCTGATTTTGTGCTTCATGCCCAGTACATCAAAGCCCTTTCGCAACACGGTGAGCGTATCGCTGTGATTCAACGAATCCCGCAGCCGATTCAATAGCGTCTGACCGGCGGCAGCCCCGTGATTCTTTGTCAGAACCTCCCAGGCTTCGGACTGCGTCTCTTGCACCCAGGCCAGCACATCTGCCGGATAAAGAGCCAGTTGCCGGTTATAATTCTCGGCGTCTTTTTCCGCATAGAGCCATCCTGCGTCGGCCAGCTGTTCGCAGATTTCGTTCTCGAATTCGATTTCGTTGTGAAGTGCCATTACTATGTCCTACGCCTCATCCTGTTGCCTAACAACTTCATCAAGAGTCTTTCCTGACTCATCAACCCATTCAATCCAACCGTTCGCTTGTCGCGCCATGACTGCCGTTGCCGCTGCACTTGGTGAACTGAAAAGATGGTCCCTCTGAAATACAAGGCGCCCGTCAGTTTCCTTCACAACATCCGAAGAGATGAGCTTCTCTCGGAAATTGATCCACCGCGGAGCCATAGAACTCACTGCATCAGTTCGGCCACTTGACCCTTTCAGGACCACAAAGCCCTCAGATGTGTATAGCCCTCGGGCATCAGCCTCCGAACCCTTACACATGAATATCTGGTTTTCTTCTGAGTTGGTATCGGGCTTACTAAGGGACTCAAATATCGGGTAACCCAGAGTCGCCATTAGCGTTTTAGCAGTATCAAATATCTCCAGGCAATCTGCTTTTAAAGGCGGCGGCGTATGGGGCTGGCTGCCGCTGTTGCCGTTTTCGTCTGCGTAACGTGCTGCTTTTCGACAGGCCTGCAGGCAATACCATTCCAGGAAGAGTGCATGGGTTTGCGTGAGGCTGTTGGTTTGAGAAATGATCACCAGTGCCCGTTCCCAGAAATCTTTTTTCTTGTTGTGCGTAGCGAGTCGGGAGCCGAGATCGCCTGTCTGGCCGATATAGACTTGTGGCTCATCGTTCTCATCCGATTCCCCGAACAGGAAGTAGACACCCACCTGATTGCTTTCCGGCATCTGGGAAAACTGACTGAGCAGGCTCCGCGGCACTTCGATGACCTGCAGAATCCGCGTGGTGATCTCGGCAATGCGAATACCCTGTGGGTCACCACCGGGCAGAAAGATCTGAATAGTTTTTGGTGTTTGGTTCATGTGGTCTCCTGTGTTGCGTATTCTCGGACATCAATTTTTCCGGTGACGGCGGCAGAGATCAGAGCGGTGCGGCGTTCTTGAAGGAGTTCGATGGCTCCTTTGGCTTCGGCTTGTAACTGTGTAAAGGTTTCAAGATGTTCGTTCAAGTATTCTACTATCGGTGCCTGTTCTTCTTTTGGTGGTAATGTGCAGTAATTGTTAATGAAAACGGATACCTTTAGGTTATCAATGGTGTTTGATTTATTAGTCATCATCAACGAAGAATAGAAGAAATCAGAGATTACTAAGTAAAACAGGTAGTCAGGTAGCACTTCTGATTTCGGACGCATTCCAATGACGTTTTGGGCAATGAAATAGTCAGGGCTGGCATCGACTAAAACTGCTCTTCCTGCGGTTGCACCTACGGTTGTTATCAGAACATCTCCTTCACAAACCTTGTCACGTTCAAATTGATCGACGACTTCACGGGGAACAAATTTAATAAAGCTGCGTGATGGGTGGCGAGTTCCTTCCGTGATCTGCTTAGCTTCAAGCATGGGAACACCTTCGTCGCCGAATTGTGGTGTTCTACCTCTATTATCTACAATCATGGATAGTAGATGCTTGAACTTTTTCACCTCCCAATGTTCCGGCACCTCGCCCAGCCATTCGATGCCGCTGTCTTTCATGGGGGCGTTGGGGTTCAGGCCTTTGGTGACCGCGTGACTGATGACCGCCTGCCGCTTTTCCTTCAGCAACTCAATCAACCGCCGCTGCTCCGCCACCAACGCGTCGATCTTCGACGTTTCCGCATCGAGGAAATTCGCGATGGTCTTTTGCTCGTCGATATCCGTGGGTGTGGGCAATCGAAAGTTGCCTATCTGCCCTTCGTTTAATGATGGCACCGCGCCGGGATTGGCGATCAGATCAAATCTAACGAGTTCCATCGCGTAACGAATAAACGTAACGTCGAACAACTCTTGATGGACAATCAATCCCATCATGTTGTTGTCGATGCACGAGTCGTTACCAATGATTCGGATTCGACTGAGTAGCAACGCAGCACCGACTTTTGCGAACACGATTGTTTCTGGTGGAAACACGAACGCACCAAGACGACTGGCCGTATCGGGCGAAATCGTGTTGTCGCTTGGTGCAAGGTAGCCGTCGGCGTCGGCTCGTGACAATGCGTTGACTTTGTGAAAGTCGAGCAATTCCCCTTCGACGCCTTGGTCGGCATGTGGGAAGCCCGCACCACCTTTCAAGCGTCCGACGCGCTTGATCGGTACGACATCCCAATTTCGCGGAATCTCCGTCAACCATTCAACGCTGCTTTCCATGTAATCGTCGTAAGCCGGAAAACTCATTGTGACAGCTCCCCGATCATGGTGACGATCTTATCTGTAACGCCTTTCAACTCCGCGTCGATATCATCCAGTTCTCGGGGTGGTTTAAAGACGTAGAAATGACGGTTGAAGGGGATTTCGTAGCCGATCTTGGTTTTGTCATGGTCGATCCAGGCATCGGCGACATGGGGAATCACTTCCCGTTGGAAATAGGCCTTGATGTCTTCGCTGAGGGGGACGTCTTCTGTGTCTCGTAACTTTGAGTCGGGTTTGGGCTGACCTTTGCGTTTGCCTTTGGTCTCGACCACGATATTGCCATCTTCATCGTATTCAGGGCGCTCGACGGTGATGGTTTGATAGCCAAATTCGCTGTTTTTGAAGATCCGGCTGAGGGGAGTACCCGCTTTGGTCACTTTTTTGGCATTGCCGAATAGCTTCGTGATCTCTTCGATATGTTCGCTGCTGAGTTCCTTGCGTTTACTGCCCAGACTTTTGCGCATCTTCTGCCACATGTCACTGGCGTCGACTAGTTGCACCTTGCCTTTACGGTGTTTTGGTTTGCGGTTGGTGACAATCCAGATGTAAGTGCTGATGCCCGTGTTGTAGAACATGTCGGTTGGCAGGCCGATGATGGCTTCCAGCAGATCGTTTTCGAGTACATAGCGGCGGATTTCGCTTTCTCCACTGCCCGCGTTGCCGGTAAACAGGGGCGACCCGTTGAGGACGATGCCAAACCGGCTGCCACCATCTTTAGCGGGCCGCATCTTGGAGATCAGGTGCATCAGGAACAGCAGTGAGCCATCACTGACGCGGGGCAAACCGGGGCCGAACCGCCCGTTGAAACCGTCCTGCTCGTGTTCCTTTTTGATTTCCTTCTTGATCTTTTTCCATTCGACGCCGAACGGGGGATTGGAGAGCATATAGTCGAAGTGTTTGTCGGGAAGCCCGTCATCGGAGAGTGTGTTGCCGTGGATGATCTGGCTGATGTCCTGCCCTTTGATGAGCATGTCGGCTTTACAGATCGCGTAGGATTCGCCATTGAGTTCCTGGCCGTACATGACCAGCCGCGCGTCGGGGTTCTGGCCGCTCAGGTGTTCTTCAGCGACAGAGAGCATGCCCCCGGTTCCGGCAGTCGGGTCGTAAAGGGAACGCACGATGCCGGGTTTGGTCAACGCGTCGTCATCTTCGATGAACAGGAGATTGACCATCAGCCGAATGACTTCGCGGGGGGTGAAGTGCTCCCCTGCGGTTTCGTTGGAGAGTTCGGCGAATTTGCGAATCAGTTCTTCAAAGACCGACCCCATTTGCGCATTGGTCACAAACTCGGGGTGCAGGTCGATATTGGCGAACTTTTCTGTGACCAGATACAGCAGGTTGGCTTTCGCCAGCCGTTCGATCTGAGTGTGAAATTCGAAACATTCAAAGATATCACGGACGGCGGGAGAAAAGGCCTGCACATAGGAAAACAGGTTCTCGCTGATGTGGTCCTGATCACCCATCAGTTTTTTGACATCGAGGGGGGACGTATTGTAGAAGAACTGACCGGACTTTTTGAGCAGGAATGGTTCCGGGTTCAGTTTGGCTTTTTCGCGTTTCTCTTTTTCCTTGAGGACGGCGGCTTTAGTCGGTTCCAGTACACAGTCGAGGCGCCGCAGGATGGTGAACGGCAGAATGACTTTGCCGTATTCGGACTGTTTGTAATCGCCACGGAGCAGATCGGCGACCGACCAGATGAAAGAGGATAAGTTTTGCTGATTCATTGATTCCTGATTCTAAGCTGCTGTATTCAGTGTTTGTAACTCTCGATAACTAAACATTTTAACAAGTCTTCGATACTACACAGAAAAACAGATGTGTTCAAGCAGGTGTCATGATGATTCTGTGAAGACCTGCTTTTCAATTAAATTGCCAAAAAACAGATGTGACAAAGTACGTGGTTCGCATCTTCTCAATCTGTAGGGATGATGATGTATCTCCAAGAAATCCTGATTGCGTCGATTTGTGCCAGATCGCACCCGCGTGGGTCCTTTGACTTGTTTGTTATGCCAGGGTATTTCGATCTTCTCGAAAATTTTCGTCAATAAAGGGTGAAAACTGATTGCAGCAGCGGCAGAAAGATGCGCTCGGCATCCTGACAGTGTTCTCTGACTACCATTCACAAAACCCTTTGTTTGTAGCGTATTTGTAAAACATGACCGACTGACACTCCCTAAATTATTTTTGATGTGCGAGGGAAATGCGACGCGAAACCAGCGAGGTGTATCCCCCCTCTGGAAGTACCTTTTGATTCTGTGCAGGGACTTTCATTCCGGGATTTCATGCTCATTGTCTGCCTTAAAAGTGGAAGTAGAAGAAACCATATTTCATGTCCTATGGGACTTTTTTTCCGCGATAGCCGAAATACGTTAGGAATTTAGAATGCTGGAAAGTACCTTTTGCCCCCCCTACTGCTTTTTTTGCACACATCCAGCTTAACCCCCCCTTTCTTGTTTTTTTGGCTACGGAAAATTGTGCCGGTGCTGTGGTTCCATTTTTGGCGTACTGTAGAAATTATCGAATGCCCCGTATGGTGGTGGTGATGCACCCCAATAAATGATGCATTCCGCCGATTTGTGCCATGATGACCTCGCGCGGTAGGTCCCCCCTTATCGAAGGACCCGCCGCTCAATGTAAGGCGGTCATCATCATGGTTAGAACTGTTCATCCATAAATTCTCCCAGGTCATCTGGTACTCCCTCTTCGCTTTGCTCTGGAGTGTTTTCTGCTGCTGTCTGGGGATACCATGCTTTCGAGTCGACAGCTGCTTGATCATCCCCGCTGTTTTTGGTTAAAGCTGTCAACTGTCGACCCGTCGACGGTGCGAACAGCTGAAAGACCAGTTGAGGTTGTCCCGGTTTGTCTGACTCCTGATTCACCATCTTTCCCAGATCGTCTTCGACCAGTTCTTTAAGTGCTTTTGCGGCATCAACTGATTTATTGATGTGTTTGATACCGCGTTGGACTTGTCTGATGGTCACCGTGCCGCCCTTGCCTTTGATGTATTCAATCAGACGGGTTCTCTGGGACTGCTTGGGTGTCTGCTTGGCCTGCTCTCGGGGTTCGAGGATCTGATAGACGTGGAGTGTCTCTTTCTTGAACCATTCCACAAGACGGATGGCATTCAGCATGGTTTTTTTGCTGATGCGTTGATTCTCCTTTGAAGACTGTGCATTTTCGACACAATGAAAAATCAGGGCGATGCGCAACGCTGTGGACTTTAACTTGGACCAGGCCGAACGTTCCTGGCTGTCGCTGAAATACCATTCATCATTGCTGCCTTCATAAAAGGTTTGATAAGCGTTTCTGGCTTCATTGGTCAGGTATACCCGCAGTGGAATGAAACAGTCTTCTTCTATGCGATAAGGCTGATATTTGTTTAATGTGTCGAACAGTTCGTCAAGCTGTTCTAAGACTTTCTTTGGTGTTCCCTCTTCCGAGGGGAATGGGAGTGGTTTAGGCGGGGGATTTGCGAAAATAAAACGTGCCAGCATCCCATTTTGTCGATAGTCATTCGTCATGGTGCTTTTAAAGACGTCCGGCTGAATACCGCCCGTTAAACTCAGAGCTGCACGCTTAACGTAGAGTGGCAGGCGTTGAGACTTGCGGTGTACCTGAATCGAGCTTGCATCATACAACTTCAGATACAAGGCGGAGTCAGAGCCTTTTGCAGCAGTGTACTTGTCAAAACCACCAAATAGTCCTGACAGTTCGTCTTTGTGCTGTAAGACGCCTTTCGGGTTATCCCTGAATAGTTCTGCCAGTTTTTCCGTCGTCGTGTCATCGACGCAATGGGCTTTGATTGGTGGATATTCGGGCTTGTCAGGTTCGTCCGGTGGGATCGTATCTGAATTACTGAGTTTTTGTGTCCACTTCTTGATCTCAATATCATAGGTCATGATATCTTTATCGTAGCAGGAGAGAAGTTCACAGTTCTTCTGCTCGTCAAGAGTCTGTAATCGCAGCAGCGGTTTCATGGCCGCATAAAAGCCGGGTGACTTCCCTGTACCACTTTCTCCGATGATCGCAGTCCAGAGAATGGGAGGAATGCGATATCCACGATTGAAAAACAGTTCCCGCGTCATTCCGATCAGCGAGCCGACAATTGACAGGAGGGGCATGGCCACGAATGAAGGATCGCAGCCGATGGATTCTGATACATGCACAATGAAATGAGACAGAACCGGTGGGAAGCAGTCCGTTGGGATTGATTCGTATTCCTCTGGTTTATCATGCTCGATAGATGCCGTTGTATCCTGACCGGGTTTCTGTTCCGGTTGGAATGCTGGCAACTCTTCCGCCTGTTTCAGCAGACGGTCGACTGTGGACTGATATTCAATTCCAGATTGTCGATTGTGATTCATCAGGTCCCGAAAATCATTCACTTCGTCAGGGATTTCCTGTGAGATATCTGGAATCTTGACTTCTGGCACATAAGGGCAGATTTCGCAGGCGAATGCTTCCCCGCCTCTGATACCCGTTTCATCATGATCTGGTACAACGATGATATTTTTTCCTGAAAATAAACTTAAAGACATTTTGCTGCCCCTTTCGCACCACAGATATTTGTTGTGACGGCATAGCCATCGGGAAGATAAGGAAAGATTGAGAGTGCATCTGGTATGCCTTCCATCTTGACGATGGTATGCGCCGCTTCAATCTGAGACCGACCACCAACGAAAACCCAGCCATCACGTGAGCCGCGGACATTATGTGTCTTGCGCTCTTTCAATCCGCCTGGGATCGCGGGAAAGTTTTGACCGTCCAGGCGATACAAAATCCACCCGACTGGCTCATCAGAGTCGCGGTAAGCGGGAAACCCGATACACGCAAAACGCTTGCTCTGTGGTGCATTTTTCGGCCAGATACAGAGCCTGGCGCCTGCTGCTTTCGCTGCTGCCCCGGTCACTGGTGGCTTATGAGCTGCCCAGACATCGAATTGTTCCCGATCAGGTGCAAGGAATTCAATCTGATCAGTCAGTCCCGGGGCTGGCTTGGCGGATTTGCTCTTGTTTTTCTTAACTGGTGTTGCATTTATGTATTCGCCGACCTGATTCACAGCTTCGTCGAAAGTCCAGTCAAGCAGCCAGCAGAGTAGAGCGAAACCATCACCGCACTTTTCAGAAAAGCATTGATTGCAGCGCCCCGCCCCTTCCAGAATGTTGATCATTCGAAAGCGGGTCGTGCCGCCACATTTCGGGCAAGGATGCTCTTTTGTATCATCCAGTAATTCAGGGTCGATGCCTGCTAAATGAATAATAATTTCAGGCCATCTGCCCTTTGCTTTTACTCTGACTTCTTCTTTATCGTAGTTGGAAAATGCTTGAATCATCAACGTACCTCCCAGCAAGAGGACGTTGACTTTTTACGGAATTTAAGTATCATTAGAGTACCTTTTGAAAACGTTTTCTTGTTCTTCGCACAACAGGAAACTAAGAACCTCCGAGTGTTACGAGCACTCGGAGGTTTCCTCATTTAACGGGGTTGTCATTGCTTCAATGAATCGGTCAACCTCTGCTTGCGTATAACGAACGGCAGCACCGATCTTGACGCAACGAATTTTACCGTCTTTTCGCATTTGCCAGACGGTACGATCGCAACAGCCCAGTAGTTGAGCAACTTGTTTTTCAGTCATCAGAATTGACTGTGTTTCGGTTACTGTGCTCATTTTCATTTTTCCTTAAAATATCTATTCTTGAAATCTGGTGACTCAAACTATTCGGTCACCGTTGGTCACGCTTAGATTCTGCCGTACTCGGCTACGTTGAAACCAATCTACCTCCTTACGAAAAAAAGTGAAGTGGCATTACCGCCCAGAAATGTACAACATTGTTGATTTTAATCTCAGAAATATTCACCACCGTGCGATATAGCTGCCATAATTTTACTCGTCTTTCAGTGTGCTAACTTAAGATTCATAGCATAGGTGCTACTTAGTTCGGAAAAACTCGAAGATTTACGTTGCTGCTCCCGCAATATTAGTCGAGATTGGTCATAGCGCGATTAACTTTTGGTCTACGTTATAGACCGAATGTTGCAATTCAACTCAGGACTGCTCAACGTTTTGCTTTGTATTCTGATAAGTATAATCGTGTCCCAGTGTGCTAACTTTAAGATTCATAGCGAATTCGCTAACAAGGTCGGAAAGATTCGGATTCCTGCGTTTGTGTTCGTCTTATTTTAAATGAATTTGTTCATGCGATGGGGACCGGCTGGCTACCCCATAGGACAATTTTTAAATTCCCTTGAATGTAATAACGCATCGTGAGTGATAGCGCAAAAAAAAGCGCCGTGAAAAAAAATCACAGCGCCCTGCTATCTAGTTAAATTTCCAACTGCACCGCATATTGCATGCGATCAGAATTCTAAAAATCTTCTATTTTACTACCTCTGTATTATTTCGGAAAATTGCTCTGAGTCCTGCCGGCTCTCTTTGATCAAATGGACTAACTGATTTCTTACAGTGTCTGAAAGATTTGGCCAAGCTCTGGTGATGAACTCCAAATCGGGGTCGATCTGGACATCCCCTGCAGCGAGTGCGCCGGATTCTGCGTCACCTTGATTTGGATTCTCGCTATGTATAGTGCGTTTCCCACTTTGTTCGAATCCTGTCCCCGCCACTTTAAAACCCTGATGTCGTATTTTACGACATCAGGGTTTTTCTTTTGCGCTGGCTGGAAGACTTCCCAAGTGTTATTCGAAAGTTTTATCAGCTCCTGACTCACGCTCCGGCCCCATGA
>JAHZKX010000035.1 GCA_022600195.1 Planctomycetota bacterium
ATTGAATTACCAAACCCCTGCGGCATTTGCCGCGCGGTGTTCTTCTTCCGTTCGGCCTACGGCCTCACTCCAGAAGAACACCGACCCCATGAACCCCGATTCTCTCACTTAGGCTGGTACTAACATCGGGGGAAGGTCAGTGGGAGAAAAAGCTTGAAAAGAGTATTGGCGCGAGTTACAACCAAATACAGAAATTTTCTCTGTCCGGGATATGAACAGAGTCTTGTTCTGAAATCCCATCCAGAAGCACCTCTTAAGAACCAATGAATCAATTGTCGGAAACCAACGAAGCACGAGTTCCATCGAGACAAATCAAAAGGCGACTTGTCTATGTCGGCATTGTTTTCTTTTTGATTCTTGCTTGCGCTCCCTGGTTGATCGCGCACACACCATTACGTGATCCAATCATCAACACGCTGCAAAATGATCCCTACCTCTCTATTACCACCGACGATGCCTCTTTAGGATGGATTACGCCTACAGAACTGAAGAAAGTGTCGGTTCTCAGTTCTGACGAGCGCGTTAACATCAGTGTGAAGCAACTCACAGTCTTCAGCTCTCTTCCCCAGCTTTGGTTCAAAGCGCCAGACGTTGGCACTGTTCAGGTTGAGAGATTAGCCATTCATCTCAAACTGCCTCTCAAAGATAATGAGGATGTCGTCCAAGAAGGGGGCCTGTTCTTTAAGGCACACTTAAAAGACACCAAAATATTGGTAGAAGTTGATGGCGAGGACGAACCAATCATCGACTTGAGAGATCTCAATCTGGATGCAGAGGTGAAACGTGATGCATCCGGCGAATGGTTAAGCCTTGGTCAATTTACGCTATATGATCACCAACCATTGACGACTGAACTGTGTGACGAGTTTTTACAGTTGATTGATCCCGTCCTGGCTGATGTTGCTGCCGTTGCCGGGAGCTTCTCATGCAAGTTCGAAGAATTTCTGGTTCCCTTAGACTCAGCAAACAACGATGAAGCGATCCGCGATCTGAAAATTAAAGGAGTGTTGACGATTCATAATCTGGCAGGTGAATTCAAGACACCACTGTTACGAGATCTTGTCAGTGTTTTAGCCGAAACACACGAGGTTAAGGTTCCCGACGTAATCCGCCTGGCCAAAGATACAACCATCATATTTGAGATACGAGAGGGAAGAATTTTTCACGAAGGCTTGTCATTTGGATTTCCGGATATTGCTCCTGATTTGATAGTCCGTTCGCAAGGATCCGTGGGCATTGATGAATCACTTGACTTGACAATTGAGGTGCCTCAAATCCTTGGGAATGACGAAAAACCAGCGAAAGGTATTAAAGTGAAACCACTCATATTGAGAGTGCAAGGTACAATTTTGAAGCCGATCGTGACTGAGGTACCTGAAGATGACAAATCAAAGAAAGCAAATCCAGGGGAGAACAATGATGTATAAATCCATTCTCCGGAATTTTTTGGCAGCCTGTATCACATTCTGGTTAGGCTGTAATTCACACCTCTCTGCTCAAGAAGGTCCCAATTATGAGGGATTGAATAAATCTGAACTGAAGCATGAAGGGATTATCTTACGTGTCTCAAAATCTCTGATTGATGAATTCACAGATGACGTGATTGAGGCAGAGATCCCCTTCCAGGCCAGAATTCTGAATGGTAATGTCACTGGGACAGCCAAGGGGCGCGCTACAACATCGATTGAAATGCAGCCTGGAAAGGAAGAGGCAGCATTTATCATCACAGCTAAGGGAGAAGCGAGCGGATGCTTTCAGGGAACGCGGGGAAAAACAAGAGTCGATGGAACAGTGACAGCCACGTTTGTGGTCAAGAAAAGAGTCCTCTTTGATGGAATGCATTATTTTAATGGAAATACTTCCAGCGAGGTCAGCTTAACGACCTCGGTCAGCCAGGTTGAATCTCAACGCATTCTCCCATTCCGTGTTTTAACACAGCCAGTAGCTAAAACGGGTGTGAAACTCTTGCAAAGCGAGGCCGAGCAACAGGCCATTCCCTATGCGATCCAATATCTTGAGGAATTTGTGAATGCTGAAGCAGACGCCATCATCGCGGAATTGAATCAGACGATTCCCTTAGAACGATCCTTACACAAACTCTTTCCAGAAACGAAAGACTGGATCTATCAGCTTTCCACTGCAGAGAAGTACCTGCAGGCCTATTACGGTCCTAAAGATGCTCCTGTTCCCACGCCTCCCGCAGTTCCTGGGCGCCCCAAAAATCCAGAGATGGAACTATGGATTCAGGCAAACTCTAAAGATGCCAAATTTATCCAGCTGATGGCAAGATTGAATCAATCCCACAATCTTCTGAAGAAACTCATTCCGGATGCAGACCCTCTGATCGCTTCGCTCATCAAGAATGCCCGCGTCACTTTTTCCGCACCATGGTTAATTATTTCCATCACCGCTTCAGAAAAGACCAATCTGCAAAAGTAAACTGCTTCCCCTGGTTGCCTTGACAATCGGACATCATTAGAGATTCCGAAATCGACAGGAATTGCTGAGGCATCGCTCAGGAATATGTGTGGAAACACAAAAAGGCCTTCGCTTGGTGAACAAAGGCCTTGTGATTGCAAGTGGTTTTCTCAGTGTGAGATAAGAAGTACACCCCGCTGGATTCGAACCAGCAACCTTCGGTTTCGTAAACCGATGCTCTATCCAATTGAGCTAGGGGTGCATGTCCCGGAAGGGAAAGAGATATTCTAGCGAGAGAGTTCTCCCTTTTAAAGCCAATCACAGGCTGCATTTGAACCTTTTTGTCAGCTCTGAACCAGAAATTTTGACTCAAACGTGTCTTGAATTCCTTCCACAGGGCTCTCCTGCAGTCATGTTTCCAGATTCTGCATGTCTTCAAGTACCAACCAGAGACACCGCTCAATGCCCCCAGGTTCCCTAAGAGAAAAGGCTCTGTCCACTAAGAACAGAGCCTAAACTCAAACATGTCTTTGTCATCACTCATTGAAATTTCTCATATCTTATCGTCGATGACCATGACCACCACGATGCCCATGACCGCCACGATGTCCGTGACCACGGTGTCCATACCCACCACGGTAACCACTTCGGTATCCACCATAATAACTTCCGCCACCGTAGCCTCGTCCGCCGCTATAAATCCCAATCCCGAAGGAGGGGCTTCTGTATGAGAAGCCAGAACGGTAAGAGGGGTAGTAATTTGAGTAACCAAAACTACGTGAGCTATAGCCGTAGCCACCGAAACCACCATATCCATAACCTGAATAACATCCCCCTGCCTCGGCCTGTTGAGTTGGCGTCAGCAACAGGGCTCCCCCCATGGCCAGTCCCATACAAAGAACCATTTTAAGTCCTTTGAATTTTCGAGGAGTTGCCTGGGCCTGGTTGACCACATCTGTTTTGTTTTGCATCGTTTCGCTCCTTGGAAAAATGAAAAAGAATGAGTGCAGTAAAAAGTAATCTTTTGCTTTCTCTCATTGTTGACTGACACTCAAATTGCAGGCCGGTTGAGATTTCATAGCTCATCACCTACTTGTCCGTCTGCTGTAAACAAAACAATCGCTATAAGTGTGCCGGAATACTGCTTTCCCTGAGATACTTTCATAAGCCACTAAATCAGATAGACTTAGAACATTCTTTGTTCCTCAGTTCATAGAAGTCGTTCCCAAACTTGTCTCAAAATCGCGTCAACTGACATCAAACTGACGGCAGGAAAATGAGGCTATTCAGCAGGAATTGCTGCTGCCGCGGAAATAAAACAAGCCTCCCACTCAGATGATTGGGCCGAACCATAAGAATGAGAGACTTGGGAACAGATGCCAGATTGATCCTGCAGACAGGAACCGGCCCGGCTAGATCAGAGAATTCCTGATCGTGGCAGATATATTAAAAACGGGAATTTTCATCCAAATCAGTTACTTGAAAACGGGGGTCTCCATTCCACTAACATGTACGATAAAGTCATTATGATTCTATTGTGATCCAGTGCGGGGGTATGTGAGTTGACGGCGAATGCATTGATTTCATTCGATTGCCTGACTTTAGAAGTGTTGCAAGAAATGTGCCGTCTGCGCAGAAACTGAGACGCTGCTGCATAAACCGTGCATCAGATTCGTTTTAGAATGTGCTTTTTTGGATGTCTCAATCAGGAGGGATTCGAGAGTGTTGTAGAAATGAAAAAAGTGTGGTGGAAACGAGAACAACCGCGTCGCTCAACCACCACTTTTCTGGTTTGCATCGGCAGATTTAGACAAAATTGTAGCGACTACATTCAGTCCACAGGATTTTGCAGTACGCCGATGTTTTCGATCTCGGCTTTCAGTTCATCGCCGTGTTTGAGGAATTTATTTTTTGATGCCCCGACACCGCTGGGCGTACCCGTGGCAATCACGTCTCCCGGTTCCAGACGCACATAACTGGAGATGAATTCAATAATGGCAGCGACCGGGAAAATCATTTCAGCCGTCGAAGCATCCTGCTCTACATTCCCATTCACGGAGAGTTTCATTTTTAGCGTCTGCGGATCTTGAATCTCATCTGATGAAGTGATGCAAGGTCCCATGGGGCAAAAGGTGTCGTGCCATTTTCCATGTAACCAGTCAAAGAAGCCGTCTTTCTCACGCTCAGTTCGACCTGGATTGGGGCGAAATTTGCGATCAGAGATATCATTGATGACGGTATAACCGGCGACATAGTTGAGTGCCTCTGCTTCAGAGACGCCTTTGCATGTTTTCCCGATCACAATTCCCAATTCCAGTTCCCAGTCAATATGATCGGGTGAGACTTCAGGAATTACCACAGGATGCCCCGGATGTGTCAGAGTGGTTAAGGGGGGTTTCATAAATACATAAGGGAAGGTTTTTTGTCTTTCTTCAGCCTTGCCTCCCCCTTCTTCAATATGTTTGGAGTAATTGCCAGCCAGCAGCATCAATTTTGAAGGAGCAGGAATCGGAACCAGCAGTTGCACCTCATCAGTCATCACGGAAATCGGAAACAGTTCTTCATCCATAGCCTGCTTCAGCTGCTTTTCTACGTTTAAACAATCATCTCTCTGTGCGCCCCCCGGCAGAAATGGAATGAGCCCCCCCTGTTCATCAAGTTCTACACCCGCCATTTCTGCAGCAGCAGCTAAAGGAAGGATCTTGTCTTCTGAATAAAAACCACAGGAGATTTTATTTTCATATTGGTATCGGCATAATCTCATAATTCAGGGGCTCCTGTCGGGAGAGTATTCAATTGTGTGAAAACTATGGGGAGGGAAACCGTTTCAATTTCGAGTCACATTGATCAGAGGCGCATGCTTAAATCAATTCTTATCCTACACATTCGGTCGTGGAAGACCAATTCTCAGACCCCATTATGATCCCTGCATTTGGAATCTCTTTAGACTAATGCCAATGATTGCAAAACAGCACAAGCTGAGCCCTAGAAAGTAAGGCATCAGACCAAACCGCTGAACCCAGGTCCTGTTTTGAGTTATCAAAACAGGAAACCGGTCGCTAATTCATTCTTTGACAGGAAATCGATCTATGAAAACCAGGAGGAACCTGAGTGCACAACAATCGGGCAAATAAAAATCTCGGTCGCGTATGTTTGATGAATCAAAAAATGAATTTCCGATGAATGACCAGGGCGACCAGCGACTCTATCTTATTCACTGACAGCAAGATATGAAATTTCTGGCACCTCAGCAGGTTGGTGTAATATGGGTTTGGCACATGATTCGCATTCTGAGCCAATATAAAAATCATCAAACAGAAACATGATCTTAAACCGAAGCCTCTATATCAAAGGTATTGAAAGTGTGTGTTCGAATCTGTTTGAAGAACATTTTGTCAATTCATTTAAAAAGGAGAGATGGTGATTCACTTACCATCTAAGAAGCGAGGAATGAAAAAGGGTTTTACATTGATCGAATTAATGGTGGCTGTTGCTTCAATGGCAGTCTTAATTGCTTTGCTGTTACCCGATATTCAGACGGCAAAGGATGCCTCTCTGACAGGAAAACAGAAAGAAGGTCCCTTCTGGGTCTATCGTGAATACGAATGTGCGGGTGGCCCTGTCACCTCAGAAATTTCAGGCTCCTATCAACATACGTTGCAAGAGATCCTGGACATGTATGTTATTAATTTAAAGAAAGACCAAGTAAAATATTCTCTGGAGTTGGAGGCAGATACTCAGCGAGAGGCAACTTCCCAAACAGACTCTGCTTCTCATGCTGGGACGGTATCAAGCTCTGGATCTGACATCGTAGTTAACCCCGCTGCCGAGATTACATTTACAAGAACAGTGCTTGCCAAAGAGGAAAAGATCAGAAAAGCAAAACTGGCCATAAAGAATATGAAAAAAGATTTATCCCAAAACTATGCTCTTCTCTCTGCCCGACGAAATATTAAGAGAGCAATCGAAGATCTACAGGAAGATATAAGAATACTTGAATCACAGCATTAAACGATTCTCTATGAGACGAATGAGTTGAATTTCGCAATTCTCTCCAATAAATCAGGTGATATCTGTCTATTTTCAGGCGGACATCGCCTGATTTTTTCATTGCAGACTGTCAACTAAAAGGGCACTAATTGCCTGTGATTTTTGTAGATATTTCAATCTCTCAAAATCAATTCTTTTTCGATCAATTTGCTCTTGGCACATTAATCAAGAGGCGTTATAAATCCGCCTCTGTTGGCTTTTGAACCAGTAAACCTCTCTCACTTCTCATTACTGATTCAATAACACAGCAGGATATGCCATTGCATATTACTACTCAAAAAACCTACCAACCCATTCAAATTGATTTTTATGCCATTCATCTTCCCTTGAATCAGCTTGGCTTTTCAAGGTTGTGTGAAATTACATGGAATGTCTGATTTCAATAAATCAGCTGACATTTCTGTGATGACTTGCGCAGCCGGAATTGTGATTCTATTCAGAGTTAGATAAAGGAGCACTGAAGATGCCCATCATCATACGGGTATGCCTACTGAGCGCAATCTGTTTATTTACCATCAGTCTAACATCCTGTCAGCGTGGACCAAATGCCCAGGTTCGTCAGAGTATGTACCGTTCGCAACAGCTTTACAACCAGGGCATGGAACTGGCGATGCAACGCGATCAGTTTCAGCAGTCAGCGAACGCACTGCAACACGAACGCGATCAACTGGCAATGCGTGCCCAATCTTTGGAATCCAACTTAAATATTGCCAACAAGCGGCTCGATAATTTAAACGCCGAGCGTTCTGAGATGCAGCAGCGATATGTGAGTTTGATGAAAACAGCGAAAGGACAGCCCAGCCCATTGGATGGCGAGGCAACCCGCCGCTTCCAGGAACTGGCTGACAAATATCCCGATTTCGAATTTGATCCAATTACCGGCGTCAGCAAATTTCATTCAGACATTCTGTTTGACTCTGGAAGTGATGTCCTCAAATCATCTGCTAAAGAAATTCTGGATCAGTTTGCCGCGATTATGAATGACGGGAACGCAAAACGATTGAATGTTCTGGTAGTGGGACATACAGACGACAAGCCCATCTCGAAAGCAAAAACTCAGCGTCAGCACAGAACAAACTGGCATTTATCGACGAACCGGGCCAACTCGGTTGTACTTTCTCTCTCCAAGTTCGGAGTAACACAAGGTCGAATGGGCGCTGCAGGGTATAGTATGTATCAGCCTGTGGTACCAAACGAAAATGACTCAGCACGGCAGAAAAATCGCCGCGTTGAAATATTCGTCCTTGCCCCTGATGCCGTCGTCGCAGGCTGGGATCCTAATCCGACTCTGCTGAACTAATCTTCTCAAAACGTAAATGGCTCCCCGGCAATGGCTCAACATGTGTCTGCATGCTGAGCCAGCTGATGGACCGGATTAACGCGGGGATGAGAATCATACGGAACCTGGTCTATAGTGCGAAATAGGTTTTAATTCCACTCAGCACGCTGTCGACGGCAACGGAAGCCAGAATGAGTCCACCAATGCGGCTGAGAACGCTGGCACCTGAATCGCCGATAACTTTTTGAATGGCCCCGGCTAACAAAAGTAAGATCAGGGTAACAGCCAACACTGACAGCATGGTTAATGTTGCGATCATTTGCTGCTGTATCTCAAAGCGATGATTATCGGTAATTAAGACAATCGCCATCATGGCGCCCGGAGAAGCAATGGAAGGAATCGCGAGGGGGTAAACGGCTTTACTCTGATGAGTTTCCATTTTATGTGATTCCTCGATTTCTGCCTCTGGTTTGCTTTCGCCAAAGATCATCGTCAATGCAAAGAGAAACAGCACCAGGCCGCCGGCTATCTGAAAGGCAGGAAGAGGAATTTCCAACAGTTCCAATATTAACTGACCGCCAACGGCAAACAGAATCAATACAATCCCCGCAGTCATGATTGCACGAAATGCAATTTGCCGTTGAACAGATCTACTATAACCCGCAGTGACCGCCATAAAAACGGGAATGGAACCAATGGGATCAATCACAGCCCAGAGGTAAATAAAATCCTTGAGAATATCTTCCCACATAATGTTTCGTCTCGGCTTTCATTGGTTTTGCAGGATCAATTCCCAGAATGATATTGAGGATTTGGTTCAGCAGGGATCACCGCCTGAACCTGTTTTTGCCACTGATGTAGTGCCTGTGATAACTCTTTTGTTTTTTCAGGATGACTGTTTACCAGATTCATCGTCTCACTAATATCCAGTCGCGTATTATATAGTTCCTGATGCCCGTCTTCAAAGAACTCCAATAGCTTCCAGTCGCCTTGACGAATCACAGAAACGGGGGTGGTACGAAAACGCTGCTGCATGCCCTGGTATTTTTGCAGATACGCGGGAAAGTGCCAGAACAAAGAACGTGTTTTCAATTTACTTTGTGGATCTTTCAACAAGGAAACCAGGCTTGCCCCATCCAATAGATAAGTTTCAGGATTGGGTGTTCCAGTCATTTCCATCAGCGAGGGATAAAAGTCAACGTTAATCACAGGTTCCTCACTTGAGCTCCCCGCTTTCGTCACCCCGGGCCATTTGATTAAAAGCGGAACTCGAATGCCCCCTTCATACAGCATTCCCTTTGATCCACGTAAAGGTTGCATCGTAGTGGCAGGTCCATAACCGCCATTATCAGAAGTGAAAATGACGATCGTCTTTTTATCCAGTTTCAAATCTTTCAGTGTGTTTAGAACTCGTCCCACACTTTCATCCATACTTTTAATCATAGCGGCGTAAGTAAGATGCTGATGTAATTTTCCAGCCGGTTTCGATTGAAAATACTTAACCTCTGCCTGTTTTGCCTGTAGAGGTGTATGTACCGCATAGTGAGTCAGATAGAGGAAAAAAGGAGACTTCACATTAGCTTTGATGAATTTGCATGCTTCATCGGTGAGACGATCTGTTAAGTATTCGCCCTTCACACCATCCGAGAGTTGTGGATTTCGATAGGGGCTGAAATAACCACCGCGGGGACTGCCCGAGGGATTGCCGGCGATATTCAATTGAAAGCCCTGTGAAAGTGGAGTCTGCCCCAGATGCCATTTACCCATACTGGCACAGCGATAACCGGCTTTCGAAAGTGAGTCGGCTATGGTGATAAATTTGTCCGCGAGGACGGTTTTGTTTTTTGCTGGAATCAATTTTCGATGTCGATTCTTACCGCGGGCAGGATCGCCCACAGTATAAACGCCATGTCGAGGTGTATATTGACCCGACATCAAACACGCCCGACTGGGAGCACAATTCGGGGCTGCGGCATAGGCAGACGTGAACCGCATCGACTCCTGAGCGAGAAGATCAATGTGTGGGGTTTCAAAGAAATCACTGCCCATAAAGCCTACGTCTCTCCAGCCTAAATCATCGATAAAAAACAATACGACATTTGGTTTTGAATCCGACGCTTCAACCGATATGGTGCCAGAGACACTCCCGCAACATAAGATCGCTAAGCCTAGAAAACGGTTCATCATGTTCCCATCTATAGAGAAACGGAGTGGTGTTTGAAGAGTCGATCGTTTACGATGAAATACGGCGTACATTCTAATCTCCTACGGGTCCTCTGTCATTGGAGTGACTCGTTTGATGTCTGGAATCGTCTTTTTTCTAATCAGAGGCCACAGCGAACTATTCTGCTAAAAGATCAGCAAGGAATCGTAAAGTGAATAAAATTAAAGTCGGGCAGATTGGAGTTGGACACCCCCACGCTGGTGGAAAGATGCAGGCCTTCCGAAAGTCGGAAGAATACGAAGTAGTGGGCGTTGTCGAACCCGATGACCAACGTCGCAACTATGCTGAATCGACTGGAATTTATAAGGGACTCCCTTTTTTGACGGAAGAACAACTGCTGAACATCGATGGTCTGCAGGCAGTTGCTGTCGAGACAGTGGTTCCCGATCTGTTAGATACTGCAGAAACCTGTATTGCCGCAGGCAAGCACATTCATCTTGATAAGCCAGCTGGACTTTCTCTACCTCATTTCAAACGAATTTTAGATCAAGCAGCGAAAAAACATCTCTTGATTCAGATGGGATACATGTTTCGTTACAACCCCGGCATTGTGCTGCTCAGAGATCTTTTGAAAAAAGGTTGGCTCGGTGACCCCTTTGAAGTTCATACAGTCATGAGCAAAAAGATGGATAAAACCAGCCGCGCCAAACTCGAACCACAACCGGGAGGCACGATGCTCGAGCTTGGCTGCCATGTCATAGACCTGGTCATTCAGATTCTGGGCAGGCCCGAAGAGGTTACCGCCTTCTCACAACATGCTTCCGCAATTGACGATGCATTACAGGACAATATGCTGGCCGTATTCAGTTATCCAAAAGCGCTGGCGACGATCAAGTCCAGCTGTAATGAAGTGAATGGATTTGATCGGCGACATATTGTCGTTTGTGGATCAGAGGGAACCTTCCATCTCCAATCGTTTGGCAAGCCGGCAGCCAGCTTAACCCTTTCGAACGGCCGAGGAAAATATCGCAAGGGACAGCAGGATATCAATTTCACAGGCTACACACGCTACAGAGATGATGTGGCTGATATGGCACGCATTATCCGTCGTGAAAAGGATATCGACTTTTCTTATGAGCATGACTATTTTGTGCAGGAATGTGTACTCAAGGCTTCAAAGCTGCCGACCACTTGAGAGTGAACGAGAACGGATTACTCCTGCTTGAGTTGCCCGTAAGTATGCTGCGCAGAGGCAATAATGGCTACGGTTTCATCTGTTTGCAGCAGGCGCTGGACTTCGGCTTCATCTTCAAGTGGAATCATAAACAGATCCTCGACTTCATCACTGCTGGCTTTGCTCAACAGGCAGATCAACGCCCAGTCACCAGTCAGCGACATCTGTGTTGCAGTAACCAGGTCTCCGGGCTGTTTGTCACGCAGTGGTTTAATCGCATCATGTGGTTCGTGGCAGCTTGCAAGAATTTTCATGCCTTCGCCGAACTGTTCATCAATCTGAGTGAGAAGTACAACACGACCGTCCTGTGTGACCAGATTTCTGGCCGTTTCCAGAACGCTGCCCAATTGATTCCACTGGTGTCCCGTCGGACTGCTTTCGACGGCAATGACTACAATTTCTGATTTATAGCCTGGTTCCAGTTTCCAGAACTGATCTAAAAGTTCTTTGCCTTTACGAAAGGCGGCTTCGCTGCTTCCAAAGACCAATTCAGCAACCCCCTGGCCTGCAGCAGGAATCACTTGCAAACTATATTGCAAACCAAGCATCCAGCCCACTTCATCAATCAGCTGTCGCAGAGGCCTGCTCTCTGTGGGAGTCAATTCACGATGTGACTGACCGCGACTCTTGAGAATGGCTTCCTGAGAAGAGAATCCGGGATAGATGGAACTGCCTCCCCCGGCGTATCCGATCAGGGGATCGTAACCCACTAGCTCTATGGGAAGAATAAAATCTGCTTCGACTAAATATTTCGAGAGGTAAATGCGATCCCCTCCCGCCGAGGTACCCAGATAACCGAGTGCATCTTTCGATTCGGGATCATGAATGACCCACTCTGCATTCTCCTGCAGTTCCGCAGCGACTGCCTCTTTTAATTTTTGCTGAACGTCAGGTGGAGAGGACTGTGATTGCAGGATTGCCAGATCACCGGCTTCAATCCCGCAATCAGAAAGGTAGTTCCACAAAGAATTAATGATAGCGGTGATTGCGGGAGTCTGATGATCTACAACAATCGTGATTTTATCTCCCGGAACGACTGCTAAATCAAGTGGAGGAAGTTCCAGCGGACTGTTCAAGACCTGCTGTGTCGCCTGCAAGACATCTTCCCGAGGCTCCGGAGCCTGATGGTAACATATGAGTCTTTCCGCGGGGATTTCACAATGGAATTCCCCATCATAACCATAGTTCAATTTCACTTTCACAGATTCTGAGGTCGACACCATATGTTCCTGTTTATTCCATTGCGTTTCACAATGTCACGTAACGTGTAGAACTTTTAACTCAATTTGACAGTCAAATTGAGTTAAAAGTAGTTCAAGAGTCAAATCTTAGCGGTTTGGAGGTGAATTCTATAGGATTTCTGATCACAATATTAGAATCTCGCAAGAGAAAGCATTGATGTCGCGTTCCTTCGGTTTTGCTCGAAGCGACAACAGTGATTTAATGATTCGAAGAACTCTCTAGAGAATCATGAGCAGTCTGTTCACTCCAGGAAAAAACCATGACAGAAGACGATCAATTGATGATTCGAATTCAAAATGGTGACCTGCGCGCCTTTGACGAACTGGTAGAAAAATATCAGGGACCGCTGATTGGTTTTTTTTTCCGAAACTGCCGGGACTCCCAACGATCTGAAGACCTTTCTCAGGAAACGTTGTTGCGCGTCTATAATCAATCGTGGGACTATCTGCCACAAGGGCGCTTTCGTGGTTGGATGTACCGGGTGGCTCGTAACCTGCTGATCGACAGTATCCGCCGTCAATCGCATGATGCATTGATTAAGGCGTATACCGGAAAGCAGGCAGATGAAGATGATTCCCTCAATCGGCTGGCCAGTGAAGTGATTTCACCAGAGGAGAATGCCAATATCAAGGAATTGGCATTGATTGTGGACGAATTACTGGGAACAATTCCAGAAGATCAGAGATTAACTTTTACTCTGCACCATTACTCAGAATTAACCCTGAATGAAGTAGCAGAAGTGATGGATACCAATTTGGCAACCGCGAAAAGTCGTTTGCGTCTGGCACGTGAAAAATTACGAGAGAAATTAAAACACATGGGGGTCACCGGTCCTCAACACAATTAATTATTTTTGAGATTTCAGAAATAGAATGAACCCCATAGAAGAGATTCCCGTTGACTCAGTCGGGCCATCGAAATCAGATTCTTTTCATAAACCATTTAGAACAGTACGGAGAAGAGGAGAATGAGCTATTTCAGTCGGCTCACTGACATTGTTACCTGTAATCTAACTCATTTACTTAATAATGCTGCTGATCCAGTTAAAGAGATTGAACAGATTATTTCCGAGATGAAAGAGGGGATTGCAGGTGCACATCGGAGTGTAAAAACGGCAACATCTAATGAACGGGCACTTCAGGAAGAGTTGCAGGAGCATCAGAAACAGATTTCTCAATGGAAAGCTGCAGCGAAATCTGCACTGGAGACGGGCGATGAACCAGAAGCACGTAACTCTCTGGTGAGGAAGCGGGAAATTGAAGATTTGATGGCAGGACTTGAACAGCAACACCAGGCTTCAGTAGCTACTTGCGAACACCTGACAACAACTTTGTACGCACTGGAGGCACGTCTGGCTGAAGCAAAACGAAAACAACTGGAGATATCAGAAAAAAGTAGCTTGAGTGAATCTTCTCCACAAGATGTTGCCGAAATGGCCAGTGACAAATCGGCTCTCTCGCCAACCCGCTCTGAGCAAATTGAATCGGATCTCGCCGCACTCAAAAGGGAACTAAGTGAATAACGGTTTGACTGCCTCTATTGCGATTATTAAGCCAGCCAGACAATCACGAAACCAGATTCACTATAACCCGTTTAATTGATTTATCTTAGGGAATCCGTACCAGAAAAATCTGGACAAATGCTTCAATTTGTATTTTGTTGCTGAAGAACGCTCCAATCAACAAGATGGTACTTGCAACCGACTGGTTCTATTTTAGAATAAATATAGATAAGTTAAGGGGTTCGCAAAAGCTTTCTGTAGAGGATTCTATTTCTACTCAGAATTCAGGGGGCGTTTGCTGATGTCGCCAGCTTTATCTGATAGAACCCTTAAGTTATTCACAAAGGCATTCGTCTACCGGTTTTCAGATTCAAAAGTACTGAAATTTCACAGATAAATGTCCGATGACGAGTTACACAATCTCAATTCCTAAATTTCATCATTGATGTCGGAGTCGCGCCACAATGGCCAAAAAATATCTGAACCTCGAAGAAGCAGCATCCCAGCTTGGAATGGAAATAGACGAATTAAACAGCCTGAGAGAGGGTGGTGATATTCGCGGTTTTGCAGACAGGGGTGCCTGGAAATTTCGTCTGGAAGATATTGAGGAGTTAGCCCGCTCACGCCAGCCAGATTCTGATCCGTCAATTCCTTTGATGTCGGGTGATGAGGACGACGTATTTGGTTCTGCCGTCCTGGAAGATGAAGATCAGTCTGATAGCGTCATTGCGGAAGATGAAGTCGGCGAGCAAGCGACCGTCATTCGGGGAAGTGTCCACGATGAGGAAGATTCCCCCGCCGAGCTGAGCAGTTCAGACAGTGATGTACGACTGGTTGTCGATGATGGAGATGACTTGCAGCTTGACAGTGAACCTGAGCTGGTAGCAGTCGGCGAAGATTCAGACAGCGATGTCCGGCTAACCGATGATTCGAGTCTTGATCTCGGTAGCGACAGTGATGTTAAGCTTGTTGATTCTGACCCCGAACCCGACTTTGAAATTCTGGATTTGGATTCAGGCAGCGATAGCGATGTGAA
This sequence comes from Planctomycetota bacterium, assembly GCA_022600195.1. Lineage (GTDB taxonomy): Bacteria > Planctomycetota > Planctomycetia > Planctomycetales > Planctomycetaceae > Gimesia. The sequence continues at coordinate 14,925 of JAHZKX010000035.1, forward strand.
ACTTGTAGCCGATGATGGAGAGTTGTCTGGCAGTGAAAGCGATGTGGCGCTGGTAGGCGATGATAGCTTTGACCTGGGAAGTGACAGCGATGTGGCTCTGATTGCGGATGAAAGTGGAGACTCATCGATTCTCGCAGAAGACAGTGGAATTTCTCTGGCATCAGATAGTGGAATTTCATTAGCAGGCCCGCTGGATAGTGGCATCTCTCTGGAAACAGCCGACGAAAGCGGAATTTCACTTGTCGATGAAGATTCCAGTGGTATTTCTCTTGAAGGAGATGATACCGGGAGTGATATTTCCATCACAGCCGACAGCGGAATCTCTCTTGAACCTTTTGATGTGGAAGACGTTGATAAAACCGTTAGCATGATGCCTGTCAGTGATGATAAAAATGCCACTTTGGAAATCCCCTCACTGGACGATGATGATGACAGCAGTTTTGACCTTTCCGACTCTAGTGCAGACACCAGTGTGTTAATGCTGAACGAAGATGGAAATACGGGAGGTTCTTCTGGATCAGTGATTCTGGATTCAGACGAGGATGATGGTGAATCCGCTATCTTTGGTGAAGACGACGACTATGCCAGCGATGATTCCATGTCTGATGTCTTCGATGAAGACGAAGATGACTTCGACGATATTTATGATGCTGACGATGATGATTTCGACGACTCCTTCCAGAGTGGTGAAAGCCATGCCGAATTTGTAGCTCCTGCTGCATTTGCTGGAGGTCGATCCGCTGCAATGGCAGCACCTGAAGCGGAATGGGGCGCAGGAACATTTGCTGCTCTGGGGATCTCCACGATATTCATGGGGATCTGTACCGTCATGATGTATGACCTGATCCGAACGATGTGGCACTATGATGACCCATCCAGTGTCAGCTCATTCTTCCTGGAAACGTTTGGCGGCATGTTTTAGAGTTCCCCATTCCTGGGAAAACATCACCGCCGATGCACACATGCCAGTAAACCGGGTCCGTGGCTGCGCGTACATTTTTTCTTGCCATTCGGGCTTTCTTTTTCGAAGTTCTCAGAAGTTGAAAGAGTCAGAGCGGGGATTCACAGTAGCCAACTCTCTATAATAATGACTTGGGTATATAGTCTTCCTTCCTGAATTACTTTTCTTTTGGTGAACGATCATGAATTTGAAATCGCTTTTATTTCTCGCACTGTCGACTCAACTACTCTGCCCCGCTCTGCAGGCGGAGGACAAGCGAAAACTACGGTATACCGACCGTAAACCACAGGAATACAAACTCACCGCCCGTGCCAGTGAAATTGATCCGCGTGCTAAAGAACATCCTGAAATCGATTTCGTTTTCGAAAAAGACGGCAAGGTAGAGGATCTCGAACACGCGGTTGTAAATACGCGGGTCAAGCCACGCGGTAAACTGGTGATCTGGATGATGCGATATAATAGCCAACTTTTTGATCGTCTCTCCAAATATGGTCTGCATGCCATTCAGGTACATTACGCGAACCGCTGGTTCTCTAAAGTCTGCCGGGAACAACCGGTGGGAGAAACGTGTCGCGGCAACGTGCGGCTGGAAGCAGCAACCGGCGAAGACTTCAGCGATCAGGTTAATATCCCCCATCCGGACGGAATGAAGGAACGTGCGCTACAGTTCGTGAAGTGGTTGGCGAAAAAGAACCCTCAAGGAAAATGGGATTATTATCTCACGGCAGATGGTAAAGACCTGCGTTGGGAAGACGTGATCATGGCGGGAAGTTCACACGGTTCCACGACATCAGCCCGTTTCGCCGTGCATCAAAAAGTTGGCCGTGTTGTCATGTTCTGTGGGCCTCGAGATCAACTACAGAACTGGCAAAACCTGCCTTCCGCTACACCTTCGAACCGCTTCTTCGGGTTTTCTCATGTACTGGATGGTGGCTGGAGCGCAGACCACTACTGTCGTTCCTGGGAATTACTGGGGCTGAACGAACATGGTCCCATCGTCGATGTCGATCAGGTTTCATTTCCCTATAAGAACTCGCGTCGGTTGATTACCAAGTGTGATGTCAAAGAGAATACCCGTCGCGCCCATTCCTCAGTCGTTCCCGGCGGCAGTGCCTGTAAGAATGCGAGAGGGAAATACATTCACGAAGCCGTCTGGCGTTACCTGTTTACATACCCCATCGAAAAAACAGGAAAAGCAACACCCCTGGATCCAAGCTGTAATAAAAACCAGCGCGAGAGTTAGCCAGCGGTATAAAAATACGAGTCTCCCAACCAACTCATTTGCTAATCTGGAAAAGAGGTCGCAATAAAACGTGGAGACGCGCACTACAAACACAAAAAGGGCGGTTGATCTAGGATCAACCGCCCTTCTGCAGTTTCAATTTTCAATTGCTGAAAATCCTTCTGGCATCGCTTTGACTAGTTGCTGACACAAGTCTTGGGAGCCGGTGCAGTGCATGTCTTTGGTGCGGGACAGCAGACAGTCACTGGTACCTTGCGGCAGACTTGCCTTGGCACACATCGTGTTTTAGTGACACAAACCGTTCGTGGCACACATTTCGTTCGCGTTACATACCGTGTGCAGCAAACTTGCTGACAAGTGGTGTAAGGAACTTTGCGAGTACAGGTTTTTTGCTCATAGCTACAGGTGGTGTAAGGAACCTTGCGGGTCCGGCATTCTGAAACCATGGTGCAAGTGGTGTAAGGAACCTGCTTGGTCACACATTCTTCTTTCCAGCAACAAGTCGTGTAAGGCACTTTGCGAGTACGACATTCACGTACCATTTTGCATGTAGTGTAAGGAACTCTCTTGGTTCGTGTTTCACACTCATGACGGACACATGTGTAAGGTACCTTCTTGGTAATCGTACAGGGAACTCGCTCACATACTGTGTAAGGAACCCGTTCGGTTTTGCACTCACGTTTGTAAGTAGTACAGCACACTTTTCTGGTGATTGTCTTAGGGCACCAGATTCGTCGACACACAGTGGTTCCGGGACATTGAACCTTCACTGTTTTGCAGCATCCGGGTTTGTAAATCGGGCAGCAGGAACTGCAATCGTATTCCCACGTACCAGGCTCACAGACACATTTTTCAACAATCGGACCAGGACAATGTTCGGTCGTTGTTTTCCATTCACCACAGCAGACTTCCACATCGTGCCAGGTATGAACGGGCTTGCAGACAGTACGACATACATCACGATAACAGGTTTTATAATTCGTTTTGTAAATCGTGCAGCAGACATCCCGATAGTGGGTTTCACAAATAGGACGTCTTACGGTGTAGCAGACATCTCGGTAACAGGTATTGTAAACCGGCTTGCAGACTGTGTAGCAGACATCCCGGTAGCAGGTGTTATACACGGGCCGTCGGCGTTTGCAGGTAACAGTACGATAGCAGGTTTTGTAAACCGGACGGCAGACTTTATAGCAGACGTCTCGATAACAGGTTTGATAAACAGGCTTGCAAACCGTATAGCATTGATCACGGTAGCAAGTCTTGTAAACATTCTTTTTGTATTGAACGGGAACTTTTTCGCAGATTGTATCATACACTGTTTTTTGACAGGTATAATTCTGCTTTTCCCAGACAGTTTCTACGACAGTTTTATAGCAGGTACTTGAGCATTCTTTGGCAGCACAGTAATCGCCACAAGAAGTACACGCTTCTGTGGGACAACATTTATATCTACCAGCTCCCAGGTAGCCTGCCTGGGCATTCTCTCCGAAGCAGGCCATAATCATGGCGACCGCCAGAAGGGGAATCCAGGTTGTATTTTTCATTGGTCTATTCCTCTACTTATTCATTTCAGCAAAATAAATTGAAAACTGGGGACAGTTAAAATCTACTTCGTCATCAAACTCAACTTTACTTAACAGTTACCCCCATTTCTCCGCAGCTTACTACCTATCCTCTTTCCATTGGACAACATAAACCGATCGATCAATACAATCGATACTCGATTCTATTGTGCGATTGATTGAATATGTGATCATTGCCTGTTTATTCATACTTTGCCTCACTTGCAAATCGACTTAAACTCCGTGATAGTAATCTTCAAAAGCTGCTGTAAGAATTACAGATAAGACTCGATGAATGATTCAGTGACTGCTATCCTCAAAAAGACCAAAGAAACCCTTCAATCTTTTTCAATAGTAAAGTGAGATGTTTAAATGAAGTTTGCCATTTGTCAGGAATTGTTTGTTGACTGGGACTGGGAAAAACAGTGCGATCTCATTGCCGAGATCGGCTATCAAGGAATCGAGTTAGCGCCGTTCGCATTTGCCGACAGCCCTGCTGAAATTTCTGCGGATCAGCGCGCCTTTATCAAACAAACGGCTGAAGAGCGGGGACTGGAAATCATTGGCCTGCATTGGCTTCTGGCAAAAACCGATGGGTTACATTTGACCACGTCTGATGCCGCTGTGAGACAAAAGACCTCAGACTACCTTGTTGAGCTCGGAAATCTGTGTGCTGATCTAGGTGGAGATTTAATGGTGTTTGGTTCGCCCTTCCAGCGTAACGTGGAAGAGGGTATGTCGCGTGAGCAGGCTTATGCAAACGCCGCTGAGGTATTTCGAAACTGTTTACCTGCCATATCGAAAAGGGGCGTACGAATTTGCATGGAACCGTTAACGACAAAAGAAACGGACTTTGTAAACACTTGTGCGGAAGCAGTTGAGCTGATTGACATGGTTGAAGCAGACAATTTTGTTCTGCATCAGGATGTGAAAGCCATGTTAGGCGCGGAAACGGAACCAATTCCTGATCTGATTCACAAATATGATAGCAGAGTTGGACACTTTCATGTGAATGATTCGAACCTCCTGGGACCCGGAATGGGTGAGACAGATTACCATCCGATTTTCAAAGCGCTGAAAGAAAGTGGCTATCGAGGATGGATCTCAGTAGAAGTTTTTGACTACGAACCCGGATGCGAATACATCGCGCGCGAAAGTTTTCGTTACATGAAAGAAGTGTGGGAAAGTGTCTGAAACCCTCAAAAAAAGGAATAATCAAAAAATATTTTTGAAAACTTCAAAAAAAATTTGACCTGTTTTTTTCGCTGTTTTAAAAACACACAAACCATTTTTTTCTTACACTTTTTTGACAAGCAATGCGCTGAAAGTTTTTTTGTGACATCGTTTTCACACTATAATAACAGTCTTAAACTGACTTCGCTTTTTAACAGTTATCAGTAACACTTAACAAAAAGTTTTCAATGACTGCAGGTTTACAACGTGAAACGCAAAGCGCGTCTCACATTAGAACAAGCCTAAAATTGTGATTTAGTAAAAGAATTGGCTTGCAGAATTTTCTGAAATATTTACGATGATTGCCATCAAATGGATGTAAGTCCTTATTGTGTAATGAGTGTCAATTTGAAAATCGTATGATTGCATGACACTTCATTTTCCTGTGGGGTAAACATCGGGGTTTGTCAAGGTTGACAGACTCAATTCTTATTCGTTGTGGCAGACCTTTGCCGACTTATAGCCCGGAGCCAGCGGCAAGGCAGCCCTCGTTTAACTCTCAAAGGAGGATTTGCGGTGGCAAAGAAAAAGGCAAAGAAAAAAGCAGCACCAAAAAAGAAGGCTGCTCCAAAGAAAAAAGCAGTGAAGAAAAAAGCAGTAAAGAAGAAAGCTGTTAAAAAGAAAGCTGCTAAGAAAGCTACCAAAAAGAAAGCGACCAAAAAGAAGGCTACCAAAAAGAAAGCAGCTAAAAAGAAGACTGTAAAGAAGAAAGCTGCCAAGAAAAAAGCCGCCCCAAAGAAAAAGGCTGCTAAAAAGAAAAAAGCTGCTAAAAGGAAGAGATAATCGACCTAAGTAGTATTTGGAGACTTCAAGCCATAACGAGTAAGAAGCGATCGATTTTTCGATCGCTTCTTCTATTTCTATCGCTGTCAATTCTCGAACCACTTGCATTTCACGCTGCTTATATTGGCATCCAGACTTGGTTTAACGCTAAAATATCTGACGTACTTTCCGTCGTTTTTTAAGCATTCTGAAAGAAGTCCCTCGCATTGAATCGAAGCAATAACGAATTGACTTTGAAACCAAAACGCAAGCTATGGCGCACTCGGTTTAAAATGGCGCGGAAGACGTCCGTGTTCGCTCCACGTATTTCAATTGACAACGTTCATCAGCCTGAGATCGCGGATGATGAACTGCAACATTGGGGCGAATACAATCTTGTCTCCGATACGGTTTGTGTATTACACCGTGATGGAACAATTACACGACGTTCCCATTACATAACAAAAATTTATGCCAATGAATCATTAGCGCAGTGGGATGAAGTTTTTCGTATTTATGATCGTCAAACATCTCGCTATAAAATCCACGCCGCGAAAGTCTATCTTCCTGACGGAGGTAACAAGAAGGCCCGGAAAGTTGTTCAACCCTATGGACAGACTTCTTTAAATTTTTATCCTCTTCGCCCGGGTGTGACAGTCGAATTGGATGAGCAATATGATTTTTTTATTCCCGATCGAATTGCTGCCTGCATGTGGGGTCAGGAATATTTTCGCTTTGCAATTCCCTGCCGACGACTTCGTTTTACCGTGGCCGTTGCGGAACCATTTTCACTCGAATATAAATTGTATCGTACTGACGAAGAGCCGCAAAAATGGAAACACGGGAAATATCAAGTCTACCAATGGGACCTGCATGATGTTCCCGGTTACGAAACTGATGATGGCACTCCACATGCACGCGATGTGCTACCGTGGGTTGATATTACGACACTCCCTTCCTGGCAGCCTGTCACAAAATTCTATATGCAGGATTTAGAACCGCCTCTCAAGATACCTTCCCAAATCCAGAAATTGTCGGAAGATCTCACACAGGAAGATCAAACCACAGAAGAAAAGATCTTTTCGATTTATAAATATTCTTCCGAAGATGTCAGATATGGCCGGCACCCCAATGAGCTGAATCTGGAAAAGACTCGTGAAGTGGGATCCATGCTGGAGGACATGCGAGGCGACTGCAAAGACAAATCCTCCCTGATGGTTTCGATGCTCAGACATTTGGGAATCAAATCCCACATTGCCATTCTTCTCACTCGAACAAATGGAAGGGTTGCCTTCTTGCCAGGCGCTCGGTTTGACCATGCTATAGTTTGCGCTGATCTGGATAACGGAGACCGACTCTGGCTGGACCCGGCCGGTGGACCTGTTACATTCAAAGATTTGCCATCTAATGATCAGGGCACACAGGCTCTGCTCTTAAATTCCGAAGGAGGAGAACTGACAACGATTCCCGATTGCAGTCCTGAAAGTCATCAGATTAATCGCAATTGTGTCGGTGTTTTATCTGAAAATTGCAGTTATCAATTTACGGCGGATGTGACAACAACGGGTGACATGGCGCTGGAGTATCGCTTACGATACATTTACCGCAACGAAGAATCCACGGCACTCACGATGGAGAAAGAGCTGGCGTCTGACTTGACGGGCGCCAGAATTGAATCGCCTCGGTTTCTCAATCTCAAAGACATTTCAAAAGATGTCAGCTATACTTATCGAACCACACTTGACCAATGGTCACGACAGATCAAAGAGATCATCTTATTTCGCATCCCATGGATTGGGGCCATGCACTCTGCAGGTGTTGTGAATGTTCAAAAAAGAACTTCCGCCTTGCAAACTCCCACCCCCGTCCGTTTCACTGACTATCACAAAATTGAGATCCCCTCGGGTTATCAAGGCTATGGATTGCCTTACGAACATACATTGCAATGTGAGTGGGGTCGTTATGAGGCATCCATTTTTGTTGAAAATTCACATCTGATCTGTCAACGTAAAGTGGATCATCTGGGAGGGATCGTATTTGAAGATCAGTACCAGGAATATAAAGCATACTGGGAAGCCTGCACCCGTGCAGATGCGCTGGATGTCGTTTTAATGAAACCCCACAAATAAACTTTTGTACAGTCACCTATGCATGCAGACTATTTACTGCTGAAATACAGACTCCACACAAATTGCCTGTGAACTAAACGACTGTATTTGGTGTCACCACTAAATAAATAGCCTGTTCTCTCAATGACAACCTGTTAAAATGGGACATAGAAGAGAGAACCATAAATTAGCCACCTCAGACTACACCAAATAAGGTTGAACCTCCTTGTCGGATCCTAAACGAGAAGAACTACAAGTCAAAGCTAAAAAAGCGATTTTGGTCTCAGTTGTATCTCCTTCAAATCATGTTGACAAAAGTCAGGCTTTGGATGAACTGAAAGGTTTAGTCGAAACTGCTGGCGTCCAGGTTGTTGGCACACTCGTTCAAAATCGGGAGCATCCTCATCCTGCCACTTGCCTGGGAAAAGGGAAGCTGACAGAACTCCAGCAAATGGTGGATCACCTCAATGCTGAACTGATCATTTTTGATAATAATCTTTCCCCTTCACAGGGAAGAAACATCGAAGAGGAAACGGGGACTGTGATTGTAGATCGCAGTGAATTGATTCTCGATATCTTTGCTACGCATGCAAAAACTTACGAAGCCAAGTTGCAGGTAGAGCTGGCACAACTGCTTTATTTTCGTCCTCGATTAAAGCGATTGTGGACTCACCTGGAACGAATTGAAGGGGGCGTTGGTGCAGGCCGTGGCCCTGGTGAAAAGCAGCTCGAAACCGACCGTCGATTATTAGACAGGCGCGTTGCAGAATTAAAACGCAAACTTACGGAAGTCGAACGCCGCAGGGAACGAACCGTTTCCAATCGGTTTCAAAACCTTACTGTTTCACTCGTCGGATATACGAATGCGGGTAAGAGCACATTAATGAATGCTCTCACAGGCGCGGATGTTTATATTGCCGATCAGTTATTTGCTACGCTTGATACGCGAACCAGGCGCTGGCAACTTCCACACTGGGGAGAAATTTTACTCAGCGATACAGTCGGTTTCGTCAGAGACCTTCCTCACCATCTGGTTGCTTCCTTCAAATCGACATTGGAAGAAGCACGACAGGCAGACCTGCTACTACATGTAGTTGACTCCAGTAACCCGGAAGTCGAACACCATATAAAAACCGTCAATAAAGTACTCGACGAAATTGGCATTGATCACGAAAATGCAATTCTCGTGTTTAACAAAACGGATAAGATCGAAGACAGATCTAAACTTGATGTCTTGCGTTTAAAATACGATAACGGCATCAGTGTGAGTGCCGTTTCCGGGGAAGGTCTGGAACGTCTGTCTCAAGCTGTAATTGATCGCCTTGCTTCCGGGTATGTCATTGTTGAAATAGAAACACCTGTCGGAAATGGGAAGTTACTTTCACAACTGGAAGATCATTCTGTAATTATATCGCGTGAGTATTCCAGCGATAATTCTCGAGTCACTTTACAGGCCCGCATGGCAAAACGTTTCTTGCCAATACTGAAAATATGTGAAGACACAGAATTACGAATTGAGGGAGAAGAATACCCTGTCCCTCAGGAGACCGCTCCTGAAGAAACGATCCCCAAAGTGTGACAATCTTTTCGGCGCGCGGTTGCCTTTCACATCTTCGGTAAATGGTGTATTACATATTCGATGGTATACTGCACACAGGGAAATGATTGTCGTTTTTCTGAGTTCTCTGCAGGATTCTTGACAAACTGCCATCTTGTCTCCCGGTGAGAGCATGTATGATTAAAGACATGTTCTACAACCGTTCCATTTAAAAATCATCCTGAGAGAAACTGGCAAAGCATTAACGCGATGAAGAAGCGCTGGATATACGGCATCATAATATTTTTGGGAATCACATCGATCGGCCTGGCCATTGACTGGTGGTCGGCACTTCCGGAAGGGGAACAGGCAACATACGTTGGTCGTCAAACCTGCTTTGAATGTCACCAGAAAGAAGCGGCTCTCTGGAAAGGTTCAGACCACGACCTTGCCATGAATCTGGCAACTCCTGAATTTGTCCTGGGTGATTTTAATAATACAGAACTCGAACATTTCGGCATCACCTCTTTAATGACCCATGTCGGGGATAAATATTACGTCACCACACAAGGTCCCGATGGAAAGCGATCCCGGTTTGAGGTCAAGTATGTCATTGGAGTCAGGCCACTACAACAATATCTGGCCGAACTGAAACGAGGCAAGATTCAGGTGTTACCTGTCACGTGGGACACAGAACAAAAACGCTGGTACTATGCCAATCCAGATGAACCGTTTGGTCCCGACGACCCGTTACACTGGACCGGCTTCGCTCAAAACTGGAATCATATGTGTGCCGAATGTCATACAACGAACTGGTCCAAAAATTATGACATCGCTTCCGACACACATCACTTTTCATTTTCGGAAATGCGTGTCAGTTGTGAGGCCTGTCATGGTCCGGGTTCCATTCATGTGCAACTCGCCAAATCGAATTCCATTTTCTGGGATAGACGTTATGGATATGGTCTGGCCAAACTAAAAGGAAAAGACCCGACCGCACAACTGGAGAGCTGTGCCCCTTGCCACTCACGCAGGAGACACGTTGCTCCGGGGCATACCCCACTGGACCGATTCCACGACCATTATGCGCTCTCACTCTTAGAAGAAAACCTGTATCATCCTGATGGTCAAATCAACGATGAAGTCTACGTCTTCGGTTCTTTTACACAGAGCAAAATGTATCGCAAAGGTGTTAGATGTACCGACTGTCATGACCCTCATTCCACACGCCTGAAATTTCAAGGCAACAAACTTTGTACTCAATGCCATCTTGATGCCAAGTATGATGTTCCCGGCCACCACCATCACAAGGTAGGCAGCACGGGTGCCTCATGCGTCGAATGCCATATGCCCTCCAAGAACTACATGGTCGTTGACCCCAGGCGAGATCACAGTCTGCGAATTCCACGACCTGATTTAACAGTCAAACTGGGTACGCCCAACGCCTGCAATCAATGCCATACCAAGCCTGGTGAATCTCCCGAATGGGCGGCAAAGAGCATTGATAAATGGTATGGAACCAAGCGACGTAACGATCCACACTATGGGGAAATCCTGGCAGCGGGCCGATCCGGAAATCCAGAAGCCGAACGTGCTCTCATCAAATTGACGCGTGATAAAGAAGTGGGCCCGATCGTTCGCGCCACCGCCGTTTCCTTATTAGCAACCCGGTATCATACACCTGAAAGCAGAGCACTGATTGAAAAGGCGCTCAAATCAAAAGAAGAAATCGTTCGCCTGGCAGCGTTACGTGGTTTTGAAGGTTGGACTCCTGCCACTCAAAATGAAGCGGACAAGATCGGCAAGTTACTCGCCAAAGGTCTGACCGATTCATCACGGGGAATAAGAACCGAAGTAGCGCGGATTCTGTCTTCGCTGCCCATCTTGCCGGACACGCAAAAAAACAGAGATGCGATGAAACACGCACTGAATGAATATAAAGCAGGGTTGCTCGCTGATGGCGACCAGACCGGTTCCCATATGAGCCTGGGAATTTTATCTACCAGCCAAGGAGACTTGAAACAGGCAGAACAGAGTTTTCGAACGGCTATAAAACTATCGCCCGCAGTAGCAGGCCCGCGATCCAATCTTGCTCAACTTCTCGAACAACAGGGAAGAAAAGACGAAGCCAAACAGTTGCGTACCGAAGAAGCCAAACTTCTGGCCCGGGATGTCAAATTGCTCCCTGAGAACGGGATGCTGCGCTATCGACTGGGGTTACTCTATTACCTGTTGGGGCGGGAAGACGAAGCGGTGATCGCGCTCAATAAAGCCTGCGAACTTGAACCGCTGTCGCCTGACTTCCGCATGATGTTGACTCTGCTATACGAAAAACAGCAAAAGTGGGAACAGGCTCTCGACTCAGCCAACACGCTCCTTCGCCTGCAGCCAGAGAACCCCACGTTCCGTCAGATTTTGTTGAATCTCCAACAAAAAGCAAACCCGAAAAACAACTGATTGCTTTTCGGGTCGCCAGGAATTTGATTTGAAACAATGTTCTCGTTGTCAGGCAGTCTTCCGTAACACTCCCGTGATCCGCTCAAATGTCTCATTGGAATCAAAGGGAATCAAGATTTGCCCCGAATGATCGCTCTTGAGTTTGATCTCCACTTTTGATCCCAGAATTTCCCGCAACTGCTGCTGCAGATCCAACAGATGATTTGTCATCTCGGGTGCTGTAGCAGCCTTCCTAGCATTCTCGAAAGGAACGGTATCCACTTCTCCTTTGAGTATCTTACGAACTTCCGCTTCGGTTTTCCGTACTGATAATGACTCGGCCTGAATCTGCTCACACACACTGACCTGCCGTTGTTCATCCAGACTGAGAAGTGCCCGTGCGTGGCCTGCTGAAATCTTCTCTGACTGCAAAGCCTGTTTCACTGGTTCTGCCAGATCCAGTAATCGGATCATATTATTAACGGTAGAACGGTCCAGACTTAGCGTCTGAGCCAGTTGTTCAATCGTGCTGTCAAACTGATTCAGGTAATTTCTGAAAGCCTGTGCTTTTTCCAGAACACTCAAATCTTTCCGTTTGAGGTTTTCCTCGATCGCCACTTCACAAACTTGTCGCTCTTCCAGATTCAGTACCCGACAGGGTACCGTTTTGAGCCCGGCTTCGCGGGCCGCCTTCAATCGCCGTTCACCGGCAATCAGTTGGTATGCCCCGTCAAAGGGACGAACGAGCAACGGTTGGAGAACACCATGTTGACGAATACTGCCTTCCAGTTCCTTGAGCGAATCCGCGGCAAAATCCTGGCGGGGCTGATATGGATTTCGCTCGATGAGATCAACATCGATCTCATCCTGTTCGACTGGCACAGAGGTCTCCGATGCATCTGCCGTTCCTGCTGACTGGTTTTCTGATTCCTCATCCGTACCACCTCGACCCAGTAGCGCATTCAAACCACGTCCCAATCGGCGTCGGGGTGTACCTGGAGTTTCTGATTGCTCAGACGGATTTTCAGCTGGTATCTGATTTTGATCTTCCATATCGTTCTTTTCTTACAAGTAAACTGCCTGATAAAAATAGGAGCGTCATACGGGGCGCGGGATTCTATTTCGATTCTCAGTTTGAAGCAAGAGGGCTTTCGCACAGCATTCGACCTGATCCGCCTGTGCCCAGGTTAACAGAAGCGTCTCCAAGACCATTAGAATCGAGTATCATAAAATGGATGGCTCTATAATGAACAGGACGCGTTCTAGCTCTGCTGGGTGTTTCACGTGGAACACCCAGATTGCCAGAATTACTTCGCCCGATACAGGAGCACTGGCTCGGTTTCATCTTTCCCACTCAAGTGTGCCTGATTCAATCTCACCAGGAGACTGGGTGAGTACTCATAGGTCTTGACCAGTTCAAAGTGATCTCGAACCTGATCGAACTTCTTTTGGAAATCGGGATCCCTGGTGGCATGAGGGCCTGTGATCAGATAGACGGGCACCTGGGATGGAAGCGACTCCAGAAACTGGAAATCGGCGACAGGTGCGGTGAGCTGATGCCCTTGAGCCTTGAGGTTGAAAAACAACCCGGGCTCAGCGTAGGTGTAGAGAATGTATTCAGAAGGACTGGAAACCGGTTCTGCCTGTATGTCTGACAGGACCTGCTGCGAAACCACTGCCAGTCCATTTCGGGGCTTCCAGGCAGCCACAGACCAGGGCATGAAACAGAGAACCAGTATCAAGATCATTCCCAGACTGATTTCCGGGATGAATGAAAATCGTTCTTTATTGTTATCAGACAAGAAATGGAACAGCGATTTTGTATCACGCTGTTCGACCCACCCCACACATGCGGCTGTACCCAGCCAGGCTGAAATGGTCCAGGGAATCGTCAAGCGAGGATAGGGATAGTAAAGCGGAGTTGCCAGAAACAATCCGCAAAACCAGGCTGCCAGTAACCAGGCTGCTAAAGATCGCTTCAAAGACCCGGAATCAGGATTGTCATTTTTGCTTTGCTTTTGACCGGTTCTGTTACCAGAAAAAAACAATTGCAACAGGATCCCCTCGAGTCCCAAGATACCAAGCATCGGACTGATTCCAAAAAGAGAGACAACGACGAGAGGTATCGCTGCGAACAGACCAATCAAGATCGGATTCCACGTGGAACGTTCAGTTCGTGGTCTCACCTTGATGGCAATCTGTTTTTGAGCCTTGATCATATGCAACAGAAGGCAGAGCACCAGACAGACCAGACCGACCCCAATGTAACCTGGCGTCCCTTCCAGCAATCCATGGTTTTGCTCCTGCCGGGAAAAGGAATTCAGCCAGCCCGAAAACCCAACCACATAGCGGCTGTGATTGGTAGCGACTACCGAGTAACCTCCCCACTTCTGAAGCCCCATCAGCACAGGTGACCAGACCAGGCAGGCGACGCATGCCACCACTGCCCACCGCAAGAAGAAACCCGTTTTGGAACTGAGTTGTCGACGATGAACCAAGAGCCAGGGAACCACCCCGGAAAGTCCCACCGCCAAAGGAAGCCATCCATTGTATTTGATCGCCCATCCCGCTCCGACCGTGACGCCTGCCAGAACCGGCCACTTCCAGTCCTGACTGAGATAACTCTTCCAAATGAGATAAACACTCAGCAGGAGAAAGAAGCCCAACCCCACATCGGTCAAGGCGGCTCTGCTGTAAATCAGATGGAGATCACTGCAGCTGGCGAGGATTGCAGCCACCAGACCTGCTGCGGGTCCAAACCAGTTGCGGGCCACCCACCAGATGAGAGGGATGGTTGCCATTCCCAACAAGAGTGAAGGTAGAAAAGTAGCCCAGGCACCACTGCCCAGAAAGATCATTGACCACTCTATCAAAAATGGAAAGAGCGGCGGCGCATAATAATATCTTCCCGGGTACTCTGCCCCCTGCTCCGGACTGAACCACAAATTCGAGGCATACACGCCTTCATCAAAATGTTCAATCGCTGTGTCTGACAGAAACAGGCAGCGGAAGAGTCCCCCCAAAATGCAGACAGCGATCACCAGCATCAATTCCTGACGTGGGACCGGATTGTTTTCCTGTTCTGTGAAATTGATGGGTTGCACATCCCGCTTTCAACAAAGTTTGCCATTGGTATGAACGAGTGATCTTCTCAAATTCTACAGGAACGGAACCTGTTTGCCTATGATTCTCTCTAATTCGTCCACTATCATAGCAGTTCGAAACCAATTCAGAATCTGAGCCGAAAAATGGTAGTTTGTAAATTGCCTGAGAGGACTATAATCCCCTGAGAGCAGCAATCTTCTGACGGTCATCGAAGACAGTATTGTCCGGATCAGATCCTCAAAATACAACCGAATTATTCTAGTGACAAAAGAGAGCAAGCGGATGAGTACTCCAGCAAATTTGTATGACGAAGCAGTCAAGATCTACGAGAGTGGCGATATTGAAAAAGCCGTTGAAAAGCTGAAAGAAGTATTAGCCATCGATGAAAACTACGTTCTGGCGCTTTCGGCACTCGGAGTTTACTATCAAAAACTAGGCCTGTTCGATGAAGCAATTGCCAGTGCTACCAGAGTCACGGAACTGGAGCCAGACGACAATTTTTCTTTCATTCAGCTCTCGGTCATCTGTCAACGTTGTGGACGAATTCCTGAAGCGGAAGATGCCATGGCAAAGGCTCATGCCGTTGGACCCAAAAAATAACTGGCAGCTACTCTTCGGCTGTGATCACTCGGAATGGTGAAGCATCGTCAGAATTTTGCAAACTCGGTTTTCCCGGCAATTGTTTGAAGGGATTATCAAGTTCTTCCGCGACTTTTTCCGGTTTTTCTTCGAACGAGATTCGCGCGGGTTCGACAGGTGAAAGCAGCTCTCTGGAAACCTGAGTCACCGGGGATTTATTCACAGGGTCTACCTGGCTGATTCTCAGTGGGGCGTTGGTATTGAAAATTCGACCATCTTGTGACTTCATCCGAACCACGAGTGTCAGATCATCACTGTCGGGCAATCTTTGCCAGGGAAGCTCAAATCGAAATCCGGAGCCAGCAAATCCAGAATACCAGTGCGAACGGACTTCCTCACTTTTAAAGGTCCAGATGCCAACTCTGCGGTTTTCTCCGGTCTGTTTCAGGTCAACCAGTTCAAGTTCCAAATCGGCGGGAAGCTTTACGGTTTCTCCATCCGCATCATGGGGAGTCACCAAAGTCGTCCAGAGTTCGTCACCTGGTTTGTTATCCAGATCCACCCCACCGGTTAACAGGTTATTTACTTTTACGCCGGTGACCTTGTAGAGTGCCTGTGTCTGCTCTGGTAACAAGGCTCCCTTGGAGGCATCAACGATCTGGTTTTGCATGACTTCAGTCTGATGCCTTGCAGATTCCAAAGCCTGCTGTGAGTCTTTCAGATCGCGTTGCAATGCAAATATATTATCTTCCTGTTGACGAAGTCGGGCCTCCAGTAAATCGGAATTACCACGACCTCCACACCCGCAAAGAGTGAGAATCAACAACAACGACATCCCTGTCGAAAGATATTGCTTCATCGAAAATCAACTATAGCAGAAGAATCCTCTTCTGCCCTCCTACTCATTAAAATGAAAATTACTCTTTGGTTCCTGGAATCTCGAGGTGCTCCAGAACATTATCAATCAGTCCGTAAGATTTCGCTTCTTGCGAGTCCATGAAATTATCACGGTCGGTATCTTGTTCAATTTTTTCAAGCGTCTGACCGGTGTGATGCAGCAGAATTTCATTCAGCCGGCGTTTCATTTTCAATACTTCTTTGGCATGAATTTCCAGATCCGTTGCCGTTCCCTGCATGCCCGCTAAAGGCTGATGAATCATGATGCGGCTGTTGGGTAAGGCGTTCCGTTTCCCCGGAGCACCCGCTGTCAACAACAGCGCTCCCATGCTGGCAGCTTGCCCGATGCAGTACGTTGCTACATCACATGAGATATATTGCATTGTGTCATAAATGGCCATACCCGCGGTGACAGAGCCTCCGGGAGAGTTAATGTAAAAATGTATATCTGCCTCGGGGTCGTCAAACTGCAGAAATAAAAGCTGTGCGACCAGACTTTGTGCCACCTGATCATTCACCTGCGAACCCATCATCACGATACGATCCTGGAGCAGACGACTGTAAATATCCATGGCGCGCTCATCGCGGCCATTCTTTTCGATCACATAAGGAGTAAGGACCGTCATATAAAACTCACTTCAATTGATGATAAATTTGATGGTTGATAATCATTCGACAGTCTCTCTGTCGACTCAGTTTATTACTTCTACGCTTCTTTTTTCTGTTTGTCTTTGTCACCTTTATCGCGAACCAGCAGTTCGTCAACGAGACCATATTCTACAGATTCGGAAGCGGTCAGAAAGCGATCACGGGAAGTATCCTCGGCAATCTTTTCTATTGATTGCCCGGTGTGCTGCGCCAGAATTTCATTCAATACTTCACGCGTATCCAGTATGTCTTTGGCCTGGATTTCAATGTCGGAAACCTGACCACCGACTTCGCCGTAAGGTTGGTGAATCATCATCTTGGCGTGAGGCAAAATGTAACGTTTCTTATTCTCTCCACCGGCTACCAGAATTGCACCACCACTGGCTGCGAGACCTACACAATAGGTGGCGACATCGCATTCGATGAATTGCATCGTGTCATAAATGGCCATTGTGGAAGTCACGGAACCGCCGGGGGAATTGACATAGAGATGAATGTCCTGATGTCGATTTTCGGACTGCAAATAAAGCAGTTTCATCACGATTAAATTCGCACTGGCATCGTTGATTACACTATCCAGAAAGATGATCCGATTGTCCAACAGGAGATCACCAATCCCCATCTGACGCTGCTGTGAATAATTTCTTGCACGTTGATTCGCCTGAGTTGGCATCTGCCCTGATAAGGGGTCGAACATGATTGTATCCTGAGATATTATGGTTATATTTCGTGACTCGTAACGAGGTTAAGTCGGATTTAACTCTCACTTCCATTTGAACCACCGACTGTCGCTACTATTACAGAAACAGTCAAGTTTTAGCTCGCTGATTTTGCTTGCATCCCGAACTCGAATGAAACCACTCTTTTCACTCAGGCAGGGCGCAAAGCGACTCTCTTTTGGTTTTACTAAACTTATACCGTTCCATATCCGATTTGGCGGTGATTCGTCAAGAGACGTTCTTCAGAGTGAAGGCTCTCACTTCACTTACGTCTTATTTCCTCTTGGAAGCTTAGGATTTCTGAACCGGAGCAGAAAGTGTATATTATTACACTATACAAAATTGGCGCACAAAAAACACCAGAGACCCCTTGATCTCTGGTGTCATCAAATTTGAATGGTTTTAAGAAGAATCACTCAAAAATTTTGCTGCTGAAGGACATCTCGAATTAGAAGGACGTTCCGTCAACGGGTGCCTGATCATACCGCTGACCCGCGGGCGTCAACAGGCGGGCATAAATGCCTGGATCCATCTGCGGTGTCAGAGATTTTCCACTGCCATCGCAGAAGATCACATTCACGACGCCACTGGGGTGGTTGGAGCTGGGTCGCCAGGCCTGCCCTTTCTCGGCAGTCAGATTACTACTAATACTTGAATCTGTTCTTGCTGTTCGTAGATTAAATCCTGATGGTAATTTCAGTGAGGCGTCTTTAAGTATTCCTTGCATATCCACGCCAAATCCCAGGCTGCCCGTGTCCTGATCAGCCCATGCACCGGCTTGCAGGTTTTCAGACAACATCAGAGTCTGTGTCATACCATCACCCTCGGTGATGAAGTCCAGCGACATGCGTGATTCATGAGGACGCCAGAAGACACCGGATGCAAATTTTACGGGAATATCAGTGTTTATCGTAGAATTGGAATCGAAGCCGCCATCAGCGCTATCAGCGGCATGTGATGTATCCGAGAGCGTATTATAATTTGCAGTCACATAACCAACGTTAACTACATAAGACAGCGCTCCTGGATCGGTATTAAACTGATCATCGGGACAACTCAACACCGGAAACCGAGTTTGATTTAAGGCGATCAGAGCACTTGGGTCTGCACCAACTACTGATGCTGCTCTGGCAGTGGCATCCCATCGTTGACGGAAACCAACTGAGTCCATGAATGGCAGAATGGTCGTGCACCAGGACAGGTTATCCCGGTGAGCATTGGCATTGGTTCCATCGGGATCAATCGTCTTGTTTGGGTCAACCAGTAATGGCAGCTCGGAGTTGGCACCAGACGAAAAGTTGACCACGGCCAAGCCAACGTTTCGCATGTTATTCAGGCAGGACAATTTTCGAGACGTCGTCTTGCCACTTTCTATGGCCGGCAAAGTTAACGCCACCAGTATGCCGATGACGATGATCACGACCAGCAGTTCTAGCAGCGAAAATCCGTTTCGCTTTTGGCAATTTTGTTTGGTTCGTTGTTGGTTCATCTCATTCTCCCTAATAGAAAAACGTTTTTTCAGATCCTCTTTTTCTTCCGGGCACACGCTCATCGGGTTCATTGGAATCCAGGTGTTACTGAATGCCAGATAAAGCGTCTCTGCAGTTTTCAAATCAAAAAAAACACCAGAGCCCCGGGGGCCCTGGTGTCATCAAATTTGAACCGTTTTGAGAATAATCACTCAAAAATTTTGTTGTCGAAGGAGACCTCGAATTAGAAGGATGTCGCGTCAACAACGGCCTGACCATATCGCAGACCACCGGGTGTTAAAATTCGGGCATAAATGCCAGAATCCATCTGTGGTGTGAGTGATTTTCCACTACCATCACACATAATCACATTCACAGCACCACTGGGATGATTCGAGCTGGGACGCCATGCAGCCCGTGGAGCTGATGTTAAATTTGAACCAATTCGAGAATCAGTCGCGTTTGGGGTATTGAGTAAGTTAAAGCCTGAGGGAAGCACAAGATCATCACCTAATCCAGCTGTTCCAGCAGCAGCGGAAATTGGTAATATACCTTCCATATCAACACCAAATCCCAAGCCACCAGTATTTTGATCCGCCCAGTTTCCAGCCTGGATATTTTCGGACAACATCAGAGTTTGAGTCATCCCATCTGCAGCAGAGATGAAATCCAAAGACATTCGCGGAGACACACCTCCACGCCAGAACACGCCCGTGGAAAACTTAACAGGTGATTCCACCGCAGTTGAAGTTTCAGTCAGGCCAGTTGACAAAATCTCATTTGTGTGGGCAGCGTGTGAGCCATCACCGGTTGCATTGTAGTTATCCATAACATATCCGACGTTCACAACATAAGATAATGCACCAGGATCTGTACTAAACTGATCGTCAGGGCAGGTGAAGAACGGGAAACGGATATTATTCAGATTACCGAGGGCAGTCACAGCAGTCGCGTTAAGTGTTGAATTTGCTGCAGCACTGGCGGTCTGATCCCATCTTTGTCGAAACCCAACCGAATCCAGGAATGGCAGAATAGTCACACACCAGGAAAGGTTATCATTTCCAGCCTGAGCATTACCTGAATCATTTTCGATATTCGGGTCCACCAGCAGTGGCAACTGCGAGTTGGCTCCGGACGAGAAGTTGACCACGGCCAAGCCCACGTTTCGCATGTTGTTCAGGCAGGACAGCTTTCGAGCAGCGGCACGGGCACTTTGAATGGCCGGCAGCGTCAGAGATACCAGGATGCCGATGATGGTGATGACCACCAGCAGTTCGATCAGCGTAAACCCTTTACGCTTTTGTAACTTTTGTTTGACTCTTCGAGTGTACATAATTATCCTCCTCACAAAAAAACGGTTCGTACGAATTGTATATTAATTGTTGACAAGTAGCAAAAACAAACTCAAAAATAGTTCTATTCATCAGGATTCCTGAAGAATGATCGACAAATCAGATCGACAGGAACAGACGTTTCAATCGCCCCTCTCTGACAGACTCCCATCAACGGCCCGCAACCAGAATTAGTATCCAAGGCTACATGGCTTTCCCCCTCTC
>JAHZKX010000001.1 GCA_022600195.1 Planctomycetota bacterium
AATCCGCTGGCGGAGTGAAATGTTTCGTCAGCGGGTTTGAATATAAGATATCGTTTCCGAACAGGAAACAAGCTTGCATCGAAGTAGAGGTCTCCACCTCAGGCACCCTCATCATGGTATATGGTGAGGGTGCTTTTTTATTGAGATCAGCTAGGGAAGAAATCAGCCAGATTAACGACTTTTTCAGTTCGGGATGAGTAGTCAATGGCATTCAGCACGCGTTGTGTATTAATTCCCAGATCAGACCATTGTTGTTCTAATCGACCGGAGCGAACAATGTCGCAAAAATGATTGATCATACAAGTTTCTTGCAAAGTGGCTTCCGTTTCATATGTGGTGGTATTGCCCTGGCCATCATGGATATAAAACTTGGGTCTGCCTTGATTCTCCCAGGGGCGTGTGAAGTCATCACAAAATAAAGATGCTTTTGTGCCAGCGAGTTCAAAGGATTTACGCATGGCAACATCAAAGCCACAGTCGAATGAAGCGATTCGATTTTTGGTGAACCACATCATACCTGAAAAATTGTAGTCAACGTCATTCAATGGTCGGGCAGTTCCGAAAACTTTCTGTGGAAGTTCATTAAAAGCCCAAAGCGCCGCACCAATGCAATACCATCCCAGGTCTCCTAAAGAACCACCACCTAGATCGCGTTGCAGTCTCAAATCATTTTCCGGGACTTGATCCCAATGAAAGGTAAATGAAGAAGTGAACCGGCGATGTTCGCCGAGTGCATCACTGCGTATCAACTTGAGCATCTCATGGGCACGTGGATGGTGGTACCACATGACACCGTCCATCAATTGCACCTGATTTTCCAGACAGACGCGGCGCATTTCTCTGGTTTGGTTGACGTTTAAAGCCAATGGTTTTTCACACAAGACATGTTTGCCGGCTTTGGCTGCGCGAACTGTCCACTCACCATGCATGGATGGGGGTAGCGGAATATAAACAGCATCTATTTCCGGGTCATGCAAGATTGCTTCATAACTGCCAACACTGCGTTTGACGTGGTGTTTTTGTGCCCAGTCGGCTGCTCTCGCAGAATCCCGACTGGCTATGCATGTGAGTTCTGCATTGTCTGCCTGATGAATTGCGACACTGATTTTTTCTGCGATACGAGCAGTGCCCAGAATTCCCCAACGCACCGTTCGATTTGAGTCAATCATAAGATGTATTCCAGATATTAATAAAAAAAAAATTGATATCTTCATTCCAGGGTGTTATTGTCAAAAGTAGAGCAGCACATCTTTAATCGTTCAATTATCTAAATTCATAATAATCCTGCTCAATATCACAGACTTTCGAAGTTCTGTAAAGTGATCGTCGTTCAGTTTACGTGTGCGATCTAAGTCACACCGGAATAGCTGGTATTTACATCCTTTCTTATAAATGGCTGGACACGTTTCTCGTGTGCATCTGTTGAATATATTCAAGTTGAACCTAAGCAATCACTGAACAGTATTCTCAAATCATATGAAATGTGATCTGGTAGACAGGAGTTAAAAATGGCCAAACGAATACAGTTGTTGACGATGGTGGGAGTCGTGTTGTTTCTTGGATGGAGTTTAGTTGATTCAGCAGGCGGTGCTTCCAAAAAAAGAATTATCACAAATTTGAAATTAATTCCGGATGTACCAGAGGTAGAACTGTTTACCGGGATCAAAAACCAGAAACTGGCAACACGCGTTTATCCGATGAGTGCGTACAACTCATCTGTATTTATTACGAACCTGACACAGCAGCCTCTCACTGTCAAAGTTCCCCCGGCTGTTTCATCGGTTCATATCCTGGCGCAGGTTGGGCAAGACAAGGGGCTTTTAGATGGACTTCTAGACAATCCACAATCGCAGAAAGGAAAGAGTCAGTCAGTAGGCGGAAATCTGTCACCTGTAGGGAACAATCAAAAATTAGACTTTCAAGGATTGTTCACAATTCCAGCAGAGAAAACCGTCCGATTGCGGCTGCGGTCGGTCTGTCTGGAACATGGGAAACCGAGTCCTTCCAGTTTGAAAACTTATGAATTAAGACCAATAGAATCAGAAGTTAAAGACGAAGCATTGGTCCTGATCCTTAAAAAATTTGATCCCCGCTATGATGACTGGGAAATGGTCCAGGCCATCGCCTGGCATTTATCGAGCCACATGAATTGGCGTGAACTGGCTAATCAAAAGAAGAACCTCTCAATTGGTGGCGGGATCCCACAATTCTCATCAGCACAATTAATGAATGCGAAAAAAATTGTTGAAATGGCACAAATTCAAGTCAATAAAAAACAACCGTCAGGAACACGTCAGGAATTTTCAGACACAAAAACAGATTCCGGCCCTGTCACAACGCTTACCAGAATCAGAGGGGAGCGTCGGTAGAAGAAAACAAGGTTCTTCTTTTTGATAGTGTTGTTAGTCAGTCCGATATGACAGTTTGTAACGAGATCAATATCTCTTGGGGAGATGAACCTACGCGTTCAGGGAGTTAGTAAGCGATCAGGAAATCGTTCTCAGCGTGATAGCGGTTTAAACTGAAGCCGGTGAGGAGAGTCGGCATCTTTGCCAATTTCCTCGTGGCGTTTGGCTTCATACATTTTATAATTCCCTTCAAACCAGCGGACTTTGCTGTCTCCTTCAAAGGCAATGATATGCGTCGCTAAACGATCAAGAAACCAGCGGTCATGGCTGACGACCAGTGCGCAGCCACTGTAGTGTTCGAGGCCTTCTTCTAATGAACGAAGTGTATCCACATCAAGATCGTTGGTTGGTTCGTCTAGCAATAAGAGATTACCACCCGACCGGAGCAGTTTTGCCATATGGACCCGGTTTCGTTCACCACCTGAAAGTTCACCTACCAGCTTTTGCTGATCGGCGCCCTTGAAATTAAACCGACCGACATAAGTTCTGGAGTGAATACTTGATTTGCCGACAACCAGGTGTTCGTGGCCTTGTGAGATTTCTTCGTAGACAGTTTTATTAGGATTCAGCGAATCTCGACTTTGATCGACATAGGATAGTTGGACGGTTTCTCCCAATTCCAGTGTTCCACTATCCGGTTTTTCAACACCCATGATCATCTTGAATAACGTAGTTTTTCCAGCGCCATTGGGGCCGATCACACCAACAATTCCACCACGGGGTAGTTCGAAAGTAAAGTTCTCAAATAACAGTTTGTCACCGAAACCTTTCGTGACATTTTCTGCGACGAGCACTCGACTTCCCAACGGCTTGGATATCGGGATCTGAATATCAGAGGCATCATCCTGTTTTTCATAATCTTCAGCAGCTAATTCTTCATACCGCTGAATACGGGCTTTGTTTTTGGATGCTTGCGCTTTGGGGGACATCCGAACCCACTCCAATTCCCGCTTGAGAAACTTTTGCCGTTTAGATTCCTGTTTTTCTTCGACAGCCAGACGTGACTGTTTCTGTTCGAGCCACGATGAATAATTGCCTTCAAACGGAATTCCTCTTCCCCGTTCCAGTTCCAGAATCCAGCCGGCAACGTTATCTAGAAAATAGCGATCGTGGGTGATAGCAACAACGGTTCCAGTGAAACTGTGTAGATAACGTTCCAGCCAGGCTACAGATTCTGCATCGAGATGGTTTGTTGGTTCGTCCAGAAGTAACAGGTCCGGGTTTTGGAGTAAGATTTTGCAGAGTGCAACCCGGCGTTGTTCGCCACCAGATAAAGTGCCAATGATCGAATCCCCCGGAGGAACGCGCATGGCGTCCATAGCGATTTCCAGAGTACGGTCAAGTTCCCATAGATTGGCAGCATCAATCTGATCCTGAAGGACCGCCTGTTCATCGATCAACTTTTCCATTTCTTCGGGAGAGGGATCGTCGGCAAACTTCATATTGACTTCATTGTAACGGTCTAGAATTGCCTGTGACTCTGCGACCGCTTCTGAGATACATTCATCAACCGTCTGACTGTTGTCTAACTCTGGCTCTTGTTTGAAGTATCCAATTTTGATGCCCTTTGCCGGGCGAGCATCACCTGAAATATCAGTGTCCTCTCCCGACATGATTCTCAGAAGTGTACTTTTACCTGCACCATTGGCACCCAAAACTCCAATTTTTGCTCCCGGAAAAAAAGAAAGCCAAATGTCTTTCAGAATCTCTTTCTGCTCATAAGTTTTGGTCACGCCTTCCAGCTGCATAATGTATTGTTGTGCCATGTCTCAATCTCGTGTCCTGTTGGACAAAAAAAATTATTATTTGTTACTAATTGACGTTGAACACAGATACTGGAGTGTTTATCTGGTTGAAGTCTGTCTGATTCCGGCTTTGAGTCTAAATTGAATCTTGCGGGATAACATAGCTGGACATTCATCGCAAGTCACTCGAAACGGGGCTTACTCGGAAAAATATTCAAAAAACTTCTGCTGAGGGGCTTTGGACAGGAATTTTGGACGGCGACTGCTCCGGATTTGTTTGAGAATCGATGTCTGACTGCAGAGTCAGTCAGTTTGCCGGAAAGATTACCTGTTGCTCAGTATTCAAATTTGAGTTTATTCTTTTGGTACTGCTTTGCGTTTCAGGATGATAAAATAACCATTGGTCTGGTCCGGGATCAGCTCCCATTGATCCGGATGCTCTCGAAGTTCGGGAATCTGATCGGGAGATTTGATTTCGCTATAAGGGTGTTGTGTATCGATCACGATGTAATCTGTGTCAGCGGGCACTCCCAATTGATAATCATTGACTTTCCTGCGGTAATTGCTGTAGTCATAAGATTTCGCATGATGTGTAAAGCGGGGGTGTACAAAGTCGGTGGAAGCCACTTTACTTTCGGGAGGAATTAATGGAACAACTTTCCTGAACTGTTTGGCTCGCTCGCTTGGGAGATAAAGCCGCTCCCAATGCCAGGCAGAGCCGGAATCCCAGAATACCAGCCCTAATGGTCCCAGACTGAAAAAACTACCGGTTGCTATAGCAGCGCACCAGAGAAAGTGTGTGGCAAAAGTCTTTCCAGCCAACGGTTTGATTTTTAAAGACCAGCGATCGATACAACGTGGAACATTGCCCAAGCCGGCAACTGTGGCCCAGCAGAGTATCGGGACAATCGGTGCATGAAAGTGGTGACGTGGATCTTGTGCTAATTCATTCAGGCAAAGCAAACAGAACAGCGGAGCCGCCACCAGTAAGCGACTCGGCGAGAACAGTGGTAAAAAAGCGAAAGGCACAATCAGAGCCAGAGCATAGATTAAGGTGTCAGGCTGAACCAGTTCGGCCCATAATAAGGATGGATTGAATAATAGATTCTGAACAACTTCCCCGAGCGAGTCTCCGAATTTACTGAAGTAACCGACATAATGGACTTGCACACCACTACGAAACCAGGGAATAACAAATTTGACAACAATTGCCAGATAAATCACAGCTGACAATGAGAGACCGATTCCCGGTGTAACCGTTCTGAAGAATGAAGGGCGGGGGACCAAGTCTTTTTGTTTGCCTTCTTGCCATTGCTGCCAGGCAATCCAGAGTCCCAGGGGGCCGAAAATAATGGCATAGTCTTCTTTGGCTGTTAAAGTGAGTAATAGTAGTAGTGAAGCGGATTTCCAGCGTTTTAACTCAATCGCTTCGAGTGCAAACAGTAATGCGGGAACTCCAAATGAGATCGGACGAAACGTTTTTAAATCGATGGCAATATCAAGAAACTGCAATGGAAAGTAGCATAAGTAAGCAGCCACCATTGCTTTGCCGACAGTCGTTGATTGGCTGTGACGCACTGCCATTCGATACAAGGGAATGGCCCCGATGGCCAGCGCGGCTGTTTCACAGAATTCTAAAAGCAAGTGGGAAGGCCAGAGGAGATAAACGGGAAGCAAGAGTAGATGAATGAACTGAATATGTTCTCCCCAGAATAAACCCTGATCGAGATAACTGCGAAATCCTTTTCCATGTGCGACATTCCAGAGATGTTCTTCATACATGGCAGAATCACCATGCGGGATTAACAAGCCGTGATAGAGTTGCCAGTTCATGAATGTAAATAGAGCCACGAACAGCCCCATCATGAACCAGGCTGTAAAGGGGATACCAATTTTTTGTGTCTCATCAGACTGAGTCAAAGGTTCCCGTTCGGCAAGAGGAATGACCATCGATGCAAAGGTTGCCAACCAGCCTGCCAGAGCCAGAGAAAACCAGAATTGTGAAGTAGCCAGCAACAGACTTTCCAGGCTGGTCCAGCCAAGAATGAACGCCATAACGCGGAAAATCTCCCAGATTGCTGGTAGCAACCACCAGCGGAATCCTTTCCAGCCCCATTCTGTAAAAGCGATACGAAATGGGAGCGAATGAACTTTGGAAACTAAAAACGCCCCAATGCTCCCCGTTAAGATTGCTACGAAAAGCAGGTAACCCATCAAAGGGAAGAACGGGATAAGGGCCGATTGGGTTGTTGTCTCAATCTTTCCAGAGCAGAATTGGACCAGCCCTTGCCAGAGCGAGGAGCTGACGTACAAAGTCGCAATGTTCATATTGCTGAATATAGACTGAATCGCCAGCGTGACAGAACCACTTCCGAGCAGAATACAAAGTACTGCGCAGGTAAAACGTTGGCTGTCAAATTGCAATGCGGGAGTGGTAATGCGATTCATCAAATTCGATCTGGATTCAGGTTTTCATGCAGTAATTGTGACAAAATAGGTGATTCTCATCACGATTTTTGGAGAAGAAATGTGAAAAGAATGTGGTTTAGGTGAAAAAAAACAGGGCATTGCTACAATAGTCAGCAGGATCCCATCCTTCTCAATATTCTAAATGGTTTTCTTTCAGCAGGGAAGCAACACAGGTTTGACCATGCAACATTCGAACGAGCAAATTCGCGTTTACTGCGCTGGCCCCTTATTTAATCGATCCGAACGTGAAGAGATGACGGCCATTGCCGATCTGTTAACGGAAACTGGATATTCTGTTTATTTACCTCACCGGGATGGTATGGAATTCCGACTCGTGCTGGAAATTCTGGTGGAGCGAAATTGGGATACTCCGACCGCGGCTCAGTTTTTACATGAAGCCATCTTTTCTTTGGATGTATATCAACTGGTTGTGGAATGTGAGGCAATGGTCTGGAATCTGAACGGACGGACTCCCGATGAGGGGGCGGTTTCGGAAGCAGCGATGACCTGGATGCTGGGAAAACCATTGATAGCCTATCAGGATGATGTTCGCTCACTGATTCAGGGGCGAATGAATCCGTTGCTGGTTGGCATGGTAAATTTTGAATCGGTCGATCAGATCGAACTGATTCCAAATGCTTTGTCTGTTTCAATAATGAATCATGAATTGCGACCAGCGGTTTCATTGACTGCATTACCTGTCAAAGTTCAAAAGGCAGTCCAGGCAGGGCAGGTTTTGTGGCATGCGTTGTGTTCTGAAGGCACGCAGAAAGACAACGAAATGATTGCGTCCGTTGTGGAAGAGTTATTTGCTCCCAATGATCGATCAACCCTGTTAGCCTGAACGACAAAAATACAAAGTAGAATTGATTGATCTTTTATGAACCATCCGTATGTTGAGATTCCTGAACTATCCAATTTGCAGTCTGGCAGCGGTCTGGTTCGTATTCCCCACCAACAGGATGTGCCATTTACGCCTCGCATTCGCGCGCTGGTGGATACTACGGAATTTCGCAGATTGTCACACATTACTCAGTTGGGATTTACTGCTCTGGTTTATCCGGGGGCAACACACACTCGATTTGAGCATGCATTGGGCGTCTACAAAAATGCGTTACAGTATCTTTGGCAGTTAGGAAAGGATCCGCGGTTTGCTGCTACAATCGACGTGCATGCTGCTGAAGTCTTGATTGTTGCCGCTTTGCTCCACGATTTGGGACATTGGCCTTTCTGTCATTTGATTGAAGATATGTCACTCGAGGGAATTCCTCGACATGAATCGTTCGCAAGAGAATTTCTGTCGGACGGACATGAACTCGCTGAAGTACTGAGAAGCGAATGGGGGATTGAGCCGGAAGAGGTTCTGGATATTCTGGTTCCCCGTTCAGATACCGCAGAGATGCGGCTTGTACGTTCCATATTATCAGGGCCGATTGACATCGATAAAATGGATTACCTGGATCGGGACAGCCTGCATGCTGGCGTTCCCTATGGACGAAATTTTGACAAAAATCGCCTGATTCATTCACTTATGGTCAATGAAGCCGGCGATGGTCTGGCGATTGGTTCCAAAGGAAAAACGGCAGCAGAATTGATGGTGTTTGCCCGGTATGTCATGTTCAGCGAAGTCTACTGGCATCACGCGGTTCGCTCTGCCAGCACAATGTTTGCCCGCGCTTTTTACCATCTCTATCAACAACTGGATCTGTCTGAATATTTTAAACTGACAGAAGCAGACTCCATTTCTGTATTACGCGAACAGGCGAAAGGGACCTTGTGCGAAAGGCTGGTTGAAGGCATCTTCAGCACGAAACGCACATTATATAAAAGGGTTGCTGAATTCAGTTTTTATGAGTCATCAGACGTTTTCGAATTGATTGCGCATCAGCCAGTTGCTTCCCTGGTGCAATGGAGTGAGAATCTAGCGCAGAGGTTGTCGCATCGTTTCAATCAGACAGTCTCTTCTACTGATATTTTAATTGACGCCCCCCCCACACATCGTGAAGTCGAATTTAATGTTGAGATCTATTCAGCACGTGATATGAAATATCAGCCGTTGCATGTTGTTTCACCTGTGGTTGATACATTGGCGCAGAAGCAATTTGATGACTTTGTAAAACGGGTTCGGGTTTTTGCGCACCCGAATATTGCCCCGCAATGTTTAGAGATGCAGGATTTTCAAAAACTGCTGGTCCAGTCTGTTAAAGACTCTTTATGAACAAATTGCCAGAATGGGCCTGTCAATCAGCTTCTGAAATGTTAAAATTGAAAGTAAGTAAATCTGTTTAGTTAATCATTTGCTATGATTGGGTCTGAGGATGGCGCTGATTATGAAATCCAGTTGGAGAACATTTTATTTGCTCGCCGGGGGGCTTTTATTTTTGGTCGTCGGCTGTGGTGGAAATGAACAAATTGCAAATAAACAAACGTTACGACAAAAAAGAAGTTCATCCTCATCCTCAGATAGCGTGCCAAAATTAAAATCCAGCGGACCCAAATCACAGACAAAATCTCGGGGTAAAAAGAAACAACCGATATTGGAAGGGAAGCCGGAAAATTTCTTTGAGGTTGTAGATTATATTCATAATTATCAAATC
Organism: Planctomycetota bacterium; assembly: GCA_022600195.1. GTDB lineage: Bacteria > Planctomycetota > Planctomycetia > Planctomycetales > Planctomycetaceae > Gimesia. The sequence continues at coordinate 9,220 of JAHZKX010000001.1, forward strand.
AGGAAGCCCGGCCCTGACAGTGAAGCTGATGAACAATATGCCGTTTTGCTACCCGCTCAGAAGGGTATTGATTCTTCTACGTTTTCCGTGATCAAGTCTGTTAGTCAGGGTGATCAGGGAACACCAGATTCAACATTTGAACTACCCAAAGGATTTTCGGCTATCGATGATGCCGGTTATTCTGCGCAAGGTCTTCCTAATCGAATTCGCTGTGATCGGGATTACAGTGAGATGGTGCTGGTTCCTGCAGGCGTTTCGATTCAAGGTGAAGAGAATGGTGCGAAAAATGCTTCACCCCAATTTGCGATTTATCAAAATACGTTTTATATTGATGTGCATGAGGTGACTCTTGAGCAATATCGGCGGTGGCGTTCCGAAATGATTGCCCAGAAAGGAAAGCTGCCTGAACCAGCAGGCAATGACAGGCAGCCCGCTGAATTTCCTGCAATGGGGATTTCTTATACCGACGCTCTTAATTATGCACGAACAATGGGTAAGCAACTTCCTCGCGAAACACAATGGGAAAAAGCGGCACGCGGGGAATCAGGCTTCGTCTATCCCTGGGGTAATGGGCGTGCCCTTTGGCATAAAACGCGAATGCCGGGACAAATTGATCCTGTGGGATCATTTTCAGGTGACCGAAGTCCTTATGGTGTTTTCGATTTATCTGGTAATGCAAGAGAATGGTGTGATGACTGGTATTCTGATAATTCTTATCAGGCCGCAACTGCATTGGCAGACGCAGGGGTTGTACGTGGCTGGGAGGGTCCTAAGCGGTCCGTCATTCCCAGTATGCGGGTCGTACGTGGTAATCAAAAATCCTGGGACGTTCGGAAACGCATAGGGGAAAACATGCGGACGCCTCCTGCGGATGTCGGGTTCCGTTGTGTCTTGAATCTTCCCAAGTCCAAAGACGAATCTGATACTCCCGAAAAATCCAATAATAAGAAAGCCTTTTAATTCTTATTTTGAGAGGCTACGTATTTTTCGAGTTGATGGAACATCCTCGATATTCAATCCATTCACGCTGACTGACTGCAATTCTCTTCCAATCTTCCTGGAAACCTCTCAAAACTGATTCCGTAAGTCAGTCAGGTCTTGCGATTGCTTATATGGACATAGTAAACTGGGCTAATCATTAGCCAGGCTAATGATTATGGGTCCTTAATACGTGAGGGGAAACTGATGTTGCAATATGATTTTGAAGAGAGCGTCGGGTATTGGATTACGATTACTTCGCACTTCTATCAGGATGCTTTGAACCAGGAGTTAATACCTTATGGTATTACATTTCGTCAGTTTCAGGTAATTGGATGGCTGGTCTATGAAGGTCCGTTATCCCAAGTGGAATTAGCTGACCGGATGATGATAGAGCCGCCCACTTTGGTTAGGATATTGGACCGAATGGAGAGGGATCAATGGATTAAACGCGAAAATAACCTTGAAGATCGCCGTCGCAAAGTCGTGAAAGTATGCCCGGAAGCAAAGACAGTTTGGTCACAGATGGTGGCATGCTTGAAGCAACTTAGAAAGAAGGCAACACAAGGCATGAGCGCCGAGGATATTGATACATTAAAATCATTATTGATGCAGGTGCAGAAAAACCTGGGTGTTAACGTCTCAGAATATGAGACGGCTTGAACGCACAATAAAATATGTAGTTGTGTTGATGAATAAATATGTCATTGAGGTGATTGATGAGATTAACTACGAGATTGGTTGTCCCTTTGTATGTATGTGTTGCATTTTCAGGGAATTTGTTTGCACAACGCGGACCCGCTAAGGTGGATGTTGCGGAAATTGTGGAGCAGGAAGTCGCCGCCGGACAGATCTTTGTGGGAACGGTTTTGCCGATCAAAAGAAGTGTAATCGGTAGTGCTGTCGGTGGACGTGTCGCCGAATTTTCTGTTAATGAAGGCGATTACGTTAGCGCCAGGCAACCACTGGCTCAGTTGCTGACAAATACGATCAATTTGGAGTTGAATGCAGAAAAAGCCGAGCTGGAATTTCGAAAACATGAACTGGCAGAATTAGAAAATGGATCAAGACCAGATGAAATTAAAAAAGCCAAGGCTCTGATGCTGGCTGCCAAAGCCAGCACGGAATATCAGCAGAAACGACTCAAAAGATTGGAATCTCTTTATTCCAGAAAAGCAGTCAATGATGATGATATTCAGCAGGTTGTATCCGAGTCGATACGTTCCGAGCAGTTATATCAGGAGGCATCGGCGGCTTATGAGTTGGCTGTGAAAGGACCCCGCAAAGAGCAGATCGCTCAGGCAAAATCGCGGGTTGCAATTCAACAGGCAGTGGTCGATAAACTTGCCAGCCAGATAATTAAACATACGATTATTTCCCCTTTTAATGGATATGTTGTTGCCGAACATACAGAAGTAGGTCAATGGGTTAATTCAGGTGAGCTTGTTGCAGAAGTGGTCGCACTGGACGAGGTTGACGTGAGCGTTCAGGTTCTGGAAAGCCATGTACCTCATGTGCGATTAGGAATGGATGTGCGCGTGGAAGTCCCCGCGCTTCCGGATGAAGTGTTTACAGGTAAGGTCGCCTTGATTATTCCTCAGGCTGATGTCCGGTCTCGAACGTTTCCAGTAAAAGTTCGCATCAAAAATACAATTACAAAAGATGGTCCGGTTCTGAAGTCGGGAATGTTGGCCCGAGCTGTACTGCCGACCGGTTCGCGGCAGAACGCATTGTTAGTTTCTAAGGATGCACTGGTCTTAGGAGGTCCCACCCCGATGATCTTTGTGGTTGATCCTGGATCAGACAGGCAAAAGCCGGGAAAGGCGCGAGCTGTTCCCGTGCAGGTAGGAGTTGCCAGTGGTCGCTTAATTCAAGTGAAGGGTAACCTGAAACCGGGTGAGCATGTCGTCATTCGAGGTAACGAACGTTTAAGACCGGGACAGGATGTTATCATTAGAAATATCTTGACACCAGATGCGGAACCAAAAGCCAAAGCTATTAATTCGAATGGTTAAAGAGGATCTTCGATGAGTTTGATTCACTCAATTGTGCATAATCCGGTAAAAGTGACGGTCGGAGTATTAATGACCGTTTTGTTCGGTCTGGTTGCGCTCATCCGAATGCCGATGCAATTGACGCCCGAAGTTCAAAGGCCCACGATTACCGTTGAAACGCGTTGGCCGGGTGCGAGTCCGCAGGAAGTCGAACGCGAGATTGTTCTGGAACAGGAAGAACAGCTGAAAAGTGTGGAAGGCATTACAAAGCTCAGTTCGGAAAGTGCTGACTCCAAAGGCTCGATCTCACTGGAGTTTCTGGTCGGGACAAATATGGATGAAGCATTACTGAAAGTGAATTCTCGTTTACAGCAGGTACGCGAGTATCCAGAAGATGCGGACCAGCCTGTGATCAGTACTTCAAATGCAGCAGACCGTCCGATTGCCTGGTTTATTCTAAGTAGTCGTTTGCCTTCCGATGAGAAACTTGCTGAATTTCAGAAAGCAAATCCCCAGATCGAGGAAGAGCTGGACATCATTCGGAAGACTCCCAACCCGGGTCTGGCCATGCTGCGATTGCGACTTTTAGCCAAAGAGTATCCGGAAGTCAGAGATGGCCTCTTACCTCCCAAAGACCTGGAAGTTACGAAATTACGCCGTTTTGCGGAAGATGAAATCGAGGCACGATTTGAACGCGTTTCAGGAGTGTCACAATCCAACGTGTTAGGTGGGCTGGAAGACGAGCTTCAGGTCGTTGTTGATTCAGAACAACTGGCTGCGCGCCAGATAACAATTACCGATGTTCGTGACGTTCTGCGAGGCCAGAACAAAGATACTTCCGCAGGTGATTTCTGGGAGGGCAAACGACGCTGGGTCGTTCGCATGCTGGGGCAGTTTCGCAGTGTGGAAGAAGTCGAAAATCAGTTATTGACAGTTCGTGCTGGTGCCCCTGTCTATGTGCGTGATGTAGCTACTGTTCGTCTGGGATACAAAAAGCCTGATGGTCTGGTCCGGCGGTTTGGTGAATCGAGTATTGCCATTAACTGCGTACGCGAAACAGGAGCCAATGTACTGGATATTATGGATGGTTTGAGAGAAGCCACTAAGGACCTCGATGAAAATGTTCTCAAGCCGCGCGGATTGCAACTGATCCAGGTCTATGATGAAACAGAATATATTTATTCCTCTATTAATCTTGTACAAAATAATATTTTTATCGGCGGGGCATTAACCATGATAGTGTTAATGTCATTTCTGCATCTGGGAGTGCGTACTTTATTGATCGTACCATTTATACTCCTCACCGCTGTTGCTGCGATGTTATTCTCTCCCTGGTTTTTTGTGATCAGTCTGGCATTGATTATTGGAGCTGGTTTCTGGTTTGCCCGAGGGGCATTAGTGGTTGGGATGGCTATTCCTACCAGTATTATTGGTACGTTTTTAATTTTAGGGGCAATGGGACGCTCGTTAAACGTAATCAGCCTGGCGGGTCTGGCGTTTGCCGTGGGGATGCTGGTTGATAATGCAGTCGTGGTTCTGGAAAACATTTTTCGCCGATATTCGCTGGGAGAATCGCCGTTTCGTGCTGCCATTAAGGGAACACATGAAGTCTGGGGGGCGGTACTTGCATCAACACTGACCACCATCGCCGTTTTTTTACCTGTCGTTTTTATTCAGGAAGAAGCAGGACAATTGTTTCAGGATATTGCATTAGCGATCAGTGCTGCGGTGGGGCTTTCGTTAGTGGTGTCAATGACATTAATTGCAACGGCATCCGCACGATTATTAAATAAGAGAGAGGGTCAGGATATTGAAGATGACCGTGTTTTCAGTCAGATCGAAACTCCTGCTGAAGATCCAATCAAAAAAAGTATGTTACACAACGTAATTATCAGTCCGATTGAATCTGGTTGTGCGGCACTTGTCAGAACGGTTGTGGGAGTAAATCATTGGATTCAAAGTGGTTTGCTTCGTCGGATTCTTGTGGTGTTTTTACTGGTTGGTGCTGCCATCGGTATCAGTTGGGAGTTATGGCCTAAAGTAGAGTATCTTCCGACAGGCAACCGAAATTTGATTTTCGCCATTTTACTACCACCTCCCGGATACAACCTCAATCAGTTAATGGAACTGGGGGAGAGTGTTGAAAATGACTTACGACCTTATTGGGATATAGATCCCAACAGTGAGGAAGCAAAACAACTTGATTATCCGGTAATCGGCGATTTCTTTTTCGTCGCGCGCGGACGGCAAGTATTTATGGGCATTCGCGCTTTTGATTCACAACGTGTTGGGGAATTGATTCCTCTGATTCAAAAGGCAGGCAGCAAATTACCCGGAACATTCACTGTGGCCAAGCAATCCAGTCTCTTTGAGAGAGGTCTGACTGGTGGACGTACGATTGAGGTCGAAATTATAGGACCGGACTTGAAAAAGCTGGTGGGTATGGGAGGGCAGATCCTGGGAAAAGTAAAGCAAATGATTCCAGCCGCTCAGGTACGTCCGATTCCCAGCCTTGATCTTTCCAGCCCGGAAGTTCATATCGTACCGAAATTGTTTGAAGCAGCCGACATGGAAGTCAATAGTGTCGATTTGGGTTATACGGCGAACGCTTTGATCGATGGTGCGTTTGCCGGAGACTATTATCTGGGGGGAGATAAAATCGATCTGACAATCATCGGGCGATCCAAGCATATTCAAAATACGCAGGATATCATTGCATTGTCCGTGGCTACTCCGATGGGATCGCTGGTGTCATTGGGAGCATTAGCAGATGTAGAGATTACCAGTGGTCCCGAGCAGGTTAATCACCGTGAGCGTCAACGCGCGATAACGATTGAAGTGTCTCCCCCTGAAGATATGGCCTTAGAAGACGCGATGGGCCAGATTCAATCAGAAATCATTCAGCCACTACGGGAAAGCGGTAGACTGGCCGGGGGCTATCGAATTGTATTATCAGGAACCGCAGACAAATTGCGCGATACCTGGGCTGCCCTGGAGTTCAATTTGATGCTCGCCTTAATGATTACTTATCTCCTAATGGCGGCATTGTTTGAATCGTGGATTTATCCTCTGGTCATTATTTTTAGCGTTCCTTTAGGAGCCGTCGGAGGAGTTCTGGGGTTGAGTGTTTTGAATCTGTTCACGCTTCAATCACTGGATGTACTTACCATGTTAGGCTTTGTGATTTTGATTGGAACCGTGGTGAATAATCCGATTTTGATTATTCATCAGTCAATTAATCATATCAAAGAAGAAGGATTGTCACCTCGGGACGCGATACTGGAAAGCATTCGCACACGCATCAGGCCAATCTTCATGACTACCACGACAACGGTTCTGGGGCTATTGCCTCTGGTATTATTTCCTGGCGCTGGAAGTGAATTGTATCGTGGATTGGGAAGTGTTGTGCTCGGTGGACTGATCGTATCAACGCTATTCACATTAGTATTGGTACCAACACTATTCAGTTTGACAATGGATGCCAAACAATGGAGTCTGAATCTCTTGCGACCTGGTTTACTGGTAGAGTCTCAGACAGCTGCAGCACCACCGGATGAAGTCGGATTAGAGACTCAGGAAAATATCTCTGTTTGAGAAACTTCAAACGATTACAGTTACTCGAAATCAATTCCCAGACGGTATTTCAGTTGATCCAGTTCTTCGACCGCTTCATCACACGATGAATGCACGTGTTCTGCTTCGGTGATAAATTTCAAATCTGTGATATGAGGTATTCCGTATTCCTCTAAGGTATATTCGAACTGTTCAATTCCCTGGCCATACATGATCAGAAGTTTGTGTTCATCAAATTGAACTTCCAGCGGAATGAGTGGGTTCAGAACTGCAATCCCCGCACAACCATCATTGAGTAGCAGGTCTTCATAGTCATAGAGCGTACTTTTGAGAACTGGCAGGTCCATGTGCTCACGATACAGATCCTGGTGCTGATTATTCGAACCATCATGGCTCGTTTCCAGTACCACATCGACTTCATGCCCAAGCGGGTCCAGTAAATCGATGAACAGATCAAACAATACTTCTTTTGAAGCAGCCGCCATCAGGACCGGGATTTTGATCCCCGTCTCTTTGTCTGTATAAACATCGTGCCGGTAGCCAGCTTGAGGCACCACCTCCAGGTCATAAGACGGACGAATGGCGTCTGTCAGATTGAACTGACCATATTTGGCTATTCTCAGATGCGTCTCTAATTGATCCTCTGAGAGGCTTTCGAAACTACTGCGCGACTTGCCAGCAGTGTTATCCCGATACGTAGTCTTTAAGAATTTTTTTATGAATCCCATATTAAAATCTCTCCCCCCCACGACAGACAACAAATCTGTTGTCAATTGGTCTTCTAGCGCCAATGATGCTTTAGTGTTGAAATTTGTTTTGATTGGATGAATTGCTCAGTTCGTTTGGTAGTTGAAGTGCCTGGAACAAACTGGAATCAAAAAACTCTAGCATGCAAATTGAGGGCAGGTCTGAAGTAGTATTGATGTTGCTCACTTTTTTGCTGAGTTTGAGACAGATGAGCCGGAAAGATGAGATGCGGGAAGAGTTCCAGACAGTTAAAACGTCCGGTTATGCGGATCAGGTAAAATTGAGATCAGGACGGGATGTGTTACAACTGATAGAAATGCTGTATTTGTTTTCACCGTCAAGATTGAGAGAGCAATTCAAACTATTTACGGGATTCACAGGTTCTGGTTTTTGTAAGCATCTGAATGTTAGAAGGTTAGGAAGATTTCCATGGGGCTGTGAATGTAAAATGGAAGTTAGGTATTCAGTCTGAGGGATGTCTACAAAGAGACACATTGCAGTCAATCTCGATCAGAACTATAAATCACATCCCTTTTTCATATCGATCGAATGATCCATTCCCTTCAGATCTCTTCTACTTCATATCTCACAAATTATTTATCCATCCACGGAAGTTTAAATGCGTTGTTTTCACAGCCTGTTCTCAACGAATCAGGTGGTTCGTTTTCTTATGATTCCACTTTTCTGCCTGCTGAGCAGTTCCGGTATCGGTTTTACAGCGGATGGAAGCGGAAGTGAAATACTTTATCTTAAAAATGGACAAAACCTCAGTGGGGAAAGTGTCGGTTTTGAAGAGGGGAATATTCTCTTTCGCCTGCCAGATGGTGAAGTACGTCCAATCGTAATGGGTTTAGTTGATCGTCTGGAGTTTCACTCAGGGAAATTGGATGCTGACTCTTCCAGTCAGGAAGCGGAATTACTCGTGAAGAATGAAGGTGTCGTTACTCCCGCAGTCCCCCCCTTGATCACAGTGGATCCATTAGATGCAGTTCCACCGGCTCCTGATTCAGAATCTGATCGTGCAACTCCGATTAATCAGATTGAAGAATATGTTGACGAGTACTGGGAGTATGTGGAGATCTGGACCAAGCGTATGGAATTAGGTGGTACGTTTCTCGGAGGGAATACCGACCGCGATTATCTAACAACCAAACTGCAACTGGAAAAATCAGACAATGATAATTTGTTCGAATTTGAAATTGGTGGTCGTTGGGGACAGTCGAATGGAGTCAGGGATGCGAATCGCTGGTATGGTAATGCCACACTGGATATCGCCAAGACGACAGACTGGATTATCTTTGTGACAAACAAAAATACCTACGATGAGTTTGAAAACCTGGATTGGCGGGGAACCCTTTCATCTGGTTTAGGTTATCGGTTCATCAATGAAAAAGAAAAACGATTGATCTTACGTGTCGGACCTGGTGGAACACGTGAAATTTATAATAGTCCACGGTTGAGAAGAACCACTTTAGATGTGTTTGTGGAAATCGAACTTCATTGGCCACTTTCCGATCATGCTAAACTGGAACATAAACAAACCTGGACTCCCAGTGTGGATAACGTTCAGGTATTACGTGTGACGACAGAATCAGGATTACTTTTCAAGTTGGATAATAAAGATCGATGGAACCTGAAATTTGGATTATTACAAACTTACAACTCCGTCCCCAATGCCGGCCGCAAGAAAAGTGATTACACGGGTAGTGTGTCACTGGTTTACACACGAAAGTAATAGGCGGAACGCGAAAATATTGCTATTTGGGTTTGCCCAGTTTGACAGTCAGCTTGACGCGTTTTCCGTCGCGCAAAACTGTGACCTCCACAGATTCTCCGGGGGAAAACATCCTTAATGCCAGATCGAAATCATCTAAACCATCGATTTTTGTCTTACCCATTTTGATGATGGTATCACCGGCTTTGAGCCCTGCTTTATCCGCAGGGCTTCCGGGCGAAGCACCCGAAATGTGATAGCCTGGACCTTCACCACCAAAATCCGGGATACTGCCAAAGTAAGGGCGATTACCAGATCGCATTGTAGCGGCAGGTCGTTTGATTTTTACATACTTGGGTCGATCGGGGTTTTCTGCAGTGGCAACAGTAATTTCTTCCAGAAAACCGACGATGCGTTGCATGCCGGGAATATTGATCTTATCCCAATCGTCAGAAGGGCGATGATAATCACTGTGTGTTCCGGTAAAGAGATGCAAAACAGGGATTTGTTTACCGTAAAACGAACTATGATCACTGGGGCCAAATCCCTCTGGTTTGAGTGAGAGTTTCAAGTCGAATTCTTTCCCAGTTTCTTCGACCAGTTTTTTCCAGCGTGGTGCTGTTCCGGTTCCAAAGACAGTAAGTTTGTCTTTGGTCAAGCGCCCCACCATATCCATATTCAGCATGGCAACCGTATTTTTGATATCGAATAATGGATGCTTGACATAGTGAGCTGACCCAATCAGACCGCGTTCTTCTCCCGTAAACGCAATGAATACCAGACGTCGTGGAAGAGGTGTCTTTCGCGACGCCAGTCGACGTGCCAGTTCAATCAGCGCAACTGTTCCGGATGCGTTATCATCGGCGCCATTATGAACGTCAGTCGAACCCGGAGCCAGTGAACCGACACCTCCAAGACCGACATGATCATAATGGGCGCCAATCACAATCGTTTCGTCAGCATGAGGTCCTTTCCCATCCAGAACTCCAATCACGTTTTTGATTTCTGTTTTGATCTGTTCTACAGAAATTTCACCTTTGGCTTTCCACTCAGGTAAAACAAAGCTCTGAGGCTTGAGGCCTTTGTCGATCGAACTCTCCAGTTCCTGAAGAGTCGGTTTTCCCGCTTCTTTGAAAAGCTGATTGCATTTCTCGACGCTGATATGCGCAATAGGAATCGAGCGACCATCACCACTACCAGCATACCCGAATTTCATCAGTACATCAAAATTTCCCTCTTTCAAGCGCTTGCGAGTCTGTTGAACCGTATTCAGGGCTTTTTTCAATTCACGATCAACAGCCGCCTGCTTCTTGGGTGTCGCCTTTTCCCAGTTTTCAGTAGCAGTAATGAGATCTTCAACGGCGTCCTGCTCCAGTTCCTGGGCTTCTTTTTTATTTTCTCTGGTTGAATAGATATCGTTAACGAATAAAATTGCCTTGGCACCTTTTCCAAAAGCAGTGCTGACTTTATAGCGAAGTGCAGCATAACGTGAGATGCCATGGGCGCCGGCGAACGGACTTTTTTTATCTCCCTGTTGTGGAGTCCGTCTCATGATGATGACGACTTTATCTTTGACATCGATGCCGGCATAGTCACTGTATTTTACATCTTTGGCGTCGATCCCATATCCGCAAAAAGCCAGTTCGGCATCAAACTTTCCGGATCCTCCAAAAGAGCAGGAACGAAATCCCTGATCGTAAACCAGGGGGATCGATTTATGATCAGGCCCCGTTAACTGTAGTTCATTCTTCGGTCCCAGCTTACTTCCCGTATTAATCGTAAATTTCTGGAATGCACTATCCTTGACCGATTGCACATTCAGTCCTGCTGCTTTGAATTCTTTCACGATATAATCAGCGGCAAGATTAATCCCGCGTGTTGTAACGCCGCGCCCTTCCAGTTCATCTGAGGCCAGGTATTTGATTGCGTCCAGCATGCGTTGACCATTGGCTGCATTCAGGCTCGATTTCACATCAGGCTTGGTTGTCCTGGCGGGAGTCTCGCCCCAAACCAGTGAAGAACTTTGTGGGTGCGCAAAAATCAGTCCAAACAGAATCAGGAAACAGAATCCAGTAATCATTCTTTTGGATGTCGTATTTGAAATCAAAACAGACATGATGCCTCTTTCTCAATAATTTGCCTGTGAAAAGCTTGTCTTTTGTTATTACGTGTGCAGCAGAAAACGCGTTGGAATTTCAATCGAGAGATCTGTTGCTATTTTCGCATTTATAATGCTGAATGGAAGTCAGGTTCTCAAGATAAATCAAAAATCATGATGGTTCCAAATTCTTTTTAAGGGTGTGTTTACGCAGGGCAGGTCTGAACTGGCGAATTGATCGAGGAGTGTGTAGAGTTTGTTGTTTAGACAAATATACCATTCCACTGCCTGAAATTGGGACAATCAATGGATATTCCTGCCGATATGCTCGTTGACTGTGGGCTACTTTCTGATGAAGCACAAAAGTTCTCAGATATACTCAAAGAGATCCATGTTCAGGATGATGCTGAACTCTGGAAGCAATTAATAGCACAGGTGCTGACACCCGAATTGCCCTTTTCCATTCATCGCCTTTTGTATCAACGCGTCTTTCATCAGCGAATGGAACAGGGTAAACCCGCGCCAGCCTGGTTCCCGGGAGAACAGGAACAATCCGACTCCCATCTGTCTGAATGGTTACGCGATTTGAATTTGAATGGCATGGAAGAATTGCAGGACTGGTCGATTCAAAATCGAGAAGCATTTACACAGAAACTGGTCGATTCTCTCAAGATTCCATTTTTAGAGCAGCCTCAACAGATTATGAATCTGGATACAGGTGTCGAACAAATCGAATGGCTGACCGGGGCGAAACTCAATATTGTCGAAAGTTGCTTCAAAAAGAAATCAGACCAGACAGCGATTATATTCCAACAGGGAAGTCAGAAATTACAAAAACTGAGTTATCAGGAACTAAAAGCACTCACTGCGCAAGTCGCGAATGGACTGCAAGAGGCAGGCATCAAGCCGGGCGAACGCATAGCGGTGATGATGCCGATGACTCCGGAATCAGTGGCGATCTTTCTGGGGATTATCGCCGCTGGTTGTGTAGTCGTGACGATTGCCGACAGCTTTTCAGCAGAGGAAATGCAAGTCCGGCTCAAGATAACAGAACCGAAATTGATTTTTATTCAGGATGTCATTTCTCGAAACAATAAACAACTGCCTCTGTATACCAAGCTGGAGTCTGACAGCAAATTACCAGCAATTGTTCTTCCGGAAAGCGAGACCAGTCAGATTCCGCTTCGATCAGGTGATCGTCTTTGGTCAGAGTTTTTATCCGATCATCACGAACTGACATACGCGGCCCGAAAACCACACGATGAAACGACGATCTTGTTTTCTTCGGGCACAACAGGAAACCCAAAAGGAATTCCCTGGGATCAGACTACTCCAGTCAAAGCTGCCGGTGATGGTTATCTGCATCACGATATTCATCCCGGTGATGTAGTCTGCTGGCCCACGAATCTCGGCTGGATGATGGGCCCCTGGCTGGTGTATGCCTCTTTAATGAACGATGCGACGATTGCGCTCTCTGATGCGGTTCCCACAAGCCGTGCATTTTGTGAATTTGTTCAGAACGCGAAAGTGACGATGTTGGGGCTGGTTCCCAGTATTGTTTCAGCCTGGCGTAGTCAGGATCGTGTCGCGGGTCTGGATTGGTCGCAGATTAAAGTTTTCAGTTCGACGGGCGAATGTTCAAATCCTGAAGACATGCTGTGGCTAATGTCGCGGGCCGGTTATCGTCCCGTGATCGAATATTGTGGTGGCACTGAAACGGGCGGCGGATATATTACAGGTACCGTTTTGAAACCGGGCGTACCCGGTCTGTTTTCCTGTCCGGCACTCGGTTTTTCCTGGTTCCTTCTGGATGAAACTGGAAATGAAACAACGAATGGAGAAGTCTTTTTTGGCCCACCCGTCATCGGGTTATCAACACGTTTGATTAATCGCGATCACCATGAGGTCTATTTTGCTGACATTCCACCCGGACCCGGCGGGCAGACCCTCAGAAGGCACGGGGATCAGATAGAAGCATTACCTGAGGGGTATTATCGGGCACAAGGACGCATTGATGATGCCATGAATCTGGGTGGGATCAAAGTCAGTTCCGTACAATTGGAAGAGTTACTGACTCAGGCGACCGGAGTCAGAGAGGTTGCCGCGATTGCGGTTCCACCAGAAGGAGGGGGCCCCAGTCTGTTAGTCATTTTTGTGGTCTTGCATGAGGGTGTGTTGTTCGTCGCAGATCAGTTACAGCAGGAAATGCAGCAGATCATTCGCAGTCAATTAAATCCTCTGTTTAAAATTCATCTCGTACGCGAGATCGAACAATTGCCAAGAACTGCATCCAATAAAGTGATGCGTCGAAAATTAAGAGATCTCTATCAAGGTTTAAAACTATGAGTCAGGGGAAAAAAAAGGTCGCCATCTTAAGTGCTTCCAGAACGCCCATTGGTGCTTTTAACGGCGCTTTCAAAGAATTATCTGCCGTACAGTTGGGTACGATTGCAGTACTGGAAACGCTCAAACGCAGCGGCCTGAGTGCTAACCAAGTCGATGAAGTCTTTCTGGGACAAGTTTTTACCGCCGGTTGTGGTATGAATCCGGCGCGACAGGTGGCGGTGAATTCTGGAATTCCTTATCAGGTTCCAGCGACAACTGTGAATATGGTGTGCGGCTCCGGATTGAAATCTGTGGCACTTGGGATGCAGACGATTTTGTGTGGCAATGCACGTGTTGTGATGGCAGGCGGGATGGAAAGTATGAGCAACACTCCCTATCTGCTTCAGGGAGCCCGCTCAGGTTTCAAAATGGGAGACAGGCAACTGGTTGACTCGATGGTTCATGATGCCTTGTGGGATGCCTTTTATGATTGTCACATGGGTATTACCGCTGAAAACCTGGCAGAAAAGTATGAGATCTCGCGTGAAGCACAGGATCGTTATACCGTTCAAAGCCAACAACGCTGTCAGTCTGCAATCACCGCTGGAAAATTTGATGATGAGATTGTCAGTGTGTCGGTGCCGAGAAAGAAAGCAGAACCGAAATTGATTTCCGTTGATGAATATCCGCGTAAAGAGACAAACATTGAAAAGATTTCCAGTTTACGTCCCTCCTTTAAAGCAGACGGTACCGTAACAGCCGCCAATTCTTCTGGTATCAACGATGGTGCGGCGGCTTTGGTACTGGCCGAAGAAAGCTTTGTTGAGGAGCACAACTTAAAGCCGTTAGCCTGGATTCGCGCATTTTCCAATGTGGGGCTGGATCCCAAGTATATGGGTCTGGGGCCCGCACACGCGATTGAGCAATTATTGAAAGCGGAATCGGTCAATTTGTCTGAGATCGATCTGCTGGAAGTAAACGAAGCATTTGCAGCCCAAACGCTGGCTGTCGGAAAAGCATTGGATTGGGATGAAGAACGCGTGAATGTGAATGGCGGTGCGATCGCGCTCGGTCATCCGTTGGGAGCCAGTGGGGCCCGAATCGCTGTAACCTTGCTGCACGAAATGCAGAAACGGGAGGCACAACATGGGATCGCTTCTCTTTGTATTGGTGGGGGGATGGGAATTGCGATGTTATTTGAGGCTGCGGAAGAATAAACCGCTTTGATAGATAGAGAGCCGATGTGATGCAGGAAATAGGAATTCTGGGTGCAGGCTTGATTGGCGCAAGTTGGGCTTCGTTTTTTGCTGCGCAAGGTTTGAGGGTTCGCATCTATGACGTGAACGAAGAAATTAAAGAGCGTGCGCTGGAAATAGCAGGCAACAACTTACAGATGCTCGTCCATCTCAATTTACTCAGCCCGCAAGCAGCGAAAACAGGTCAACAAAATTTGCAAACGGTAAACTCACTCTCCGAATTATTATCGGAAGTTGATTACGTGCAGGAATCGGTCATCGAAGATTATACAATCAAGGCTGAAGTCTATCGCGAGTTTGAACAATATGCCCCAGATACCGCGATTTTGGCAAGCAGTTCTTCGGGATTATTGATGACAAAAATGCAGTCAGTCATGCAGCATCCGGAACGCGCGTTGATTGCCCATCCATTTAATCCACCTCATTTGATACCACTGGTCGAACTGGTTCCAGGTGAGCAGACTGCTGCTTTCACAGTAGACACCGTCAAAGCATTTTTCCTGAAACTAGGAAAGCATCCAGTTGTTTTGAATAAGGAAGTACCCGGTCACATTGCGAATCGTCTGGCGGCGGCTGTCTGGCGGGAATCGCTGGCTTTGCTCGATGAAGGGGTTGCCAGCGTGGAAGATATTGATGCTGCACTCTGTAAAGGGCCGGGATTAAGATGGGCCATGATGGGACAGCATCTGATTTATGAACTCGGCGGTGGTGAAGGGGGTTATCAGAAGTTTTTTGATACAATCGGTGCCTCGTTCGAAGAGTACTGGAAGGAAATGCAAGTTTGGACGACGATTCCCGATTCGGCAAAACAAAAAGCAGTGGCCGGTACTGAGACCTATCTGAATCAAAAAAGTCGTAGCGAATGGTCCGCCTGGAGGGATCAAAAACTGGCACGGATTCAACAAGTATTGAGCGAGGAATAAGGCATGTCATTACCTAAGACCGCTTTGATTACAGGAGCTGCCAGCGGTATCGGAGCCGAAATCGCGAAGACACTCTTTCATGATGGCTGTCATGCTGTGATTGCTGATTTGAACGAACCCGAATATCTGTCAGACTTATCGGCGCCAAATCAACGCTGCTTATATATTCCGACTGATTTATCAAAACAGGAAAGCTGTCAGGCGTTGGTCGACCGAGTGCTTCAGGAATTTGGATCTGTTGATATTCTGGTGAACAACGCTGGCTTTCAACATATCTCTCCACTGGAAGAATTTCCGGAAATAGTCTGGGAAAAAATGCTGCAGGTCATGTTGACCGCTCCCTTTCTGCTGACCAGATACTTGTTTCCTGCGATGAAGCAAAATAACTGGGGTCGTATCATCAATATGGGTTCTATTCATGCGCAGGTGGCATCCGTAAATAAGGCCGGCTATATTGCTGCCAAGCATGGTCTGGTGGGGCTGACGAAAACAACAGCTCTGGAAGGCGGGCCATTTCAAATTACCGCCAATGTGATTTGTCCGGCTTATGTCCGTACTCCTCTTGTAGAACAGCAGATCGAATCGCAGGCAAAAACTATGGGGATCAGTATCGAAGAAGTGGAAAGCCAGGTCTTTCTGAAAGCATCAGCTACAGGCAAGATGATCGAACCGGATGAAGTCGCGTCAATGGTCAGTTATCTTTGTTCGGAGAAGGCAAAATCCATCACGGGAGCCTGTTGGACCATTGATGGTGGCTGGACCGCTCAATAAATGGAATGTGGTTACGAGGATTGCTGCGTTGGATTCGGCAAATCTAACAAAATCACCTATTATTTAATATTGCTTATATAATACACACGCATTAAGGTATACTTATGTAATTGACTCTGACAGATGTGTAATTGAAATCGTACTGAATGAGGTTACGGATGCATTTACAACGACAGTTGATCACAGCAATATTGATGCTAATGGTCTGCTTTTCCCAGCATACATTTGCAGCTGAAGTAGAAGAGCCAATATCCGCCAAGACTCCCGAGCAGATCGCCGCTTTAGGTCTGCGTGGTTTCTACACCAATTTGCAGCATAATAAAGATGGCTCTGTGCGGCTTGTGCGTCTTAGTAAGCCGCATGTGACTCTCGACAAACTCGAACATCTTGAGCAGTTTCTGAAGTTGGATTATCTTGCGATCGTTTGTCCGCATCTCGGCGATGAAGGATTGGTTCACATTCAGCATCTGACCAATCTGGATACCTTAATGCTTTCTGAATCGGCGGTCACTGATTCGGGACTTTCTTATTTGAAAAAACTCAACAAGCTGGAGCGACTTTCTCTTGATAATACGAAAATCACAGACAAGGGGCTGGCTCAGATTGCACACCTGCAACAACTTAAGGTGCTTTCTCTAAAAAATACAAATGTCACAGACTTAGGGTTACAACATCTAACTGGTTTGAAAAATCTAGAAGTATTATTCCTGTCCGGAACCAAAGTGAGTGACGCTGGTGCCAGTAGTCTGGCTGATTTAAAAAAGTTGAAAGTGGTCTATCTTTCACGGACGCAGGTCCGAGGCAAACAACTTGCACGACTAGCTGATTTACCGCACTTGGAATATCTGGCTCTCAATCACAATGTGTTAGACCAGAATATTATTGATGCAGTATCAAAAATGTCACAACTGAAAGGGATTGGGCTCTATCACACACAACTCAATCGTGACGCAGTCAACCAACTCAAGAAAAAACTTGCGAAAACGAATATCTTCTCTGAACTCGGAACTGAAGCAGACAAGAAGTCAGAGGCTTTGCTTTTCTCAGATTCGAATTCACTGATTGAGAAGCCGGTTTTAGCGCCAATTCAGGAACGCATCAATGGCAACGAGAAACTGACACCCGACTTTCAAAGACATGTGATACCGCTATTGGGGAGACTGGGTTGTAACAGCCGCAATTGTCATGGTTCGTTTCAGGGCCGTGGTGGTTTTCAACTCTCGATGTTTGGTTACGACTTTAAATTGGATCATGATAACCTGCTGAAGCGTATTGACAAACAGAAGCCAGAGAAAAGTCTGGTCCTGAATAAGCCTACCTCAGAAGACGAACATGAAGGAGGACTGCGACTGCCCCCCGGTGGATGGGAACAGAAATTATTGCGAGAGTGGATCAATGGCGGAGCGAAATCCGTTGACAAAAACTCCCCCCAATTTGTGCGTCTGGAAGTCACACCCAAACAGATTGTCTTCTCGAAAAAAGGGGAAAAAGCGGCGATCAAGGCGATCGCGGTCTGGTCAGATGGAACACGTGAAGACGTGACCTGTCTGACTCGCTTTGAATCAAAAGATGATAGTGTGTCCGACGTGACACCGGAAGGAGTAATTCAAGCCAAAGGAACAGGCGATACTTATATCATTTCTTATTACGATAATGGGATTTTTTCGACACAGGTGATTTTACCTGTTAAGAAGTATCAACCAGGTGAGTACCCAAAAGTTTCAGCACCCACAGAAATCGATCAGCATGTTGTCAACAAACTGCAAAAGCTAGGGATTCAACCTTCCGGTTTATGCACGGATGAAGAATTTCTCCGGCGTGTCAGTCTGGATCTCACTGCAACTCTGCCGACACCGGAAGAGATCCGTGCGTTTGTTAAAGAAAAATCAATCGATAAACGCAGTAAAAAAATAGAAGAACTGCTCAAACGATCTACCTATGTTGCCTGGTGGAGTATGAAACTCTGTGATCTCACGGGGAGTAATGCCGGTTATCTTGGCGGAACAGAAATGGCACAGCCAGTGGCGAGTCAGTGGAATGCCTGGATCAAACGTCGTGTTCAAGACAATGTAGGCTGGGACAAAATTGTGTCTGGCATCATCTTAGGAACGAGCCGAAAACCGGGACAGACCTTTGAAGAATTTATGGCACAACAAAGTGAGTATACCAGTAGCAAAGATCGCGCTGACTTCACGGCTCTCGATAATTCACTGCCACATTACTGGGCACGCAGTAACATGTCTGTACCCTCCGATAAAGCTTTGGCGTTTGGCTATACATTTTTAGGGATGAGGCTGGATTGTGCCCAATGTCACAAGCACCCGTTTGATCAATGGTCCAAACAGGATTTCGTGTTGTTTACCGAGTTTTTTACCCGTATCAAATTTGGTGTGCCTCCCGATGCGACTGTCCTGCATGAGCAATCCCGCAATATGCTGGGCGTTCCGGTGAAATTAAATACCGCGGCATTACGCAGGCAAAGTTATTTGCGGATTGCAGCAGAAGGCCGGCCGATTCCCTGGCGTGAAGTATATATCGAACCAGCAAAGAGCGATAAACAGATTGCCAAGTTGCTGGGAGGACAGGAAATAAACCTCAGTCAAAATTCTGATCCACGTAAATTATTAATGCGTTGGATGCTGAATGAACCGAATCATTATTTTGCGAAAGCCTTTGTAAATCGTATCTGGGCTCATTATTTTAATGTGGGGATTATCAATCCACCGGATGATTTGAATCAGGCCAACCCACCCAGTAATAAGGCCTTGTTAGATTATCTGGTGAAGGGGTTTATTGAGAGTGGCTACGATATGAAATGGCTGCATCGTACCATTACGAATAGTCGAACCTACCAGTTGAGCTGGCGGCCCAATCAGTCGAATCGCAAAGATACTCGTAATTTTAGTCATGCAGTGCTGCGGCGTTTACCTGCGGAAGTTGCCATCGACGCCATTCTGCAGGCGACGTCAAACAATGAAAAGGTAAGTCAGTTTGTGAGTAAGGTTGATGGCCGCAAAATTTCACAACATCCACGGTCTTATCAGGCTCGGGCTATTGATTTCTCCTTATTGGTTTTTGGGAAACCATTACGGACTACGAACTGTGATTGTGAACGTCAGAACGAACCAACGCTCCTGCAGTCACTCTATGTCCGAAACGACGAAGAAATGTTGGGCAATTTAACAAGAGCAGATGGCTGGTTGACTCAATTGAGTAAAACAGATCTGAAACAGGTAGATCAAAAGACGCTTGTCAATGAAGCATATTTAAGAACACTCTCCCGATTTCCCGAAGAGATCGAAATGAAAGAAAGCCTGCAATACCTGAAATCCACAGACACTCTGAAAGAAGGTCTGCACGATTTATTATGGGTGCTGTTGAATACTCAGGAATTTATTACCAATCACTAAATCTGAAACGTTGAGAATTTCTTGAAACTGTCTCCGCTGAGGACTATCGTATGAATCATCGCGAAAAAATTACCAGACGAAATGCTTTGCAAGTCGGATTTCTCGGCGGACTTGGTCTGTCGCTTCCTGGTTTTCTTAAGTTGTCAGCAGCGAATGAAGAATCCGGAGACAAAATAAAACCGAAAGCAGATGCCGTTCTGTTTTTGAATCTGGCCGGGGGGGTTTCTCACCTTGATACATTGGACAGGAAACCGGAAGCACCTGTTGATACACAAGGTGAGTTCAAGTCGATTCAAACGAATCTACCGGGACACAGTGTTTGTGAATACATGCCGAAGTATGCGGCAATGGCTGATCAATTTACACTCCTGCGTGGAATTGGACACTCTGCGGGTGCTCATCCACAGGGACAATCCTGGATTTCGACAGGTAACCGACCGGTGCCTGCTTTGATCTTTCCCTCACTGGGATCCGTAATCAGTAAAGAGATATCCAGTAAGCCAGATCTACCTGGTTATGTTGCCATTCCCAAAACAGAGTGGAATGCCGGTTACATGGGTGATGCCTATGCTCCATTCAAAACGAATACGGTTCCACGTCCCGGGCAACCATTTCAGGTACGCGGCATTTCGTTACCTGATGGTTTAACCATTGAAAAAGTGAATCAGCGACAGCAGCTACTCAAAAAACTGGATCGCCGCTTTAAGGCGGATGCCACGGAGAGTCAACTGTTAGAAGCTTTGGATAAATTTGGTTCCCAGGCCTATAACATGATTACCTCAAAAAGAGCGCGAGCCGCGTTTGATGTCGAACAGGAATCTTCGAAGATTCGCAACTCTTTTACTCCCGATGAGTTCAGCCAATCGGTATTTCTTGGCTGCCGACTGATTGAATTCGGAGTTCCCTTTGTAACCGTGACTTATCAAGGTTGGGACACACATACTGAAAATTTTGCTGGCCATCGCAGATTATTGCCCGCCCTGGATACGGGTATCACAGCCGGTCTGGAAATGTTGAAACAGAAAGGGCTACTGGAACGGACTCTGGTTGTCATCATGGGAGAGTTCGGTCGTACTCCCAAGATTAACGTGAATGCTGGCCGCGATCATTATCCACGCGTGAACTGGTGCCTGATGGCCGGCGGTGGAGTCAAGCCGGGACAATTTGTCGGTGGAACCAATCAGGCCGGCGATGCACCTGACGATAAAACTAATATCAAACCGGATGATATTGCCGCCACGATTTATCATACACTGGGCATCGATCCACTCAAGGAATACTATACGAATACCGGTCGACCCACGATGTTGGTTCCGCACGGACGCATCATGAGTGAGCTTTTTGCTTAAGCATTCGAAAACTCAGCAGCTGTATTCTTTTATGCTGCAGTAACACCGAAGTTTCTTAGTAATGATGCCTGAAACGAAGGTCGATTCATCTGGTGGCGCCAACTTCACACTGACATGATTGATTTGTGTCTCAGACTGCGGTCTAATAAGGGGCGGAAGTAGTGATACTGATTTCACAACTTTCGACGAAATCAGTCTGCGCCTGTAATGAAAGTTACAGGAGATGCTTGATCTGTCTGGCAAAAGAATCTTTCGCTAATGAGGCAAGCTCCTTATGAAATTCCTGTTGATCACTGCGTTTTATAGCATTTTATTTCCTGCTCTTGTGACAGCAGAAGATAAAACTGAACGCCCTAATATTGTGCTTATCATGGCCGATGATCTTGGTTATGGTGACTTGAGTTGTTATGGCAGTACACAGTGTGATACTCCTCAGCTTGACCGTCTGGCAGCCAGAGGAATGAAATTTACGGATTTTCATTCCAGCGGAACCGTTTGCAGCCCCACGCGCGCCGGTCTGCTTACAGGACGCTATCAGCAGCGGGCTGGTATTGATGGTGTAGTGTACGCCGACCCTAAAAGAAATCGGCATCACGGATTGCAGAAGAATGAAATTACGTTAGCACAAAGTATGCAGGCAGCCGGTTTTCGGACGGGAATGTTTGGTAAATGGCATCTCGGGTATCAGCGACAATATAATCCAACATTTCGAGGTTTCGAGCAGTTCGTGGGTTACGTCAGTGGGAACGTAGACTATTTCGCTCACCTGGATGGCACGGGGGTTTTTGACTGGTGGCACAATGCGAATCTAAATAGAGAAGAACAAGGTTATGTGACCCACTTGATTACCGACCATGCGGTCAACTTTATTCGCCAGCAGAAGGATAATCCGTTTTTCGTGTATATTGCACACGAAGCCGTGCACTATCCCTATCAAGGACCAGATGACAAGCCGATGAGAAAAGAAGGTGTAGGCGATATCAAATCTGCCAAGCGAAAAGATATTTCCAATGCCTATCGAGAAATGAATACAGAAATGGATCGGGGAATCGGTAAAATCGTCTCTGTACTGGATGAACTAAAATTGACGGACAAAACCTTTATATTTTTCCTGTCCGATAATGGCGCCAATAATAAAGGTTCAAATGGGAAGTTACGTGGATTCAAAGGTAGCGTGTGGGAAGGAGGCCATCGTGTGCCCGCTATTGCCTGTTGGCCCGGTCAGATTCCTGCCGGCAGTGTTTGTGATGAGACAGCAATCAGCATTGATTTGATGCCAACCATTTTAGATCTGGCACATGCAACTGTGCCCGCCAATCATCAATTGGATGGCATCAGTCTGCGTTCCCTGTTGGTGAAACAGCAGAAATTGAAGCCGCGACTGATTTACTGGGATTACAATGGACGTTCAGCCGTTCGTCAGGGACCCTGGAAACTGGTCTTAAATCAGAATCGCCAATCACCTGTCGAATTATTTCACATCCAGAAAGATATATCGGAATCACAAAATCTGGCTGGGAAGCAGCCCCAACGTGTTCAGGAATTGCAGACAGCGTTCTCTGCCTGGAAAAAAGATGTGACCCAAACTGCAACACCTCAACCTAAAAAATAAGTTTAGTAATAGTTTACTGACAGGAGTTCTCGAAATGTTTCGAATGATAATATTGATAGCGGTTCTGATTCCTTTTAATCTCAACGCGGCAGAAGGCGCTGTGAATTCACTCCAGGCGGGTGCAGCCAAGGTGAATATCAATCCCCGAAACTATCCGGTATCAATGACTGGGAGCTTTCAGGATCGACAGGCAATGTCAGCCCATGATCCTTTACATGCGCGTGCTCTGGTTTTGAAGGATGGCAAAACCAGTATTGCGTTCGTTGTCTGTGATATCTGTTTGATTTCGCGGGATATTTTTGATGCAGCCAAAAAACAGGCATCAGTCAAAACAGGCATTCCAATAAGTAACATGCTGACTTCTGCAACACACACGCACACTGCGCCAACTTCAGTCCCTTTGGCGCAGTGTAATCCGCATCCGGAATATGTGCAATTTCTGACCGAGAGCATTGCGCAAGCCATTGTCAATGCACATAAACGTCTTGAACCTGCTCAGGTTGCCTGGGCTGTAGTCGCTGAACCAGCAGAGGTCAATAATCGGCGCTGGTATGTTAAACCAGAGGCAATCCGTCTGAACCCTTTCGGTACAAAGTCTGACAAAGTCAGTACCAATCCGCCCAGGGGAAGTGATGTTCTGATTAAGCCGGCAGGTCCCATCGATCCCGAAATTTCCATTCTTTCTGTACAAACAGCAGATGGACGTCCTTTGGCACTTCTGGCAAATTACTCATTGCATTACGTGGGTGGCATCCCTGCAAATCAACTTTCCGCTGACTATTTCGGTGAGTTCGCACGACAGATTAAAAAACGTCTCGGTGCAGATGATGCTTTTGTTGGTATCATGTCAAATGGAACAAGCGGTGATATCAATAACTATAATTTCAAAAATCCACGGCCGCGGTCTGCTGCGTTTGAACGCATCATCGCTGTCGCCTCCGTCATTGCTGACCGAACGTTTCAGGCTGTCAAATCTCTACCTCACAAAAGTGATGTTTCATTAACAATGCAGGAACGCACAATGGATTTGGCAATTCGCAAACCCGATCAGAAAGAACTGGTGTACGCTCAAAAGCTGCTCGAAAATGCAGAAGATCCGGATCGTTTATCCACGCATGAAGTCTATGCACGCGAGACAATTAATATTGATCAGGGACCAGACACTGTGAATATTAAGTTGCAAACATTGAGAATTGGCGACTTGGGTATTGTAGCAATTCCTTGTGAAGTTTTTGTTGAAATTGGTCTGGAAATCAAAAAACGTAGTCCGTTCAAACCAACATTTACGATTGGGCTGGCCAATGGCTATAACGGATATTTACCCACACCGGAACAGCATGTTCTACAAGGTTATGAGACCTGGCGCTCCGGTTGGAGTTATCTTGAAGTGGATGCCTCGCGGAAAATCAGCGATCAGATTTATGCGATGCTGGAACAAATTTCAGCAGATGTGAAATATCAAACTGACCCAAATCAGCTGACAGCAGAGGAACAGCAACAGGGTTTTCAATCGTTATTTAACGGAAAAGAGATGAAGGGATGGAAACATAGTGGCAATTGGAAAGTCGAAGATGCTGTGCTGACACGCTCAGGAAAAGGGGGCAGTCTGATTTATGAAGCTCAGAAGTTGCCTGATGACTTTGAATTAAAATTCGAATGGAAGGTGGCAGAGGGTAGCAATAGTGGTGTTTATTATCGTCCGGGACAATATGAGTACCAGATTCTTGATAATCAAAAACATGCAGACGGTAAAAACCCAAGGACGAGTGCTGCATCTATCTATTTCTGCATGGCTCCCTCCCATGATGCGACGCGACAGGTGGGAGAATGGAACAAAGGACGGATCGTCTGTCAGGGAACTGTCATTCAGCATTGGTTGAATGGACAGAAGGTGATCGATCTGGATTATACGGATCCTCGCTATGCATGGCATGTGGAACTGCTGGCAAACCGGGGGGGTAATCTTGCAGATCGAGGTGCCAATCTTTCATTGCAGGATCATGGCGATCCTGTTTGGTATCGAGGTATCAAGCTGAGAACTATTCCAGCAGAGGAAAAAATGGAGCGTAGTCCGGTGGAACCGGCAAAAATCTCAGATTCCGTTCTAGCCGCAGAGCAGCGCAAGTTACAACGTATCATGGAAAATCGTGCGCGTCAGGCACAGAAAAAATGAGTGCTTCTCCGCAGAGGGGTGAAGGTAAATTCTTGCTGATGTAAGATTGCTTTCGATTCGGGATCGAATTTTCTGGTTTATATATCTCGTTTAAAATGTATAGTTATGCGATAAAAGACGAACTGGTGATGCAATGAGAATGATAATTCGTTCCTGTCTGGTGATAATGAGTCTTTTGCTGATAGCAGAAAAAGTTGCGAAAGCCGAACCCGTGCAGGTCATTTTTGATACGGATATTTCGGGAGATGTAGATGATGTTTTAGCATTGGCGATGTTGCACGCCTTAGCAGATCGTGGAGAATGTAAACTCCTGGCGGTAACGATATCCAAGATCAATTCTCTCACTGGTCCCTTTACCGATGCGACAAATACATTCTATGGACGGTCGAATGTGCCCATTGGTGTTACGCAAGCTGCACAGCGTCGTGAGAGTAAATATCTGAAGTTGATCAATGAGAAGCAGGGCAATCAATTTCGATATCCACACGATATTTTATCCAACGATCAGCTCCCCTCGGCGGTGAAAATTTTGAGGAAGACTTTGGCTGGTGCAGCGGATCACTCGGTTGTCATCATTCAGGTTGGGTTAGCTGCGAATCTTGCAGATCTGGTTGAGTCCAAGCCAGATCATTTCAGCCCTCTCAATGGACTTGAGTTGATCCAACGCAAAGTGAAGCTGGTATCTGTGATGGCGGGAGCATTTGAACCAATTAATGGGAACAATCGCTATCTTGAAGCCAATGTTCGCAATGGAATTCAGTCCATGCAGCGGTTTGCTGATCAATGGCCCGTGGATGTCCCTGTGATTTGGAGTGGCTTTGAAATAGGAATTGCTGTCACTTATCCTCGCACGAGTATTGCTAGCGATTTTAATTACGTTCGACACCACATTGTCCGCGAAGCTTATCTGTTGCACAGTGGTCCTGATCATGATCGTCCCAGCTGGGATTTGACGAGCGTACTTTATGCTGTTCGTCCTAAAGACAGTTATTTTGATTTGTCTTTACCAGGACGTGTGAGCGTTGCCGATGATGGTTTTACCAGTTTTAAAGCGGGAGAGAACGGCCGAGATCGATATCTGATAATGAGTTCAATCCAGGCAGTGCGGGTTCGTGAAGCACTTCGATTTTTAGTGAGCCAGCCACCATTACATTATAAAGATCAGAAAAACAAATAGTATACTCATCAGCGAATCTGAAGAATTCTTCTTTCCTGGATGTTTTCTGAAAGTGCTTAAAGCGATCGGTTACTACCTCATCGATTTACAGACTTTTTTTGTTGACTTCTTCTAATAATATATCGATGGATTCACACATTTCTTTTTTCAGCGCATGTAAGCCGTTTTGTACTTGAGACAGGCTGTCGATTCGCCTGGTGATTTTCTTTTTTTGCTCTACTATAATCTCTTGTTCGGTGGTTATTATATCTTTGTTTGAATCTTCTATGATTGTTGTCGTGTCGTTGTCCGGTTCTGAACTTCGCAATTTGCTCATGAGTAATTCTACATCAATGGGTTTTACAAATAGATCTCTAAATCCAAGTGCCAGGGCATCGCGCGAGAGCTCTTTCATTTTAGGCGACGAGCTGCCATGCTCTCTTGTGACCATAAGATAAAACCGTAACGCAGGTATCATTCCTTCATCATTCAGTCGTTCTATCTTAGATGCTTCTTTGTAAAGCTCGAGTGCATTCATGGAAGGAAGAAAAAGACTGGTTAGTACGGTATCAATTGCGAAGTCCATATTTAAGATGGAAAGTGCTTCTTCCCCGCTTTCTGCTGTCACCGTAGTAAAATCATAGTGTGATAGCTTCTGGTTCAGACTTTGTCGTATGAATCCAATTTCGTCAACGATTAGTATTTTCATAACATCACCCTGATGTGAATGAGTCATCAAAAGCAGTTTGCTGTTTGATTTGGGGCTGTTCACCTAATCTTGTATCGCCATCTGTAAGCAAAATAAAAATGGGGGATGTTACCCATGTTTTTGTAGGGTCTTTACCTCATTTCTCAATATGTTAAGTCGAAAATGCATGTATTCAGGGTGGCTCATAATCTGAACGATAGCGTTTAAAGGTAATGAACAGATCGTATTTTTCTGTTCGATAGAATCACGCTGATACTGTAAAAAATCTGAGATCGTCCTGGCCAGTTTTCGAAGTTGCGAAAAGAGAAGTGCTGTCAGATTCTGAAAATGCTTTTGAATATTTAAGAGTTTTGTAATCCGAGTTTACTGATAATAAGATTTCCATACAGGATTTGGCACCCCTTGGGGATGAAAGCTACCGCACAACGATTCTATGATTAATAGATGACTGCAAGAAAAAATAGCAGGTCAATTTCTGGTTACAGCAAAGTGATATAGAGCGTTCAAAATAAACGAGTATACAAAAAACTGTTTGATGTAGTATAATTAAATCAGTTGATATTACGTTTACTTATACTTGTTGGTGTATAAACTTTATTGTCTAAAAAGACGCTTCTTCATGGAAAACAGAATGAGTGAATTCGTTATATATATTATTGATGATGATTTAGATGTTCTCGACTCCGTGGGCTTTCTTCTAAGTACATCAGGCTACAAAGTGAAAACGTTTGACTGTGTTCATTCGTTTTTGGAGTCCAGGGAAGTCACTGCCCCTGGATGCATTCTGATGGATCTGATCATGCCGGATGTTTCTGGTATTGAAGCTATGGAATTGTTCAAAAAACAGAATTTGTCATTTCCTGTAATTGCAATGAGTGCCTATGGTGATATTGAAAGAGCAGTATCTGCAGTCAAGCAGGGGGCATGTGATTATCTGGAAAAACCTTTTCCAAAAGAAAAGTGTATCAGTGCAATAGAACACACAAAAACACTTTTAAATCTCAATGAAGACGATTCAAAAAATGAGAGTCTAGGTTGTTTCCGTTTGTATGATGGATTGACACGAAGAGAAAAGCAGGTATTTCATTTGATAGCAGAGGGCCATTCCGGAAAGAAAATTGCAAGTTTGATGTCAATCAGCTATCGAACAATGGAAAAACACAAAGCGAATGTGTTAAGTAAATTGGGGATTTCCAGTTCTACTGATATCGTACATCTACTTTATAAAATCAAGGATTTGCCAGAATTTAATAAAATGAGCGTTGGCACTTAGTTATGCTTAGATCTTTTCCGGACCTTTTTGAACTGCAGGCAGAGAAATATGAAAAGTGGCACCTCCAACAGTATTGGGACTGTACCACATTTTTCCTCCTGAGCTATCAATCAGAGAGCGACTTAAAGAGAGGCCAATCCCCAGTCCCTCTTTTTTGGTCGTGGAAAACGGCATGAAAAGCTGATCCATGAATGAATCCGGAATGCCAGATCCTGTATCTGCAACCGAAATTAAAATCATGGAATCAGCGGTAGTTGATGTCGTAATGGTTAAAATTCGTGGTAACGGTGTTTCTTCCATTGCTTCTACTGCATTTTTAATGAGATTTACGAGTACTTGTTCAATTTGTACTCGATCCGCGTAGACTGTCGTAAAATTGTTTTCGGCTACCAGCTTTACTTGAATTTGTTGCAAGTGGATTTTGTAATTAATCAATTGTATTGAGCTGCGGATACTGTCATGAATATTAAACAGATAACGTTGTTGTTTTCGTTTTGTAGCCAATGATTTAATTCTGTGGACTATTTCACCGGAACGCAGAGACTGTGCCTCGATTTTCGTCGCAAGTTCTGAAAGATCACCTCCCTGTTCTATGACATTCTTCATAGATGAACTGTAGTTGGCAATTGCCGTGAGTGGTTGATTCAGTTCATGGGCGAGTCCTGCAGCTAATTCTCCCATCACAGCCAGGCGAGAAACGTGTGCCAATTCGTCACGATATTCCTGAGCCATTCTGTTTGCTTCATACTTTTCTGTGATATCCTGAATTGTTCCATACATCAGTAGGGTTTCTCCAGCAAGATTCTTTTTGAGAGCTGCTTGTTCATGTACATGTCGAATTTCACCATCAGAACGAATGATTCGATGTTCAATACTGAATGGCAAATCGATTTTCAGAGTGTTGGCGATCACGCGTTTTACGAGATTCCGGTCATCCGGATGAATTAGTCGGAGAGACGCTTCAAAGTCAGGTTGAAACTCTGATGCGTTCAAGCCAAAAATACAATAGACTTCCTCCGACCACCAGAGTGTGTTGTCTCGAAGGTTCCATTCCCAGCTTCCTATATGAGCTAAGCGTTGTGCTTCAAAAAGTCTGATGTGTAGATTATGCATCTCAATTTCGGCTGCTTTTTGCTGATTAATATCCTGGATGACCACCAGGATTTCATCAGAAAGGAAGGGCAGTAAGTGAGTCTGAAACCAGTGTTCAAGATGATTGATTATCAATGTGAATTCGAATGAAACCGGTATTTTTGATATGCTGACCTCACTGATAGCCGCTTGAAATCTGTCAGCAATCAGTTGAGGAAGCATTTCGTCTATGTTTTTTTTGATAAACTTTTCTGACAACGGAAATAACGAATTGGTTATGCCTTTTTCATATCCGAGAATGGTTCCTTTCATGTCTGTGTGAAAGAAGATGTTCGGATTAATTTCCAGCATTGCCTGTAGTTGGATTGTCTTTTTTGCTACATTTTTTTCTGCGATGAGTCGATCCGTGATATCCACCGATGAGGCAATCAATTGAGTAATCTTGCCATCCGTGTCATAGAGCGGTCCAAAGGTGATATCAAGGTCAATCAATTTGTTTTCTGAAAGCCTTACTCTCGTCTCAAAGCGCACCGTTTCTCCTGTCGCTGCCAACTCTAAGGCATGTTTTACCTGTTTTTGTATTTCAATCGAGTAAGACCACCAATACGTTTCCCAAAATGACTTGCCAATTACATCCGATTTATTGAGATTCGCAGCCTCGAGAGGGGCGCGATTGGCTTCCAGAAGAACTCCTTCCGTTGAAAATACTCCGACAAATACGAATAAACTGTCAAGAATGTCCTGAATTCGTTTCGATGCAAGTTGGAGTTTGGTTTCCAGGCGTTTTCTCTCACGGATTTGATGTTGGAGCTGTTCATTCATGATGGTAAAGTCAGTAGTTTTCGTCGCAAGATTGTTTTTTCCATTCTCTTTAGACTTTATTGGATTTGTCGAATCCAAGTCTAAGCAAAATCGACCTTTCGATTAAGAATGGGTTCGCTGTTTTAAATCTTAGATACTGTTGGCTTCTCGTGTTGATGAGGATACTTGATATGGTTCCCAATCCCTCTGGACCAGCCAGCTATATGATTCAGGAATTCTGATTGATTTCTGAATTGATTCTTGACTCAAATGGATTTCTCCAGAGAACTCTTAATGAAGACTAGTCTTCGTCTGTCGATTCTCAATCGGGTGATGCAAATAATGACAGAGGATGTCAACCAGTCAAATCCCGGGTGTGATGTTGCAGAATGCCCGGAGTTTCTGCTGAGGGATCTGTTTGTGAGGCAGGCGAAACATGGAAATAATCATTAACAAAGTATATCCAGTGTCCCATAAGAGAAGCTCAGCACAATTTTCATAGATAATTATTTATCTTATTCTTAAGGGATTGATACGCTTGCAGGTTAACGGGACAAACCTCACAGATGCGCGGGAAATTGATCATCAAAATAAGAAGATGGATTCGCTGTGGACGCATTGGCTATCCCTTTTGATCTACAGAATCTACAACGCATTTGCCTCAATAAACTCATAATCTCCTGATTGTCTGATCTGTTGCACGCACTGCTGACAGGTATTAAGGGGCAGGGACAAAGATAACTTATTATGCCCTTTCCCTGTCTAATGATAAACCCTGATTAAAAATTATCAATCTCTTGCTGGTGGGATGGTCTGCCTGATTCAGTTCGTACGTTACCAAAACCTTCCATCATTGTCGGCGATTAATATTGATAATGTACGATAGATCAAGGTTACAAATATGACTGAATAAATGTTTGTTACGCAAAAAAGGATCGATGTGCGATTTGAGTCAAACGGGAAGAGCACTTGCTACAATGCTGAGAATCAACCGTTGGATTGAACCTTTCAGGACGCTGTGATCCATTCACAGTGCCCTTTTTAAATCTCCAATTCTCTGCAAGATTAAGTAGGCACTCACAAAATCCAGACCTAAAGTATAAGCACTTGCACAACACAAATTTCAAGACCATATTTCCAGCAGAGACAGAACTCAGCCCTGGCTTTGAGACCTATCTGTCGCAGGGGGGGATCATGCCATTCACTCTTTCAGTTGAGTCTGAATCCGTGAAAACGGTGTATTAGAGCACGTTCGAGCAAACGTATGAGTTTGTGGAGCATCAAGCGACTGAGATAGTTGAATCGTAATGGTGTACCAGAATCTCAGATTGTGTATTCTATTTTCTCTGCATTAGCGTTGTTCAGTTACTTGACCAATTCAGGATCACCTGGCATCCAGGTCTTATCGTAAAACGAATTGAGTGGACCGTACAAGCGGAGGATGGTATTCCAGCCTTTGCCGGGAACCGTTTGAATCCAATTGTTTTCTTGACCAGCAGGTGCTTTCGGTCCAAAGTAGATGTCGAACGATCCATCTTCGTTCTGCTTCAAACCCTTTTTATTGTTGTCAACTCCCGGGAAACGCTGGTCTGTCTGAAGCATGGCACGAGTCTGGTTGTCGTAGAGTGTGAAGGACCAGAAGTCCTTGGCTGGGACATTTTTAGGCAGATTGATTTTATATGTTTTGCTTCCATTGAGGGCGTTGCCATTATTGTCAAGGTAGGCAATCGCATACTGCGATCCTTTACCCACATTTTTGATCGCCATAGCAGGGGTGATCCCGGTGGCATAGAAGTGCATATAGATGCGTGAATCCAGTAAACGTTCCCCATCTAAAAGGAAATCATATCGCCCCTTAATGAAAGGGTTCGTCCAAACTCGCTTACCTGGATAAAGGTAGTGGCGTTTGTCAGAGGGACGGGCGGTTAATGCACGTGCTGTCACGGATCCAATTTTAGCCGCATCAGTGAGGATTTTTTTCATACGGGCATCGGGCTTGAACTCTTTACCCTTCTTGATTCCGATGGCAGCCAGCAGTCCGCGAGTTTCCGGGTCGAGTCCTTGGAGCGGTTCCGCCTGGATAGTCGCATTGAGTTCTTCCCAGTAACCGTAATCCATGCGATGAATGGTGTTGTCGAATTTTCCAGAAATATTGACGAAGGTCATTTTCGGTGGATTGTCTTTCTTGGAAAGTGGATAAATCCGAAAGAGCTTCTTGGTCTGCTCTACTGCAGGTTTCGGTGATCCTTCAACCTGGAATCCACGCCAGATAACCCAGTTTCCGTAAGTCGTGGTGTGGGCGACATGGTAGCCTTCCGGCACGCTACCTTTATAGCCTGGGGGCACGATCAAAAACTTACCACCTTTGCCCTTATCGGGACCAGCATTACCGAAGTCTATGACATATTTGAACCACGCATTGTTAAGAAATCCCAGCACATTGGGGGGAGTTTCGATGACCATAGGCTCATCTCCTAACTCCAGCCATGAAGCCATATAAATTGATGTGGTATTTGGTGTAAGCCACAGGGCTTTTGAATCCATAAGTTCTTCAAACAACACAGCGGTACTGTTGGCTGACCCATGCTTGAGGAGGCCTTTTTTAAGTGCTTGCATGGAAGAGATCGGAATGCAATTCAAAAAGGCTTCTGTGGCTCGATTGAGATCAAGATTGTCGTAGACCTTCTGTGTCGTCTCCGCGTCCGGAACACCATCGAAGGCAGTCAGTGTGCCAATTGATGTTTTCAACTTGTCGGGAGTTGCAATACCCTCGGGTACTGGAGTCGTCATTTTCATTTTTGTTGACTTTGCTTCAACGGTGGATACAACTTTCGGCTTCACTGGGTTGATCTTCTTATCAATGACCTTCTGGCTGGCGCCATAGTTACGCACAATGTAGTTGAATTCCTTGCCGTTAGACGAGATGTTGTTCTTCTTACCCTCACAGTTGAAATGAACTGTAATGGTCTCATCGGCGTTCGGCTCCCAGGTGTAGCTGTTGATGTGGGAGTTCCCCTCCATCAGGTATCCGTTCGTGTCATAGATCGTGAAGGAAGTGAAGAACTTGTTTCCAGGATCGGGAAACGTCACTGCGAGGCACTGATCCCCAGAAAGGTTTTCCGAGGAATTGTAGGTGTTAGACTTGCCAACCTCGGTGACCATGCCGCCCCAACCCGCTGCATTCGACCATGTCCGGTGTTCTTCGTTCACCGGCGTTTTGCCGTCACCGTACACGAACGAGATCCCCGACTCGAGCATCTTCTTGTTGTACTCGGCAGAGAGAGAATGAAGCTGTTTCTGATTGTAAGGTTGCATTACATAGGCCTTCGTCCCGTTGCCCTCAACCTTGATTCCCTCCTGAGCCTTGTAGGCAGCTTCGAAGGAATCTTTGGAGTGGCGATCCTTTACTACCGTTCTTACAGCGAAGAACAGGTACTCGGAATCATGCTTCACGGGATAAGTACCAGGTTTAGTAAAAAAGAAGGGTGTGTAGCCGTCTGTATCGAGGATCATCACCGACTGGTAGAGCCCCGATTCAGGTATCGTCAGGCTCATGTCGCCATCGTTGTCATAGACTCCAACGCTGTAAAGCGTGTCGAGGTTCATACGGATGGTCGGAGCATCTGGTCCGGTTGGCGAAAGTTCTTTACGGTGAACCATCTTGTTGTCGCTGCCCATCTTCACCCAGTTGTTGAAGTTTCGGGCAGTCTCGGCCTGGTTGTAGTTCTCGTAAGTGACATCGATTTGACCTTTATCGCCAGTGACATCGATCTGGCCTTTATCGCTATTGCTTGTGTTCTGGTCTTTTTCTGAGCAGGCGAAAATCACCACAACTGGAAGAATGAAAAGCAACCATTTCATGGCAATTCCTTGTAATAGATATTTGGAGGGTGATACTTCATTAACGGTTTTTAAAACAATTCCATTTTGTTAGTAACTCAAAAATCATTCTATTGGCAGCAATAAGATAGTCAATCAACTTTCCAGTCGAAGTTGCTAACTGACAGCTTTCATTAAACGTTCGTTTTAGTAAAATCCTCAGCGAAATACATATTTGCAGTATAAGTTTCATACACCTTGTGTTGAATTGCCATCAACGAAAACGAAACACGGATTTACCGTACGAGTGAATGTATACGATACATACATCAGGTATGGAAAAATTGTCATGCCCGATCTTGCTCTAGCTGAGAGAGTAGAAATAATCTGTTCATATGAATGACGTTTTGTGGGAATAATTGCATCCATATCTTTGTTCAAAACCAGAACTGATTGAGAAACGGGAATCAATTCAGCTCGAGCCGTTTCTTGAGAGATACTTCAAAATCCGCTCAGCTGATGTGAAACCTCGAACCCTGATGAAGTATCGCAGCACAATTCGATACGTATATGATTACTTCTCAGAAACTAAGCTCTTGATAGATATCACACCCGGAGATGCGGACGAATGCCGGTTAATCTTTGCGCAGGCCAGATACGTAGGATTGAGAACACCATCAGAGATGTTTGCTCTGCGATAGGATGACGTGAACTGGTCAGACGATCGATTCTATGTGAAGAGTCCCAAGACAGAACAATATGTAGCGAAAGAGGGGCGAATTGTGCCAATCTTCCCTCGGTTGCGTTCACACCTTGAGGAATGCTTAGAGAATGCAGCAGAAGGGGCAGAACATGTGATCTCGGCACACAACATTGCCAGCAGTAATTTGCGTACTACCATGAAGAAGTTACTTATCCGTGCTAGATTGAATTCGTAGCCTAAGGTGTTTCAGAACCTCAGAAGCACGCGAGAAACGGAGCTCTTGCAAGAGGGGTTCCCATTATAAACAGTCGTTGCATGGTTGGGGAATTCACCTTCCGTAGCGTTGCAAAGTTATTTGCAGGTAAGGGAATCTGACTATGAAATGGAGCTGCATATGCGCTGCAGTGCAGTGCCGTTTACAGTAGGCCAGAGCCGACAAGAGAAAATAAGCAAATCGTAATATGTCGTTTCCAGTCAGGCTCTTACCTGATAAGTCACAATCAGTGAAAAACACGAAATAGCCGAGGGGGGACTCGAACCCCCACGCCCTTTACGGACCCGGGATTTTAAGTCCCGTGCGTCTGCCAATTCCGCCACTCGGCCATTGTGTTTAAGATTATATAATAAAAAGAGTTACTGCTTGCAAGTGTCAAACCGTTAAAGGCCCGTGATTAATTCCTGCCAGATCGGGTCGTTTTTGACAGATTCAAACCGCAGAGTACAAATCGCGGTCTCAGGTCAATAGGTTTCGTCAACCAGTCTGCGGGCACGACGTCGACGTCGGCGACGGTGTAACCAGCGTTCACCATCTTCTGATTCTGCAAAAAAGGAGCCTGACAGCAATCGGTAGAAGAATAACAGAATAAAAGCCCCACCCGTCGCCGCTAGAAAACCAAAGGTGCTGATAGGGGTTACTTTGGCACCGTCCCAGAAAAACATGAGCGTACCACAGCCGACAACACTGCCACCAATGCCCATCAAAAGCGTGCTGACAGCACCGCCGGGGTCTTTTCCTGGCATGATTGCTTTAGCAGCTAAACCAACCAGAGTACCAAACCCTACCCAGACCAACATTTCGTTGACTGCTTCCTGCATAATTTTGGTGGTGTTTTCATCTAACATTTTGACGGTCCTTCGTCGATAAATGCTTATTTAGGAGTGGTTTACGAAAATCTTGAATGTTTGGGGGTTCTGTGCTTTGAGGAGAGCCTTTAATTACCCGGTTTTATTATTATCGTCAACCCCGTCCTGAAACTTGGGGCATGAACGATCTAATTGATTTTTGATTAAAGTTTTGTAGAGTTGAACACAATTCTACATCGCTGTATTTTTTTGAAGACACGAATATTACAAGGAACGTTCAGTTGAACTAATTAAAAAGTATGAAAGTAATCTTATACCATTTTGTTGTCTGTTGTCTGCTGTTTCTAATTGATAATACCGTGTTTGCTGAAGCAATTGAGTTTCAGAAAATGGTTCTTACAAA
Organism: Planctomycetota bacterium; assembly: GCA_022600195.1. Taxonomy (GTDB): domain Bacteria; phylum Planctomycetota; class Planctomycetia; order Planctomycetales; family Planctomycetaceae; genus Gimesia. The sequence goes on from JAHZKX010000001.1 coordinate 45,182, forward strand.
CAAGTATTATGCAGATGGAATTACCACTGGCGATTTCAACAAAGATGGTAATGTCGATATTGTTGCTGGACCTTATTGGTACGAAGGACCCGTTTTTAAAACGAGGCACAGCTATTATGAGCCTGTTGCGCTCCCTCCTGAAAAGAGCCCCAGCAATTGCATGCTACTTTTTACTTATGATTTCAACGGAGATGGTTGGGATGATATTCTCGTGTTGGGGCGGGTGCATCTTCACAAAGCATTTTGGTATGAAAATCCTCAAACAAGCAATGGAGTATGGAAGAGGCATTTTGTATTTGATCGCGTCCAGGGAGAATCACCGTTATTGGTTGATCTGACACGAGACGGAAAACCAGAGTTGATATGCCATTGGGGAAGCCATTGGGGTTGGTTACAGCCTGACTGGAATGCACCGGAAAAGCCCTGGACGTTTCAGGCACTCTCGCCCAAAAGAAACTGGGGCAAATTTTATCATGGAATGGGAGCCGGTGATATTAATGGCGATGGCTCACCGGATATCGTGATTAATGACGGTTGGTTTGAAAACCCTTCACAGCAGACTGGAGAATGGTATTTTCATCCATTCAAGTTCTCAAAGGAACGGGGTGGGGCACAAATTTTCGTATACGACGTTGATGGAGATGGCGATAACGATGTGATTTCCAGCTTGGATGCACATGGTTGGGGGGTAGCTTGGTTCGAACATATTAAAACAGGGGAGATGATTTCTTTTAAACAGCATAAGATAATGGGAGACCGGAGTGAATCGGTGCAATATGGTGTTGCTTTTACTCAACCGCATGCCTTGTCTCTGGTCGATATGAATGGTGATGGCCTGAAGGATGTTGTTACGGGGAAACGGCGCTGGGCACATGGTCCGAAAGGAGATATTGAGCCCAACGAAATTCCTGTGATTTACTGGTTTCAACTGAATCGAAGCGCTGATGGGACGGTAAAATATACTCCCCATCTCGTAGATGATTGGTCGGGTGTGGGAGTGCAAATTGACGCTTTGGATGTGAATCAGGATGGGAAAGCCGATATTCTCAGCGCATCAAAATTAGGAACTTTCCTGTTTTTAAACAGTTCAAAATAATTAACCGCTGAGCCATTCATCTCGATGCGCTTCTACAAAAGCATCGTCGTTCAGGTGCGGATAGTCTTGATAGATTCGATCTATTTCTGCAGACTGTCCGGGGCTCAGGTTTTCATCAGGATTCAAACACCAGATCCCATCCAGGAGCCTTTGGCGTTTCAGGATTTCATGAATTCCGGGGATACATCCCTGGAAGCGATGCGCGACATCAAATAACACTGCGTTACAGTCAGTGATTTCGGTATTGCGTTGTAGCATTGATACCGGTATTTGAGTTCCCTCTGAGGCGATTTGTTGACATTCTTCGAGAAGGGTAACCGCATTCCGAGTCCAGACGGCCCAATGTCCGAGTAATCCACCGACAATACGACGCTCAATCTGTTTTCCTTCCGAATGAAAACGAAAAGGGGTGACAAGATCAAGTAGGATGTTATCGTCATTCCCAGTATATAAGGCGATATCTTCCCGGCCTGATTCTGCAACTGCGCGAATGACATCAAGCGTATGATATCGATTGAAGGGGGCCATTTTGATCGCGGCAATGTTTTCAATTTCACAGAAACGGCGCCAGAAAGAGTAAGGCAGCAAACGGCCACCCACGTCCGGCTGCAGGTAAAAACCAAACACAGGAATGATTTCAGAGATGGCCTGGCAGTGCTGGATCAGTGTGTCTTCGTCAGCGGATTTAAGTGCAGACAAACTGAGCAAGCCAAAGTGATAACCGGCGTCTCTGGCGATGATTGCTTCTTGTGTGGCCTGGCTGGTTTCGCCACAGATGCCTGATACGCGTAACAGAGGTGCGGTCCGTTGTCTGTCCGCTCGATCCATTTCTTCGGCAGCCAGTTCCAGGACAGGTTGAAACAGATCAATACCGGGGTTACGAATTTCAAACTGCGTTGTGTGTACCGCCACAGCCAGTCCGCCAACACCACTGGCTATGTAATAACGCGAAAGCGCTCGTTGTCGACGTTCATCCAGTTTGCGGGCAGACGTTAATGCCAATGGGTGCGCGGGGATTGCAGTTCCCTGTTGTAAAGTTTGTGTGATGAGTGATGAGTTCACAATGTTGTGTTTCCGTGTATTCAATCTTTGTATTCTTACTGCGTAGCCAGGTTAAAACTTGCCGCTGCGCGATTCAAAATGTGTAGGTTTTCCAAGTAGCGGACGATCATTTTTTATCCAGTCGGCAATCCAATCTGTCATCTGCTCAACATCTACCTGGGGAATGCTGTAGCGATGATGGCCGAACTGTCCGTTATTAATTAAAGCATCTTCCGCTTCGGTTCCACTGAACTGTAGTGGTTTGTCGAACAAGGTTCCAAATCGTTCGCAGATTTTCCGAACACTAAGAATTTGTGGACCAGCCACATTCAAATAACTGGGAGGGGAAGTTGCATCGGGCAGTGAGCAGAGCGTCATGGCGTTCGCATCTCCTTGCCAGATGACGTTAACGTATCCCATCGAAACGTCAATGGTTTTTTCCTGATAAACCTGTAAGGCGAGATCAACAAGCACTCCGTAGCGGCATTCGACCGCATAGTTCAGTCGTATAAATGTCATAGGTATGTTCAAAGTGCGGCTGAAATGTTCAAACATTCGTTCGCGTCCAAGACAGCTCATGGCATATTCCCCCACCGGATCGGGTTTGTCTGTTTCAACAGATCCCTGTCCGGATGAGTTGACCAGTCCGTAGACATTGCCTGTCGAAAAAGCAGTGATACGACTGTTGCGATATTTATTACAGACTAGTGCCGGCAAGTAGGTGTTCATTGCCCACGTGAGCGATTCATTTCCTGTCGCTCCGAATTTCATGCCTGCCATGTAGATCACATGGGGCACATCGGGAAGGCTGTTGATAAAATCAGCATCGAGCAGGTCGCCTTTCAACGTCTCTATTCCCAGGTATTCGAGAGGTTGTCGACTCGATTCATCCGAGAAACGACTGACACCGTAGATTCGGCGGCGGGTGCCCGTCTCTTCGTCACTGCGGAGAATCATACGTGCCAGCGTCGGCCCCATTTTACCGGCGATTCCGAGGAGAATGAGATCGCCTTCGGTTTGTTTCAGGGCGCTGAGAACCTGGGGAGTGGGACGGCTTAACAGTTCGTCCAGTTGTTCAATATTGTCGATCGTAGCGGGTAAGTTGGTCATGATTAATGTCAATTGGAATTGTGTTTATTCAGTTGGAAAAAGAAAGTCGTGTCAGGATTACTTTTGACATTATGCCAGTTTGATGTTCGAAAAGGAATTCAATGAGTGTTAATCGAGGGGAATCTCACAGGTGAGAAGCTGATCCCAGTCTGGTAGATCTGCTGAATTTTTTGAAAAGTGGCTGGCGACAACCACTCCTTTGTCGAAAACCAAAGCAGCGCCCAGTTGGTGAAGATCTTTACCGGGAATGCCTGGTAAGAAACCGGAAAGGATAGTCGTCTTGAAGCCGGACCACCAGATGGCGGGGCCAAAAGTTTCCGCCAGATTACCTCGCTTGATTTGAAAGAGTTGATAAAGCTTTCGATCCGGATCACTAAAATGATGCACATTTTGTAATTGATAACGGGCCAGCAACTTGTCGGCCTGTGAATCGTCCATCATGTGAACGATGGCCAGTTGCATATTCTGTGCTGCCATTTGTTTGGAAAGTCCCTGTAGTTGCGACAGCACCTGACGACAGAAGGGGCACCCACCATGTCTGAGAAATACGATGAGGACGGGTCGCTCTTCCGACAAATCGGATAACGTTTTGCCCTTTGATGAAGGGAAAGCAGCGAGCGCCTGCTTAAGAAGTTTTTGTTCCATAGGTAACCCTCGGGCAAAGATTATTTTCCATTTTTTGATCGAGGTCATACCAGAAATAGTGTGCAAGAAAAACCAGAGAGCAAAGATCAGTTTATATTACCATAAAGCGTTGGGTTTTTTCTGGTGGAAATTGTTAATGTTTTGCACAGTCTGTTCAATGGTTTCGAGATCGGAATAGAACATCGCGGTCGGGTCAATTTTTTTCTGTTCCAAAAATTTGATTTCTGAGTGTAAATGTGGGATTTCCGCGGCGCGGGGAAGAATGACCAGCCAGATTATGCCCAGTGAGACCGTCAAGAACAGGAACCAGGCCCATCTGTTTCTCGAACTGTCAGTTTGAAGAAAGTGTTGTTGAGGCATCGATTACTAAAAGTTTAAGGCCGATGTTTCCGCTGACAATCCAGTAGTGGGTTCATTACATGTCAACGATGGGCTCAAAAGAGTTCATGAATGACTTCACCATGATCAATGGCGATTGTTGGTCTTCCTGAATGATCCAGGAAATGGATTCCCGGATCCATACCTAATGCACGATAAATTGTATGGTGAATATGTCCCGGACGTACTGGACGATCTGCCGGAGAATCTCCCAGTCGACTGGTCGATCCAACCACGCGACCACCTTTGACACCGCCGCCTCCCATCAGGCAGAACATGGAATTGCCCCAGTGATCGCGACCGGGTGTCCCTTTACTCAATGGAGGACCACCGTTACCACCATTATTCATGCGTGGTGTGCGGCTGAATTCGCCGCATAGTACAACCAGCACTTTCTCGCTTAAACCACGTTGTGCAAGGTCTTCAAACAGAGCGCTGACTGCCTGGTCCACTCGGGGGAGATAGCTCTCCATTCCGCTTTTTAAATTCCAGTGATGATCCCAACCACCGAAGTGGACGGTGACAAACGTCGTGCCAGCTTCCACCAGACGTCGAGCCAAAAGGACGCTTTGGCCCCAGGTTTGACGTCCATATTGATCCCGGATATTCTCATCTTCGGAATTAAGATCAAAGGCTTTCCGGGCTTTGTCTCCCGTCACCATGTCATAGGCTTTCTGGTCCAGCCGATCCATCGAATTCAACATACCCGACTGATCAACGTCTTTGCGCAGTTGGTCAAACGATTTTAATAACGTTTTGCGTTCCTGTAGTCGTTGGATGGATAATCCTTTTGCCAGATTCAAATTCTTCACCTGAAAATTCTTATTATTGGGATCGGAACCTGTTTCAAAAGGATCGTGCTGAACACCTAAAAAGTTTCCACCAAAGTAACCCGGTCTCAAACCAATACTGGAAGCATAAGGCACAGACACATAAGCGGGCATACTCGGGTCGCGTGGCCCTAGCACCTTGGTCGCCATCGAAGCGAAGCAGGGACTTTGACCGGGAGTTCTGGCACCGCTGGCACCACCTCGCCCCGTCAGCATCCAGTGTCCACCGGCAAAATGGTCACCGTTATTGTGATGCAGAGAACGCACGAGCGAAAACTTGTCGGCACACTTCGCCTGCAGCGGAAACATTTCAGTAATATCCATACCTGGCACATTGGTGTGGATAGGATTCCAGATTCCCCGACTCTCGCTAGGGGCTTCCGGCTTCATGTCATACAGATCCATGTGACTGGGACCACCGTCCAGCCAGAGTAAAATGACGGACGTGTCTTTTGAATTGACCCCATGCTGTTCTGCGCTCGCTTTGGCATGTAAAATTTGAGAGAGACTGGCCGAACCCATACCCGCAACACCAACCTGCAGGAAATGCCGCCGACTGATCCCATCGCAATATTTGCCAGATTTTCCAAACTCAACACGGAACATGAAATTCATCCCTGTTTTGAATAAGTCATAAAAGATGTCTTATGTGTTGATTTTATCGGTTCGAAGAGTGGTCCGTCAATAAGGAAGTGCCTGATAATAGCGGCTTTATGAGGGTTTTATTTGGTTTTCAGTGTGTTTGAATTCTATTGGTTCTCTGCCTTTTCTCTGGCGGAACGGTAAATCACACCATTGATTTCGCCACCCATCATCAAGATTGCGCCGGTCATATAGAGCCAGGCAAGCAAAACAATAAAACCACCCAGGGTTCCGTAGGTTTCATTGTAATGGGCCATATTTTCTACATAGTAACGAAAGCCCTGGAGCATGATGACCCAGCTGATAACCACAAACAGACTGCCAGGCGTAAATAATTTCCAGGGCAGTTTCACACTGGGTACTGACCAGTAAATGACAGAGGTGGAAATCAACATAAAACCACAGGCCACCGACCAGCGCACACTGACTGAAAGCAGCAGATGTATCCAGGGGGCGTTGAAATTTGGGAGCAATAATCGAGCCATTTCAGGACCAATCACTAACAGAATCATCGCAATCAAAAGTAGTAACAAGACGCCAAATGTGAGTAAGAGCGAGAGTCCCCCCGACTTCCAGAAAGATCGTCGGTGGTCGACTTCAAATACAGCATCCAGACCGGTTCCCATCGTTAGAAATAATCGCATGCCTCCCAGAGATAGTAAGAACAGGCCGGCAATGATCAGGCTGTAAGTGGTTTTTTGCTGAATATCTTCAATCTGGGCAAACAGCATTTGCGAGACGCTCTGCGGGAGTCCCTGATTTATCGCATTTTCCATACTGAGAATGATCCCCTGAATTGGTAGTTGAGCCACACAGGCTATGATGACAATCAGCAAAGGGACCAGTGTAAAGATTGCATAATAGGCAAACTGCGCGCTGTGGGCACTGAGCCTGTGCTTGTTGTAGCCTTTGATGGAGTGGAATACCAAGTCCCAGGGCGTGAGGCCACCGAACTTCCACATCGCACGGAAGCCAATTTTACCGAGTTGAATCTGTTCCTGTTCAGTCATGTCGGGCCATTCATAAGTATTGATATTAAATGCTTTACGATTTCCTTGATACAAAAGGCTTGATCATGCAAGAGATCGTCATAATTTGCATAATCATTAAAGGTTAACATCTGGAATTGTCGATAAAAATTGATAAAGGGAACTCTTTTCCAAAGGTTCTTTGTATTCAAGCTGATTGCTGTCCCCCAGTTTTTAAGTTCAAAGATTAACCGGATATCAAAATGGATTCTTTGCTGAAGTTGTGTGCTGGAATTTTTCTTTGTCTGCCTTTAACGGGTTGTGTAGGGCAAGGCTATTATGATCCTTCAACAGGTTTGGTCTCTTGTGGGGAATTCTATGGTCCCACTAACATGGTAGATGATATCAGATGTTCGCTTTCCAAGCACCGCGCGCATCGACTGAATAAACGTTGTTGTAATCCTTGTGATAGCTGTTGTACTACTTCCTGTGGAAAGTCAATTCCCGGTTTGCTGGCTTCCGGAACATTTAATTATGGTTGGGACGAGGGCACCGTTGAATCACAAGGCCCGCAATCTTATGCTACTGATTCCAGTTGTCCGCATTGCCAATCTGGGGCTGGGACATTCATGCAGGAATCAAGTACGCACGAATCATACATGCACGAAGGCGCACCGGCTCCCCCCACGACCGTTGTTCCTAAAAAGATCAGTCCTGTTCCCGATCATGGTCCAAAAAGTACCCTTGAAACACCTGCTCCCGCACCGGGGGCAGAAGAGCCGATGTCAAAATCTACTTATGTTCCACCGGCATTGTTAAATCCACCTTCTGTCTTACCCAGTTCAGCGGCTCCACAACAGCGAACACGTCGGGTTCAATGGGTTCCTGCACAAATTCACTAAGCGTGATGAATATTCGATCAATTCGATGTGCGCTTTGAATAGAGTGGTGTGAAGCGGTTATTGCTAGCAGACACTGGTCTTGAAGGGAGTTGTGGGGTGTATCAACGCGATTCAGGAAATCGAATTTTTCACCAACAGAGATGCCTCCTTGATGTAAAAGATCTCGTTCTGCTTTTACTCTGCTTTCTCTGTTTCTCAACAACAGAACTTGAGGCTGCTGTTTATCAGGTGGGCTCCGATCAGGAATATCATCAGGTAGAAAATGTTCCCTGGGAAAAACTGATGGCAGGGGATGAGGTACATATTCATTGGCGACCTCAACCTTATCAAACGAAATGGGTCCTCTGTTGCAGAGGAACGAAAGATAAGCCGATCGTGATTAAAGGAATTCCTTCTCCAAAGGGGGAACTGCCTGTAATCGATGGACGTCGCGCGATGACGTGCCCGCAATTACGATATTGGGGAGAGCAGCGTGGAATCATAAAAATCGGTGGTGCACGAGATCCTGCTGATACGATGCCCGCCTATATTATAATTGAGAATCTGGATATACGCAGTGCGCGGCCTTCCTTTTTCTATTTTAATTCAGAGGGGCTTCAGAAGTATTTCCAGAATGCAGCAGCCATCTTTATTGAAAAAGGGGAGCATATTACGATTCGTAACTGTTTCCTGCATGATTGCGGCAATGGTCTGTTTGTGGCTTATGACACGAAAGAGTTACTGGTTGAAAACTGTGCCATTTACCATAACGGTATCGCAGGCAGTTTATACGAGCACAATGTTTATACGGAAGCAGCCGGAATTACCTTTGAGGGAAATTATCTCGGCCCTTTACGAAAAAGATGCCTGGGAAATAATCTCAAAGATCGCTCTGCCGGTCTGGTTGTACGTTATAACTGGATCGAAGGGGGCAATCGACAGTTAGATCTTGTTGACTCGGAGGGGGGAGATACAATTCGCTACGATCCTCGTTATCGGACGACTTACGTTTATGGCAATGTGCTTGTCAAACAGAATGAAGATCCAAACAGCCAGATGATTCATTATGGCGGCGATAGTGGCGATGAAGATGCGTATCGAAAAGGGACGCTGTTTCTTTTTAACAATACAGTTGTTTCCAGGCGAGCGTCAACAACTTTAGTCAGATTGTCTACCAACGGAGAACATCTGGACTGCCGTAACAATATCTTATATACATCTCAAGCAGGAAGCAGTTTTGCGATTCTGGATGAATTGGGGACAGCGAGTCTGAGTTTTAACTGGCTGAAAAAAGGTTGGAAGACGGCACATTCCCGTCGTACTGGGAATGTAGATTCAGAAGCGGAAATCTATTCAGAAAATGATCCTGGTTTTCAAAATGCTGAAAAAAATCTATTTTTTCTCACTCCGAAATCAGCCTGTCTCAATAAGTCCGGTTCATTGCCAAAAACGATTCAGAATAATTTTCCGATCAAAAAACAGTTTCATGGGCCGCGGGGAACAAAAATACGCCCCACAGATTCATTAAAAGATCTGGGGGCATTGGGAAGACAGTCGGAGAAGAAAAAGATCTCTAATTAGTGAATCATTTGAACTGATTTGCGACTTCGACCAGGGTTTTTACCATGCAGCCTGTACCGCCCCCTTCGCGACAGGGTTGATTCGCTGAAGCAAAAGCCGGTCCGGCGATATCAAGATGGACCCATGTCGTTTCACCTACAAAGTTTTCCAGAAACTTGGCAGCGGTAATTGCGCCACCCCAGCGTGTTCCGATATTTTTCAAATCTGCGACATCACTTTTCAGTTGTTCCGCAAATTGCGGAAACATAGGCATTTCCCAAACATCTTCACCACTGGTTTTTGCAGCATCTTGAACTGCTTTTGACCAATGAGCATCGTTGGAAAACAGACCAGTGACTTCTTCACCCAAGGCGACGACACAGGCGCCTGTCAGTGTGGCAAGGTCGATGATTTTCGCTGCTCCGCGATCGACGGCCAGAGTCAGTACATCAGCCAGGACGAGCCTGCCTTCGGCATCGGTGTTGAGGACTTCAATGGTCTTACCGTTTCGTGCGGTCAGAACGTCTCCCAGTTTGTAGGATGAACCATTTACCATGTTTTCGACCAGACCCATGTAGCCAACGACATTGACGGGCAACTTGAGTCGAGCGATGGCGGTCATGGCTCCCAGGACTGCGGCAGCACCACCCATATCGCACTTCATGGTTTTCATGCCATCACTGGGTTTGAGAGAGAGTCCACCACTGTCAAATGTCACACCTTTTCCAACGAGTGCCAGAGTTGGTGCAGAGGGATCACCTCCCTCGTGTTTGAGAATTGCCAGACGCGGTGGTTGATCGCTGCCTTGAGCAACAGCCAGCATAGATCCCATTTTTTCCTGTTTGAGCTGATTTTCATCGAGAACCTCAGATTCCAGTCCGTATGTTTTTGCGATTTCAACAGTACGGTCGGCGAAACTGATGGGGAAAATATCCCCAGCATGGCGGTTTACCATTTCACGTGCCAGGTTAATGGATTCGCCTAGAATCAATCCCTGATCGACGGCCTGCTCGCAGGTTGACTGATCTGCAGAGTTAGTGCCCACGATGAGAATATCCTGGAAGGGGTGTCGTGCTGATTCCTCGCGGTACAGGTCCTGGCCGATAGAACCGACGACCATCGAAGTGCTGATCACACGCGCTGCTTCGCTGGCAGTCACTGAGGTCTCTCCCAATTCGGGAAGCTGGACTGCGATGCGTCTGTTTTGTTTTGTGGAAATCGTGCGGGCTGCTGTCATCATTGCTTTTTCCAATGACGACAGAGAAGCATCGGCTTTTGGTCCCAGGCCAACCAGCAGGATACGTGGAGTGGAAATCTCGGTTAAACCGAGTAATGAAGATGTTGTCGCTTGTTTGCCTGTAAAATCTTCATTTTCCATCAAGCGGGTGATGAGTCCCGCTAATGTTTCATCCAGCTTTGCGATCGCTTCGGGGAGCGGAGCGGATTCAATCAGACCAATGACCAGCCAGTCGGCAGAGAGAGAGGAAATCGCTTCATTCGTAAATTGCGTACCCATTAGTTCTTTCAATCCCTTTAACGTATGTTGAAATCAGATTAAGATAAGTGGCTTACCAGTTTAACAGACCCGGAGTAAAAACCCAATGAGAGATATCAGGATTGCTGCTGTCCAGTTTGAGCATCGGAATGGAGATAAGGATTATAATTTGCAACGAATTCGTGAGCTGGCTCAACAGGCAGTCGAGCAGGGGGCGGAAATTGTCAGCTTTCATGAATGTTGTATATCCGCTTACACGTTTGTGCAATCATTTTCAAAGGATGAATTGATTTCACTGGCCGAGGCGGTTCCCGATGGGCCAAGCACACAGGAGTTGATGCAGATCTCTCAGGAAGTAGGCGTTCCCATTCTCGCAGGATTGTTCGAAGTGGATCAGGGAGAAGTTTATAATACCTATATTTGTGTGGATGGAATGGAACTGGTTGACCGCTTCCGTAAGTTGCATGCCTTTGTCAATTCTCATCTGGCTTCCGGCGATGAATATGTCGTGTTTGAGGTTCGTGGCTGTCGTTGTGGGATTCTGATTTGTTACGATAATAATCTCGTTGAGAATGTCCGGATGACGACGATGTTAGGCGCCGATATTATCTTTATGCCACATGTCACCTGTTGTCTGCCATCATTGATGCCCGGTCGTGGTCTGGTTGACCCCCAACTCTGGCATAATCGGGATCGCGATCCGGTTCGGTTGCGGCAGGAGTTTGAAGGACCCAAAGGTAAAGGCTGGCTGATGCACTGGCTACCTGCACGGGCCTATGATAATGGTATTTATGCCATTTTTACGAACCCGGTAGGAATGGATGACCAAGAAGTGAAACCGGGGCTTTCCATGATTCTGGACCCGTTTGGTGAGATCATTGCAGAATGTACTAAACTTGGCGATGACATAGCCATAGCATTATGTACGGCTGAAAAAATTAATCAATCTGGTGGTCGTCGTTACATTCGAGCGCGACGTCCCGATTTATACACAAAGCTGGTCGAGCCGCCATTGGAACCACCAGAAACGCAACCTGGCTGGGAATTAAAGCCATCCAGTTAATCTCTTCAACCTGGATTGAGTGCGGGGTCGCTGAAGCCAGCCTCTTCAAATCCTTTGACGCGTAATTGACACGAATCACAATGGCCGCAAGGTGTGCCATCTGACAGCGGATCGTAACAGCTATGTGTCAAGCTATAGTCGACACCCAATTCCATTCCTTTTTTTATGATCTCAGATTTAGTCAGAGAAATGAGCGGGGAATGAATCTTCCATGTGCCCAAGTGTTCTACACCTGTTTTCGTTGCCAGGGATGCGACTTTCTCAAAACCATCGATAAATTCAGGGCGACAATCTGGATAGCCACTGTAATCGACTGCGTTTACGCCGATAAACAGATCAAAGGCGTTCAGAGTTTCTGCCCAGGCCAATGCAAGAGAAAGAAACACGGTGTTACGTGCGGGAACATAGGTAATGGGGATACCGGTTTCCAAATCGTGTTCGGAACGGTCTTTGGGAACTTCAATATCGGCCGTTAATGCGGAACCACCAAAAACACGCAAGTCTAATGGAAACGTTACGTGTTGTTTTACATTGAAAGACTCACAGACATTTTGTGCCGCTTTGAGTTCATAACGATGTCGTTGGCCGTAATCAAATGATAGTGCATATAACTCAAACCCGGCATCGGCGGCTATCGCCAGGGTCGTCGCAGAATCGAGCCCGCCACTGACTAGAATGATGGCTTTTGGAGAATCATTGGTCATCGATGTTTCCACTCCTTGAATGATAGCGATTTAAAAAAGAAAACTATCAGGAGCGATCCGTGGTTGCAATCCCTTCGGAATAAACGTTTTGATAATTCCATATCTGGCAGGGAAAATTTTGAGTCCACGTTATCAGAGAGTACAATGGCTAAAAAAGGCCATCAATGATATTACCAGAGGAAATGGGAGTCGGCCGTGTCAGGCGAGGGAAGTAAGTCAGATGTGGATCGATGCCCAGTGCATGGTAAATTGAAGTCGCAAAATCTTCGGGACGATAGGGACGAGTGCTGGGCAGGCTTCCTTTTCGATCTGTGGCACCAATGACGACACCCCTTTGAACAGGGCCCCCTGCCATCAACACACTGCCGGCGTTAGGGTAGTGGTCACGCCCTGATGTCGCGTTGATTTTTGGAGTCCGGCCGAATTCTCCCATTGCTACGACAAGTGTCGTATCTAACAGACCTCGTTCATCAAGATCATCCAGTAAGGTAGAGAGTGACATATCTAACTGTGGCAGGTTTCCTGGTCCGGAATAGCTGTGCCATCTTTTATTGCCGGGCATACCAGCTGGACGACTGGAAAATGACATCATCGAATCAAACAGCCAGCCATGATTATCCCACGTGCCATTCGTTTTTGCTTTACCGAATAACCCGCCTTGCACTGCCTGATTGATGGTGACAAAACGTGCGCCGGCTTCAATCAGCCTGCGGGCAAGCAGTACACGACGACCATAGATATTATCGCCGTAACGTTCGCGAGTTTGTACGGATTCCGCATCCAGATTTACCGCTTTCTGCATCGCGCCGCTGGTGAGCATTGAGATGGCTTCATCAGTGAATTTATCCACCGAATCCAGTTCTGAGTTTTTCACAGCCTGTAATCGGCTGAGATTTTCTAACTGTGACAACATCGAAAGTCGATCTTCAAATCGAACCCGGGAAAGATTCAGTCCTCCCAGTTCCATTTCCGGTTTTTGTGGATCGCCTTTGAGATCGAATGCAGAAAAGGCTGTTCCCAGATATCCAGGAGGATTGGTATAGCGGGCGGCCACAGGTAAACCCAAATGGGGAGGCATGCCTTTCACGCGACTCCCCTGTAACGCAGAAACGAGACAACCAAAGTTGGGGAAATATTGTTTTCCTACTGGAGCGAATCCGCTGGCTACATGTTGTGAACCGAAGAGATGTGACCCGGTCTTGCCTTGCCACGAGCGTACGATGGCAACCTTGTCCATGCGGGATGCCAGTAAAGGAAGTTTTTCACTAATAAATGTACCCGGCACGCTGGTGCTGGTCGGTTTCCAAGGGCCCCGGATTTCTGCGGGGGCATCTGGCTTTGGGTCGAATGTTTCAAAATGGCTCGGACCGCCAGCTAGAAAGATAAAGATACAGGAAATATCCCGCTTACCTGATTTCTTAGAAGCCTTGAGTATCTGAGGCAAGTTCAATCCGAACAGGCCCACGCCGATTTGCATCGCTTGACGACGATTCAATAAGTGCGGGGCGCACATTCCATTTTGGAATAGTTCTGGCATCGATTCGACCATAGACTAAATGCGTGGAAGTAAACTGGTGTGATTCTTACACAAATTCTAGCATGAATATGATACGGAGACCAGATATAAATCAGTCTGCATATGTTAAATGAGTTGAAAGCGATGCCCGGGACGTCACAAATTCATGAATTTATGCTAGAGGCCTCCGAATTTAGTGCTTTTTGTCGCTTGAGTTACCAGGGAAATGAGGGGGACATTGCAGTCATGGCAAGTGCGGCATAGTAGGTACGGGACCCCGAATATTGGTATCCAAACGGGATGAGACGCGGATTATACATGCGATCATAGTTGCCAAATCCCTGGAATTGCAGAGAACCAAATCGGAACGAAGGCCGATAACCCTGGTTATAAAAATAGTTGCCTCGATAGGGAGAGCCGTACCAGTCTGACCGTATAAAATCGCTATACATGTCAAGTGCTGGTGTTGAGTACTGATTCCCATAAGCGTAGTTCAACAACCAGGGAAATGAGTTCTGGCAGCCATAATAACGGGTTCGTGAAACTGATCGCTGTATCAGACGTTGTTGTTTCTTTGGTGAGTCCTTGGGGATGACTCGGGGGGAAATCACAACAGACCCCACTGTTTTTCCAGGGGAATTGCTAAGGGTAGGGGCACTCAGGGCAGGAGAGAGGTTGACATCGGAATCGTACGAATTCAGACTGATCCGTGGTGTAATCTGAACAATCCAGGCTTGCTTTGTGTCAGTTTTTGCAGGGATTGTTAAAAGTGGTGAATTTTGATTTTCTGCCAGGCTCTCATTGGGAACGCAACCAAACAGGATGCATCCTACGGCAAGGAATAACGTCAGGAAGTTTTTCATAGTTGTTACTTTTTGAATTCAAACAGAGAAACGAACGTGGTTTTTTCTTTTTCAAGACATAAAACACTGGTTTCTATCCTAGAGGGCCAATTAGACCATTTACCAACAAAAATCCCGATTCTAACGTGAAAATGCATAAATTATCGGGTCATTCTCAGTCTGGGCTTACGGTCGGCTTGCTGGATGGTTGCCAGCAGATTAATCTGCCTATGCAAGACTGGGCCTGTCATTACAAGCAAGACAGGTTTTACTTTTCATTTTAGAAATGTAGTGGAGAAACACCGTGGCCGCAAAAGCCTGGGGAGGACGATTTCAACAACAGACCGACACGCGCGTCGAAGCGTTTACGGAATCAATTAGTTTTGACAGCCGACTAGCTGCGGTGGACATTAAAGGCTCACAGGCCCACGCTCAGATGCTGGCTAAGGTAGGATTGATCACTGACGATGAATGCCAGCAAATTGTAGAGACGCTGACACAAATCGGTATTGAGATTGAGCAAGGTCAATTTGAGTTTCGATTCGAACTCGAAGACATCCACATGCACATCGAAAGTGCGTTGATCGAACGCGTTGGTGATGTTGGGCGCAAGTTGCATACGGCGCGCAGTCGGAACGATCAGGTTTCGACAGACTTGAAACTCTATACCCGCGAAGCAATTTCTCGAATCGATTCACTTCTCAAGGATTTACAGGTTGCGTTTGTCGAACGTTGTGAACGGGATCAGGATCTGGTATTGCCGGGCTTTACACATTTGCAACGGGCACAACCTGTGAAAGCCGCTCATTACTGGCTGGCATATTGTGAAAAGTTTGATCGGGATCGTCTGCGTCTGGCGGATTGCCTGAAGCGAGTGAATGTCTCTCCCTTGGGTGGGGCAGCGCTTGCTGGAACTTCGCTTCCGATTGACCGTCACTATACGGCGGAGTTACTGGAATTTACTGACGTGGCGCGGAATAGTCTGGACATTTCGAGTGATCGAGATTTTCTCGCTGAATTCTGTTTCTGTATGGCTATGGTTGCCACACATTTAAGCAATTGGGCGGAAGAGTGGATTGCCTGGTTTTCGACCGAGTTTGGATTTCTTAAACTGCCCGATGCCTTTACAACCGGTTCGTCGATTATGCCTCAAAAACGAAACCCCGACGTATTGGAATTGATACGTGGTAAGTCAGCTCGACCGATTGCCGATGTCCAGCAGATACTGGTTCTGCTCAAAGGTCTGCCGATGGCTTATAACCGTGATATGCAGGAAGACAAGCTGGCGCTGTTTGATTCTTATGATACCGTTGCCGCATGTTTGGAGTTAGCGGCTGCAATGGTAGAAGGGGCGGAATTGCAACGGGAAACGATCTCAGCCAAATTGGAAGATGGCTTCCTGGATGCGACCGCTTTAATGGAATACCTGATTAAAAAAGGAACACCCATGCGAACCGGTCATGGTATTGTCGGGAAACTGGTTGCGTTATGTGAATCACGCCCGTGTCGACTGGCTGATCTCACACTGGAAGAACTACAACAAGCGTGCCCGCAGATTGAGAATGATATTTTTCAGGTACTGGGGGCACGAAATGCAATGGCAGTACTTTGCAGCTTTGGTTCTGGCGGCGAGGCTCCTGTGATGGAACAGTGGAAATATTGGAAAGAAAAGCTTGGATTGTGAAATGATGGTGAAAGTTACTTTAGAATTTCATGGATCCTGTTGAAATCTGACATTGAAAGTACATGAGAAACATTAAATTAACACTGGCCTATGATGGATCAGAATATGCCGGTTGGCAGGTGCAGCCGAATGGTCTCTCGGTACAAGCTTGTGTAGAATCAGCCATTGAACAACTGACACAGCAGAAAAGTAGTGTCCTGGTAGCGGGTCGGACAGACGCCGGAGTGCATGCTGTGGGTCAAGTGGCAAATTTTCAAACCACGTCTTCCATACCCTGCAATAATATCCAATCGGGGCTTCAGCATTTTTTACCAGACAGTATCTCTGTCAGAGAAGTTTCTGAAGTCGACGCTTCGTTTCATGCAACCTATTCCGCAGTCCAGAAACGATATCGCTATGTCATCCATAATATGCCGGTTGGTTATCCTTTTCTGAAACGGTATGTATCGGAGTTCAGTAGACCTCTGGATGAAAAACAGATGCATACAGCGGGTCAGTTCTTGCTGGGAAAACACGATTTTCGCTGCTTTGAATCGCACTATCCCAATAAAGCAACCAGTGTTCGGACCGTCAAAGAGCTAACCGTACAAAGAGCATCCGTCTGGCCAGTCTGGAGCGCGGGTCCGCTGGCAGCGATGCCAGATTCCAATTCATCCTCTTCTGAATTTATCACTGTTGATATCGTGGCAGATGGTTTTTTATACAATATGGTTCGCACAATTGTGGGAACATTGATTGATGTGGGAGTCGGGCGTTGGTCTCCTGGAGATGTACAGAAGATTCTCACTTCAATGGACCGTTCACAGGCAGGAGCGACGGCCCCCGCTTGTGGATTATATCTCATTCAGGTTGACTATGATTTGTGATTATTTCAAAGTACGTTTAATCCTTGCGGAGTCATTATACGTTATCTAAAAGTCAGGTTTCAGGCTGAGAAATCAGACTGAGAAAATAGAAAAGTTTCATCAAGGGTAAGAGAGATTGATGTGATTTATCACTCAATCTGGAAAGTGCATGATGAGTTTACCACCCCCTCCTTTACCTCCGGAAGATGCAGAGGAACCTGTTTTTCTGGAAGATTCTCCTGCTCTTGGAGGGCAACGGATTGATGATGAGAATGGTCGAATCTTTCCTTGCGAAGGTTGTGGCGCCGATCTGGTATTTCATATCAAATCGCAAAAACTGAAATGCAAACATTGTGGTTTTGAAAAAGAAATCGGCTTTGATCCAGAGCAGGAAGTGGAAGAGCAGGATTTTTATGGAATGCTGGCACATCTGAAAATTCAACGCGAAGAGCAGGTTGATTCGGATGAGGAAGAAGAGCAGGAAGTCCAATGCGAAAGTTGCGGTGCAACCCTGGTTTTTGTGGGTACAGTGACAAGCTCTGAGTGCCCTTATTGTACATCTCCCATTCAACTGGATAAGGTTCATACTTCTCACAAACGCGTTCCAGTTGATGCGGTTTTACCATTTCAGATAGAACAAAAAGTTGCGAGACAAAATCTGAAAAGCTGGGTGAAATCGCTTTGGTTTGCACCAAACGAATTTATTGAAAAAGGGGCCGAGGGATCCTTTCATGGTGTCTATCTGCCTTATTTTACGTTTGATTCGATGACCAGTACGCAATATACAGGGCAGCGCGGTGAATATTATTATGTGACGGTCGGAACCGGGAAAAATCGTCGACGCGAACGTCGAACCAGGTGGTATCCTGCTTCTGGCTCCTTTCAACGTTTTTTTGACGATGTTGTGATTCTGGCTTCCCGTGGATTGCCTCGAAAATTGATTCGGGCTTTGGAACCGTTTCCCATGCAATTGCTCATTCCGTTTCGTCATGCATTGCTGGCAGGCTTTACTGCCCGGACATATGATGTGGAACTGGAAGATGGTTTTATTTTAGGAAAAGAGCGGATTGACGCTGCCCTTTATGCAGATGTGTGTAGTCGAATTGGTGGCGATACTCAGAGAGTCAGTTCCATTCAAAGCCAGTACGATGCGATTTCCTATAAACATTTACTGTTGCCTCTCTGGTTGATGACCTACAAATATAAGGAAAAATTTTATCAAGTAGTCGTGAATGCGGCGACGGGTGAAGTGCAGGGAGAGCGTCCTTACAGTTGGGTGAAAATTCTGCTGGCCTCACTGGTGGGCGGTTTATTAGGAATTGGTGGTTTTGCCCTTGCGAATCAATGATCTGTCTCTCTTAACTCCCATTTTTACCAACATTTGCTCTGAGTCTCCAGAAATTGGAAACTGATAGCTCTGAACGGTTGCCGATCAGCCGAAAGGGAGGTAAAAAACAAGACATCCCATTTAAAAACGATTCAGTACATTAATTGAGCAAAGTTCATTGTTAAGGAGTGATTAAGAGATGACCCATCCGATTCGAGTTGCAGTAACAGGGGCAGCCGGCCAAATTGGTTACGCCATGTTGTTCCGCCTGGCATCAGGGGAAATATTCGGCCCTGATCAACCTGTTATTATCCATCTCGTTGAAATACCCCCTGTGCTTTCCGCATTAGATGGAGTCGAGATGGAGCTTGAAGACTGTGCATTTCCCACATTGGCGGGTGTTGTGAAAGCTGATAGCGACCATCTGGAAGATGCTTTTGCCGATTGTAATTTTGTGATATGTGTCGGCAGTATTCCTCGAAAAGCGGGCATGGAACGCGGCGATTTAATTCGAATTAACGGCCCCATTTTCACCAGTACAGGTAAGGCCATTGAAGCGGCAGCTGCGGATGATGTCCGGGTTCTGGTTGTGGGAAACCCCTGTAATACGAACTGTTTGATTGCAATGAGTAATGCTCCTAAAGTACCCCGCGATCGTTGGTATGCGATGACTCGTCTGGATCAGAACCGGGCGATGACTCAGATTGCCAAGAAAGCAGGGCAACCTGTTTCTGCTGTGAAGAATATGAATATCTGGGGCAACCACTCAGCAACTCAGTTTCCAGATTTTTATCATGCGACGATTCATGGAAATCCCGTTCCGGAGATTATTGAAGACCATGACTGGCTGCGTGGTGAATTTATTGAAACCGTGCAGAAACGCGGTGCTACTGTGATTCAGGCCCGCGGCGCTTCCAGTGCTGCTTCTGCTGCTAATGCTGCCTTGGATACAATCAAGAGCATCGTCACTCCGACTCAATTAGGTGATAGTTTCAGTGCAGCCGTTTGTAGTGATGGGAGCTATGGAGTAGACGAAGGGTTGATCTGCGGCTACCCATTGACCAGTGATGGCACGACATGGAAAATTGTGCAAGGCATTGAGCACGATGATTTTGCTCAGGACAAATTCGAAGCGACGTTGCAGGAGTTGCGTGATGAACGCGATGTCGTTCGCGATTTACTACCAGGTTGATTTTTGAAATTGTTGATAAGATGAGTGAAAGAGTCACAGTCAATTGACGTGGCTCTTTCTGCTTTTATAAACCGCTTACTTGAAATTGTTAGAGAAGAGCATGCATCCTGAAGAATTGCGTAGAGTTGATAATGAGCATGTCTGGCATCCATTCACTCAAATGAGAGCGCACCGGGATGAAAACGTACCGATAATCGAATCTGCTGATGGGTACTTTTTAAAAGATGTGAACGGTAATACCTATTTAGATGGTGTTTCGTCTCTTTGGTGTAACGTACATGGTCATCATGTGCCTGAAATCGATCAGGCGATTCGGGAGCAATTGGACAAAGTCGCGCATTCCACCTTGCTGGGACTGGCGAGTGTACCATCCATTGAGTTGGCTGGAGAATTAGTCAGACGTGCGCCAACAGGGCTGACAAAAATCTTCTATTCCGATAGCGGCTCAACTGCTGTTGAGATTGCGCTGAAAATGGCGTTTCAATTTCATGCACAGAAACAGGATTCCGAAACGCAACCACGCGATCTGTTTGCCTGTATGCAAGACTCCTATCATGGAGATACCATCGGTTCTGTCAGCGTGGGAGGAATTCCCATTTTCCATCAGATCTTCGGAAAGCTGTTGTTTGAATCAGTACAAATTCCCTGTCCAGCTGCCTTTCATCGTCCTGATGGATATACGGAAGCTGGTTATCTGGAATACTGTGATCAGGAATTAGAACGTCTGATTGTAGAGAATCACCAGAGGTTAGCTGCGTTCATCATTGAACCTCTGGTGCAGGGAGCGGGTGGGATGTTGATGCATCCACGCGGTTATTTGAAACGAGTTCGTGAATTGACGGCTCGTTATGGTATTCCGCTTATTGCCGATGAAGTCGCCGTGGGGTTGGGACGCACCGGCACAATGTTTGCCTGTGAGAGTGAAGCTGTGATACCAGATTTCCTCTGTCTGGCGAAAGGAATTACAGGAGGCTACCTGCCTTTGGCAGTCACGATGACCACAGACGATATATTCTCCGCTTTTGATGCTGAGCCAGATGAGTACAAAACGTTTTTTCACGGACACACCTATACCGGAAACTCATTGGCGTGTGCTGCGGCGCTGGCGACTTTAAAGCTGTTCGATACACATCAGACTTTGGAAAACGTAACAAACAATACTGAGATATTGTCCAAACGGTTATCGGAGCTCAAAGATCATCCTCATGTGGGTGAAGTGCGACAACAGGGAGTCATGGTGGGAATCGAACTTGTTGAAGAACGAGAATCCAATTCCTCATTTCCCGCAGAGATGAGAATGGGGCATCAGGTGACGCTTATGGCCCGCAAGCAGGGAGTGATAATTCGTCCGCTGGGTGATGTGGTAGTATTAATGCCGGCTCCCGGTATGCCAGGTGATTTGGTTCATCAACTTTGCGATATTGTTTTTGCAGCCATTGATGAAGCCATTCGATTACAAGTTGCTTAAGACAAAGTCGGGATGCAATGGGCTAAGGTTTCTCTGGCTTGCTTAACCCAGATGATTCATCGCCAGAAGAGTCTGTCTCTGACGAGTCTTGTTTTTGTCCCATTTGTTTCAGGACATCGTCAATATCCACAGTTGGAATATCTTTTAGGCTTTCCATTGAGATGTCAGGTGGTTCAATCAACTTCGCGGTTCTACTGCGGGCAAATTGTTGATCACTCTGAGAAAACCTCCAGATCAGA
The DNA here is from genome assembly GCA_022600195.1 of Planctomycetota bacterium. Taxonomy (GTDB): domain Bacteria; phylum Planctomycetota; class Planctomycetia; order Planctomycetales; family Planctomycetaceae; genus Gimesia. Next base: position 66,708 of record JAHZKX010000001.1, read on the forward strand.
AATGCCAGTGCGGTGCTGATCACCAAAAAGATAGCAATAATATATTTGATGGCCCCTGAAGAGGAACTGCTTTCAGTCGGTACCGGGGGAAACCAGCGGATTTGTCTGGCAATTAACAGTGGTGCTGTTTGTAGTTTTCCAGCCGCTGAAGGATATCCATACTTTTTAAAATAATATCCGGTAATCTGGACAGTCGGCAATTCTTTAAGATCGGGGCCTTGCGGGATTCCTTCGGGAAGAGTTGTGCAGAGCACACGCCAGGGATGTGTGCCTGAATCTTTCGAAAAAAACCAGCCTTCATAGAGCGTCTTAATTCCGTAGAGGTTCTTTTCAATGGTCAGTGGGGTGAGTCTTTTGAGCTGCCCCTTGACGGTCATAAGTTGTCCCCGGTATCGGGGAGATTCTGTCATCACAACGACGAAGGGAGGGGCAGGTTTAGCCGACTGTTCGAGAACGTTTTGAGGTATGGCTGCTGCTTTTGCGAGCAAATAATACATCGCACCTGCTTCATGCGTACGAATTCCGAGCGTGCTGTCAGAAACAGATTGCATGAATTCAGGAGCAACCTGAATATCGTATTCCCCGTTTTCCAATTGTGTGTCGACGGTCTTGGGGAGTTTTACTTTCGGTGGCAATTCTGACCGGAATTCGTCCGGTTTTAATTGTACTTCTTTTTTGACACTGAAATCAATTTCACGCTGAGGGACTTCCGTTTTCTGAATAGCTGGATCATCCTTGGGGCGACCTGTGAGCCAATACCAGTTCTCTGGTTTGGAAGCAAAGTGCATTGCTATGAAGATCAGGCCAATCGCGGCAACCAGTCTGAAGAGTCGAATCTGATCGCGACGGGTGAAGTAAGAAGGCGTTGCTGATTGTTTATGAAATCGCATTCCTCAACGCCTCTTTCTGGTTCCTGTCATCAATGATCATGGCTTTCTCTCAGGCCTTTGGTAGCTTGTTCTTAATACGACAGGGGATCAATTATTTTTTTCGTTTCGGTTTATACATGTGAGTGGCCTGACCGGCAAAACCTTCCGCCGCTTCCATTATAGTCTCAGAAAGTGTGGGGTGTGCATGGATGCTTTCAGCAAGATCTCCCGCAACCGCCCCCATTTCAACTGCAATGACTCCTTCTGCAATCAGTTCACCCGCACCAGGGCCCACAATTCCAACTCCCAGAACGCGCCCTTTTTTCTTTTCGAAAATCATTTTTGTGAGACCTTCTGTTCGCGCCAGCGTTTGTGCGCGACCTGAGGCGGCCCAGGGGAACCGTGTGATTTCCACATCAAGGCCCTGATCTTTGGCTTCTTGCTCTGTGATCCCACACCAGGCAATTTCCGGGTCAGTAAAGACCACTGCTGGAATTGCGAGATTATCAAACTCGGCAGGTTCACCGGCAATGGTTTCGATGGCAACTTTTGCTTCACGGGTCGCCTTGTGTGCCAGCATGGGTTCGCCGGCAATATCACCAATTGCGAAAATATGCGGTTCGGCAGTTCTTTGCTTAGAATCGTGTTGGATGAATCCCCGTTCGTCGAGTTCCAGTTGTGTGTTTTCGAATCCGATCCCTTTGTTATTGGGACGCCGTCCGATGGAGATCAAAACGCGGTCGAATGTCTGCTCCGGTTCTACTCCCTCGCCGGTCAGGTTCGCGATAATGCCACTATCCGCGGGAGTTAATTTTTCGACTTTGGTATTTAAATGTATGGCAGCAAAACTTTCCTTTAAACGTTTTTGCAATGGACGTACCAGATCGCGGTCTGCTCCGGGAAGTAAACCGCCGGTCATTTCCACAACGGTGACCTCTGAGCCCAAAGCGGCGTAGACGCTGCCCATTTCCAACCCGATATATCCACCACCGACAACCAGTAATTTCGCTGGGATGTCTGCCAGTTCAAGTGCACCGGTGGAATCCATAATTCGCGGATCACCCAGATCAAAAACAGGGGGAACTGCCGGCGAAGAACCGGTGGCTACAATCGCATATTTGAATCCGATGAGCTCTTTTGATCCATCCTGTTTGGTGACTTCGACTGTATGGGGATCCTGGAAGCGTCCAAAACCCTTCAGGATTTCAACGTGACGGGCTCCTGCTAATTGCGAGATACCCCCTGTTAATTGTGTAACAACTTTGTTTTTAAACTCTCTTAATTGGTCGAGGTTTATGTCGGGCTTTTGAAAGGAGATCCCCCACTCGGCGGATTCTTTTGTTTCGTTGATGAGTTTGGCGACATGCAGCAGCGCTTTTGAAGGGATGCAGCCCCGGTTGAGGCATACACCACCAGGGGCAACGTCATCGTTGACCATAATCACCTTGTAGCCTTTATCTGCCGCGTCGAACGCGGCTGGATAACCACCGGGACCACCACCGATAACAACAATATCCGTTTCTCTGGTTGCTGATCCAGACATAATAGCATTTACCTTAATTTTAATTGATTAGCTTCAATACAGTTCGATTTTTTTAGCTTAGCAGTCAACCAGTAGGTTGAATGGATCAGAAAGCAAACTGGAGATACGCACAATGAAGCGGGCTGCATCTGCACCGTTAATCACGCGATGATCGTAAGAAAGCGATAGTGGAAGCATCAGGCGTGGGACAGGATTGTCATTGATCAACTGGAATTCATGTCGTGAGCGAGACATTCCCAGAATGGCAACTTCCGGGTAGTTCACAATGGGCGTGAATGAAGTTCCTCCCAATCCTCCCAGATTTGTGATCGTAAAGGACCCTCCCTGCATATCACTCATTTCCAATTTACGGTCGCGTGCTTTTATCGCCAGTTCATTCATTTCCTGAGCGATGGCAATGATGTTTTTCTTGTCAACATTTTTGACAACCGGTACAACCAGCCCATTTTCTGTATCAACTGCCACTCCAATGTTGACATATTTTTTGAAAATGATTTCATCGGTCTCTGGATCAAGACTGGAATTAAAAGCGGGAAATTCGTGTAAGACGATGGCAACGGCTTTCATAGCCAGCGCGGTCATCGTTACTTTTGGTCCAGAGTAGTTAGGTTTGGAAATGAAGAGTTTGCGCGCCGTCTCCAGGTCTGTGATATCTGCATGGTCAAATTGTGTGACATGCGGAATCACCTGCCAGGAAAGGCTGAGATTCTTGGCAGAAACGCGCGCGAGCTTTTTCATTTTCTGACGTTCCACATCACCAAATTGCGTGAAGTCTGGCAAGGGGGGGACTGAGATTCCCCCTCCTCCGCCAGCAGAGCCTCCTCCCGCGATCAGGTTTTTGACATAATTTTCTACGTCTTCCTGTGTGATGCGACCACCGGATTCTGAACCTGTTACTAAATGCAGGTCGACTCCCAGTTTACGGGCAAGACGTCGGGTGGCGGGGCCTGCAGGCACTGGGGTTTTGTTCGACGAAGTTGCGACTGTAGGCACGGGTTGAGTTGCCGATGGTGTGGGTGCCGGTTTTGTCTCTGCTTTCGATTTCGGAGCTGGTGCGGATTCTTCTTTTGCAGGTTCGGCTGCTTTTGCTTCGGTAGTTTGATCTTCTACGGGTTTCGTATCAGAAGCCGGAGCTGCTGTGGCGCCGTTCGATTCTTCAATGGACAGCAAAACCGTACCGATGGCGACTGAGTCTCCTTCAGACACATTCAGTGCCGCGATGGTACCACTATGAGGAGACTCTAATTGAACAACTGCTTTATCCGTTTCGATATCCATCAAAACCTGCCCCTGTTCGACGGAATCGCCTACAGCAACAGTGATTTGTCCAACGTCTGCCGATTCCACACCTTCACTTACTTCTGGGAGTTTAAATTCAGTAGCCATAGTTTTGTCGTTCTATTCGTTTAGTATTTCTATTTTATTTAGCCCGATGAATGCTGCCGATTATGCCAGCCGGGGGTTCACTTTTTCCGAATCAATTCCTAACTCTTTAATAATCGCAGGCAGTTGTTTTTTATCGAACTGACCTTCTTCAGCCAGTGAGACCAGTGTTGCTACAACGATATTCTCAGCATCAATTTCAAAATGGCGTCTGAGTGATTCACGCGTCTCGCTACGTCCAAATCCGTCGGTTCCGAGTACACAGTAATTTCCGGAGATTCCTTCGCGTATCTGATCGGCAACCAGTTTAATATTATCGCTGGAAGCAATGAATGGCCCCTGAGTAGATTCAAAGGTAGTCTCCAGATAGGATTTTTGAGGTTCCGCATCTGGATTGAGACGGTTATGACGCTCTACGTCCTTTATGTTTCTGGCCAATTCACTGTAACTGGTAACGCTCCAGACATCACTGGCAATATCAAATTTCTCCGCTAAGATTTCCTGAGCACGCAGTACTTCCCTTAAGATCGGGCCGCTACCAAATAATTGCGGTCGCAAGGAGATGGATGGTTTTTCTACATCCTGAGCGCGGAATTTATAAATCCCCTTAATGATTCCATCGACAACATGGTCACCTTCCGGCATGGGAGCCATCTCATAATTTTCATTATAGACAGAGAGATAATAGAAAATCTCTTCGCCTTCCTGATACATGCGACGCATTCCATCTTGGATAATGACAGCTAATTCATAGGCATAGGCAGGATCATATGCAAGCAGCGTGGGAACTGTTGAAGCCATCAGATGACTATGTCCATCCTGGTGTTGAAGTCCTTCCCCGTTGAGAGTCGTTCTTCCTGAGGTTCCGCCTAAGAGAAAACCTTTTGTACGCGAATCGGCGGCGGCCCAGACAAGATCGCCGACTCTTTGAAATCCGAACATTGAGTAGTAGACATAGAACGGTATCATGTTTACACCTTGATTGGCGTACGCAGTTCCTGTGGCGATGAAGGAGGAAATTGCTCCCGCTTCGTTGATGCCTTCTTCAAGGATCTGACCGTCTTTGGCTTCTCTGTAATACATTAACTGGTCACGGTCGACCGGTTCGTATAATTGCCCTTGGCTCGCGTAAATTCCACATTGCTTGAATAAACCTTCCATCCCGAAGGTTCTGGCTTCGTCGGGAATAATGGGCACGATGCGTTTGCCAATCACCTTATCGCGGAGCAGGTTACCCAGCAGAATTCCGAACGCTCCGGTAGTTGAACCTTTTTTGCCCGCCATACCCTTCATGAATTTGTCGAGTGACTCCAGCGTAGGCGTTTCCAGTCGTTCTTCAGTCGGTGCCCGTTTGGGAAGATAGCCACCGAGTTCTTCCCTTTTCTTTTGCAGATACTGCATTTCGGGGCTGTTTTCATCAGGCTTATAAAACGGTGCGTTCTTTACATCTTCATCTCGAATAGGAATACCAAATCGAGAGCGGAAATCTCTCAGTTCTTCTTCGTTCGCTTTTTTCACATTGTGGGCGATATTACGACCTTCGCCTATTTCACCTAGCCCGTATCCTTTTATCGTTTTGGCCAGAATCACTGTCGGGGATCCTGTGTGATTCACGGCAGCATTGTAAGCCGCAAATACTTTTTCTGGATCATGACCACCACGTTTCATACGTTTGATCTGATCGTCGGACAGGTTTTCCACCATCTTTTCCAGTTCGGGATTTTCCCCAAAGAAATGTTCCCGGACGTAAGAGCCTGGTTCCACAACGTATTTCTGGTACTGACCATCAACGACTTCTCCCATTCGCTTAACGAGATGGCCATTGTCGTCTTCAGCCAGCATATTATCCCAGTCACCTCCCCAAACAACTTTTATACAGTTCCAGCCTGCACCACGGAACGCAGCTTCTAGTTCCTGGATGATCTTTCCATTTCCGCGTACGGGGCCATCCAAACGCTGGAGGTTACAGTTAATGACAAAAATCAGGTTGTCCAGATGTTCTCGCGATGCAAGCGTGATCGCTCCCAGAGTCTCTGGTTCATCCGTTTCACCATCGCCTACGAAACACCAGACCTTAGACTTGGATGTGTCCATGATTCCGCGGTTGTGGAGGTAACGTAAGAAACGCGCGTGATAAATTGACATAATGGGCCCCAGGCCCATAGAGACGGTTGGGAATTGCCAAAAATCAGGCATCAACCAAGGATGAGGATAAGAGGAAAGTCCGCCACCTCGCGGAAGTTCCTGTCGGAATCGCTCAAGGTTTTCTTCTGACAATCGGCCTTCCACAAAAGCACGCGCATAGACACCGGGTGAGGCATGTCCCTGAAAATATACCGAATCGCCAGAGTGGTCTTCCGTTCGGGAATGAAAGAAGTGGTTAAATCCAATTTCGAAAAGTGTAGCCGCTGAAGCATATGTCGAAATATGTCCGCCAATCCCATCATGGTCTTTATTCGCTCGAACTACCATCGCCATTGCATTCCAACGAATGATACTTTTAATTCGCCGCTCAATTTCTCGATTGCCTGGAAAAGGCGATTGCTCATCAAGGGGAATGGTATTGATGTAGGGAGTATTGGCAGTGAAGGGCATCGTCACTCCTTGACGATAGGCTCGTTCCTGCAAGACAGCCAAAACACTTTTCACTCTCTCCTTACCATATCGGATGATAAGATCGTCCAGTGATTCAAACCATTCTTCAAGTTCTGCCGGATCGACTCCTGGTACAGCACCTGTAACTGTATGTTCTGCCATGAGATAAGGTTCTTTCAACCTGAATAAGTCTTTATTGGAATTAATGCCCGTTATTGATCCTGAATTGTTCTTCAGTTGTTATCCAAGCACAAATAACACATATGTTCTATAACAACTGAGTGATCGATCAATTTTAGGAATGCATCGTTATTAAGGGAACTGAATCGAATCTATTTCGCGAGAATTCAGTATGTGCTTGAGAATGAAGGACATTGAACGACATCGCGGATAACAAATTCTAACTGATTTCCGTCAGATTTGCGAGTGATACTATCTGGTCTAAACTCTTTAATAGACACAGTAAACGTCAAAGGGGGGGGGGATAGGTGGTTTGTGACAGGAATTTGTCAGGATATGTGGAGTTTTTATTCAGATTCTGGAGGGAATGGTGAGGAACTCACTAGTATTGATCGGCTCGTTCTTCTCTTTACGTGAGTGTTGTTCCATGGTCTGTATATGGTTTATTTGACTTGGCTTATCTATTCTGTCAGGGGCGCATGTTCATTTATTGTGGATTTAAACCATTTTTTCTCATCCGCAGTAATGATGTAAAGCGTTATCTCAAAAATGATTATAAATATCCAATCAATTTAAACAATTTGGGCTGTCAAAATTGTTTTCTGGTGTGATATTAAATACCATGAGAATGTGAGTTTCTTAGATTCAGATATTCTCAATCCTGTAATTTCGAATTCTGAGAGCAATCTTTGATGTATAGCGAAGTAGCAATGAACCCATCTCAAACGGACTCTTTTTCACTCCTGGGTGAGCGTGCTGTTCTTGCTGATCAGGCGCGGGCCTGTCAATGCGAGCTCGCGTCCATTCAAAAAGCAGCCCGTATGAAGAAGCTCTGTGTCACAAGAGAGTTACAGCAACGAGCCGAGGCGATCTGTACCGTCAAAATCGAATATGTTTTCAGTGACCAATTCGACCAGCTAAACGCATGCGATCAGATTCTCATCCCGTTGCAAAAGTTATGTGCTGTACTCAATCCTGATACAGATTCTGAATCACTCGATTTCACATCCCAGTATTCCCAGCTGTATTCAGTGCCTTTATTAGAAAAAGAGCAGGAACCTGTTCTGTTCAAGGGAATGAATTATCTGAAATATCGGGCTGCAGTTCTGAGAGAGGAAATTGACTTAAAATCACCCTGTGTTGGTCTATTGGATCGTATTGAGCAGAAACTGAAAGATGCACAGAGAATACGCGACTATATCATTCAGGCCAACTTACGTCTGGTTGTTTCGATTGCCAAAGGACTGACAGATCGAGCGAACTTGTTTGATGATATTGTCAGCGATGGTCAAATGCCTTTAATTCGCGCGGTAGAGATATTTGATGTTGAGCGAGGCAACCGATTTAGCACATATGGAACATGGGCAGTGCGAAATTTTCTGTTTCGATCGACAAAACAAAGACGAAAATACCGTAGTACCTTTCTAAGTGGTGTAGAATCAGTGGCTATGGGATTGAGCGATTTTCGTTCGAGTCAGAGATCTTATGAATCGTATCACTACACGATTCATGGTGTGTTGAAAAAAGTGCTGGAATCCCTTGATGAACGTGAGCAGATGATACTCAAACGTCGATTTGGTTTGCATCAATCAGGCACACCCCAAAAATTTCGGGAAATCGCTGAAGATTTGGGAGTCAGTACGGAACGGGTTCGACAGTTGACAATCCGATCCCTCAAGCGATTAAGAGAGGCTGTTGAAGAACAAAACCTGGAAATCCCTGAAATCATTTGACTTCCCTGAAAAGAATTCATTCTTACTAATTGGTATCATGTTCAACCTTTGGTATAAGAGAATCTGGGCGTAAAAGCCTGTATCAGTGCGTTTCCAGGTTTTACCATAGTTGAAAGATCATGAGTTCCCAATCACCGACCCCACCCAATTCCGATACGGATCCGTCTGCAGAAGATGTTTACCGAATCCGTCTGCAGAAATTTCTGGCCTCCACAGGACTGGGGTCACGACGTCACTGTGAGGAATACATTGAAACTGGTCGAGTTACAATCGATGGAGAGGTAACCTCTGAATTTGGAGTGAAGGTCGACCCTGAAACTCAGGTGATCTGTGTGGATGGGGAACGGGTTCGTCTTCAACCGAGACGTTATTATCTGTTAAACAAGCCGACCGGTTTTCTTTGTACGAATAATGATCCCGCGGGCAGAAGAAGAGTCATTGATCTATTCCCCAATGAGGGCCAGCGACTCTTTACAGTAGGTCGACTGGACGAAAATAGTGAAGGTTTAATCCTGGTGACAAATGATGGTGCGATGGCCGAAAGGCTGGCTCATCCCCGTTACAAGGTTCCGAGGACTTATCATGTACAAGTTGTGGGAAATCCGACACGTGAAAAATTAGATGAATTACGCAAGGGAGTCCGTTTTAAAGAAGGGGTCTTTCGTGTTTCTGGTTTGAAATATCTACGAAAACAGGGAAAGAGTACATTTCTCGAATTGACTCTGCATGAAGGTCAGAATCGAGAAATTCGAAGGATGATGGCGCGTATTGGTCATAAAGTCATTCAATTGATACGTGTTCGGTTTGGTCCCCTTAATATCGGCAAGCTTAAATCGGGAGAGTATAAACGTCTTACGGATTGGGAATTGAAAAAATTACGTGAAATGATGAATGAAAAACATTCTCCCGATATCCGTCACCGGAAAGGACGTAAAAGCGCAGTGCCCGGTAAAGGCAGATCGACGCAAGGTTCAGGAGACAAAAAGACGTTCGGAAAAAAGTCCAGTGAAAGCAGTTCCAAGTCGCGAAGAAGCAATTCCAAGCGGGGAGCATCAGCAACTCAACAGGGAAATACGGGTAGAAGAATCATTGGTGCGACTGCAAAGAAGAGAACAAGTCAAGGAAGACGAAAATGACGTCGACGCCCGAATTCAGTGAATGTGCTACTCCCCAATATCTTTCTGCAACCGTGGTGGAACAGGAATCCATGGCGCAGGACACATACCGGTTGCGGTTAGAATGCCCGCAAATTGCGAAAAATATTCTGCCAGGCCAGTTCTTTATGGTGCGGGAGCCCGGGGTTAATGATCCATTATTGGGACGTCCGTTTGCGCTTTACGATACTTGTCTGGATGAAACAGGCCAGCCAATCGGTCTCGACTTTGGGTATGTTGTTGTCGGAAAACTGACGGCACGGATGACACATTGGCAGCCTGGTGATCAGGTTGAAATCTGGGGGCCGCTGGGCAATGGTTTTCCCATGCCGGGAAGTGGTGCATTGGCGATGGTGGCAGGCGGCATCGGACAGACACCTTTTCTGGCGACAGCGAGAGAGGCGCTGGGGTTGAGAGAGTATGGACAGTCACAACGGATTCTGAATGAGTTTCCTGAAAAGGTGAGCTTACTTTATGGTGCTCGTTCTAAAGCTTATCTTGCCGGTCTGGATGATTTTAAATTGACAGGTCTCGATGTTGAAGTTGCCACTGATGATGGAACGTTCGGGCACCATGGATATGTAACAGATTTGCTGCAGCAACAAATCGACAGCTCAACACCTCCCGCTACCATTTTCTGTTGTGGTCCGGAGCCGATGATGGAAGCTGTTGGTCAGATAGCAATCAAAGCTGGAATTCCGTGTTGGCTTTCACTCGAAACACCAATGGCCTGTGGGTTTGGTGCCTGTTTCAGTTGTGTCGCCAAAGTACGTATTAGTGATGGGGAATGGGATTACCGTCGTACCTGTGTCGAAGGGCCTGTTTTTAAAGCCGAATCTCTTGTGTTTTAGAAGAACGACCTTTGTTAACTATCATATAATGCAGAGCCTCAGGTCGACCTCGTATTGACAGTTTTGATTGAGAACCTCTATAGTCTTGCCAAAGTGCAGGTCCGCAAATGAGTGTTAAACATGAGAAAACCAATCAGTCAAGTGCCCATTCTTCTGCGGGATGCGAAGAAAATCAGGTAAGTTCCCTACAGCCTGCTCCGCCCAACAGAACTGAAAACAGCCTGCCTGAAGATGTTCTGATGGCTTCACAACAGCAGTTGATTCCCCCGCGGCTGAAAGTACTATTCGTCAGTGACAAGAGACCGGTCTGGGTGGGGTTAGCTTTGCGATTGGATGCCATTGGGTGCGTTGAACCTCGCTTTAGATGGGTCTCCACATCAGAAGAAGCTCTGACACTCCTTCGAGATGACAGCTATGATTGTTTGCTGATCGGGATTGATTTTGAATCCAAATCGAAACAATTAGCGCTGCTCAATGCCATCCGGGGCAGTGGATGTCATGATCCTATTGTGTTGATGCTTGCTATGCCAGATGACGAGGTGATTTTGGCAGGGTGTGAATATCAAGCCGAAATTCTGGTTTCTGCAGCGATGTGGGAATCACCGGGATTACTAGGCACAATGAAACGCGCAATGATGGTATACCAACTGGGTGAAGATAATCATCGGTTGCTCGTGGAAAATCACCGCAGATTGATTCGAGAACGGGATGAATCAGAAAGACTGCTGAAACAGCAGCGATCCATGGTTGAAGAATTGCAGACGCTTACCTATCCCACTGAACCTGAGAAAACAGAGCAGGATCAGTTCTTGAACCAAAGTCAGATTCGAAAACATTCCAGACAAACATCTGCTGGGTTTCAAATACCGCTTGAAGTACAGGATTATTATCACGAATTATTGAGGACCTATGTGATGATGGGTTCGGGAAGTTTGAAGGACGAAATTCTACAAATCGCGGAATTATTGGCTGCCGCCAATTTAACTCCCGGTCAGGTTCTGGAATTCCATCTCAAATGTGTGGAAGTTATTGTGAAGGGATTGGGGAATCGTAGTTCACGGCACGTGATGTCTCGTGCAGATTTGCTTGCGCTTGAGATTATGGTTCACTTGGGAGAGTGTTATCAGAAAAGGTCAACCCCATAGCTTAAGTCTGCTTTTTGTAGTGGTTTATGGTGTAGGTCGCTTATTTGGTTCGAGTCAGGAAAAGGTACTGTAAATCGTCTCTGTCAGTACGTATAATGAAGCCAGATTCAGTAATTGTGAGATTTTAACATCGAACTCACCGACTCGAAATCAGGTTTTTCGTAGCGTTTTGAACACCTGTCGGACAGCAAGCAACAGATTTCAGGCTGTAATGAGTTCATTCAAAATACTCTTTTCCAGTTAAGTATTATTGCAAAATAGACTTGGGAACTTAGAGGATGAGTTCAAAACAAGAGACACCTTCAGAGGTGAACCCTGATCATTCACCCACATCACTTCCGAAGGAATTTGTCAAAGAAGCAGGGAAGTTCTGCCCTTATGCGGGAGTGGTGACGCGTGGTTCAGGGATGTTTCAAGAGCAGGGTAGAGTACTCTTGCTGAGCCGTCTGCGGATGGCTTCCCTAATACTCGCTTTTGCAACAGGTGCCTTCCTGATTCGAGGTCTCTTGCTGAGAGAATTTCGAGAGGTGCATGGGCAGGAATTGCTCATATTTGATGCTGTGCTGACCGGAATTCTTTTTGCCGTATCGGGCTTGCTCTGGCTGAATCCCTGTTTGTGCCTTTGGCGGTTAAGGATTTGTGAGGCGATCACATTCGGTGCACCCGCAGCATTTTTTATATGGTTGCAATTCAGTGAGCTATGTGCCTGTGACCCTGAAGTGTTAACAAAAATGGCTTTTGCTTTTCCTTTGAAAACAGTGATACCGTGGATGATCTTGATTTATACCTATGGGTTTTTTATTCCTAATTCACTTCGTGGAGTGATGGCTGTTGTTAGTTTGATGGTAATCAGCCCCATTGTAAGTGCTGTTATGACGGGGATGAAGGTCGTTGATGTTTCAGATGTACTGTACTCGGGCGGACTGTCTGAAATGGTTATTTTGTTGCTGATTTCTGCAACAACTGCCGTTTACGGTTCCTATCGTGTGGGAAGCCTGCGGCGTGAAGCCTTCGATGCCAAAGGCGTCGGTATGTATACCTTACGTCAGCAAATTGGCAGTGGAGGTATGGGAGAAGTGTATCTGGCAGAACATCGCCTTCTCAAACGTCCGTGTGCAATTAAATTAATCCGGCGTGACAAGGTGGACGACGAAAACGTCCTGTTGCGGTTTGAAAGTGAAGTTCAGGCAACCGCGGGTTTGACACACCCGAATACCATTGAGATTTATGATTATGGCCATACGGAAGAAGGCACCTTTTATTATGCGATGGAATTCTTACCCGGCCTCAATTTACAGGAAATCGTAGAACGCTTTGGGGCCCTTCCTCCCGAACGCGTAGTTTATCTGCTCAAACAGGTATGCTCGGCTTTGGCAGAAGCACACCACAAAAAACTGATTCATCGAGATATCAAACCTGGAAATATATTTTCCGCTGAACGAGGTGGATTGTATGACGTCGCCAAACTGCTTGACTTTGGTCTGGTTAAAGATAGCCGTCAGGATAAAAATTCACTTGATCTAACAATGGAAGGTGCTGTTGTTGGTTCTCCATTGTATACAAGTCCTGAAGTCGTCACCGGCGACGGCAAGCCAGATTTCCGATCCGACATCTATTCTCTGGGAGCAGCAGCGTATTATTTACTGACAGGAAAGCCGGTCTTTGAAGGAGACAGCGCACTGAAAGTCGTGTTTGCACATGCAAGTCAGAAGGTGAGGCCACTGACGGAGATTAATTCGGAAATACCCAGTGGACTGGAAGCGATTATTCTGAAATGTCTAGAAAAGAAGCCTGAAAATCGATTTCAGACGGTGGAAGCCTTAAGTCGCGCCCTTAACAAGCTGCAGTTAAAAGAATGGACCCAGGAACAGGCTGCATCCTGGTGGTCAGATGCGGAACAACTGGCACAGCAAGAACCGGGGTTAGAATATGCATCAGATTACCTGAAAGCAACTACCATCTTGCCAGTCAATGCGTAATTAATAAGACAGATGTCTTATCTCTTTTGATGTTGCCAGTTCAAACGGTCTGTTGTGATAAAACCGTGCCGAATAGCGCATTCCACACAATAAATATCATGGCCGTTCGTGACATAGATTTCACCGTGCATTAATAAATGGTAATGCTCTTCTCCTGGAAATTTGGAAAAGCAATACTCTTTGGATGGCGATGTTTTTACCAGTATATTCGTATTTTCCGTTTCTTTGATGGGAATATAGAGGCGCGCATCACGAACTTCGAGTTGGTTATTCAGATTGTGATCTAGATCGGATCCCATTTAACCGGAGCGCCTTTCGTTCTGATATACTCGTTTCAAATAGCCTTGGAGACGCTACAGTAAACCTGGACACAGGCTAGATCGGATCCCATTTAACTGGAGCGCCTTTCGTTCTGTTATACTCGTTTCAAATGGCCTTGGAGACGCTACAGTAAACCTGGACACAGG
>JAHZKX010000036.1 GCA_022600195.1 Planctomycetota bacterium
ATTGAATTACCAAACCCCTGCGGCATTTGCCGCGCGGTGTTCTTCTTCCGTTCGGCCTACGGCCTCACTCCAGAAGAACACCGACCCCATGAACCCCGATTCTCTCACTTAGGCTGGTACTAACATCGGGGGAAGGTCACATGCACCTGATCTATTCCGTAAAATGTGTTTCGCTTGTGGGAAAATTCTTGAGAATCTCTTCGGTAAAAGGCCTATAGAACCTGATTAATAGGGAATTGAGACTGGAATATTATTTCGTGAATTTGATTTCGCATTATAATCCGCTACACTAAGCAGGATTGAGGCTCTGTGTCGTGAAAGCTGCTTAGTAGAACGATATTGAGGCTGCCTCCTTTACATTTAGGCGGAGATTTCGATGAACAAGTCATCAAAAAACAAAAGAAACAAGGGCTCTGATCAGGTTGCGGAAGAACCGAAGTCCGATACCAAAATCAAGGCAGTGACAACTGCGATACCCTCAGAGGATTCCGGAAATCGTTGGACATTTCTTACCAATCATGCACATGTTTTGATTGTGCTGCATCGAGAGCCGGCAATTGTATTGCGAGAAGTCGCCTTAAGAGTGGGAATCACTGAACGTGCCGTCCAGCGGATCATTCAGGATCTGGAAGAGGAAGGCTTCATACGCCGCGAGAAAGTGGGCCGCCAAAATCACTACGAAGTCCTGACTGTTCAACCTTTAAGGCACCCTATTGAAAGACACAAAACAATTGGCGACTTGCTGCAACTCGTTTCAGAAGAAGTTCCAGAAGTCTAATCTTATATAGCGAAAACTCTGGATGTTTTTAAGGCCGAATGACTGCTCGCTTGAATGCTTCGACATGGTAAAAAGATGTCGCGAGAAACTTTGGGACTGGTCATCCGGACCAATGACAAACAGCGGTTTTCCTTTAATGAAGAGCGAACACATATTCGCGCGAATCAGGGACATTCCGTCGAGATCGAATCAGGGGATGCACCCGCGCTCCCGCCTGAAATTCTGTATCATGGAACGCCACAGCAATTTGTTGAAATCATCTCACATGAAGGACTCAGGAAAATGCAGAGGCACCATGTGTATCTGCACGTCGATGAAGAGATCGGCCTCACCGTCGGGAAACGAAGAGGGAAACCGGTCTTACTCAAAATTCGAGCGCTCGAAATGCACCAGGCCGACTACGAATTTTGAATAACGCCCAATCAGGTCTGGCTCACAGACAACGTGCCTGTGGAATATATTGATTTTCCTAAATAATCTTCCCGATAAATTGATCTGAATCTGTGATCTTCACGTTTTCTCATTCAAAGAATCATTCTCTGTATAATGAGAGGGACGACGGTTGGAAGAATCGCTATAAGGCAAACAAAAATTTAAGTGAGAATGACAGTGGTTGATCCGTTCAAATCTAAATCCGATTTTAAAGTAAATTTTGATACAGCAGTCAGAAAAAATGACATGCAAATTGTTATTAGAGGCACGATTGCCTTCTTGTTTTTCTTCTTTCTTCTGTTTATTTATGCCTTTATTGTGAAAGAGAATAAAATAGCCATCGATGAAATTTTAGGGATAGATCCATTTCTGGAAGACTGTTCCTCGGGAGCGAGGTCTCTGTTGCTAATCCCGGGCTTGTTTCTTTCAGGTGTGATTCCAATCATTTATCTTTTCAAACAGGTCAAACGGCTCAGACAAAATCCGGCGTTACATTGTCCCCAATGTCAGACATCATTGGTGAAATGGAAATATCAAAATCAAGTTTGTCAGACAGGAGTCTGTCCCGCTTGCCTGGAAAAACTCTTTGAGGGAAAATTAGCCTCGGAAGAGGCAGCCATTGAGTACCATCAAAAAACTAAGACGGAATCGAATCACATAGTTCGGTTTTCATTCTGCGTCTCCCTGGTGGGATTATTGATTGGTTTGCCTATATTATTGTGGGGGCGAAATTTGAGTGTACTGCTAGGGAAGAATACGCTTTCCATCTTAGAAACAATCACATTAGTTCCAGTCATCTTCCTAGTGATACCTATATCCCTCTGGGTGATTTCGAAGTCATCTGTCAGTGAGAGTCAGCAACATATAAATCTATTTCGAGAATATTCCAATCAATCTGATACTATCAACCAAAAGCATACTCACCGGGAACAAGAAGAATGAATAGTCTCGCCGTTTATTACCACAGGCAACATGCACCAATTTATCTATTATTATATTCTGTCGCAGGCATTCTTTTCTGTCTGGCCTGGTTCACAAAAGACGAACCGCCACAGCCATTCCTGAGCCTCATATTCGCAAGCGTCGGCCTTATCACTTCAGTGATTGCAGCATCATTTCATCATTTGACCGTTGAGGATGAAATTGACAGACTGCGCATTCGCTTTGGACCACTGCCTCTCTTTCAAAGAACGATTTTGTATGAAAACATGCTCAGCGTTGAAGTGGATCGGACGACGATCCTGGAAGGCTGGGGCATACATCTCAGCCCGCGTGGTGGCTGGGTCTGGAATCTCTGGGGACGTGACTGCATCGTGCTCAAACTAAAAAAAGGGACCCTGAGAGTCGGCACGGATGACGTTGAGAATCTGGCAGCTTTTGTGAAAAGTCGGATCTCTCTCAATGAGGACCAGTAGCATATATTCTGTCAACGATTCTGGTAAAAATCCCCGAGTCCGATTTCTCGAACCCGGGGTAGATCACAAATTTCGGGGATCAGAGCAGGTTGACCACACGGTCCGCCAGACCCTTCTCACCCAGAACAATATTCAACTTGTTCTGAGAGGCGATCTTTTCCAGGACTTCCAGTTCACGCATCCGCATCAGAACCGGGTTATCCTGCAGTAACTTGGCCGAGTTGACCTGACTACGGATAGCCGCCGTTTCTTCACGGCGTGCAATCAGATTTGCCTCGGCTGCTTTTTTGGCCTCCGTGACCTTATTCATCACATCCTTCATCTCGCCTGGCAGGATCACATCGCGAATACCCACCGAAGCAATTTCCAGACCCAATTCACTTGCACGACGTCGAACATTGTCTTCAATGTCTTTTGCCAGCGCATCCTTATCCGTCAGAAAGACATCCAATTCGCGCGAACCTAGTACCGCCCGCAACACAAGCTGCGTTTCACGGTACAGCGCCTGCCGTACGTCGTCTGTTAAAGTGACCGCTTTACGGGCATCAGTCACCTTGTAAGTCACAGCAGCGTTGATACGCAATGTGACTTTGTCAGCCGTCATGATGTCCTGGCCGCTGACGTCAACCATTGTCTCACGCAAATCGATCTCGGCTACTAATGCATCCGACTGACCTAGCCAGAAGGCATACAGACCAGGCACCAGCGTCTCAACATACCGGCCATCGATAAACAGTACACCCACATGGTCACGTTCTACCGTGCAGACATCAAGGTACCGCTGTGCCATGTTGGAACGCGCGATTACCTTGAGATCAATATGCTCAAAACGGACTTCACGCGTATCAACAATCTCAACGCGCACATCCTTCTGACCTGTCCAGTAGGCGTAAAGACCTGCTGGCAGGATCTGGCTGAATCGGTTCTCGATCCAGACGAGCGCCCGTTCGTGATCCTTCAGATCCAGAATAATCGCATCTTCTTTCAAAGCCCCCGATTTGACAATCAGGTCCAGCTTCTCGTGAATCAGCAATGGTTCACGCATCGAAATCACGTCAACCTGTTCTTGAGAGAAAGGATCGAAAGACCAGTGGGTTCCGGCGTTCAACAATCCCTGAAATTCGTCATTCCGGAACTGTAGACCTTTTTCAAAGCTTAAAATTTTGTAACGTTTGAAGCCGAACATCACATACCTCCTCAGGGAAACTCCCTGGACCTTTCGTCTCTGTTTCGTTTTAAAGAGTGTTGACTTTTAAATAAACGCGGCTCCTGTGCCGCGAACTGTTTGATGAAGACACCTTTCGAAGACAGAATGTTCGCGGATCACACGCAACAATCGCGGAGTACGCTTGAGTATTCTTCTTCAACAGTATCCAAAAACTTTCTCGCCGAGAGGATCTTCCTGGTTTCCCACAGGATTCCATTCTGATCGCTCTCATTGCTTCCATCTGCTTCAACTGTTGAGTCTTGAACGCGGTATCCACGTACTACAAGGCGTCGTCACATGCTGTTTTGAGTCACTTTCAGCATGCGAATCACAGGCGATTCACACGCCGTCTGTTCTCCAAAACCGATCTTTAAAACATCTGCCTCCGTCCGGTTTCATTGGGGTTGATTTGCAGCCAACCATACTGGGCGTCGGAACGGGACTCGAACCCGTAACAACCAGATTGAGAGTCTGGGGCTCTAACCATTGAGCTATCCTGCATTGATTTCGCCCGTTTAGATTCCATACACGGGACATACAGAGCCAAACCCTCACGGGTAACCTGCATGCCGCTGGAGAGACGACATCAATGGTACGTGCGTTCGGACAAAGCCAACAAGACTGTGGTTCGCTTTTATGCCATCAGAAACAGAAAGGCATCGTCTGCTTTTTTCTTGGTAGCCTCATCTTCAATGAAGCGTCGGATGGTGTAATAACCATACAGGGTTTTGATGCGATGCGTCAGACGCGCTTCGTCTCGTTTCAGCATGCCTTCCCAATAGATGGGCGTAAGAGGATCACGCGTAGATTTAACGACCGCTCCCAGTTCGTTTTCCACATCGGGCAATGTACGCCATAAGCGAATGTGTTGATGTTGCGCGGGTAACGCCAGTCTGGCGAGTTTTTCATAACCGAATCGATTCAATTCCGTGATCGCAGCCGCATGGTTGATGATATGCCACAAACCGCCGAAGCCCTGCTTCCTGACCGCTGCCGTCGAAATCAACTCGGCAATCGTGACATCAATCATTTCCTGAATCGATTGATACTGGGGGAATGACCTGTCGGCTTCCAGTTTGACCTGTTTGCCGTTCAGCCAGCCTTTTTCTTTACCATAATAGCCTCGACCCGCATGTGCATTGTTGAAGCCCGCCGTCATTTTGCGAATTCCGGTGATGATTTGAGGCGTGGCGTATTCGTTGTGATCGTGTAGAGCGCGGACTGCGATGGAGGCAAAGATGATATTGTGTCCCGATTGCCGAGTCTCACCGACATTCTTTTGCAGTGCTGTCACAATGGAATCGATGGCAGCCGAATTAGATGGTTCTGTGGGAAAGCTCTTGAACAGCCCGGTCGGCGTGATGCCCGCTTTCTTAGCGTTGAACCAGAATCCTTCCTCGCCGGCGATGATGCGTTTCAACTCGCCTGTAATCCCTGCGAAGACCTCCTCGGGTAGATCGCTTTGATCTTCACTAAAGAAATAACCTGCGGCGACAGCGGCGCCCAGATGACCGGCCATGTTTCCCGCCTGATGCGAGTGGGCCAGTCCACAAACACCTTTATAGAGATAATCAAATTCTATCATGCGATACGTCTCCGTTAATGATGCTTTGATTCTCTTACAATCTTCGCCTGTCAAAACGTTACGGTCAAGCAATTAACGGATGCAGGGTGTTTATTGACTTTAATGAGAGTCGCTGTTCTGTTTTAATATCGCTCGCAATTCGAGTGGATAATCGGTCAGTATCGCGTCAATGCCCGCAGTTGTCACTCGCTTCCAATTTTCTGGCAGATTGCCACTCACAGTAGCGCCCGCAATGAAGGCCCGCTTTCCTTTTTGGTGCACGCGTTTCATTTCAAATTTTGATGGAAGATATCTCACGTAGACCCAATCCGCTTTGGCGGCCTCCAGAGCTGCGGGGAATTCAGTTGCATTATTGGCGACTGCTGCAGTCTCCGCTTTCACAGAAGCAGCTTTGATGTTCGCTCGCACCTTTGGTTCTTGTATGGTTCTGCCAATAAAGAGCAACCGATTCAAGATCTGATGCTTTTCAGCCAGTCGTACAACATCCTGTTCGATATCTGCATCCTTAAAATCGACGGCGAGCAAAATGTCATGCTGACGATACGAGGCAGCCAACTGCAGCACTTCTTCAATAGTTGGCACCTTCTCTGTGGCGAACTGGGGATCAAACCAACTGCCCGCGTCGAGCTGTTTTAGTTCTGCCAATGTCATCTCATTGACATTCCCTTTGCCGTTGGTCGTGCGGTCGACCGTGGCGTCATGAATACAAACCAGATGTCCGTCTTTTGTTCGCTGCACATCAAACTCGAATCCGAGCCGTAATTCGAGACAGGCCCGGAAATTTGCGAGAGTGTTTTCGGGTGCTACCTGCAACAATCCACGATGCGCGACAATCAAAGGCCGATGCGCTTCAGCAGAGTAAGAATTCATTGTGACACAGAATAACGCTAGTGGGAGAGCCAGAAATTTGAACAGGAAAATCATGCCTTGATCAATTTCAGAAAGTGTAATGGTTATTGAACAAATGATATTTTTAAGCGTACAACGCGGAAATTGATAATTCAATCTCCCGATCACTGTAATTTATAAATCAATATCTAATGAATGAAATGTCGCAAACCTATATCAATAAATAGTTTATGTGCAAGTGACAGTGCGAGGAAGACAATTATAAATATATTATGGTTTGATCTTACAAAATGTCGATATACGAACTATAATTCGTTAATTGAAATTCATGAAAAAGTTGACATATTCTGTGCTCGTGAGAGGCTTGGTCTGTAAAGGAGTTCACGCTGGCTTCCCGGGCAGATTTAAAAATCCCATTGGATGATTCGAGATTTGTTCGGCGAATCAAGCTCTTCAAATTTTTTTGTAACGCCTTTTCCTTGTAAATTGCTCATGACTCTTGCCACTCCCAATAGTGTAGATGCCAGAATCCAAACGGACTCGAAATCATTGCAAAATGATATTAAAGCCACCGTTTGGCTATTTGAGCAATTGGCCATTCATGCTGGTCACTCAGCAGATCGCTCTCGAATTCGTCGTGCATTAATTGAAGCGAGTTCCGCGAGAACTTCAGAATCAGCCGATGAATGGTGGAACTGGCTTGTGGAAGCGAGCCGTAGTTTAGGGCTCAAAGATAAGGTGATGGATTGTACGTACAGCGAATTGATGGACATCACCAGAGAAGGCGGAAAAATTATCACTCGTGTGGGTGATTCACATCAATGGACCGCGATTCTCTCCTCTAAAAGACAACGTTTTCAAGTCTTACAGCCTCAACTGGAAAAGAAGCAAACCTGGCTGAGCGCCCGCAGAATGCGCAGAGTCCTGCAGATTTCCAATCGTGATGAGGTAGTCCGCTGTCTTGTGATCAAGCCTGAATTGACAGCTACCGATTTTTCCACAATGGATCAACACGAGCGAGAACCGTTGAACCGGGTACTGGCTCTGTTTAAGCCGGAGTCGTCCGATATTTGGATCGTCACGATCTATGCACTGGTGACGGGTCTATTGGCATTAGCAACTCCTTTAGCGGTTGAGACTTTGGTCAACACGGTTGCCTTTGGTCGATTGCTACAACCCGTCATTATTCTGGCGATCATGTTGCTGGCGTTTCTCTCCTTTTCCGCCATCTTGCTGGGGTTGCAGACCTATGTTGTGGAAATCATTCAACGCAGACTTTTTGCGCGCGTGGCGGCAGACCTTTCCTACCGGCTACCCAGAGTGGTTCCTTCAGCGATTGAAGGTAAGTCAGGACGAGAGTTGGTGAACCGGTTTTTTGATGTCGTCACCGCGCAAAAAGCAATGTCAGCACTCATGTTGGATGGAATTTCTCTGGTGTTGACCACATTGATAGGTATGACGGTTCTGGCATTTTATCATCCCTGGTTACTCGGCTTTGATGTGGTCCTGTTGGCATTAATCGCTTTTGTGATTTTTGTATTAGGCCGCGGTGCAGTCAAAACCAGCATTAAAGAATCCCAGGCAAAGTATAAGGTCGCTGCCTGGTTGGAAGATTTGATCGGTTGCCCGACTGCTTTTCGTTATCGGGGAGCTACTGAGTTTGCCCTCGATCACGCCGACCATTTAACGTATGAATATCTGAGCGCGCGAAAGAAGCATTTCCGAATTGTGATGCGACAAATTATCTTTGCGCTCGGCATGCAAGCGGTTGCGAGTACTGTTTTACTGGGATTGGGGGGCTGGCTGGTCATTTCCGGTCAATTGACGTTAGGTCAACTGGTTGCAGCCGAATTGATCGTCACAGTCATTGTGGGTTCCTTTGCCAAGTCAGGTAAGCATCTGCAGAGTTATTATGATCTGCTGGCTTCGGTCAATAAGTTGGGTGTCCTGTTTGATCTGCCCATGGAACGTCAGGATGGACTACTCGAAATGTCACATGAGAAACCGGCTGAAGTGAGTATCAGTAATGTGAGTTTGACAAAGCCACATTATCTTTCGCATGATGAGAGTTTCAGTCTGACTGTTGAGAGTGGCGCGCGACTGATGATCATGGGACCTTCAGGAACTGGTAAGAGCGGGTTACTTGATTTGTTGTTTGGTTTACGGATTCCTGCGGAGGGGCATGTAGCCATCAACGGAGTCGATCCTCGTGACCTGCGACCGGATGTACTCAGAAAGCAAGTGGCATTGGTGCGCGATATCGAAATATTTTCAGGGACACTGGAAGAAAATGTGCATCTGGAACGTCCCGATATTTCAACGGGAGATGTACGTGAAGCCCTGGAACGAGTGGGGTTGATTGATGATCTGCTCAAGCTTCCCGAGGGGCTCAATACACATGTTGTAGAGACCGGATTTCCTCTGACGAAGAATCAGGCACGCAAGTTGATGCTCGCACGAGCCATTGTGGGGCGGCCCCGACTCTTACTGATTGATGGCATGGTTGATGTGTTTCCCGATGAGGAAGCAGAGCAACTGACCCGGATGCTTGTGGATTCAGAACGTCTCTGGACTCTGATTATGGTCACTGGAAGATCAGGTCTGGCCAGGGTAGGCACTACAATAGAGAAGTTTGGCGAAGAGGGGATCATTTCTACGGGAGAGGGGACTCATGTCAGTTAAACAGCAGCTTGATACACCTGTGTCTGAAAATGAACAACAGCGTTGGTCGATGTTGGCACCTGTCGCCTACAGTGAATCGAGTATGCCATCACTGCGGCTTGTTAGATCATCGCGTGTCGCACGAACGATTGCCAAATATCTGTTTGTTGCGCTTGTGTTTACCATCATGTTGATGGCATTTGCTCCCTGGCAGCAATCTGTAACTGGAACCGGTAACGTGCTTGCCTATTCCGCGGATCAACGTCAACAGGTAATCCAGGCAACGATCAAAGGTCGGATTGCGAGATGGGGCACTGACATCTATGAGAACGCGCGCGTCAAAAAGGGTCAGGTAATTGCTGAAATTCGAGATTTGGACGATTCGTATAGCGCACGGCTGAATCTTCAGTTGATGAATAGCGAGCAGGCTGTCGCATCCGCCGAACAACAACTCGCGGCGGATAAAAGAGCACTTGTGGACTCGTTGAAAATTGTTGATCTGTATGAATCACAAGTAAAAACCTACGAAATTGTGAAAAACGAAATCACTGCAGCGCAAAATGCTTATGTGGAAATGGCAAAAAAGAAAGTAGAAGCGAAGCAACAGGAACTGAATGTCTATCAGGCAGCACTACCTCAATTGCAGGCAGAATATGATCGAATGAAAAAGCTCCAGGCTATCAATAATATCTCTTTGCAGAAGTTACAAGAGGTCAATCGGAAGCTAAATGAAGCGAGAGGGAAGGCCAAAGCAGGAGAGTCTTATTTTGGCTCTGCCAAAGACGAACTCGCAGGTAAAATGAGTGATCGAAGTGCCTATATCGAGAAGGCACAAGTTGATATTGATAAAACAAAATCATTCTGGGAAAAGGCAAATGTTGATGTTTCTAAGGACCAAAGTAAGATTGCGGAAACAGAGCAGAAGTTGAACAAGGCAAAAAAAGAACTACTTGATATGAAGGTCAAAGTGTCTCGGCAAGAGAGTCAGACCATTACCGCTCCCTTTGATGGATTTATCGTTCAGATCACTCCGAACCTGGGAACTGCAATCTTAAAAGAGGGTGATCCTATTTGCACAATCGTGCCTGATACAACTGATCGCTCCGTTCAAATCTGGCTTGATGGTAACGATGCACCGCTGGTGGAACCGGGGAGACATGTCAGACTCCAGTTCGAAGGTTGGCCCGCCGTACAATTTGCCGGATGGCCTTCCGTTGCGGTTGGCACGTTCGGCGGAGATGTTATTTCCGTGGATTCCACCGACGACGGACAAGGAAAGTTTAGAATTCTGATCAGACCCGATCCCAATGAACCAGCCTGGCCTACCGATCGCTTTCTCAGGCAGGGAGTACGGACGAATGCCTGGGTTTTGTTGAACCGAGTACCACTATGGTATGAAGTCTGGCGGAAATTGAACGGTTTCCCGCCCGCTGTCTCCATGGGGGAGCCAGGTAACAAAAACAAGACTAGTAAACCTCCTAAATTACCAAAGTGATTTCAGGTGCTTTAGGTTGAGTTTGCGGCCTTTGTAGTTTGTTCTGGTCTTAACGGTTCTTTCTGTGATTCCGGTTATATGGCCAGTACTCCCGATGAATATCCTCTGCTATATTTGCCGAATTCTATTACACAAGCGCTTATTTCCTTTAAATCACAGGATAATTTGATACCCGCATCAGCAGTCGTTCCGGGTTGAAAAGTGATAATCTCATGTTTCGAGTGTGGATTCCATTAATCGCAGCAGTTGCGGTCGGATGTACTGGAACACGGCAGAACGTGTCTCAGTTACTTCCCGAGCCGTCACAAGCAGTTGCGCGCGTTGATGTTGCCTCCCTACCTCCCAAAACAATTTCAAAAAGTGATTCCACACAATTTGAGCAGAAGGAATCGGTCAATCTTATTCCCATTTCAAGGGAAGAGAGTCCTGCCGCTGATTCTCAGTCAATTTCTCTTGTCGCTGCTGAAATCAGTCCTGATCAGGTCAGTCCCATTCCTCAGGTACCACCCTTACCCGAGCCGGGTTTTGAGCCCGGTCAAAACGGATTAATCCTGGAAGATGTAATTAACTCGGTCTATCAAAGCTATCCGTTACTTGAGGCAGCCCTCTATTCTCGCGATGTTGTCTCCGGCGAGCGATTAACGACATTGGGGGAATTCGATCGAAAATTTAAGGCCGGCAGTGAAAATGGGCCAGTCGGTTTTTACAAGACCTATCGCCAACATATTGGTTTCATTCAACCTCTGTATCAGGGGGGTGAAGTATTTGCCGGTTATCGGCTCGGTCGCGGAAGTTTTCAACCATGGTACCTCGAGCGACAGACAAATGAAGGTGGTGAATTCAAGGCAGGTTTCTCTGTTCCCCTTTCGCGAAATCGCAACATCGACGAACGCCGCGCCGCGCTCTGGCGCGCCACTTATGGGGTTGATGCGGTGGAGCCCGAAATTCAGGCGCAACTCATCAGCTTTGTACAAGAAGGTGCCTACACCTATTGGGACTGGGTTGCCGCGGGAGCTAAACTACAGATTGCAGACCGAATTCTGAAGTTGGCCCAGGATCGGACAAATCGAATTCGCAGCCAGGTTGAAAATGGTTTTCTTGATCCACCAGAGTTAACTGATAATCTCAGGCTGGTTGCAGAGCGACAGGGTAAACGTGCCTTTGCTGAACGTAAGCTACAACAGTCGGCCGTTAAACTTTCTTTGTACTACCGCGATGCGAATGGCACACCATTGATTCCCACTCCTGACCTGCTTCCCGCATTTCCTGTATTGGAAACAGTCAACGCAGAACGTGTTGCATTGGATGCTGAGACAGCTTTAGCACAGCGACCGGAAATCGCTACACTGGATTTTATTCAGCGGCAATTGGATATCGATCATTCTGAGGCCGTCAATGATACTCTTCCTTCGGTAGACCTCGTCATGGCAGCATCTCAG
This sequence comes from Planctomycetota bacterium, assembly GCA_022600195.1. Classification (GTDB taxonomy): domain Bacteria; phylum Planctomycetota; class Planctomycetia; order Planctomycetales; family Planctomycetaceae; genus Gimesia. Next base: position 11,862 of record JAHZKX010000036.1, read on the forward strand.
GATGTCGGTTACCGTACGAGCGCAAAGAATGACAAAGGTCCTTTTGAGTTGGATGCACTGTTGTTAGTGGAAGTACCCATCGAACGTCGAAAGGCACGCGGAAAAATTCAATCCGTGAGTGGAAAAATCGCACAGCTGAATGCCAAACGAAAATTGACAGAGGAAAAAATCGTAGCAGAGATAGAGTCGGCATATGCGGGATTGATTGGTGCTTTTAAACAGGCACATCAAGCGGAAAAGGCCGTTGCTTATGCGGAAGATCTGGCACGACGTGAACGACAAAATTTTGATGAAGGTTTATCGGACCTGTTGAAAGTCACGTTACGTGAACAATATGCGGTGGAATCTGCGGAAAAAGCAGTCGACGCCAAACTATTGTATTTCAAGGAACAAGCCGACTACAGAGCGGCATTGGCAGAAGATCAACTCTTGGATTTTGAGAGCGAAGAATAGCACCCACCGGCCCATTTTCATGTTCTGGCTTATTTTCCGACTGGTGGCGGCTGAGGACGGGCGAAAACCAGTTTGTTTGCCTTCGAATCATCGGACACGTATTCATAACCATCCACATGGAACTCGGTGAGTTGCTGCGGTTTGTCAATCCGGTTTTGAATGATCCAGGCTGCCATTTTACCACGTGCCTGCTTGGCAAATAACGCGATTGTGCGTGACTTTCCCGCTTTGATTTCCTTGAAAACGGGTGTGATGACGGTGCCGGTGAGATCACGTGGTTTGATCGCTTTGAAATATTCATTGGAAGCTAAATTGACCAGCGCTTTCTGTTTCTGTTTTGACAGAGCTTCATTGAGAGCAGCGGTGATTTTCTCTCCCCAGAAATCATACAGCGACGTGCCTCGGCTCGTTTTCAGACTCGTTCCCATTTCGAGTCGATACGCCTGCATCAGGTCGAGAGGACGCAGCACACCATATAAGCCGGAGAGAATTCGCAGATGATCTTGTGCAAACGCAAGATCGCGCGCTTTAAATTGGCTGGCGTTGAGACCCTGATAGACATCGCCGTTAAAAGTCAGAATCGCCTGCTTTGCATTTTCAATTGAGAATGGACGTGACCATCGGGTATATCGACTATGATTCAGTTCAGCCAGATTATCACTGATTCCCATCAGATCACTCAGTGATTTTTTAGACATCCGCTTCAGCTTTTTGACGAGCGTTTCTGCTTCATCGAGAAATTCAGGTGACGAGAATTTGGTCGTTTGTTTTTGCGAATCCAGATTCAGGGATTTTGCGGGAGAGAGCACAGTCAACATGGTCGCTATTGGTCCTTATAGGGTCGTTCGTATCCGCATTGTTTATAGAGAGCGCATGTCAGATTGTCAACGAAAAGAAATCCACGCGCAAGTTTTCGAAACTGGGGAAGCGAGTGTGATTGATCAAACTATGGTTTGATTGTGCGGTAAAACTGAATCATCGCGTCCACTTTATCCGTCTGTTGATGCAGCGAACCCCAGCGAAATACCATGACACCGGTTGCAGGCAATCGCGTTCCATGATCCAGAACTGCTTCAACCTGGGAAACAGGCACCGATTCACCCCAGTCCGAGAGTTGTACGATCGGCCAGATTTTAAGCCTTTCTCCCGATTGTCCTTGAATGCCGAGATGTTTTCCCAGCCAGGCGGTCTGGCGCGAGATCCACTCAGGATCTTTTGGATGATTAAAGCGCGCGTGATAAGGCATAATGCTGAAGACATCGACGTACTGTGCCTGTGCTTTCAGATCAATGGCCAGTTTGTTACGGAGTGCTCCGTTGAAATCCGTGTCTGTCCAGGGGCAGTGAAATGTTCCCAAGAGCGCTTGCGGACGTGTCGCATTGATGATCGCCCGAAACTCACGTACCCAGTCTGTGAAGACATCGCAGCGCCACTGGACCCACATTTTTTTCCGTTTTCCCCGTAGTAGATTTGCCAGTTCAGAAGTTGGTACATCTGGTAATTTTGTTTTGGTTTCGCGCTGGAACTGTTTCAAGCAACGATCACAAAAACAGGTATCAGGCATATCGGGTTCCGCGCGTTCCCAACTGGCGTGGCTATGATGGTAGTCGAGCCAGATGCCATCAATTTCAAATTCCTTGAGTACTCTGCGAAAATCATCCATGCGGTATTGACGATAGCCGGGATGCGTGGGGCAGATGCCCTGCCAACCATGAGGAGCCGGACAGATTTTCCCATCTACACCAACAGGAGCGGCGTCGGGATGTTTTTTGAGGTAGTTGGCGACGTGCATGGTATTGAATTCCGCAAAGACTTTCACGCCCTGTTTTTTCAATAGCGCGACTCGTTCCTGCGTCAAACTTCCTGAACCCATAAAGATCGTGTTCACGCCCAGCTCGGGCAGCGTTTTCTTCTGTTCTAATAATTGGGTAGGCGTGCCACCATAGATACCCCGGATTTTGACGTGCGGTCGTTTTTCAACCTGGGCATCTACAGGCTGTAAAGACAACAGAGTCATAGCTGAGATAACTGCCAGTGAAAACAAGATCCGAATCTGATGCCCTGTCATTAGAATTTCTCTCCTCAATAACCAGTGAATGACATACTTCAATCTATCGCGCCGGAGTGCATAGTTCAACCAGACAGGGCGAAGAATTGAAACCGTCATTGTTTCAACACGTCAGCGAGCCATTGGCGAGCCCGGGTTCGCTCGGGGATGTCTTTTAAAACCCATTCATCAGAATGATTGGGGTAGGGGATCGCCATGAAAGTGAACTGGCCTTTTGAATTCGCTGCTTTGAGATACTGTTCGGTCGCGCGCGTACTTTTTTCCTGTGTGATGAATTGGGGGCGATTACCGAAGCGGGCCAGCCGTTTGTATGCGGATACAGGATCGCTGTCGGGGTAATTCCATTTTCGAACGCCGTCATAATGGCTATGGGGCAGCATGCCTTTCCAGAGTGATGCAATTTTGTCATCGCGCAGGCCAATATAATTACAGGCGATTGCACCACGTGAAAAGCCGGTGAGAAAAACGGTTTTTGGATCGCCGCCGAATTCCTGGCAAATGCGTGCGACGGTCTGCTTACAGTAGTCGGCAGTCGCATCGGGGTCGCCCCACCACTTAATGGAATGTTTTCCATTTTTGCGATCGACGAACGGCAGGCTGACCCAGATCATGCCCTTTCCGCCAGACAATCCATAACCCAATTTACAGTCTTGAACACGTCCCTCACTACGATCATTAAGGGCATTTGAAAAACCGCCGTTCCCGGGGTATTCCATGATCACTGGGTATTTCCCGTCTGGTTTCCAGTCCGGAGGTAGATAGAGCGCGTGAGCGATTTCTGTTTTCTCAAAACCGGAGTTTTGCTGCCAGACCCGTTTACCAGGGAATGGCTTTTCATGAGTGACAGAGGGAACCTGCAAGTCAGAGGGCAGACTGTTGAGGTTCTCTGGTTTCGCTGCAGATAAACTGACAAGATGAAAGGCAACACTCAAGACAGGTATCAAATATTTCACAAAACTGATTCCGATCATTCAAAAAATTAACATCGCAAAATATCTCTAATCCACTTCCCGTTGAAATGAGAGTGAGTAGGAGTCAAGGGTTGGCGTGAAAGAGGGATCGTTCGTTGAAAGAATAAATTCGAGGGAAACCGGATGATCCACTCGAATTTTGGAACCGTTTGCGACATGGGAACGTATCTTTTCCCCGGATTGATTCAAGATGTTCACTTCGATTGATGTCTGATCTGACGTGCGTGCATGATAACTCAATCGGTTAAACAGACCGTGGGGAGGGGGGGCGAGCAGATCTGTCGTAAACTTGCCTGTTAAGAGATATTTGTCTGATTGTTTTTTTAAAACCAGATTGTCTGTTAAATTGACGACTCCCTCTTTGGTACCACGGTAGATGAAGTAAGAGTCCTCGTATGCCCAGGGAACAACATTCAGTCGCTGATAATTGCGACGACGTTGAAAATGTTCGGTATGGGGACCAAGGCCCCGGGTTTTGATAACATCTAATCCGCCACTTCCAGAGATGACCAATTCCAGAAAAGGGTCATTGTCAATATTGCAGACAAATGCATCGCCCCAGTAGCGCGGCGAGCCAACATCGTACTGGTCTAAAATCTCGCCTTCCGCCGAGAGGGCAAAGACAATGCCGTTCGCTTTCTTTTTACTACCTGTGACTTTACCGGCTTGATCAAAATAAGCGCCATTGGTCAGTGCAATAATCTCCATTTTCTGGTCACCATTCACATCGCATAAAATCGGTGTCAGATAAGCATGCGGGTTCTGATTCTTCAGTTCGGGGCGCAGGTTCTTGCGCCATTTGACATGACCTTTCGAGTCCAGACAATACACTTCGTTGTCGAATGTCATGCCGACGATTTCCACTTCTCCATCATGATCCAGGTCAGCCACGTTGGGAGAATCTTCACCACTCAAGCCTGGTGTCTTCCAAAGCAATTTACCATCTGTTTCAAAGGCGTAAATGGCGTCGTGAGCGTCATCTCCGGCATAATTGTCTACCGACTTGATGATTTCAACCTGACCATCACCATCGATATCAACCAATACCGGATCTGCGCTTGATGCGTTATCGTTAGTCTTGTACGACCAGAGGCTGTTCAATGTAACCGCATCAATGCGGTGCAAAACGCCCTTTCTGCTGCGCGAATCGTCGCCTGAACCTGCGAAAAAATCCCATCGACCATCTCGGTTAACGTCCATTGCCGAGGTATGGCAGCCACATTGAACCCAATTAGAACGTCGCCGGCTGAGTTCCAGATCCGCCATATTCAGTCGTATGAGAAACTTTGACCGCGAGCCGAACAACCCATCAAGCTGGCCATCACCATCGGCGTCAACTATCACAGCCGAATTTCCGAGCTTGGAGTCATTCGAATCCCACTGTCGTAGCACCTTCCCGGCAGAGTTGAGCACATACAGTCGTCCGGGACTGGAAACGGTATAAAGAATTTCCATAGTACCGTCGCCATCAAGATCGAAAGCAGAAAGACTCTGTTGAGATCCGGCAAATTTCTTGCTCCAGAGAACAGAACCATCACTGGCACTCAGCATTTGCAATGTTTTTGTTTTTCGTGAGGCGAACAACAACGCGCGCAGGCCATCGTTGTCAAAATCAACACAGACTTGTGAGTTACAAAAACTCAGATCCGATTTTTGGTAATTGAGTTTGAAGAGTTTGTCCTGCTTTGTTGTCTGCGAGGACTCTTTCTTCAATTTGATTTCAAGAGCCGGTTCGAATGCGCGGACGCAGGTCGTTGTTACAATCTGTGAAAATCCCAGGCTGATTAACAGTACATAACGGCACACGAATTATAATCTCCTGTTATTTGACAGGCCCATTACCTTGCAGATAGCTAAACAAATCTCGCAGATCCTGATCTTTCAACTGTTTTAATACATCTTCTGGCATGATGGAAACGGTGGCATTTTGAATTTCCTCGATGTCGCTTCGTCGAATTATCGATTGTTCGTTTTTATTATTCGCTAACACAATTTGTGCCGGGGTTTCCTTGATTATAAGTCCCGTCAGAACGCGTCCATCCGTTGTCAGCACGACAGAGGGTACGAATTCTTTTCGAATGAACGCATTAGGGTTGATGATGCTCTCCAGCAGATAATTCAGATCTTTTCGGTTTGCTGTCGTCAGGTCTGGTCCAAGTTTTTTGCCTTCGCCAAATAATTGGTGACAGGTAGCACAATGTTTTGTGAAAAGTTCGCGGCCACGTTTCAGATCGCCGGCGGTTTTGAGGTTAAATCTGACGCGTCGAATCTCGGTAATTTTCTGTTCGGCGGTGCTGCTATTAATTCGACCCCAGTGTTTGATGATGATTGCTGTGATCGATTCCTCATTGTAGGCAGTCAGTGTAGTTAATTCGCCTAGCGTCACTTCACCGGCAACATATCTACCTTTATCAATTTCTTTAAGAAACCGTTCTGCTGAAGATTTTCGTGCAAATAGAATCTGGCGGGCACGTGATCGTGAGGCACTGTCGTAATGATCGTACTCACGGAATAGCGTATCAATGATTCTATTGTCATCATAACGTGCCAGAACGTCCATGGTGGCATATCTGATCCAGGCTGGTTGTTTTGATTCTAAGAGAGGTGACAAAGACTCAATGCATGACGCGTCACCAAATTCACGCAAGAGATTGAACATAGAGATCCGCTGTTCCTTCTTTGCGTGATCGCTGGTGATGACTTGCAAGGCATGATTTGTCACCAGTGGGTTTCCCAGTCGGCCGTTCAATTCTAAGAGGGTCAGGTTTTCCGGCTGCTTCTTCCATTTCTCAATCAACCATTGCTTGAAGTCTCCGGGCATACGATCTGTGAGTCGTTTTTTCTCATTTCGATCTATACGCGCCATCGCCAGGCCTGCATCCAGCGACGATAACATGCTCTGCTCCAGTTTAGCTGAAGGAGCACTTTCGACGATCTGTTTACAGACTGATAAAGTACGTGGAGTCGCCTCAGCCGCCAGGCGTTGTGTGAGTCGATTGAGAATTTCATCGCGTATTAATGGCTGTTGCCAGACACTTTTATCTACGAACCGTTGTTTGATATCGTCGATGGCATCCACCGCATGTTGCTCCACAGCCCACCATAATAGCAGCGGTATGTGTGGGTCCATTTGATCTTCGTTTCTCAGTAATAATATGTGTGCGATGGACAAACCATGGCTGGCTGGGATGCGGACAGCAGTACTGGCCAACTGGCTGCGAACCTTCGCGCTGGAATCATTTTTGGCCAATTGTTCAAATTGTGTCAGAACCTGAGGAGAAACAGTCGGCTCATCGCCCATCAATCGAACCGCCCAGGTACGCACGTCTTCATTTTGATGATTGAGTGCCTGCAGTGCCGTCTGCTCGTTCAGGCCTCCCGTTGCTGCCAGTGTCCAGAGCGAGTTCAAGACGAATTGATCATCTTTGCTTTCCCGGATCTCCTTTCGTAATGGGGGCCAGATGCTCTTGTCACCTCGCGCGACCAGCTCACGACGGGCTGCACGCACATACCATTCGTTGGTCTGTTCTAGCAGCTTTATCAATTGATCGCTGGTCAAGTTCGAGAGCTCAACCTGTTTTTGAGAAGCTATACCTTTGGCTTGCAAGCGAAAAATTCGGCCATTCGAACGATCCCAATTGGCATCCGGGTTTGGGTGTGCGGTGCGCTTGTCATGCCAGTCAGAAAAATAGACTGCGCCATCCGGTCCCACCGTCAAATCATTGGGGGCAAACCACGTATCATTGGCTTTGACCAGTTCTCCTCCATGCTGACTGCGAAAAGAGGTTCCATCCTGACTTAACGTATGGAAGTGAATCTCATGTGATAATAAGTTGGTGCTGATATACTTGTCGCGCATCTGCGCGGGAAAGGAATCGCCTTGATAAACGGTGCCGCCTACGGTCACATGACCGCCTCGAAAGTTTTTGTGTGGGATGTGATTGAAATAGCCAAATGTAAACGGGTTTCTGAGTGGCCCATGTTTGCTGAACTGTTTCCAATAGTAACCACCTTGCACCATATGCAGCATGGTAAACCCACCGACGTTTGTGCTGGCCAAAAGATTTCCATGACGATCGAAATCCAGCCCCCACATATTGCCGCCACCTTCGGCGAACAACTCAAACTTTTTTGAGACAGGATGATATCGCCAGATGGCTTGCACAAACTTAATGTCACGAATCACAGCAGTGACCGTACTGCCCTGACATCCATACAACCAGCCATCCGGACCGAATATGAGCGAATTGGCGACCGAACTGGCATCATCCATGCCGAACCCGGTCAGCAGAACTTCCGGATCACTGTCGGGAATATCGTCGCGATTACGATCAGGATAAAAGAGCAAGTAGGGAGCCTGCAAAACATAGACCCCGCTATGCCCGAACGCAAAACCCGAGGCAAGGTTTAAGCCGTTCACAAAGTCTTTTGCCTGGTCCATTAAACCATCGCCATCGGTGTCTTCGAGAATCGTCAGCCGATCTGCCCCCTTGGGGCCGTGTGGCGGTGGCTTGGGAACTCGGTCGTATTTGGAACGCGTATGCTGATCCACCTTCACCCGTTTCAGCCCGGCTGGATTTGGATATTGCAAATATTGAATCACCCAGAGTCTTCCGCGATGATCAAAGTCAATCGCCACGGGTTGTCGAACTAAAGGCTCGGAAGCCACGAGCTTGACCTCGAAACCATCTAACACAGTCATTTTCTGAGCAGCTTGTTCCGGCGGAATTCCCTGTGCAGAGGTCGTGTCAGTCGGCCAGAGACAAAAAACAATGAACAAAATGAGGAGAGATTTCAATGGACGGGAATACATATTTTCTATCCTCCACTTGCTGACCGTGATCTGTTTACTGTTAAAACTTGCATCACGCGTAACCAGTCGACAATCATTATTTTGTTTGGCTTTGAAAAACGGTGTGTAACGGGTCTCCACCCGATTTCAGGTACGCCAGGAGGTCAAGAATTTCCTCTTTGGTGAGCACATTGATCAGACTTACTGGCATCGGTGATGTTCTGGACAGGACTGATTCTTCAATCTCATCTCTATTCACTGGAACCGTTGTCTGCTTGATCGGATCCGTTTCAACAGTGATAGTAGTTTTGCTGACTCCAACCGGTCGTCCGGTTACAATTTTTCCATTCGTCAGTAAATACATCGTATAAAGGTATTTTGGGTCCATCACTTTGGAAGGTTCAATGATCGATTCTAGAATGGCGCGACCATCAAAGCGTTTGCCAACATTCGTGAGATCAGGACCAACCTGTGCTCCAGTGGAACCAATACGATGACATTTCAGACAATTGGCTGCCAGCAGTGCCTGTCGCCCATTCTTATAGGATCGGTTGACTGTGAGTGCACCCAGATGTGGTTCAAGATCTTTCAGAACCCATTCCTGAACGGTGTGGCGCGCGGGAACGGTCTCTTCCTCGACGAGTGGTCTCTTGAGGGCTGCGATCTCTGGACTGAATTGTTTCCGTTCTTGTTCCGTGAGCAATTTCAGAAAGTCTTCACGGATATCGCGCAGTCGTTCGGTTAATTGTTTGCCGCCATAGAAGCCGCGAGCCTGTGCTAACCAGGCAAGGAATGTTTGCTGATGTTCTTTTTTCCAGTTCTGTTTTGCAAACGTCAGTGTTTGTGCTGCGCGGATTTGTTCTTCCTGTGTGGTATTGTCTGTGAGTAGTTTTACTGCTTTGGGAACAATAGTTTCATCGTTTAAATAGACCAGCAGTTCACAGAGCATATGATTCGCGCTCGTTGTGGCATGCGGGAAAAGTGGCCTTAATCGTTGCTGGAGCATCTGGGCCTGTTCTTTCGTTGGTGGTCCCAGGCGAATAAAGCAGAGTTGATACGCGCGCAACAGAGCGAGAAACTGTTGTTGATCTAAATTGTTGATATCAATTTGATTCAGTGCTGCCAGGACGGCATTGCGGTCGTTGGCTGTCCCTTTTCGACTTAAGGCAATCAGACCGGCGATAGCAGCAGTCGGCTCTGATTCTGTGAGTGCCCGTTTCCGCCATTGAGAGACATCCTGATTTTCAATGGCACGGCGTACAGCAAAACGTAACCAGCGATCATCACTCTTCAAATGTGGCCAGAGCTCGTCGATGTTAGCGTCTTTTTGGACATGAAACACTTCGATCTCTCGTCTCAGTTTTCTTGCAGCTGCTGATTGTTTCTTTAACTCGTCGCTGATTAAGGGGGCAATCGAATTATTGTTTGCATTGGGATCGGGTGTCACGCGGTATAAACCTGACTGGGAACCACGTCCACCTGTAATGAAATACAACGCACCATCTGGCCCAAACTGCATATCACAGACGTTAAGGGGGCCTCCTTCCAGGAAGGATTCATAGCGACAATTGTAACTGGCACCATCGGGAATGAGGTCAACCAGCAGAATACGACCATTCTGCCAGTCAGCGATGAACATGGCCTTTTTGAATCGGTCGGGGAACTGGCTCTTTGATCCAAAGATCAGGGCTGTGGGTGAACCCAGACCGGTATCTAAAGTTGTGGGGAGACTGTCCGCGTAATATTCGGGCCATTTTCCAGTACCCCAGCGCCAGCCATACTCACCACCGGAAACCACATGATTCACGCGCGTCGGTCTGTACCAGGGCTGGCCGATATCCCATTCCATGTCGGCGTCCCAGGTAAACATTTCCCCGTCCTCATTGAAGGCCAGATCCACTTGGTTACGAAATCCACCTGCCAGAATTTCCCATTTTTTTCCTTCCGGGTCAGTACGTTGAATCGTACCGACGCGATTATCCTGACCCTTGTCATGAGGGTTGGGCAGCAGGTGATCATTCTGAGGATTGAGGTAGGGGGAATCAGGTGCGACCCCTTCCGGGAAACTGACGTCGTTTCCGACAATCAGATAGATCTGTTTGTCAGGTCCGAGCACGATCTGGTTACTGCCATGCCCGAAGCGACTATGGTATTCCATTGTTTTCAGGAGTTTCATTTGATCGTATTGATCATCACCGGTGGTATCTTTGAGCCGATAAAAACCATTGCTGTTCGTGGCACTGACATACAGGCTGTCGTAAGCATGCAGCACGCCCCTGCAATGTTTGAGAGTATTTTCTATCTTCTCGAATTTGGTTTTGGATGGATCGGAATTGAGTGTGAGTCGTCCGATTCCAACATCATCCAGTCCCAGAATCAGCCGTCCCCGGTTATCGAAAGTCATACTGATCCAGGAGCTTTCGCCTTTAGCGGCAGATCTTAGCAATTCGACTTGAAATCCGGGTTGAACACGAATCGAACTGACGGGTGTCGCCGTCGGTTCGGCAAAGGCACTCAGACTGACAAAACAGGGGAGAAGTAAGGTGAACGATAGAGCGATCCAGTTCAGGCTTTTCATCACAACAGCTCCAAATTGATTTACAAAATTAGGCTGGCAGAATATTGAATGTCTGTTTTTATTTTCTGATTTCAAGTGTCAATATCATTGCTTCAATTTCAAAATCGCAAAAACCGGACAGTGATCCGACGCCAGCGGTTCTGCGATGACTTCCGATTTTACCATTTCGAATTGTGACGCGGTTCGATAGAAAATATAATCGATACGCGATCTTGGTTTTGTTGAAGGAGCCGAGGGAGATGCATCTTTATCGATGGCGTTCGTCCACCGTTTAAGCAGAATCTTAATCGGTTCCGAGTCTGGTTTGGCGTTCATATCGCCTGCCAGAATTGTGGGAATGTTGTCACTGGCTGTGAAATATTTGTTGATGGCTTTGGCTTCCGCCACACGATCTTCAGGCACATTATGTTGGAAGTGCGTGCTGATGAACTTGAGTGGTTTGTTACCAGGACCCCTCACTGTTACGGCGATCGCGCCGCGGGGGTAGGTAACAAGTTTCGGTGTGCTTTCGGTATAAGGCAGTGGTTGAATCTTCACATCGAGAATCGGCAGGCGTGTCAGGACGGCGTTTCCGAACAGTCCACCTTCGTAGTGTTGTGTAGGACCAAATCGCACCGCCATGCCCGTCAGTTCTGCCAACCGTTGTGCTTCATGCACACGACCCGAGCGTTTCACCCCTACATCAACTTCCTGCAACGCCACCAGATCTGGCTTGGTACGTTCAATTACCTTTGCCAGACGTTCAACGTCATACTTTCCGTCGGTTCCCTGACCGTAGTGAATGTTGTAGCATAATATTCGCAACGTGTCGGTCTCTTCTGCTCCGTGTGCAGCACTGGAGAGAAGGCAGGCGATGGCAAGCACGCCACTCCACCGTATTGTTTGAAACAGAAAACTTACATTGAAAAGAAAATGGTTCTGCATGTTGGTTGCCTCCTGAGTAAATGCAGCATTGTTTGTGTTTTGGGCTCTTTCCAGGGAGGACAGAGCGGCATGCTCAAGTATTTACTATGAAAGAACCGTTCTCCTACGTCAATAGTTCAACTGATATAAACCATGATTGAACAATCTTTGCAGTCTCTGGTGTCTTGTCTTTCCGGGGAATCCTCTGGTACATTCTAATAACAATTACAATTTGGGTTTTACATCTACTCTGACGAGCATAATATGTTAAAAGATGCTTATGATGGCTTTGTAATATAAGGGAAACAAATGACTCGATTACCATTGATAAAAGTCTTAATGATTGTACTGCTATTCACTTCTTATGAGAGAAGTGGGCAAGCGGAATCGAAATTAGAAAAACAGCAACAGGCAACCGGTTATGTTTTTCACGATGCGAACCATAATCGCAAACGGGATGCGGGGGAGCAGGGGTTAGGCTGTGTTCGCGTCTCCAATGGTCGTGAGATCGTCTGCACGGACGAGAATGGCTTATATCAATTACCGGTTACAAACGATACGATCCTGTTTGTGATCAAACCCCAGGGATGGCGAACGCCGCTGAGCAAGACTCTGACACCGGAATTCTATTACATCCATAAACCAAAGGGCTCGCCGAAATCAAAGTACCCTGGTGTCAAGCCGACAGGGCCGCTGCCTGCTTCAGTCGATTTTCCACTCTACCCGCAGAAAGAGCCCGCTCAGTTCAGGGCCATCTTTTTTGGAGATCCGCAGCCACGTGATCAAAAGGAAATTGATTATATCGCGCACGATGTCATCGAAGAACTTGTCGGCACTGATGCTGCATTTGGCGTGACTCTCGGCGATATTCTATTTGATGATCTTTCCTTATTCGAATCGCAGGCACGAGGGATCGCACTGTTGGGAATTCCCTGGTACAACGTGATCGGCAATCACGACATTAACAACGATGCCCCGAATGACAAGTTGAGTGATGAAACGTTCGAACGTGCATTTGGCCCTGCTTACTATTCTTTCGACTATGGAACAGTCCATTTTGTTGTACTTGATAACATTGAATGGATCGTTTCGGAAAAAGGTAAGAAAGGGAAATACCAGGGCGGGTTGGGTAAAGAGCAGATTGAATTTGTGAAGCACGATTTGGACCAGATTCCCGAAGATCAACTGGTAGTGTTAATGATGCATGTTCCGCTGATCAATACAAAAGATCGACAGGAGTTGTATCGGCTCATTGAAAAACGTCCGTTCTGTATGTCAATCTCCGGACATACCCATCATCACGAGCATCGTTTCATTACGAAAGCCGATGGTTGGCGTGGTCCGAAACCACATCACCACGTCATCAACGTGACGGTCAGTGGTAGCTGGTGGTCCGGCTCTCCCGATGAACGAGGCATTCCTCATACTGTGATGGCCGACGGCGCTCCCAATGGTTATTCCCTCATCCGTTTTGACGGGAAGGAATACAATCTTGACTTCCGGGCTGCAGGCCGACCTGCAAAATATCAGATGAATATTATTGCTCCTGAAGAAGTCGTCGCCAGCAAGTTGTCAGAAACGGACATTTATGTCAACGTATTTAATGGTTCGGAACGTTCGAAAGTCGAAATACAGATCGGAGCAGGGGGCACCTGGGTTCCGATGGAATACAAGCCTGGGATCGATCCCAGCTTCAAAAAATTATCTGAAACCCAGAATGCCGTGAAAGAGAAGAGTTATCGCAATCTGCCGAAACCGAAAATCTCGCCACACCTCTGGAAGGCAAAGTTACCAGCCGGATTGAAACCTGGTACGCATCTCTTACGGGTCCGCACTGTGGAATTAGATGGTGACAAACACCAGAGTGGCCGAGTGATACGCGTGCTCCCGGCTAAAGCGGTTGCAAAAACCGCCGCCAAGAGTTTAAAAGCGAAATAAGTGATTACACTGGTTTCACACGAGAACAGGGGGGATGCGAAATTATTTCGTATGCCCCTTTTTTAGTGCAGCGAAATTCAAGGGAAGTTTCGTGCCGCTCTCGGAAATCAAAACTTTGTTGACTTTTTTATGACAGGAAATGCATGTCATCGTTAAATGCAGGTAACTGAGTGAAGCACCGTCAATATTTTTTTCTTTAGCGAACTTGATGACCTGTTTGGCAGCGGAACGGAACTCTTCACTCTGTCTCGCAAAAATGGGACCTTCAATCACTTGCCATTCGGTGGCATTGCTCATTTGGATCATCTTTTTGGCGCCCTTCTGCATCAGATCGTAGTCCTCAACCATAAGTCCTTCCAAAACGAGTTGAGAATTAGTAAGTTTTTCGCGCATGAACTTACTGAGTTTTTTCTCACCATTGGCATCATCCTGACTAATGCTCTTGGATTTCGCCGGGTCAACAGCATGGGCGAATTGCGAATCTTGCTGGTTCGTTCCCAAGACGAAAAGCAGGCAGCAGCAAATCAATAAAAAAAGAAGTTTGCGCATGAGATGGTCCTTGATTTCGGTTGATTATCAAAAATATCTGATTTCGGCATCTAAACAGGATGACGATATCCTCTATTGTAGGATAATTCTTTTCCGGAAAGCAATCCAGATTTGGCGATGTGTGCAGATTCTTGGAAAGCTGTTTTCCACAATGGGGCAGATCATTTTGTTCAGAGCCTTATTCCGGCAATTGCGTTTCACCGGGAAGCATGGAAAGATTTTTATCATGAGGAATAAAATAAGGTATGGATTCTGCCATCAACCTGTTTTGTAGTCCCTCAAACATTTGTTTTCGGGCTTCTTCCGCGGTGGCATCCCGCAAAATGAGAAAGCGGGGGTTGACCAATGCCTGTTTGGTCCAGAGTGTTCTTTTCGTTTTTTTTTCAATCCAGGAAAGTTTAAAGGCTGCTGCCGTTGTTTGCAGTGACTGTCCTGTTGCAGTTCGTCCCAGAGGGTTTCCGGGGGTCGGTTTTCCGCGTTTGGTCATTTGTAATTTATTGCCTTCTTGTTCTCCGTATTCAAGTTTGAATACAATGGGTTGATTGGGAACTACTTTGAAACCTTCTGACTCCAGTCGTTGCCTTATTACATCCCTGAGAATGCTTTTGACTTCTTCCTCATTGCTAAATTTGACCTTTGCAATTTTTACATCAATACTGACTTGTTTTCCTGCACTTAAAATCGCTTCGCCCTCGCTCTGATAAGCGGCCAGACTGTCTGCGATCTTCTTTTCCGGGAGTGGCACGGAAACCAGCTTTGGTTTTGTTTTTAAACGTAGTCGTCCGCGTGCGTCTGTTAATGCACTGTCGGTTCCAGCAAGAATGTAGTGGGGAGTGATGTATAGTTTGTTTCGCATAATAACATTTGGCACGGGGTGATACAGCCAGACATTCCGTTTACTCTGGCGATCAACGAGCAGTGCGCCATATAACAGGAAGCTGTTTCCCGACGGGGTCAGGATGAGTTTATTACCCTCATATGCAGGTTCGCTAAATACCTTATCTAAACTTCCTGCAGCTTGATATGCTTTGGTAGATTTCCCCGTTTCTAAATCTATCAGCCAGACTGAAGTTACCATAGACATATTCACAAGTAACCCCAATTGTTTACCGTCAACAGAAAATTGCATTGATGACAGGATCGGATACTTTTCAGTCGGGTCTAAATAGTCTTTAATATCGAGCAGGCGGATCATTTTCAGGGAGGTTAGGTCATAGACAAACAGCTTGTCGACGGTACTTGATATCAGGTATTTACCACCGGGGCTGATCGCATAATTCGAGTCAAAAAATTCGCTCGATTTGACCTCATTTTCTTTCAGAAGTTTACCTGATGTGAGGTCCCATAGTTTTAAAATCGTTTTGTATTGATTACCTTCTTTGCGAATGATTTTTGCAAAGGCTTTGTCTGAACCGCAAATTTCATAAATCGAAACGGATGACATTGTCTTGTCAGCCTCCCATTCTGCTATTTTTTCCCCCGTTGTTATACTCCAGCTTGTCAGTTTGGGAATCTTGGTATCTCTTGTAACGATAGACAAGATGAAAGATTTCCCATCTGAACTCATCTTGATTTTGTGAGAAAGTAAAATCCAGTTTTTGTCGATATTGATTGAAACTTGTCCTATTATTTTTCCTGTTGCCAGATTCCAGAAATCAACTTTAAAAGGTCGAGGATTTGTATATCTTAATCCTACAAAAGGGCTGAACGTATTTGGTTGAATGAAATCTTTTCGGACGTTTTTTAAATCGATTTTCAGCTTGGAAGATTCAGGCCATTTTGTGACAACAGAGGGAGCATCCACTAAGGAGATCCACTTTTGGCTGGATGAACCGTTTGTTGCGCTCTTCTTAGCGTTGATCGCCTTCTGTTTTTCGCTCAGCACCTTAGCGCGATCGAGATTGGTTTTCATGCTTTGGGCAATCTTTTGTTTTTCCTCTTTCGTCACTGCTTTTTGGATTGCTTCTGATTTTTCTTTCAGGTCTGTCGCAATTTGTTTCATTTCCTGATTTATATCGACCTCGTTCTGTTTCTTTTCGCCAAATAATCCGCCAACAAGAGTATAAGACACATAAAACGCAATCCCGAATGCACACACACCGGCAATCATGGTAATCGGGTTGTTCGAATTATCTTGCTTTTTCTTCTTTTTTGCTGAGCCTGCTTTCTTTTTTTTGCGTGTAGGACGTACGGGCGCTTCAGATTCTTCAAACGTGTCATCCAACAAGTCATCATCGCCTGCCGGTACACGCATTTTTGAACCACAGGATTTGCATTTCAGAACCTGTCCGGCTCGATCATCACGTACTTTATAATCCTGGAAACAGGTTTCGCATTCAAATTTGATCACGCGAGCAGTCCTTTGATTCGATATGTAATAGATATAAAAATCTCTTGCAAAATCATGTATTACTTTGTCCGAGATCGCAAGTAGAAAATGTCAGATTTTACGAATTGGAGTTCGTTAGGAATTATCAAGTGAGAGTCTAATATACGTATTATCGTGAATTTCAATGTGTGTCTGTTATACTCTTTGAGTCGTATTATACCATTCTATTATTCGGAAATTTAAGGATCTCTCAGTGCGAAATCGAAACCTTCTTTTTCAAACGGGCTTTACAATGATTGCATTCGCCTGTCTGTTTTGCCTGCAAGTGACATTGAAAGCAGCTACCCGTCAGCCCGGGGATCGTCCCAATCTGATAGTGATTATGGTGGATGATATGGGGTATGCAGGCGTAAGTTGCTTTGGCAACCCGTATTTTAAAACGCCGCATATTGATCGGTTGGCGGACGCAGGAATGAAATTCACTGACTTTCATTCTTCGGGTACGGTTTGCTCGCCGACACGTGCAGGGTTGTTAACGGGTCGCTATCAGCAAAGAGCGGGGATAGAAGCTGTGATTCATCCGGTGAGTGATCATCCCGAACACCGTAAGGGCTTGAGAAAGAATGAAAATACATTTGCAGAATTACTACAGTCCGCCGGTTATCGAACCGGATTGATTGGGAAATGGCATCAGGGGTATCCGCATAACACGGCTGAGTTTCATCCCGACAATCATGGCTTCGATACCTTCATTGGTTATCACAGTGGTAATATCGATTTTATCAGTCATGTGGGAGATCATGTCAAACACGACTGGTGGCATGGCCGAACTGAAACACGCGAAATCGGTTATTCAACACATTTAATCAATCAGTATGCTTTGCAATTCATCAAAGACAACAGCCAGCAGCCTTTCTGCCTGTACGTTGCACACGAAGCGATTCATAATCCGGTGCAGGTGCCCGGAGACCCGGTTCGGCGCAGTGAATCGGAGGGTTGGAAACGTTGGAAACCTGCGAATGAAGCGGAACGCATTGAGAAGTACAAGGGCATGACACTTCCCATTGATACTGGAGTCGGACAGATTCGCAAGTTGCTGGCAGAGTCGGGGTTGGATAAAAACACATTTGTCCTGTTTTTTTCAGACAATGGTCCTGCGCGTGACTTTCCGAGTGGTAGTCCAAAATGGCGTGGCGGAAAAGGTTCGGTTTATGAAGGAGGGCATCGTGTGCCAGCGATTGCCTGGTGGCCGGGAAGGATTAAGCCCCAAACGGTTTCGGATGTGCCTGCGATCAGTATCGATGTGATGCCCACCTTACTGGCGATCGCAAAAATCGAAGCGCCCCGGGATCGGCCCCTGGACGGCGTCGATCTTTCACCGGTTCTGTTTCAACAAAAGAAGGTCTCAGCACGACCGTTATACTGGGCTTCGTTGTCGAATAATGGGAAGCGTTCGGAAGCGATGCGCCAGGGTCCATGGAAGCTGGTGGTCTTGCATCCGCGGGCGAAACCGGGCACATTTGAAAAGGAAAAGATCGAACTCTATCGCCTCGATCAAGATCCGGGAGAAAAGACGAATCTTTCCAAACAGGAACCGCAACAGGCGGCGCTCATGCTTAAACAGCTCAAAAGCTGGTATCAGGAAACCCAGTCGACGGCGACACCACAACCGGGCGGCTGGCTTTCAAAAGGGAAGTGAACTTCATTGAAGTAATAGTATTCAGCACAGTTAAATTACTGTTTCATGGAGAAAAGTCATAAAAACTGGGGTTGCGGTGTTTATTGTAAAACGATAAAAGTTCGTCGCTTTACAACAAATTCATTGGAAAGGAATCCAAAAATGACTTCGAAAGATCGAACCAGTATCATTTGTAAGGTGCTCTATTACTGTTGTAATATTTCACTGTTTGCTATGCCTGTTTTGTTGGTGTGGGTCTGGTTTTATGGAGATCTCATCGCGGCGAGTGCAAGTTCTCTTCCCGCTAGTGCCATTCAGCATCCATTACCCGTTTGGACCAAGTGTATTATGGTCTTGTTAAGTGCAACTGTGATGGCACCCACCTATTGGGGTTTGTTCTCAATACGTCAATTTCTGAAAGCCTGTTGTGCAGAAGACTATCTCAGTTCGCAGAACAGCCGTTATATAAAACGACTCGCATTCGGCTTATTAGGGACGGCGCTGCTTTCCCCTATTTCCTGTTCGATATTAAGTGTGATTCTGACTTTGCATAATCCTCCCGGCCAGAAAATGCTGACCATTGGCATCAATTCCAATCAGATCATTTTGGCGGCGGTGGGTGGATTGCTGTTTGTGCTGGCGAATTTAATTCAACGGGCGAGCCTGATTGCAGAAGAGCATGCACAGATTGTTTAGAATTCATAATTCTTACCAATAGTTATTAATAAAAAGATAAAAATTCTTTTTCTCAATTGATGAGGACATGATGCGAATTTGTATTACACTGGATGTGATGCTGGCGAAACGCAAAGTGACTTCGCGCGATCTGGCACGTTATATAGGAATTACCGAGCAGAACCTTTCGCTGTTGAAATCGGGGAAAGTGAAGGGGATTCGGTTTGCGACTCTGGAAAAAATTTGTGAGTTTCTGGAATGTCAGCCAGGTGATCTACTGGAGTACGAAACGGAAACGCAGAAAAAAGCGGCCTGATGGGGAGTGGAAACAGTGAAAGTACATGGCGTTCTGGAAACGGCAATTTATGTCGATGATTTACAGCTGGCAGTTGACTTCTATCGGCGACTGTTCGGATTCGAAGTCATGGCTGAAGATCGACGATTTTGCGCGTTGAATGCAGGTGACCGTAGCGTCTTTCTGATCTTTAAGCGTGGTGCCAGTCACACAGCCGCCCATCTGGAAGGGGGAACCATTCCTCCCCATGACGGTGCCGGCCCTGTTCATTTTGCGTTTGCTATTGACCGCGATGATTTGCAGGAATGGGAAGCACGTCTGGTCGCTGATGGCGTGGAAATTGAAAGCAGAGTCAGTTGGCCTCGCGGCGGCGAAAGTCTGTACTTCCGCGACCCCGACAATCACGTTGTCGAACTGGCTACCCCCGGTATCTGGCCGATTTTCTAGCGGGATTTGAAATACTGATCAGGAGACAACTGGGTTTGACTTCTTTCATCGTTTCTCCCTCTCTTGAGACTGATGCGTATTATTAATCCCGCATTTCCCAGATGACGTCCCTCGCTTTGGCACGTAATTTGCGCATACTCCTATAAAACAAGGGCATTCTGCCAATTCATGCCATGCTGACAGGGGAACTCGATGGGTGACAGCCAAAACGAGGATTTGCGGGTCGGTTTTGACAGCCGCTTGAAGCTGAAGTTCTGCGGCAGTCAGGTCACCACCGATGCGGGACTGCTGGCCTACCGGGAACTGGATGCAGCGCTCGGGCTGACGGAACAGG
>JAHZKX010000037.1 GCA_022600195.1 Planctomycetota bacterium
TGCATCACGCAATTTTCGAACGATTTGTTCGGGAGTATGTCGTTTACGTTTCTTTGTTGTCATTCTAAATCTCCTTGTCCCCATTATGAGGACTGGTATTCTTCATAACAACTGGTACCGTTTTTTAAAAGCAGACCAGTCTGGGAAGCACTGAAGTGTTGTCGGAAGTTCGGAAGATGGGAATACAGTACCATCCACTGACATCTATTACTGTTCGCCGAAAGAAATGAATTCAAGAAATGCATTCAGATCTACTTTGCGTTCTCAGGCAATTTTCAAATCAAACAGAGAGAAGAACCATTACGAACAGCGTGTTAATATTGTGTTTTCTAGTTTAGATGACGACTATAATGTCAGAGAGTTATAAAAAACAGACCATTTTATTCGATTAGAAGGCCAAGCAATGTCTACAACGACACTATCACCAGAAGCAGAAAAAATTACTCCCAAATTCAATATTACTCTATTTCTGTTTACTGCTCTCGTGGTAATCATCAAATTTGCCGCAGTCTGGAAGATCAGCTTTATTGCGTTACTTTTCACGTCTTTCTTCGACGCAATATTTCATATTGGTACCCTGCTAGTCTTCGCCTGGTTTCTTAAAGAATTCTGGCTGAGATTGTTGTCAGACCTTTTCCAGATCAGATCGATTGATTACCAGGAAGCGATTGCAATCGTTCTCATGCTGAATATAGTTCTGAGTGTTTAGTCAGTTTGCAACTGAGTCAATCACTCGATAGATTAATAAAATAATCACTGATCAGAAAAGGGAAAGGATTCTCAAAACAGAGTCCTGCAAGCCCTGCATAGACCAGGTCTCTTAAAAGCGAACGGATTTGGTAAAATCCGCAGATGGTCAAAAGATGTTGATGTACTGAAACGTGAGCAGAGTGAATGGAAAGTAATCGAGGAAGTTTGTTTATTATTTGTATTAAGAGAAGCCGTAAATGCACCAGGTCTTTTAAATCTACTTAAGGTTTTCAGATACTTTTCACGATGCCACGTCCAACCACTTTTGCGCCTTCATGAATCTCGAACTCCATCCCCACCTTGATCTGATTTGAGTGGATTTCATCCCATCGCTCTTGTGGAAATCGAACTAGAGCTTTTACCGTAGTTCCCAGCTCGACCATTTCATTATCTTGAAGCTCTGGAAAATATTGAAACCCGTCGTAGTCGTATCCATCGTAGTAAAATTGTCCCCGGTATCCACTATAGACACCAGTATTACGCCCACCTTCCTCAGTAGTCAGATACCGGATTTCGGTTTTAATTTCATGAAAATTCACTGGCAAAAACTTTATTCTACTGATGGATTGCGAAAGATATTGAGATTCGAGTCTACCCATTCTTTTTGGATGTGGTCAGCGCGTGCTGTTTATGCAGTTCCGGATTTTCAGTTCGGGGTTTCTGTTTGTATCGGCTAGAATCTCTGTTCGTGGGTTGATTACACTGATGTGATTGTAGATTATTTTCTACCACGAAAGACACAAAACTTTTTACCCTACTTTCCATATGGGACATCCCTTTATGATTTTGTTGTTTTGGTTTTCTGTTTGTACCTTTCTAATGGCGGCTGGTGCCGATCCGCTCAGATTGTTTATCACGGGAGCTGGTTTTGTGCTGGTAGTTGATTTGACTGTGAATGATTTTGTTGAAAGGCGTGGGGATGTCAACCCTTTGTTGGTGCGCGAACCGTGGTTGATAGCTGTCGACAGGTGGTTGAACGGTGGTTCAAACGTGTCGAAGCGTGTTCGAAACGCGTCGATAAGTTACGAGACATTGGGAACTGGTGGTGATTTATCAGGTGAAGATTTTCAAAACAGAGGGACTTTTATGGTAGCGAGATCTTCAGTGTTCTCTAAAAGCAGTGTGCATAAATCTCACCTCTCGCGCGCGCGACGCTTATAACGCATATTCGGTCGGTTCATCAGGATGTCAAGATAAAAAAAGACACCACAAAATTGGGTGTCTTAGGGAGAAATTTCAGTAAAGTGGTAAATAATGAGTGGTGACTAATCAAGTTCTTTGACACGCAGATTTTTGAATTCGATTCTGGCGCCGTGTCCCAGGAGGGCAAGGTAGCCTGTATCTCGTTTTAAACCGGGATGGTCTTTGCCGTCCATGGTTCCGTTTTTCTTGGCGTCGGCCATATCATAGTCGACAATAACGGTACCGTTCAGAGTGACTTTGACTTTGTTGCCATCAACTGAAATTTCCTGTGAGTTCCATTCACCAACGGGATTGAGGTGGCCTCGCTTTGCTGGTGCCGTTCCATATAATGAGCCGTGATATTGATATTTTTGGAGCTTGGCATATTTATCAGCGGTATCGTCAAGGATTTGGATTTCTTTACCAGCGAAGGCCGGACTTTTTTTATTGAGATCTTTAGGAACATGGAAACCGATACCATTGTTGGCGCCAGGTTCCAGTTTGAAATCGAATCGGAGGACAAAATTTTTGTATTCTTTATCGGTGAAAAGATTTCCGCCGCTCTCTTTTTTACTGATGAGCATACAATCTTTGGCATAATATCCATCGGTGGCACCATGCCAACCATCGAGATTATGTCCATTGAAGATACATACGAAGTCGCTCTCGCAATGTTCTTGTGCGTTCGCAGGCGCGGCTGCGAAACTGGCGATGGCTAACAGACAAAGTGCAGCAAGATTTCTGGTCGTAATTTGACGCATAGCAATGATTCCTTGATATTTTGCAATTGATAGTGATTCAGGAAGGAAAATCCTGTTGATATTTAAGGATCTTTAAGAAGGTATGTAGAAACGAGCATACCAAAGTGAGATTACAAGAATCAATGGAAAACCAGCTGAAAGCTGTGGGTTTTTTGTTTGAGGCGATTTCGAGTAGAATCGTTCAGAAATGGGAATTTTAAAATCGAATACTGTCAGAAAACGGAAGATTTACGGATATGAATTTAGAAAATGAACTGGCGCCGGAAGTCTCTACTATGCGTTGGATTGGTGGTACGGATGGACATTTGAAGATGATCGATCAGACGTTGCTTCCAACGGAGTTTCGTGAAATTGACTGTCACGATGTGGAAACGGTCTGGGAAGCGATCAAGAAGCTGCGTGTGCGTGGTGCACCGGCGATTGGGATTGCTGCCGCTTATGGGGTTGTGCTGGGCCTGCAGCTGGGGACTGGTTCTGAGCGGATCGACTTCAATCAGAGGTTAACAGAAGTTTCGACCTATTTAGCGGAAAGTCGACCGACCGCAGTCAATCTGTTCTGGGCACTGGATCGATTAGGGCAGCTGGCCGCGAATTCTCAGCAACTGACAAATTCTGAAATGCATGCACGATTACTCGAAGAGGCACAGCTCATCGAACGGGAAGATCTGGAGATGTGTCAGAAAATCGGTGAGGTTGGAGCCGCGTTGCTTTCAAAAGGGGACGGAGTTCTCACACATTGCAATGCGGGTGGGCTGGCGACTTCAGGAGGAGGAACTGCACTGGCGGTTTTCTTTGAAGCTGCACGGCAGGGAAAAGCGATTCATGTCTACGCAGATGAAACGCGCCCGTTATTGCAGGGCGCACGATTGACAACGTGGGAACTGATGCAGCGTGAGATTCCCGTGACGCTGATTTGCGATTCGATGGCTGGCTGGGTGATGCAGGAAGAGAAAATTCAGGCGGTTGTGACTGGCGCTGATCGTATTGCCGCTAATGGTGATGCGGCGAATAAAATTGGGACTTACTCGGTGGCACTATTGGCCAGCCTGCATGACATCCCTTTTTATATCGCGGCACCCTCCAGTACGTTTGATCTGTCACTGGAGAGTGGTACACAGATTCCGATAGAAGAACGACTTGCGGAGGAAGTCACACATGGATTCGGCAAACAGACGGCGCCGGAGGGTGTTGAAGTTTATAATCCCGCGTTTGATGTGACGCCGGCGAAATATATAACGGGCATCATCACCGAGCGTGGTTTGATACAACCTGTTACCACAGCGGAAGTCTTACGCGTGCTCTCTTCTGATCCGGATTGAATCAGAATCGAAAATGCGATTACAGCGTTTAATATCCGCGAGCCTGATTGAATCGTGGTGTTGCGGCTGGATACTGTGGTTGAATGGGTTGCTGTTTCTGGAACTGCTGAGCCGGTTGCTGATATTGTTGCTGAGTTGGTTGTTGATATTGTTGCTGAGCCGGTTGTTGATATTGTTGTTGAGCCGGTTGTTGATATTGTTGCTGATAGCGGCTCTGTTGTTGGATGTTCTGATATTGAACGGGAACCATTGTGGGTTGTTGCAGGTACGAGGAGGATTGTTGCTCCTGATAGGCCCTTTTCCTTTTCTGAATTTCTTCGATATCCTTCTCTCGCGGTGGCAGGGCATAGTTTTTCCAGGTTGCCTGTTCCTGATATCGATTCCAGAAATGTTGTGAATAGGAAAGCTGTGGTGTAATTCCCCAGCCTGCAGCTGTCTGCGTCTGCGAAAGCACATGACGGTAATTATAAGGCTTAAAGTAATGATATCCGCTGTAATGACCTGCATTAAAAAGTTGTACCAGCCCTTATGAAGGTTGGTTTAGGTAATTTCGCTGTGCAGTTGTAGTGAGGGCGCAGCCCGATTGGAAACTGCACAGCGACTCGCAAACTCTGCTGGGGCCACATACCCCAACGAA
>JAHZKX010000038.1 GCA_022600195.1 Planctomycetota bacterium
CATTGAATTACCAAACCCCTGCGGCATTTGCCGCGCGGTGTTCTTCTTCCGTTCGGCCTACGGCCTCACTCCAGAAGAACACCGACCCCATGAACCCCGATTCTCTCACTTAGGCTGGTACTAACATCGGGGGAAGGTCAATTTAATGACGACCTCTTCGGGAATTATATCTTCGACTTGACGTACTTCGAAAGGTATGGTTTTGACTTCTTTTTCCGTGTTCCACGCGATTTCTCCAGGCTTACCGGCACCGCAGTAAGCTGCCAGTAAAACCAACGGCACCCACGCAGCAACCACTAACAGGATGCCCCATGCAGGCCAGATGAGAGCACTGACTGCCCAGGGAAAAAGCCAGCAGACATTGATGGCAAGGATACCCGATGTGACTTTGCGATGTGCCGCATGTCGGAGATTATTTTGACCTGCTGATCCTTCCAGCAACCGCGAAACTCTCTGGTAAGCATGGCTTCGATGTCCTTGATACCAACGATCTCCCCTGAGCATGCGTCGCATGAGCGTCACTGTGGCATCGATCCAAAAGACACCCGGTAAGATCAACCAGACCCAGAGATTTAACGAACCGGCGGTAAGTGTCATCAGAGCCAGCATTCCCATGACAAATCCCAGGAAGGTACTACCGACATCACCCATAAAGATTTTTGCAGGTGCCCAGTTAGCCCCGAGAAATCCCAGCAATGAAACTGCCAGCAAGATCATCAAAGCCTGCTCAGTGGAATAGTCTGTCAACGAAGTTGAGGTCTGAAAGTAAATGAGAATACTTGCCATCACCAGCACGCTGATAGCTTCAGTAGCGGCCAGACCATCGATGCCGTCCATAAAGTTAAATAAATTTAACCACCACATCATTCCCAAAACAGCAATCGCACCCACAAGCC
Organism: Planctomycetota bacterium; assembly: GCA_022600195.1. Taxonomy (GTDB): domain Bacteria; phylum Planctomycetota; class Planctomycetia; order Planctomycetales; family Planctomycetaceae; genus Gimesia. Next base: position 897 of record JAHZKX010000038.1, read on the forward strand.
AGGAGGCATCCAGGCTGAATCCCCAGAGTTCCACAGCAGGTAAAGGAGACAAAACGGAAACAGATGAAATAATAATTAAGAGCTGTAAACTGAGTCTCGTTTTGACGGACAACTCATGTAAATCATCCCAGAACCCGATCATCGCTATGATTAATCCGCCGCAACAGATTGCAGCGATCGGTCCTCCTGTCATCAACTCAGTCCGATACAACAAACCGATTGCGCAAAGGCAGGTAATGACAAAGGCAATTCCTCCTCCGCGGGGAGTCGGCTGAATATGAGCACAGCGCCTGGTAGGCTCTTTGACCAACCCTATTTTGGGGGACAGTTTGACGAACAGTCCGGTACAAACCAGAGTAGTGACAAACAGGCTGAAAAGTATCAAGCCGGGCAAAATTAAGCTGCCGCTAATCATCGACTTAGATCACCCTTTGTAAAATGGCTGGTTTGATTTGAAATGTATCAGGAGCGAGTTCCCCTTGATTGAACAGCAACCCCTGAAATTCATATTTGTTTCAGCCACATAAAAAACATTGCCCATTCGAAATCACTGTGCCGGGACAGGCATTCTCTCCAGACATCTAAGTCCCCAATGAGGCTGGACATATATCGCGAGGGAGTATACTGCGATACGAAAAGAAGGTCAATCCGATATCTTGATATCACTCTGATTACAGAGAGAAGCTCGGATAAAGGCTGAACAGAGAGCTGATCGGTCTGAAAAAAGTAGGTTTCCGCGATTTAAGTGCACACATCAACAAATATAGCGAGCATAGTTTCACCTCCAACCAGTCATTTTGCAGCGGTTTTTTCAAAAACCAGAATATGCTGGCGAGGTAATACGCCGATGGTCTCTTTCCATTTCAGATTCAGCTCAGGACGAGAGACCTCTTTTTTTGCCTGTGCTTCGGACATTTTATGCACGAGTTTGATGGGAACGGCTGGATCTTCTTTGCGATATTCAACCAGCACAACGCGTCCTTTGGGTTTGAGGGCTTTGGAAATTTCCCGCATCATTTCATAGGGAAATTCAAACTCATGATAGACGTCCACCATGATGGCGAGGTCAATCGAAGCTGGTTTGAGTCCGGGTGATTTCTGTGTTCCCAGGACAGGGTGGATATTTTTCACGCCTGCTTTTTTGAGTTTCTTGTTCAAGAGATCGAGCATTTCCTGCTGCACATCAACTGCATACACGGCTCCTCCCGGACTGATGTGATCAGCCAGAATAACGGAAATCACTCCACTACCCGCGCCGATATCGGCGATCGCCATTCCCGGTTTCAATTTTAATGCTTTGGGAAGTAAAGAGAGTCGTTCTTCCAGCTCACGCGAATTACGTTCCAGCCAGGGTGCGCCCTGATATCCCATCACATGGGCAATTTCGCGGCCGAGATAGAATTTGCCAATTCCATTAGGATCATGGTCTCGCGAATAAGAATAGAGCGATTTTTCCGAAAGTGGTTTCGGCTTGGAAGGCGCGACGGCAGGTTCTTCAGCAGACAGGGAGACCGTCAATAACAGACACACCAGAGAAGAGCACACAAAGCCGATGATGCAGTTCCGTGTCAGCAAATTCTTCGATGCGTTCTTCATCTTCGCTCCTCTAACAGAGTCAAGGTTCAGGAGACGACTTCTCCTGTTTCGGGATGTCGATTGTGACGTTTCATGATTTCAGCCCACTCTTCCTGAGTAACTTCAGTTGCTTCTTCCACCAACATGACTGGTATCCCATCTTTGATGGGATACTTGAGCCGCGTTGTGTGATCAACGGAAATCAGAAAGTCGCCTTCACAAATCAGTTTCGCTTTTGTTTTCGGGCAGGCAATAATGTCCTGCAAATGCTGTGGGTCAAATGACATTGAATATTTCTCTAAGAAATTTTTCTAAGATATTAATCGAGGCCAGCTTGTTTCAATTGTAGCAAAAGAAACACAAGTTCAACAGTTTTCTCTTGAACTAAAGCTGGTGGTACTGCGATAGCCGGTAGTTGCGGCGTTGTTTTCTTAGAAACCTCGCAGTTTTTGAATGTCTTTGAAAGTCCGCAAATCATAATCAATGCCAACATAATCCAGCACGGAACAAAGTGCACGCACGGCAACGCCGATTCCATCGGGGCCACTGAAGCCACCAAACTGTCCGCCCCCCTTGAGGTGAGGTTCGACTTCCAGGAAAACACCGGGAACACCCAGTTTTTTCATTTTCTTTTCCATCTTGGGAAGCATCTCACGCAATTCGCGTAAGACAAACTCATGCCCGGCATCGCCCACGTTGGCGGGAACAAAGTTTTTCAGACGTTCTTCATCGACGACGCCCGTCCATTCCAGACTATTATCGACGGCGTAATCTTTAATGTGCAGCCAACCCATCGATTTACTCATATCATGAAACTCGCTCAAGCACTGCATGGCATCTTTATTCTGTGCGGCGATGTTTCCCCCATCATAAATCGTGACCATATTGGGTCGTTTCACTTTACGCGCTATCTCAGCCAGTAAAGGTCCGGTTTCACCAATCAGATTCGGTTCAATTTCCAGGCCATACACCAACCCCTTTTTTGCACAGAGATCTACAATCTGACCGATCTGATCGACGGCCTGATTCATATAAGGTTTTGGATCTTCCCCTTTGGGAGGATAAAATGAAAAACCACGAATCAATTTTGTTCCCAGTGTTGTGGCGGCGTTAATCGTGTTTGTGACTTCTTTTTTCAAATACTGTTTGAATGGAACAAACACATTATGCGAGCCGTCATCTTTATCAACCAGTTTAATTTTACCGACGCGTGCTCCAATACTGGTGACATTCACCCCATACTCTTCGTGCAGTTTTAGTAGTGCTTTATATTCTGACTTATTCAAGTCAACGACATGCTTGACGTTTCCATCACCAAATACGTCAATAAAGCGGGGACTGTAATACTTCAGGCCTAATGCGGAGAGTGCCACCATTTGCTCAACGGCTGTTTTATGATTGGCTGCTTCATCTGCAAACGCACTTAAAATCACACGAGGATTATCTGACATAATGGAGTATTGCCTTTTATTTCTAAATCTAAAACGGATAAGGGTGGGTCAATGTAATGGACCATGCCGGAGCCATTTTTGACAGGTTTCGGATAAGTTTCAAGAGCTACGAGACGATCCCGGTCGCTTTTTCAAAGGCCGTTCCTGATTTTGATGTCTCTCTGAACCCAAACATCAGACAATCAAACGATCTGGCCGCATCCGGGATGCATTTCGCAAATGCATGGTCATGGCTGCGGAAGCTGTTTCGGAATCTCGATTCTTTAACGAATCCAGCAGAAGCGTATGATCATATAGTCCACGCGTCATAATTTCGGGTGTCTCTCCCACTGCAGAATAAGAAACCCGTTTATAACTCCAGCATTTATGAATGGCTTCAGAAATCGGTAAATTCCCACAATGTTCTGCCATTGTCAGGTGCAACGCATAATCAAACGAACGAGAGGCTGCTCCCCACGTCTGTAAATGTTTGCTGGATTGATCGCCATTCTCATACTGCTGCTGGCATGTTTTAACCTCATCAGCCAATGATTGTAAGCGGACCAGCTCTGTTTCGGGAATTCTTTGTGCTGCCATCGCAGCAGCAGATGGCTCAAGTAATACCCGCAATTCATGGATTTCAACCAGCCAGTTTTCAGCCCCATCCCTGACAACAGCACGATGATTTTTCTGTTGAATTACAATCCCATCTGCCTGCAATCGCGCTAACGCCTGCACAACGGGGGTGCGACTGACACCAATTTCACGCGCCAATTGTGTACTTTTCAGCTCGGTTCCACCCGGAAGCTCGCTGCGAATAATGCGTAACAATAATTTCTGGTAAACTTCATCAACCAGGGATGGGCTCACATCATCCTCAATGACTGTTTGTCCATTCAAATCCATTAACGTAGTACTGTTTTTACTCATCTGTCTCTCGTCTCAAACGGGGAACAATTCCAAGTGCAAAAACCAGATTGAAGTCAGGTAGCCGCAAATGAATCCTTCTGGAAAAGAGTGGTCTCTTTCCCCCTGAACTCAGTCCAGAGGCTTGACAATTCCTGAACCAACCCCTAAAGTGAATTCACTTTTGCTACTTCCGAAGTTTTCTATACTTATTATAATCAATATTATAGCAAGTATTTTGAGAATTAGACACATTAAAACGACCTATATTGAATTCACTTGGGAATATATTTATGAACTCTGAGGCAAACACAAATCAGCTGAAAGCGGGCATGGTCGGGTTCGGCATGATCGTGGATGAGACGTATCGACCTTTTTTTGAGACTGTTCACGAGACAGGTCTTTATCAACGTGCCACTGGTCCGGTTGAGATTTCACTGGAGGCGGTCGCCACACGAACTGGCTCGCGGGCGGAAAAATATCTTGCGGAACGAGGAGACAAAGTCGGCGGATTTCAAAGTTTTGCCGGTGATGATGCGATAGAACAGATGGTGAAATCAGGATTGGATTTTGCCTGTGTTGCATCCCCCGATGATCGGCACTTTGATTCCTGCAAAAAAGTTCTGGAGTCTGGCACGCATCTGATCGTCGAAAAACCTTCCGTTCTGAAATTACAGGAACTGGATGAGCTGACCGCATTGGCGCTGAAAAACAATGTCGCGGCGAAGATCGTTTACCATAAGTTACTCGATCCGGATCACAAAAAACTGCGCACCCTGGTTCATGATGATGTACTGCAACACGTGAATAACGGTTACTGTTCTCTGCTGGAACCCAAGTCGATTTCCGGCAGTCAGTTTGCGCAATGGATTACAGGCCGCAACCCGGGAACTTATGTTGCCGTCCATTATATTAAACTGATTGATTTCACATTCGGAGGCAAACTGAAAACGATTACGGCGTCCGGCCAGCGCGGTTTGGTTGGTGATCAAGATGGTCCCACGTGGGACAGTTGTCAGATGAAGATGGTTTACGAATATGATTCTGGTCGAGAAGCCGCTTTTGATATTCATACATCCTGGGTCACACCTGATAATTTTCCCGGTTACGTCGAACAGGAAGTCCAATTTCGTTTCGACAATGGATTATGGAACGGCCATTCCCGCAAGCGAGGTGTGGAATGCACGGTGGAAGAGAAAACACCCTTTACGCTCAAAAACTCAATGAACAACCATTATAACGGTACTTTTGTCGAACCATGGGGTACTCGCTCGCAGCGCGGTTACGGGATTGAAGTCATTGAACGATTCGCCCGTGAAGTTGCATTGATTGAGCATGGCGGCCCCGCTTCGGAACGTCAACAACGGCTGGATGAAGTGCGTTCGCTGAGTTACAACGATTTGTCTGCTGACCGCCAGACTGTCGCCGCCGTCCAGGCGTTGGAAGCCATTCTGGAAAAACATGTGCAAGGTGAACCCGACTGCGTCGTGCGTGTGAACGACGAACAGGGAGGCCTGGTACTTTATCGTCCCGGTTCCTCTGAAGCGGACGTACTTTATGAGGGAACCGTTTAAGTTTACTTCAAAACCAACTTTCAAATTATTGATCAATCATTATTCGCAATTCAGTAACACAAAAGAGAGAACCATGAGCACAGCCATTCAATTTGACAATGAAAATCAATCCAATGCCATCCGAGAGGATTTATTCCAGACAGAACCATTGGCACTCCGCACATTTACACCCAGCCAGGCTGTGCTTGCAAAATCAGCGGGCTGTTTTCACTGGACTCCCGAAGGGCGCCGTCTGTACGACTTCACTTCCGGTGTACTGGTAGCCAACCTGGGACACAACCCACGCCGCTGGATGAAACGTTTCAGTGATTACCTGGGCTGGAAACCAGAAGACATTACGGGCGAAGGTGAAGGAGAGTATTTTGAATCTGCGACACTGACTGCTTATAACGCGGTTACTGAAATTGAAACGAAAGCCAGCAAACGCCTGATCTCCAATATTCAATCTTTCAAAGGGGGCAATCGTTGTGAAAAGGTGTTGTGGGCCGCCTCTGGTTCGGAAGCAGTGCAAAAAGCACTCTGGGCCTGTCTGCATCGTGATCCCGAACGAGACATCATCCTGGCTACGCGTCATGGATTTCATGGCAAAAAAGGTCTGGCGGGCGCGGTCACCGGATCGGAGACAGATCCAGACCGAGATCCACGTGTCAAATTCATCAGCTTCCCGCGTGAGGAATGCGATGATATCACGAAATGTGATCAACCATTGGATACCACCTCTTACCAGAAGGAGCTGGAAGATCTGTGGAATGAATTCGGCACGCGAATTAATTGCCTGATCACTGAGCCTTATCTTGGTGGTGGAGGAAGTTATCATCCTCAGGTGGAATATCACAAAGTGTTACATGATTTCTGCCGAGCTCATGACATCATGCTGATCCTGGATGAGGTTCAGGCCAACTTTGGTCGTACCGGTTGTATGTATGCCTTTGAAAAATATCAGATCGAACCCGATTTTGTGGTTCTCGGCAAAGGACTCGGTAATGGGGTTCCCGTGGCCGCTGCAGTTGGTCGTGATGATGTGATCGCCAGCTTAAAGTACGGTGAAGCCTCTGATACCTGGAGTGCCAACCCACTCTCTTCTGCTGCGGTGCTGGCGACCCTGGATGAATTCGAAGGTACCGATGTGATGGAAAACACACAGAAGCTGTCAGCGATGTATATCGACGGTCTGCAAAGCCTGAAAGAAACTGGCATCGTCGCCAAAGTTCGGGGCGAAGGCATGGTGTTTGGAATTGAATGTGCCGAACTGGGTGGTAAAACCAGCCAGGAAGTCGCCATTGAACTGGTCAAGTTCTGCTACCTCGGCGAGCAAGGTGGAGACGGCATTCATTTACTGGGTGCTCTGGCCGGCAATGTATTACGTATCAGTCCTCCGATGACGATGACGGAAGAACAAGCGGCAGAGTCGATTACACTTTTAACGCGTTTATGTAAAAAACTGTCCGAGCAACTTCAAGCGGCGACAGCCTCTGCGTAAACCAAAATCAAGCAGCAGAGAACAAAACAGGCCCCGGTTTTTAACGGGGCCTGTTTCATTATTTCCAGTGAATATCTGATTGAGCTAAAACTGGCGTTGATTACGCCATTGTTCCAGTTGTTCTGCTGTCAGATTTGTGGGAGGAGTCGCTGACCGGGCACTTCTGGGTCGAGGGCCCGTCTTAGGATTCGGTGCTCCGACTCCCGCAGGACTCATCCCTTTCGAGACACCTGGCTTTTGTCGTTTGATTTGCGCTGTCTGTTGATGTTTTGCCTGTGAATAGGAAGCCTGCCTGGTTCCCGCATTGACACCCTTCGATTCGCTGGCAGAGACTCCGGCCAGCATCAGACGGTTTTCTTTCTCACGCCGAATTTCATCGAGCCAGTACTGAGCTTCGTTGAATTCAGGTTTCAGCAGAACTGCCTGGAGGAATTGTTGCTCGCTGGCCTGCATTTGTCCTCGATCTCTCAGAATGTAGCCAATATTATAATGGGCTTCCGCTTCGCCAACGGCACGAATTAAATGGGGCATGGCACCCTGATAATCTCCGGAAGAAGCCATTGCAATTCCCAGTTGATAACGCACGTTTTTGTCTGCGGGTGTTGATTTGACTGCTTCACTGAGCAGAACAATTGCCTGATCCCACTTTTCTTCTGCTGCATAGAATTGGCCGATATTCGAACGTACTTTCGGATCATTGGGAGCCATCTCTAAAGCCTTTTGAAACCCTTTTTCGGCTTCGACTTTACGGCCGGCCACTTGATCTAACCGTGCTAACCCGAGAACCGCTTCCACTGATTTCGGGTTCTCCCCTAAAGCGACTTCGTAGGAAGAACGGGCGGCTTTTGTATCACCCATTTTTTCCTGAAGCTGGCCGTGAGTGACGTAAAACTTTCCTGGATCCTTCAGTTTATTTTTGGCAACTGAAATTTTCTCTTTCAAAGTGACCGGTGCTGAATCATCTGCTTTCGAAACGATTGAGTTTCGCATATTAGAACAGCCGTTGCAAACAAGTAATGCACAAGCGATCCCAGCGATCCATGTCTGTTTTGTCATCTGTATTGACATTTAATTACCTCCGTGAGGTGCACTTGAAAGACGTGAATTTTTGATTCCCCATTTTGATTGACAGGTCGGACCGATTGCCTTTGATTTTTTCCTGTCAATTCTGAATTGCAAACAGAATTGACGGTTAAAAATCCGCAGCAGATCAAGACGTGTGATCATGAGTAAATCAGGTTGCTATATGGGCCTATTGTGTTAGGCACAATTAAGAAATTCAGGAAAGGAATTTATATTTGGCAGAAGAAACGTTGCGCTGCTTCTGCAATGAGTTGAGAGTTAAGGATGGGTTCCTGTCCTTTAAATCGACAGATTGACTGCAAAATCTCCAGTAAATCTCGCGGGTCGCTGGATCTGGGGGGTTTTCCCTGATTGTAATAATTATCATATAGATAATTTACGAAGACTGGGTCGTATGCTATCTCCCTTTGACGGCAACAAAGCTTACTGATCTCGGTAAAGACCTCCCGCGAAGGGGCGTTGATGGGAATCTTATGTCGGATGCGACGAAGAAAGGCTTCGTCTACCAGATCCTTGGGGTCGAGATTGGTTGAGAAAATAATAAGCTGTTCAAAGGGGACCGCAAATTTCTTGCCTGTCTCCAGGGTTAAGTAGTCAATTCGATCCTCCAGCGGCATAATCCACCGGTTGAGCAGGTCTTTGGGACTGACAAGCTGCCTGCCGAAGTCATCGATCAGAAAAACGCCGCCGTTCGCTTTGAGATGCAAAGGCGCTGTATAAAAATTGCTGGTTTTGTTGTAGCGTAAATCGAGCATGTCCAAAGTCAATTCGCCACCAGTAATGACGACCGGACGCCTGATTCTTCTCCAGCGGAGGTCTGTATCCGGCTTGACCCATTCTTTCAATTCCGGAATGCGCCCCCCGTTTTTCGAGTCAGATTGAATTCGCTCCTGAAGCTCATGGTCATCGGTTGTCTGATGGAGTGTCGGGTCAAACAGCGTAATAATGCTGCTTTCCATCTGAATGGCATAGGGGACGTAAATTTCTCCCCCCTGAAGATTGAGAAATCTTCCCAACCCTTTGGCAATCAGAGTTTTACCGTTACCCGGAGGTCCATAAATAAAGATCGAACGACCGCTGCAAACTGCGGGGCCGAGCTCATCCAGGAGTCCTTCACGAATGATGAATTCGGAGAAGGCGGCTTGCAGTTTCTCTGGAGTACAATCAATGCCTGTTACTGTCTGCAACCGGCACTGTTTCACATAAGCCTCCAGTGTGACTGGCGCGGGTCCGACATAACGGCATTGTTCAAATGCTTCCCGGGCACGAATCCGCCCCAGTTCGGTCAGATTAAAACGATAGGAAGAACGACCGATCATCTTACCGGAGGACACCTCGATGCATTTTTCCTCTTTGAGAAAAATGAGTGCCTCATCGATTATACTGAAGGGAAGATGGGTACTACGAGAGAGATCAATTCCCAGTGCACTTCCCTGTAAATAAAGCTGTTTCAGGACCAGATTGCATAGCTGCATCAAAGACAAACCGCTCTCTGCCAGCGTTTGCGGTGCCCGTATCGATTCACCTTCGTATCTGAGTTCATTTAAGGGAAGAGCCGGTGCATCCAGTTCATTCTCTGCCAAAGCTGTCTGTGAACCCGAGGTGGCCTGTTTTTTTTTGAAAAGATCGCTGTAGAGGTCTGTCAGATCATTGTTTACTGCAGCAAAACGAAGCCCCTGGCCAGGGTCTGTTCCCGGTGGTTCAGAATATTCATCCTGCTCCGGTAACATCTCATCAGTCGGAGCTTGAGGTTCATCTTCTGTAGGACGATCAATCATGACGAGGTTTCGTCTGAATTAATAAGAGAAAGAAACAGGATTGCAATCAAACAGAACAGCGACCGTTTTTAGTTACTGCCATTCGCCGCTGATCCACCTCCGGCTGTGTATTCAATTCGTGGAGGCAGGATAGAACCGACATAGGCCCGGTACTTGAGATCTTCCTCACGAGCAGGACGGCCATAAGCGGGTGTCACTCTTAACATTGTGGAAGGAACATTCTGAGTACCTGCCATCTCTGAAGCGGCATTTTGGACATTCGCCAATCGCTGCTGGCTCTCAATGGATGCATTGGCAGTCTGTACAAAAATGACACGACGACTTTCCGGTGCATGTTCGAGAATCCATCGTAAATGCAGTAAGCCGGCGTCTGTTAACTTGTTACCTTCTTTTTCAAAGTGATAGGCATAAAGCGTTGTTTGATCGGTCCAGCCATTATGAATTTGTCGGTCCATAATATCTTTGACGTAAGCGCGATCCTCACAAGTATATGGGTGCGGCCAATAGTGTGAGTGATGGTACTTGTTCCAGAAATGCTGTTTTGGTCCGGTCGGTCGTGGGTAGGGAGGCCAAAGCTGACCAAATTTATATTTTTGACGCGAACCAACGGGTCGAGAGGCTTTCTCTGCCCACTTTGCCTCTTTTTCCGCTGAGGAACTAAAAGGCCAGCCCGCCTGAACTTCGACACCATTTGTCAGGCTAACCACAAATAAGACAAGTAGATACGAATTAATTTTGACGGCAGTCGTCATGCCATCTCCCCCCTGTTTGAACCGTGATAGAACAGCTGTCCGTCCACGAATGAGTCATTCGCGCAAGCCAGACCAACCATCATTTGAGATGATCTGCTTGTCTTTTTATCGGCTGAGGTGAGGTCCGGTCCTAACGAGAAAAACGATTCTAGCGAGAGAATAAGAGAGATAATTTCATACACTAAAACAAATAGGGGTCGAATCATCTATCCCTGCAAAAAGCGGCAAAGTCTACTGGAATTGATGCCAGCCTGGATGAATTGAACCGTATTGAGCTTATTGATCAAAGGCCTTTCCCAAAGATTTGCGTTTCCTCAATCAAAATTCTTCTCAGACAAAAACCAGTAGTCAGAAAAGAGGAATCTTCCATCGCGTTCAGACCAGATTCGAGTTGAGTGTAACCGCTTTTGAGCGACGTAAGCCTATCCATCGGGAACCGAGATGATTACACTTTGAGAAAGTCAATTTCAGCCATGCGCGTTGTTAGTGAAGCGGATACCCGGCAACCATTTTTATTTATTCTAAAAACCGTTATTCTTAGAGTGAGTCGTTAAGTAAATCCTATTATAGTATCAGATTCCTAATCTAAGTTTTCGGAACAATTGATCGAAACGAATTGAGATCGAAATGGATGCGGTTGAGATACAAGCGAATCAATCGAAGGCACCTTTCTCTGCAGAAGTTGCAGAGCAAATGGCGTTGGAATTGAATCTCACGGCACATCAGATCCTGAATGTGATAGCATTACTGGACGAAGGAAATACCGTTCCGTTCATTACCCGATATCGAAAAGAACGGACGGGTAATCTGGATGAAGTTCAGATTCGGGATATTCAAAAACGCGTTCAATTCAAACGTCAAATTTGGGAACGTGCTTCCACCATCCTGCGATTAATCGAAGCACAAGAAAAACTGACTCCCCGATTAAAAGCCGAGATAGAAAAAGCGGATACTCTCAAGCGGCTGGAAGATCTTTACCGCCCCTATCGTCCGAAAAGAACATCCCGCGCAGCAACTGCCAGAAAACTGGGCTTCGAACCGTTGGCCGACGGTATCTGGTCGGGCGATGCCTCTCTAACAAATTTAAGCACAGCAGCAAAAAAATACACCAAAGACGAAGACGGCGCGCGGACCACCGAAGAAGTGCTCAAAGGGGCCTCTGATATTCTGGCGGAGAAGATTGGTGAAGATCCCGATGTACGTGAGATCTCACGCAAGATCGCCTGGGGTTCGGGAAGTCTGACGGTGAATGCCACGAAGAAAGCGGAAGAATCCGGTCAGGAATATCGAGACTACTTTAATTACACCGAGAAAGTAGTCAAAGTGCCCCACCATCGCACGATGGCTATTAACCGTGGTGAAAAAACCGGTGCGTTGCGGATTCGTTTTGAATGGGCGGAAGACTCTGCCTGTGCAACGATTGTCAGTCATTTGAATTTGAATGGTCATCGCTTCCACGAATTTTTAACATCCGTTGTCACCGATGCCTTACAGCGTCTGATTCTGCCCAGCCTTGATCGGGAAATTCGTCGTGAGCTGACGGATAAAGCGGAAAAACACGCGGTTTCCGTCTTCGCTCAAAATTTGAAAAATTTACTGCTACAGCCCCCGCTGGAAAGCGAACGCATTCTGGCGATCGACCCCGGCTTACGCACGGGTTGCAAGCTGGCAGTGCTTGACGAACTGGGAACTTGCGTGGCCACTGATCTGGTCTATGTCACAGGTTCTGCAGAGAAGAAAGATTTTGCGTGTAAAAAACTGTCTGATTTTATGACGGAACATCAATGTAAGCTGGTCGCTATCGGCAATGGTACCGCATGTCGGGAAACGGAAGAAGTCATCACCGAGATGATCGAACAGCATCTACCCGAGGCCCGTTATTTAATTGTGAATGAAGCGGGCGCAAGTATTTATTCTGCCAGCCCCGTTGCTCGCGAGGAGTTTCCCGATCTGGATGCCACAATTCGCGGCACCATTTCCATCGGTCGTCGACTGCAGGACCCTTTGAGTGAGTTGGTTAAGATCGACCCCCAGCATCTGGGCGTCGGCATGTATCAGCACGATGTGAATGCAAAACGTCTGAAAGAATCTCTGGACGAAGTGATTGAATCGTGCGTTAACTATGTCGGCGTGAATTTGAATACCGCCAGTGCTTCCCTGCTGCGTCATGTTTCAGGCATGAACCAATTGATCGCCAGACGGATTACCGAATGGCGCGAGAAGCATGGTTCCTTTCAGAGTCGAAAACAACTGCTGGATGTTGCCGGTGTCGGCGAAGCGACGTTCACACAAGCGGCCGGGTTTTTGAAAATTGATGCCGGTACCGAACCACTCGACTCCACCTGGATTCACCCTGAAAGTTATGAGCACGCACACAAGGTCTTCACAAAACTTGATCTACCTGAAGACAGTTTGAAAACTTCAGCGAAAGACCGCGAGTCCGTAATACAAAAAGTTGCGCAGATCGATAAACGGGAGCTGAGTGACAGTTTACAAATTGGTCTGCTGACACTGGAAGACATACTGGAAGCCATCGTACGCCCCAAACGCGACCCACGTTCTGATTTACCGGGCCCGATTTTTAAGCAGGGCGTATTAAAGCTGGAACAACTGGTCGAGGGTATGGAACTGCAGGGTACGGTTCTGAACGTGGTGGACTTTGGCGCGTTTGTCGACGTAGGCTTAAAAGACAGTGCTTTGATTCATGTGAGCGAGATGGCCAATCACTTCATCAAAAACCCTTATCAGTTCGTTTCGGTGGGTGATGTGATTACCGCGTGGGTGCTTAGTGTGGATCTGGAACGACGGCGCGTCTCTTTGACCATGATCAAACCGGGCACCGATCGCCATTCCAAAAAAGAAGCGCCTGAAAAAGAGCAGACTTCCCGACCGGCGACAAAAAAAACGCAACCGAAAAAAACAGAATCAACCCCACCAGCAACCGGTGGTCAAACCCGGCAGCAGACAAAGAAACGACCTCGCAAAAGAAAAACGCCCCCTGCCCCCAAGCTTACGAATGAAATGAAAACCGGAGAACAGCCTTTACACGGCTTCGATCAACTGAAAGCTCTTTGGAACCAGAAAAAGAAATAGGAACATCATATCTCCGTGTCTCCGACGGAATTCCCTACGAATTATTATGCACAAAAATCGCCGCTTGAGAACTTTTATTGCAGTCCCCGTTCAGCCACCTCGGGGTCTCAGGAAATTATTGCCAAAACTGGAACAACTGGGTCCTGCTGTCAGACCAATACCAATTGAGCAGATGCATATTACTTTGAAGTTCCTGGGAACGACTGAATTAGAAGACATCATGCCTATCAGTTCCATCCTGAAAAAGATGCGAAGTGAATTCCCGCGTTTAAAACTGGCATTCAAAGGTCTGGGTGCATTTCCCCGCGTTGACCATCCGAATGTCATCTGGGCGGGTATCAGCGATGCCACGATGCTAACTGCCATGGTGGATTACCTGGAACAGGAAACAGAAAAACTGGGCTACCCACTGGAACGCAAGGGTTTTCATCCCCACCTCACACTGGCGCGCGTGAATGCCAGACCAGCGGACGAGCTGTTTCAGATTCTGCAAGATCGACAGAACGCAGAATGGGGAGAGGTGACCATTGATACGATTAAGTTTTATCAATCCGAACTGAAATCGCAGCGCGCTCAATACCATGAGATGCAAACGGTGAAGCTATATCAACGCTGACAATTTTCGGGGTCCGGCATTCGTTTGGGTCTGAAGATTAAAAAGCGAACAGCCAGACCCAGCACAATGAGCGAACAGCCGACAAGCGTTGTTATTGAAACCGTCTCGCCCCAGAAAATCCAGACCCAGATGGGATTTAAAATGGGTTCGGCTAACACTAACAGGGCAGCTTCCTGCGAATTTACCGTTTTGACAGCATGCGAAAAAATCAAGTAAGGGGTTCCCATCTGAATCACCCCCATCAGGGCAATCAGAGCGAATTGCGTTCCCGATAACGAATGCCCCAGAGTGAGTGCCCAGGGTGCGACAACCGCTGCCGAAACGAACAGACACAAAGTCACCAGCCAGGCCGGGTGCTCTTCCCGCAGCACGCGAAAGAAGATGACAACCAGGGCGTAGGCAATGCCACTCATCAAGGCGATAAGATTTCCGGTGAAGTTTTTCCCCGACCAATCTGCCATTACGATAAAGAAAATGCCTGCCATCACAATCAGTATTGAGAGGATTGAGCCTCGTTCAATTCGTTCTTTCAGAAAGAGAAAGCCGAACAGCATCGCCCAGGCCACACTTGTATTCTGTAGAAAAATAGCAGCAGCGGCTGAAGTTTTTGTCATGGCGATCATAAACAGAAAATTCATGGATGCAAAGGCGATCAAAAGTGGTATCAAGCCGGGACGCCAACGAATTCTGTTTATTTTGACAAAGGGGAGCAGAAAGAGTCCTGCAAAAAAGACTCGATAACAGGCGAGAATCAGCCCTCGAGGCGTTTCAGGAATGGACAGGAAGGGAGGCGACTTGACAAACAGACCGCTCAGGCTCCAAAGTACTGCAGCCAGCAAAACCAGCATGCGTGCCCGGAACAGCTTTCCTCGGTCATCGCTCTGGCTCATGAGAGGCGGTCCGTTCGTGCTGTGATTTGCTGTTTTCGACGGTTCTCACAAACTGGCGGCAGAGATGGCGGCGGGTACTTCAATTGTGCCTTCATACAAAGCGCGACCGATGATTGCGCCGACCAGACCCGGCTGTTGTTGACTGACTTCTGCCAATCGCGTTACATCTTTGAGCGTTGTCACGCCACCCGATGCAATTACAGGCAAGCCCAGTTCTGCCAGAGAGATCATATCCTGAATGGTTGGTTCATCGACGCCCTGCATCATGCCATCATTGGCAATATTGGTATAAATGACGGCTGCCAGATCGGTTCCCACATAGTCTTTTGCGAGATCAATGGCCGACGTTTCAGAGACATCAAGCCAGCCTTCCGTCGCGACTTTTGAGTCGCGGGCATCCAGCCCCAGCGCCAGACGACCGGGATAACGCTGCGTCATCTCTTTGAACCACTGCGGATCTTTTAGTGCCTGTGTGCCGACAATCACGCGGTCGATTCCTACGTCATCCAGCATCAACTGAATCGCCGCTTCATCCCGGATGCCGCCTCCCATCTGACAGGGAACAGAGACCGCTTCCACAATTTTTCTGACGACTTCATGATTGACGGGTTTACCTGCTTTGGCGCCATCCAGGTCTACCAGGTGCAATCGTTGTGCGCCCCCGTCTGCCCATCGACGGGCCATTTCTGTGGGATCATCGCCAAAGACTGTTTCCTGACCATAATCGCCTTGTCGCAAACGAACACATTTGCCTCCTCGAATATCGATGGCGGGCAGAATTTCCATATCTGAGCTAACTTTCTTTTTCCGAATAAACAGGATTTATAATGAAGCAAAATTCTGCAGCAGTTTTAATCCCGCAGATTGACTTTTTTCAGGATGAAACTGCGAGGCAAAAATGTTATCGCGTGCCACAATCGAAGCAAAGCGGCAGCCATGCTCTGTATACGCGACGACCGCTGACTCATCTTCCGGCACGACATAATAACTGTGTACAAAATAGAAATGCTCATGCGAGGGAATGCCGGCGAGAATCGGATGCGGTGCTACCGTTTCAATTTCGTTCCAGCCGATATGTGGGATCTTCAGTCCGGGTTGATCTTCTAAACGAACCACTTTGCCGGGAATCATTCCCAGGCCCTCGTATTCTCCGTCTTCGTAACTGACATCAAACAACAGTTGCAGACCGAGACAGATTCCCAGAAAAGGTCTACCGGAATTGACGTGTTCCCAAATGGGCTCGACGAGCGACTTGTCTTTCAGGCACTGAATGCCGTCCCGAAAGGCGCCGACGCCGGGCAGTAGTAATTTCGTGGCCCGGGCAATTTCATCGGGCTGCGAAGTGATCGTCGCCTCGACCCCAATCTTTTCAAAGGCCTTCTGGACGCTTCGCAGATTCCCCATACCGTAATCGATGATCGTGATCATAACTGCTTCTAAAATAAGGTCTTAAGTAATCTTCTGATTCATACTTCTACTGGAAGGACACAATCAAAACAGATGAGTTCGAGGTGTGCAGCCAATTCTAGTGTCTGAACCTGTTTTTGTGAATGATGTCCACAAAAATGATGGGTAAGCGAAGAATTGCATCTGACGCATTTTAGGGCTGCCATGCTGTCAACACGCGCTTGCCAGTGAACGTTGTGGGAACTTGTTCAGACATGGTATCTGGAGTGAATCACATATCACGGAGTGAAAACAGAAATCAATTTAGAGAGATCCGTTTAAAATGATCGGGGAATCAGGTTTTAACCGAACAGGACTTCCCCCTGGAGACGATTTCCAAAACAGTCTCTTTCGGGATTCAATGTCCCTTTTTCCACTGATGATTAAAGTGAGTTCCGCGCCCTGCTCTGGTATGTGCGTCGGTATTCAGATCCCAGCGGCCCTGATTTTCTTCTACGTTTTCCCCCGCCTGATAGGTCAATGTATCGGCTGAGGTCCATTCATCCAGCCATTCGTCTTGAAAATACAGGGGGATGCCCAACATCCACTTCATCCCCTGGGTGATCGATAAACAGCCCGCCAGCATGATCAACATCACAACCGCCAGTACAGGCAGGAGCGGCCCAAAATGGCAAATGCGCTCGGCCAAGGGCCAGATTTTTGGCCAGCCTAACAGCACCAGTAATGCCCCCAAACTGAGGTAAGGTCCGAAGGGAATTTCACGTGATCGTTTGAAAAAGATCGAGAAGGCTACCACTGCCAGCGCACAGAGAGGTGAAATGACAAACACGGTAACTGTCGCCTGCCATCCCAGAACACTGCCGATGACTGCCATTAAAATCACATCACCGAAACCCATCGC
The DNA here is from genome assembly GCA_022600195.1 of Planctomycetota bacterium. Classification (GTDB taxonomy): domain Bacteria; phylum Planctomycetota; class Planctomycetia; order Planctomycetales; family Planctomycetaceae; genus Gimesia. The sequence goes on from JAHZKX010000038.1 coordinate 18,382, forward strand.
TTCCTGACGTAACGTCCATTGACCGATGATACGAACGGCCCAGACAATGCCACCACCTACAACCAACCCCACCAGACTCACGGCCAGTCCATGCAGGTGTGGGTATTGGGATATCCACAAAGGTACTTTCTCGACCACAAAGAAACTGCGATACTGATCCGGAAAATAGACACCCAGTAAGCGAACGACCGATGGTTCCTGAAACCAGACCGGCACCAGATATAACATTCCAAACAGAAAGGAGCCGACCACGCCAATGAACAGGGCCGGCATCGTGGCGCCATCGGGAATAATTTTGAGGTCGAAGTCAATGAAGGTGGCGACCATCAATGATTCGATCAGTACCAGATGAAATGCAAAACGCAGGTTGAGCAGCATGACCGGCGTCAGCCAGGAGTTGACTGCCAGCGGATCTGGTGCATATGCGGAAAACAGTCCGCTTTGTTGTAGAGTGGCCTGACCACTCAAGGGAACTTCTGCGCAATAGAGCAAGACAAAGATCACGCCGTTCAAGAGTTCGACCAACGCTTCGCGGTGCGATCGTCTGTAGGAAAATGTCGAATTACGGGAGCGAGAGAGATAGACGCCGATTATGGGAATATGATAACGAGACCCGAGATGACGCAATCTGTGGCCGACGCGTTTCCAGGCAGCCCCGACTTTTTCTTCGCGAGGAAGTTCTTCGATACAAATATTGACGATCCGTCCCAGGAATGCTCCCAGCAGAAACAGCAGCACAAGCATGAGATTCGGATCAATGCCAAACGGGGTCATATTCAGGAAAGCTTTCGTCGTGTTTTAAGGAGTGAAATCCAGAGCGTCTGTTATTTCATCGACGATCTGGAGAATCGTTTTGGAATCGGTATCGACGGTGATACTGGCGCACGCTTGATAAATGGGTTCACGCTGATCGAGCAGATTCTGAATTTCCTCGCGTTGGGAACCACTGGAAGTGAGTGCGGGCCGACGACTGGTTGTTGACTCATCGAGTGACACGCGCTGCTCCAGGACGTTGACGTCGGCTTTCAGCCAGACGACTGGTCCGGCGTCTTGAACTTCCTGGCGCGTTTCTGCATTCAGGATGGCTCCGCCTCCCGCGGCAATGATCAACTTATCTCGACTGAGTAAACTCTGCATCACCGTGCGTTCTATCTGGCGAAAGTGCGTTTCCCCTTCGTCGGCAAAGATCTGTGAGATCGACTTTCCGGCCGCCCGTTCGATTTCATCGTCTGCATCGATCCAGGAAAAGCTTAAGCGTTCGGCTAAGGGCGCAGCTACGCTACTCTTCCCGCTGCCCCGGTATCCGATGAGTGTGATGACCGTCATATGCGATTCCCTTAGAGTTTTCCGACTGCGGAAATTCCTGTCCGCAGTGTTTTTCGCATGACTTCCAAAGGAGGTTCTTTTCCGGTAAACAGCTGGTACTGTGCAGCCGCCTGTCGCACAAACATTTCGATTCCTGAAACGGTTTTACAGTTTCTTTCGCGCGACTGTTTGAGGAGCAGTGTATTTTCCGGATTGTAAACGGTATCAAATACGAGCATATCGTCGTGCATAAAGTTTTGCGCAAACGGAGTTTCATTGAAATTCGGGTACATGCCGACAGAAGTGCCATTAATCAGAACGTCATAATAACCGCTTCCCCGATTTTCCCAGGAAGTATAAGCACATCCTAATTCGGTTGCCAGTGTTTCTCCGCGTTCGCGACTGCGATTGGAAACGGTTAGAGCACCTCCCGCATTGACCACCCCGGCTCCAATAGCCTGTGAGACACCGCCGGCCCCTAACAACAGAACCTGTTTTCCGCTAATGGGATCTCCGCTTGCTTTTCCTTCCGGATCAAGGCCGAGTCGAATGCTGTCGAGGGCGGCATCGTAGTCGGTATTGCGAGCCTGCCAGGCATTGTCCTCATCGCGAATGAGCGTGTTGGCCACTCCCATCTTTTCAGAGGCTTCATCGGCGTGTTTTGCCAATTTGAGTGCGCCTGCTTTATGTGGAATTGTAACGCTATAACCTTGCACATTCAGCCATTCAAACTCCTGCAGAGTTTCAGCCAATCTGTCTTTGGGCACGCGGAACGGGAGGTAGACGGCATCCATTTTATCGTGACGAAACGCAAAATTGTGAATCAAGGGGCTCAGGCTATGGGCAATGGGATCACCGACCACGCCGTACACGGCTGTCTCCGGACCGATCTGGTCATAACCATATATCTTGGTCATTTCTGAAAATGATAATTGCCCCGGCGCGAGTTCTCTTTCACGACTGAACGTCGCGTAAGTAAAGGGTGCGCCGTATTTGCCACACAGAATCCGACTGATCACGCCATATTCCCCCATGCAGAAACCAATCGTAGGCACCTTGGCATTGGCGACCAGCTTCAAAATTCGTACCGAATCTTCAGGAGAGTTGGCCATGGTGACCAGCTTGACGATGTCAGGATCTTTCTCACAGAGAGATGCGTGAATGTCTTCAAGGTTATGCGGTGTTTCATCAAAATTGTGATGACTGATAATGCGTTTGGTTTTTCCATACCGCGGAATCTGTTCGGCGATGTCATCTTCCAGATCGACATACTCGACTTCAGACACAATGGCCGTCCTTAATACGGCCAGCCTTTGTTCTTCGGAACGGTTCCAGCGTCCTTTATCTTCCGGTCTGCGGCAGGTAATGACGACGGGCGTGGGACGATCCTTAATGAGACGATCCACATCGGCGGGCCGCGCGATCCAGTCCAGACGCAACTCCACCAGTTCCGCTCCTTTTTCTGCCAGAGCGCGGTGTTCCATCTTCACCATTTTGTGTCGGGTTCGACCGATGCTGACACAAATCATTGAATTACTTCATCCTTCTATATTGAGCTGATCTGCCTGCGAATCAGCACAAAAGCCTTGCGCTACCCTGCAGATAGACTAATTTATCGACAAAGAGAGTTCACAGTGTAACCAAAATCCTGATTCAATGGAATTAACGTTGACATTGAGTTACTTTTTAGTTACGTTACTTATTAGTAACATATAAACAGAGTTGGTTTTTCGAAGGAGAACCAGGATGAATTTAGAAGAACTGATGTTGAATGTCGATCAGCAAATTATAATTAATGCCCCTGCGGCTGCTGTTTTTGAAGGGATGCTAAAACGACTTGCCGAGGAGAATGTCAGACCGGATGGCGTACCGATGCCTATGGTTCTGGAGCGCTGGCCCGGCGGTCGCTGGTATCGGGATCTGGGCGAGAATAGCGGCCATCTTTGGGGATTTGTGCAAGTCATCAAGGCCCCTCAAATACTGGAGATTTATGGTCCGCTGTTTATGTCGTATCCTGTGTCGGGTCATCTGCAGATTCGGCTGGAAGAAATTTCTGAAGGGACGCGGGTCTCATTGCGACATCGCGCACTGGGACAGATTGAAGAAGCCCATCGAGAGGGTGTGACGCAAGGCTGGGATCATTATCTGAATTCGATCAAAACAGACAGTGAAGCGTAGTCGAAATCGAGAGTCAGTGCAGGGATTGCCTACTGTTTGACAAAAACAGTGGATTTTAAACGGAAGTAAATATGATGTCAGACCCATTGGACGTTGTCTGGAAAGCACTTTCCGATTCCACGCGTCGCGCGATTCTGGACTTTCTCCGTGAAGGGCCGCAGAAAACAACCGCCATCGTGGATCAGTTTCCTGGGCTTTCACGTTTTGGCGTGATGAAACATCTGGATGTATTACGCGAAGCGGGGCTCGTGAATACGCGGGAAGAGGGACGCTTTCGGGTGAATTCCATTAACGTCATCCCCATTCGCCAGATTTACGAACGCTGGGTCAGTCGTTATGAAGAGATCTGGGCCAGTCAACTGACGGACCTGAAAAAATCACTGGAATCAGAGACCAGAAAACGGAAATAATGGAATGTGAAAAATTTATTGAGTACGATCATTATAGAATCCATTTTTAGATACAGGAGAAATGAACCATGAATACCATCGACTTTATCAAGAACGGCCTGGAGAACAGTAAACAGTTTGCCTGTTTATTGCTGGACGACATGCGCGAGACCCCTTTCGTGGAACCGACGCCTGGCGGAAATCATCCACTCTGGATTCTGGGCCACCTGGCGGTGAGCGAATCGTTTCTGCTGGATCAATGCCTGCAGGGAAAACCAAATCGTTTTCCTGAACTCCTGGAATTGTTTGGTGCGGGTTCGACTCCAACGACAGATCCCGCGAAGTACCCGAGTTATGATGAAATCCGACCGAAGTTCGATGCGATCCGTGAAGACTCTCTCGCTTATCTGGAGCAACTTACCGACGACGATCTGGACCAGCCCAGCCACCATACCGAGACCCCCTTCTTCTCGACAGTCGGTAATTGTTATTTAGCTATGATCATGCACGTGATGAACCATTCAGGCACCGTGACCGCGGCCCGCCATGCTGCTGGCAAACCGCCTTTGATGATGTGATGAGATTGTGTGCGAGCAAGAACTTAACCTCACGTGCCTGGTAGTACCAACCTGTGAATTATCTCATCACGCGGAATGGCTAATCTTCCAGTTTCCAGACGTTAAGGTCGTCGAGGAGGAGTGAATCGCCTTTCATGATAAATCGGTAGCCGGTTTTGTTGGTATCGAGAGAGGGGTGCTGTCCTTCGACTTTCAAGCCGCAGTCGATCTGGGCGACGACTTTGTCTCCCTGCATTTCCAATTGCAGCGTGTACCACTTGCCGGGGTCTAATTTGCCTTTGGCCCGCGCTAACGTGATGGGCTTTGATTTGGGATCTCTCTTGTTTTTGTCCGTTCGCAGAATCAAACCTGACTGGTCGATGATGACGCGGAACAGATGCCCCTTCTTGTGATTCAGACTCACATGAAAGAATTTGCTGTCTTTGAGCTGAAATGAGCAGCGGATGATGGAATTCCGATTCGGCAATTTCCAGGTCAACACGGCGGCGTGTTTGTCTGCCTGCAATTCCTTACCCGTAAGCACTCCCTCTTCAACAACCCATTCCCCCTTATTCGCTGCCCATTGCTTGCTGAGTTTATTGTGCTTGAACGAATCGGACTGAGTTGGTTTTCCGGTCTTCGCCAGAACGGACGTGATCTCCGCATTCTTATCAGCCATCAGCAGAGTCGGAAACATGAATGTAAAGGAGAGGCAGAGGCAGGAAGCAAGTTTCATCATGACGGGTACTTTCTTAGCTGTGAATGTGTTGGTTTTTCTATTTTTACGACGAATATTACAGAACAATAGTAGCCCCTCTGGCATAGCCCTTTCATATTCTCTTCTTATCAGGTCATCCCGGTGTATCAATATCTGTTAAACCCTCGGTCAGGTTTCCACTTACTTGTATTGCATGCCCCCAAAAGAGATCTCCGTCGTCGTGCCAAAACTCAAACTCACCGTCCGGATAAACCGTGATTGATTGCAGCACCATCCTGCTTTTGAACTCATCGGGCGTGACTTCGCTCTCATCCTCGTCCAACCATATTTCGTTTTTTCTCTCCAGTAATTTCTCGACTGCAAAATCTGCTACCCTGGATGCCCAGACCGACTCCTGCTCCCAAAGTTTTCTGGCAACTTCAAGTAATTCCTGGACTTCACTTTCATCTTCGTAAGACAAAGCCAAGCTAATCTCACTCCCTGCCCACTTCACAGTACCTTGATAGGAGTTCAGCGAGCGATCGAGGGTTAAACTGCCAAACTTCGGATCCTGGAGAATCACAGGCTTCTGAAGTTCCTCTGCAATTAGTGTCAGTTCTGCATCCATGTGATTTGTTGATATTAATTCCGATGCGAGTCCCTGTATGAATCCATTGGGGTGCTGCGCCATTCGCACCTTCATTTTCACGATAGAGTAGGCTTCGATTTCGGACATAAACTGTGACAACTCATTCTTAGACACCGGTAATTCGACGCGTATTTCTTCTTTAGTCAATTCTCCAGAAGCGTTCTTCCAAGCGGCAAGGGTCATTGTCAAATCCCAAACGTCAGTGTTGCCCATACTTCCTCCAGCAGCGCTGCCCGCATCTACTAGCCCCACAATGGTATCTTCAGAAGCCTTTTCGATCCGTTGTAGAAACTCCTCATTGTCCTGCTCCATCTCAGCAAATAGATCGTCAGTCTCGTCGTCGCTCATGGTGTAGCATCCATTTTCTAGTCATCTTAATGTAACTCTGATTTTGATATGTAGATGGCGCGTCTCTTGGAGACAGACTGTTTTTCTAATCTTATCCTGATGCCCCTGCTAGATCAATTCGTCGATTGGTTCTCTAATATCGAGGGTGTATTGCGGGCGTCCTGCGTGATCGGGAATGGTTGTTGTCTGAGGATCGATGCCCAGTTGATGGTAGAGGGTTGCGAATACATTTTGATATTTGACGGGGCGTTCCTTGGGGACTTCGCCCAGGCGATTGGTAGACCCGATGACCTGTCCGGTGCGCATGCCACCGCCGGCGAGCAAGGCACAGGATGCCTGCGGCCAGTGATCGCGTCCGGCATCTTTATTGATGCGTGGCGTGCGTCCGAATTCGCCCCAGGCGATCACGCTGACATCGTCTTGAAGGCCGCGTGCGTGAAGATCTTCGACCAGAGCCGTAATCCCCTGATCAAACTTGTCGAGCTGCATGGGCAGACGGGCAAAATTTGAGTGATGGCGATCCCAGCTTCCAAAGGAAAGTGTAACACACCGCACGCCGACTTCCACCAGTCGTCGGGCCATCAGGAATTGATCCATCCAATGTGGTCCCGCGTCTTCTCCAAAGGCGGGAGCAGCCGCTCCCCGACCATAGCGGTCGCGCAAGGCGGGATCTTCTTTTTCGAGGTCCATGGCTTCAACAAGTTTACTCGATGTTAATACATCGAAGGCCCGCTGGGAAAAGGCATCGAGCCCATCGTATGCTGCGTCGGCAGAATGGCGGAACGAATCGAGGCTTGCCAGCAATGCTTTGCGATCTCGAAGCCGATCCAGCGAGATGCCTTGCAGACGCATATTGTCCATTCCTTCGCCACTCGGTTGCAGTGCCGAATGGGCCTTACCGAGAAAACCGGGAAAGCCGGGGTTGGAATAGGGATCGTTCCGGCTTTTGATACTCAGGCCGACAAACGGTGGCACCGCTTTGTCGACCGGCCCCTGCACTTTAGACAAGACAGAGCCGAGCGAAGGATGCCCCGACTGGCGTTTACCACCGCCGATGGGCCAGCCACTCATGCATAAATCTGAAGCATGTTGATCGGGGCAGCCGTGCAGGGAACGAATGATGGCGAACTTGTCCATCATTGTTGCCAGCCGTGGCAGATGTTCGCAAATCTGGATACCGGGAACGTTCGTGTCAATCGGTTTGAAACTGCCGCGGATTTCTGATGGGGCCTCCATCTTCAGGTCGTACATATCCTGATGGGAGGGACCTCCGGAGAGGTAAATCATGATGACCGATTTGTGCCGCGACTGACTGGCGTTGGAACCCGCGAGTGCTTCTGCCTGCAGGATTTGCGGAAGCGAAAGGCCCCCGAGAACAAGACCACCGACTTTCAGGAACTGCCGCCTGGATCCATCACATTGCCTTTGCTTCGGACCGGTAATCGAAAGCACTTGTTCTTCTCCAAAGCGTCGCAGGAAATCATGAAACTCCCGGGCCAGCTATTCCCTTCAGGAGCCAACGAGAGACGGCACCATTCTACTATTTGACACAAGCAGCAGCAAGCGCTTTCAAAAAGTAAAAACAGGTTCAAAACTATACCGATTTGTTTACTTGATGCCAGACGCCTCAGCGGCTTTGAGATCGATTTCGCGTACTAATTGCTTCGCCAACGAACTCACTCCGTAATTTAATTTTTCTTTACTGGCTGCAATCAACGCTTTGACAACCTCATCATGTGTTTCTGGAAGAGTCACAATCAGTGTCTTGAGCGACCACTGGCGCGTAGCTTCGGACTCTTTGGAATCAATGATGACTTTTGTGAGCGCGGGAATGGCTGACTTGGCCTTCTTTCCAAAACGATGCAGCGTTCGAACCGTATGGTAGCGTAGGTCACGGTCGCTCTCTTTCAACAAGGGGATGAGATGCGACACAGCGCTACCCGCCTCAGGGCCGATGTACCCAAGGGCATCTGTGGCGATCATGCGCACTTCTGTTTTTTCGTGAGTTAACAGCTTGATCAATTCCGGCACAGCGTCAGAACCAACATTGGCTATCGCCCTGGCGGCGATGCTGGCAACTTGCGGTTCTTCGAACGCGGCAACCAAAACGGGGACTCCCTCTTTTCCCAGGGAAGCCAGAGCCGTTGCGGCAGCGGTCCGATCCGCGGGAACTCGAGTCAGATCATTGAGCACCAGGCGCAGGGCTGGTAGATCGGCGGCGGTTGCTTTGTCTAACTTCGCTTGATTAGCGGCTCGCGGATCTACCCACATCAGAATCACTGAAATGTCAAAACGTAGCTTGTCGTTGTTAAGCGAATTGAGCAGCGGTTTGACGGTTGCTGGACCGATCTGAATTAACGCTGTTCGTGCGCGCATTCGCAACTGATTGTCAGACAATGCGATGATGAGCTTTGGAATCGCGTTTTTGGACGCAGGACCGATTTGTCCCAGCGCGATGATGGCATTCGACTGAACGATTACCTGCTTGTCGGACAGGGCATTCACCAGCGGTTCAACGGCGGCAGCTGCAGCGGAACCCATTTTCCCCAGCGCTTGTGCTGCCTCAGCACGTAAGGCGTCATCCGAACTGGCAAGCGCTTTATTTAAATCTATGACGGCTGACTGCGCCTCCGGACCAATTTGCCCCAGCGTATAAGCTGACCAGACAGGCACATCGCCAGTTCCGGACGCAAGCGACTTTCGTAAAGCGGGTACGGCTTTGGTTCCGAGTTTCGTTAATGCCAGGGATGCTCCATAGCGCACGTTCGCGTCATCCAGCGATTTGATCAATATCGGGATTTGATCCGTATTGGAATCGGCTAGCGATTCTGTGGTGAACGCAGAGATTAGCAACGCCCCGAGAACAATTACTCGCAACATTAAAGACATACGATTTATCCCCATAATTTTTCAATCGGCTGACCTTTTCCGGCAATCATCACCGGGCGGCCATCGGGCGTGTGATACTCTTTGAGGTGATCGATTCCAACGGCACGATAAAAGCTCGCAGCCGCGTCGTCTGGTGAATACGCATCACCGACTGGTTCCGATGCAGTCTTGTCAGTTTTGCCGATGACTTGACCACCTTGAATTCCGCAGCCCGCGTACAACATGCTCATGGCGCGCGCCCAATGGTCACGGCCCGCCCCTTTGTCATTTATGGTTGGTGTGCGGCCGAATTCACCGGTGCACCAGACAACTGTGTTTTCCAGCAACCCCCGGTCATGCAAATCGACAATCAAGCCGGCCAGCCCCTGATCCCAGGGAGGCAGAAGTGTGTTTTTTAACTCACGAAAATTGTTTTGATGTGTGTCCCAGCCGCCGCTATAGATCGAAACACAGCGCGTGCCTGCTTCCACCAGGCGCCGTGCCATGAGACATGACTGCCCAAACGTGTGACGCCCATATTGATCGCGGAGCTTGTCAGATTCACTGCCGATGTCGAAAGCCTTCCGTACCGCGTTCGACTGCAGGATGTCAAATGCTTTCTGATAGGACTTGTCCATGCCTTCCAGATTCTGGTCCGAGAGGTCGACGTTTCGGAACCGTGTATCGGCCTGCTTCAGCAGTCGTTGCCGGGCTTCAAGCTTGCTGACGGTGAGCCCCTCAGGAGTTGCCAGCGCCCGCACGCTGTATTTTTTTGCATTCGGGTCTCCCAAAGCCGAGAACGGTCCGTAAGCCACACCGAGATGACCAGACGAATAAACGGCCGAATTGCTGCCTCCACCGGGTATCAATACATATTGAGGAACGCCGCGGGGAGACTGGTGCTCTTTGGCAATCACAGAGCCATAATCGGGGTACTCGAGTGAAGGAATTTTGCGGTTGCCGGTCTGTAAGTACCGCTGTCCCGGGCTGTGCGCGCCCTGGGTATGAGACACGTTACGAACAATCGCATACTTGTCTGCCTGCCTGGCAAGATAAGGCATGTGCTCGCAAACACGAAGTTCCGGGATGTTCGTTTTAATCGATTTGAACTCTCCCTTCTTGTCACCCGCCTCTGGCTTCATATCCCAGGTGTCAATGTGGGACTGCCCGCCGGTGAGAAAAATGAAGATCGCATTTTTACCGCTGCTGGCAGCTTGCTGGCTGGCATTGAGTTGCAACAGTGAGGCAAGATTTAACCCGAACGCACCAGCGACTCCCGCTTTCAATACGTCACGTCGCGTGACACCATCACAATACTTGTGCATTTTTCTCTCCCACCACTCACGTGGCATCAATGAACGAATAAGAATTCGCGCACGTTTAATAAAGTCCACAAAACATCCTTCATCGCGTCGTCCCGAGATGGCGTACCAGCGATATGTTCCAGATGCAATTGGAGCTCTTGCTCTGTAGGAAACCGCGATAGTGCGGTGAGATACAATTCGATCAGTAATTCGCGATCGTCCTTTATCGATTTTAAAAGATTTGGCAACCGTCCTTTTCGATCATCAATCTTCGCCAGGACTTCCTGATCGTTGATGAGATACAAGGCCTGCGCGACTGAAGGGTCATTCGAGCGTTCGCAATCACAAGTCTTTTCTCGATCTGGTCGTCCGAAAACTTTCATCGCATAGCCACCTCGGCTGGCTCCATAGCGCATCGATGGCATTGCCTGGCCTACCGCTCTTTGCGGACGATCTTTCGGCAAACGACCAAAATAATTAGACACACCTGTCACGTCCGCAACGGCATCGATCAACACCTCGGCCGGCATGCGTCGCAGCAGAGCATGTGAGAAGTTCTTTTTGTCAAGGCGATTGGAGGCATTCGGTTCCCACGACAATTGATAAGTACGACTGTTGAGGATTAACCGGTGCAGATGCTTGATATCAAACTTGTGATCAATAAAGTCTTTCGCCAGCCAGTCAAGCAGTTGGGGGTTAGATGGTGGATTTCCCTGATTGAAATCATCGGGTGGATCTACAATCCCGATGTTAAAGTAATGCTCCCAAATCCGATTGACGAACGCCGGAGCGAAATAGGGATTTTCGGGAGCCCGCATCCACTCCCATAATTTAATGCGGGCGTCAGGACCATCTTTGACATACGGCACTTCTGGTCCGCCCAATAATTTGGGTGGTGTCTTGCGAACCGTTCCTGCAAAACGCCATGTGACGCCGGGTTCCAGCGATTCAACGCCATACCCGCGACCGCCACCCCTTTTCTTTTCTGCGCCTGTTGCGGGGTCGCAGTATTGGACCATCATGAAAAATGATTTGAACTGTTCAAAGTCTTTTTTTGTCCAGCGATCGAAAGGATGGTTATGGCATTGGGCACATTCCAGTCGCAACCCCAGAAATGAATTGGCAGTTTGCAGGACCATGGTATCGGGGCTTCGACGTTCCACGTTCGTCCAATATAACTCGTTTGTTCTTCGTTTGGCATAGGTGCCATCGTCATCATAGTTATAGCGACCGGCTGCCTTATGCAAGATTGATTTGGCTTCTGCCAGAAAGTCTTCGCGTGGTCGCCCTTCCAGGCTGGAGGCACAGACATGTCCATACACGATTTCATCATACGGAAGATTCCGTGATAGTTTGTCTTCGATCCATTGCTGCCACAGCCAGTTTGACAGCATGGCTTTGTTGTTGATGTACTTGCTGTTGCCTGTCCAATCTGAAAACTTCATGCCCCAGTACATCGCGTACCCGGGTTGTTCGAGCAAGTGATCGATCAATCGAGATCGCTTGTCCGGCGAGCGATCCGCCAGGAATTTGCGGGTTTCATCGGCCGTGGGTAGAGCGCCGATGACATCCAGATAAACGCGGCGTACAAAATCTGCGTCGCTACACAAAACCGACGGACGGATATTCAGCTTGCGAAGTTTCGCGGTGACAAATTCGTCGATCTGGTTGTGTGCGAACGTTTCCGGAAATGGTTGGCTGTTTTCGGTATCGGGAACCAGGATCTGCGTACTGGTCACTCCTCCTGCATATCGTACGATGATCGCGGTGTCACCCGTCCGCGAAACGCTGACGATGCCATCTTTGGAGACTTTCGCAATGCCTTCATCGTTGCTCGAAAACACTGTCAGCCCGGTCACATCTTCATGCGTGCCATCGTCAAACCAGGCAATCGCACGGAGCTTTGATTTCTGCGTTCGATTGGAGAACACCACTTCCTTCGGAATGACTTCAAGCCGCTTGAGATTAACGGTCTTCCTGGAATCATAGGGAGCCCCCGACTTAATCCACTGATAGAGGATCCGATATTCCCAACTCTTCTTATCCATCCGCTTGCCACCCTCGTGTTCCTCATCGGATGAACTCGGCTTCATCAGAAACAGACTTTTGGCGGGATCCTTGATGTTAATACGCGGCCCGTCTCCCTCGCTTAGCTTGTCTTTCTCAAAGAGTTCCTGTCGATCGAGGGCCGGTTCAAAACCGAACAGACTCAGACGAAAACCGTTTTGTCCCTGAAACGAGCCATGACAATTTCGCATGTTGCAACCCAGTTTGGAAAAGAGTGGGACCACATGTCTGATGAAATCCGGCGTCTCTCCCGAACCGTCAGCCGCCCATCGCTCTGGCGCACTCTTCACGAGCTGAGAATCGTCGGCTTGAATGGATGAAACAGCACATAAAAACAAACAGCACAATATTGTGATGGGGTAGCGCATCAGGAATCCTCATGTTTGAGTTGGTACCAGTCAGCGTTGAATGAAGTTGATGTACTATTATCACTCCCCTCAACGACTTTTACCAGAGAAATAGCGGCTCAAAACACCCCTGATTCACTTTCGAATGAACGCCATAGAGGAGCCTGCGACTGCCGGTTACGGTCCCTGTCATTTCTAATTACCCCTCCTTTTCAGCAAATCATTTTATTTTTCTCGATTTGCTCAATTGATTCACTAAGATTAATCATGTGTTAATTCGAAACGTCTGTATCATCGTAATGATCGCATAACCGGGGATTATATTTCCTAAGGTGTATGGCGTGTTTTCATATTCCGGGAAGGTGTAAAAAACTGCCCCAAATATATTTTTTCATTGAACGAGAAATTAAACGTGATTCTTAAGCAAACTCTGTCGGCACGATTCAGATTATCCGCCTGCATCCCCCTTATCTTGATGGCGGGAGTCATTCTGCCTCTGCCTGCACGTGGGGAACAAAATAAGAAAGCAGCGGAGGAAACTTCCAAAGCTGCGGTTTCTCAAAACGATGCGGTTCAGGATCTGATTCAGGAAGTGAAGAAGAATGAGAAGTTATATTCCGATTTAGGACTCTGGCTGACCTGCGTCTACGAAAAGTTTCCCAAACCGAGTGACGTTAACAAACAGATCCAAACTGAATCGCTGATTTCCATTGATCTTCAGGAGAAAAAATTCCGATTTGAATCTATCACAAAAGGTCGAAGGATCATTTCGTTTTTTTTACCACCCAAAAAATTAACAAGCCATGAAGTTACCGGAACCAGTGAAGTCATAGCCGTTTTTGATGGGCACACTCACTACCGCCTTTGGCTAAGCAATTACAAACCGGACGAGGTAGGTCAGCGGCCTGGAATGAGGCGTTCGGGCGAGATTTCTGATAAGACTCCAAGTATATCAAGCTTCGCGCGACCACATATGTTTCTGAGCGCGAGCGAAAAGTCTCACGTCCCCCTCTCAACCTATCTTGAGGGAGCCAAGGCTATCACAGCTTACCCAGGCTCGGACGCCGACCTGCGAAAGATGTATTTCGAAAAACAGATTCTCGGCACTGAGAAATTTCAGGGACTGCAATGTATCAAGGTCAAAATGGAATTGGTTGGTTCCAACGGAAAGCCAAGTAGCAGACATGAAATTTGGCTGGCCAAAGAGCGGAACCTGATTCCCGTGCGTCGATTAGATTACAAATACCGCTGGTCAAAAGAAATTCCGGTCTCAGAATCCATTGTCGATGAATGGAAGGAACTGCGTCCCGGCGTCTGGTTTCCGATGAAGGCCCATACTAACCGCTACAATTTCCTGTCAAAGAAGCCGATAGAGAAAAGGGAGCTCATGTGGCGTAGACAGTATGCCGTCAAAAGCATCACACTCAATCCGCCACAACGAGCGCCCGATGTCTTCAACAAACTGGAGTTCCCGAAAGGGATGCCGCTCCGCGTAATTAAAAACGGCAAAGGAAATCAGCTTCAAACCCAGACAGAGAAGATCAAGAACTATTTGGACAAAACACGGTCACAGGAATAACGGGGCGATAAACGTCTTCCCTTATCAAGAGAAGAAAGCGGTATCAGAGTCTCTTCAATTATTGTAAAAAGTTGCTGATCGTCTCTGAACCGTTTCCAGTAATATTCCTCTGCTTGGATTGATCGCCTTTGGGATTCGCATTTATCGCTTTATAAATGTATGATGTGCGTCGAAATGCGCATTCCTGCATAGGAACGCACATTTCTTACAAGCATCTCACAAATTTATGAGGCGTGTCTGCCTCTCACTAAATATTGAAATAGCTGGAACATTTATGTCTGAAGCGGAATGGGAGCGACTTGTCGCTGAATCTCGTCATGAGTCGAGTGCTAACTGGAAACGCTGGGGTCCCTATTTGTCAGAGCGCCAATGGGGGACGGTGCGCGAAAGTATCGGCGAAGAAGATCCCTGGCTGAACTTCACCCACGAAGAAGCGACCTGGCGCACCTATCGCTGGGGGGAAGATGGCCTGCTGGGAATTTGTGACCGACAATGTCGGCTCTGCTTCGGCCTGGCATTGTGGAACGGCAATGATCCGATTTTGAAGGAGCGGCTCTTTGGTCTGACAGGTCCGGAAGGTAATCATGGCGAAGATGTCAAAGAGGCGTATTACTATCTCGATTCCACACCCTCGCATTCGTATCTGAAATCGCTCTACAAATATCCGCAGACTGAATTTCCGTATGCACGGCTACGCGAAGAAAACGCGCGGCGCTCTCGAAACGAGGCTGAGTTTGAACTGACTCACACAGGCATCTTTGACGAAGGCCGTTATTTTGATGTCGAGATGGAATATGCCAAGGCGTCCGATGAAGACATTTTAATCCGGTTCACCATATTCAATCGCGGGCCAGAGGCGGCTCTGCTGCACTTGCTCCCTACCTGGTGGTTTCGCAATACCTGGGGCTGGGGGCCGATACTTGATTGTCCCACTGAAAAGCCGAGCCTGTCCCAGGCGGAAAATGATCAGCTTGTTGCCAGACACGAAACACTGGGTGACTTTCATGTTTACACAGATGTTGGTCCGGATGGAGAATTACCCCAGTGGCTTTTTACGGAAAACGAAACCAATACCTGGCGATTTGATGATCCCAACAGCCGGCGTCCTTCCTGCAAAGATGCGTTCCATTTAGCGGTGGTCGATGGCATCGAAGGGGTCGTGAATCCGCGACCTGCGGGAACCAAAGCGGCGGCTCATTTTCAGTGCACCGTTGCGGCCGGCGATTCGGTACAAATACGATTGCGGATGTCGAACATCAACAACCTTCCCGAAGATGCGTTTGGAGCGGAATTCGATGACATCTTCAAACAACGGATTGACGAAGCAGATCGCTATGCAAAGTCACTTGTTTCGCCGGGGCTTTCGTCTGATGAACTACAAATTATGCGGCAGGCCAATGCCGGTTTGCTCTGGACGAAGCAGTTTTATCATTACGCCATTCCCCGCTCGTTACCAAACCCGGGCGAAGGTGTAACGGAAAACGCTCCGGCGTCTCCGGGCGCGCCGCATCCCCGGAATGCTGACTGGGGGCATTTATACAATCGCAATATCATTTCGATGCCTGACAAGTGGGAATACCCGTGGTATGCGGCCTGGGATTCGGCCTTTCATCTGATTCCGTTTGCGAAAACCGATCCCTTCTTTGCGAAGGAACAGGCGATTTTGTTTCTGCGCGAATGGTATATGCATCCCAATGGTCAACTGCCTGCCTACGAGTGGAACTTCAGTGATGTGAACCCGCCCGTGCATGCCTGGGCCTGTTGGCGCGTGTATCAGATGACGGCTTCCAATGGTGATCGCGACCGCAACTTTCTGGAACGCGTGTTTCAAAAACTGTTGCTGAATTTCACCTGGTGGGTCAATCGCAAAGACATCCGCGGCAAGCATGTTTTTAGCGGCGGATTTCTGGGGCTGGATAATATCGGGATCTTTGATCGCTCGAAACCTTTGCCGACCGGCGGGCACCTGGAACAGGCTGACGGAACCGCCTGGATGGCTTTTTACTGTTCCAGCATGTTATCGATTGCCTTTGAACTGGCCGACAACAACCCCGCATATGAAGATATGGCCTCGAAGTTTTTCGAGCATTATGTCTCTATCGCCGAAGCGATGAACTCGCTCGATGGTACCGGACTATGGGACGAAGAGGATGGCTTCTATTACGATCACCTTTATCTTGATGGACGCAGTATCCCGCTGAAAATTCGCTCGATTGTCGGGTTGATTCCGTTGTTTACCGTCGACGTGCTGTTCGATGAAAAAATCAACAAGCTGCCCGGTTTTCAAAAACGAATGAACTGGTTCCTGCAGAACCGGCCCGAGTTGTCGAAGTTTATGACGTACATGGAACGTGATCCGGAAACGTCCGACGACGGGCTGCGTCTGTTGGCCATTCCCACGCGTGACCGTCTGCTGCGGATGTTGCGTTACCTGTTGGACGAAGACGAATTTTTATCTAATTACGGTATCCGCTCCCTCTCGAAATACCACGAGGAGCATCCCTTTGAATACGAGTTGAACGGCGAGCTGCTGCGGGTGCAGTACCAGCCGGCTGAGTCTGATAGCGGTTTGTTCGGCGGCAATTCCAATTGGCGTGGCCCGATCTGGTTTCCGCTCAACTATCTGTTGATTGAAGCTTTGGAACGGTACCACATGTTCTACGGCAAGTCATTACGGGTTGAATGTCCTACGCGTTCGGGCAACTATATGGATCTGCAGGAAGTGG
This sequence comes from Planctomycetota bacterium, assembly GCA_022600195.1. Taxonomy (GTDB): domain Bacteria; phylum Planctomycetota; class Planctomycetia; order Planctomycetales; family Planctomycetaceae; genus Gimesia. The sequence goes on from JAHZKX010000038.1 coordinate 35,396, forward strand.
CCGACGAAATTCGCAAGCGGCTCTCGCGATTGTTCCTTTCGAAAGAAGATGGTGACCGTCCCTGTTATCACCGCACCGACGATCTATTGAATGACCCGAACTGGTGCGATCTGGTCTTGTTCTACGAATACTTCGACGCGGAAACAGGACGCGGCTTAGGCGCCAGCCATCAAACCGGCTGGACGGCGTTGATCTCGCCCATCCTGGGTACCCTGGCCAGCCGATGCCAGGAGGAAAAATAATATTTAAGATTCCCCAGACTATTCCAGACTGCGCATCTCGTCACATAATTTGGTCTTGAAAGCACTTATTAACAATTGGAAGGTCCAAAAAACGAAAGCCAATCACTTAATTTAACTCTCTACGTATTTTTGACGAGGGGAAGCCCCAGTTGTATCTTGAATCATCTAAAGACACAGTGAAGAATATACAATTCTGTTTTACCAAGATGTTTTAGTGGAAGAATGCGTTATGAAAATCAAATGGGATCAAGGTAAGTGGCAAGAGATGATTGGTACTGTTGCAGTTATTTTTTGTTTGATTTGCGGATGTCAAGATAATCAAAAATCCGCCCCACAACCTGAATCATCTTCCATCTCAATGAAATCCGAGAAGGTGAAACAAGAGGAAAGCCCGAAGTTTGAACAGCATCTTAAAGCTTCTGAACAGGGAAATGCCGACTCGAAAAACAAGGCAATCGAAGCGATCAAGGCATTTGGGGGAAGACTTGCTCGTGATGACACGGGCAATGTCATTCAAGTCGATTTTTCTCGCACCAACATCAGTGATGCAGGACTTGTGCATCTTAAAGAGCTGACCAGTCTGACCACATTGACCCTTGATGACAGCAAGATCACCAATGCAGGACTTGCGCATCTCAGAGGGCTGACCAATTTGTACATTTCAGGCAGCGACATCACTAATGCAGGACTTGTGCACCTTAAAGCGCTGACCAAACTGACGACATTGAACCTTGATGACACCAACATCACTGACGCAGGACTTGTGCATCTCAAAGGGCTGACCACATTGCACATTTCAGGCAGTAACATCACTGATGCTGGACTTGAGCATATTAAAGGGCTGACCAATCTGACCACATTGAAACTTAAAGACACCAACATCAGTGACGCAGGACTTGTGCATCTCAAAGAGCTGACCAATCTAACGATATTGGAACTTTCACGCAGCTACATCAGTGACGCAGGACTTGTGCATCTTAAAGCGCTGACCAATCTGACGACATTGAAACTTTCACTCTGCGAGATCACTGATGCAGGACTTGTACATCTCAAAGGGCTGACCAATTTGACCACATTGCACCTTGGGTACACCAAAGTCAGCGACACAGGACTCGTGCATCTTAAAGAGCTGACCAGACTAACTTTTTTGTATATGTCCGGAACTAAAGTCACGAAAGAGGGAGTGATGAAATTGGAGGCAGCAATACCCGATTGCAGGATAGAGCATTAGAATGTATTTACCTGAATGCAAAAGGATAAATGTGGCAGGTGTCGTTTGTTTTGGACATGACTCTTTCTTCAATCCAAACATTTGAATGCGCATGATTTAATGATATCATAACGACACCAAGGGATCACTTCTGCATTAAGGCTGGCAGTCTATGTTTCGCAAGCTCATCGACAAACTAAACAGCTTATCAACAGAGGGCAGTGAAGCGTTTGATCCGTCGACACTGAACGATCCGGTGGCGATGAAAACGGAATGGTCGCCGCTCGAAAAGGGTGGGTCGAACTTCTGCACGCGGAAGCTGGTGCGGGTCTCGCCCCAGCGCTATGAGTTCCGTGCCACGGTGGGAGCAATCGCCTTTTACTCAATCTTCTTTTTTATCGGGGTGGGTGTCTCGTTTTTTTCAATCTCTCAATTCCTCTCGAGCGGAAGAATATTTTCAGCGGAGGTACTCTTCCTGGGAGTGTTCGGGCTGATCTTTACATCGGCGGGTGTCCTGCTGTTCTATTTCGGTACCAAACGGGTTGTGTTCGATATGCAGCATGGCTGTTTCTGGAAAGGAAAGATACCGGATGACGAATTAATCTATGCCACCGCCAATGAGTTGCTGATGCCTTTCAAGGAAATCCATTCGATTCAGTTAATTTCAGAACATCTCAGCGATAGCGACAGTTCGTATTACAGCTATGAAATGAATCTCGTCTCCAAAGATGGCGTGCGTACTAATGTCATCGATCACGGTAATTTGGAAAAAATTCGTGAAGATGCGAGTACGCTTTCGGAGTTTCTGGATGTGCCGGTGTGGGATGGGATCTAATGTTTAGACCGGCACCGAACCGGACGATATTTCACCTACTTACTTGTGACTTTTCAGCTTTTTGTCGAAGGTCTTTTAGCAGAGCGGTGTTTTTGGGATCGGCGGCGACGTTCGTCAATTCATGTGGGTCGATTCGATGATCGTAGAGTTCCTCCGCACCATCGGTGTAACGTATGTAGCGCCAATTTTGCGTACGGTAGGAATAGTTGCCTTTTCTGAATACCGTTAATACTCCCTGCGAAGAGGTTTTTGGATCGCGAAGCATTGGTACAAGTGATTTGCCATCAAGTTTTGACGGCACGGGAACGTCACATAATTCGCCTAATGTGGGGTAGAGATCGATCAAGCTGACGGGCTGATCGCACTTCGATCCGGCACGAGCGAATCGATCGGCAACCTGTTTTGGAGGCACGATAATCAACGGAACGCGAGTCGATCGCTCCCAGCCTGTCCATTTTCCCCAATGCTGTTTCTCGCCGAGATGCCAGCCATGATCTGACCAAAGCACGATGACGGTGTTGTCACCGATGCTCCCGTCGTCCAGCGCGTCAAGAAGACGACCAATCTGATGATCCACAAACGTTGTACAGGCGAGATAGGCTTCCACCGCCGATCGCCATTGCCCATGCTCGATGACCGTTGCGTGCAGACCCGCAGTGACAGGTTCGATCGCCCACTTGCGAGCGGTGTTGCTGAGATCAGTCAAATCATCTGCTTTTGTGAAAGGTAATTCAGCCGGTGTGTCGGCAAAACGATCGAAGTACTTCTGCGGTGCCCAGAGCGGAATGTGTGGTCGGTAGTAGCCGACACCAAGAAAGAACGGTTTATCAAAATTTGATTTCAACTTCTGGATCGCCCAGTCAGTGATCTGTGTATCACCCATCGCGGAATCCGGAATATCAAGCGGCCCCCAATCAAACGACTCACCTCCGTTGCTTTTGGGATTGCGATCCGAGGGCATACGATTGAGCGGCAGACGGACCTTCTTCGCACCTTTAAGCGACACGAGATGGCTGGGGTTATTGCTTCCCTTGGACGGAAGCTCGGCATCCGTGTATTCCACAGATTTGCGAGTAAAGGGACTCCAACGCTGATGGACATCGAAGTGTTGATCGAACATGACGCGGTTGGCTGCGGCTCCGGAATGCATCATCTTACCCGTTCCCAGCGTGACGTAACCCGCATCGCTGAACGCGCGTGGCAATACTTTAATCTTCGGATGTCGCCTGAACAGCTTCTTACTTTTGTTCGACCAGACACCGGTCTTCCAAGGCATCTTGCCGCTAAATAGAGCAGCCCGCGAAGGGTTGCAGGCGGGCGATGCGCAATGGGCGTTGGTGAAGAGCATTCCCCGTTTTGCGAGACGGTCGATGTTCGGTGTCTGAGCCTGAGGATGACCTGCTAAACAACCCACCCAGTCATTGAGATCGTCTATGGCGATGAACAGAACGTTGGGGCGACTTGATTTATTCTTGTCTGCACCAATCGAAACGTTGGTGCTGGAGATGGCCAGAATGCCGATGCAGAGGAGAATCTGTTTCATTGCTCAATGTTGCCTTTTGTTAAGCCTTCACTCGGGAAGTTTACCGCATCTCTTTGTTCGCTTATTTCTGTTGATAATCTTTTCCATTGATGCTTCGGACAACAGACCGCATCCATGCATCCAGCTCTTGCTGCATCCGTTCCCGTCGTGGGGCGTGTTGGGGATCTTTGGAAAGATCGGTTTTCTCCATCGGGTCATCGGTCAGCTTGTACAGTTCAAATTTTGTGGCGCCGATACGATGCAGCTTCCAGGGCCAATCGGTCCAGGCGGCATGCCCGGTCGAGGTGTCTTCCGGAAACTGCGGGAATTCGTCGACGTCTTTGCGCATTCTTGGTGGATCATGCGGTAGAGGTGCGCCGGCCTGTTGCTTTTCCATGATCGCTTTTTGAATCTTGTCGCTCCTGGTTCCCTGCCCGCCCTGGATTTTGTGCCAGAACCCCATCGGCTTACTGCGTTCTGTCACCGACCCCGCAATGATGTTGCTCACATCCATTCCATCGATCGGATGCGGCGCAACCAATTCCACACCAACCATGGCCAGGAGGGTGGGATAGATGTCAAAGGTCGCCACCGGTACTGAAGTTCGTCCCTTGAGTTTGCGTGCGGGCCATTCGATGATCCCCGGAACGCGCAGGCCCCCTTCGTAGATGCTGCCCTTCCTCTCGCGACCGCCGGAAGTTTCCTTGACCAGCCCGCCGTTATCACTGCAGTACCAGAGGATCGTATTCTCCGCGATGTCCATTTTCCTGATCGCGGCTCGAAGACGTCCGACCTGCTGATCGAGCAGCGTAATCTCGCGGTAGTACCCCGCATGCGGTTTGCCATCATAGAGGCTGGGACCATCCGGCACTTCCGTGTGCGGGTCGTGTGGAGACGGGAACCAGATGACTGTGAATATCGGACGATCGCCGTCCTTGTGATTCTTGAGGAAGGCGAGCGCCTCATCCATCAGGATGACTGAGCCCTTCCCTTTGTGATGTTCGATTTTTCCCTTTCGGCTCAAGTAGGGATCGTTGTCAAAAAAGTTGAGGCCGACCACCCATTCATCGAATCCCATGCCACTGGGATTGCAGGGCGAGTTTGGTTGCCCCGAACCCAAGTGTACTTTGCCGAAAATTCCGGTTACGTATCCGCTGGCTTTCAGCGTTTCGGCGATGGTCTGCTCATGCGGGCGCATGTAGCGGCCATGGTTGGTGACTTTGCACCGTATCGGATTGCGCCCGGTCATCACGCTGGCGCGGGTCGGTGAACAGACCGGCGCACCGGCATAGAACCGATCAAATACGAACCCGTCCTTCGCCATGGCATCGAGTGCCGGTGTCTGCACAAACGGGTGACCATTATAGCCGGTATCTCCCCAGCCCTGGTCATCCGCCATCACAAGAATGATATTGGGTTTACCGGAGTTTTCCAGAGTTGCTGCAAAGGAGACTCCTGTCGCGGACAAGCAAAACAGTACTCCCAGCGCTGCTAATAAGCTACGTTGATTCAGCATCATCTACTCTTTTCTGTTTTGTAGGCGAAGTTGTGAATAAAAGCCCCTATGAAATCAGGATAGCCAGCTACGATCATACCAGTGCCCGTTCATTTTTCACATTACCAGATCGTAACAGGATGGTATTTTTCTTGTATCCTGATAAGGGCTTGTTTAGGCTATTGTGATCATTGCTCCTCTGACGATTCCTGACTGCACACCCTCCTGAAGGACTCCCTCCAATGAAACAGACTGATCCGCAGAATGCTTCCTCAACGAAAATCAATCGTCGTTCGTTACTGAAACAGGTGACTGCTGCTGTCTCTGTGCCTCTGCTATTGGGAGCCGATTCGACCCTCGCTGCGAATCGTCCTTTTGCGGCTCAGGGATTTAATGGCTGTCAGATGTTGGCGGGTGCCCAGTTTTATGTGGCGATCGATAACAAGGGGCTCTGGCCCAATCTGACGAAACTTCCCAACGGCGAGCTTGCTGCTGCGATTTATAATCATCCCAGTCACGGTTACGGCGACAACAGTGATGTCGAATTGTGGATCAGCCAGGACGCCGGGGTCAGCTGGACTTTTCGCAGCAAGATTTCTTCGCACCCGGAAGAGCCGGACGCGATTCGTATGAACCACGCCGCTGGTCTGAACGCGCAGGGACAACTCGTGACGCTGGTCAGCGGTTATCACAAAGGACAGAAACTCCCCTTTCTCAAACTGCAACGCTGTATTTCCAGCGACCATGGAAAGACGTGGGACCGCGGCCTGCTGGATTTGAATCTGGTTCCGCATGGCGACATTTTCACACTGCCCGACGGACGACTGGCCTGCCCTGTCTATAAGAGATTGAGTGTGAAGCCGAAACGTTCAGCGTCTGCTGTGATCTTCAGCCGTGATGGGGGCAGGACCTGGGGAGAGGAACAACTCGTGGCTGAGGATGTAAATGAAACCTATGTCCTGCGCCGTCGCACCGATGGTCAATGGCTGGCCGTCGGACGCACGGACTGCCGCGATCGCATGGACAGTGCGTTGCCGCATGGCAGTGGAGAAATTTTTATCCGCTCGCATGATTCTGGAAAGAACTGGTCAGAACCCCGGCTGATCGCGCCCCAGGGACAGGAAAACGCACACCTGCTCGAACTGGCGGACGGGCGTCTGCTCTGTTCGATCACCAGTCGCATTCCGGGATTGTTCGGCGTGGTGATGAGGATGAGTGACAATGGTGGCGAGACCTGGTCGCTGCCCGTGGTACTACTCTCCTGCCCGGCGCGGGACTGGCACAAAACCGATTCCGGCTATCCCTCCAGCGTGCAGCTTGACGACGGTTCGATTGTCACCGCCTACTATTTCGGACCGAAGAAACCCGAGTTTGCCGCCCACGCACTCCCCTGGCATCAACGCTACCATATGGGCATCGCCAAATGGGATCTGTCAATGTGGCCCGAAGAATAAAAAAATTGAAATGAGCCTGTAACATACAGAAAGTTCCTTCGCTTGGTGTATAGAGCATGGCTGAGTGCGGTTTGTTGACCTCAGCTTCAAATACACCTGTTATTGCGGAGGAAGAGAGATGAAACGCTGGATTTTCTTTTTGTATGGAGTCGGTTGTCACCTGCTGTTTTTAGCTACGTTTGCTTACATGCTGGCGTTTGTTGGAAACTTTCTTGTTCCCATTACGATCGAATCCCATTCAGAAGGCTCAGTTGTGTCAGCCCTGGTGGTAAATCTGCTGTTGCTCTGTCTGTTTGCGATACAACATTCCGTGATGGCCCGACCGGCATTCAAGCGAGTCTGGACACGCATTGTGCCTGAGGTCATTGAACGCAGCACCTATGTTCTCGCTTCCTGTATCGTCACGATCTTTATGATGTGGCAATGGCGTGGCATGGATCTTGTGATCTGGGATCTGGAAAACCCGTTACTGCGAAATGCGATGTGGGGACTCTTCGCCGTCGGCTGGTTGATGGTGCCTCTCGTCAGTCTGGCGATTAACCATTTCGATTTGTTTGGCACGCGTCAAGTCTGGCTTAATTTGAAAGGTCGAAAAAACACGGCTTTGGAATTCGATGAGCCTTTTCTTTACAAACGCATGCGGCATCCGTTGTACGTTGCCTGGGCACTGGCGATGTGGGCTGCACCTACGATGACCATGGGGCATATGCTGTTTGCAAGCGTCATGACATTCTACATGCTGGTCGCTGTCGTGTTTGAAGAGCGGGATCTGATCGCGCACTTCGGTTCACAGTACGAGGATTATCGCCGACGCGTTCCCATGTTTATTCCGAGATTCAAACAAACTTCTTTGGAGAAAGTCGAAACATCAAACTCTTAAACGGAAACGAGAACCAGAAAGGAGCCGCTGCATGGTTGAGAAATGCGAAACGATAAATGCAAAACGGTGTCAGGTCCATTTCCTGTTGGACCGGGCACCGTTTGTTTTTTCAAGGATAGATACCAGCGGCTAAGATCTCATTCCAGAACCGATTGACTTTGCGAAGCAGTCTGTTTATTTTGATGGCGTATTTTCAATCCGGTAAAGATGCTTTTCTGTGCGGATGAAAAGTGCGTTTCCTGCAACGGCGGGGCTGGCCAACAGTTCTTCTTTCTCCAATCGATTTTCGGCGAGGACTTTGAAGGTGCGCGCGGGTTCAATCACGGTTGTGACTGACTCTTCGTTCGAAAAGTAGATCCGGTTGCTGGCATAAATCGGAGAGGCAGAGTAGTTTCCCGGAAGGCGATTTTTCCAGACCTGCTTACCTGTTTCGGCTTCCAGACAAGAGATGGCGCCGCGATTCGTTACCATAAAAATCAGGTCATTGACGAGAACTGGTGAAGACCGGGCAGAAACTCCACGGGTGGCCTTCCATGCGACATGACTGTCTGTGACATCGCCGTTTCCATCCGGGCGGATTGCCCAGAGTTCAGGGCGATCATAGTCCATGACGACAAAGACCAATCCCTTTCCGTAAATGGGTCGGGGCGCCATTGACCAGCCACGATGACGTATCTTCCAGAGTTCCTCTCCCGTTTCCGAATTGTAGGAATAGATGGCCCGGCCCCCCGGCGAGACAAGCTGTTTGTTCGTACCTCGCGGGATCAAAAGCGGCATGGTGTATCCTTTTCGCTGATGAATGGGGATCTTACTGTAATCCTCCGAGCGATCTGCTTTCCAAAGTGTCTTGCCGTTTGTTTTGTCGAGCGCAATCATGTATTGCACATCTCGACCATCGAAATTCATGATCAACTGATTTCCGACGATCATCGGAGAACTGCCCGGTCCCGCGCCATCTTCATGATCACATTTCAAATCGCGGCGGGTCCATAATATTTTGGCGCTCGAAGAATCGAGACACGCTGTGCCGTATGTTCCATAGTGCAGGTAGACGCGACCCTCTTCTATGACAGGGGTTGGTGAGGCATAGGAATTTCCCGCGGCAAGGCGTTGCGGCTGATCCACATCAAACACATGAATGTCATGAATGACTTTTCCGGTCTTGCGATCGACACAGACAGCGAACAGCTTGTGGCCGTTTTGGGTTGATGTTGTCACCCAGACCTGGTTATGCCAGATGACGGGTGACGACCAGCCACGATCGTGAATTTTTGTCTTCCAGACAACATGCTCTGTTTCACTCCATTTGAGTGGCAGATTTTTTGTTAGTGCATGACCATTTCCTTCTGGTCCACGAAATTGATTCCATTGCTCGCCGGCATGCAACAAAGAAGATGTGCTGAAAACGATTAATAACAAAGGTAAAGACAACGGAGCAATTTTCATCAGTTTCATCATGGTCTCGTTTTGTTGTTTACAGAAAAACAGATTCAGTCGGAGCCGAAACACCTCTTTAATGGTTTCGGACACCAGTCAAATCGTCATTGGAATAGAAAAAGGTGTCGGAAACAAGTGATACTGCCGCCGACACCTTTCGTATTCATCTCATTCATCCGGGAAGTCTGGTTCCTTCCCTGCTCTCACGATGACATTTTGATTTCGTAACCCTTGCGGTTTTCGCGTGAGAGGAACGAATTGGCCTGATCGTCGCCGATGATTTCTCGCTTGACGGGATCCCACTTGAGTCCACGATCGAGACGCATGGCGATGTTGGAGAGGTGGCAGATCTCCAGCATGCGGTTATGCGACCAGACGTCGGAAATGGGTTGCTTGCGGGAGTTCATGGCCTCGATGAAGTTGGCGGTGTGGTTCGCACTGACTTTGCCGCCGTAAACTTCTTCGATGGCTCCTTCGGGCAGTGGTTTGTCCTTGAGTTCCTCAACGGGCTTGCCAGTGATCTTGCCCCGGTTGACAAAGAACCGACCTTTGGTGCCTTCGAAGAGGATGCCGTTATCACCTTCGCTGGTAATGATCATCTCGACGTTATTGGGCATGTCGACACCGATTTTGAAGCTGGTGGCGGCGTTGTACTGATCGTGCACCGTAGGCTGTCCGTCCTTGTATTTTACCGGCAACGAAAATTCGAGCGGTGTGACTTTGCTCGGCCCCGTATCGCTGGCACCAATGGCCCAGCAGGCAATGTCGACGTGATGCGCGCCCCAGTCTGTTAGTTTTCCGCCGGAGTACTCGTGCCAGTTGCGGAAGGCGTAGTGACAATTACTGTAGAGAGGAACGCCGCCACCATAACCTTTGCGCATTTCGGGCAGAGCCCGGTAATCTACTTTTGGTGCGGGTCCGAGCCAGAATTCCCAGTCGAGTTCTTTGGGTACAGAAGTTACTGGAATGACGGGTGAAGCATCCATTCCATTGATGCCGCAGGTTACTTTTTTGACCGTGCCGATGCGTCCGTCTTTCACCAGGGCGACGGCTTGCAGGAATCGTTGTCCCGATTCTGATCGCTGCATGGTGCCTACCTGAAAGACACGGCCGGTTTCCTTGACGACTTTTTCAATCAGCTTGCCTTCATCAATGGTCAGCGTCAACGGTTTTTCACAGTAGACATCTTTTCCGGCGTACATCGCTTCGACGGCGATCTTTGTGTGCCAATGATCGGGTGTGGCGATCATGACGGCATCAATGTCTTTTCGGTCGAGGACTTTCCGATAGTCTTTGTAGGCGTCTGGCTTTTTATCCTGTTTCTTTTTTGTTTTTTCTACGTTTTCCGCGAGGACGTTCGCATCGACGTCGGCGAGTGCCGCGAAATCAGCAAATTGAAATGACTTCGAAGTAATCGCCCAACCCTGGTTTCGCAGGCCGATGGTCGCAAAGACCGGGCGGTCGTTAGGTGACTGATAACCAAACGCGCGATTCGCTGAGGGACTAAAAACAGTGGCAGCCCCTGCGAAGGCCACACTCTGGAGAAAACGACGGCGCGTTGTTTGTTGCGATATTGACATAGGGCGAAATCCTCTTGGAGAAAAATCATTAGACATAAAAAAACGGTCAGTAAATGCTGGCTAACAGCGTTTTGCAACTCTTATCCGTCATCTTATCCGTCATCAGAACGGTGCCTGTTTGGATCATAAATTGTACACAACATCTCCCCCTGAGTACACTGTACAAGAGGCTTTCGAGAAGCGTGGTATTTGCATCCCAGTGCATCTACTGATGCGTTCATTGGATTCGTTCAGGATTATCAGATACTTTGGCAACGTATTCTACAACGAGACATTAAGCATCTGATCTGATCGTGCTCTATATTATTAAGGCAGGATATAATTCATCCAGCTATTCATACGAAGTTCAACACGGCGGATAACGTGTGTCATTTTCGAATGCTCTGTGTATATGGCCGCCGATCCAATAGCACCGCCGGGAAGCTTGGCAACATCGATCTGTGGATCATCCAGAACGAGAACCACGCCGTAACCTGCTGTTCGCGCGCAGTGGCATCCGAGTCTTCCAACACACCCGAAGCTTGAATCTGGCCTGTGGCATTCATATTCAGTACCGCTTCCACTTTGGCGGAAATCGTGCGTCCCGGATAGAGCTTGAATGCGATTTCAGCAGACTGACCGGGCTGAATGTGCCTGAGTTGATACTGTCGGATGCCGACAATGACCCGCGTTCGCTCTTTCTCGACATAGGCCATCCAGCTCCGCATGGGAAGTGCTGTGACACGCTGCCCTTCCCTGAGACTCAATTGCATCACATAACCATCGGCTGGTGCTCTGACGGTTGTCCAATCAAGTTTGAGTTTTGCAGTATTGAGCTGTTGATGGATCTGCGCTACTGCCGTGTTTTCTCCATTGATGGTTGACTCCACGGCGAATTGTGCCTTGGCCTCTTTGGCCTGCGCCATAATTAAATCTTCCTGAGCCTGAATGACGATGGTGTTTACCCCGCCGATCCTGGAATCGTACTTGATTTGAGTTTGTTCGCGTTTTGCTTTCTCTGTATCAAGGTTTGCTTTGGCCGCATCGAGATTACGTTGCTCGGTATCCAATTGACTTTGGGTGACCGCCGACTTGGCAAACAGTTTGGTGGTACGGTCAAAATTAGCCTGACTCAAAGCATACTGTGCTTCGTACTTGGCGACCGAGACGTTAGCGGCTTCCAGCTCGACGCGCATGACTTCTACTTTTTGTTTCGCTTCCAGGACCGCCGCCCTCGATTGTTCCACTTCTGCTTTTGCGGATGAGAGCGCTGCTGGTAGCGATTTTGCTATCTGCTGCGCTTCTTTGAGTGCCTGTAAACACCGGTCAGAAAACGTAGCGCCTGCCGGTCGAAAAACGTAGCGCTGGTTATGGAAAGATTCGTCCGATGTGTGGCTTGGAGATTCGGACGAAGATTTGGTCCTTATCTTACTTCGTCTCGTTTGACTTCCTGC
>JAHZKX010000039.1 GCA_022600195.1 Planctomycetota bacterium
AAGGTGAACCTCGGCTTCCCGGAGTTTAGAAATAATCTGTTCGGATGAATGACGTTTCGTGGGCATAATCGCCTCCTTTTAATGGTCCAGAAACCTGAATTGTATATCAAGCTCTGGTTTCGGTTAAAGGGGGCATGTCAACGGTGATACGGCATTGATGCAATCAACCTTCAGCACGGGACTGGGGCTCAAAAGAGAAAACAGCGATGTTGCTGGTGTTGGTTTCAGTTGGGGTAAGCCATCTGATGGGGCTTTGCGGGAACAGTTCACCAGTGAAGTCTTCTATCGCTTTCAACTCACCCAATTTCTTGCCATTACGCCTGATGTGCAATTGATCGTTGATCCTGCTCTTAATCCCAACATCGATGTATTGGCCTTATTTGGTATCCGCGCTCGGGCTGCATTCTGACGCAATTATATTTGCAGTCACTGGCATCAAAACACAGAAGCTATAGTTGTGCAACGCGGCAAATATGTGGGAGTGTATTGAGAGTATTACAAGTGGAAACTGTTTGTCGTTGCCAAACACAAAAGTATTTGAAGCCTCTCAAGACACTAAATGAGCGTGGTGGTTATGATGATTTTCCACCAATACCAATAGAAAGGGACACGGGATATGAACCCGTGTCCCTGAAAATGAAACCTGTTTATACCAAACAGTTACAACATTAAAAGTGGGTACGGCGGGTGTCGCTCCTCGGGGAGATTTTTAACCTGAAATCATTTCATCGAAGTGGAATTGTATTTGACACTTAGGTTGATGTTTCTGGTATTTCAAGAAGTGTCTGTAATAACAGAGTCGGACTACGAATCGGACATTTTATCGGACAACCGATCACTCAGGTGATTTATCTTAAGCAATAAACTCTTACAGGTAAGTGTTGTAAAATTTTTAAATCTCACTGATAGATAATTCATGTCCGCAGACAAATTTTATATGAGCACTCATGTCAGTCAAAATGGTATCTATTTACCGCGCGGCCCCTGGCTGAAATCTGACGATAATTCGACAGGCTTAGAAGTTTCCCGAAGCAGTTTCTTTCAGGATCGCTTTATCGAGTTCTGATTCTGCCAGCAACCGTCGGGTACAAATAGACTGTTGCTCATTGAGTCTCGTAGCCAACTGAACTTTGACAACAAAAACAGGTGAAAGAACTGATGCGAGTTGGATCAGGTGTGCCGTGAAGGACTGCTACGAGCGAGTTTTCTTCTACCAACGCGCGTACTCTAATCGTAAAAAATGACTTATGTTGCGATTTGATCTACACCGCAATCCGATCGTACAACTTGATCAGCCCACCGAGATGTTTTTTGCAGTGGATCTCACCGAGCTTGATTGTCTCGTATTCCGGGGCGGCTCAACAGAGCAGGGTGGCAGATGTTCTCGTGAGCTGAGTACGTTCGTGAGGCTTTGTGTGAATCTCTCCTGGGGTACAGTCCCGCAGAATCCGGTTCTCATTTTTCAAATAGAGGACGTATCTGGCCAACAGGCTGCCGGAAGTAGTCGCAAACAGTGTCAGCAAAGGAAGAAAAAGTTTGATCATCGTGGTAAGATCCGTTTCGGTGGTTACATAATGTGAAATAAGGAGATATCTCTTTATTTGTACCCCGCTGAGATACAGTTCACATTCGATTGACGCCCTCCTTTGGTGCGCTGCGGAACCTTCGCCGACTGCAGGTCCGCAGAGTTTACGCAGGTGACCTTTTATAATGGTGTCGCGCCTGCTGTTAACTTGCTCCAGAAAAGTTCGAAAGCGGTGAGTTACCTCTAAATTACCGGAGAGGGCTCGAGCTTTTGTAAGATCCTTTCATTTCATGACTTCCGGAATCAACCCGCACAATAGTCGTTACGAAGAGGGTTTTGTACGGGATGGACACGAGCAAAACCGTCAGGAGTGTCCTAATGGCAGGAATTGTCAGTGCTTGTCTTTGCGAATTATCGCATCGAGCGATGTTACGTCGCGGCAAGACCGGGCGTTTTGGAGTGCGCGTTCTGCGGGAAGTCGAAGGTCAACACGAGCGGTTCGGTTCCTGTGTTTTCGATATCCACACCGCCGTTCGTCAGTGCGGCCTGAGTGATGAATCCGATCTCGGGATAGATCTCGCCGAGCTTCATATCCTGGTGATATCGCACTTTGAGCTTTCCAACACAGCCGCTTCCGCCATTCGTGTGGAACAACGCGGGACTCTCCGGGCAGAATCTCGTCTTGCTGCCAGGCTCCATAGTGAGACGGAGAATTGAGCACTTCTGGTCGCCGAGGAAATCACCATAAACAATCCACTTTGCGTCTACTCCGTCGCCTGCGAATTCTTCGGCGGTGATTGCCGGACGCGAATTCTTCAGAACGAATTCCGGGTCCTGATTCGCTTCGAAGTCGAACTTTTCAACCAGGTACTCCCAGTCTTCGTGCCGATCCTTCGGATAGTCCTCTTCCCTGCAGGCGTAAAACGCATCCGCTGCTCCGATACGTCCGTCAAGCGTAAGGTCCTCAGCCAGGAAGTGCTCATCCATCGTGACATGCAGCTCGTGTGTGCAAAGATCCGTCGGCGAGTGAAGCACACCGTTCGGCATCACGAAGCCATTATCAAGTTGCATCATCACATGCGGCGACAAATGTCGGACCCCGTTGTACTCGCCCTGTCCGAAACGCTTCATGCAGGCAAGAAACTGATCTTTTGTCACGAACTGGTACAGTCCCATTGCTGTGGTGTGATAATGCGACGCACTGACTCCAGGATTGTCGAAAGAATTGATGTCATAGACTTCCCACTTTGACCAATGAAGATGATGTGGAATCGGATTCAGGTTGTCGAATTTCTTTGACACAATCGGCCAGGTTGGCTCGCCGAACAGCGACTTCGAAAAGGCAGTGATCTTCTCACCCATGACAGCTTCTGGATTCGCGACGATCAAATCCTGCAGCGAGATGACCTGGCCGTTCGGAGTGAGGACGTGCGATTCCCCTTCACGAAACGGCGCCTTGTTCGTGCGCGTATCGATGACTCCCGTCACAATGGGAACGGTGCAGCACATCCAGATCTCATCGAGCCCCGTACCGTTCATGTAGTCCGGATAGTACGATTCCGCATCAAGGCGAAGGCGTTTACCCGGCGTACAAAATGTCCGGCCAGCGTAACGGTGCAGTAATTGCAATACTCCGTCGTAATTGTTAAGGCAGTCATCGAGAATCGAATCCGATCCTCCGCTGCTTCCGTCGATGACATCTTGCTGGGGGTATTCGTGCAGTTTATCCGCGAGAATTGACGTCGAAGCAGTCATTAGTGTAGTACCTCAATGAGTCTAAAGAAGTGGGTTGGTCCCTAAGAATGTTCTGGAGTGATGATAATGCGAAATAGAGTTTCCGTCACCATTCTGCTTATCATAATAAGAAAAAGACGCGGGATCTAATCCCGCGTCCATAAAACTAGCAAACTTTTTTATACCAAATGGTTACAACATGAAAATGGGAGCCGCGGGTGTCGCTCCTCAGGGAGATTTTTAAACTGAAATCATTACATCGAAGTGGAATTGTATTAGACACTTAGGTTGATGTATCTGGAATTTCAAGAAGTGTCTGTAATAACAGAGTCGGACACAATCGCACAACGAATCGAACATTTTATCGGACAACCGATCACTCAGATGATTTATCTTCAGCAATAAGCACTTACAGATAAGTATTATGGAATTTTGAACTGCCACGAGTATTGTGATAACCCAAGCCAGCAGAGTAATGTAATATGAGCACGCATGTCAGACAAAATGGTTCTTATTTACCGCGCGGCCCCGGCATCGGCCTGCAGATTAGCGTTCACGACCTCAACGGCAACGGCTAGAAGGACATTTTCGTCTCTGGAAAAAGCGGTCCGCACATTATTTGGAATAAAGGCACTAAAAAAACATGAAGAAAATAAAATCTCTGATAGCAACTCTTGTCGCGCTGCAATTCATTTGCAGTTACGCAAATGCCGACGAACGTCCCAACATTGTCCTGATCATCAGCGACGATCAGGCATGGACCGACTACAGTTTTATGGGCCATCCCGCAATCAAGACGCCCAACCTCGACGCTCTGGCCAAACGGAGTCTGGTGATGGAGCGAGGCTATGTCGCGGCGCCGTTGTGCCGCCCGTCTCTGGCGTCGATGGTGACGGGACTTTACCCGTTTCAACATGGCATCACAGGTAACGACGTGGACGGTAGAAACAACCGCGCCGCGCTGGACGTGCCAATGCGATCAGCGTTTCACCGGCACCCGTCGGTGATCAAAAAGCTCGTGGATAGCGGGTACCTCGCCCATCAGTCGGGCAAGTGGTGGGAAGGCTCGTGGCAGGATGGCGGTTTTACTCACGGGATGACACATGGCGATCCACAGCGCAGAGGTCGGCATGGCGATGCTGGTCTGAAGATTGGACGCGAAGGCCTGGAGCCCGTAACCGACTTTATCGATACGGCGGTTGCGGCGGACAAGCCGTTCTTTCTCTGGTACGCACCATTCCTGCCGCACACCCCACACAATCCGCCGCAGCGACTGTTAAAGAAGTACACCAAGCCCGGCCGTGCTCCAGACGTCGCGAAGTACTACGCCATGTGTGAGTGGTTCGATGAAACTTGCGGACAGTTGATGGGCTACCTTGATCGTAAGAAGATCGCCGATAACACTCTGATTGTTTATATCTGCGACAACGGTTGGGCTGCACCAAGTACGAACGCGGACGATCCGAATCAGAAGCTTTGGAAGGGCTATGCGCAGCGGTCCAAGAGTTCGCCTTACGAGAACGGTATCCGCACACCGATTATGATCTCGTGGCCCGGTAAAGTGAAACCAAAACGCGTGCCGGAATTCGCTCACGCAATCGACCTGTTTCCTACCATCGCTGCCGCAAGCGGCGTGGCAGCTCCCAAAACCTTACCGGGTATCGATCTACTTGACTCGAGAGCTCGCGAGGCTCGCAAGCGAGTATTCGGCGTCTGTAATTCGACGCATAACATCACGATTGGGAATACAGACGAGACGCTTCAATATTTGTGGTGCGTCGAAGACAAGTGGAAGCTGCTTGTACGACATAACGGCTCAGACACTACGCAGTATCGCAATCTACACGTCTGGGATAAGGCGAAGTACAGACTGTACAACCTGGCTGAAGACCCGCACGAACGGAATGATCTTGCCGCGAAACACCCAGAGGTTGTCGAACGACTTAGGAAGGACATTGCAACGTGGCACAAATGAAAAAAAAGTGTGCTCGTAAAACAAGGAGTTCTGTTTGCGAATGCCCATTGCCCTGATTGACATGAGAAAAGCAATTATGCTTTGTCTGTCATGTAACATAATACGATGTGCTTCTTCAATACAAAGGAAGCACCTATGCGATTTCTGACGATGGGAAGTTTACTGACACCCCTAAAAAGAAATAACCAGGAGATTCAGAAAACCATGAGAAACTATAGAACCACCCTCCTGTGCGCGGCGTTTGCTTTGCTCAGTGCATTTACCGCAAACGCAGCCGATAATCCCGGCAAGCCGAACATTTTGTTTATCTCGATCGATGATATGAATGATTGGATTGGCTGTATGGGGCATCCCCGGGTGAAGACGCCCCATATCGACGCGCTCGCGAAGCGTGGGGTGAATTTTACCAATGCTCACTGCCAGGCTCCGATCTGTAATCCTTCGCGTGTTAGCATGTTGCTCGGTAAACTTCCTTCGACCACCGGTCATTATTTTTTAGCGCCCAGATTTCGTGAGGTGGAAGTAACCAAAGACTCGGAGACGTTGTTCCAGTTTTTCCGGTCTCATGGTTACTATCTCAGCACTATGGGGAAAATCTTTCACGGTCGAGTGGATGCCGACTCTTTTGACCATGTTGAAAAGAGCAGAGGTTGGCGGAGAGGCACTGAAAAGCTTCGATACAATGTGGAAGGTAGTCATCCATTGTGGGACTGGGGGATAGTTGACGTTCCGGATGAAGAACAAAGGGATTATCAAACGGCAGCATGGGCAGCGGGTGAAATCCCAAAATTGGCGAAGGCAGAAAAACCATTCTTCCTCGCAGTAGGTTTCGCTCTCCCACACGTGCCCCTGTATGTCTCAAAAAAATGGTTCGATCTGTATCCACTTGATGAGATACAGATGCCTCTCGCGCCTACCGATGATCTATCGGATGTTCCAAAAATAGGAATCGACCTTTCTCTAAATCTCACCGCTCCACGTGATGAATGGATGAGGAAAACAAAAGAAGATATTCATATGGTAAGAGCCTACCTGGCCGCCAATTCGTTTGTCGATCAATGCGTCGGGTTAATACTTGATTCGCTTCAGGAAAGCGGAGCAGAGGAAAATACTGTCGTTGTGCTGTGGAGTGATCATGGCTTCCATCTTGGAGAAAAGAAAAAATGGGCCAAACGAGGTCTTTGGGAGCGCACCACACGAGTTCCTTTGATTTTTGCCGGACCGGGAATTGCGGAAAATGTGGTATGCCCCGAGCCTGTTGGATTAATTGATGTATGGCCGACATTGAGCGCGCTATCAAAATTGCCAGTAAAGAGCGATCTCGAAGGTGAGAGCCTCGTTCCGCAGTTAGTTGATCCAACAGTGGAGAGAGCCGATCCTTCGATCACGACATTCGGGAAAGATAATCATTCCATCCGTTCGAAACGATTTCGCTACACCCGATACTACGATGGCAGTGAGGAGTTTTACGATCATCAAAACGATTCCAATGAACTGATAAATTTGGCTTCTAATCCCGAATACAAAAAACAAATCGAGGAACACAAAAAGTGGCTACCCAGTGTTAACGCCGAACCGGTTCCCAACAGCAGAGGATCAGATTCGCCACTTTACGGGGAAGATAAAGGTCTCAAAGCAGCGATGAAGCAAAAGAAAAAATAGTCAGTGGCAACCCTTTACATGCCGAATTCCGATTAGCCGACACTGCCTGGAGCTAATGATATGAAGGCAAATTTTTTTACCCCTATGATTTCTACTGCATTGTGGCACTTGCCGCATTTCTGGGTGGTGGGCTCGCTGCCGCCGAACGCTCCAACATTATTCTCATTCTCGCCGATGACCTCGGTTACGGCGACGTGAGATGCTACTGTTGTCCGGACACGTCGGGTACAAAAAGACTGCGTAGTAATCCTGCTTGTTCCAAAAGAAAAGGACGCGGGATCTATTCCCGCGTCCTTAAAATTTGCAAGATTTTTTATAACAACTAGTTACAGCATAAAAATGGAGGCGGCGGGACTCCGAAACAGAATTTGTAAACCCATGTTATCAAGGGTTTTATGGAGATGGCATTTCTCTAATTGGACCCGCGAATGGCCCTTTCTGGCCGCCTAATTGGACCTCATTCTGGACAGTTATTTTTTTGCTGTCGATTACGGTTCGGCAAGCGGTGGAGACAACGGCAATCTGAGAGATGAATTGCTCAACGGTGAAATCTTCGATACGTTATGGGAAGTCAAAGTGCTGAGCGAACGCTGGAGAAGAGATTACAGCTCCATCAGGCTACACAGTTCACTGGGCTAGATCTTGCCCCCTTTACCGTATCCAGAACTTGATATACTAATCGGGATTCTGGATCAATTGAGGAGAAAACAATGGGTTTGACACTTCCAGATTCGAATGGCTCGACTGATAAATACAGGATATCAGACTGGATCAGAATATTGTTCTATGTTGTTTTGGGACCTTTGGCAGGATTTTTCTTGGCTTATCTGATGTTTTGCCTGCTCTACATGGGCTGGCACGCCCTTGTTGCAACTGACGCAGCGACATCTTCTCGACAGACTGGTAGAGATCCTATCAACGAATGGGCGTCGGGCATCACACTGATGATTCTGTTTTTGCCATTTGCTCTCACAGGAATCCTGGCTGGTCTCTATTCTGGAGTACGACTTGCATTTTCAGAAACTCAGATTCAACGAGAAAGGAAGCTATACACTTTATTGAGTCCTGCTGTTCGTTTTCTATTCCGCTCTGGAAATCGGAAGGGGCAAACTAGTCTGCTTCTAGGTCTGATTGTCTCTTTTGGTTGGATACTATTGTTTACTGAACCGCCAGTAGGAATTCATGGATTCATCACACTTCTACAGGTCTGCCTGACTTTAGCAGGGGGGGGAATCAGTATGGTCGCAATCAGAGAAAATACTGCTGGCCGAACAATTCTGGGAGTGTTACTCAATACAGTAAATATGAGTTGTCTTCTGATGGTTCTTTATTGATACTTCAAGCTAGACTCAGTTAATTATTACCTGGAGCCGTGAAGAATCCCGAACCTTCACCGACCGCAGGGCCGCAGGGTTGAAGCAGCTCACCTTAGATTCGGTGTCGCGCCTGCTGTTACGCGCGTCCGCTCGTTTAAGATTGAAACCAACAACCATTCACGGCATACGTGCGCCGTCTCGCATCAGTTCTTTCATCAGTTTTTGTTGTCAAAGATCAGTTGTCCGTTGAACTTAAGGTGCGACAGTCTTTTTGTACCCGACGATACCGAGCTCCGTTGCCGGAGGCAAAACTGTTCTGTTTGCCTGCTTCCGCTCTGCTTCCGCTCTGCTTCCGCTCTGCTTCCGCTCTGCTCCAGCAGACAAACAGAACAATCATTGATACAATCGGACACTAAGTCGTGTGACTGGTGTCATACTTGGGGGCACGTCAGACTCACCAGAAGTTTTAGAAAGTGGATTTGAGATTAAATGGTGATTTTGGAAGGTGCGGAACGGTATAGCAAATAAGCGGTATTCACCGTTCATGATATTACCCAAGTGTTCCACATCATCCACGTTACCAATAGACCACGTAGAGTCCAGGCGACGGTCCTTATCCAGTTCGTTGAAACCAAACGCTGATGGGCATCGGTATTAAAGCCTTTGGTCAGTTTTTCGTGGCAGGGGACTTGAAGAAAAGCTGTCGAAAGCCAGATCATGGTAAGCAGGGTGATTCCGGACCACACTTGCCAACTCGTCACCCCAGCTGGACGCAACCAGAACAGAAGCACGGCTGTCGCGATCTCAACGAGCATAGGAGGCATTACAACCCAAGTCGTCAGCGACATGTGCCGTTTCTCGTATGCCATAAACTCGGCACTTCCTGTTGAAGCGAGCAATGGGTAATGCACGATCTGGACAAACCAAATCAAACCCGTCATGTAGAGTGTAGCTGCGGCATGTGCAAGAAATATCAAGCGATTGATTATGTCGATGTTGTTCATTTCTCGTTTCACATTCTCAACGGAAAGTTACTCCCGACATGTGTTGTTTATTTTCTGGTCAGATGGGGACGCTTTCCGAAATCAGATGGTCACATAAGTCACTTACTCTTGCACAACCGACCTGTTCCATCACCTGTTGGAGTTGCTTCTTGAGCATTTCAAAAGTGTGATGACCACCATACCTGCCGAGGGCACACACGCCAAACATCGGAGTGCGTCCCATGAACGCAAAGTCGGCCCCACATGCCAGGCATGCCGCGATGTCAGCTCCCGAGTACATTCCACCATCAATCATTATTTTCAACTTGCTGCCGAACTCCGGCACGAGCTTGTACAACGGAACGATGGTTGATTGTCCTCGATCAAGTTGTCGACCACCGTGATTGGAAACGATCAATCCCTCTAAGCCATGTTTGACAGCGATCTCTGCGTCATCTGGATTAACGATTCCTTTCACGATTAAGTTACCTTGCCACTTTTCACGGATTACTCCGATCTTGGCTTCCGTTAGTCGTCCCGAAAAGGTTTTGTTCATAAACAAGCCTAGGTGCTTCATGTTCAGACCTTTGGGGATATATTGTTTCATTGTCTGAAACTCAGGCTTTCCTGCGATTAGTTGACCCATTGCCCAGGACGGACTCAAGAACATTTGGAGTATGTTTCGAGGCGTCATCCTCGGAGGAATTGAAAGGCCATTTCGGATCTCTTTTGGGCGATAAGCAAAGGTTGGTGTGTCTGCCAAAATCACGAGCGTACGGCAGCCCGCCTCCCACGCTCTTTTCAGCAGCTTGTCCCGGAGTTCACTCTCTGCTGGATGGTAAAGCTGAAACCAGAACTTGCCATTCGTGATCTTCCCGATTTCTTCTATGCTGGCTGTACTGACGGTGGACAGCGTGAATGGGATATTGTGATCAACAGCAGCCTGCGCTAGATACTCGCAGGCCTTGGGCCACATCAGCCCTTGTAATCCTACCGGCGCAACCCCAAATGGTGCTGCATACGTTTCACCGAACAGTTCGGTTGCTTGATCGGCTCTGTCGAAATCGCGCAAATACCAAGGTCTGAGCTGAACTTTGCGAATGTCGTCATTGTTCCTCGCTAAGTTGATTTCCGTAAAACACCCGGCTGTGAGATAATCATAGGCGAAACCTGGCATTCGCGATTTGGCTCTTGCTCTCAGGTGTTCAATAGACGGATATTCAGAATTGAAGTGAGATTGCATGAAGTTGACGCCAATTAATCAAATCTGCTCAAAAAAAATATATAAAGATGTAGAAAAAAATTCAAGAAAGTATGAGGACAAAGTCTACGTCCACAACCCAGCCAGCCTTAACCAATTGCCCACTACACCCTTGTTTAATTTAGGAAAATTCAGCATGATGCCGACAAAACCGTCACACACGAAACCTTCTTCATAACGAATTATACGCGGACTGATTCTAGAAGTCTTTAAATAAATGAGCCCTATATAGTGCCTTAGAAGAAACTCACAGCTTTTGAACTTTTGATTGGCAAGTTCATAGTAGACCCGATATGGATATATAAGGCGAACTGCGTCAAATCTCCGGCCCTGCAGTCAGCAAAGATTCCGCAGTGCCGTATGTCATGATGATATTACTACAAATGATTATTTGAGCATTAAAAGTCCAGTCTTTTGGGCAATTAAATACAGGGGAACATCGCCGTCCGAAATGCTCTAAGGAGATGGATGAAGTGATTTTGGCATGAAGCTACCGCGGCAGACCAAGAACTACGCACGACCAGGCATTCATACCCATGCTGCTACGTCTGAACCCCACACTCAACTAATGCGAGCAAGTTGAATAAATGTGTCTGACGGAAGAGATCAACGGCACATCCCTACACGAGAGTGTCGAGATTTCGCGCGAGATTATCGGAAATCTAATGACAATGAGTCCCCCCAACATGTCTGAGAAAATCTGCGAGGTCTGCGGAAAACCTTTCTGTTGGCGAAACAAATGTGAGAATTTCTAGAATGATGCGAAGTATTGCTGCGAGAGCTGTCGGAAGAATCGTGACTCTGAGAAGACCAACTCTTAGGTTACTTTTACCGGAAGTTCGAAATCATCGCCCCTGCTTTCGATTTCTTTTCGGCACTCAGGACAAGTGTGGAATCGAGTTCCCGTGCAACACACCAGATGCTCGTAGCATAGTTTTTTCTCACCACACTCCCAGCACTTGGCCATTACCATCTCCATCTGTTCCTCGGCCAGCGTGCCATTCTCAAACGTATCCATAGCCTGTCCTTTGTTGTCGGAATTGGTTCAATCCGTACTCTGCAATACCAAGGGCATAACCGGGTTGGTGTTTATCGCTTTGTACATGGAAGTTACTGAATCTCGGCCAAACCGCTTCTGGCTACCTCGAACGAGCGGATAGCCCAGACAGAATATGGTTCGGCTTTGAAAACGCTAGAATATCGTAGTAAACCTGATCGGTCTCCCGATCCCATTCAATGAGGAAACGTTCCTCGCCCTTAGCGATATGTTGCGGTAAAGTTCCATGGGCAAAGCCGAAGTGAGGAGTGTCTCCAGACTCGTCAAAAGTAAACAATCCGGCACGAATTGAGCCACCAAAATCCCGCAGCCCATGCCAATATAGCTATTTCCTGACCAGCTTCAAGGGGAGTGTCCGTCGACCAAACCTCGACCGGCGGGTACAAAAAGACTGTTGCCCGTTAAGTTCAACGGACAACTGATCTTTGCCAACAAAATCTGTTGAAAGAACTGACGCGAATCGAGGCACGTATGCCGTGAAGGACTATTGATTATGACTTTTCAGGAACGAACGCGCGTACGCTGAGCATGAAGAAATGACTTGTACTCGAATCGATCTATGCCGCAATCCGCTCGTACAACTTGATCAGCCCACCGAGATGTTTTTTGCAGTGGATCTCACCGAGCTTGATTGTCTCGTATTCCGGGGCGGCTCAACAGAGCAGGGTGGCAGATGTTCTCGTGAGCTGTGCGCTCGATGTTTATTGTAATAATCAACGATTTCGAAACGAGATAATCGAGATGTATTTTCCGAAAGCGATGAAATGGTTCAAGGCTTCGTATTTAATCGTTTGCACAAATCTTTCAACCCGAGCATTTAAATTGGGAGAACGGAGCGGCAGCCTCTTTGACTGGATGCCTTTGTTCTTCAGAAACTGCTTGAACTCGGCAGAAAACTTTGTGTCTCGATCATGGATCAGGCAGGTTGGCTTCTCGTTCCGGTCAGCAACGTGGTTTACGAATGCTTTCGCCTGTTTTGTGACCCAGGCAGAATCCGGACTTCGCGTTGATGGAGTCACAAAGACTTCACGCGTCTCAAAATGCATGAATACCAATACATACAAATTGACGATCCCCCGCGGTGTCACGGCTCGTTTGGTAAAGAAATTGCAGGCCCAGAGTGTTTTCGCATGAGTTTTGAGAAACTGGTCCTAGGTGCCGGTACTTCGTTTCGGACTCGGCTCGATCCCTGCTTCCTTGACGATATTTTTCACCGTCTGACAGCAGATCCGGAAGATGCCAAGTTTCCGAAGTTCACCCAAGATTCGAGTCTAACTAAACCCTGTTTCACGGGCGATCTTGAGAATCAGTTCGCGCAGTATGTCACTCTTTCCTAGCCTACCGACGGTTTCTTTCTTCAGGCTTTGTTTCTCTTCCCGTAGGGGTGAAGTGAGTTGAACCTGAAACTGTTCCTATCCTTAATCTCACCCCATTTTAATATCGCGCCCCCCTCCATGTCTAGCGCGGCGATTTTTCTCAAATATTTTGTCTGTCTGCTAATCTTTTTGGTACCAAGGTTCAACTCATTCAGATTCTGTTTAATTCAGGCATAAAATGCATGATGTATATACATAGAATGCACTGTGAATATCGTCGGACCAGCGTAGAGTGTTTATGCAGGGAAAATGATTCCCGTTGATAAAAACGAATTTCAAGCCAGACATGAGGAAAAATCATGAAGAAGTGGATCAAACGTACGGTGACGAACTGGTCGGTGCTGACTCTTTGTATCAGTACATCTATCTTGGCTCAGAAACAAAACACACAGTTAACACCAGACCAGCAGCCTGCCCAGAAAACCCACAAGACACAGGATGGTCAGACAACCGGTGGTAAGTGCCCTATCATGGGCATGATCAAGAATGTTACCTCCCGACATACGGCAGCTGGTGGTATGACCAATGGAGACTGGTGGCCTAATCAGTTGAACCTGGAAATCTTGCATCAGAATTCGGTAAAAAGTAATCCTATGGGGGAAGAGTTCAACTATGGCGAAGAATTTCACAAGCTCGACATCGAAGCTATCAAGAAAGACCTGAGAGTACTCATGACCGACTCGCAGGACTGGTGGCCTGCTGACTATGGACATTACGGCCCCCTCTTCATCCGCATGGCCTGGCATAGTGCAGGGACCTACCGTGTAGCTGACGGTCGTGGAGGTGCATCGGATGGCATGCAGCGCTTTGCACCACTCAATAGTTGGCCCGATAATGCTAATCTTGATAAAGCGCGTCGCCTGCTCTGGCCCATCAAACAAAAATACGGGCGTAAAATTTCCTGGGCTGATCTGATGATTCTGACAGGAAACGTCGCACTCGAATCCATGGGTTTTAAAACCTTCGGTTTTGCCGGCGGACGGGAAGACGTCTGGGAGCCTCAAAAAGATATCAACTGGGGACCTGAAACCGAGTGGCTGGGACGCAAACGTTATATGAAAAATGAAAAGCTTGAAAATCCGCTTGCGGCCACACAGATGGGTCTGATCTATGTTAATCCCGAAGGACCTGCGGGCAAACCTGATCCCCAGGCTGCCGCCCATGCGATCCGCGAAACTTTCGGCCGGATGGCGATGAACGATGAAGAGACCGTCGCCCTCATCGCGGGGGGACATACTTTCGGTAAAGCGCATGGTGCCGCTAGTCCAGAAGATAACGTCGGTCCCGCGCCGGAAGGAGCCAGCTTAATCTATCAGGGACTGGGATGGATAAACAAATTCGGCAAAGGGAATGCAGATGATACTATCACCAGTGGTCTGGAAGGTGCCTGGACGTCAACACCCACACAATGGTCCAATGGCTACTTTAACAATCTGTTTCGCTACGAGTGGAAACTGGTTAAAAGCCCCGCTGATGCCTGGCAATGGACGCCCAGAGAAGAATCAGCTAAAGGAACAATTCCCGATGCACACGATCCTTCTAAAACGCACGCACCGATGATGTTTACTACCGACCTGGCCCTCAAGGTCGATCCGGCTTACGGGAAAATCTCAAAACGCTTTCATGAAAACCCGGACCAGTTCGCCAAAGCTTTCGCGAAAGCCTGGTACAAACTGACACACCGCGACATGGGACCGGTCTCCCGCTGTCTCGGACCGCTGGTGCCAGAACCGCAGATCTGGCAGGACCCCGTCCCCGAAGTCGATCATAAACTCATCGACGAACATGATATCGCTGCTCTCAAAAGTGAGATTCTCGCCTCGGAGTTGACGATTACTCAACTGGTCTCCACTGCCTGGGCTTCCGCTTCCACTTTCCGTGGCAGCGACAATCGAGGTGGGGCCAATGGCGCACGCATCCGACTGTCCCCCCAGAAGGACTGGGAAGTCAACCAGCCCGAAAAACTGGCGATAGTCTTGAAAAATCTGGAAACAATTCAGCAAAAATTCAATAGCTCACAGACCGACGGAACCAGAGTATCACTGGCCGATGTCATCGTGCTTGGGGGCTGTGCTGCCGTCGAAGAAGCTGCCAAAAAAAACGGACACACCGTCAAAGTGCCTTTCGCACCAGGACGTACTGATGCCACACCGGAAATGACCGACGTCGCATCCTTCGCTGTTCTGGAACCCAAGGTGGATGGCTTCCGCAACTACTACTCGCACGGGCTTGATCGGCCGGCTGAAGAGATGCTGGTGGATAAAGCCAACCTGCTCACTCTGACCTCGCCTGAAATGACGGTCCTCATTGGCGGTATGCGGGTGCTCGGTACGAATGTGGGTGTACCAGGAATGGGTGTTTTTACCAAACGTCCCGGCACGTTGAGTAATGACTTCTTCGTTAATCTGCTTGACATGAACACGAAGTGGCAGAAGTCACGCATATGCGATCACTTTTTCGAAGGACGCGATCCCAAGTCGGACGATGTTAAATGGACTGCCAGTTCTGTTGATCTAGTCTTTGGTTCCAACTCCCAGTTGCGGGCGATTGCAGAAGTGTATGCCAGCCGTGACGCAGAAAAGAAGTTTATTCATGACTTTGTGGCTGCCTGGAACAAAGTCATGAACTTGGATCGCTTTGACCAGAAACCCATGCTGCAGAAAGGTGATCGCGCCGTGACTCAAAATTAGAAGTAATCCATAGTACCTGTGATCTGTAATCATCGAGACACGAAGAGAAAGATGTAAGTGAAAGACCTACTCCCCTCAACAATCAGAGGGGAGTATTTTTTGTTGAACCGAAATTAATGGCAAAACCTGAAGGTCTCTGTTTTTGATTTCCTTTACGGATCGGTGCAGAATCTCTCCTATGGTGTCCTTCTGATGGATACTTGCTTTGTGATCGATAAAAAGGTACAAGCACAGACAGTAGGTTTCTATGACAGATGGATCACCAGTATTATGGTTGGTCCATTCAAGTAGGAACCCGCATTGCAACGGTGGTAGAAAGTAGAATCGCAACCGCTGATAATTTCAGGGAAGCTTGATGATGACAATGGAAAATCGCAAACAAACCGTTGCAATAATTGGTGCCGGGATTGGTGGCTTGAGTTGCGCTCGCCAGCTTTGTGCTGCGGGCTTTAGAGTCCGAGTCTTTGATAAAAGTCGTGGAGTTGGTGGTCGAATTTCCTTACGACGTTTCGAGTCGTATGCTTCGTTCGATCATGGAGCCCAATACTTCACCGTCAAGGAGGCGGCGATGGCTCAGCAAGTCGAAAGCTGGATAGCGGATGGAGTTGTCGCTCCCTGGCAGTGTCGTACAGGGTCGCTCGATTCGGGTGTGTGGAAGTCAACGAATTCGGAGACGCCACGCTATGTCGGCGTACCAGGTATGACAGCGATTGCAAAGCATCTGGCCCGTGATCGGGACGTTGTCTTGCAAACCCGAGTCTCGAAAGTCGTCCGACTTGAACACGGCTGGCGACTACTCGCCGAGGAAGACAAAGACCTCGGCGTTTTTGACTTCTTGATTCTTAATGCCCCGGCTCCTCAGTCGGCCAGCTTACTGAACGAATTCCCGAGGTTCGCACAGCAGATTTGCATCGCTAAGTTCGCACCATGTTGGGCGGTGATGTTAGCTCTCGATCAGCGACTGGATGTGCCGTGGGATGCTGCGACTGTTGTTGATTCACCACTTTCCTGGATTGCTCGCAACAGCAGCAAGCAAGGGCGTCCGACGGAGCCAGATTGCTGGGTTCTGCACGGGAATCCTGACTGGTCGACTACACACTTAGAAGATATACAAGATGTGGTGACGGCTCGACTAATTTCCAGCTTTTGGCAAGCCCTTGGCTTACTACCCCAGTCCCATAGACTCGCTACTGCTCATCGATGGCGGTTTGCATTGCCCAGCGAACCGCTGGAAAAACGGTGCCTCTTCGATGAAGAATTGCGGCTGGGAGCTTGCGGGGACTGGTGCGGCGGACCACGTATTGAGAGTGCGTATCTCAGCGGGCTCGCGCTGGCCGAAGCAGTCAGCAAGATTCGCTGATTGAAGGCAGTCGGTTGTCCAAAAAACTGACCTTCTCCGTCCCGTACAAAACGCTTTTCATAACGACTCGTACGCAGGTTGATCTCAGAGGTTGTAAAGCCGAAGAAACTCACAAAGGTTTAAGTTATCTACGGTGACTTGTTGGTAACTCGCAGCTTTCGAAGAATGACTGGCAGGTTAAAAGCAGCCGCGCCCCCGATATCTAAGGTGAACTGCGTCAACTCTGTAGCCCTGTAGTCGGTGAAAGTCCCGCAGAGCATGGAAAGAGGTCGTCAATCTAATGTGAACTGTGTGTCAGCGGGGTATAAATAAAGTGATATCCCCTTATTTTACTGCATTTTACCACCGAGACTGATTTTACCACGATGATCCAACTTTTTCATCCCTTGCTGACTCTGATTGCGACTGCTTCCGACAGCCTGCTTGCTAGGTATGTCCTCTACTTGAAAAAAGAGAACCAGATTCTTCGGGACCGTATCCCAGGTGAAATTCATACCAAACCTCACGAACGTAGGCAGCTCCTGAAATATGGCCAGCCGCTCGGAACAGCGATCAACGAACTGATCACGATCGTCACTCCCGGGACTTTTTATCGCTGGGTACGGGAAGAGAAACGAGGTCGGAAGGAAAAGCAGATCGGTCGGCCAGGAAAGAGTGCCGTACTATGGGAACTGGTTCTCAAGATCGCCCGGGAAACGGGGTTCGGTTACACTCGCATCTTGGGTGAACTTCGAAAACTCGGCATCTCCCGCATCTGCCGTCAGACGGTGAAGAACATCGTCAAGGAAGCAGGGATCGAGCCGAGTCCGAAACGAAGTACCGGCACCTGGGATCAGTTTCTCAAAACTCATGCGGAAACACTCTGGGCTTGCGATTTCTTTACGAAACGAGCCGTGACACGGCGGGGGCTCGTCGATTTATATGTGTTGGTTTTCATGCATCTTGAAACGCGTGAAGTCTTGGCCACAGCCTCAACGCGAAATCCGGATTCTGCCTGGGTCACGGAACAGACCAAAGCGTTCGTAAACCACGTTGCCGACCAGGATGAGAAGCCGACCTATCTGATTCATGATCGAGACACAAAGTTCTCTGCCGAGTTCAAGCAGTATCTGAAGAACGAAGGCATCCAGCCGAAGAGGCTGCCGATCCGCTCTCCCAATCTGAATGCACGGGTCGAGAGGTTTGTGCAAACGATAAAATACGAAGCCTTGAACCTTTCATCGCATTCGGTCAACGTCATCTCGATTATTTCGTTTCGGAATTTGTTGGCTACTACAACAAACAACGAGCGCACAGTTCGCGAGAACATCTGCCGCCCTGTTGTGCCGAGCCGCCGCCGGAATTCGAGACGATCAGGATCGATGAGATCCACTGCGAGGAACATCTCGGAGGGCTGATCAAGTCATACGAGCGGATTGCGGCGTAGATCAAATCAATAAGCAAGTGATTTCTTCACGCTCACCGTACGCGCGCTCTCTCCTAAAATGTCACAACCAGCAGTCCTTCGCGGCATACGTGCTCCGGCTAACGTCAGTTCTTTCAACAGGTTTTGTTGTCAAAGATCAATTGGCTACGGGACTTAACGTTCGACAGTCTATTTGTACCCGACGAAATCGCGCATTTGCTCACCCGTCCGGTCGGACGGCCTTCCCCCAAGCCCAAGGTCTGTTATCACAGCTTCCAATATCAAGCGAAATCATGGCAGCGAGCGCGTCGCGTGGTGGCCAAAATCGAGTGGCACGCAGGCGAG
>JAHZKX010000002.1 GCA_022600195.1 Planctomycetota bacterium
CATTGAATTACCAAACCCCTGCGGCATTTGCCGCGCGGTGTTCTTCTTCCGTTCGGCCTACGGCCTCACTCCAGAAGAACACCGACCCCATGAACCCCGATTCTCTCACTTAGGCTGGTACTAACATCGGGGGAAGGTCAAGTGAAAATTCGCAGAGGTTTCTTGTTACTGTTTTCGATCAGTTTCATACTGGAATGGTATTCCCACGCACCGAGTGGTAATTTCGATTCTTCTGGTGCATCATCATCCTGCTGATCAACGAACGTACCAGAGTAGGTAATCAAACGGCGGAACAAGTCAGGACGAAACCAACCCATGGTCAATGCCGCCGCACCACCGGAACTGCAACCCATCGTGGCTTTGCCCCAGGGATTTTCTGTGAATGCGATCTTGGGATAGGCGGCTTTGATTTCCGCATTATTCAACACTGCCGGCAATACTTCGTAATTGATAAATCGGACGAAGCGGTCAGACATCGTATCGTATTCGAGACCGCGCTCGCTCCCTTTGCCATCATTTCCCCCGTTTTGTACGGCGATCACAATGAATGCAGGCAACTTGCGGTCTGGATTTTTGGAAATCGTCAGATTGTCTAAGGCGTTGCGAACCAGATCCAGGCGACTCGGTCCATCATGTGTTACAAGAATGGGTGCCTTCGTGCCGTCTTTGTAGGCGGCTGGTATGTAGACGAAAATCTTGCGTGTTTCACGTACGGGTTTTTTAGAATCGAGTGTCGTATCATCGCCGCGAAAGATTTTGCTGTCTGCAAGAGACATTGAGAATTCGAAGTTCTTGCCTTTGGGGTTTCCCCTGTCTGTGAGATCTGGGTCGATCTGATAGTCGGGGCCGATGACAAAATTTCCATTGCCTTTTGTCCCCGGGTTCTCCGTATACTTCTCGGCGGCAAAAGCCAGATGAGATGCCGAACCAACAACAGAAATCATAAGAAAACAGCGGGTATAAATTGACTGGATCTTGAATTGAAACAACATGGTGAACGTCAATCGATTGAAGGAGATTTTGAGGGGAAAATATATCGAATACTAATGATAATAATTACAGTTTACTGGAATTAGTATCAGCTTTCAAATTATCAACCAAGAAATGCAGGAATCGACGAAGAGAGTTTATTCCAGAGAATCCCGATGAGAGGTGTATTTTTCTTCAAGAGCAGATATGATAAGAACCCTTCGAAGTTGTTCTAATAATGTTCTCGTAATGTGAGTATATCGATGAATTTACAGCGTATGGCCTTAATGATTTTCTTTGTAGCAATCACTTTGAACTGTGCCTTTGTTCGAGCTGCAGAACCCGTTTCCGCTCCGGTTCCCGTTAAGGAAGCGGCACAGCGGATGTCGCTTCCCAATGGCTTTCAAGTTTCACTGTTTGCGGGCGAACCGGCTGTGGTGCAACCCATCGCGATGACGTTTGACGCGCGGGGGCGGTTATGGGTTGTGGAATGTCTTTCCTATCCGGGTTGGAAGAAAGACAACACAGGTCATGACCGGGTCACCATTCTGGAGGATACCAACGGCGATGGTCAGCACGACAAACGAACCGTGTTTCTGGAGAATGGAGTCAACCTCACCGGAATCGAAGTGGGATTTGGTGGAGTCTGGCTCACCGCCACTCCGAACCTGATCTTCGTCCCGGATCGAAACAACGATGATCGTCCCGATGGTCCACCCGAAGTGGTTCTGGATGGATGGGACCTGACAGCACGACACAATGTATTCAATAGTTTAATCTGGGGTCCCGATGGTTGGTTGTATGGTTGTAATGGCATCCTGTCTCACTCCCGAATCGGAGCGCCAGGCACACCCGATGACCAACGGACACCCATGGATTGTGGTGTATGGCGCTATCACCCCACTCGTAAAACATTCAATGTCGTAGCCAGTGGTTCGACGAATCCATGGGGACTTGATTTCGATGAGTTCGGCCAGGCATTTATCACCAACTGTGTGATTAAACACTTGTTTCATATTATTCCCGGTGCACATTACGAACGCATGTTTGGTCAGGATATTAATCCTTACTCATACACGTTAATTCCAAGTTGTGCGGATCATATCCACTGGGGTGGCGGAGACTGGACCACTTCCCGAACCGGCAAAGTACACGATGACGCGGGAGGCGGACATGCACACTCCGGCTGTGCTATTTACCTCGGCGACAATTTTCCAGCCGAATATCGTAATAATGTCTTCATGTGCAATATTCACGGCAACCGCCTCAATCGAGATATCCTGGAACGAGAGGGCCCCGGCTTCGAAGCGCATCATGCCCGTGATTTTCTGCATGCGAATGATCCCTGGTTTCGAGGTATTTCCGTTAAGTGTGGACCGGAAGGGGGGCTCTACTTCTCAGACTGGACAGACACCGGCGAATGTCACAATTATGAAGTCGCAGATAAATCGAACGGTCGAATCTATCGGGTCACATATGGTGATGTAAAAACGTCGCCTCGCAATTTAGGCGCTCTGTCGAATACTGAACTCGTTCAACTTCAGTTCGATAAGAATGAATGGAAAGTACGCACCGCGCGACGTCTTCTACAAGAACGAGCTGCAGATTCCAAGATGATTGCACCTACCACAGATCTCATTATCAAATTGGATCCCCAGAATGAACGGGAAGCCGTGCGCAAGCTATGGGCCCTGTATGCCGTTGGAGGGATGGCAGCCGTTCAGAAATCGGGCATGGTAAAAAACAACGCCTCCGAGTGGGTTCGTTTCTGGGCAATCCAGTTGGCTGCCGACGAAGCAGGACCTTGGTCACCCGCATTAAAAACAGAAATCGCAGCGCAGCTAAAAGGATCAACGCCACTTATTAGAAGGTCGCTTGCTTCAACGTGTCAACAACGTATTCGTTCCGGTCATTTAGACGAAGTGCAAGAGATCCTGAAAGCACTCTTGTCAAACGTCGATGATCGCAATGATCCGCTTTTGCAGGCTTTAAACTGGTACGCATTAGAACCGGTCGTTGCTTCTCACTCTGAATTAGTACTGGAATGGATTCCGGAAATCAAAATGCCTCTCGTGCAAACATTCGTTGCGCGACGCATGGTAGGACTTGAAGGCGGCTTCGAAAGTTTGGCGGCAGTCTGGAAAAATTCTTCTAACGCAGAATGGCATACTGCCAGTTTAAAAGGTGTGCTGAATGCGTATGCCGGCGTAATAAAATTGCCCATGCCTGTAAGCTGGCCTGCCACGTATGCCCGATTGCAAAAGCATACCGACCCGAATGTTCGCTACGATGCGAAAGTGCTGGGCACCATCTTTGGTGATGCAAAAGTAGTCGAAGAATTTCGAGCAGTCATGAATGATCAATCGCAGCCGCCGAAAAAAAGGATGGACGCACTCAATATCCTGCTCACTCGTAAGGCGGAGCAGCTAGATAAGACATTACGCTCATTACTGGATGATACCGATTTCCGAACGGCAGCAATCCGAGGCTTAGTTTCTGTTGGAGGGAAAGATGTTCCAGAACTCTTGCTTGTTCGTTACTCAAAGGTAACTCCTGCACAACGTCAGGAAATCATTCAAGGGCTCACCACACGAGCCAACTATGCACACACTCTGGTCAATGCCATCGAGAAAGGCAGCGTTCCTCGAACCGATGTTTCAGCGCTGATTATTCGTCAGATGCAGGCGATCAACGATAAAAAACTATCGAGTCGACTCAAAACAGTCTGGGGAGAGATCAGGCCCATTTCCGAACGGAAACAAGAGTTGATTAAACAATATCGGGCAGAACTCACACCCGCAACATTAGCCAGCGCCGATATGAATGCGGGAAAGAAATTGTATAAGAAAACGTGTGCAACATGCCATAAACTCTTCGGAGAAGGGCAGGAGATTGGTCCAGAGATTACAGGGTCTCAACGAACCAGTCTTGACTACCTGCTGGACAATATTCTTGACCCCAGCGCCATTGTGCCCTCAAATTATCGTGTGGTTATTCTGGTGCTGGAAGATGGTCGCATTTTGCAGGGCATCGTCTCTGAAGAAAATAATCTACATCTCACCTTGAAAACGGCGACAGAAAAATTGATTATCCCGCTCAGTAGTATTGAAGCGCGAAAGACATCCGGCGTTTCCATGATGCCCGAAGGGATGTTGGATAAATTAACGCCAGCAGAACGTCGCGATCTGATCGCTTATCTGCAATCACCCGCTGGCGTAATGAAATCGACTTCATATAAGGCGAGCGATGCAAAGGGACCTGGTATTAAATGATGAGAGAGACTCAATCGCGCCCCGGTCAGTGAATTGATCTGCGCAGAAAATACCGTTTTCGTACCTCAATTCGATAACGAACCCTTGCAGGTTGGTCACCATCTTTACTCGCAGGTCATTCTATCATGATAAGTGGAGTCACGAATGAAATGTAGTCTGAAAGCTCTGTGTTTACTTTCTTATTGTCTGGTTGTGTTTGCTTCACAACAGGCGAATGCGGAATCAATATTCATCGAAGCCGAATCAATGCAACCCTCGTCGAGTGGCTGGGTATTGGAGAAAAATGCCCAGTCACGGCGTGCTTCGCGCGCGACCACATTGTGGGGTGCTACTGGTGACGTCGATGCCGTCGCCCAGAAAAAAGTGCGGATCAAGACTGCGGGGAAATATCGGATTTGGGTACGTTACATGCAGGTGGCAGCATGGCGAGGACCGTTTCAGGTGACAGTCACAGCAGGAGAAAAAAACCTTAATTCAAATACATTTGATTTAAAAGTCATTCCCGGAGTCTCCGACTGGGAGTACACATGGCAATCATTCAATGCCGACTTACCAGCCGGGGATGTGACACTCTCACTGACGAAGCACGACCAAAAGAACTGTGTGGGATATGTCAGGCACGTTGACTGTCTGTTGTTGACAACAGACGAAAAACTTGAACCCGATCATCTGCCCTATGCACCTCAAACCCTGGTACGGGTCACGATAGGTGAAGGTTACGACCGACCGGTCTACATGCATCTGTTTGCTGACCATTATCGTTCGCCCTGGTACGCACATTATGCGATTGGCACCGATGGTATTCGAAAGACATTGGCACCACCCAAAGATCAAATGCTGAAATCGGGTGATGTCACACCATGGTGCAATCTGACGCCCACCATCTATCAGGATTCAGGAGCAGCCTTGAATCTGTCCGTGCGACATACTTACTACGAGAAAGCAACAAATTTCCGCGCGAAGCTGGAATTTGGAAGACCGACGAAGGGGGGTAGTACGGGGAATGATGTTGAAGTCATCAAGACATTCAACGTGGAAGCCACTCCGAACGGATTGGTAATCATCACACCTCCCGATCTGGAATCACCTGTGAACATCGCGCGACTCAAGCGGGATCAGGAATTTGCAGAGGAAGTCGGCAAACTGGCTGATGCGTTCAACTGGCCTGAACATGGTCGTAAACCGGAAACAATTCCGATGTTGGCCAGCGCAAGTATCGGTGGATACCAGTTACCGGTTGACAATTCGGTCACTGAACGCGAACAGAAAACGCTTGCTTATTATAGTTTTAATGGAACGTATAACCGACTCGTGCATGGCCTGTGGTTCACGAAGGAACGCTCGTATTGTCGGCCTGATCTTGAGGCAATGCACAAGCGAGTGAAACACGATGTGGAAAAATTCCGCGAGTCTGGACGGCGTTTGGATGATATCGCTGCTTGCGTCTTAATGGATGAACCTACAGGACAACCTGCAGCGTTCATGGCAAAGGACAAAGCCTATCACGAGCATTTTCGAAAATGGCTGAAATCAAAATCCCTTACGCCAGAGGATCTCCTGGTCTCAAATTGGGATGAAGTTCGTCCGGTAGTGGAAACTGAACGAGACCAGTTTCCTGCATTGCATTACTACACACAGTTCTTTCGTACGCGGGCGCTCGGCAATTTCATGACGACGCAAAAGCGGATCATTGAAGAGGCTTACGGTCATTCGTTTCCGACGATTGTCAACTTTAGCGACGGTGCGATCTATCACGCTAATTTTTGCGGGCAGGGTGTTAACTATTTTGAGCTGCTCGACGATGACGATCAAAATGCGATCTGGGGCGAGGACTGGGCTAATAATTCATCAACATATCAATGCGGTGCATTCAATGTAGCGTTGATGCAGGCGGCTGCGCGAAAACGTGGCCAGAAGATCGGACATTATTTAATCTCACACGCAAATCGAACGCCCTGGGATCTCAAAACCAAAGCCATCGCCGAGACGGCACGCGGCGTACGAATGTGGATGAATTTTGCATACGGTCCAAACTGGAGCAGTCATGAAGGTGGTCCTGCGTGGCGATCACATCTCTGGCATGCAAAGCCGGAACTCTGGACCGCTAATGCTGAGATTACTCGGGAAATTGGCGCAGTTGAAGACTGGTTGCTAACTGCGAAACCGACACAGGCTGATGTCGCGCTGCTTTATAGCTCATCATCTGATATCTGGACAATGCAGAGCAATCTGTCGTATGGCTTTGATCGCATGCATACATGGCTTTCATTGACGCACGCTCAAACCCCAGTCGACATCGTGCCGGAACGCGAGTTCGATCGACTCGATCAATACAAAGTCTGTTATCTTTCCGGCCCCAATCTCACGCGCGCTGCCGCCGAAAAACTCAGTCGATGGGTTCAGTCCGGTGGCACGCTCTGGCTGACCGCGGGAGCTGCCACACGTGATGAATTCAATCGACCGCTCAATATACTATCGGATACGCTTCCAGTCGAACGTGGTGAATTGAAGGCTCTGCAGTCCTTTCACGGTTCAGGACGTTTCCTCGGTAATCTTACGACGCACGATACAGTGACTTGGGATGATACGTCTCTGGAAGTACTCTCTGTGAAACAGCCGTTAAGCATAATCAAACCTCGATTGAATAGTAGTACTGAGGCCAAAGTGCTTGCGACGTTCAAAGACGGGAAACCAGCTACGATCAGTTGTCGTGCCGGGGAAGGTCATGTCTTCATGCTGGGATTCCTGCCTGGCTTGTCATATATCAAACCAGCTTTAGCAGCACGCAAACCGCTCGAACAACAGGGCAAAAAGGACCGTCTCGCTGCTCAGAAACTTGCTGACCAACAAGCCGCCTCCGTGAATGCGAATCAACCATTGGCCACCAGTGCGTCAGTAGTAGAGCAAAATAGTTCCAGCTCACTCACCGGTACAGATCAAGAGTTAATAAATCGTTCGTATAATCCCTGGAGTTTTCCGACGGGAATTCGCAACCGAATACTCACACCTGTACGAGCTGCAAAACTGTCCGCGTCACTGACGTGTGACACACCACTCGTAGACGCTGTCGAACTGCAATGCGCGCAAGGCACTCTGATCGCACTCTCGAATCATACACTACAGCCACTTGATCGAGTCGAACTGCAACTCAATACAAAACAACCCATTGTTCAAGTCAATTCTATACGACAAGGTGCGCTCACCTTCGAACAACTCCCCTCCGGTCAGATTCGCTTTGCATTACCGTTAGATGCCACTGACTTTGTTACCGTTTCAACGGGCGAAGTGAACTCGCATCTTCAAAAGAAGTCGGAGTTACGTATAGGTAAGTTACCAATCAATAAGATTTTGTTTTTGGGCAATAGCATTACGCTGCATGGTCCCGCGCCGAAAATTGGTTGGACAGGAAATTGGGGCATGGCAGCCAGTGCTAAAGAAAAAGATTATGTACATGTTTTGATGAACCGAATCGTCAAAGAAGCCGGAGGAAATCCGCGTGTGATGGTGAAAAATATTGCCCAGTTTGAACG
The DNA here is from genome assembly GCA_022600195.1 of Planctomycetota bacterium. Lineage (GTDB taxonomy): Bacteria > Planctomycetota > Planctomycetia > Planctomycetales > Planctomycetaceae > Gimesia. The sequence continues at coordinate 7,772 of JAHZKX010000002.1, forward strand.
CACTCTGACCGATTATAACATCCGGGAACAATTGAAGCAGGAACTTAAGTTCGAAGCGGATGTCGTCATTATTGCACTGGGCGAGAATGCCTCCTCACCAACAACAGATGACGCACGGACTCAATTTTCAAAAGCGTTTATGAATCTGTTTTCCGAATTGAAAAAACAAAACTCACCTGAGATTTTCGTGCGTGGTCAATTTTGGAAAAACAGTAACAAAGACAAGCTCCTCAAGCAGGCCTGTGAAAAAACAGGTGGGATTTTCATTGATACTGGCAAAATCGGCTTGGATGAATCCAGTCATGCACGTGCGGAACGAATATTCAAGCACGCGGGAGTGGCTGCCCACCCCGGAGATAAAGGGATGCAGCAACTGGCGGAAGCTTTTTGGCAAGCCATTCAGAAACAGGCGGGCACTCAGAAAAAATAGGATTAACAGACTAAGAAACTACTCATCGATTGATATAAAAAAGGTCACACCAAATGCAATTTATTTCTCGTGTTTTTATTCTGGTAAGTTTACTTCAGTTTAGTTCAGTCGCCTCTTTTGGCGCAGATCAGATGCAGCTGGAACATCCACAACCGCAGCAGGTGATTCAACGCACGGGAGTCGCGCCGGGAGTCGGATTTGCAGATGTCCTGATTCAAGGTGTCCTGCAAAAAGGAGGCGACAATGCCACATGGGAATACCGCGTGGTGACGCTTGCCGACAAATCAACAAACAAGCGAGGTTGGACGAGATTCAAACCAACCATAGACGGTAAGAACTTTAAAGGAACAGCGAGAATCGAAGCCGGAGGCTGGTATCGTCTGGAAGTACGCTGTCGCGAGAACGATAAGGTGATGGCTCTTAGCAATGTGGAACCGATGGGAGTGGGTGAAGTTTTTCTCGTTGCCGGCCAGTCATACGCAACCAATTGTAACGATGAGCAATTTGAGGTCACAGATCCACAGTCGCGTGTCGTTGCCTACCATTATGCGAAGCAGACATGGGCGGTCGCCAATGATCCGCAGCCTGCCCCTGATGGCAGCAATGGCGGTTCGATTTGGCCACCACTGGGAGATGCGTTAGCAAAAGACTTAAGAGTGCCAGTGAGTTTCGCGAATGTGGCCGTCGGCTCGACCTCTTCGATGCAGTGGATGCCGAAAGGAAACCTGCATCCACGCCTGATTTCCGTTGGTCAGAGCCTGGGGCAATTTCGGGCGGTTTTATGGCAGCAGGGAGAATCGGATGTCATCGCCAAGACCAGTGCCAAACAATATATCACGAATCTGAAAACGATTCGCGAAACCGCTGCGAAAGCCTGGGGCTTTGAGCCGCCATGGCTCCTGGCAAAGTCGACGCTGCATCCAACGGTTTACAACGATCCTGCCGGCGAAGGTCGCATTCGCGGCGCGATTGATGAGTTGATAAAACAACCCGGTTTTCTGTCGGGGCCCGATACTGATACGCTCACCGGAGAAAATCGCGGCGATATCAAATCCCGGCGACATTTTTCTGGTATCGGTCAACGCCGTGCAGCCCAGATGTGGATGACGTCTCTACTGAGTGAAGTACTTTCCAAACCGGATGCAAACAGTGCGTTACGAATTGGAATTGCTGAAACAGATATTACGCCTCCCGTTGGTTTTCCAATGGCAGGTTACTATCACGAACGGCTGGCAGAAGGCACGATTGATCCACTCAAGGCCAAAGCGATTATTTTTCGTGAAGGTAATACCGCAGCCGCGCTGGTTGTCTGTGATTTAATCGGCATTGCCACTGATCTTTCAAAAGAGGTTCGTAAGCGGGCTTCGGCTAAGACGGGTATTCCGATTACCAATATCGTGATCGCAGCCACGCACTCACATACCGCACCTGATTACATGAAAGAACTGTATTTGTATCTTGGCAAAGAAAAGCAGGAAGAGTTGAGAAAGAAGTATATTGAAAACCTGATCAACGAACCGGTGGAAGCCATTGTGCAGGCTTATGCTGACGCGAAGCCATCATCGCTGGCAACGGGTGCAGCGACACAGAAGACGCCCGTCGCATTCAACCGTCGCTTCGTGATGCGCGACGGCAGTGTAAAAACCTGGCAAAAACTGTCTAATCCTGAAGTGATTCGTGCTGCTGGTCCCATAGATCCTGATATCGGGTTGCTCACGATTCGAAACATAAAAGACGGTAAGCATCGCGGCATACTCAGCAACTTTGCTTTGCATCTTGATACCGTAGGGGGAATGAAATGGAGCGCTGACTATCCGTTTTTTATCGAGCGCACGCTACGCAGCGAACTCGGAGCAGACGTGGTCTCAATATTTGGTGCGGGATGTTGTGGCGACATTAATCATTCCGATCCAGCAACTCCTAACAGGAACAAATCAGATTTTATTGGTAATTCGATCGGCACATCGATCAGTAAACAGCTTGCTCAATTGAGGCCCGTTGAAAATACAAAACTGACGGTCAATTCTCAGGTTGTGCGTTTACCTCTTGAGGAGGCAACCCGTGAAGAAGTCGATCGTGCGGTAAAGGCCATCAATATGATCAAAGCTGGCGGAAAGGTGGACTTTTTCGAACACGTCACTGCTTACAAAAAACTGATTCTGGATCATTTTCTTCATAGCCAACCCTACGCAAAGACCACCGATCATATCTCATGGGGACTAAGTCGTTCACTAGCTGGCGTCGGCGAGACGATACCCGTTGATGTGACTGTGATGACGATTGGCAGCGACGTCGCAATTGTCTGTCTTCCCGGCGAGGTCTTCGTCGAACTGGGACTGGCCATCAAACAAGCCTCTCCATTTCCTACGACAATTGTGATTGAATTATCGAACACCGTTGAGACGATATACATTCCGCATCGCGCGGCTTACGCGGGCGGCAGCTATGAAGTCACCAATTCCGCAGTCCAGCCGGGAAGCGGCGAAATGCTAGTCGAAGCCGCAATAAAGCTCCTGCGAAAAGCAGCAACCACAAACAGCAAGAATTGAAGAGCCGTTCTGATTCTGATGAACTATTCTGTAATATGTGTAGAGGATCAGTAAGAAATCATGAATTCGTTCCACTTCACAGTTTATCCCCATTCACGCTTCAGGAAGACGCGATACATGACAACGTTTAATCCAATCGCAGCAACGATACCCATGCATGCAAATTGAATCAGAAGCTGCACGTCTTGCACTCCGTCGGGAAAGTTGTTGCTATTCAATATGGCTACAGGTAAAAGAACGGCGAATGGCAGTAGAGTCAACACGAAGATGTTTAGGACGATGACCCAGGATCGTTTAAAAACCAATACTGATGAACTGATTCCTATCATCCACAGCAGGCCAGCGATTCCGAATAGTAAAAATCCGAGTGCCTCCGTCTTGCCCTTCAGGGCTTCGAAGAGACCTGGGATATTAATCCCCATTATACAAATCACAACGACCCAATGGTCCAAAGCCAGTGACAAATATAACTGCTTGACAATTTTTTGCCTGCAAATCGGTCGCATTGATTCGACTTCCAGACTTTTACGCCGTTGCCACCAGATCATTATGGGGAGGATAACGGCGATACCACAGGGGCCGCCAAAGGCGCCACTCATCCAGCTAAGATCCTGTGAGAATAAAGCTTCACCCAGGACCAGACATCGAATTCCCTGGAACAGCAGGCCGAAGAAAATCATCATTGAAAGAAACATCAGGATCATCATTGGACGAAACGTATTGCCTTGTCGCCAGAGATGTACCATTTGCCAAGTGGATTCACCACAGTATTTCAGTCCCGTTGTGCCGTAGTCTATTATCCACAAGAAGGACTTGTTCATCTTTTTCCAGGGTATCTGTTTGACACGTTCTCGATCCCAGGGTGAGAGAGCAGGCATAGTTGTGTAGGTCTCATTCACCAATTCAGTGATTGCTGGTAGTTTGGTGAGACTCCAGGCGATGGACACAAGTTCAATTGCAATGATGGTCAAAGCAGGTATCGGCATCTGGCCCCATAGATACCAGATGGCGGTGCTTGCAATGGTTTTAAATCCTGGTTCTGTGAATAGAGGAAAGATCAAAAAGAGGCTGAGCACCGTCGGAAAAGCCAGCCATTGCGGATAAGTTTTTCCTGACAGTTGGACGATTGAAAATGAACAACAGATCGTTGGCAAGAAGAGTATCAAGCTGAAACTGGGCAGCATTCCAAAATCATATCGCAATAGTGTGAGCCACAAGAGCAACACTCCGACGGAAAAAATTCCTACAGCCACACGACGATGAGGGGCTAGGTAATGGGGCACAACTGAGGCTGCTGGCGAAATGAAATGTCCCCAAAGCTGGATGGACAGGATAGAAAATAGTAACGCCATCGCGAACATGGTCCAACCGATTGCATTCCGTTTATTTTTTGAATAAGTGATCGGCAATGCATGCACGGGCAGAAATGCACCCTCTTCGAATTTGCCATGATGTTGCATATAGAACCAGTCTGCATACACTTCTTTAAGGGTGGAATGATTCCGCAATAAGGCAAGTTGCTGTTCATTCAGGTCAATGTATTCCCATGCCTGAGGTTTACGTGGATACCTTCGGCTGAATTCAACGAGATTTGAATTAACAAGCGTGAGTTGCTCAAGCTGTGGTATCTGTACCACATAATTTAGCAGCTCTGGTGAAGCATTCACTAAGTGTAGCGCCAATAATTTCACTTTTGACATTCGCGGAATTTCATCAGGATGGGCTTCCAGTGTGAGGGCTAGCAGTTCCAGTTGAGATACTTTCTGCCCAAAACGTTGGATTGTCCCTGCAGGAAATCTGGTTCCACTGGCTACGAGCGCATCCAGTTTCGGTAAATCACATATCTGGTCGACATTCGCGTCAGTCAATTCATAACTATCCAGTTTAAGATAAACCAAATTCTGGAACGGACTCAAATCGGGCAGCCGGTCATCGTCGTGTAACCGCATCATATTTAGCGCGGTTACCTTTTCAGGATCGACACGCTCTAAAAGTTCGGATAGAGTTTGTATGTTCTTTTTGTCGTCATGTTTGACATTCTTAGAATCTGTATAAACTCTCTCAATTCGACTTGGTGCATGTGGCCTGGGGCCGATCTGCATGACATTGCCGCCTGTCTCTCCCAGCGCCAATATCAGAACGATAGGTAGTAATAGAAGTGCGAACAATACAATGAGGGGCCGCTGCCAGTAAGTCTTGAATATTTGTTTGTACTGATTAGATTGACTGTTCATAACGTGATCTCCTCTTCTGTCAGCGAAGAGACTCCCGAGAGTTCCAGAAAGATTTCTTCAAGATTGAGATCTTCGATAGTAAACGTGGCGTTTAAATCTTTTGAGAGAGTTTCCAATACTTCTGCTTGAAAATCTTTAACCGCCAGCAATGCATGTTTTCCGTCTACTTGCGAGCGAAGTGTACCAGGAAGATTCAAGCTGAGTGGAAGGTCTTGTTCTGCTGTGATACGGATGCGTTTGACCTGACCTTTGAGCGAATCCAATTCGCCGGAAAAGCCAACGATGCCTTCTTGTAGAAAAACTACATGCGAGGCAACGCGTTCCAGATCAGAGGTAATGTGAGTTGAAAACAGTATCGTATTTTCTTCCTCTTCAGTGAACTCAATCAGTGATTGCAGAAATTGACGCCGAGCCACAGGGTCGAGGCTGGCCACCGGTTCATCCAGAATCAGTAACTCCGGATGGTGCCCCAGTGCCAGGATCACCGCCAGCTTTTGCCGTTGCCCCACAGAGAGTGCTCCCACACGCTGCTTCTCATCCAGATTCCATTCCTTCAATAACACATTGACGTAGTCATAGTCCCAGTGTTCGTAGAATGCTCCGGTATACTCCGTCATTGCTTTAACGGTCATCCAGGGGAGTAAGATGTATTCTTGCGAGACATAACCTAAACGCGACTTGGACTTTGCGCTCAAGTCCCAGGAATTCTCGTTGAATACCGAACTTGTGCCTGATGTGGGTCTCAATAATCCCAGCAAACATTTAATCAGCGTGGATTTCCCAGAACCATTTGTGCCCAGTAAACCTACAATCTGTCCTGCTTCAATTTGAAGATCCAGGCCGGTTAGCACCTGATTGTCTTTGAACTGTTTATGCAAGTCGGCGACTTGGATGATGGTAGTGCTCATGATTTATACTCCCGAAGCAATTTGTTGACTACAGATTGAATCTGCTCATCGCTGAGCCCTAGTTGGCGACCACGCACGATGGCCTGTTCCATCATTGGCTTGAGTTCCTGCATGCGCACCTTGGAATTGCCAGAATGGGTCGACTTCTGCACCTGCATTCCTTTGCCTCGCACACGCCCAACAATATCCTCCGCTTCGAGTTTGGAATAAGCTTTGGAGATCGTCATCGGGTTCACTCCCAATTCCGTCGCCATTTGTCGCACGCTGGGAAGCATGTCTCCTTCGTCCAGGTTGCCGCCTGCAATCATCGCATTGATCTGTTCGATGATTTGCAGATAAATGGGTACTCCCGAAGAAGGGTGTACTTCAAATTGTGCAGGCTTTATTGTCATCCATTCCCCTTAGGTCTTATGTGTATTGCTGCACTAATACACAGGCGGCGAGGTAGAGTCAAGCCAATTCGAATCTAAATGGTACTTACTGGAAAAAAGCGGAAGCTTAGAAGATATTCGCTACTGTTAGCAGGGACGCTTATAGTGTGCTTACATTGATCTGTGACCATGTGTATGTCAGGGGCTGAACCAAGTCTGATCAGACTTACTTTCAGCACAGATTTCCCTCAATCAATGAAAATACCAGTTTCTACTCATTTTTCTTCACAGAATGCACGATAACATGTTGCTTTATTTTGTGGATTTCAATACTAAATGCCTGTTAGTAGGTGAGTTATCAAGAGGCAATATTTTGGGATCGTGGATGGCTCCTGCAATCCAGTTTGAAGTGATTGCGTGCGGAATGGTCCTCTCGTTTTCAGAAATTTGAATATAATCGGTAGTCATTGTCACATCTGAAACTGAAAAATGCAGGGAAAGATAATGTCGAGAAAAGGTATTATTTTGGCAGGAGGGTCTGGTACACGACTCCACCCTGTTACCAAAGTTATTTCGAAACAGCTGCTGCCCATTTATGATAAGCCAATGATTTATTATCCGCTTTCTTCTTTAATGTTAGCAGGTATCAAAGAAATATTGATCATTTCCACTCCGCACGATCTTCCCATGTTCCAGGATTTATTGGAAAGCGGAGCACAGTGGGGGGTCACATTTCAATATGCAGCTCAACCATCACCCGATGGTTTGGCCCAGGCTTTTTTGATTGGTGAAGAATTTATAGGCGATGATCCCGTCTGTCTGATTTTAGGAGACAATATTTTCTATGGTCATGGATTGACAGAAAGTTTACAGCTGGCATCCCAACGTGAATCAGGGGCAACGGTCTTTGGCTATCAGGTTCATGATCCGGAACGTTTTGGCGTGGTCGAGTTTGATGATGAAAAGCGTGCGATTTCCATCGAAGAAAAACCCAAAGTTCCCAGATCCAACTATGCGGTGACCGGGCTTTATTTTTATGATAACGATGTCGTTGAAATCGCCAAAAATGTGAAACCCTCAGCGCGAGGCGAACTGGAAATCACTTCTGTCAATAATGCCTATCTGCAACGGGGAAGCTTAAATGTCGAGCTGCTCGGGCGGGGGCACTCCTGGTTTGATACGGGCACGCACGAGAGTTTACAGGATGCGAGTCACTTTTTTCAAACCATTGAAAAACGACAGGGGCTCAAAATCGCCTGTCTGGAAGAGATCGCTTATCAATCCGGCTGGATTACAAAAGCACAGTTGGCAAAACAGGCTGAGTTGCTTGGTAAGACAAATTACGGCGAATACTTACTCAAGGTCATGGATGGATTGCCTCACGAGTAGTGGCACTTGCTACATTGTGGCAACTGTCTTGGGACTAAATTCACTGAGTGGGAAGTGGTCACCTGCAAAGTGAATCGATTCGATTGTGTGCTTATATTAAGCTCAATGGCTGGTCTGAGGAGATGTCAATTAGTTTGGATATGACCAAGCCATTGCCTGGGAACTGACTGGCCAGGTTTTTGCACCGCTTTACAGTCCCAAAACACGCTTGAAGAAACTATAAGTTGCAAACGTACCAAACCGGATCCAGATTGCAATGATGACGGTCCACATTAAAACGCCCGGATACTGATGTCGAAAAAATTTCCTATAAAATCGCACCATGCCCTTATGTTTATGCCATTCCACCATAACCGGTCGAGATTGACTGCAGGCTCCCTGGAAGTGCGTTAGAATCGCATCAGGAACAAACATGATTTTCAAACCTTTCAGCCTGAAACGCATGCACCAGTCCAGATCTTCACAGTGCAGAAAATATTTTTCATCCAGACCTTCAACCTCTTCATACGTTTGGCGTCGTATCAACATGCAAGCACCTGAGATCGCTTCAACTTCGATGGGATGCTCTGGTACTTTTTGCTGATGTAAATTGAAGTCAGAAAACAGTCGAGGATAACGTTTTGACAGAAAGGACAGTCGAAATACTCGTACAAGTGTACGCCAGGGAGTCGGGACAGACCGCCGACTTCCGGGTTGTTCGCTTCCATCAGAGTCCAGTAGGCGGCCTCCGACCATTCCTATTGAATCGTTTTCTTTTAAGCAGGCTATTAATTTGGGAATGGTACTTTCGTAGATCATGCAATCTGGATTGAGATAGAGCAGGTACTCATTGTTTGCATGTTGTGTGCCTAAATTGCAGGCGACAGAGAATCCCTGATTGGTTTGGTTGTGTATCACTTCGATTTGTGCATGATTAGGAAAAGTCGATTCCAATAGTGAGATACTATTATCGCTCGAAGCGTTGTCGACAATAATGACCTCAGTTTCAGGTGCGTGGTCCAATACCGATTTCACGCATGCTGTGACATGCTCATTGGAATTAAAATTGACTATAATTACTGAGAGGTTTGTTTCTTTCATCAGCTTCTAATTCATTTTAGCCAGGGGAGTATCTTTTCAAAACGGGTTGACCAGTCATTTGCGATTCTGAATGCTTCCACTTCTGTTGAAGTGGGAGTCACATTCAGACTCTGGGACACGCATTCATTTAAGCTGGTTTCTTCAAAAAAGACCACTCCTCCGTGTTTTGCATGTTCTGGCATTGATCCAAACCGTGTTGATAAAACTGGCTTGCCAAGTCCTCGGTATTCATAAAATTTGATGGGATCAACGCCTTGTGACAGAGGGATATTTTTAAATGGTATAATTCCAATTGAAAAGAGTTTGATCTGTTCGATCAGTTCCTCACGGGGGCATGCCTTTCGCAATTCAATGTTATTAGGAAGAGGTGGCGGATTCACAAAGCAAGGGCCAATCAATCTGATGATGCAATCAGGGTTATTGTTAGCCAGTGCAATAGTTAATTCCCAGTCAAACCATTTTGCAATCGATCCTGCATAACCTAAAATGACCGGTTGCGGGGAAGCAACATTCTTTTTTTCAGGCACGGGAAGTGAAGACATGTCATAGCCGTTTTCAACAACTGTGATTTTAGAATTGAGATGAGAAATGTTCAATGCTAGGTGTCTTTCTGAGACCATAACATGGTTGACCCGTTTAACAGTCTGTTGTTCCCAGGACTTCATTGCCAGTTTTGAAAGCCCTGAATAAAAATGGGAAAAGTCATCCATTCGATCATAAACATTGATTTGTGCTTCTCTGTTTTTCAATAGCCAGAGTCCGAGTCGATTGGGTTTTCCAATCGCGATCATGAGATGGTCACTGGAAGCACTAGAAAAATGTAACAGTTGTTTCTTTACTCTTTTCCATAGAAAAGAATTAACTTGCCTAAGAATTGGTAGCGGCTCCACTGGCAGGCAGGGTACATTGATCACAGTCAGCATTGGCAGTTTATTATCGGATTTGCTGGGAGCAAGATCCGGACGTCTTAAAAGATCATTAATTCGGGGTAAGCGAGTGGGGAACGGATTGACCCATAAAATATTCTTGATGGCAGCAGATTGTGCCAGATATTTCACGAATTCATGAGGGCGCTGGGTATAGCTATTCCAGGGAACAGGTGAAAAGTAAATTAAATCCATTAATCAAATTCTCTATTTAACGATATCAGTTCGCTTTAAATTCATATGGCAAATTAGTAGCGATTTTCTTTTTATTGAGTTGGAACCGTTTCTGCTGGAGTCCACTGAGTCGAGCTTGGTCTCTGCAATCACCTCAATATCGACCTATTATTGGATAGTGTATTCTGGGCTATAAAACATATATGTATTTGAAATGCGTAGTTTAGCGATCTGATTGAGATGGCAGAACAGCAATATAGGAATTTTTCTTCTGTGTCCTGACTACCGGCAATGCAGGACTGTTTTTTCACGGTATGCAGGGAAAAACTGTCTTGTACGACTAATTGGAGTGAAAAGTCATATATCACCATAAGACCACAATGTTGCTAAAAAGCTGATAGCTGCTTCGGGCATATTTGAAATACTGCTGTTTGGGGAACAGTGATGATCAGTTTCGCTTCAAATTACATAGTCGTCCCTGAAAAACAGGTTTGATTCTTTGTTATTAAACTGGAATTGGAAAACAGCCTGACATAGATGTTATTTTCGATCCAAAACCTTGCAATTTGAGTTCAACAAGATGCCTAAACCGCATGCTCAAGCCAGTCAGCTTGATCTTTTCAATCTCATTTCGATCAGCAGCTCAATCTAGATCATCGGCTCTGTATTCTGTTTCGGAAAAATGACTGGCAGCGGTTCGATGTTGTCTTTTCCGATTGCTACAGTTCGGAATTGGGAGCGCCACGGGCATGCGACGTTTTAATATATTTGCCTTGCGTACGACACCGGAAATGCGGCATCTGCCGCACAAATATGATGTCGCCTGGCGATGGATATTGGGCGCAATACTGCTGTTTGGAAATCACGTGGCAAAACGTCCTGACAGTTTGAGTGAAACGGTAAAACTCGTGACGACTCCAGAACGTCCTGGAATCGATTTTATCGCGAGTGCGAAAATGACAGGAAAAACAGTTTTCAGCTTTTTAAATTGGAATCGTTGATACCAAAAAGTTCTTCAAGATAGCCTTCTCTTACCCAGCATTTCGACCGATAAATTTCCTTATATCCAGAGCTTTGTCTGATAAAGTGGTTAACTGTTCTTGGGTGAAAGTACTCTTGGTTGATGCTTAAGAAATGATTTGTGGTAATCCTTTTGATCTGAGATAGATATTCATAAATCAAATTGTCTGCAATTTCAGGAAAACTGTCCTGGTTAACGGTTTGCTCGAAACTCTTTTTCGGCAGGTTCAAGCACTCCCAGAACGGCAAGATTTTGATGGAATCTTCGAGTGCTTCTTCACCATATAAACTAACTGAATCGAGCCCCACCGCGTGTAAAAGATAATGACCGGCTAATAAGCAGGTAATCGGCAGGTCTAACATCGTGTAATCAGTTACACCCAGCCGCCTCGAATACATAGCCGTTATTCCAAGCCCCCCTCCAAACTCACAAACACGACCTCGTTTGGAAGTTAATTCAGAAATCCTGGTTGCACTATACAATCCATTGATATGCCTGTAGTGAAATAATTGATCGCTTATTTGCAGTCCATCGGTGTAAATAATTTCCAGAGGTGGACTGATTGAAATGCCAAGGTGCTTTTCAATTTTTTCTACCAGATCATCCAGATTTACGTGTAAATTTTCTCCCCAAGGGCCACTCTCTGGATTTTCGTGACGCAACACGCCTAACGATTCGCCCAGGCAAACTAACTTATCAAGATATGTCAACGCAGTTTGTTTCTGATCAAGGTCCCGACTGTAGCCATCAACGCAAGTCGTAATCCCGCCGAACCAGACAAAAGATTGTCCGAAGTTCATGAGAAAGTCAGCAAGTTCCTTTGCATTTCGTTTTTCAATAATTGCCATTAATTCAGGCAATTCATTCCTGATCAGCCCGGTCCATACATCCTCGCCTTCACGTCTTAATCGTGATTTGTGTTCATCCTCTAAAGATTTGTGATACGCATTTAAGAGCCGCTCTGCTACCACGATTCGATCTGGATTGTCAGATGCCGGGTGAGAACCAAGAGAAACCTCTGGCAGTGGAAGAATCGCAGGATGTGCAAGCAGGCGTTCCGTCCGTAAGTCACTTTCTGACCCGGATAATCCAGGACTACGAGTTAATATGCGACCAGAAGAATTTTTCAGTAAACCTTTTAAGCTTTCGATTTCCTGTGCTTGAGATGCCGCTAATTCGCTGATTTGGCGCACCCGATTGACATAGCGTCTGACCGGTGGAATAAAAATACAGCATTTTTTAATTGCTTTTTTTATCATTACACGGTTGAGTCCATTTCATGTAGTAAAAAACTGTTTACGATTGAGTTGTAACAACTCGATTTAGTCTAGTCCCAGAACAAGCGACCCTTTGAGCTCCTTTAAACCACATCCAGAACGTGATATACTGACCTGGATTCTGGATCAATTATAAGGATGAGGCAATTATGCCCAGAAAACGTCATTCATCCGGACAGAATATTTCCATGCTTCGTGAAGCTGTCTCGGGAAACTACTGAGTCTTTCGAAACTGAGTAAGACGGTAAATTTCTTAATCCGAGATTTCCCATATGGGTTGAGCCTGGAACCGATCCAGACTCGCAACCTTCGGAATTATAACAACAACACCTCCGCGAGTCTAATTCGTGTGGATTTTTCGACACGTTTCCCGTCTTCCAGCTTGAGTGATCTGGGAACGGGGCCAATCGGAGCGTTTTTCAACGGCCAGCGTCTGTGCTGCGCAGACCATCTCCAAGAGGAACCCCGTTTTTCACTATTTGATCCACTTCAGTTTCACGTCACCCACGGCGGCGGAATTGCGAGCCGTGCAATCCGATCAAGAATCGCAGCGAACAATCTCCGTGGCACAGCCACTTCGGCCAGTTGGAACGTCACGTACTTGGCGTGGCGCGTCACCTTCGCCCCGATCTTGACGAGCTTCTCTCGCAGTGTAGTGAGCGACCAATGCTTAACATCTTGAGGCAGCGCCAGTCACATAGGAAATTCGCCAGGTAAGGCGAGTGATCCGGGGCGGACTGTGGTGGATAACCGGCTTTTTGTCAACGCTATTCTGTTTGTTCTGAAGACCGGAATTCCGTGGGAAGATCTCCCCGAGCGGTATGGCAAACCGAATACCATCATGAAATGTAGATCGAAACTTCTTTGATTGGCAAAACCACAGGCCAGACTCAGTCATCATCGATAATGAATTCCTGATCTGGCAGTAATGGCTTGGGCCTGGAGAATGTATGAGGTGTGAATGATGCAAATCAACTTATGACTGTGTTGATATTCCGATTCGATCTATGATGCCATCAATATTCTCACAAAAATTAACAACCTTCAGGGAAATGAAATAAGATCTGTTTTTTTTGACCAGAGTACTTTCTTTATCAAAAACGGATCTAATTTCTCCAAAGACTTTTTCGCAGTCTTCCAGGATATTCAGTTTCTCGGAGGAGAGAGCATTCACTTGCTCAGCAGACTTATGGTTACTTTTGAATGACCGGCCCAGGTATTCCTTCGCAAAATTCAGTTTCGTGTCCAGAATTTCTTCAAGTTCAGGTAATAATTCTCCTGTGATATCATCCGCAAAAATGATGTATGATTGATTCAAGATCAGGAACTGTGTAAGGATTATCTTCCAGGTTTCCAGTAGAGATTGAACCAATGATTCGAAAGAGGAATTAGGAAACATCCGAGAAAAAGAAGAGAAGACTTCGCTCGGAGAACGAAGCGTAAAAAAATAAATTGCATCAGGGTACTTCTGACAAAAAGAGTCCAGCATTTGTTGCTGAGTCTTCTCGCCATATTTAAAATCGGATAATGCCATTTTGTCACCGGCAATTTGATAAGCTTCCGTATTTCGGTTTAAAAAATCAAGTAGGGAATAGTCTGACGGAGTCGTGCTACCCGGGATAAAGGCACCTTTGTAGCAGATTGGCAATTCTGAAATTTTGCGGTTGTTAAATTGTTCTTCGATCGTTTCTCCACCATAAACAAGAAATGATTTTGGGTTATCTTCAAGCATATGAACATTGATTTCAGATCCTATAAATACCTCAGTGGATGAGTTTAGGACTTCCGATAGAATCGATGTGGCGTTTCTTGCAAAACCACAGATAAATACATATCGTTTTTGGGGACTGCCTGGATTATGGTGTTGAAGCGACAAATTATTTTTAAAGTATTCGATATTTTTAAATAATGAATTATTCGCGTCTTTGATACGCTGGTTTAATTTGTTTTGTAACTCTTGTGTTGAGTTTTCTATTCTGTGGTCGATATACGTTTTTAATTTGTCTTTGAGGAATTTCAGCATTCGAGTATGGCCTTCGATTGGTTCACAATTGCTTGAATATTTGAATTTTAAAAATGAAAAGCGATTTCAGATCATAAGCCGACAGGAAATACGTTTTCTAGTACTACAGCGCCTGTTTACGTTTTCTTGAGCGTCTTCGAAGTTCTTTTCTTCGTCTTTGTTCGTGGCAGTGTTTTGCGATTTGGTTGCGGGCCATTCGCCATTGGCTCCATTCGACGAGTACCGCCGCGGTCCAGCCCCTTGTGTCTAGCAGATGCCTGAGTATATTGCGGACTTCCGGAACAGTCAGGCCAGGATGTTTTTTTTCCCAGCCGCTGCTTTTGCAAGGTTAAAAACAGCAACGCCAACATCGACAGACAGGTGTGATGGTGCCAACCGGTCCAGCCACGAGTTTCGTATTCATCCAGCCCGCATTCGCCTTTGCCACTCTGGAAGTTTTTTTCAATGCACCAACGGCTGCCACCGATTTCAGCCAGCTTCTTCAAGGGAATCTCAGCAGGAGCATTGGAGCGTTGATATTTCAGTTCAGAATCTTGTCCCGCGGAACGGCGAACGAGTAGCCGTTCCCGCCGAGCGGTCGGAAGCGACTGTTCGGAAAACCAGACGGTAATTTCTGCATATTCGTAGATGCGTGGTCCCTGACTTCCTTCCGCAACACTCATCCGTTTCCAGGCAGACGTGGGAAGATTCGCCACCACTTCATCCACGCGCCGGGGCTTCTTCAGGGGCTTGGCGTTCTTTGTGGGACGACCACCCTGGCGCGTTGTTTGGCCGATGGGCCGCAACTTCGGTTTGGTGGTCCACACCCTGGCATCGCACGATGTTTCCACGACATACCACTTTCCCAACTCCCGAACGGTTTGCACAAATACCGGGCTGGTGCCGTAAATACTGTCGCCACAGACCCATTGAAACGGTACGCCCTCAATGATTGCCTGCTGGATCATTTCACTGGCCAGTTCCGGCTTGCTGCGAAAAATGACGCTGGAGGGAACACCGGCCTGAGCGAGACGCTCTTCATCTGCCGTCCATTGTTCAGGAAGAAACAGCCGACGATCGATCAGCGTTTCGCCTTGCGAACTGCAATAACTCACAAAGACGCCCACCTGGCAGTTGTCGACGCGACCGAGCGTTCCCGAATATTGCCGGGCTACCCCCACGGACTGTTTGCCCTTCTTGGGGAAACCGGTCTCATCAACGATCAGCAGACCATCATCTTCTCCCAGGGCTGCACAGACATGTTGTCGAAGTTCTGCAAGCACTCCTTGATCGGACCAGACAGCCTGGGTGACCTTATCCCCGTGAATAGTACCAGTGATTATGAGAGAATCCATCCCGGGCGAAGCCCGGAAAGGATTTTTTAAGATGCCTCAGAAACGTTATGGTGTAGACCAGATTATCCCAATGTTGCGTCGTGCCGATGTTGAA
>JAHZKX010000040.1 GCA_022600195.1 Planctomycetota bacterium
CGAATGGTGAGGTTTATGGATTACAGGGGGTTCACGTTGTTGATGGAGCATCATTTCCATTACTCACAGAGAAATCACCAACATTAACACTCATGGCAAATGCTGACCGCATTGCTCGCAATATCGCTGCAAGTGATTTTTAAATTGCAATACAATTAGCTTGTGTGCGATGGAACTGTATTGATTGATTCACAAAATGGACTTTTCAGAATCCACCATATCTATTAATATGTGCGTTATGTCAGGTTATTTTATTATTGGAGTAGTTTATTTCGACCTGCCTTGAAGCCGAACTGGACTTCCCCAGAAATAGTGGGCGCTCAAATAAGAGTGTAAACTATTTTTAGGAGAAAGTTCAATGAGTCCAACAACTCGAAAATCCCAAAAGAAACGTGAGCGTCGAGTTTTCAGTGCTGCATATAAATCAGAAGCGGTTAAACTGGTGACCGAACAAGGCTATACAGCCACCCAAGCCGCCCGCAGTCTGGGTGTTGGCGTCAATTTGATTCATAATTTGAGAAGAATTCTCTTGGAAAAAGAAGAACCATTAGACACGAATGAACAGGAAGAATTAAAGCGTCTTCGTGAAGAGAACAAGCGTTTGAGAATGGAACGTGACATACTACCTCTGGAAATGTCAATTCCGAATTCTCATTTTCTTCATCCTGGCGCATCAGGAACGATGGTCGATAAGTGTGATGTGCGATGTTCTGCAGGTATCACGCAGCGGCTATTATTCCTGGTGAAGTCGGCCGAAAAGTAATCAGTCACAAAAACGTCGATTGCTGGAAGTGACAATCCGGGAAACACACAGGCAAAATAGAGAAGTTTATGGTTCTCCAAGAATTCATAAAGAACTGGAGTCTCAAGGGATTCCTTGTAGCGAGAATACGGTAGCAAAAGTCATGCAAGAAGCTGGTATTCAGGCAAAAACGACGAAAAGGTTCACTGTCACTACGGACTCAAATCATTCGGATCCTGTTGCAGAAAACGTCTTGAATCGGGGCTTTGATCGGGCTACCAGGCCAAATCAAATCTGGGTGAGCGATATTACTTATATTTGGACGTTACAAGGCTGGATGTATCTGACTTGTGTTGTCGATTTGTATTCTCGGAAGGTCGTGGGTTGGTCGATGTCATCTCGGATGACCAAGGAGTTTGTGATGAATGCATTACAGATGGCAATGGAACAACGTTGCCCGGAAGCAGGTTTATTGCACCATTCTGATCGTGGCAGTCAATATTGCAGCCTGGCATACCGTCGTCTGTTAGCAGCGAATGGGATCAGCTGTAGTATGAGCCGCAAAGGCAACTGTTGGGATAACGCCGTGATGGAAAGTTTCTTCGCCACATTGAAGAAGGAACTGGTTCATCATGAACGATATCTTACGAGAGAAGAAGCCCGTCAGAGCATCTTTGAATATATCGAAGTGTTCTATAACCGCAGCCGACGTCACTCCGCGCTGGGTTACATCAGCCCCGAACAGTTTGAGCAGGCCGCATAACCTTAACACAGCGCCCACTATTTCTGGGGAAGTCCAAACCTCAAACACTAAGTTATTTTCCTTTTTGGACTATCTCTTACCTAAGGATCTTTTATGCGAGCTGAACCAACATATCAGATTGATTACATCCAAGGTTACGATAAGAATAACTCAGACAAAACTCTAGGTGGCTACTTTTTAAAAAAGTCACACATTCTTTTAGAGAAGAACGTCCCTAAATTAGAAAACATCGAGATAATCCTGGAAGTTGGTGCTGGGTCAGGCCATCATTTCCCACATGTAAAAAAGACTTTTTCGAAGTACATCATGACTGATGGAAGTCAAGAAATGCTTGCATTAGCCAGAGAAAAATATCCAGACGAGATTTCTGCTGGATTAATCGAACTTGAGGAGCAGGATGCCACTTCCCTTACTTATGCAGACAACAGCGTGGATCGGCTTATTGCGACGCATGTGTTAGAGCATCTACTCAATCCTGTCGATGTTTTGAAGGAATGGAACAGGGTCGTCAGGCCTGGTGGACTCATTTCAATCGCTTTGCCCTGTGATCCTGGGATGCTCTGGCGTTTCGGGCGTCACCTCGGACCTCGGAGAAATGCGAAGAAGTTAGGTCTGAATTATGACTATTTACAAGCAGCTGAGCATGTAAACGCAATTAATAATTTAGTTGTTTTCATGAGGCACCATTTTGAGTTTTTAACCGAGAGCTGGTATCCGCTTCTCGTGCCAATGCCTGACTTGAACCTCTTTTATATCTGTCATGTTAGAACCACAGAGTAACATGCCTCATTTTTTATTATCTATGCAATCATCAAGAGTTGTCATTTTTCTTTTGAATGACAACGATATGATGTAATGATAATAAACGGTTAAGTGGCGAGATCACCCATTCTACAAAACTCACAAGCGGTATCATAATATCCGGGCATAGCTGTCTAAAATTGAGGCCTCCCGAGAGTAGATACTTTAAATAATTAGACATTCGCTCTTCATGCACAATCGAAAGAGAGGGGTGTTTTTTCTCAAATTCTTTTCGATCTCGCACGAAAACAAGATAACTCAAGGCTTGATTCGCACCATTCATAGGTCCTGAGCTCGGAGTTTCCCAAGAGGGGAACGATTTATCAAACCCTTCCGTTTTAAATAATCTTTTGTAGAGAAACGCTGCAAATGGACCATAATATGGCTCAAGAATAATCGCTCCCCCGCCCGGAACTAACGTTCTGTCTAATTCCTCAAAGAAACGATCTGGGTGTGGAAAATGGTGAAAACAGTTTTGACCATAGAAGACACGAACAGACTCGTCATCCAGATCCATTGCTTCAGCGTCAAGTACCTTGTCTGTATTTGCATTGGCAACAATATCAGTCGCCAGGACCTGAGGGTAGCTATCCTTCATCGGAGCGATCCCTGCCCCTAACTCAATTTCCAGTCCGTTACCGCTAAGATATCGTTGATTGATTTGATTAAAGATGTGATGGAATTCCTGAAAAACAATTCTCAGCATTTTTTTTTGCTCGAACATTTTTCGGTGTATTGCAATTCGCTCTTCACCATCAACATCAACATTGTCTAACGAAGGAATACGTAATTGATCAATTAGAGATATCATTTTGAATCCTCTTCAATAACACAACTCCAACCCCGCAATTTCTTGTGAATTGATTGACTTGGAACTCTCGAAATATCATAACCCAGAAAAGCTAGAATGAACTGCAAACCCATCAATATTGGTAATGCAGCAAGCATTACTGTACCAGCCGATGTGGTTGTCTCTAATGCCATGCTTTCCAACCAACTATAGACCCCAAAACAAAAGCCAAATACAAATAAACAGAATCCGAATATTAATTCGAATGAAGCTAAAGACAAATCACGTAAGTAATAGTTATAGAATATACGTTTAATAATATTTCGAATATGTTTGTAGAAAAACTCAGTAACGACGGTAGAAATCTTGAGGTTACTTTCTTCGTCTTCATAGCGTGCATGCATGGGAACATCAACTACTACTGCACGCGAAGTATTTAACCGAAATAGCATGTCAGTCTCAAAAAAGTATCGTTTGCTGATTTTTCTATAAGGTAAATATTTTGCGACTTCAGCATGAATTGCAGTATAGCCATTCGTAGGATCAAATAAGTTCCAATACCCGGTTGACACTTTTGACATAAATGACAATACCGAATTACCCCAGAGTCGAATTTTCGGCATCGCTCTGATTTCCTCAAGTAAATAAAACCGATTCCCTTTTGTGTAATCAGCTTCTCCGTTCAGAATTGGTTCGACGAATGATGGGATCAATCGGGGATCCATTTGGCCATCTCCATCCACCTTGACAATAATGTCCGCACCATTGGAAATCGCTGCCCGGTAGCCAGTGATAACTGCCCCACCTACTCCCTGATTTTCAGTATGATAAATGACATGCACTCGCTCGTCTGTCACACTGGATTCTACTAATTTCCCACTACCTTCAGGACAACAATCATCAACCACATATATCTGAGAACACTCTGGACCAATTTTCGATATGACACCCAGAATCTGTTGGTGTACCTTATAAGAGGGGATCACTACAGCAATAGAAACATTCGCTGCCTCACCTGAAATTTGAGTTATCTTTTCTTGTTCGTTCATTCTAGTAATGAATTCTTCTTAAATTGGACAGGTATCTTTGTATGTCCCGATGCATACACCATTGCAGCGTGCGCATTAGTGGGCGCAAAGACTTTCATAGAATCGGTCTTCCATGCATCGGTGCACTGAATCAGACGAAGATCCGTTGAGATGTATTTCCCATTCGCATCAAGCCAATTAATCTGCATTCGGGCTTGCCCTGCAGATGATGAGCAACGAGTTGTCACCTGATTTTTATATTGCTTATTCGGCATCACTGCAATTGTCTGGTAAGCAGGTGATTCGACACTCACCGAAACATAATGTTCCAGATCATCAAAACCAACGTTCTCTCCTAAAGTCCAGAAGGTTAATTTTTGAAATTCAGGAAATTGCAATAACTCATTTGAGAACCGATAATCGTCCCTTAATCGTCGGATAGCAACATCACCTGTTTCAGATATTGGATCGGTGACTTTATTGATCAATTTTCTTTTTTCATCTGTCCCCCATGTCGAATGCATGATTACATAATTCACTCCCTCTTTGGAGAGAGTAGTAGCCAATGTCTCCTCATCCTGTGCAGAATCCATTAACTTCTGAAAATGAAAATTATACCACGAAGAATGCAGTGCATCTGCAGATAGACCGGCTACGAGTGGATGCGCAAATATTGCTACGGCAGATTTTTCTGAATTTAGCTGATTGACTATTTCCACTGCATTTCGAACAGGAAGTCGTTGTTTAAGAAATGTTTTCCTGTGTGAGTCACTTAACAAAGGCTTTAATCCAAAATCACCATAAAATGCAGCTGAGTTGAAAAAGATTAAATTCAATCCCAATGTCATCAATCCCAGATAGACTACGGTTTTCTGAAATATCGACTCTCTGACTATCCCGTTAAATAAAGAACAACCTAGTACAACGGTCAGTAATAACCATTCAGGAAAGACGTATCGGAGATAACTAACAGACTGAAATGTCAATAAAAGAGACATCGCGGCTACGGCCAAGACAAGCGATATTCGTTTATTTTTATTCAGCACAAGAAATCCGATTGCAGGCAGGAGCAGGAGTAACCATTGAAATCCCGAACCACCAGCATGACTTTCCAGAAATTCCCCAGTATGAAATATCACACGGTAAGGAAAGTCCCAGGCAAGCCCTTTGCCAAATATTGTGGAACTGTCAAAGTTAACGCTTGGATAAAACTCCGATTTAAACACCTGATTGAAGAATGGAAAAACCGGATTCCCTGTTTTATAGAAGGCCGTGAAGTATGGGATCGTACCAGGAGCCAGAAAAAGAAATAAACCTATTACAGTAGATTTGAAGCATGTGGAATTGAGCCAGGATTTCCATCGCCAGAGGAGTACCAGAAATAAAGCGGGCAGAAACATTAAGGCAATTGCTTTAGATGCGATAGCAAACCCCAGTAACATTCCTGCTAAAGAGATATCACTTTTCAAATTTTCCGAACCTGAATAAATTCGGAATATGACGAATGAACCCGCAATCGTAAATGCAGACCAGACTGATTCGACAAATAAGCTACTGCCAATTGAGAAGGTCAGTGGCGTTGATAAAAAGATGAGATTTGTCCAGCGAATTGTACTCGTATCCCCCCCTCCCCAAAGAACCAACTCACGAATTAACCTCGTCAGAGCAAAAACAAAACTGATATTAATCAAGCGAGATGCCGTCTCACCTCCCAGTACATAACCTATTGAATAAATAAAATCGCCAAGCATTGGCATCACAGCCCAAACATAAGTTGTTGCATCAAATCCCCATCCATGCTGATGGGCCATATGAGCAGAGACAAACAGGTGCATGGCTAAAGCATCATGCCCCATTTCAGGCATCAATGCGATGACGAAATAGACTATTGCAATCACCGTAAGCAATGCGCCTAACCAGTTAAAGCGATCCTCTTCCACTACCTCAGTACAAAGCAGCCAATTTTTGAATTGAGTACCGTATTTAAAAACAACTTGCTTATTAATCAAAAATGGCAGAAGAAGTGCAAATCCATATAATGCCGGATAATTAATAGGAAAATGCGCCAACAATGCTACCAGCGTGCCGTATACTCCAGCCCCTGTCAAAAACCGAAGGACACACTGATCATCTTTAGCTGTGATTCCCAGCAGCGCCTGTACGTGATGCCCTAACAGAAATGCTGCGAAGATAAACCAGAGAGTTGCAATCACAGGCCACCACGCACCGGCGATCAGAGTGAACCCGAGTGCTATAATAGTGCCTATAAATCGAGGAGGCTTTCGAGTTAATCGGGAACCAATGACAACTCCTGCCAGACAAAGTGACGTAAAAATTGCGAAATTGTACCGTCCGGAATGGGTCCAACCAATTGAGATTGAGTGTTTCAGGTTTGCCAATCCAAATAATGTCAACGCTGCTCCCAGAAACAGCAGTGCGATTAGAATAATCTTCCCGTTTTTACTCATAGAATCTCTTATTCGAAAATACAAACTGAATACCAGGAAAGGTTGGCAATCTCCTTAGTACGTGCAGTTGATTACCAAACGAAACCAGCTGATTTCAAAACCGGATCTGTTTGGCAGAAGGAAATATCGCATCACTCTTTTAGACGTAAGGTTGATCTGGCAGAGAGACGATTCAACTTGCAACAGTTTATCCATCCAATGAGACGTACTGAGGAAGAAGCAAAAGCATTGAGTCTAAAACAGAAGAGGCAGGACAACATTTTTTTGTCCGCGTGCTCAGCCTTCCAACGAACTCCCTTTACAACGACCGAAATAAGAATGGACTTGTAATGACAATCAGAGTAAGACAACACCAATTGAGCGAGCCTCTTGGCGGCTATCTCTAAATTGTTCTTATGGGTTTTGTAGCCCAATTCGCAATCACGTTTTCGCTGCCCCAATGAGCATTCCATTGCTCACTCCCCGAGATAACATTTGCCATAAACACATTGAAAATCTAAGTTGGAAGCTTCTCAGAAACAGCCTGTGTTGACAAGTCCAATCTGAGAGAACCGAATGAAATGCACTCTGCTTTTCGCGAATATTTTCAAGTCGCCATGAAATGCTTTTCAATTAAGATCGATAGGTATGTGGAACCCAAGGGCCCCATTTTTCTTCATAAATCGCTTTATTTTTGTCGAACAGCTGTTTCTTCGTTTCCTCTTTTAGTTGACTGAATGAAGCGGAAAGATGGTGATGTATGTATACGTCATCGGCAATTGCTACTTTAAAACCTGCATTCCTTGCCCTGATACAATAGTCATCATCTTCAAAGAAACCACAACCGAAGACTTCATCCAACAGACCAATTTCTTCAATGACTTGACGACGAATGACCGCACAGAAAAACGCAACCGTATTAACGTAAAAAAGTTCACGACTGTGTTCTGAAGTGTATTTCCTTGATTCCCTTGCCATCTCTTCCATATTGGCATATTCGATTGATATTTTTGCTTCATTTCCAATATTGTTTGTGACCGGCCCTAACAGCCCCAGTGATTTTTCTTTCAGGAAATATCGAATCAAGTCCCACAGCCATCCTCTGGTCACGACTGTGTCATTATTAAGAAGTACCAGAAATTCGCCAGTCGAATTCTCAATTCCGATATTATTTCCAGCAGAGAAACCAACGTTTTCTTTATTTAGTATTACTTTCACATTGTCATATTGTTTTGCAAAAGTTTGCAGAAATTCAGGCGAATCGTCACTCGATGCATTATCAACAATCACCAATTCCCAGTTCGGATAATTCGTAAACTCCATCAAGCTCTTCAAACATTTACGGGTAAATTCAAGATTATTATAGGTAAGTACAATGATACTTACTGATGGATAGATAGATTCAATCGTCTTTTCAAGTTTTTCAACTCGATTCGACCATTGATTTTTTAACGCAAATTCTTGGCGCGATTTAATTCCTGACACATCGTCCTTAGACTCCAATGCCTGCTGGATCTTGCTGATAAAAGATGCTGTGTCTTGTGCAACGAAAACATGTTCTTTTACGAGTAATAACTCTGGCATCGCGGTAGCCACAACGGGCTTACCTGCCGCAAGATACTCATAAAGCTTCACAGGATTCGTATAATAAATCAGGTCGGTTAGCTTGAAGGGAATCAGGCAAACATCAAAAGCGTAAAGGTAGCCTTTTAAGTCCGCATAGGGAACTTCCCCAATAAAGTGAATATTCGGAACAGTCTTTGCCTTCGCGGTATCACACAGATAAGTACTTCCGATGAGTACAAAATCGTATTCCGGATAGGCTTGGGCCGCTTTAATCACCAATTCAATATCAAACCATTCTGATATGGCTCCAAAGTACCCTATCACTGGCTTATCTGATTGATATGCCACGTTTTCTGGCGGTTGTGAAAACCAATTTGAATCGGCTGCGTTTCGAATGAGTGTATTTTTTCTAGTTTCCTCAACCTTGTCGGAAAGTGCTGCAGATGTTGTGATTACTAAATCTGCATTTTTCAGCAGTTCCGCTTCTACTTGCAGTATTTCACTTGCAGTGTTGTTGAAACCACTATGATCATCCATGCAATCATAAATTACCATTGAACCAGACAAGGCTAATGTTACTGGACTCCAAAAGGGATGATCTACAATTGAAACAAGTTCCTTAATTTCGGAGTCTTTTATGAAATTATCTAGCGCCTCAATAAGCATAGCCTCTTGTGTTTTTGTGGCGGCCTGTTCGTATATGGAACAATGTTGAGAATAAGAAAGATTAAACTGGCAAAGGAAGATGCGTTCGTCTATTTGTTTGAGCAACGTGACATCGGGATCACCATCGGCAAAAACAGTACTAAAATAAAAGACACGATGACCATTTTGTGCTAACTGAGTTGCAAGATGTTGTGGTCGCTGGAATCGGAAATCCCAGTCAATTACGGGAAAAACGATTACATCATAACCTTCTCTGCTACAACTGTTAATTTGATTAATCGCTTGAGCCTTTTGTGCTTTTGAAGCTCGTTGTAATTTTAGTGAACTATGGAATAATCGTCTGGCTCTTGGAAGTGATCTTTGCTTTATCTTCCTGAGAATTGATTTCACTTTGGGAGGCATTAACAAATAAACGGGGTAAGCCAATCGATATAATCGCCGCAGGACAGGCTTAACGACTGAATACCTTTCACGCTCCAATGCTGTTTTCAATTCGGATTGGGCTTCTAAAAGACGGTCGATCTTCAGCGCAAATCTATCAACTTTATCCTGTGAATTCGATAATTGCAGACTGAGATGATACTCCCTCTCCATACTTTCTGCATTTTCACTTTCAGCATTTTCTGATATCTCGGATTGAGAGTGAACTTTTTCCGGTGCGTTATTGAGATGTCGTTCCTGCGCAATCTGGTGCTTATTCTCTTTTAAGAACATTATCTGAGCTTGCGCTTCCACTAAATTCTGCGTAAGCTGTTGCTCTCGTACCTGAAGCGCATCCTGGTATTCAGATTGAGTTTTACATTCCTTTAACACTTCGGAATAAAATTTTTCTTTTAACTGATCTGTGAGAGACTGAAGTTGACCCTGGTATTTTTCGCAGGAAAAGATTTCATTCAACTCAATACCGAGTTCTTTTTTCGATGCAATAAAGACTCGGCGATAAAAGGGAGGACAAACATCTGCATCGACTGCGATTTCATTAAATAGCCGACTAAATTCAAACACAATATTTCGAAGAACAGGAATATCTAATGCAACAAGTGAAAAAGTCAAAAACTCTTCGAGCCAAGGTAAATGACCATGACCAAAAGCATAAGTATTCCAGCCTCTCTCTTTAAAAAACAATTCAACATCAGTCGAACTTGGTAATCCATACTTAAAATGCTCATCCAACCAGGGATAATCTTTCCCGAAAATCGATGAGTGATTTTTATTCATATGCAAATCGAGCTGTTCGGAATCGAGCTCAGTGCAGGGGAAAGATAAAACAACAAGATCTGTTGCCAATTCTTCAATCTTCGAAAGAAAAGGCTCCCTGAAGTCGGCTGGAATATGCTCTAACACATCAACGGTACAGACCACACCAAATTGTTTTACTTCTAATTCCGTTCCAAAGATATCTCCGGCGATATAATCATGTTTTTCACTAATGGAAACTTTATTCACCAAGAGTGGATCGATAAAGGTAAATCGATGCTGGGGGAGAAGTTGGCCTAAAATACATTCATCACCACTTCCAATATCAAGGATTTCAGATTCATCTGAACCAATGATCGATCGAATCACTTTGGCTGTTGGCAAATAGCGGCTATATTGATCGAAAATCAGCCTCGACCTGATTTCCGACGTAGCAAGCGGCATCTCATTTTGAATTTTCATATTGGACCCGAACTATTTAACACTCATACCAAACAATGATCAGACGAGTGCCAGAGCGACACCCACTAAAAAATTATTTTATTGAATCTTAGACTACAACGTTTTCCCAGAATAGTTTTTAAATAATGATGTCAAACATCCCGTAATGGTTCAGCACTAGCGGTCTGTTTTCATCAGTTACTCAATCCCCGCGGTCAATAAACTCAGCATCTGGAAATACGATTGCATTCTCAATTCTACCATAAAGCAAGATTGTGTTCTCTTGAAATGGCCGAACAGATCATTGCTTATAATCTCATTTTTTTATGTAACACTGCAGTTTTTGAAGGGCTAATTTATTGTCATTACCATATTTGTCAATATCTAAATACGTTTACTCGGACTACAAGCTATTGACAGTCTTTTCTAATTGACAGTCTTTTAGTAAAGCGTGTTTTTACAACAAGTCTCTCTTCTCAGATCCTCAAATGTCAGTTGAAAGTAGTTGTCGATCTGGCCCGATACCTCCAATCATTACTAAATGACGACCGCTCCAAACCATCTCAGGTCCGTAGTATGTCTTATTCTCTCGATCTAATTAACCTGATGAGTTAAATTTAACACCCATCCTACCAACGTTTATTTTGAACAATCTTCAGCTTACAGACTTACTAATTTAGCGAGATAGCCCTTCGAGCAGCCTGCCGCAGTGTTGTTTCGTACCCTATCCAAAACCCTCATTTCACTAATTTGCCATTTTATTGCTTATGACAAAATGTCACCGCCGAATACATGGTTCTGCAGTGTAGATGCTTAGAAATTAAAGATTGAGAAGAGAACTCAGACTCATCTTTGAATTGAAGTGTATCGCAAACATTCGACTCATTACTTTTCGCCTACTCGATGATCAAAAGCATGAAACCAGGCATCTCGTGTTTCCGAGTGAAAGTCGCCCGTTTTCGAGAGGGATTTAAATTGAAAATCTAACCAGTCCTTAAAGCAGCGTAGTTGAATTCGTTGAATTTCCTGAAAGACGAAAACCTCCGGTGAATACCGGTGTTTGTGTGATTGCAAAGCCAACAAACATCAGACCACACGGAGGTTTTCAGGTGAAGAAAAGTATACGACG
>JAHZKX010000041.1 GCA_022600195.1 Planctomycetota bacterium
TTCGTTGGGGTATGTGGCCCCAGCAGAGTTTGCGAGTCGCTGTGCAGTTTCCAATCGGGCTGCGCCCTCACTACAACTGCACAGCGAAATTACCTAAACCAACCTTCATAAGGGCTGGTACAACTTTTTAATGCAGGTCAACAGAATGTGATTTTATCTATGTGGTTCTACATTTTTTTTACGAAATTATATTTTCTCTCAGACTTCTTTAGTAAGAAAAGCCCCTCACTATACAATTTACTAGTGACATCAGTACTTTGTGCAGGCGATTTATAAAGAAATAAGCTAAGGGAGTTCTCTATCTTCTTATTTCGATTCAGTCAAAGTTCTGGCAGGCACTATGAAATTGAGTCAACTCACTTACACTGATGGCAGGAACTCCCTATGAACATTCTGCCAAATATTCAGAAAAACATCATTTTTCATCGAACTTGGACTCGTGAATGCAAGCCATATCGATTTAAAGACTTACAACTATTGAGTTCAGAACATTTTTGAAAAATAGACACTCGAAATAATTGCAAAGTCGATAATTTTTAATTGCCATACTTGTCGTGTAGACGACAGTATACTAGAATGAACCCTAATACAACTTCAGAAGAATTTATGTCAGTGCTTATCACACAAGACGTCCCCTCTATTAGTTCCTGATGCTGTATCGTGTTTTATTTCAAATTCTTTCTTTTTTCTTTTTTATGGGACATATTTTTGAATTCCTGATCGTTTTAGGAATGTATTTTTATTTCACTCTTCATTTTTAAGGAATGAGGTACTTTGTTATGGCAGGCACCAAAGCAAACCTTACACAACGACAACAAGAGATTTATGATTTCTTGAAAGACAAAATTATTAACCGAGGCTACGGACCTACAGTTCGTGAAATTGGTGCTAATTTTGGCATTCGCTCACCCAATGGCGTCATGTGCCACTTGAAAGCGCTGGAAAAGAAGGGGCTTATCACCCGTGAATCGCATATGTCACGAGCAATTCAACTCTGTGATCATTCTCAAAAGCGAACGCGTCTTCCACTGGCTGGACAAATTGCTGCAGGTAGCCCTGTTCTTGCCGTCCAGGATGACGAACATATCGACTTCGGACCATTATTTGATCCGGATGATCAGTTTTGCCTGAAAGTCAAAGGCGTATCCATGATCGAAGATCAGATCGCTGATGGTGACTTCGTAGTTGTCCACAAGCAAAACACATGTAAAGAAGGCGACATCGTCGTTGCTTTAGTGGATGGCCAGGAAGCCACACTCAAACGCTACTATTCTGAAGGTGATCGTATTCGCCTTGAACCAGCGAATTCCAGTATGCAACCAATCTATTCCAAAAATGTCGACATTCTTGGAGTTGTCACTGGTGTCATTCGAAAATACTAAAAAAAACACATCACGAAAATCGATGGTCTGTTATCAAGTGTGACAGGCTATCGTGAAAGTCGTAGTCAACCCGGTCACGGGTTGACCACAATGTCAGGCACTAACAAAAAACACTCTGGTTTTATCCAGAGTGTTTTTTTATGCGCAGAATCACATATCTGTCAAACCTGATTAACCAGCGGCCCGGGTTTGATACTGATTCAATTTGTTATACAGCGTCTTCAATGCAATTCCCAGTTCGGCGGCACACTTTGGCTTATCGCCATCATGCTTGTCAAGCACGTGATAGATGACTTCCATTTCGATATCACGTAACGTTTTACCTTCGGTACGTTCAACCCAGTTAATCGAAGAACCAGTAAAGGGAATTGTGGAATCTCGGGTGAGATGGGAGGGCAAATCGGTCGGCATGATCTGTGAACCATCCCATAAAATAATAGCATGTTCTAATGCATTGGCTAATTCGCGAACATTGCCTTTCCAATCTGATGACTGAAGAATTTCTAGTGTTTCCGGTGCAAGAATATCGGTCGGAATGGAATCTTTTTTCAAATGCCTTTTCAACAATACACGAGAAATCTCTGATATATCACTTTTACGATCCCGTAAAGCAGGTAAATCAATTTCAAAGGTATTTACACGAAAATAGAGGTCTTCCCGAAATGTTCCCTCATTGACCATTTCCTTGAGATCGCGATTGGTGGCACAGACAATGCGAACGTCAACATGAAAAGTTTCACTGTCGCCCACACGCCTTACTTCACCCGACTCCAGAAAACGCAGCAGTTTGACCTGCATTGTTTTATCCAATTCACCAAGTTCGTCCAAAAAGAGAGTGCCGCCGTTCGCAATTTCAATCAATCCCTTGCGAGGAGTATCTGCCCCCGTAAATGCGCCTTTGCGATGACCAAATAATTCACTCTCCACCAGATTTTCAGGCAACGCACCACAATTGACAGGCACAAAAGGCATCGATGCACGCAGACTCAAATCATGCACTCGTCGCGCTACAAGTTCCTTACCAGTTCCTGTTTCACCCAAAATAAGGGCGGTAGAATCAGTTGGCGCAATTTTCTCAATCAGTTTTTTAACTCGTAACATCGGAGGCGACTCACCTACAATCTGGCAAGGCCCCTCTGCAATCTTGAGTCGTGACTCAAGTGCAATATTTTTGTTTTCCAGAGAACGCTTATCGGCCACTTTCTGGAGAACCGTCGCAATATCGATCAACTTACACGGTTTTGGTAGAAAGTCATAAGCCCCCCGACGAATAGCCTGAATAGCTTCATCAACACTGCCATGACCCGTACTGATGATTACCTCTGTCTCGGGCGATACTTTATTGATGTGGTCCACAACATCCCAGCCACTCAGACCAGGCATACGTAAATCCACGATGGCTGCATCAAATGTGATCTTATCCAATGCGAGCAAAGCCGACTGACCATCCTCACAAATGGTGACATCATGTCCCATTCGAGGAAGTTCAATTCGCATTACTTCGCGAATTGCGGCTTCATCGTCGACAAACAAGACTCGTAATTTATTGACCGAATTACTCAAGTTGTGCTCCTTCTTCCTTCTTTGACGTCCTGTCAAAGAGAAAGCCATTTAACAAATTTTATATCGAATGGTATTCAGGAAGGAATAGGTGAAAGGTGCTGAAGAAATCATGTCCGAATCAGGCGAACTCATCCTTTTCTCCAGTTGTTCGACTCTCAATGGGGCAGCCCCGGAACCGGGACTACATCCAGGACCTTTCTCTGCACACTACGTGAAAAATCGGGAAGGGGGATTTTCAAAGCAATATGCTGTACAGAGAACATCCATTTTCTCCTGTATCGTTAACTTTGTGTGAATCATTCATGGGGAGGGACGTGTGATATCAGATTTTAAAAAATGTGGCAATCGGAGAATCCCGGAAAGTTGTAATTCAAATTATTTTCCTAACTACCTACGCAGCCTTACTTTGTGCCTTAGCCTTTTTGGGAAGTTCCACAAAAATTGTACTGCCCTGCCCCGGCCCGTCACTTTCGACTTCAATCTCACCACCATGATCCTTAATAATCCGGTGAGTGATCGACATTCCTAAACCAGTACCGGTCCCATCAGCACGCTGTGTAAAAAATGGATCAAACAGACTTTCCTTGACTTCCTGTGTCATACCACAACCATCGTCCCTGAATATGAGGGTTACGGAATCCACATTTTCACGAACTTCTATTTCGAGATTCCTCCCCACTTCCATTGATTCCAGGGCATTGGTCATAATATTGAGAATCACCTGTTTGATTTCTGCAGGGTTTATCTCAGCAGTGCAGGGATTCTTGTTTGTAAACAGAATATTCCGCCCCTTCAGTCGCTTAATCAAGCTGACCATTGAACAGACTTCCTCGATCACATTCACCAGATCGTTTACGCTTCTCTCAGAGTTTTGCCCACGGGAAAAATCAAGTAGCTTGGAAGTGATGTCTTTGCACCGCATCGATTCTCGCTGAATCAATCCGAGATATTGTTCCACCACTTGAATATCTGTTTCATCAATATGTGTTTTCAGCTCCAACACCCGCCCTTGCAATGACTCAGAGGCCATCGAAATGGCAGAAAGAGGATTATTGATTTCATGGGCCACACCTGCCGCCAATACACCAATCCCCGCCAGCCTTTCTGATCGCACCAGTTGCTTGCTGCGTTCGTCGACTTTGTGATTCAACTCGTCCCGTTTTTCTTTAAACCGCATCGTCATAAGGTTGAACGCTTCTGCCAACTCTGCCATCTCATCATTCGATTTTATCTTGAATTGATGGTCAAAATGCCCTTGGGCAACTTTGCGGGCTCCCTCGTGTAAATCCTGAATGGGAGAAAGTACGGTCCGGTTCCCATACAAAATCAGGCATCCAAAAGCGATAAAAGCTACAAGACATGTGACCCAAATCAGTTTGTTACGAGAACGGTAGACTTTTGACGCACGTTCCAGAACGGCTTTCGTACCGGAAGGTACATCGCGCACTTCCAAAATCAACGTTTCCAGACGAGCCACCTCAATTATCATTTGTTCGGCTATTCTGTGTCTTTCCTGAGCATTCTCCAATCGAGCCTGCATCAGAGAAAGTTTCTTCAGCGTATTCTTACTCGCGCTATGTTCACCAAGTTGCGACTTAATAAAACCTCTCCAGGTTCGAACAGCAGGATCTGGAGGTAAACGATCTACTTTTTGAAGAAACTCCTGTATTTCGATATGTACCTCATTCAAATGTTTTGCAAACATCTGTTGATAATGAGAACTGGCTTCTGGACGGGAGTACAAGATTTTCTGCAGAGGATCATTCAGGGCAACAATAGAGACGATCAGTCGATCGCGATCTGGGAGACTATCCAGTGAGTACTGAAACTCATCGACCGTATCACGATAGGACTGCAAACCAGAGACGGCGCCATAAGCCAGTAGAATCAGCATGCAGAATATAATTCCCAGGCCAAATCCTAATTTGCGACGAATTGTTTGAGTAAAGAACACACTGACCTCCGTGTCATAAGTCCTTCAAATCGGAATGAAGAGCCGGATCATATCGAAAACGAGACAGGAATCCAATGTTAAAATGGCAAACTTACTACTGGCTGCCAATTCTATGCTGGAAACCCAGATCTGGAATCACACAAGGATGTTACGAACTGGACTCACTCATTCGCAGGTGGTGAGGACGAACTTTTTTTCCATCGAGCCTGATGAACCATCTCTTTACGATAGGAATGCAGACCTGTCATTAAAATATCGATCGCACGCGAAAAATCACGAAAAGCTTTCAGGTACTTCTTCTTTTCCAACTCTTCCTTGGCTGCATAGTAAATTTTGTTGTGGGACGACCATTCAATGGTCCATTCCTCTTCCATTGCAGCTCGTTGTAACTCCGACTCCATCGTAGTGAGGTACTGCAGAAAATCCATATTAAATTTTAATCGCTCTGACCGATATGGTTTCCATTCTACGGTTTTGCTTGTATCCAGATACTCTTCGTGCCGACTCGATTCTCTTAACGAAAACACTTTTCGTACCAGCAACATGACCAGTAAGGACATCCCTCCAAATGCCAGGAACTCTCCCTGGTCAAACTTTGTCAAGATCCACATGGCGATACCAGTCGCCACCATCAGAGAAGCTCCCCAGACACCAGCCAGCCAGAACCAATCACCATAGCTCTTCTCCAGATCCAATTCAGGTTCGGGCATATCTTCCGGATTTTGTTCCTCAGACAGATTGCCACCGGGAAGCTCTCCCACGCGCACCACTATCACGGAAATATTATCAGAGCCTCCTCGCAAATTTGCCAGATTAATCATTAACCGGCATGCATCGCTGGGCCCCAGATAATTGGTAATCATTCCAATTTCATCATCTTTCAGATGGCTGGTTAACCCATCACTACACAGGATGTATTGATCCCCTTCCATCACCGGATACGGTCCTTCAATGTCGACCTTCACGGTCGGCTCGGGACCTAATGAACGAGTAATGACATTCCGAGGCTCGTTCAGGTAAACGTCCTCCGGTTTCATTCTCCCCTGTCGAATGAGTTCCCATTGCAGGCTATGATCAAATGTCAGTTGATCAATACGATTCTTGCGAATGCGATAAACGCGGCTGTCTCCCACATGGCCGATGACCGCACCCTCGGCACAAAGACATAACGAACTGCAGGTTGTTCCCATCCGCATGAATTCACGATTGGCCATTCCTCGCTCATTAATCGCCTGATTAGCCACTTCAATAGCTGACTTCAAAGATTTGGCGACCGGTCCCGGCTTATTTTTAAAAAACGTATGCGGTACCATTTCTGAAGCGATTTTGCTTGCCAATTCACCAACGGCATGACCGCCCATTCCATCAGCAACGAGAAAGAAGTGACCATGTTCCCGCCAACTTTCCTGCTCCTTACAAATGCGAACGGAGATCGAATCTTCGTTATTCCTCCGTCGAAAGCCAACATCACTTTGCGATGCGAACTGAACTGGATGTTCCCAACGCATTGATCCCCCTTAAATTAGTCATGAAGCTGATGATTTTAAAATCCGAATACTCTTTTTAGTATCTTGGTGAGAAAGTGGATCAAACACCAGAGTACACTGCCTGAAAACTCGCTTTTGTTCCTGAAAAGTAACGATTAAGATCGATTTCCAAGATCGCATGAAGGTCATACAACAAGTGTAATCTGCGCGAATCATCTAATGGAGATTTGTTTGAACCCCTAGTTGGATTCTGGCATTGTTTTCCCACTCAGGTTATAAACATAGGCCATAATTTCCACAAATACTTCATATAGTTCAAATGGAATTTCCTGACCGGTTTTCACATCACGATACATCTGTCGTGCCAGACTTTTACGTTCAATAATAGGAATCCCATGTTCATTCGCAAGCTTACGAATCTGAAAGGCGATCTCACCGGCACCTTTGGCAACAACAACTGGTGCCGGCATCGATTCGGGATCATACTTGATTGCGATTGAAATATGAGTCGGGTTCGTAACCACTACATCTGCTGACGCCACTTTGGAAAGTTCCTGTGACGTCGCCAGTTTTCGATGTGCTTCACGCCGACGCTGACGAAGCAGAGGATCACCTTCCATTGATTTCATTTCTTCCCGGATCTCCTGCTTGCTCATCATCAGATCTTTTTCATGCTTCCATTTTTGAAAAGCGAAATCCAACGCTCCCAACAAAATCAAAGCCAAAGCCAGCAGAATTCCCAGTTCAACTGTGGAATTAAAAATATCACGCAGAATTGTTTCAGGAGGCGCTCCCATTAACGCGACAAAACTGGGAAATACCACATAGCTGAACCAGCTCGCTATCAGCACCAGTAAAGTCAATTTCCCCAGACTCACACCTAGCTTCATCAAACCACGAACAGACACGATCCGCTTGGCACCTTCAATGGGATTCAACCGTTCCCACTTGATTTGCAGTACATCCGGCGAGATCATAAATCCGACTTGAACGATATTCAAAAACACCGCCGAAATGAATAATACGAGCATGGTCAAGGCTGTTCCCTGCAGGAACATTTTCACTATCGACTCGCAACGCTGGATGATCAGTACTGGCTCAACGCGCAACCAGACGGGAGTTGTTAACGTAGTCTCCATCAGATTTTTCATATCGCTATTGAGGCCAATTGCAAAAAAATAAAGTGCACCGGCCGCTGCTAACATCATGCCGGCTGCGTTCAAATCAGTACTTTTCGCAATGTTCCCCTTCTCGCGGGCTTCAGTTCGCCTGCGATCGGTGGGCTGTTCGGTTTTTTCTCCTGTATCATTTTCTGCCATAATTTAAAGGTCTCAATCCGATTTACATCACGGCACTACGACTTAATTGATCGATGGCCGTCGGAATCGATTCCACCACAATATCTGCTGCTCCTGATAAAGTAAAAATCAATACGACAAGGCTGATCATCGCGCGTACCGGAAAACCGATTACGAGTACATTGATCTGAGGAACCGTGTGCCCCAGATATCCCATCGACAGCGATATCAAAGCACTGATAGCCAATAATGGTGCTGCTACTTTTATTGAGAGCACCAACGATTGATGCATCAATGTCTGTAGCAAATCAAGAGTATTCGTGGAAACGATCCCCTCCCCGACAGGGAACACCTGAAAAGTATCGATCAGAGAGGAAAGCATTAACAGATGGCCGTTAACCGGCTCCATGATTAAAAAAATGGAAATACCAATGAAATACAGATACTGACCGCTGAGCGAAGCATTCATGTCAAAACCAGGATTGAATACTTCTCCTAAAGCCATCCCCGCTTGCTGATCAATCATCTGACCCGCCATCTGAAGACTTAATAAAATGATATACACACCCAAACCCAGAGAAAATCCTAATGAAAGTTCTCCCAATATCGACCAGGCATAATCTAAGAGCGAAGTAGGCATTGTTGACACAAATTTGTAGTCGTTTACAGATAGTTCCTGTGTCCCCTGACGGCCAGCGTTGACGATCAGACTGTCAAACCGGTCTTGCAAATGCACAGGGACTTCGTCTCTACTAAGTCGGTGATCTTGATTGATATCCATCTCGTAAAAGCCCACCGTTACCTGATCGTGCAAAGTCGGTGTAATGAGCATCGAAAGGCTCAAAATCAACAAGATACGGATATTTGTAGGAAAGATCGGTTGACCGAATACCGGGCCAATGATCATCAAACCACTGATCCGTACTACGACCAACGTGAATGCATAAAACTGGAGCATCGCCCATTGCAGAATCTGCCCCGGAGCCAGCTGCAAGAGAGGATTCATCACATATTGGTCGAGAAGAGCACTCACAGGTTTTTCTTTTGTCCAGCCTCATTGGCTTTCAGAGGATCAAAGGCGGGAAGGAATATTAGTTATCAGATTCGTACTGTATTCCACCAATAATGAAGTAATCCAGGGCAACGTATATAGAATCGCAAGCACCATCATGACAATTTTGGGAACAAAACTGATTGTCTGATCCTGAATCTGGGTCACAGCCTGACCAATACTGATCACTAATCCCACAACGACGGCAGTCAGCATCACAGGACCACTGACTTCCAGCATGATTAGTAATCCCTCTCGTCCCAATTCCAGAACTGTTGAACTATCCATTCCTCATACCTCTACTTTATATTGCTGCGCGCAAAGGTAGCGCCAGAGTTCAACCGACTGCCCTGATGCTTTCCAATAACATTCCCACAGTCAATAACCAGCCATCGATCAAAACAAATAACAAAATCTTAAAGGGTAATGAAATCAAGACGGGAGGCAGCATCATCATCCCCATACTGATGAGAATAGAACTGATCACCATATCGATCACTATGAATGGGAGATATAACTGAAAACCAATCAGGAAGGCCGTTTTGACCTCACTTAGCATATAGGCAGGCAATAAAACTGTCAGCGGAACTTCGTCGTAATTACTGGGGACTTTATAATCTGCTGCTCCTGGAGAACCCGCCAGTGGTTGCTGATAGTCCAGAAACATCCACACCGTATCGCTGTTTCCCGTTAATTCAATTTGATCACTCATGAATTTACGCAGAGGTGCCACTGTTTTTTGAAACGCGACTTCGAGCGAAACCGGCGATTGCTGAGTCTGGTTCGAGTAAGGAACGATTCCTTCATCGTAGGCTTTTTGCCAAATGGGGGCCATCACCATAATCGTCAAAAACAGACTGAGCGATGTGAGTACCTGATTCGGTGGAAGTTGCTGAGTTCCCAGCGCCTGCCTCAACAGACCGAAGACAATCACAAACCGAATGAAACATGTTGTCATGATCAATACGGAAGGTGCTAAACTTAATACGGTCAACAATAAAAAGATTTTCAGCGTCGACGTCAACCCCTGAGGTGATGTCATTTGTTCCACATTCAGCAGGTCTGGCATTCCAGATGTATTCGTGCCAGGCGCTTGTTGTGTGAATGTCGGCTGAATCTGAGAGGCTTGAGAATTTTGATTGGCACTTCCCTGATTTGAAAGAGCCTGATTCGTCCTGGCGGGTTGTGCCTGTACCGAAAGAGAACTAACAACGAGTACCAGAAGGCCTGCAACCGCAGACAACACCTTTTTTCGCAAAAAAGTGGCAGCACCTGGTTTCTGTTGTTGCAGTTCCCCCTGCCTAAGCATGTCCGGACTCCGCATTTTCATTCAACGACTGTCGAGAAGACTGATGTAACTTGTTTTGTAATCGACTGACCGCTGAATCGTAATCTGCAAATTCTTCCATCACTGGTGATTCGGAAGATTGTTCCAACTCTGGTTTTTCGATCGGATGAAACGTGTCAACAGATGGACTCTGTTCTCTCAAACTCGATTTCTTTTGAGTCGCCTGAAATAGATTCAGAAACGTATTATTTGATCGACCGGAATCTGCACGTTCTCGACACATCCCCGTGATCAGATCAACTTCAACCGGATCCAAAACTTCGCTGAGCATTTCCAGACCAGCGGGAGAAGATCCTAATATAAGGATTCGAGAACCACAGCGTACAAAATGGATCGTCTGACGAGCATCCAGGGGACGCTTTCCTAAAACCTCCATCACCTCCAGAGGCAGATTGGTTGAACCCAGTGGATGATGTTTTTTAAATAACTTTGCTATAACGAAAATAATCGAAATCACTACTAATAATGCACCAAATGTTCCCCAGATCGAAGGAGCTTGCCGAGGTACCGTATTTTTAGCCTGACTTTGATCACCCGACTTTTGTCGGTCTATGGGCGTGATCCGTTTAGGAGAGGCCTTGGCTTTCACTTCAGCCTGAGCACTTTGATTCTTCCCTCTGGATGGCATCGCCTGCTGTGAATATTGATCAGGAAGGGAGCGTACAACCCGCCCGGTAGCTGGCAATCTCACTGCTTCAGTTCGTTGTGGCTGGCGAAATCCTGAAGTTTGAACAGCAGGATTTACATCCCCTGAAACTGCACTTGATATGCAACTCAGACTGCAAATCAGTATGAAAACAAATAAATTGAAAAGACGAATCATTAAACCCTTTTGTCGTCAATCTCTTTGAGAGACAGGAAATCAGTTTCCCCTGCCGCAGTCTAAATTTCGGGTGAAATGATCTCTGCAACACGCACACAGAAATTATCATTCAAAACTAATACTTCACCCCGAGCGATAATTCGGCCATTCACCAGAATATCCACGGGGTCACCAGCCAATTTATCCAGCGGGACAACAACCCCTTCTTTCATTTTTAATACTTCTTCGATCAATAACTCTGTTCTGCCAAGTTCGATGCATAAATCCAGTTCCACGTTCTGCAATGACGAAAGTGCCATTGCCTCTTCGGGACTACTCGCTATTGATTCAAAATTTGGAAACTCAAATGATTTCGTGCCTCCCAAATCCCCCGGTATACCATCTCCAGGCCCCAGATTGGGAGAGATGGCAGCCGCCAGATTGGCCTCCGCCTGATTGAGCAAGGCTTCTGTTTCTTCATGGGTAGATATCGGCATTGCTGATTGATCGCCAGATGATGCGCCCGGGGCTAGCTGATTGAAGAGTGCATCAATATCATCATTATTGACGACTGGACTCACTTCTGCATCAGAACTACTCTCGGCTGAATTCGCACCTTGAAGCATCTTTTCAATATCTGAAGAGTCAAGAAGATCATCTCCTGCACTGCCCGACTCTGAACCAGATGCATCCGCTCCAGCTGGAGGATCTGCTCCTTGAGAGTTCAGTAGCTTTTCGATTTCTGATGGATCCAGAAGATCGTCATTCTCTTCGGCCACGGTTGTATCCTGTTAGTTATCAGACATTATTGCGTCATGGTACGATATTCACTGATCACGGTTTCAATCACATAACTCTTCTTGAGGACTTTGTTGATCGCCTCTTTCATCATACGCTTCACCGTACTCAACTGAGGGTCATTCAGATCAGCTAAACTGGCTTTACGCACTACCTCGATTACTGCCTGCTTCACACGTGCTTTATTATTCGCTTTGACTTTCGCTTCAAAATCCGATGCTGCTCCCTGTTCAACAAGCGCGACCAGATTGAATGTCACGTGAATCGTTGCCCCGGGTTCCGCAATATTATTCGTAACACTAAAGTCATTAATCATGACTTCAGAAGTATTCACCTGCAGATTTTCACTTTCTTTTGAAAGCGCTTCGTCTGTGACTTCTTTTGGTTGATCCGGCGTTAGCAGCCAATAGGAAACACCTATCTGAAGGATGATTACAACCAGCAACAGCCCTCCGACCTTGATGAGCTTCGATTTAGAGTGACCGGAAGAGGCTTCTTCTGTTGTTTCGTCAGATGCTTCTACATCCGTATCGACACCAGGATCTTCTGTTTCGGTGTCTGTTGCCACGAGTCTCCTCCTTGAACTCTCGCATCCTGTGTGAACAAAGACAAATCCCTTGTCTTGTGAGACACCGTTTATGACGGGCCATTTGTTCTACAGGCTTGGTGATTAATAACCGAGTGCATCAACAATAACACCCGATCAGGCCAAATCGATCATTAGAAATCAACGATCGCCTGTCTTAGGAGAGACTATATACGTATCAATTAAAAATACGTCAACCCGACGATTCAAGTATTGCTCTTCAGGGTTTCGTGTGATGGCTCTAGGCTCTGCATCACCTGCTGAACTGACTATCAGTCGTTCAGGCTCAATTCCCTTGGATTCTAGGAATTCAGCAACATTTTTTGCCCGATAAAAGGAAAGCTCCTGAGAGTCTCGGTACTTTGAGTCCTTTGGAAGAGGTTCCGGTGAGGCATGTCCCCGTACAATCAGGCGATTGGGTGTCGGCAAAAGAATTTCTGCGATGATATTCAACTTCGCCATGAGCTCTGGAGTTAATTCTGCAGAATACCGATCAAAACTGGCTGTCCCCCCCAAAGTCACCTCTGTCCCACTGTTGATACGTTCTACCGTTTTATTCGCTCCCCCTCCACCATCTGACTTTGCTTTTCCCGCTTTGGTACCTCCGTCAGAACTCGTACCTTTCGAAGCCGGTTTACTCATACTGCTGCTTGGGTCAAGTGATTTCCCTGGAACGGCGGCGACTCCCGGCTGACTACCAAAACGCTCCCGCACGGAATCCAACATCGCGCGCACGCTTCCTTCATCATTGCGGATTTCACTCATCGATACCAACATGATGAAAAACGTCAGCAACAATGACATCATATCACCATACGTGACAACCCATTCAGGAACTCCTGGAGGTCCTTCTTCTTCCGGCATTGCAATCTGAGAACACTCCTTTTCAAGTCAGGCACACAATCATTCTACTTAGAATGCTTAGCGGTAAAAGGACCACATTAGTTCTATGATAGAGGGGAACAGAATCAGGCAGCGTCCTGGTTATCTTTTCCGACACGCTTCTCCTGGGGTAGAAACGTATTTAGTTTCTGTTCAATCACGCGTGGATTATCCCCTTCCTGAATCGATACTAAACCTTTGATAACAACTTCGCGCACCTGAAATTCCTGTTTGCTATAGTAGGCCAGCTTGTCTGCAAACGGGAGAAAAAACAGGTTGGATACGATCGCACCGTAGAGTGTGGTAATTAACGCCACTGCCATACCAGGACCAATGGCTTCAGGATCATCCATGTTTCCCAACATAATGATCAATCCCATCAATGTTCCGATCATCCCAAAGGCAGGCGCATAGCGGCCTACAGTATCCATCAACGACTTTCCATTTTTATGACGGCCAGCAACGGCATCCATTTCTGTTCGCAGGATCTGCTCCATCAATTCCACATCGGTTCCATCCACCGCCATC
Organism: Planctomycetota bacterium; assembly: GCA_022600195.1. Lineage (GTDB taxonomy): Bacteria > Planctomycetota > Planctomycetia > Planctomycetales > Planctomycetaceae > Gimesia. The sequence continues at coordinate 13,680 of JAHZKX010000041.1, forward strand.
TGAACACCCAACAGAATAAACGGATCCTCTATTTCTTCTGTTTTGGCTTCTAATGCCAGAATGCCATCCCGGCGAGCGATTTCAGCAAACTCCACAAGCTGTGTTATTACAGGTGCCAACTCTTGTTGCTTGGGGACAAAGACTTTCTTCAATACCCTGGGAAATAACAGCATGGCTGCGCCGGGGAATGCGATGAATGTGGCAGCAATCGCTCCTCCGATAACTACGGCGGCAGAGGGAATATCAATAAACGCAGCAAAACTGGATCCCGGCGCGATCGCAATCGCCAGCAAAAGTAATGCGACCCCTGAAACTAGTCCACCGGCTGTTGCCTTGTCCATTTCTGCAAATGTTCCTGATGAATGATAACTGTTGTTGAATCCTCAAACACAGACCGCTATACAGTCATAAACCTAAATCACAATTTGATTTCTCTTATCATTAATCTGTGAATCGATTTCTAAAGGCCAGGAACAAGACGAATGGCCCTGGAGTAGGCTATCGATCGCTTGACAACCTCTTCCACACTTTCCCGCACGATCAGTCGATCCGTCGAAGTCAGAGTGATAAAGGTATCTGGCCTGCTTTCAACACATTGGATTAATTCTGCATTAATCACAAACTCTTCACCATTCAGCCGGGTCAATTTGATCATGCCGCCATACTCCCGGGTACAACAATATCATCATTCCAAATACGAGGAGTCTTCATCCTGATCTCATTCGAGCGCATCCCGTTTAACTATAGCGCCTTTCACTCTATTATATTCGTGTCAAATGGCCTCGGAGACGCTACTGTAAACCGGCTTAACGTCCCAGAACCAGAAGCTCATCGACCAGTTGCTGCACTGAGCTGATCACTCGCGCGTTTCCTCGATAGTTCGTAGAAGCCACAATCAGATCCACAAGGTTTCGCCCGACATCGGTATTCGATAACTCAATCGAACCGGCACGAATCGTACCAGCACCAAAGTTACCGGGTGTTACCAGAAACGGTGGACCGGAGCTGACCCCTTCCTGGAATGTTGAGTTCCCTGCTTCCAATAGCCCCTGAGGGTTCGCGAAACGAGCTAGAGTGACCTGACCTAATGTTCGAATGATACCGTTATCAAACACACCATTGATAACGCCGGTTTCATCAATCACGAAACTGGAGATCGTTCCCGGGTCAGATCCATCCTGCAAGGTCAGTTTTAATGTACTACCAGCAGACTGAGATGAAATACCTGATATTGTCGAGAGGTCGAGAGTCACATCCATTTCATCCGCAGCTGACGAAACGCGACTTACTCCAAACGTATTTGGCGTATAATTGGTGACATTTCCTTTACTGTCAAAGGTAATGGTTCCAGTGGATACTGCAATATCACCATCATTATCATCAGAACTTTCCAGAAAGTAGCGGAAGATCGTATTATTGGACGAGCGAGACTCCAGCACGCTGGTCATTTTCATCGTAACGGGTTCACCCAGAGAGTCAAAAATGATGAAGTCAGTAATGGCACTTTCACCATCAGCCGATTGCGATTTCACAAAAGGTAATGAGACAGTAGAACCATTTGATGTGATATTACCAATCGTTACGGAAAGATCATTCACTGTCCCTGAGTTACCCACAATTTGAAATGCCCCCCCAGCAGTCACACTGACTCCTGGCTGCGAACCTGTGCCAGCATCATTCGCGATACCACTTCCATTTTGAATACCCATCGTTCGATCTATAAAATCAGTAAAATCTGCGGCTGTCGTTCCTGCGCCTACGAGTAAAGTCATAGGATCAAGGGTTCTACCACCTTTGGTAGGGGCAAATGACAGTGTCTCACCTACAGTAAAAAGGGGAGTCCCGATAGAAGCTTCCACATCGGTCAACAAGGTAGCCCCCGTGATGGCAGCATTCGCATTACCGGCATCCGTTAATGCCGCGGTTGTTAAGACCGCCCCTAACGTTCCAAGCGTACCCGTTGGTAACAATGCACCACCGATCTCCACATTCTTGGTAGCTTGAGCGACGTTTAAATCCCCCAATGGGACTTCGATATCTGCTAGAGTTGTGGTGACAAGATTGAAGTCTTCGTCAACTCCATATCCCTGAACTTTGAAACCCGTCTGGCTTGTCAGCAAACTCTGACTGTTGAGTTCAAAGTTACCGTTTCGAGAGTAAACCTGACCATCGGGACTGTCCAGTACAAAGAAACCTTCACCCTGAATAGCAAGGTCAGAAGGACTGGTACTGTTCGTCACACTTCCCTGAGTAAAGTCTTTTCGAATGGAAGCACTCAGAGCACCTAAACCGATCTGACGAGGATTCGTACCACCGTTTGTCGTTGTGGGACGAGAACCCACACTCAACGTTCGTGATAACTGGGTCGTAAACAGCACGCTCGATGCTTTGAATCCATTCGTTCCAGCGTTGGCGATATTATTTCCCAACACATCGATACTGGTTTCATTCTGGGCCAAACCACCCAAAGATGTATTTAATGCAGACGTCAATCCCATGACAACTCCTCGGTTTTTCAACCAGGTTAAAAACCTAATCCTTTGGTTTTAGTCGCGCAACATCAGCCGAAACTGCGCTACAACGCTACTTTATATATCGTCTAAACTCATCCTGATCATGTTTCATTTTTTGGGTTTTCTTGAGTTCTTCTTCTTCACCCCAATTTACTAAATGATCGTAAACACCAACTAATTAAGCACTTGCTGCCTGCTGAACATTACTGATTGCAGAAACCGGTAGCTCAAATCCACCCACTCCCACATAAGCTTTGCCTTCTCGTACGAAAGCACGATCAACAATTCCGGCCACAGGAGGCTGTTGACCGTCCTGACCCTCTATCTCTTTACCAATCAGGCCCGCGGCTTGTGTTAAACCCTGTCCCGCTGTAATTGCTGTAAGCGTATCTGACAGCTCAATATTCGACTGCAATTCCCGCATGCTGGAGAGCTGAGCCAATAACTGTTCATTACCCAGCGGTTCAGTCGGATCCTGATTCTGCAACTCCGTAATCAACAGCTTTAAAAAATCTTCGGCTTTCAAACCGCTGAATCCGGCCTCATCTTTTTCAATCACATTGATTGCCGAGGCACCACTACTGCCACCAACTCCATCTACTGCCATCCGGAAACTCCTTTCACTCTGTTAGTGAACTTAAATTTGCACATCTATTTCTTCCACATTCTCCGTCGCAACTCCCTGCGAACGAACAACCTGTGGGTTCTCCAGCTCCGCTTGTTCGGCCTCTTCATCGCGTTTGGCAGCATCCTCTACCGAGGTCCGCTCATCCTGTCCCTGATCAGAATCATTTGAATTTTCAGAGAACTGCTCTGACTGAAACTCACTCCCCGACTTTGATCGTGCCTCGGACTGTGATGAATGATGGTCTTCGCTGGAATCCGTATTGATATTGACTTCAATTCGATCAATGGCAATCCCACTCTTTGACAGTGACTCTTTTAATTGTGCCATGTTGTCATTAATGACTTTTTGAACCCGGTTGTTTTGCACTTCCAGCTTCGCTGTGTACTCTCCATTCTTCAATGAAACTTCAATCTGAAGCGTTCCCAACTCGGGGGGACTCAGGCGAATTTTGAGTTGCTGTCCCGTGGACTGAGTTTGGCGAACAGTGGCGACAATCCGCTCGACTAACTGCTCAATCTGCTTGACATCCACAGCAGGAGCGACTGGTGTATTGGCTTGAGTACTCGAAGTAGAAGCTGATTGACTGGCTGTAGTCTGTAGAGAAACAGGCTGATCATTGTCGATGGAAGAGATGTTTTCTCGTAAAACAGAGCTTGTTTTTGCTGCTTCAGCCTGAATCCGGTTCTGGGTGTCCAATGCAATATTGGGATTCAGAGTTGCAGTACGCTGGTTCACTTCATTCGTTTCCGGCTCTGCCTGCCCAGATTCACGCGTCTGCTTTTCACTCACACCGGCCTGTTCTGATTTCAATCCTTGTGAAACTTGCTCAATCTCCGTATCAGAAATTGCTTGAACTGCTTCCTGGTCCAACGTCAACTCTCCGTTGTCCGATTCCGTTTCAGAAGATGTGGATTGCCCTGAATTCCGGGTGTGCAACGATTGTTGTTGAATGATTGATTGAACTTCAATCTCATTCTCCCCCGTAGAGTCAACCACGTCACCCGAATTGATTTTCTGATTTTCCTGAATTACCTGCTCTAAATCGTCTGTCAATTTCAACTCGGGAAGATCTTCAGAATTCAATAAAGCTTCAGCATCAACTGATGATGCTTCGCCTTCTTGTAGACCCATCAATTCTACAGTCTTCTGTAACGCCGAATTGACTTCCTGATCTTCAGAGCTGGAATCGACTGATTGAACTTCCTGACCAGAAACGGTTTGTGATGTATCAATTACCTGCTGCTTCAAAAGTTCAGCCAACCCTTCTGGAATGGGAATCGCTTCATCTGAACCGGTTTCTGTGACTTGCACCTGCAAATCAGCAAGACGCTGATCTTCCGCAAAATGAAAATTCGCAGGGGGAGGAATCTCACCTGTTTCGGTTGTTGTCTCTTGTTTTAATTCCCCTTCATGTTGAGTAACAAAGGTCGAATCAAACAGAGAATAGGAAGGCTCCTTACCTTTGACTGGCTGGTTGATTTCCTGTTGTGTATTGAGACTTTCCTCCGCAGAATCAATCGATTCAGAGGAATTCTGAAATTCCGACTCTTGGGCCGTCGTTGATTTTTCTGAGGCTGAAGTAGCAATCTGAGATTCATCATCAGATACGGTGCTCTCTTCCTGCCTGCTCGCAGCCTGTTGACTTTCCAATTGCGTTCGATTTTCTCGAGACCCATCTGTGAGTCGTGAATCGGAACGATCGTTTTCAGTGCGTTTTTTATCCGAAGGATGATCAATTGATCTGGATTCGGTTTCCGTTTTATTATCGATTGACGGACTGGATTGTTTTTTAGATAACGATTCGCTTAACTGCTTGCGATAGCTGGATTCCGCATTACGGGTTGGTCCCCGATTTTGATCAAGGTCTTTTTTCCCATATTGACTCAAACCAGGCGTTTGGAGATCAAGTAGGGAAAGCTTGTGAGAATCAGACATTTCTCATCACCTCTGGATAAAATACAAGTACGGATATCGTCGAATGACATTCTCAGAGAGAACTGCGCAGTAAAGAGCACAGGAGGTTTCGACTGTTACACCAGTATCATATTCGTCAGAATCGGCACTGAGACATTACGTAAGAATACGTAAAATAGACTATTTTTATCGAAAAAAGGCATTAGGCTTGCAGGGAAGACCTCAATTGTTTTCCGTAAGCTGTTCCAATGTTTCATCCGACATGCCACGGAAAGGTTGGTCCTGAGAGATCTCTTTGAAAATCTCCTTGCCCCGCTTGATCACCAGAGGATTTTGCGCCGCCAGGAATTCCTTTAACATCTTGGCAATAAACTTTCCATCCATTCCTTTTAAAAGATCGATGTCTTCTTTGATGGAAACCTCCATGAGATATTGCACGGCATCACCCGGAGACATTGCAACAAGTACACTCTGTGTTTTTTTCGTGGCGGCAGTTTGACTTTCTTTCTTGAGTTGTAACAAATTTTCTTCGTATTTCTTTTTAGCCTGCTCAAATGCAAGACGATCTTGTTTCAACGAATCTGATGACTGTGTAATCGAACTTTTCAGCATATCAATTTCATCTTCACGCGACGCCAATTCCAAAATGCGCATCGCACGGTTCTGGGCCACATCGTCAAGAGAAGGTAATGTTGTCTCTTCTTCGACAATTTCTACATCATCCAAAGACTGACCTGTCAAAATCATTCGAATATCATGAATCGAATCTGAATTCAGGTGCCCCTGATACCACAAAAAACTCAAACCAAGCATTTCTGAGATAATTGTCGCTACACAAAAGACACTAACTATTATGGCTACAGAACGAATCATCTTGCCACTCCCGTTTGTTGAGTCGCTGACCAGGTTTCTTCAAGCTGCAGCGATTCTTTTCGATTTTGCTCATAGTGAAACTGATCGCGGTATTTGTCAGACAATTTCTCCATGGCTTTGACATCTTGTTCAGCACGTGCCAGAGTCTGTTTGCAGAGTACGATCTGTTTTTCCACAAGTTTACGATTTGCTGTCACGGTTTGAATCTGAGCCTGCAACTGCCCGGCATAGAATCGCAGACTGGTAGCACCATCGATATCAACCACACCTTTTGCCTGTCTCAATCGAATTTCCTGAAACTGTTCTTTCCTTGATCGCTCCAAATTCTGTTTCTGCTCCATCAGTCGTTGATCAGTCTGCAGAATCTCACCCAACAACTGACGACACAAACTTCGTTTATGACGCCGAATTTTGAGTACCGATTCAAATTGAAATACGTATTTTTTCATAAAGTGCAGCTACTATATATATTAATCTACATTCAAACTGGATTGCGTTAAACTTCTTAAGTGGTGTTACCCGCCCCTTCGACTTCCTGTTCGATTGCAGGTTCAGGTTTCAGTGACTTAATTTGTTCTGCGCGAACTCTCAGATTATTCAGTCCCTCGGCTGCATCCTCAAAATTGGAGTTTTCTAGACTTCCCTGTTTCAAGTACTCGCTCCATAAAGGCTTTAATTTTATCGCAAGGTCAACTTCCGGATTCGAACCAGATTGATAAGCTCCTATCGAAATTAAATCTTCCGACTGTTGATAGGCGGCCATCAATTTCTTTAAATAGGCAGCTGACTGCTGATGTTCAGGGCTGGTAATATCATTCATCGAACGGCTGATACTGAGCAGTACATCAATCGCCGGCCAGTGAGACTCATGTGCCAGCTTTCGGGAAAGCATGATATGCCCATCCAGAATCCCACGTACCGTGTCTGAAATTGGCTCATTGGCATCATCGGCTTCGACCAGAACCGTGTAGAAACCAGTAATACTTCCGGAATCAGTCCGGCCACTGCGTTCAAGTAGTTTTGGTAGAAGAGAAAAGACACTGGGTGGATATCCCCTGGTGGCCGGTGGTTCGCCAGCAGCTAATCCAATTTCTCTCTGCGCCAAAGCATATCGGGTCACACTATCCATCATCAGTAAAACGTCCTGGCCTTGATCACGGAAAAACTCCGAGACGGCCGTTGCCAGATGAGCCGCGCGGAGACGGATTAGAGCAGGTTCATCACTGGTCGCTACGATCACAACACTGCGGGCCAATCCTTCAGGACCTAAGTCACGGTCCAGAAACTCACGCACTTCACGCCCACGTTCACCTACCATACAAACCACGTTTACATCGGCGGAACTCTGTCGGGCCATTTGGCCCATCAATGTACTTTTGCCAACGCCACTTCCAGCAAATATTCCAAGCCGTTGCCCTTTTCCACATGTTAATAAACCGTCAATCGTTCGAATGCCAGTACTGAGCGGCTCATCAATACGCGGGCGACTTAAGGGAGAAATCGGCTTTGATTTCAGATTGGCACGATGTGACAGCATAGCCTGATTCTTGCCATCGATACAGCGACCACGACCATCCAGAACCCTCCCTAATATTTCCTGGCCCACTGCAACAGCTGGGACCGATTGGATCAGAGACACACGATCGCCACGTCGAATTCCCGTTAACTCTTCATAGGGGAGCAATAACGTTTCTTCATCCTGAAACCCGACAACCTCCGCATCAACTGCTTTCCCATTTTCTCGATCAATGCTACAGACTGCTCCTAAAGGAGCGGGAAACCCTGATACAGAAACGGTCAAACCCACAATCCGTGTGACTCGTCCGGAAAGGCGAAAAGGTAAAATCTGTTTTATCTGCTGAGAGACATCGAACATGCGATCTTCTTATTCCTGAGTATGAATGATGAGCTCTTGAGAAATGCGGTCTAATTGAGCTTCAATTGTGGCGTCGATGGTTCCATGTTGTGTCTCGATAATACAACCACCAGATGAGATTGATTCATCTTCAATTATTTCACAGGTCTGGCATCCGGTAAGTTGAGAAATAAATGCTTTCGTACCTTCTGCTAATTGCGCCACATCAACCGGATTCATTTGGAACTTGATGTGTTGTGTTCCCGATGCCAGTTTGAGAGCCTCGCTCATCATAGCCCTCACTGACTCGGGACGCGTTTTAATCTCATGACGAATCATTTTTTCTGCGACACTCAGACATATTTCCAATGCTGTCGCATCCCAGACGCGCCGCCAATTGATCTGCTCCTGCTGTAATCCTTCAACGGCTGCTTGCATTGCAGGATAAATCATGCCTATTTTTTCTTCGACCGTGCGATTCGCAATCTCTTCAGATCGCGTCTTGATCAACGCTTCCAGTTCGCCCTGGGCTTCTGCATAACCCTGCTGTTTGCCTGACTGATAGGCATCCTGTTTGAGCTGCTCGGCTTCCTGCTGGGCATCCACAAGCATTTGGCGTGTCTGATCACGCACATTCAGAATGTAATCCTCACAGCGTTTTTCAATGTCTTTGAAATTGTAGGCAACCTTCGAACCCAATGCTCGAAATGCTTCCGCTTTTAACAATTTCGTTGTTTCCATTTCCACCATGTTGATGACTTTTTCTAAAAACCAATAAATCTATTTGTTTAAATCAAAAAAACGACAGCATTGAGACCGGCTTTTCGCACTATGTCATTTATGTGATATATTGTTCGTTCTCATTTCCAGCAGCAATGTCAATTTCACCTGAATCTTCTAACCGTCGAACACTATCGACAATCTGCTGTTGAACTGCCTCAACATCACTAACGCGAATCGGCCCTAAATATTCCATCTCTTCACGGAGTAAATCAGCTGCCCGTTGTGACAGATTTCCGAGAACTTTCTGTTTGATTTCTTCAGAAGCACCTTTGAGCGCCACAGCCCATTGATTGGTTTCAACTTCCTTCAACAAGGATTGAATTGCCTTGCTATCCAGTTTCACCAGATCATCGAAGACAAACATCAACCGCCGAATCTCATCGGCAAGATCTGGTGCATCTTGATCCATGTTTTCCAGAATCCCTTTATTGGTCATCCGGTCGGTAACGTTCAGAATTTCTGCAACCAGCTCGACACCACCTGCGTTTTCCATTCCTTGACTGAAAGTATTTTTCATACGATGTTCGAGACTCTTTTCAACATCCCGAACCACTTCCGGACTGGTTTGTTCCATGTTCGAAATCCGCTTGATCACATCAATCTGCTTATTCGAAGGCAGACCAGCCAGCACTTCCGCTGCCAGATTACTAGGCAAATGTGACATGATCATGGCAATGGTTTGAGGGTGCTCCTCAATTATAAAAGTCAGCAAGTTGGTCGCACCTGATTTTTGCAAAAAACCAAACGGAACAGAATTCATGGACTGGTTAATGCTATCCAGAATCGAGCCTGCACCTTCTTTTCCCAGAGACTGTTCCAGAAGTTCATTCACGGCATCCAGCCCACCCCGCTCCATACTGGTCTGCTCACTACGAATTGTTGTGAATTCATTCAAAACCGTTGTTTGCTGTTCTTTAGAAACATCAGACATCTTGGCAATTTTCATTGTCACTTTTTCGACATCTTCTTTTTTCATCAAGCTGAGAACTTCTGCGGCAAGCGCTTTATCCAGACTTAATAACAAGATGGCTGCTTTTTGTAATTCATCCATTTTTTTCAATCCACAGTCTAATCGATTTACCAACTCGATATATTAATGTGATCCCCGGTTATGTAGTCGACTGTATCCATTTACTCAATACCTGCGCTGCCACTTCTGGGTTATCGCGTACTTGAAGCTGAACCTCATCTCGTTGTGTCAACTCACTTGGAGTTTGGGGGGCATCCTCTTTTGATTCTGCCACCTGTGCCATTGGTGTCGGAAGACTGATGCTTTCAGTATCGATCTCTTCAATCTGCGGCATGCTTTTGTTGAGCATCCATAAAGCCCAAATAGCAAATAAGCCCAATCCAATCGTACTGCCCCACTGGCTCACAAATTCACCAAAACTTTCCGTCAAAGGCAATTCTAATTCTGGTACATCAGCATCAACACGGACATGGGAAATAACACTGACTGCATCAGCCGCTGACTGTGATGGTATTAACTTCTGTACTTGTTTCTTAATGTTCGCCTCAATTTCAGTTTTGATGGCATCCGTTTCCTGCTTGAAGGCTGCAATCTCTGCTTCAGCTTCTCCTTTTTTGACCCCACGCTTCACTGCAACTGCTGAGTAATAATCTTCTGGAATAGAAACCGAAACCTGCACAGTACTGGGCATCGCTGCGACAAATTCTTTTTCAGTCCAGGTAAAAGAAGGTGCCGTCGTCGATTCATTATTCGTTTCTGTTACTTTCTCAGTTTTCTCATTTCCTCGAGCCACAGTCAGTGAGTTAGGTTGATTTGATCTCGCACCCGGTTCTGCACGAACCGGCTTCTGAATAATATCACGTTCAGTAGATTGTTCTTTTGATTGTAAAGTGACAGACCCTTCGGTACTGATTTCCTGTTTTCGTTCAACGTATCGCTTCAGGTTTTCTACATCGACGTTCACATTGACAATGACATCCGGAACGTAAGAGATAGAATCAAGTATTTTATCCTGATAGTTTTTCGTATGTTTGTTGACCCAGGAAATAAATTTGCTGTCGAAGGCATCGTCCTTATCATCCGCCCTATATGACGTTCCCGTTGATTGATCGAAAACGGTTACCGATTCCGCTGTCAAATCGGGAACCATCGTGGCAACAGCAGCACGCAGGCTGGTGATGAGCGTGTGCGTTAATTCTTTTCCTGGTAGCGGCGTGACCATCACCGTGGCGGTCACTTCAGGCGTCGTATTGTTCCAGCGCAGGCGTTTCTTGGAACGTGCCCACATCACACTGGCATCTTCAATTGCAGGAATCGCTCGAATCATGCGACGTAACTGATTTCCCAACGCGATATCCCGCATGACCTGCAGTTGATCTTTGCTGACAAACATGCTTGATTTCTCGAATTGTTCCTGCCATTCCGAAGCCCAGTCGGTAGGCAAGCCTCCCCCTTCAATTAAAGCAGCGTTATAACGGGGGACTTCAGACTGGGGAACCAGGATTCGTTGACCCCTTCGGGAAAAATCAGTCAGGCCAGCTCGCAACAGAACTTCCTCTGCATGAATCACCTCCTGAGTTGTAAAATCTTTTCCCAATGAAAGTGAAACATAGCTGGAATTGCTGTCTCGAAAAAAGAGAACCCCAAAGGCCAGCATCATCAATACCGGAACCGCCAGCAGGATCGCGCGCTGACTGCCTGACATTGAATGATATAAAGCCAGAAACTGTTGATATATTTTTTTAAGAGTATCCATACCGGGTGACCAATCGACTAATCCGTGTCAAAATGGGAATGTTTATTATTTTCGATATGCTCTACATTTGCATATTCTGAATCTCATTATAGGCTTCTAAAAGTTTATTCCGCATTTGAACCATCATTCTCAATGCCAGATCCGCTTTCTTGATTGATGAAAACACTTCTGCCTGTGTGATATCCTCACCAATCAAACCACCTTCAATCGCCTGCTGTGACTGAACCTGCAACTGATTGACATTATCGAGTGACTGCAACATCATATCCTTGAAAGAATGTCCGCTGGTCGCAATACCGGCCCCATTCTCATTCATTCCGACAGGTGGAATGCCAGGCAAAAATGTGTTTCCGATTTGACTGATTGAATTTGTCATCTTCTTCACTTCCTTGAGATCAGATGAATTCATGATTCATTAAAATAGGGGTTTCCTGAAATCAAGCCAGGATTCTTAACGACGTATTAAACATATCTTTGGAAATATCCAATGCGGAAATATTGGCCTCATAAGCGCGGCCGGCTTCTAATGCGTTGACAAACTCTTTCACAACATCAATGTTAGGATAGGTTACGTTTCCATCTTGGTCCGCGTGAGGATGTCCCGGACTATATGTTTTTCGTAATTCGCTGTCTGTATCAATTTCAATCTTGTATTTGACACCGACACCCGTCGATTCGGGGTCCAGACTTTCAGTATCTGCCTGAAATGTAAGATATCTGCGATAAAAAGGGGCTTCCCCACTGTTAGGATCATGCGATACATTCACAGCAGCGATGTTGCCGGCGATTGTATTCATACGTTGACGTTGTGCAACCAGTGCACTAGTGCTGATGTCAATTCCCTTTAACATGTCTTGCTCCTTAAAATATCTTATTTCTATAATTCTGGATCAAAATCAGGGACGTTCGGAAATCACCATCATTAACTGATTCATCTGTGCCATCATGACTTCAACAGCAAACTGTTGCATCAACGAGTTTTTGGTCATCTGCATGACCTGAGATTCGATACTGCGATTATTTCCATCCTGAAAAGTTAAATTCTGAGGTGAAGCTTCCTGAGCCTGAAACAGGCTGCGGGGAAACAGACTTTCCAGCTGTGTTTGTAATGCCTGATTATTTGAAACCGTGGCTGGCATTCCCAATGAAGTTTGTGCCGCCCCGGGGGATAAAGTATCTTTTAATTGAATCGCTTCACGTAAAGCCACCTGAAAATCGTTCACAGGCAAATCGCGCATTTTATATTCAGGGGTATCAATATTCGCAATATTCCCAGCCAGTACTTCCTGCCGACGTTCAGCGAACGCCGCCATCTTTTCCAGCAAAGGTAATGATTGAGAATTCAGAATTTGATCTAACATGAAATCCACCTCATCAATTTAATCATGCCTGATGGGCAATCAAGCTGCTCTCCTGACCGTAAATTTTCGTTTGGAATCCGGACCGCCTCGTGGCGGGTATCCGTAAGATCTCAACTTGCCCGACAACGTCCGTAAACCAATATCAAGCATCTGAGCTGTATTTTCTCGATTCCCACCACAACGAGCGAATGTGCTTTCAATCAACTTTTGTTCCATTTCCCGCAAAGTCATTCCAACCAGAGAATCTGCGTCTGTGACCGTCTCAGTTCCCAACCATGGCATGAGACTGGCTTCATCAAGCCGAGGTCCGTTATCTACCAGATTCACATGTCGAAGCAGATTGCGTAACTCTTGAACATCTCCGATCCAGTCGTGTTTCTTTAATGCTTCCAGGCCATCTAAAGTCAGCATTTTGGAAACCGTGCCCTCTGTTTTGGACACTTCATTTAAAATATGTTCTGTTAACAGAGCCAGATCTTCCTTACGATCATTCAATCGGGGAACCGAAATTGTTGATCCGGCAAGAATGCCACCCAGTTTTCTCTTAAATTGATTTTGAGAAACCAATTCCGTTAAAGGAACATGACTCAAAGAAATGATATGACTGTTCACGACCTTTTGCTGTTTCTCTTCGGGAGAGATATACTCACCATGCTCTAATATCTTCAACAGCAGGGCTTGAACCGGTAACGATGCCAGATGAACCTGATCAAAAATCAGAGTCCCCCCTTCTGACTGCTCGATTCGACCAGGATTCCAGACCGGCTCGTTCGAATATTGACTCTCTTCATGTGAAAAATAACCTAACAGCTCACGCTCAAAATTTTCCGTTGTTAAGGTACTGCAATTAACCTTAATAAGAGGCTGGTCATTCAAGAATCTCGAATCATGAATCATTTCTGCGACCAGCGACAACTCAGAACCTGATATCCCCTGTACCAAAACGGGAATATTCAAAGGAACCACTTCTCCAATGCGATCTCTCAGTGTCTGAATCCCCTGACTGAACCCGATCAGTCTGCGACTTGACCGAGTATTTAATTCAGAAATCAAACCTGAGCACTTGCGCGATAACCGCGCATATTTGATTGCCGAGTCAAGTAAGCTTCTGGTACTGTCCAGAGTGTCTTGGGGCCGGATTTCTGCAAACGGAACCAGTGACTCACGGGAATGGCTTCTTAATGGTTTTACAATTTCGTTTTGAGGCTTCTCTGCTAACGAGGGATAAAATAACATGGGAAACAAATTTTGCTCAGAGGTCTGTTCCACAGAAAAAGATATTTCCGAAATCGTTTTTTGATCTAACAGTACACAGATATCCGCATCCGGATATTCTGACGTTTGTGAAAAAACCACATCCGCCAGCGGAATCACCGAATATCCCAGATTAGTAAATTGAGTGCATACTTCCAGCCGTCGTATCCGATCCTGAGAAACAACCTGGATCACACCTCGTGATGCTGAATTATTAATTACGTTTGTATTCATTATTCAAAACCATTTCGTCGAAAGACAAACCATTTAAAATTTCTTACACTATTGATCAATATTCAAATGTCGATGAGTGACAGGGGCTAAACTGTCCCGGTATGCTTCACCCACTTTTTCTCCCTGGTTCAATGACTGAACCTGCTGTTTAGTACGATCTCGTCGATCAACCATACTCTTCGTGCTGGTGTCTTCGATTTCGAGCAGCTTCGACAGAACCTCTTCAGATTCACTCAAGATCTCTTCACACGTTTCACGTTGTTCGAAAGCCAGAAGACTACGCTCACGCTTCCACTGCTCCCAGAGAGAGGGCAGTTTTCTGGTATATTGATCTAACTGACCTAGTAGACGCTGTTTTTTTCCTAACACATCTAACAGGCCTGAATAGTCGTCCTGATTTATCAGCGTCTGCTGTTGAATCGAAAGTTTCAACAACGCCTTTGAATATTCCAGGCGAACCGAAAAAAGTTTGAGGTAATCGATTTTCTGTTTGGATGTCATAAGAAACTACATAAAATTCAGGTTAATTATTATCTGAATCAAACTGCAATCTGATTCAGGGTTCCAGGCTTGAATTCATTTTCTGTTACACAACTCTAAACCCCGTTACCTGTCTGTAATTGATTGATTTTGGCATTAGATTTACGTAATCCACGAGACCAGTCTAACCAGCGATTCCATTCCTCGCGTCCCAGGTTAGTTGCCTTGGACTCAAACACTTTATCAGGCATCTGTTTCAGAATAATTTTTGCCTGTTCGAGCATACTCTTGGCTTCATTTTTTTTGCCCAGACTTTCATAACATCCGGACATCTTCATATAGGCTATCAAGACCTCAGTGCACTGAGGGTAGCGATTAACGGCATCATGATAAGATTTAATTGCTTCATTGTATTCTTCTGTTCGATACAACAGATGTGCGGTCCCAAAGCAAGCAGACTTCAGCAACCGTTTCCCCAGAGAATCTAGTCGATCCTGAGTTTCCAGTTTTCTCAACTCACGATTTAAAATCTGGAGCTGCAGATTTGCCATTTTTAAATAAGCAAATTCTTTACGTTTCAGCTCCATTCTCGCATTTTCTGTTTTTGCAGATTTCATTTCCTGACGAGGTCGACCAGCCTGATTCTGTAATGATCGTGCTAATAAATAACGTGCCTCGTGAACTTGTTCTGATTCCGGATAACGATTGACATATTCACTCAAACGCTTCGTGGCCTCTTCATAATAGTCAATTTTCACTTCCGACACGGGTTGCTCTTCCGTTTTCGTATCGTTTTTGGATTCGGCAGTCTGAATGTCTGCAATCTTGCCTCGATGGTAATTCAGCTTTCCCAATGCAAAAAGAGAATCCTTCCACTGTTTTGCTTTCGGAGTCAAAATGCTCGATTCCAGAATTTCATTCCAGATACGGCTGGCCTGGTCAAGTTCATCCTTCTCAAGATAAGTTACACCCAATAAATACTTTGCCTCAAAAGAAGCGACATCGGTGGGATAGTTGGTCATTACGCGTTCAAAGTGATTAATGGCGTCATCCAACTGATCAAGCTCAATTAATATCTCCCCTCTGCGTACGAGTGCCTGAGGCATTTTTTTGTCCGGCTTGGTATTAATAAAACGAGTCAGAACTTTGATTGCCGTCTCAAAATCCTGCCCTTTCTGAAAATGCTCAGCTGATACCGATAAAATTTCGCCATAGCGGTCCGTAGTTTGAAGGAGTCTGGAAAGATCATAATAAGCTAAACCACTTTGCTTCCAACGCTCTTTCAGCTTGGGCTTCATTTCTTCGTGCTGACTCATCGGTGAGGCCTCAACAAGTCGCTCATAATATTCGGCCCATCGCCGATTGGCGTTAGCCGCAAGTTCTCTTGCTTGAACCTCTGGTAGCAAGGGAGGCAGAAAATCTGCCAATTGAATTGCCGTATCAAAAGTGGTTACTCCATTTTGAATTTTCTCTTCGTCAACCCAGTCATTCCAGGCATCCAGAACATAAGCTTGCACCTGTTCCAGATTCATCCAGCGATTTCGAAAATCCTGAGGACTGTTAATCGACCTCAAAGCGGCCCGATAGGCAATCAATGCCTCTTCTGTTCGACCATTTTTTCGTAGTAGATCGCCGAGATGCAAATACGCAGCCAGTCCTTCGTGTGAACCCGCATAACGGTGTGTCGTCTGTTCATAAAATCCGATGGCCGCTTCTGAATCATTCAAGGATTCCGCACACAACCCCATCAGATAAGAGGCTTGACGCGAAAACTTACGCTCTAATCCCAGATTGTCTTTCACAGGAGCCAAAATGGCTAATGCTTCCCGGTATTTCTTCTCAGCCATCAATGTCTGTGCCTGGAACACAACTGTTACCTGATTCACTGAATCCTTCTGCTTCACTTTTGCCAAAACCTGTTGAGCCTCACTGTTCTTACCTTGTGCAAGAAAGATCTGTGCTCTCTGCAAATACAATCGGTCCAGAGTCACAGGATTCATTTCTTCGGTCTGCAATGCTTCTGTATTCAATTCAAAAGCCTGATTTAAATCGGCTTCTGCTTTGTCATCGAGATAGATATCAGTCAATAACATCGAAGTCTTTAATTTTCCCGGCGGATAGGTCTTGATCGCTTCCTCCAGAAGCGGTCGTGAATCTTTCATGGCACCCAGTAAATACAGACATGTTCCCAGCGCAAAAGTCCATTCCGGACGATGGTCTTGATCTACAGCTCGTTTCTCTGCCTCTTTGAGGTAACGACTGGCAATCAAATATTGATGGTCCTGAGATTCTCCAGTGAGTTCTTCTGCATTTCTAAAGGAAACAACTCCAAAAATAAAATACAGAGCCCCGGGAAAATCTGGATCCTGGTACTCCATTTTCTTCAGAGTATAGGCCATCTCCTGCGCCTCGTTTCGCGTTTTTTGATCTTCTGATGATTCCAGGATTATTAATGCTTCCGCTAAT
The DNA here is from genome assembly GCA_022600195.1 of Planctomycetota bacterium. Taxonomy (GTDB): domain Bacteria; phylum Planctomycetota; class Planctomycetia; order Planctomycetales; family Planctomycetaceae; genus Gimesia. The sequence continues at coordinate 30,767 of JAHZKX010000041.1, forward strand.
ATTTGTTTTGGCGTTTTTTCTGGTGCGCCCGATGTCGTCCAAAAATAGACCAAGGTCAAAACCAGCACAGCAGCACTGATGGCCAGAGGTTCCCAACGCGCCCGGGCAAATTTCGTCAGCTTTGCACGTAACGAAAGTTGTTCCGCTGTTGTATCATCGACCCCAGTTTTCTCAGCCGCGCTGTCGGGCAGTTCTTTCACCCCAACGCTAGCAGATTCGTCTGGTTCTGGTTGATTAATGTTTTCTTCTGCCATAACTTAGCAGCCCATCAGGATGACGGGAGACCCTCTAAAATAAATTGTTGCTTGATATGAATCGAAGTATCTGGAATTCAGATTTGTGAAATGTGTGCAGCGTTGCCGAAACTACGAACAGAATTCCCATCTCGTGAAATGAAAACCACGTAGAATCTGGTGGAGAGTTTTTTTGTCTGAAAGAAAGGAAGTGAATGAGAGAGGAGTGAAACTTGAGTCTTAATACAAAAAATATGGGTTTTTTGTCAATATCGATTCAAGTTGATGAGTGAAGTTCTCTCGCTGCAACCACCATTGAAAACAGATAAAATACACAGCTTGAATAAAGAAACTCAGCCAGTCGGGATCTTTAACGTAATGCGTTTCGTGGTCTGTCAGTCATTTGTCTCAATGGTTTTTGCCCCGATTTATCGAAGGGAACCCGCAGATACATCAATGTTTTATTGAGTATCTCGGCAGCCGGAGGTCCAGCAATCGTCCCACCGTAGTGGTTGGGCCCAACGGAAGGTTCGTTAACTACCACGAGTACCAGCACACGGGGATCGTGTGCCGGAGCACCACAGATAAAAGAACTTACATGTAATTGCGACGAATACCGACCCGTTTGAGGGTCAGGTTTCTGAGCAGTTCCTGTCTTACCAAACACAGTATAACCTTCAAGCTGCGCCTTTCTCCCAGTCCCCCTGCCCACGGTTTCCACCATCGGAACCCTGACAAGCCAGTCAGCCACCTCTTCAGAAATCACCGGGGTGGACACCAAAGGGCGAACCTGTTCCGGTTCTTCATGAGACCGTGGATAGTAATTGTGATCGATCTGATCACGGATCAAACGAGGGTTGAGTAACTTTCCCTGATTGGCTAGCGCCACATGGGCGGTAATCAACTGAATCGGTGTAACTGCAATTTCCTGTCCCATTGGGATAGAGCCGGTCGAATAGATATTCCATTTCTCCAACGGTCTGACGATCCCTGTCAGCTCACCGGGCAGTTGTATTCCTGTCTTCTGACCGAAACCAAATGCTGTCACGGCTTCGTACAGACCGGCGTTCGTCAGTCTTTCACCGATTTTAGCCATCCCGATATTGCTCGACTTGACTAAAATATCGGTCACACTCAACATCCCATAACTGTGGTGATCATGAAGCAGACGCTTTCCCATTTGGTATTCACCCCGCTCACAATCGAATTGTTCCTCTGTTTTCAACAGGCCTCTCTCAAGTGCGGCAGCAACGAGAAATGGCTTTAAAGTGGAGCCGGGTTCATAAATGGAGGCAATCGCAGTATTTTTCCAGGCGGTCTCGGAAATTTTTTCTGGATGATTTAAATTGAATGTGGGCACAGACGCCAATGCCAGCACTTCGCAAGTTTTCGCGTCCATCACAATTGCACAGGCACTTTTAGGTCGCCATTTCTCGAGGATCGACTCTAACTCTCGTTCAGTATAAAGCTGAATGATCGAGTCCAGTGTCACAACCAGAGTCTCCCCATTACGGGCTGCTTCACGTGCGTCATTGCGCACTTCAATCACACGACCATGAGCATCACGAACCAGAAAACGATGGCCGTTTTGACCACTAATTAAATGATCAAACGCCTCTTCAATTCCTCCCTGCCCTTTCCCATCAATATCTCGCAATCCCAGCGCATGTGCAGCCAGCGCACCCTGTGGATATTTCCGACGATATTCCTGACGAAAGCCCCAGGCTTTATCAGGGAGATTGAGAGATCGGACCCCTGCTAATTCGTCGTCTGTCAGTCGCCGTTTGACCCAGAGAAACAATTTATCCTGGTTCTTTTTCAGTCGATCCTGAAAATATTCCTGGTTGATACTGAGAACCGTGCAGACCTCTGAGACGTTTTTCTGATTTTTCAGCTCCTGCGGTACCATGTATAGACTATTGGTGACAATTGTTGTTGCCAGCAGTCGCCCGTTACGGTCAAGAATATCACCGGGACGGGCTGGTATTTTTTCTTTACAAACCTGCTGCCGCGCAACCACTGATGCGAATTGACGGTGGCCGATATATTGGAGAAAAATGAGACGTCCGGAAATTACAATCCAAGACAACACAACCAGGATGATGAGACTCCAGGTGCGCCAACTGATTTGAACCTTCGAGTTTTCGGAATGCAAGAAACTACTCACCTGCTTCAAAAGTCAATTAGATCATTTTCCAAAAACACTACTATTTATCCGGTTTCGAGGATCTGTTTAAATGCCATTGCAGCAACGGCATTTCACGACGATTGGTTGATGCGGGACGTCGGTTTGACTTCACATCAAGTTCGCCCCGTTCAATGGAATTTAAAACCTGACCGGGAGAGCCTGCCTGCTGTGTAGCCAATTTCATCTTGGCATGCGCATTGATCAACACTTCCAATTGGTAATGCTGACGACTGACCTGACGTTTGAGTTTCAGGCTTTCTTTTTCAAGACCTATTCCGACCAGAGAGATAGCAACCGCTAATAGGATGGCACTACCAAAACGGAATAACATCGAAACCCACCTTCCCAAACCAGCAGGTCGACCAGAGATCGATTTACAGCCGGTTTAGAATCCCATGAAAAAGACGGACACACACGCCTGTTTTCACTATCGGCTGGATGAGTTTCCGGGAACAAGACTGACTCGGCTGGCGTCATAAGGGAGCTGTAATTCAGCGCCAATTTGTAGCTTATTCGGGTTTTGCAGTTTTTGGCGATTGATCTGATAAATCTGATACCAGCGGGAAGAACGCCCCAGATGTCTCTGTGAGATATCGGTCAATGTATCGCTGCTGCCGACGCGGTACATCGGCTGACCATCCTGGCTGATAAAAAAGCCCGATGGTTTACTCTGTTTGCGAATCGTCTTTTTGCCTGCAAATTCAGTGACAGTTTTCCGCGCTGCATTATGACGCGCCTGATATTGTGCATCAATCGAGGCACGATCAGGTGCCAGCAATTTCAACCCCGGTTTCATCTTGCGAGGATCACTCACACGGTTTCTGTTGATTTCTGCCAGTAATTGAAAATAGCGTCCGCTCCCATAAAGCTTTTTGGAAATCGTCCAGAAGTTCTCCCCATTCTGTACCATATACTCACCGCGTACATTCTGAACAGGTTGTTGAATGAATGACTCCTCTTGAACAGATCCAAATTCCTGTGTCGACACTTCCTTCACAGGGGCAGGATCATCAAATAACCCACGAGCCTGAGGAACTTTCTGCTCCGCAGTCATCTCGGAATCACGAAACGAACCCGAATCAATGGCAGCTGCAGGACGCTTGACGGTCGTTACACTTTCTGCCTGTTCTGCTGAAAACTCTTTCGCACGAAAATTCCCAAAACGCTCCTCGTTTTGATTCGTCTTCACTTCGCTGAACTCGGATGACTCTGGCTGTTCGAATTCTTGAGCAGCGGAAGCCGGCTTCTCCTGTTGGAATGCATTCTCAGTGGGAGTGATCGAAGCCTGAGGTTCATTTTGTGAAAATTCAAACGAGTTAGAATCTTGGGAGCTGGAGATATCAGTAATTTTCACCTGCGCTGATTCTGCTGAAAATTCATCAACATTTTGTTTCTGTGCTGAATTCGTTTCGTCTGCCAGACCAAAATTTTCAAACTCATTTTTCTCAGCTTGCTGAGGCTGTGCGGGCATATTTTGCCCCGCTTCTGATGTGGAACTTCCAAAAGGATCTTCCTCAACTTGAATGGCACCGGTTGCTCCCTCTGCTGCCTGAGCAAATTCATTATCAGCAGGCTGTTTCATCAGGCCCGAATTTTCGCTGCTTGTGTCAGGCGAAAATTCCGATTCTGGTTCGCTGTTAAAACTATTCTCCTGCACCGTCCCTTCTGAAACTGATCCCGGCTGTTGCGCAAATTGATCTGCACTGGAAAATGCATCCTTTTGAGGATTATCAAAAGTAGCGGGCTCTGATTGAAATTCATTCTGGGAAGGATTCGCAAATTCATTCTTCGAACGCGTCGGTGGATCAAATTGCTGGAAACCATTCTCTGCCTGATTCGAAGCAACCTCTGTCGTCTGCTGAGGTTCACTTTGATTTTCAAATGCTTTATTGGAAAATGGATCGCTTGCCGCTGTTTCTGACGACTGCTTCTCAAACGGATTCTCCTGATTCTCTCCCTCTTGTGGGGTTGAAAAACCAGAGTTATCCGCCACTTGATCCAACTGACCGGGCTGATTTTCCACCTCATCTGAAGAATCAGATTTCCCATCTGCAAACGGATCATCTGCCTGTGGCTGACTCGTCTCTGATGTTTTTCCTTCAGGGTTGTTGACTGCCAGATTCTCCTGCGGGCGATTAATTTTTTGATAAACAACCAAACCAAACGCACTCAGCAGGATGAATATCAGGCAAAGCCCCACTTTGGTTTCGATGGCGATTCCTGTTTTGGGTTTTTCAATGCCCCAATCTTCTTCATCCGATTTTTTTTCTGATTTTTTTTCTGCAGCCATGGCTCTAAACCATTTCCCGTTAAACGTATTGAATGTCTTTTTCAGACAAACAGGATTCTGTTTGTCTACCAGCCAATTTGAGTGTGATAATTATGTTTTCATAGCCACTCTCAGTTTCGCCGTTCGGCAACGTGGATTCACTCGTTGTTCCGCCTGCGTTGCTATCATTGGTTTCGCTGTTAAGTTTTTCCAGAGCGTCTTATTTTTAAAAGCCTGCTTCACCAGGCGATCCTCCAGAGAGTGAAAACTGATGATCGCAGCTCGGCCTCCCGCCTTCAGTACTTGTGGTAAAACAGAGTCCAACATGGTTTCTAATTGTTCGAGTTCCTGATTCGCTGCAATCCGTAACGCTTGAAAGACACGTGTTGCCGGATTCTTCCTGGCTGATGCCAATGCTTTGGAGGGAATGGCTTGCTCAACGGCTTTGATTAATTGAGCAGCCGATCGGATCGGTGATATTTTTCGCTGCTTGACAAGCTGGCTGGCAATTCGCTGGCTGAACCTTTCTTCGCCATATTTTTCCAAAATCTCACTCAATTCCGGTTCGGAAAGTGTTTCCAACAGTTTCCAGGCTGGAATCCCTGTTCTGGTATCAAACCGTAAATCTAACTCTCCCGTCGATTCAAATCCAAATCCGCGCGCGTCGTCTACCAATTGGTCCGAAGATAACCCCAGATCTAATAGAATTCGATCAATTTGATTCAATTGCAGTTCTTCCAAAACTGCCGGAAGTGCTGCATAACTGGATTGCCTGAGATGACATTGCCCGCTCGGCAATTGATCACATCCTATTTGTTCTCTGGCAAATTTCAGCATCATCGCATCTCGATCTAAACCTATTAAAGTTCCCTCTACACCAATTTTCTGCAGAATATGCTGGCTGTGACCGCCGGCTCCTACCGTTCCGTCAACAACTACCAAACCGGGAGATAAATCTAATTGCTCAATAACTTCACGCAGCATGACCGGTAAATGGATCGGCCTTTTCTGATCACCGGACATACCTGGCATTCACTTGGTAACGATTCTAAATAAAATATTCCAGCACACATCGCACAGAGGAAATCTGTTCGACTGATAATTGAAATGATAATGGAATTAAGGGGGGTAGAGACTTTTGAAATGAAACTCTGAGAGACTGCTGGCGACTCAAGTTGAAGAACCAAATTGAGACTCGAGCGTGGGAAGTCTAGAAAAATCTCGTTTTTTTGGCAAGATCAGATAAAGATTTTTTGAAATGCAAAACAGCAAGGGGCCTAAGTCATTTTCCAGATCGAATTTAACGAAAGCAAGCCAACTCCAAACCGAATGGGATTCGTCGAGAATAGAGTCCAAACATCTCAAAAATCCAATCGAGTACTGAAATAATTCATCCCGATTGAGAAATCGAAACGGCCAAATCTGAGAAAATCTCACTTCTGTCCAATGTGGGAACCCTGAAGCCATCCGTCTCAAGCAGCATCCATTCCACTTGTATCAGGAGACGAACGACCGGTGGCCCAACCCAATATTCTGAGCACACGCAGGTGACTTCCATTTCACCTTCAATCCGCAAAGCCCGGCAGCCAGCGGAAGAGTTCCAATATTTCCTCCTTGAAAAATTCCCGATTTAGTGTTTGATAACAGTTTTGTCACATTGGTAGTCATTCCCGTTCTGTTCCACAGTACGACAAATTTCTACCAGGGCATTTGACCAAAGGCCTGAGAAGCCATCTCATCAAAATGAGGCCCATGCTGGTTAAGATAGGTATTCCAACGCTCAATACTCCACAGCTCGGCATGGTCCTGAACTCCAATCAGCACCACTTCCTGCTTTGTTTCCAAGAGAGCCAGATCAGCCAAACGTTCGGGGATGCAGATACGTCCTTGTGAATCTACTTCCACTTTCTCTGCCCGTGAATAATAAAGGCGGAGATATTGAGCTGCCTCCGGTCCATTCTTGGAATACTCTTTTAATCGTTGTGCCTGCTGTTCAAATCCTTTCTCCGAAAAAAGCAACAAAGATGATTCAGTACCAGGTGCAATGTAAATCTGAGTGAATTCTTTGTTGACAAGCTCTTCCTTGAGTCTTTTAGGGATCGCTAATCGACGTTTTCCATCCAAAATCTTGTTGAAAGTTCCCGTTAACGCCATTGATCCCCACTTGCCACCATTCTTCACCACAGAGTGATGAATTTATCAGGCAGAATCGAATCGTCAAGCACGATTGAAAGCCAAATCAAAAAAGAAAGAACTTGAATTGACCTAGATACTTATCACGATTGGAATTGGGAATTTTTAGATTTTTAAATTTTGTTTCCCAAAATCAATTTTGATGTCGAAATTTTGTCGAATATCAGTCATTTGATGTGAGAAGTTTCTCATAGATCTGCTCGTATTTCTGAGCAATTGAATCCCATGTAAACTCTTTTTTGACAGTATTTTGCGCATTTTCTGCCATCTTTTGAAATACGGCAGGACGCGAACTCAAATCCAGCAGCGCCTCAAGTATCTCTTTTGAACTGCCAGAGGCCACCAGCGTCCCCTGCTCCCCATCCTGAATCAATTCCGAAACACCATCCACGGCCGTCGAAATGACCGGTAAACCGGCAGCCATCGCTTCCAGAACGACGTTCGGCATCCCCTCCCATAAAGAAGGCAGCACCAGACAACTGGATGCTTTCATTAATTGAGGGATCTGAGATTGCCAGCCTGCAAAATGAATGCGTTTTGCACAAGCCAATTGAGAAACATCCTGTTCTAACTCAACTCTCAACGGACCATCACCAACAAACAGCAGATGAAATTCAGTATTCTGCTCTGCGAACTGGTCAAAAGCGGTCAAAAGATTACCAGGTGCTTTCTGAGGATCAAGTCTTCCGACAAACAAGACAACTTTCGCGTCTGCAGGGATTCCCCAAAGACTTAAATCCATCGCTTCTGCAGAATCAAACAAATCGTAATCGACGCCATTGGGAATGACTGTCACTTTAGACTCCGAAAGCTTTCCGTGTTGAACAGAAAAGTCTGACACCGATTGACTGACGCAGATATTTAGCTCCACCAGCCTGTTCGTCAAACGATCCAGTAGTAGATGTCCATTTTTCCTTTTTTCAGATACACGTATCCCCGATACAGTATGTTTGATTCCCGCCAGTCGTGCCGCAAACCTTCCAGCGAGATTGGCATGAAATAAGAATGTTTGCAGCAAAACCGGTTTTTGTGATTTGAGTTTTCGGGCAAGTCTCCAGATAATACGTACGTCCCAAGATAATTTGGCATCTAAAATCTCTGTCGGAATTCCTGCCTTTTCCAATTCATCAACAAGAGGCCCTGTGCCAGTCAGAGAGTAAACAACAGGATCCCAGCGCTCACGATTTAACCGCTTCACAATTTGAACCAGCGCACGTTCTGCCCCACCGGGCTGTAGTCCGGTAATACAAAACGCAATCGGAGTGGGAGATTTTCGGTTCGTCAACAGTCGATTCTCTCTCAAGGCAACAAATAGTCAGCAAACTTCCTGTTTTATCAGTCATGACCTGAATTCTATTGTTCGAAGGCTGAAATTATCGACAAGCTTAGATTCCGAAAATGTGTTTAATATGCTAAGAGAAAATAAAAATCTTCGTTAAAATCCGCCATTTACAGTAATTTCAGACATAATTTGAGCAGATCACTCCAAACTCGATGGAAGTCTCATAATCTAGAAACCCACCAGATGACCGAATTGAATCACTTCAACTACGAACTTCCTCCGGAATTAATTGCCACCGAACCCTCAGAGCAGCGTGATCAATCTCGACTGCTGGTTCTGGATCGCCAGTCACAAACGATCAGCCATAGTTCGATTTCCGATCTTCCAAACTTTCTGGCGCCGGGAGATTGCCTGGTCCTGAATGATACGCGCGTGCTCTCTGCCCGCTTATTTGGTGTGAGAACAGCAACGGGCGGAAAGTGGGAAGGTCTCTATCTGGGGTCTAACGACACTGGACAATGGAAGTTAATGAGTAAAACAAGAGGCAAGCTGGTACCGGGAGAAATCATCGAACTGAAACCCGCTCATCAACGCGCGTTACAAAAACGAATCTCGCTCAAGTTGGAATCTAAAGATACAGAAGGCTATTGGACCGCGACGCTCCAGTCTGACGAAGACCATCATACACTTCTTGAACATTTCGGAACGATGCCCCTCCCTCCCTATATGCGCAGGGAACTGGCGACAGATGAAGACCGGGAACGTTACCAGACCGTGTACGCCAACCAACCCGGAGCCGTCGCAGCTCCAACAGCCGGCCTGCATTTTACACCGGCCCTGTTAGAGCGCTGTAAGCAAAAAGGGATTGGCATTGCGAAAGTCACTTTGCATGTCGGCATTGGAACCTTTAAACCGATCTCCACTGAAACTTTGGAAGAGCACAAAATGCATTCCGAATGGTGTGAATTGTCGAAAGAATCTGCGGAACAGCTCAACACAACCCGAAAAAATGGAGGCAGAATTGTTTCCGTAGGTACTACCAGTGTCCGGACTCTGGAATCGGTTGCCCGTGAAGGCGCGCTCAAAGCCTGGAGCGGTGAAACAGATATTTTCATCTACCCACCATACCAGTTCCAGGTTGTCGATTGCCTGCTGACAAATTTTCATTTGCCAAAATCAACACTGCTGGTTCTGGTCAGCGCCTTTGCCGGTACCGAATTAATTCGCCAGGCCTACGAAAAAGCTGTAGAAGCCAAATACCGCTTCTACAGCTATGGTGACGCCATGTTAATTTTGTAGCTCAAAAAAACTACTGAGGTTTGGCAATTTCTTTGGGGACCTGCCCGCCCAGATAACGCCAGTTTTTGATAAACGAAATCAAATCGGCCATCTGTTGCGGATTGATCGTTTTTTCCAGGCCGACAGGCATTAAAGAAACGCCATTGGATTTCATTTCTTCAATTTCTTCCTTGAGCACCGTAATTGTTTTTCCTTCAGGTTGCTTCAATGTGATCGCAGAACCACTATCGGAAGAAATGACTCCAGTATGAACCACTCCATCAATCGTGATGATCGTGTAGCTGAAGAAATTCGCATCGATGGCCCGGTTGGGATCGAGAATATTCGTCAGTAAATACTCGGGAGTTTTCGTGCGTGAATCTCCAATATCAGGTGCGACATTCACGCCGACATCTCCAATTTTATGACAGGTGACACAGTTCTTAACAAAAACCTGTTTGCCATGTAGTGGATTGGCCTTCAACTTCAGTGATTTCTGATAGGCGGCAAGAATTTTTTGACGGTCTGCTGGAATCGCAGCAGCAAATAACGCTGCTGCGCGTTTCTTGATTTTAGCATCACGGTGGCGTGATAATCGAGTCGAACGCGAGGGACCCAGTTCAGAAATTTTAACCTGATCCTTTTCAATTGCATCCAGTAACAAGTTGGTTCGATTCAAATTTGACAGCATCGCATCCAGAATCGCGCGTCGCATGCCGGGAGTTTGTTTGGCAAATCCCTTCATCAGAACAACGCCAATCTGATTCTCTGAATAGGGACTGATTGCACCAATGGCTGCAATTTTAATTGCCTGTGAGGGATTGTCCTGAATTAAAGAAAGCAGTGTCTTACCACTCGCCTCGAAACCAACAAATCTTAAGACGCCGATCGCACTTAGTTTTTGAGCAAGTGGAGTTTGGGGATCAGCAGCAGCATCGACAATTTTCTGATAGAAGGCTTTTAACTTCTCTTGATCAGCCGAAGATAGACCTTTTTGGTATTGTAAAATCGATTTACCTCGGCGTGCCAAACTCGTCCCCAACCCTTCAAATCCGGCAACCTGAAGCGCCAGATATTGATTGGTATCCAGACCGGAGATCAACGAAAGTGCTTCCTGAATTTCATCTGCTTTGAGACGCGGACCAATCACAGCAGCCATTTCCCGAATTGCATCGGGAATTCCTGGTTGACTGGATTGTTTCTTGCCTTTTGTTGTGAGCTGATCCAGAAACGATTTGAAGATCGCTACCGTATTTTCTGGGGTAGAAGACAGAACAGCCGCACGCGTCCAGGAATCATTGGCTCCATTAAGCATTAGTTTTGCCAGCGGGGCAACCATTGATGATGCATCGTTTGCTTCACCCAGACTGATCGCCAATTGAAATCGCAGTCGGCCATCCGCAGAATCAACAAGCGAAAGAACCTCTTTTTTCAGTTCTGCATTTTTTGACAATCGTGGTTCGCTTAATCGAACAGCCTGCCCTCTCACTCGTTGAGATTTATCTTTCAATGCCGTTTTCAATATAGAATCACTTAATTTCCCCAGTCCTTCCAATGCCCACAACGCATGAATTCGGGCCTGTTCCACTTTTCCACTGGAAACCAGTTGTTCTAATTGAGGCGAGAGCGAAGCGTCCTGTCGTTCAAAAATCAGACGAGCAGCCGTTTCGCGCTGCCAGGCATTTTGCGAAGACAGTGCTGAGACTAATTGTTGCGGAGTCGCATCTTTCAATGCCGTATAAACGCTTTTGTCAATTTTGGAATTCTTGGGAACAATGCGATAAATGCGCCCGCGATCGATGCCATCATTCAGATCTGAACGTTCTTTTAATTCCACGGGCATAAACTGGGGATGCTCGATCACTGCGCGATATATATCACACAGGTACAATGCACCATCGGGACCATTGGCCATATTTACAGGGCGGAACCACTCATCACGACTGGCAATAAACTCAACCTGATCACGACCGTACTTCGAATCATAAGTAGCTCCCATCGGCGTCAAAATATCACGATGAACCAGATTCGCCGTCGGTTCGCAAGTCAGACTGTTCCCATAAAAACCCTTGGGAAACAGGCCCCCTCGATAAATCGTCACGCCACACGCAGCTGTGAACTGCCCCGCATGTAGCGTGGATGTCGTCCAGGGGCGACTGATGGCATACACGCGGGAATCTTCACCATCTGTAGAGACATCATGATAAACAGACTTCACCGCCAGATAGGGGTTCCGCTTGAGATAACGATTTTCCAGAACGATATGTTTATTCGGATTCCGGTTCGTACAGACAAAACGGTTTCCATAATCATCAAAAGTCAAACCAAACTGACCAATTCCCGATATCGATTCGTAATGTCCGGTTTGTGGATGAAAACGAAAATCGAGACCATTAATCGGAACCTGTTTTGCTTTTTTCTTCCATTCGGGATGTGTGGAAATGACCGATCCACCACGCAATCCATTGGAAATATAAATGTGATTGTCCAAACCCAATGTAGGATGATTTGCTCGCAGCTGAGAGTTATCTTCTTTAAAACCGGTGAACCATGTTTCCACGATGTCGGCTTTGTCATCACCGTTTGTATCTTTCATAAACTGAACTTTACCCGCCAGAGTAACGATCAATCCCCCTTTCCAGGGCTGGACACCGGTGGCAAATAATAACTTGTCTGCAAAAACTGATGCGGTTTCGTAGAAACCATCCTGATCCTTGTCACGCAGTAATTTGATGCGGCTTTTAGGCGATTCACCAGGTTTGGGGCCGTGTGGGTAATCAGTCATTTCCACAACCCACAGCACACCAGTCTCATCAAACGCCACAGCGACCGGGTTGATGACATTGGGTTCCGACGCCACAACCTGCATTTCGAAATCAGGATGCACCACAGTCTGTTTTAATGATTCAGCAGGAGATAAAGGCGACTTGGGTATCTCTTTTGACTTTTCAGCGGCTTGAGCAAATGACAGGCTCACACCGATCGCCAGCAATAATCCCACCCATCTCAGACGAGAATAAATTGTTCCTGAAACTAAATCATTCTGTCCTGCGGGACGTTGTTTCAATACTAGAATCTTAGTTCGTTTCATGTTTGATCACCGTGTTGATACAGTCCTAATTCTGGTTTAAACCACTACACCATCTTGTTCAGCGTTATTCTATCGTAACCGACACACTGAGGATTCTCTATCTCACCCAAAGCATGTTTTGAGGAATCTGCTGAATTTATTAACAATCTTTACGTTTAACAGCCCCCAGTGCAATTAACGCTGGCAAACTGTTTTGATTTTTCCATTCCTTCACCATCTATTTTGGTAATTCATGATCTCAAAAGATCAAATGGGTTTCATGTCTCTCGGAAAATTGTTTACTCTGAGGGATATCTATTTGAAATTACAAATGACGTATGAATGCTTATCAGAAGATCTATTTTTTTTAAAAGTGAACTATGCAGTCTTTCAGTCTGGTTTTAATTCGATTCTGTTTATCAGCCTGGGTTGGCGCGGCTGTGATCTTTGTCATTACCGGTGTTCAGGATGTGACTTTTAAGCAATTTGACTCTTTGGTAAGAGATCAACTCATTTCGTTACACTTCCCCGTCTATTATACGATGGCCTGGGTCTTATTAGTGGGATCAATTCTGGGAGGTTTGGGAATACGAAAGATCAAAGAGATTTCTCACCGCAGATCCAATCTCATTTTTTGTCTGGTTGTGATCATTCTGGGTCTCAGCCTGATCGACTACTTCTGGATCTATTCTCCATTGGAATCAATGATCACTCCTCCCGGAAGCCCGCGCCCTGCAGAGTTCAGGTCCTACCACCAGGCTTCCAAATACATAAACTGCCTCAATATTCTGTTAACGGTGGTTGCTGCTATTCTGGTGAATCTGCCAGTGAAAAACCGGGACCAGACCGACGCTTAAAAGAACTCGATCAGTCCCGAATATGGAACAGCTGCTTGAGAGCATCAAGTAATCCGTGCGGAGTGCCCTCTCTGGCTTCTTGCCTTAGCACCTCTAACGGAGGATGCAGTAGTTTATTCACAATCTGCTCAATAGAACGTTCGATCAATTCCTGATCTTTCTCATCCAGATGTGAGAGTCTGCCAAATAGTTTTTCGACTTCCTGTTCACGGACTTCGTGCCATTGCTCCCTGAGCTGTTTAATGATTGGCCCCGTGGCCCGGTGATAAATACCGTGCATGAAGCGGTCCGTTTCTTCATCAATGATCGCCAGTGCTTTTTCGACTTCTTTTTGTCGCGCATGCCGATTTTTTTCGCAAGTTGCTTCCAGGTCATCGATATCATAAAGAAAGATGTTGTCATTGATTTCACCGACAGCAGAGTCGATATCGCGGGGCGCTCCCAGGTCGAGAATAAAAAACGTTTTGTTACCAGACTTCTCTAAAACTCGCTGAAAGCAGGGAACATCGACAATTGGCTGGTTGGAGCCCGTTGTACTCACAATCACATCTGCCTTGGCCATACAGTCTTCCAGATCCTGATAAGGCCTTGCCTCACCTCCAATTTTGGTCGCCAGCTTTTGCGCATTTTCCAGACTGCGATTCACAACCACGATCTGATCCACACCTTCATCTTTCAGGTAAATCAGCGTTTCTTCAGCCATTTCACCAGCGCCGATGATTAAAACCGTTTTATTATCAAAGCGTTCAAAAATCCCTTTTCCGAATGTGCCCACTGCCACACTGGCAATCGAAACGCGACCTTCAGAAAGTTGTGTCTCTGTACGCACACGAGCGGAAACACGAATCGCCTGCTGAAACAACGCATGTGTCAAGGGACCACATAAGGAATTGTCAGTCGCACGTTGGTATGCTTCTTTCACCTGATTGACAATCTGTGGTTCGCCCAGCACCATACTGTCAAGACTGGAAGCCACTTGAAACAGATGCCTGACAGCATCCGGTCCGGTACGCTCCAGAAAATCTTCGAAAAAATCACTGACGGGAACCTGATGAAATTCCGAAAAGAATTTTGCCAGATCCTGATGAGAAGGCCCGCTTTCAGATTCTTGGGTAGCCGTATAAAGCTCAACCCGGTTACAGGTCGAAATCACAACCATCTCCGTTTCGGGATATGATTTCTTCAAGACAGAATAGGCGCTATCCAGCTGTTCTTTCGACGAAAAAGCGAGCTTTTCGCGAATATCTAATCCCGCTGTTTGGTGATTACAATATACGACCTGCAGATTCACGAATTGATCCTTTCTGCAGATTCTCCCTGAATTTCCTGCAAAGGCACTGAATAATGAGAGTGCCACGAATCAAAATTCAGAACTCGCACATTCGTGAGAATTTGAATTCCGATAAAAGTTAATAACAGCAGTCCTCCAGTCCAGATGGTCAATTGCGCGATATGTTTTTGATTCAGTTGCTTCGTTCTGAGTATAAAAATCACGCTGATCATCATGACTGCCCAGACGATTTCATAGATAATAATCACCGGGTCATAGAACGAAATCGACTGTGCCCCTTTACGAACATAAACTCCTAATCCAATACCGATTCCCATTCCTATGGTTAAAAGTGGTGCAGAAATCATGAGCGCCCCGCGATTCAAACGTGACAGTTTCGCCAGGCTGGGAAGATGAAACCCTTCAGAAAAGTTCTGTTTCTGTTTCAGTCGACGATGTTGAATCAGATACATAGCGCTGATCACAAAACAGAGCGCGATCCCCACCCCGCCCAGTACCAGCAGAGAAGCGTGCAGTAATGCCCAAGAACGAATTGCTGGTTCCACCAGTGGATTCGTAACACTATCCACAAAATAAGATGAAATCACCAAAACCAGAACTAGTGGAAACAAAAACAAACCAATCGAAAGCTGCTCATCAATCAAATTGATAAACAAAAAAATGGAAACAAGTAACCACGAAAAAACAATGAGCCAATCATGTGATGAGCTCAACAAGGGTGGAAGTTGTGTTTCCTGGGCACGATTAAAAATGTAAGCGGTCTGTGCCACCAGCCCTGCAAAGGAAAAGAGAAAAATAAGCGGTCGAATGAACTTGTTTTTTTTACGCAGAAATCTGGCCAGCTCTAACCCGAAGGCCACGAGATAACTGGCCATAAAACAGAAAACAGTCACATTCGATAACATGTTTGAGACTTCATAAAAACGACAGAATAAAAGTGGTGGGCTCTCTGTCACTGAGGAGAATCAGAACGACTCTCTATTATATGGCTGTTCAGCAAGTGAAGGGCAAGTCATCTTGCTTCAGATTCTAATTCGTACTCGGAGATTTTTTTGTGCAACGTGTTACGATTGATTCCCAAACGTGTCGCTGTCTTGGTCTGAACTCCCTGACAGGAACGTAAAACCTGCAAAATCAATTCCTTTTCTACCTGTGACACCACCTGTGCATGCACATTAGTAGAGGAATCCCCTACTTGCTGCAATTCCAAACTGACCAGTTCGCGACAGAGAGCCTCCGGATCCAGTCCCTGAGAAGGATGCGACCGAGAAGCTGATTTCCCTGTCACATGTCCCGGTAATAAGTCAAGGGAGGGTCCATCTTCACCAGACAGCACAATCAATCTCTCGACATAATTCTGCAATTCTCTCACATTTCCCGGCCAGGAATAGTTTTTGAAAGTCGATAATACCTCATCAGAAAAATCAGGCAACGGAATCTGCTCTCCTGCAGAAAACTGCTTTGCAAAAAAGTGGAGCAATTCCGGAATATCCTCTGAGCGATTGCGCAGTGGTGGTAAATCTACTGGTATGACGTTTAAACGATAATACAAGTCTTCACGAAATCGACCCGCTTCAATCTCATCCAACAGATTTCGATTCGTGGCCGCTACTATGCGACAATCAACCTGAATCGAGCGTGTGTCACCAACCCGTTCGAATTCATGCTCTTGCAGCACACGCAATAATTTCACCTGCAGTGTAAAGCTGACCGAATTGATCTCATCCAGAAAGATCGTACCGCCATGTGCCGCTTCAAAACGCCCTGTCCGATTTTCGACGGCACTGGTAAACGCACCTTTGATATGTCCAAAAAGTTCACTCTCCAGCAGGCTTTCACTGAGCGCACCACAATTCACTCGAATAAAAGGTCCTGTGGCGCGGGGACTTAACTCATGGATGGCTTTGGCAATCAATTCTTTACCAGTCCCGGTTTCACCAGTCAGTAGTACCGTCGATGAGGTACTGGCAGCGCGGCGGGTCAGTCGATAGACGTTCCGCATGGCCTGACTGTCTCCGACCATCTCTTTTAAAATTGGGCGATCGTCTTCCATTCTTAGTATCAGAAATCCTATTCATTCGCAGGGGGGAAAATAAACAGAGTCACTCTAGAAGCAAATCACTAAATTGTGAAATCTCGCAATTCGGCTTGGCATTCCGGGAGATAACTCAGGACCCACTAATACAGCATGAAAAAATTGCACCTGGATGCACAATAAGATGGCGAACGCACCATTATCATAGTCAGTCATGGGCTATGAAAAAAGAGGCAGACGGAAAATTTTTGCGAACGAGTCTGTTTTGCCTGATTAATTCGACAACAGGACGTCAAAAGTGCCTAAAAAATGAGCATAAGCATATTCCCAAGGCACTCTCTTATTCAGTCTCGAAGGCAACCGAAGTCTCTGCAGGAACCGCATGATTGAGACCATCCACCAGAACCACCTTGGGTTGGTGCTTCCTCGCTTTTTTCCCTTTGTACTCTGCATAACTGGCAATGATTACCAGGTCAAAAGGCTTAATCAGATGCGCTGCCGCGCCATTGATGCAAATGACTCCAGAACCTGCTTCTCCGGTAATAGCATACGTGGTCAGTCGGGTACCTGAAGTGATGTTGTAGATTTGTACTTGCTCATATTCAACAATGTCTGCCGCTTCCATCAGGTTCTGGTCAATGGTCACACTGCCATTATATTCCAGATTGGCCTCGGTGACGGTAGCACGGTGAATTTTCGATTTAAGTAATACGCGTTTCATCATTCTCAACCTAGAAGAAGCGGGACTTCTTTCCGACTGTTCAAACGGACTCACAGATCCAACTGTCGGCGTATCCTAACCAGACGCCTGATTAACAAGCAAGAATATATCCATTTGATCATATTCTGCAAGCTTCACTTTCAGACTGGCACAATTTCCGGGAATTGGTCTTCCTCTGCATTATATACCGTTGTGGATTCCGATTCATCAATTTTTCGATCCCAGGGTTGATCAGGCTGTGCTCCCATAAGCCGGGCATACAAATAATAGTAAGTGGGAATGAGAAACAAAACCAGACCGGTTGCCAGCATCAAACCGAAAATCAGACTGGCTGCCATCGGAATCAAAATCTGTGCCTGAAACGAAGTCTCTTTTAAAATGGGAGCCAGACCAACGATCGTCGTCATCGAGGTTAATAAAACAGGACGAAAACGACGACGACCTGCTTCCAGTAATGCCGTTTTCAAAGGAAGACCATCTGCAATACGATGATTTATAAAATCGATTAATACAATAGAGTCATTGACTACGACCCCGGTTAACGCAACCAGACCGAATAATGAAAACAAAGTCAGTTCCATCCCTAAGACTGCATGGCCGAATACGGCCCCAATCACTCCAAAAGGAATGATTCCAAGCACTATTAATGGTTGAATATACGAACGAAATTCGACTGTTAATAACGCAAACATCGAAGCCAAAGCAATCATCAGTCCAATGATTAAACTATTGACCGATTCATCCGTCTGTTCCTGCTGCCCTTCCCAGCGCACCTGGACATCCGGGTATTTCAGTAATAACTGATCCATAAAGCCACCCGGCTTTTTCATGGCCTGTACTATTTCGCGGGCATTCCCTTCTTTTTCATTCAAATCGGAATACACCGTAATGGACCGTTTCTGATCAATTCGATTGATTTCAGAGTAACCTCGTTTTACGGTAACATCAGCCAACTCCGTTAAGGGGCGTTCCGATCCATCTCCTGTGCGAATCCTGATATCATCAAAGCCCATCAGAGAACGCCGTTCTTCTCGCGGATAGCGAACCATTAGTTTGACTTCATGGCGACCCCGTTGCAGCCGCATCACTTCTTCACCGTAATAAGTAGCACGAACGGTCTCTGCCACATCCGCCAGTGGAACACCCATCGCGCGGGCCTTATCTTTGATTTTAATCTGGAATTCCCATTTTCCAGGACTCGAATCGTCGTTGATATCTTTCACACCCGGGTAACTTGCCAGCTCCTGTTTACTGGCTTCAACTGCCGCTTCCAGGTCATTCAGATTTTCAGCGCTTGCCAGCAGCTTGAATTCAATCGGTTTGCCTCCCGGTCCCATTGAGGGAGACTTGATCGTCAGACGATCGACTCCTGGAAGCTCTCCGATCTCTTTTCTCCATAAGTCGATAATCTCTTCACTACCTAGCGTGCGTTCCTCTGCTTCTACAATCTCGACGCTGACCTTTCCAACATGACTGCCTTCGACACTCCCCCCTACACCGCCGCCTGACTCATCCCTTGTTCCAAAACCGACATTTCTTCGAACGAGTTTGATCAGCGAGTTTCCATGTTGCTTTTGATAGTTCCGGTTCAGTTCTTCAAATGATTTCTGGATATGCAGTGTTGCATCCCCCGTCACAGACTGCGGAGTTCCATCTGGAAATTCAACGGTCGCTTCGATCATCCGAAAATCGGTTTTCGGAAAAATATTAAACGGCGCAAAGCCTCCCATTATCAATCCGGCGGACAACAGCAGAAGGGCCGCTGCCACCGCCAGGGCTGATGATGGATAATCTAAGGCCGATTTTAAAACTGGCAGATAACAGCGGTCGACAAACCAGTTCAGCTTACGACCCACATAGCCAACTTTCTGCTCTGAATCCATTTTCCCATGTGCCAGATGGCAGGGAAGAATAAAGATACTTTCTAAAAGTGAGATCAATAACATCGCAATGACGGCAATAGGCATCACAGCAATAAATTTCCCCATGATCCCCGAAACAAAGAGTAAGGGCATAAATGCGATGATAGTTGTTGTCACCGATGCACACACCGAAGGCAACACCTCGACCGCACCATCAACGGCAGCCTGAAATATGGATTTGCCCATCTGTCGATGCTCATAAATATTTTCCCCGACAACAATCGCGTCATCAACAACAATTCCCAGGGCCATCAGAAATGCAAACATGGAAAGCATATTCAATGTCTGTCCGGTATAGTACAAGACGATACAGGCACCGAACATCGAAATAGGAATTCCCAACGCGACCCAGAACGCTAACCGAAACTCCAGAAAAATCGCCAGTGTAATAAAAACTAAAATCAGTCCCTGCACACCATTTCGACTTAATAACTGCATTCGATCACGTACATCAACAGATTGATCCCTCCACAGCTTCAATGAATAACCCGGAGGCAGACTGGCTGTTTTTACATAAGCACGGACTTCCTCCACAATCTGCAACAGGTCTTCTTGCGCAGTTCTTTCAACCGAAACCGATAAAGCCGGCTTTCCATTAATTTCACTAATCATCGTCGTATCGGTAAACTCATCTCGAACACGACCCAGATCTCCAACAGTTAACACGACCCCTCCGGGCTCTGTTACCAGCGGGATCTTCTCGATTTCACTTCCAATCAGATGTTTATTCTTTCCTCGCAGCAGTAATACATGTGAGTCTGTTACTAATTTTCCACCCGGCAATTCCAGGTTTTCCCTGCGAACGGCATTGGCAACATCTTGCAAAGTCAGACCATACTTCCGAAGTGTGGCTTCTGGAATTTCTATATCAATTTGAAAATCTCGCGCACCCGCGATATTGACCTGCGAAACGGACTTTAGCTGGAGCAGTTCATCCCGAATCCGTTCGCTCACGGCGCGCAGTTCCCACTCACTATTCTCATCCGATTCCTCAGGACCAATCACCGCTACATCGATTGCCACCTGCCTGAAAGTAATCTGCTGAATGTCTGGATCTTCAGCCAGTTCGGGAAAGCTCGGAATACGGTCAATTTCAGAACGGACCTCGTTTAATATTTTCTGGACATCGGGTACATCGGCCCTCAATTCCAACACGACAGAACCTGAGCCTTCATTGGCGATTGAGGTGATTTTTTTGATACCATCAATCGAGCGGACTGCCTCTTCCATTTTTTGGCAGATCCCTTCTTCCACTTCATCAGGACTTGCTCCCGGATAGGGTACCGCTACCAGAATGATTTCCAGTTCAAACTCTGGAAAAACTTCTCGACGCATAAAAAGTAATGAAACCAGCCCCACTCCCAGAATGGTGACCATCAAGGTATTCATCGCAGGCGAGTTATTGATTGCCCATTTAATGAGCGACTTCATTCCGCCTCTCCTTTTCTCCGAACCAGCATTCCTTCTGATGCAACACTCAGGGGCGACGTCACAACCTGATCCCCCGTTTTCAGACCGGAAGCACCCAGTTCAACCAGCAACTGTTCGCCACTCGTGTCCACAACACGAATTTTCTCGCCATGCAGTTTCCCCTCTCTGACAACCCAAACAAGATTCCCGGGGCGAACCGCCGTTTCGGGGATCTCCAGCAAGGCGACATTACCTTCGAGCGGAATTTCTATGGAAACATACATACCTCTCGTTAAAGGAGGCGCTCCTACAAGCTGATCTGTCGGACGGCCATTAACTAAAATTGCGGAAGCTTCAGGATCTGAAACCACAATCCGACAGGGAACCGTTCTGGTTTTTTCATCCAGACCGATCCCATCATAGCGAGAAAGTTTGCCTTTCCAGACAAACGTTCTTCCTCCCAGTTCATAGCGCACATTTACAGGAAGTTGAGGAAGTTGATAGCCCAGATTATGCCGATTGGTTTGAGTTGCCCCTGACTCTGATTGACTTTTTCTCGCTGTTTGAGCAGCGTGCTGCCAAAGTTGGTATAATTCTTCCATGCGCAAGTTGGAACGAACCTCAACAGCCGAAGTGTCTTCAATCGTAACCAGTGGATCACCAATTTTCACATAGCCATCCTTCTCAACCGAGTCCTCGACAATTACACCGTTGATCGGTGAATAGATGCGTGTGCGACTCAAATCCAGCTTGGCTCTTGAAAGTTGCACGCCAACCAAATCGCGAGCATGTTCCATCCGTTTACGTCGCGACTTGAGTAAATCAGATTCATTGGTTAATTTTTGCAGCGAATTCCGCGCGGCAAGTTCCGTACGCTTGGCTTCTTCATAGTCGGTATCTGAGACGACATTTTTTGCACGTAATTTCTCTACGCGGTTCAAATGGCTTTTCTGTAGTTGAACCTCTTCATGGACTAAGTCAATGACCGCTTTCGAATTATCGATCTCGACTTCTAGTTCATCAATGACATCTTGTGCCTGTGCATGTTCCTGAGTAAGCCGTTTTACTTCCAGCTCATAATTTTCCGGATCAATCTTGATTAATAGATTCACGGTACCCGCGACTTCGCGTTCCTGGTCAGTTGCTTTCCGAACGATATTTCCTACTTTACAACCATCACGGGTATAGAGCACTCTTCCAGAAACCTCTGCAGCGAGTTTCACCTCTCGGGAAGGAACCACAACTCCGTCGACAGTAATGGTGATACCCGATTCGGAAAGATCAATCATTTCAGTCAAAACAAGCGGCGCTGAATTCGCCAACAGCTGATCGCTCTTCTCGGGATCTTTTTTCATGGCTTTAAGAACAACCAGACTTCCACCACCAATTGCGATGATAAAAATCGGCAACAGAATGTGTTTGATCCTGTTATAAAAACTTCTTGGCTTTTCTATTTTCAAATCTGACATGACTATTTTCTATAATGAAACGTGTCACAAAAATTGTTGGCATCACAATTCAATTTGTGAACAAGAGCGGATTCGATTTCCTGGCACAGAATCTCACCGACGAAAACTTTTTACATTGTCCGGTTATTACATTGTCCTGTTAATTTTTCTTGTTAATTTCTATTCAAAATCGTCTGTTTAAATAATGACTTCTATTCTGTCTGAAAAGATTCAAATGCGATGAACAGGTGAAGAAGATTCGATTTCTGACTCTGTTAATTCCTGCTTCAGATTCTTAATTGCTGACAGTGAAAACTGGAGAATATGCTCTACTAGCTGCTCCATGTTATAATGAGTGTCTTTCTCTGCCTGCCCCAGCATTAAGGTCACCAGACCATCGGAAACTCGATAGAATTGGCATTGTGCAGCAATGCTGAATACACATTGCATTCGTCGATATTCAGGGACTGATTCCCCCAGAATCTCCTTCAAGATCGAGTCTGCAACATTCACAAAGGGACGAAATAATTCTTGAATCAGATGTTCGCAAGCCTTGGTCGGTCTCAGTACTTCACGCATAATCAAGTGATTGCTCCAGGAGAGTTCGCCTGTTCCTAACATCCGTCTCACTAAAGTCGTGATCCAGTCTCGCAATTTCTGTTCGGGTGAAGTGGCAGACGTCCATTCCGGAAGAGGAGCGCGTGAAACTCCCATCTCTTTAGCCAGACAAATGACTTCCAGATAGAGCTGCTCTTTATCGCCAAAATAATAATTGACGCTGGCCAGATTGACATCTGCCTTCTGACAAATTTCACGAACCGTGGTCTTTTCAAAACCCTTTTCAGAAAAAACAGGCCCGGCCACCTCCAGTAATCGATCACGAACATTACAAGACGACATGAGTTCTTCATCCCAAATCTTTATATCGCGAGAATGCAAACTTGACGACAAACCTATCTGGAAAAATCCAAAAACAGCAGTTTCAAGACCCTGTTTCAAACAATTGTATTAAACATGCGTTTTAAAACAACCGGCATTTTAGAGAAAACAGTTGAAAACATCATAAGATCTTATCGTTATGTACCTTATGAGCTATTTATACCCTTGATTTGAAAGAGAGTGACCGACTCACCGCGATCGTTTATCTGGCAGGTCAGAAGAAAAAAAGACGCTCCGCCATGAAATCAATCTGCTATCCGGTAAGTCGTTCCGGACCATCCTCACGGAAATCGAAGCGTTGGTAACCGCTCTCATCCAGTCGCTGCCTTAGAAGTTCTTTCCAGAGCGCTTCGGGGAGCCCGTTCAGAACACCGTACAAGACCATGCCAATCGTAAGGCTCGCAACTTCAACTACACGCATGGGTAAGGAAAATTGCTTCAGGTCTGCGAAAATCTCGTCGGCACTGCAATATTCGCCAAATTTCTGATCATGGTACATAAACTCAACCCCTGCGAAATCCTGGCTCCATTCATAATCAAATGGTCCAAACTCTCGCTTGCGGTGGAGAACCCAGAACCGGGTCCCTTCAAAGCGTATGCCGTGTGTACCTCTCAAAATGTTGAATCCTGCATCTGTCCTGGTCATTTTGAGTGCCATTGATGAATGAACCCATTGAGCCAGGTGAAAAACCATATCGAACGATCCATTCTACGGCATTCCTCACTCTTTGCGAAGTCCGTTTTCTGAACCTTCTGCCTCTTTTCTCTGTCCTGAAACCCCCACCTTCGTGACGAATTTGAATGAGGAACTCCACATTATCGTCCAAAAACTCACGGACATAAGTCGATAACTGATCAGAACTTGCTATGATTACAAGTCGACAGTATTCAAATCTCATTTTTTTACAGACACCCCAACACTCATGAAGCACACAGAAGCTTATCACACCGCGGTCAAAGTGGTCCAAAAACTACGTGATGCCGGATTTCAGGCTCTCTGGGCGGGTGGTTGTGTACGTGATCTATTACTGAAAAAAGAGCCTCAGGACTACGATGTCGCAACCAATGCTCTACCAGATCAAGTCCGCGACCTGTTTGGAAAGCGACAGACGTTAGCAGTGGGAGCCAGCTTTGGCGTCATCATTGTCCGAGGCACTCAGCCGGACTGTGATGTCGAAGTCGCCACGTTTCGCACGGAAGGCCCTTATCTCGATGGACGTCGTCCCGAAAACGTGACGTTTACGACAGCAGAAGAAGACGCTCACCGTAGAGACTTTACCATCAATGGCATGTTTTATGATCCCGTGACAGAATCGATCTCTGATTTTGTGAATGGACAATCCGATCTGAGACAACAAATCATTCGAGCCATTGGCAACCCGCTGAAACGTATGCAGGAAGATAAACTTCGACTGTTACGCGCCATTCGCTTTGCCTCCACTCTCCGATTTCGACTGGATGAAGTCACATTTGAAGCAATCCAAACGATGGCATGTGAAATCTGTGTAGTAAGTCCTGAACGAATCGCCGACGAATTACGAAAAATGCTGATACATCCCAATCGCAGCCATGCCATTGATCTGGCCCAGAGTGCTGGTTTATTAAATTCCATCATCCCTGAACTGGCTTTTTTATGGGAAGATCCAGAACAATTGCCCCTCTGGGAATTCACACTACTACGTCTGGAAAGACTGAGTACAAACAACTTTGAGACCGCGTTTGCTACATTACTACTTGATCTGCCAGCAAAAAATCCAGCCGATCAGCTCGACAAGATTCATCAAATCTGTAAACGACTTCGCTTTTCGAACCATGAGCTGGACTTGATTTATTGGTTGGTTCAGCACAGGGAGAGTCTCACGACGGCCTCGGCTTTAAAACTTTCTCAACTCAAACGACTGCTATCACACAAAAACTGTCCTCTTTTGTTTGACTTGATTCAAGCTGACTTGATTTCTCAACAACGACCTTTGGACGAGCTTGAATTTTCTCGCCAGTATCGAGATCATACTCCCACAGAGATTTTGAACCCAGCACCGCTCATCACGGGAAATGACTTGATCGATTATGGCATTAACTCAGGCCCGGAATTCAAAAAACTGCTCACACAGATTCGAGATGCACAATTGGAGGGATTGATCAATACCCGGGAAGAAGGGCTCACACTTCTCGCCAGCTTGCATCAAAAATAACTTATCAATTCTACTATATTCAGTAGTCACACACGAAGGATCATACATGACAGATTCAGTTCGTATTGGAATCATCGGCGCCGGCGCCGTTTCCGATTATCATCATGTCCCAGGCATTAACATCGATCCGCGCGCGGAACTGGTCTCCATCTGCGACCCCAATTCAGAATTACTGGCACAACGACAGGCCGATTGGGGAAAAACAAAAGTCACCACCAGTTATGAAGAAATTGCCAGTGACCCCGAGATCGATGCAGTCATAATCGCCACTCCCAACTTTACGCATCATGAAATCGCACTGGCCTGCATTCGTGGCGGAAAACATGTCATGTGCGAAAAGCCGTTGGGTTTGAACTATGCTGAATCTGCGGAAATGTATCGCGCTGCCCGAGATGCCAACTTGCGCCATATGACAGCCTTCACTTATCGTTTCGCTCCTTCCATGCGGTATGTAAAACACCTCGTGGAGTCAGGCGCGCTGGGAGCACCTCGCCACTTCCGCAGTCAGCGGTTTCTCGACTGGCCTGAATCCAGCTGGGGCTGGCGACAAAGCAAAAAACTGGCAGGTGCCGGCGACCTGTTTGATATGACGATTCATCGCATCGACTTCGCCCAGGACTTACTCGGCCCCATCAAAAGCATCTGCGGCGCCGTGGCCCAGTTCGTTCCCCGGGATCAAACTGACGACGGCTTGCCCTGTGAACCATCAGAAGTGGATGACTGGTCTTCACTCATCGGGCAATTTGAAAATGGTGCCGTCGGTGTCTGGGAAGGTTCTACATTGATGAAAGGCTATCACAATGATGGGTTTGGCTATGAATGGGCTGAAGTGAATGGCTCCGAAGGTTCCGCCGCTTACCAACTGACTGATCCCAATAATATCTTGATCGGAAAACCAGGACAGACAATGGAAAAACTTCCGGTTCCGGAAGAATATCTGATCATCGAGGGCAGTCCGCGACAGCCTCACGAAGGTGTTCCGAGCACTGTCTTTCGTTATGATCTGGTCTACGAATTTGTTTCAGCGATCGTGGAGGAACGGGATGCCATTCCCGGGTTCGATCATGGCGCTTTAGCCCAACTCGTTGCCGACTCGGTTCTCGAATCGTTTGAGAAACGAACCTGGATCGATATTCAATCTGACCTGTAATCCTCAAAACGTCAGTTGATAGCGAATCATACCGGTGGGAGAAATATCGTAATCACCCATTTGTGATTTGTATTCCAGCTTGCGATTGAATACGTAGCCAATTTCAAACTGGCTGATCATGCCATTGGTATGTTTGGTTTCCAGACCACCAATCAATCGCAGATCACTGTAAGTGGCAACATCGTCAACACCCGCTGTACCCCGACGGATTCCCCAGGAACCTCCACCAAATTCGCCAGCGACATACAGCCAGCGTTCTTTTGACTCATCCTTTTCAATCCGATAAGTAAACTTCGGTTTCGGAAAAATCAGTTCCAGACGCGAGCCCTCACTAAACCACATAATCATACCCACAGCGGGAAGCAAACTCAGATCTTCACGATCCAGATAAACAACTCCCACCACAAATTGCTTGGATCGCGAGTGCATATAGTAAGCCAGCCCTCGACCCGTAATGCGAACAGAGTCAGAGGTCACATTTTTAAAATCGCTGTATACTCCCGGTGCGACTTCCAGTTCATATGACCATTTATCATTGAATTTTTTAAACCAGCGAAAAGCAACTGAAGTGTCATAGACACGCGCCGGTAAGTCTGTACGCACGGGACCATCCAGATAATGCACACCAAACCGGGGAGTGACAGTGAAGCCCTCGGATCGGGGAAAATCGAAAGTTTCCGATAAATTCAAACTGAATATCCCTAATTCATCACCATTACCGGGCAACCATGTGGTACCTGCCGTCGCACGCTTATGCGCAATCAAAGGCACAAACGTTTCAATTTCTTCATCTTCTTCAGGTAATTCACTCCAGGACTGTTCTTCGTCCAGCAACTGTGGAGGAATCCCCAGTGCATCCCGAGCCTCAGCGTCTAAAACATCCGGAACCTGAGGCGATTGCCCCATCAGTTTTATTTCATTCTCGCGAGGCATAAAAATGGTGCGATGTCGTAAAGCCGGAGATTGAGACGACGCTTCGTTTTGATGCAAGGGAGGCAGACTCTGAGCAAAAGCCGTTTCTCCCACGACATCACCCAGGAAAAAACCCAGCGCAATTATCAGAAAAACAGCCAGACGAGACTGAAATAACATAACCGATGATTTCCAAATTGATGAGGAGTGACTTCAAAACACGCTGTAAATCTCCCCATTCCGGGCAAGATTTTTGAAATGAGGGCGTGAGGATCAACAAAAAAAGAGATGAGAGAGTGGGGTATGACTGAAATACCAAGGAATAGAGATGAGGTCAACCCGAATTCAAAATCAGACCTTCTCTCGAAATCTCTGGTAAAATGGTCTGCATTGATTGTTGCCCCTTGCCACAAGAGATGTTAGAATCATTACTTGAGTCGAAATATATACATTCGAACACATTACTTTCACCTGAATCAGGAATATTTGAGAAATGGGACGTGTTGAAAAAGGACGTGAGCTCGCTTCACGTCGAAGCCGGAAACACAAACTGAAACAACTCCGCACCAAATTCGCAAAAGCAAAAGACGAATCTGAAAAAGAAGCGATCAAAGAAAAAGTTCGTAAAATCAGCCCTTTTGTTGTTTTGGAAGAATCAGCCTGAGACCACTTCTCTCAGAAGCCATAAAAGAATGACGCTGGCTGTTTATAGTAAGCGTCGTTTTTTCATGCTCAGTGCTAAATGGCAACAGCCAATCACCCGTAGATGCGATTGTTTCAGACATAATGAACCGAAAAGACCAACGCAGTTTGAGAGAGACATCTCTGAAACTGGGATAATCCCGCCAGGTTAGGTTGTGGTTATGATACGTTACTTTTCAGAAAACAGAAACAAACCTTCGTGAGCATCCACAAAAATTGTGGCCCCTTCCGAAAAGTCTCCCGAAAGTAACTTGTTCGCCAATTGATTCTGAAGATTCTGCTGAATCGCTCGCTTTAAGGGACGCGCGCCATATGAAGGATCATAGCCTTCTTCAGCTAATAGATCCTTGGCAGTATCGGAGACCTCCAATACAAACCCATTGTCTTCCAGCAATGCGGACAGATTCTTCAACTGCAAATCGACAATCTGGCGAATTTCCTCCCGTCCCAGCGGATGGAAAACGATGACTTCATCAATCCGGTTCAGAAACTCAGGCAAAAATTCATGCTGAAGTGCATCCATCACACGATTTTGAATGAGTTGCTCATCTTCCTTACCAGACAAATCCATAATTGTCTGACTCCCGATATTGGAAGTCATCACGATAATGGTATTTGAGAAATCTACCGTTCTGCCATGACTGTCAGTCAGACGCCCATCATCAAGCAGTTGCAATAAAATATTGAACACATCACGGTGTGCTTTCTCTACTTCGTCCAACAGAACAACCGAGTATGGCTGACGCCGCACTGCTTCCGTCAATCGGCCCCCCTCTTCATAACCGATGTATCCCGGGGGCGCACCAATCAATCGTGATACAGAATGCTTCTCCATGAATTCACTCATATCAATGCGTATCATATTTCGTTCGTCATCAAACAGAAAACCTGCGAGTGCCTTACATAACTCCGTTTTCCCGACACCCGTCGGTCCCAGAAACATGAACGAACCAATCGGGCGACTTTGGTCCTGTAAACCAGAGCGAGAACGGCGAACGGCATTCGATACCGCTTCGACTGCTTCATTTTGATTGATCATCCGTTGATGAATCTCATCCTCCATCCGCAACAGTTTCTCCCTTTCACCCTGCAACATTTTCGAAATGGGAATCCCGGTCCACATGCTGATCACCTTCGCGATATCTTCCGGCGTCACTTCTTCGCGCAATAAACGCTCACCCGTATCATCACCCAGTTCTGTCACTCGTTCTTCCATTTCGGACAGACGCTGGCGAGCAGCATTCAATTCCTGCTCTGAATTGTAGGCTGTGGAATAATCTTCATTCGCATTCGTTTGCTGCGCCCGGTGAAAGGCCTGCTCATAAGCAGTATTCAGCCGGTCGATCTCTTCCTTCAAAGGTTGTAGTCCTGCCAGCGCTTCTTTTTCCGTTTCCCAGCGCGTTTTTAAAGCATTGACGCTCTCTTCTCGGTCAGCGATCTGTTTTCGTAACTCTTCCAGCCGCTCCTGACTCTCTGCCGTTGTTTCGGTTGCCAGTGCAGCCGCTTCGATCTGCATTCGCGTTAACTGACGCGTTGCCTCATCGATCTCCGAAGGCATCGAATCCATTTCCATCCGCAACTGGCTGGCCGCTTCATCGACCAGATCAATAGCCTTGTCGGGAAGAAAACGATCATTGATATAACGATCGGACAATGTCGCTGCATTAATCAGCGCGTCATCCATGATTCGGACACCATGATGTGTTTCATAGCGTTCCTTCAAACCACGTAGAATGGAAATCGTATCCTCAACAGTGGGCTCCTGCACGACGACAGGTTGAAAACGCCTCTCCAACGCAGGATCCTTCTCGATATATTTGCGATATTCATCGAGTGTCGTCGCTCCCACACAATGTAGCTCCCCCCGAGCCAGAGCGGGCTTTAACAAGTTCGAAGCATCTGCTCCCCCTTCCGCTGCTCCCGCTCCGACAACCGTGTGTAGCTCATCGATAAACAGAATAATCTGGCCTTTGGACTGCTCGATTTCTTTCAGAACTGCTTTTAGTCGATCTTCAAATTCACCGCGATATTTGGTCCCTGCAATCAATGCCCCCATATCTAACGCGATGACTCGTTTATTTTTCAGATTTTGTGGTACATCGCCCATCACAATTCGATGTGCAAGCCCTTCCACAATCGCCGTCTTTCCGACTCCTGCTTCTCCGATTAACACCGGATTATTTTTTCGACGGCGGGAGAGAATTTGAATAACGCGACGGATTTCCTGATCACGACCAATGACCGGATCGATCTTGCCCTGACGCGCCAGTTCCACAAGATCCTTTCCATACTGCTCCAGCGACTGATATTTCTCTTCCGGGTTTTGGTCAGTAACCTGTTGACCACCCCGCACTGCCTGCAATGCAGACAAAACATCGTCCTCTTCAATACCATTTAATTCCAGGAGCCGTTTAGATTGATCCTCTACCGTTGTCAAAGCCAGTAAAAGGTGCTCGGTAGAAACAAAATTATCCTGCATCTGGTCGGCACGATCCTGTGCTGCCTGAAGAACTTCAAGCAGACTCTGGCCAAGGCCTACTTGCATCGCAGCGCCTGTCACTTTGGGTAAACGATCGATTTCGTCGTCAACCATTTTCTGAATTTGTGGAAGATTGCAACCGATTTTTTGAATCAGTGGCTTCACGACCCCCTGCTCTTCATCTAATAGCGCTTTCAGTAAATGCAGTGGTTTTATTTCCTGCTGGCCAAAATCCTCAGCCGTCTGCTGTGCACGCTGTACCGCTTCCTGTGCTTTAACTGTCAGTTTTTCAAATCGAAATGCCATTAGACTCCTCCCATTCTATCTGAACTCGGCGCAGCAATTTATCAGCTCGGATGATCTTAAGAAATTAGCAGCCAGCGAGTAAATTTTTACGCAACGATACTTGTATTATGTCACAGGCTCGGTGAGGTGGGTCGAAATGGTGCCTGCGAATTACGATGTGTGTCTAAAAAAATAACCATCATACTCGATAAGTTTTCTGAACGCGGGCATCTGGGACTCAAGACAATTCTTGAGCCCCTCTCCCCTCAATCAGAATATGATTCGCATCAGTCTTTTTTCTCAAATTCTGCATCAATGACATCTTCTTCTTCAGCAGCTGCAGCTCCGGCTCCGCTATCTGGAGCCGCTCCTTCGCCACCTCCCGCAGCTTCAGCCTCTTTATACATCTGCTCGGTAAATGCATGAGTCGCCTGCTGCAGTTCTTCACATGCAGTATTGATTGCAGCGACATCATCGGTTTCGATCGCATCACTTACTTTTTTCACAGATGCTTCAATTGCTGTCTTGGAAGAGTCATCGATTTTCTCTGCATGCTCTTTCAACAGTTTTTCGACATCGTACACAATGCGGGAACCATTATTCTTCGCTTCAGCCAGTTCCTTTTTCTGCTTGTCTTCATCTGCATGTGCTTCTGCCTGACGCTGCATGTCTTCAATCTCAGCCTCAGACAAACCACTGGACTGCTCAATCTTGACCGATGTTTCCTTTCCGGTGGCAACATCCTTTGCCGAAACATTCAAAATCCCGTTCACGTCGATATCAAATACCACTTTAATTTGTGGTACTCCACGTGGTGCAGGTGGTATATCTTCCAGATTGAACTGACCTAACAAACGATTGTCAGTAGCCATCTGCCGTTCACCCTGGAACACTCGCACGGTCACTGCGGTTTGATTATCCGCCGCGGTTGAGAACACCTGATCCTTGGTGACGGGAATGGTTGTGTTGCGCTCTACCAGTTTGGTCATCACTCCCCCTTCGGTTTCAATACCCAAAGAAAGTGGAGTGACATCGAGTAACACAACATCTTGAACGTCACCAGAGATAATTCCACCCTGAATCGCAGCACCTATGGAAACGACTTCATCAGGATTGACCCCTTTATGAGGCTCTTTATCGAAGATTTTCTTGACAAAATCGTGGACGAGGGGCACACGAGTCGATCCACCGACCAGTACGACTTCATCGATCTGACTGGCATCAAGTCCAGCATCTTTCATTGCCTGCTCAACTGGCTTTCGACAACGTTCGACCAGAGGGTCAATTAATTTCTCGAATTCTGCACGTGTAATTGGCATCTGCAAGTGTTTTGCACCAGTACTGTCTGCAGTGATAAACGGTAAATTGATATCGGTTGCTTGAGAAGAAGACAATTCTTTCTTGGCTTTCTCAGCGGCTTCACGCAATCGCTGTAATGCCATTGCATCATCCCGCAGATCAATCCCCTGCTCTTTCTTAAAAGCATCAGCTATGTGATTGATCAGTTCTTCATCGAAATCATCACCACCCAGGTGACCATCACCATTCGTGCTCAACGTTTCTATAATTTCGTCTCCCACTTCCAGAACGGATACGTCAAATGTACCGCCCCCAAAGTCAAAGACGACAATCTTTTCATCGTTCTTTTTCTCTAATCCATACGACAATGCAGCAGCCGTAGGCTCATTGATAATACGCGATACTTCCAGACCGGCAATCTGTCCTGCATCTTTAGTCGCCTGTCTCTGGGCATCATTGAAGTAAGCTGGTACTGTCACCACTGCTTTATTGACTTTGTGCCCCAGATAGCTTTCGGCGGCTTCTTTTAATTTCCGTAAAATCGAAGCAGATATTTCCGGTGGTGTAAAAGTCTTTGTACCCGCTTCAATTTTGACGTAATCTTCCGGGCCACCAATAATTTTATAAGGAACGATTTTTTCTTCGCTCTGCACTTCATTATGCCGACGTCCCATAAATCGCTTGACGGAATAAACCGTATTTTTGGGATTCGTCACAGCCTGACGTTTTGCCGGCTCTCCTACCAGCGTCTCGCCTTTATCCGTGAAAGCGACCACACTCGGGGTAATCCGGTTTCCCTCCAGGTTGGGAATCACTTTGGCCTCCCCACCTTCCATAATGGAAACCACTGAGTTTGTGGTTCCTAAATCAATTCCAATGATCTTTTCACCTTGAGACGACATTCCTGTTTCTCCTCTTTTTTATTCTTGATTCAGATGTGTACAAAAGACGGATTCAGGACGAATCTCACAGCCTCGTACACCACTCTTGTTCTAGATTTCAGTTTCAATGAAGCCAGTTCATTTTTCATAACCGGATTGCTGTATTACAAATTAGCAATGAGTGTGCCAAGCAGCAGTCTGTAGCGAAAATTGACTCTTAAATTATTTATATACAATGACTTATAAATTAGAAGACTTTATACATCCCAAATAGCTAACTATAAAAACTGCCATATTGGCATCAGCCTTAATCAGGACTGTCTGTACAACAAAATGACATATTGGCAGTTTGTAGCGTACTTCTATCAGAATAAAGTCTAAACGATTCACAGCAAAGGCTCAACCGCTTGACAGTCCTTAAATGCGGCGGTACAAACTAGAACAATTGAAGACTGAGCTGTTATTCTAAAAGTCTTTGGAAGCATCCTCAGACTTTTACTATACAAGACAACCATAACCCATTACTCTGTAATGTTTTATAAAATATATCAGTAGTGAAAATCGGGAGAAATCCCCAACTGATTATGCTTAAGGGATTGTAATCCAATTGTGAAACTGGCAGTAATCAATGCAGCACAACCAGGGAGGGTGTGTAATCTGTCTACCGTGCATTTTCTGAGAGACAGAAACGAGACTCGCATCCTGAAAGATTCCGATGGCCAAGAAAAAAGCGGTTAAAAAACGCACTTCAGCAAGCACCTCGAAGTCGCCAGCCAAAAAAACAGTCGCAGCCAAGAAACCAGTCGTCCGAAAAAGCAGCAAAAGCAACCCTGCCTCGCTTCAGTCTGAACTAAAGAAACTTGACCGCGAAATTGTAAAACTAGCCAATAAACGCTGTGCAATGACCGTCAAGCAGATTAAAGCGGATCCCGAACCACGTAAAGCAATGTTCGACCCGAAATCAGATGAAGAGTTAAGAGAAAACATAGAAAAATTCAACTCATCTGGCATCATGACCAACAATGCGATTCGAGGGGTTTTCAGACAGATTCTGAGTTCTGCGCGGCGACAGATTCACCCGCAGCGTGTTGCCTATCTTGGGCCTGCTTATAGTTACACACACCTGGCTGCCCTCGAACGATTTGGGGATCAGGCAGATATGGTCCCTGTTAACACCATTGGATCTGTCTTTGAAGAAGTAAACCGAGGTAATACGGAATTTGGTGTCGTCCCCATCGAAAACAGTACTGATGGTCGCGTCGTAGATACACTCGATATGTTTACCAGACTTCCACTCCGTATTTGTGGTGAAGTCCTTATCGCCGTCCATCATAACCTGCTGGCACGGTGTGAACGGAGTGAAATCACAGAAATCTACAGTAAACCGCAGGCGCTCTCGCAATGTCGTGAATGGCTCTCACGAAATATGCCACAGGCACACTTACATGAAGTCACCAGCACTTCAACGGCAGCACAACTCGCGGCAACCAAACCAGGCGCAGCAGCGGTTGCCAGCCATCAGGCTTCGGTTGAATATGATTTGCAGATTATTGTGGAAGGCATTGAAGATAACGTCAATAATGTGACCCGCTTTGCCGTCATTGGAGAAGAAGTCTGTGACCCAACCGGCTCAGATCGTACTGCCATTTTAGTACAAATTAAACATACCGCTGGTTCACTGGCAGATACACTGCAAATCTTCAAGAAAAACAAAGTGAACCTGACTTGGATTGAATCGTTCCCCTTAAGAGGCGACGAACCAGGTTACCTCTTTTTTATTGACTTCGAGGGTCATATTCAGGAACCCCAAATCAAACGCACCATCAGCGAACTGGAAAAACGAGTGGTTCGACTGGAGGCAATGGGCTCCTATCCTCGCAGTGGTATCATGGAGTAATTGCTCGAGAAAAATTCTTCATAATCGCTTGCTGTTCACCACATCAGCTTCAGAAACGAGTGAAAAAGGGCTGGATCTCAGGTTTTTCAGTTGGAATCCTTGAATCATAGGCTCCGACTCAATAACTTACCTGTCACGCAATGGCTTCTCTGTGTCAACACCGATCCGTAATTCAAGACCCTGACTACACGGATCGTTTTTTTGCTCACTTTTCTCACCAGAAGCGAAAGCGATGTCGAAACACTTTCAATATTTCACACTCATTAATCACAGGATGAATTATGCGTCGCTTTCTTGTAGCTGGTAACTGGAAAATGAACACGACCAGAGAGTCTGGTTCGCAATTGGCTCAGGCGTTGGTAAAAGAAGTTCCCACTGAGAATCAGGCGGTCGAAGTTCTGGTTTGCCCTCCTTTTCCTTACCTGACCACAATTGGCGAAATTGTCGGCGCATCAGGAATTGGTGTCGGAGCCCAAAACTGCTATCACGAAAAACCAGGGGCCTTCACAGGTGAAACCGCGACAGAAATGCTATCTGACATCGGTTGTCGTTCTGTGCTCTTAGGCCACAGCGAACGCCGACATATTCTTAAGGAAACCGATGTCGACATCAATCTCAAAGTCAAAAAGGCACTTGCTGACGGACTACAGGTCGTTCTATGTGTAGGAGAACTCCAGAGTGAACGCGAATCCGAACAGACTGAAACGGTCCTCAATACACAAATGACAGGCGGTCTGGATGGAATTGATGCCTCCGCTTTTGATCAGATTGTGATTGCCTACGAACCAGTCTGGGCGATTGGCACAGGCTTGACTGCCAGCCCCGATCAGGCCGAATCAGCACACCAATACCTGCGAAACTGGCTGAAAGACCACTATTCATCAGAAATCGCTGATGCGACTCGAATTCTGTATGGCGGCAGCGTGAAACCAGATAATGCCAGAGAGCTGCTCTCTCAGGAAAATGTGGATGGTGCACTAGTCGGAGGAGCCAGCCTGAAACCTGAACAGTTTATCCCCATTATTCAGGCCGCCATTGAATTATCTGCCAATTAATGGAAAGCCGCTATTTTATCTCGATTCGTCTACACTCGGATACCAGAATCGATTTACAGATCGTATCTCACTACGATATGATGCAGCGGTTCAAATTCCAAAGGTGCGTTTTTTCTCCGCATGGAATCTCGTTCACTAATTTTTTCAATTAATAGCAACGGCTCATCACAGCTAACCAGGATAACATAATGATTCTTGCAAATTTAGTGGATGCCATCACGGATCCTGCTACCTTATTAATGACCCTGTTAATGTTGTTCGGAGTTCTACTGATCATCATCATCCTCCTGCAAAAAGGTCGTGGTGGTGGATTGGCTGGTGCCTTTGGCGGCTCTGGCGGGCAAAGTGCTCTCGGAACAAAAGCCGGTGATGTCTTTACCAAGATCACAATTGTCATGGCGGTCATCTGGGTAATCCTGGCCGGTATTTCGGGAATCACAACCAGAGCCAGTTCAGGCAAATACGGGGGCGGCTCTGAAGCAGTCGCAGAAGAACCTTCTGTCACAAATCCAGAGGAAAAACCAGACACGGATCCACCCGTTAAAGAAGACAGCACGCCGTTTAATAAAATCGAAGAGAATAAAGAGGCACCAGCAGCACCAGCGAAAAAAGCTGACGAAAAACCAGAGGCAGCTAATAAGAAAACAGAACCTGCCAAACCTGACGATGCTGACAAGCCTGCAGAGAAAAAACCGGAAGCTCCTGCAAAATCTGACACAAACAAGTCAGAATCAAAACCAAAGTAGTCGGCTTGCTTTGACATAAATGAAACCAAGAGACCGTTCTCTTAACATCCATCGATTCCTGTAATTCAGAAAAGAGTGTGTTGTGCTTCTAGGCATGACTGGTTTTGGAAGTTCGACTGCAGAAGATGACCGCTTATCGGTTCACGCTGAAATTCGAACGGTCAATAACCGTTATTTAAAAATATCGTCCCGTTATCCGGAACTCTACGCAAAACTTGGCAGCCAGATTGATAAGTTATTGCGGAGTTCGATTACGCGCGGAACCGTCAATCTTACACTCAGAATTGACAATCTCGACCGCACGAGCGACTACCTGCTGGATGAAGAAGTGGCACAACAGTATTGGTCTCAACTAAAACACCTGACGGAAGTCTGCCACCTCCCCCTGCCCGACAACTTGAACAGCCTGTTGGCACTACCTGGAATTGTGATTGACAACTACTCCCGATCGCATACTCCGGAAGCCGACTGGCCGCTGATCGAACAGGCCATTCAAGGAGCACTCACTGAATTAACCGAATTCCGAATCAAGGAAGGCGAATCTGCACAATCCGATCTTATTACCAGTAATCAAAAAATATGCGATCAACTGGAAGTGGTTAAAGAGAAAGCCCCGCGGGTCGTCACTAGTTATCGTGATCGTCTACACCAGAGGCTCACTGATCTTTTGCAGGACCAGGATGTTGACTTTGATTCAGAAAGCCTGATACGTGAAGTCAGTCTGTTTGCGGATCGTTGTGATATCAATGAAGAAATCAGTCGGCTGCAATGCCATCTGGAACAATTCGATACCATCATTAAAGGCGATGCATCCCAGGGTAAAAAACTGGAGTTTCTGGTTCAGGAGATGTTTCGGGAAATCAATACCATTGGCTCCAAAGCCAACGATGTTGAGATCTCACACGCAGTCATCGAAATGAAACTGGCTGTCGAAAAAATCAGAGAAAACGTTCAGAACGTTGAATAATATAAATTATTGTCCACAAACAGTTAAATACCAGGACGACACAGCGATCCCTCTGGAATTTTGTAACGTGCCAAATCCTCATCAAAACACACAGCTGGAAACACCGATCATTGTACTCTCGGGACCAACAGCCAGTGGTAAAACAACTATTGTGAAACGGCTACTCGAGGATTCGCCGGTTAAACTGATTAAAGCAATCTCAGCCACAACCCGCCCCAGGCGGAATGGCGAGGTGGATGGCCAGGATTACTATTTCCTGACAGACACAGAATTTGAAGAACGACTAAAAAATAACGAATTACTGGAGTGCGAACAGGTCCACGGTTTAGGATACTGGTATGGAACGTTAAAATCCGAGGTAGATCGGGCTGCCCGGGAAGGTGGCTGGCCTTTTCTGGAAATTGATGTTCAGGGTACGTTGAAACTGAAAGAACAATTCCCACAGGCTATCACGCTGTTTGTAAGAACATCATCCGATGAAGAATATGAAAAACGAATTCGGAGCCGAGGGACAGAATCGGAAGAAATTATCGAAAAACGGTTAGCCACAATTCGCAAGGAATTGGAGCAAGCCAAACATTATAGTCATGTCATTATTAATGACGAACTGGATCGGGCTGTTTCTGAAATTGGCACCATCCTGAAAAAACGGGAGCAAGAAATCAATGCTGGAAGAATTTAAAGAAGAAGAGATCGTTAACAAAGTTGGCGGTCGTTTCAAATTGTCTTCACTCATCCAAAAGCGCATCGTCGCTCTGAATCGGGGTGCCAGACCGCTGGTTGAATTGCAAACCAAAAACCACCTCGAAGTTGTGGTCAAAGAAATCATGGAAGACAAAATCTATCTGGACCAGTCTGGCGAAGTGGCTATTGTCGAAGAAGCCAAACCGCTGGATGGAATTGAGTACGATGACAAAGGCCCCTCATTAGAAGATATGATTTAACTCATACACCAAATCCATTTGCACCGGAAATCAACTCATGCAAGGGCGTGAAATCCTATTAGGTGTCTCTGGAGGGATCGCTGCATACAAAACGGCTGACCTCACCAGTAAACTGGTCCAGCAAGGGGCAGCCGTCAGCGTCGTTATGACTCAGGCGGCTCAGAAATTTATTGGTGCAACCACTTTTGAAGCACTGACAGGCCGACCTGTATATCAAGGTGTGTTTTCGCCTCAGGAACATTTCCAGGGAGAACACATCGGCCTGGCTCGGAGGGCGGAACTTTTTGTAATCGCTCCGGCAACAGCAAATGTCATCGCACAAATGGCGCATGGCTTCGCCGAGGATCTACTCTCCACACTCACATTGACCTGTACCGCTCCAATTCTCATAGCCCCTGCCATGAACGCAGACATGTGGGCTAAACCCGCAGTACAACGAAATCTGGCGCAGCTGAAAGAAGATGGCATTCAGATTGTAGAACCAGGAGAAGGCTGGTTAAGTTGTGGCATCTCGGGTAAAGGCCGCATGGCAGAACCTGCGGAGATATTATCTCGAATGAAAGAAATACTGAGCTGATCTGATTTAGCTCGTCGCCACTTCCTTGACGTGAATAAAACGCATGCGAATTCTTATCACTGCCGGACCCACACGCGAATATCTGGACGATGTCCGCTACCTTTCCAACGCCAGCAGTGGTCAAATGGGATATGCCCTGGCACGCTCAGCCATTCAAGCAGGCCATGAAGTTGCATTGGTTTCCGGTCCAGTCATACTTCCTCCGCCTGAAGGATGTGAAGTGTTTCAGGTCGAAACAACCGATGAGATGTTCGCGCAATCCGAGAAACTGTTCTCGGAATGCGATGGCGTTATCGGAACGGCGGCCGTCTGCGATTATCGCATCAAAACCCGTAAAGCAGGCAAAATCGCTAAAACCGGAGAAGCGATCTCCCTGGAACTGGTTGAAACGATTGATGTTCTGGCCGAACTGGGAACACAAAAAGGAAACCGCTGGGTGATCGGTTTCGCCCTTGAGTCGCAAGACGCCCGGTTTAATGCGGTTCGCAAGCTTTATAGTAAAAAATGCGACGCAATTGTCCTCAACGGAGTGAGTGCCATCGGTTCTACAGAGAATTATGTCGAAGTCATCGACCAGACTCAGAAAACCGTCGCCACCTACTCTGGCGAAAAAGCTCAGGTAGCAGATTCACTGATCGCCTGGATTCAGGAACATATCGTAGCAAAATAAGCCAGCTCTCGTGAGACATCGAAGCCTCTCATCGACGCCTGCTCGAGATAGTTTCAACAAAGGTCACTACCAGGGTATCGGCTCAATTCATATTATCAGCATAATCCGCCCTTAAAGCTTCTACTGATTTCACTAACCGGACCAGCCTCCACCTCTGATGCGGAAACACAACGCACTTTGTTGATTTATTCCGACAGCCCTCCATTCATGTGCTAAGTTTGAATAGTTAAGGAAATCAAAATCTAACTGAATCCATACTTTTGTTTGGTTCGCCTCAATACTCCCCCATTGAGGCAATAGTCGTGAAAATGTTCCCGTCTGTTGATGTTCTTGGGTTTAATCTCAGACGGGAACAATTTTTTCTCCAACTTAAGATCTGGATCACTCCAAAAAAAGTGACCACTTTTTTGCGATCGCTTTGCGCGCAGTTGATTCCCTATTAAATAATACATACGAACTACTCACAATTCACTATTACAGGTTGGTCCTGATGATAGACATTCAACGGTTTAAAACAGATATCATTGCGTTAGGATTGCTGGCAGTCACAGTCTTTCTTGGACTGAGCCTGTTTAGCTATGATCCAGCCGATCCTCCTGCGCAATTAGTATATCCTGTCCGTGATGTCGCTCAAAACCTCTGTGGAACTACGGGAGCCCACACCGCTCATCTCTTACGATCTGGATTTGGAGTTGGTGCCTGGGGCATCTTTCTCGCGTTGATCGTGATCGATATGCGTATGTTCTCACGACAGCAAGCAGTCGGTGTCTTCGTTGAACTCTTTGGATTGACCCTGATTCTGACCTCAACCTGTATTGCCACTCAAATGATGCTGGGAGCGAATGGTACCACTCCGTTAATCGGTAGTGGTGGCTATATTGGTGCGCTCGGCTTCTCTTTGCTGGAATCCAAATTTTCCGTTGCTGGTTCCATCATTCTGCTGATATCCATGTTCTTTGCAGGACTCTTACTAACAGCTGATACGCTTCCCGTTCGAATCTTTTTTTCCTGCCTCACATTTCCCTTCAGGGCCTTAAGCAGCGATTCTTCAGATGTTGATGAAGAAGAGGAAGAAGAATACGAAGAGGAAGAAGATGTTGTAGCAGAAGACGAAGAAGAGTACGAAGAGGAAGAAGTCTCAGTACCAAAAGCTAAAAAAATCAAAAAACGCAAGCCCATTAAAGTCAATCCGCCTGCCGGCCTTCGTCTGATACGGCAGCCAAAACCAATCGATCAAAAAAAAAACAGCTCGTATAAGCTGCCCGGCTTAGATCTTCTGGAAGAGGCCGAAGCTTTTCCCTTTGAGCTTTTGGCAAAAAAAGCGGAAGAAGCAGCCGAGGTTCTGGAAAGCACATTTGCTGACTTTGGTCTGGATATTCAGGTCTCTGAAATTGACACAGGGCCCGTGTTAACTCTTTTCGAACTCAACTTGAAACCAGGTCTGCGTGTTGCCAAAGTCACAGCGCTTGCCCACGATCTGGCTGTCGCGTTACGCGTTCCTTCCGTTCGAGTCGTGCCTTCGATTCCAGGAAAAAATACCGTCGGTGTTGAAGTTCCTAATGAAAAACAAGTCATGGTGCGGTTGAAAGAACTGATTGAAGCCTGTTCTGATGAAGCAGAAAAAAGTCGTATTCCGCTCTTCATGGGCAAAGATGTCAGCGGGCACCCTTTGACTGCCGACTTGTCCAAACTGCCTCACTTATTAATTGCCGGTCGTACGGGAACCGGTAAAAGTGTCTGTCTGAATACATTGATTCTCTCGCTGTTGATGACGCGTACTCCCAACGAAGTCAAAATGCTCATGATCGACCCGAAAATGGTTGAGTTGAGCGGTTACAAACGCATCCCGCATTTGATGCACCCCGTCATTACCGATATGAAAAAAGCGGAAGCCGTTTTAGCGTGGGCCGTCGACAAGATGGAAGAACGCTATGACCTCCTGGCACGTTGTGGCGCGCGTAATATTGAAAGCTTCAACAAACTCGGCAAAGACAAAGTACTCGATCTTGCGGGTATCGATCCGGATTCGGAAGAAGCCCTGAAAATGCCAGAAAAAATGCCTTCCATTGTGATCGTAGCTGATGAAATTGCAGATATGATGATGACCTCTGGTAAAGATGTGGAAGGACATATTATTCGACTGGCTCAGAAATCTCGAGCTGTAGGAATTCACCTGGTCCTCGCAACTCAAAAACCAACTGTTGACGTGATTACCGGGCTGATCAAATCGAACCTGCCTGCACGGGTCTCATTCCAGGTTGCCAGTCGCGGTGATAGCCGAGTTGTTCTGGATGAAAATGGTGCCGATGCCCTGCTCGGCAACGGAGACATGCTCTATCTGGCCCCCGGCACCAGTAAACTGACTCGCGCTCAAGGTGCTTTTGTCAGTGACGAAGAAATCGAAAACGTAATCGACTTCTTTAGCGATATGGCTCCGGAATACAGCCCCGAACTGGCACAAATCACTGCTGCCAACGCCAAGAAAAACAACGGCGCTGATTCTGATCGCAAAGTAGACAGCCTGTATAATGAAGCGGTCGAAATTGTGATTCGCGAAGGTCGTGGCTCTGTTTCTCTGCTCCAACGAGCCCTCGGCGTGGGCTACGGTCGCGGTGCCCGACTCATCGATTACATGGCAGAAGATGGAATCGTCGGCGAATACAATGGCTCACAGGCACGCGAAGTCCTGTATACACTTGACGAGTGGGAAGCGTCAAAACAAGGCGAATTTGAAGATGATTATGACGAAGAATACGAAGAAGAATTAGTCTAATTCACGATTCATCACCTGTTCTTTCCAGAACATCATATTAAAAAGAGATGAATTCAGGATTTCGTTTGACTACCTCAGCCACTCTGCTTATGATCTTCACAATATAGAACGTGAAATCAAGGTACTTGCTCGAATTGAAGGTCTTCCAGTCTATCATGCCTGTTTCTTATACTGACAACGTCAGCAGCATTATTATTATTTGCAAAATCACAGGCTCGTCATGACTTGAGGATCATTACTAATTTAACAGATTTTCAAAACCTCAGGTCACTCCCTGAGGTTTTTTTATTGCTTACAACAGGACTCCTCAAGACTTTCTACAAGATCGCATGAGAGCGTGAAGTCAAAATTCAGACAAAGAAACCAAACCAGCGATTCTTTAATTACAACAGAAAAAGAAAGCCCCTACGATGGCCCGAATTCAGATGTATGACACTACTTTGCGGGATGGCAGCCAGGGAGAAGGCGTGAACTTCTCATTAGAAGACAAGCTGCAAATTACCACAAAGCTCGATGAAATGGGCTTCGATTACATTGAAGGCGGCTACCCCCTTTCCAATCCGAAAGATACCGAATACTTCCAACGCGTGGCTGAAATGGATTTGAAACATGCCAAAGTGACTGCCTTTGGTATGACCCGCCGCAAAGAGATTGCCGCGAAAGATGATGTCGGCATGCAGGCGCTTCGCGATTCAGAGGCACCCGTGGTCACCATCGTTGGTAAAACCTGGGATTTACATGTGACTGAAGTGCTGCGCGTGTCGCTCGAAGAGAATCTGGCCATGATTACCGACTCGGTTGCCTTTATCAAATCGTGTGGGCGGGAAGTCATCTACGATGCCGAACACTTCTTTGATGGCTTTCGCGCCAATCCGGAATATGCCTTAAAAACCATCAAAGCGGCTGCCGAAGCGGGCGCAGATATCATCGTCCCCTGCGATACAAACGGTGGCAGCCTGCCTGAAGTCATCACAAAATATCTGAATCTCGTTCAAAGTGAAATCAAAACCCCGCTGGGTATTCACT
Source organism: Planctomycetota bacterium (assembly GCA_022600195.1). Classification (GTDB taxonomy): domain Bacteria; phylum Planctomycetota; class Planctomycetia; order Planctomycetales; family Planctomycetaceae; genus Gimesia. The sequence goes on from JAHZKX010000041.1 coordinate 74,458, forward strand.
GCCATAACGACTGCGACGTTGCCATTGCCAATTCGTTAACAGCCGTGGAACAGGGGGTTGTACAAGTTCAGGGAACAATCAATGGAATTGGCGAACGCTGTGGAAATGCAGACCTGATCAGTCTGATTGCCAATCTGGTGACAAAGAAAGAAGAGTATTCCGTTCTGCTCGACAATAACTTGCATAATCTGACCGAGCTGTCACGCTATGTTTATGAACTGGCCAATATGAATTTTCGATCCAGCCAGCCTTTTGTTGGCACTAGTGCTTTTGCCCACAAAGGTGGCATGCATGTTCACGCCGTCAATCGTATCGCCAAAAGCTACGAACATATAGTACCAGAAGTGGTAGGCAATGAACGAAAAGTGCTCGTCAGCGAGCTCTCAGGCCGTTCTAATATCGTTGCCAAAACTACAAAGTACAAACTCGATAATGACCCCCAACTTCTTACGAACATTCTGGAAAAAGTTCAGGACCTGGAAAACCTGGGTTATCAGTTTGAAGCAGCAGAAGCTTCCTTCGATCTGCTGGTCAAAAAAGTTGCAGGAACCTTTAAACCACATTTCGAAAAGATTCACTATCGTGTGAATGTGGAATCAGACAACTCACACGAACCTCTGACCGAAGCCACCATTAAATTGAAAGTGAACGGACAAGAGGAACATGTAGTCGGCGAAGGAGATGGCCCGGTGAATGCATTGGATACGGCCCTTCGAAAAGCACTCTGCCCTGCTTTCCCCGCACTCGAAAAAATGCACCTGGTCGATTACAAAGTACGCGTCATCAACTCAGCAGAAGGGACTGCAGCCCGTGTAAGGGTCGTAATTGAGAGCAAAGACGAACAGCATGTCTGGAGCAGTATCGGCGTCAGTGAAAATATCATAGAAGCAAGTTGGCTTGCACTGGTCGATAGTGTCGAATACAAACTCTACAAGGATGAAGGGACTTTTTTCGACTAGAATTAAGAAACCGCGACCGTCAACAATGCCCGCAACAGTCATTTTTGCTATATCTGAGTCTGATCAGCCAGTTCCCGCTGTCAAAACATCCTCGATTTATTAGAAATTACTGTTGCTTCTCTATTCCTGGCCTTTAAAACAAGACTCAACCGTATCCCATGACCGAATCGCTTGATAAACAATATAACCCTGCCAGTGCACAAAAGAAGTGGTATCCCTACTGGGAAGAGAAAGGCTATTTCCACGCCGAACCCAACCCGGAAAAAGAACAACACACCATTATGATTCCGCTCCCCAACGTCACAGGAGCGCTGCATATGGGACACGCGTTGAATGGGACCCTGCAGGATCTGATCACACGTTGGCGTCGAATGCAGGGATACGAAGCCCTCTGGATGCCAGGAACCGATCACGCAGGCATCGCAACCCAGGCGGTCGTCGAACGACGGATGAAAGAAGAAGAAAATCTCACACGCCACGACATCGGCCGTGATGCTCTGGTCGAGCGCATCTGGAACTGGAAAGAACAATACGAAAAACGCATTTTAAATCAGTTAAGAGAACTCGGAGCCAGTTGTGATTGGCAACGCACACGATTCACGCTGGATGAAATGTGTTCCAAAGCAGTCAGACGCACATTTCTGAAACTCTTCTCCGACGATCTGATTTATCGTGGAAAACGCCTGGTCAACTGGGACCCGTTCCTGCAGACCGCTGTCGCCGACGATGAAGTATTTTCCGAAGACATCGCAGGGCAATTCTGGACCTTTCAATATCCAGTAGTCGACAGTGAAGAACGGATCTCCTTCTCTACAACCCGCCCGGAGACGATGCTTGGCGATACTGCCGTCTGTGTGCATCCTTCGGATGAACGATATACGCACTTGATTGGAAAGAATGTACGAATTCCATTGAATGGACGCGAAATTCCGATTATTGCGGACGCTTTACTGGCAGATAAAGAACTGGGAACAGGAGCCGTCAAAGTCACTCCCGCCCATGACCCTAATGACTATGCCTGTGGATTACGCAACAGCCTGGAACTGATAAACATCCTCAATCCTGATGGGACCATGAACGAGGCAGCCGGCGAATACGAGGGACTCGATCGTTACGCAGCACGCAAAAAAGTCGTCGCGGATATGGAACAGTTGGGTTTCTTCATTGAAGTCGAAGATCGACAGATTCCCGTCAAACACAGTGATCGCTCGAAAACACCGATCGAGCCTTATCTGTCCGATCAGTGGTTCGTTAAAATGGATACGCTGGCACAATCGGCCATCGATGCTGTGGAAGACGGACGCGTACGCTTCTTTCCCAGTCGCTATTCCAAAACTTATCTCGACTGGCTTAAAGAAAAGCGAGACTGGTGCATCAGTCGTCAACTCTGGTGGGGACATCGCATTCCTATCTGGTATTGTGAAACCTGCTCTGAAGAGGATCTCAAACAAGCATTTGACGACCGTTACGACGTCAGCTATCGGCGAAATGACGAAGACACCTGTTGGCTAATCTGTAGTGAAACGGATCTCACTGGAGATGAACTGGGAGCCGAACACCAATTAACACAGGATGAAGATGTCCTCGACACCTGGTTCAGCAGCGCATTATGGCCGCACGCAACACTTGGATGGCCGAAGAAAAACCCTGACCTCGACTATTTTTACCCGGGAAGTGTCCTCGTTACCAGCCGCGATATTATTACTCTATGGGTAGCCCGCATGGTGCTGACCGGTTTGTACAATCTGGGTGATATTCCGTTCAAACATGTTTGTATCCATCCAAAAATTCTGGACGGTTTCGGACAAACCATGTCAAAATCCAAAGGAAACGGCGTCGACCCGATGGATCTGATTGACAAATATGGTGTTGATGCCGTTCGATTCACCATCGCATCCTTCGCGGGGGAAACACAGGACGTCAGACTGCCCGTTGGCTATGAAGATCCCGAAACAGGCGAAGTCGTTCCGCAAACATTGGAACACCAGACAACCATCCCCGGCGGTGGAGAAAAACCACGTATTAAATTCCCTAAAAGCGGTAAATCGTATCAGTACACGAGCCCCTGGTTTGATCCAGACCCGGGAGAAAAAGTAGCTCGTATCGTGAGTGAACGTTTTGAGTATGGCAGGAATTTCTGTAATAAACTCTGGAACGCCAGCCGCTTTGCGATGCTGAATCTGGAAGGCTACACCCCTGCTCCTCTCGATGAAAACGATTTAACAATGGAAGATCGCTGGATTCTGAGCCGTCTCTCCAGTGTTGCGGAAGAAATGACAACCGTTTTAAATCGCTACCAGTTTGATTTGGCAACGCGTGCCATTCGCGACTTTACCTGGAATGAATTCTGTGACTGGTATCTGGAAATGATCAAACCACGTCTGTGGGATGAGAATCAAAAACCAGCCGCACAACGTGTGCTGGTCGGCGTGCTGGATGCTCTCCTGCGTCTGCTTCAGCCTTTCGTGCCATTTATCACCGAAGAACTCTGGCAACGCTTGAATGAGATTGCACCCGAACGTGGATTGTTCACTCCCGAAACCGCTGCAGAAAGTGTCACAGTTGCTACCTGGCCAGAACCACCTCAAACCTGGCAAGATCCGGCACTGGAAAAACGTTTTGAACGTCTGCAGGAAATGATTGTCGCCGTTCGCAATATTCGCGCGGTTTACAAAATTTCGCCCGCGACACCTCTGCAATTATTCCTGCGCTGCGAACCAAATATCGCCGACGATATGCAGAATGTTGCCAGCCAGTTTGATAACCTTGCCAAAACACTGCTGGAATCGGCCGGCGCTGATGTCCAGCGCCCAAGTGGATCTGCGACATTTTCTTTAAATGATGTGGATGGATTTATCTCACTGGAAGGGGTGATAGACCTCGAAGCAGAACTGGAACGCCTTCAGATAGAAGCGGATAAAGTAAAAAAACATATAGAAGCGAGCGAGAAAAAACTGGCAAACAAAAGCTTTGTCGACCGGGCACCAGCAGACGTTGTTGCCGGTGTGAAAGAAACAAAGGAAGTTCAACAAAAAAAGTACCAGAGCATCCAGGAAACAATCTCGCAGTTAAAAGGAAAATAGTGTCATTTTCGAAGTGTCGAATAGACAAGAAATCTGTTATCTGGAGATCTGTCGGTGTATAATACTCACATCAAAAACATCGATGTTCTGATTCACTAACATCAAAATCATTCTGGCTGGCGGTGTCATTTTATGAACTCTGTCCAACCTCTGGAGGCTCTTTTGCTTGTGGAAATGGAGTTATCTCGCATTATTATCAGTGAGCTGGGTGACCAGCAGGTAATTTATCTGCGCGAAGTGAACGGGGATCGAATCTTTCCGATACTGATTGGAATTTTCGAAGCCACCACCATTGATCGGCGTGTGAATCAGGAACAGGCTCCACAGCGTCCCTTAACGCACGACCTGCTAAAAAACACAATCGAAGCACTGGGTGGCAATCTCCAGGATATCGTCATCACAAATCTTGAAGATCATACTTACTATGCAGTCTTGCGAGTCGACCGTGATGGTCAATTAATTGAAATCGATAGTCGACCCAGTGACGCCATCGCATTATCAATTCACTATGACCCCATCGTACCAATTTTCGTACATGAATCGGTTTTGGAACAGACTTCAAAGTAAGCGTTTCCACAGGTCAACTTTTCATATAAAAAAAGGCAACTCCGAAGTTGAATCGAAGCTGCCTTAATTGTTTTTTCTGGATCGATTTAATTGCATTCCGCCTGTAACGGACCGGCGAGTTCATCCAGAATGATCAATCGACCGGGTTGCGTGGTCATATAAGTGGAAGGTATCCAACTCGTTGGCTCGTGCCTCAAAGTCATCCAGACACTCATGCCTTGCCACTGCATTCCCCGTGAGAAAATGCCATCACAGCCACCAATAATCTTGTCTGCCTGTAGAAAACAACCGGGACCAATCGTGTTGGCATACGCGGGAACAAGAGTCGTTCGGCTCTTGAAACTCGTCACTGCATTCTGCTCGATCGTCAGTGGGTGCAGTTTCGCTCCGATCCGATGCGTTTGTTTTTTCCATTCCTCTTCTGAATTAAACTCACCAGCAAAGTGAGGTTCCCAGAAAGCAATATGACAGACGCGACCAATGCCGAAGATCACTCCCAGCTTGGCACCGGCTGACTTCAACTCACCGATTTTCTCGGCATACGATGGCAGGACATCTGCCGTAGCAAAGTGTCTTTGATTTTCCGGAACCGTCAAGTCTCCCAGAGGCCCATAAAAGGCTTCCTGCATCGCATATTGAAATGCACCAGGATTGGTTGGCGGCAACGTGTTTCCCTCAGCGTCACTCCATTCATCCATATTAAATCCATACACATGATCGCAGGAAACTCCCCACTCTTTCAGGAAAAATACAGCCCAGCGATACATGCCCATCGGACCTACCGGCAAAATCAATGCCAGTTTCTCGCCGGCGTCGCGTGACTGTTTGATCGTCAACGCAATTTCATGCCCCAGAATCGTATCAAAATCGGTCACACTGCTACACATGACCGGTTCAAAGTCTGCATGCCACCAGGACTGCCGATCTGTTATCGAAGCTGGATCCGCATTCATACACTCATCTATCTTTGCCAGATCCCAACCAGCTGGAAAATAACCTTCCATCATCGAACCGGCAATCGTACTCATTAAATCCATAACACTCCCCTTATCAAAGCAATTTCACAGGTTTGTCAAACGATGTAAAATCTAAAAATCGCAGATTTTCTTATCATTGTTGCATAATTCACGCTCAGCCGTGGATTTTAACAAAGACTGACTATGAAAACAGGAAACAGATGGCAACGATTTCATAAACAAAAGAAGATTTAAACACCCCCCCCTCACACAAAACATCTTGAATTCTCTCGCCGATCTAGTTCTAATAGTACAGTTGAGTTGATTGCTCTCCTGAGCTTCCAATCCTGCCCGAATAGTACCTCCCTCATAAACCAAACAGTTTATCATTACGATAAGTGTCAACCTGCCTGATTGAACGACAGAGTCCTCTCTGCTGTGATATATCAGGGGCGTTTTTCAATAAATATTCAGTCCATCTTAGTTAGACTTTGATTGCGTTCCTGATTGGTCCGATGGATATTTTATTGAACAAATACCCCTGCTGCGGTTCATCCAACCGGAGAAATAGAATCTATGAAAGTACTGATAGCACCCACCTGTACGGCAATAGCCATGATCATTGGCTGGTTTGTTTATGAACAGTCCCTCAGCGATACGCAGACCACTCCCAAGACGATTATCACCCAACCGATCGCCGTCCAGGTCACACGCTCAACTGAAAAATCCCTCGTCAAGCGGATTAACCTGGTAGGGAATCTCGAAGCAGGTTCTCAGGTCGAAATCCGAACCCGCTACAGTGGCTACATTAAATCGATGCCTTTCAATGTTGGTGATCAGATCAAAGCAGGAGAAGTCATTCTGGAATTGAATGACTCCGAAAATCAGGAACTGGTTAGTAAATCCAAGGCGGCGCTTACAGTCGCGAAAGCCCAACTCAAGGCACAGGAGACCTCCGAAGAACTCGCACAAAAGGCATTCCAACGCCTGGAACTTTTGCAGAAATCAGGTGTGAGTACAAATCAGCAGTTGGAAGAAGCAGTTGCCAATGTAACCATCGCGAAAGCACAAACCAGACTTGAAAATGCACGCGTCGAGCAGGCAGAATCTGATCTGAAACAGAGTAGCTTGCGTTTACAGGAAAATAAAATCCTGGCGCCCATCAACGGATTTCTCGCAGAACGACTGGTTGACATCGGTGATTTAGCCAAACCCGATGTTGCATTGATGAAAATTGTCAATCTAGACCATGTCCGCACGATCGTACACATCGTCGAAAAGGATTATGAAGATGTGAAAAAGGGTCAGAAAGCCAATATCACAGTTGATACATTCCCAGGTAAAACATTTTCAGGACACGTAATTCGCAAAGCTCCCGTATTAGATCCGGAGACACGTACAGCCGCTGTTTATATTGAATTCCCCAACAGTGATTACTCATTAAAACCCGGAATGCATGCCCGCGTTCAAATTGTGTTTGAACAACGAGAGAAAGCCAATGTGTTGTCGGTTGCTTCTTTAACCCGGCGAAAAGATGGTCCCGGATCGGCAGTATTTGTCATCGTTGGAGATCCACCCATTACAGAACGACGGAACATTGAAATTGGAATCAATGACGGAGAACTGGTCGAGATTCTTTCTGGAATTAATTCAAAAGATCTCGTCATTACACTCGGTAACCGACTCGTTGATGAAGGCCAGAAGGTCACGCCGATCGAAGTCCCCATGGAAGAGGTTCTTGAAACACCACTGCCACCAATACCACAAAAAACCAATTTGTGATTTGGATCATCGATTGTATTAACCACAGATCATTGAAGAATAGTATATGTCCCTCACCCGACTGGCAGTGAAGCGCCCCATCACAACACTCATGGCCTCCCTGGTATTGGTCATGTTGGGATGTGTTTCTTTATCGCAACTGGCAGTGGATTTGATGCCGGACATTCAAAACCCCAGCGTCAGTGTCATTACGATCTACAAAGGCGCCGGTCCAAACGAAGCGGAAACGCTCATCACGCGCCCCATAGAACAGACACTGAGTTCGGTTTCAGGAGTCGAAAACATCCTCAGCAGCAGCATGGATGGCAGCAGTACTGTGCGTCTGCAATTCCAATGGGGAACCGATCTGACTTTGGCGATCAATGATGTCCGCGATTCTCTTAATAAGCTGAGAAATTCTCTCCCTGAAGGAGCAGAAGACCCGTATATCCGCCATTTTGATGTAGCAGATAGTCCCATTATTTATATGGGCTTGAACAGTGAACTTGATCCGATCTCCCTGACACGTCTAACAGAAAATCAACTCATCCCCCAGTTTGAACAATTGGAAGGCGTCGCCAGATTACGCATGCGAGGTGGGATTGAACGCGAAATTCAGATCAACCTGGATCGAAGCAAACTCGAATCTCTCAACATGGGTGTGAACGAAGTCATCAACGCCCTCAAACAAGACAATATCAATCAACCCGCTGGAAACTACAAAGAAGGTCATTTTAACTTACATATTCGCAGCCAAGGTGAATTCACTAGCTTGGAACAAATTGAAGATACAGTGGTACGCGAAAAAACAGGTGCCACAGTACGCGTGGGGGATGTCGCAGAAGTAGTCGATGGCAAAAAAGAACGTACCGAGCTGACGCGAATGAATGGACAACCGGGAATTCTGTTGTATGTCTATAAGCAATCTGGCGCAAACACGATCAGCGTCAGCGACCGTGTTCGAAAACAGATTGAGAGAATTAACCAATCGAATCCTGATGTCAACCTAAGTCTCCGTGTAGACAAATCGGATTTTATTCGACAATCAATCTCTAACATTAAAGAAGCAGCACTCTACGGCATGGCTCTGGCCATTCTGGTACTGGTCCTCTTTCTGAGAAGCTTTCGCAGTATGTTGGTAATCGGCGTCTGCATGCCACTTTCTGTTCTGGCAACATTCATTCTGATTTACTTTCAAGGCTATACCCTGAACATCATCTCGTTCGGAGGATTAGCACTGGGGGTCGGCCTTCTGGTCGATAATTCCATTGTGGTCCTGGAAAGTATCTTCCGCAAACGGGAAGAGGGCCTCGACCCCATCACAGCTGCCATAGAAGGGACCGAAGAGGTCTCCTCTGCGATTATCGCCAGCACACTGACGACACTGATTATCTTCCTGCCTCTGGTCTTCATTCAGGGAACAACGGGAATTCTTCTTCACCAACTGGCCTGGGTCGTTTCGTTTTCTCTGATTTGCTCCCTGTTTGCCAGTCTGACACTGACTCCTGTCATGAGTGCTTATTGGATCCCCGTAGAGACAAAGAAAATTCATTCGCGTTGGTCGAGACCCTGGTTCAGCGTCGTTGAAGCGTTTCATAACATAAACCATAAATTTCTGATGTTACTGGAACGAGTCTATGAGCGAATTTTATGCTTCAGCCTGAAACGATCTGCCATTGTGAGTTTTCTGTTACTGGTCTGCTTTACGGCAACGCTGGGCTTAACCCCGCGTATCAAAACAGAATTTCTTCCCAAAACCGACGAGAGCGCAGTCAATATTTTTGCGAGAATGGCCGCTGGTATTCAACTTAATAAACTGGATCAACAAACACAGATTCTGGAAAAGGTTGCAATCAAATCCGTCCCGGAATCAATCGCACTCGCTTCATTCATCGGTGATAGTGCTGATGATGCAGACCGCTGGAACCGCACGACATTGCGTATTCAGCTCTTGCCACGTAGCGAACGAAAACGGGACATCGAGGAAATTCGAAAAGCACTTGAAGACGCAATCGGACCTATTGCAGGTATGAAAGTCCAGGTGAAAGCGCAAACCGAGATGATGTTGATGAGGATGATCAGCAGACGAGGAGGTGGAGATCTCGTCGTGCAAGTGGCAGGACACAATTTACAATTGTCGCAAAAAATTGTTGATCAGGTTGTAGAAGTAATGAAGCAGATCCCCGGCTTAATCAATGTGGAAGCAGAAATCGCAGATCAAAGGGAAGAATTAACCACTTCAATTGATAGAGATAAAGCGGGTCTATTGAAAATCAGCGTTCAGGATATCGCACAAACACTAGAGACGACGATCCAGGGAACCGAAGCCACTCTTTATCGTGAAGAAGGTGATGAGTTTCCTGTCGTTGTCAGACTCCGAGAAGAAGATCGCGATCGTCTCTCGGATGTGCAAATGGTGGGAGTCACCACGGCAACCGGGAAAACGATACCCTTAATCAACCTGCTGGAATTTAAGACCGACGAGGCACCTGTGGTGATCGAACGCCAGGAGCAGCAACGTGTCCTCAGAGTCTTTGCTGATGTAGAAGGTAGAGACTTAGGTAGTATTGTTCCTGATTTGCAACATCATCTGAATTCGATCCAGATCCCCTCCGGATTTTCAATCAGAGTCGCGGGCGACTGGGAAGAACAACAAAAGAGCTTCAACGCGTTAAAACAAGGTTTTGTTCTGGCTATCATCTTGATGTATATGGTCATGGCTTCCCAGTACGAATCGCTGCGTGATCCATTTTATATTCTGTTCTCTGTTCCTCTCGGGATGATTGGTGTCATCTGGGTCTTTGTCTTCACAGACACAACTTTAAATGTTCAGTCCTTCATCGGCATCGTTGTCCTTTCCGGAATCGTCGTGAATAACGCAATTGTCCTGGTCGATTATATCAATCAATTACGCAGGCGTTTTCCTGAAAAACCGTTGAGAGAACTCATCATCCAAGCGGCGACACGTAGATTCCGGCCCATATTGATGACCACCCTCACCACCGTCCTCGCGATGATCCCAATTGCCCTCGGATGGGGCGAAGGAGGGGAATTACAAGCACCGATGGCCCGTGTTGTCGTTGGTGGGTTATGTGCCGGCACTATCATCACCCTGATTGCAATTCCTTTGATTTATCAAGCCTGTACATTGCCTGTAAAAACGCGAATTCATGAAACGCAATCAGTGCCATTGGAAGGTTCGCAATTAGCACCTTCGGCAAAATCCACTTGAAATTAATGGTAAACGCATTCTACGATAGCATCAAATCAACCAGAGTGTCTATAATGTGACACTTAAGAATTGACTGGCTGTTTCCCCTTCAATTCTTAAGTGGCATGCGGCAGTCGGAACGCCAATTCTCTCATCTGTGGGCCCCTGGATAATCATTCTGATATATGATGAATCAAAAACCTTCTCTCAGTTCAAAACCGATACCGTATAAAACACTTTTTCCCTGGCTGCATCTATTTCGAGTCTTTCGACTGGCTGTCGATTTTCAAAAAATCATGCTGGCCTCAACAGCGATTTTGTTGTTATTTTTAGGAAATCAACTGTTTAACAACCTGCCATTTGCTCCTGTGCATCAGGCAGAAAATGCCCAGGCTCTACAACATCATATTCTGTTTCCCCGTCAGTCTTCACTTCTGACACCCAATCCCCATCACTCACTCAGAGAGAATCTCTCGCAGTCAATTAATTCTGCCATCGAAGGGCGCGGGCTGCTGGAACCAATGTCATATTTTACCAGACCAGTCTTAACACTCTTTCAGTCTGGAGCTGGCTGGAGTGAACTGGCTTATGCCACAACTCAACTCATCTGGGCGATTATCATCTGGTCGCTATTTGGTGGTGCGATTACCAGAATTGCAGCGATCCAATTTGCACAGGATGAGCATATCGGATTTATAGCCGCATTACGCTTTTCCAGTAAACGCATTCTCTCACTCGTAAGTGCTCCCCTGCTCCCTTTTGCGGGGATGGGTTTTTTCTGGGTCTTATGCCTGCTGATAGGTCTGTTTGGACATATTCCGGGCGCGGGAGCCATTATTGTCAGTCTGCTCTGGGGACTGGCATTTCTGTTCGCGTTTGTCATGAGTTTGATTCTGCTGGTCACACTCGCCGGTTGGCCTCTGATGATGACGACGATCAGTGTAGAAGATAGCGATGGATTTGACGGATTAAGTCGCGTTTTCAGCTATCTGTTCGGTCGCATCTGGTATTTTCTCTGGCTCGTGATTGTCACGCTCTGCTATGGTTCGCTCTGTCTCTTCTTCGTAGAGTTACTTATGCAACTGGTCACCTATCTCTCCTACTGGGGGGTAAGCTGGGGAATGGGTAGCGAGGAAACTGCGAAACTGTTCCACCAGAATCAAAATTCCATAGCAACAACCATTTCCCTGGGCTGGCAATCCATTCTCAGTATCTTATTCTCAGGCTTTGTCATCAGCTTCTTCTGGTCTGCTAATACAGTAATCTACTTTCTACTGCGAAACTGTGATGATGGCACTCCTCTGGACCATGTGTATAACGCAGACGAGGAAGAAGAACAGGCAGCCGACTTGCCCTTGGCTGGTGTTGCTAAAGCAGGGGAACCTGTCATTGAAAGACCTGTTACCCCAGAAAAATCAGACGAGGAAAAACCAGATCCAGAAGAAACGGAATAAAACTGGCAAGAGCAAATAGAGTGCGCGACGGAATGATACGATCCAAAATTTTGGATCAGGGTATCGCTCAGAACAAGATTAAACATCCATTCTGCAGATCACCAGCGGAACAAACCGGTTCCCCATGCTAAACCGGCACCGAAACCACTCAAAAGAATGGTATCGCCGCGGTTAATCAAACCGGCGTTGAAAGCTTCATCAAGCACAATCGGAATCGAACCGCCTGAGGTATTTCCATATTTATCCAGGTTGTTAAAAACTTTTTCCCGGGGAATTCCCAATTGCTCACAGGCAGAGTCAATAATACGAATATTCGCCTGATGCATCAAAAACAAATCGACGTCATGCACACTCATGCCGGTTTTCGTTAACATCAGCTCGATAGAATCGGCAACCGTTCTAACCGCCCATTTAAAGACGCTGCGGCCATCCATGTTTAAAAAATGACGACCCTCTTTAATATCTTCGACTGTCGCTGGATTGCGCGTACCACCTGCGGGTCGATCCAATAACGAACAACCACTCCCATCGGAACCGGTCTGATAACAGGTTAAGCCCTGATGTGGATCCCCCTTGGCAAGCAGCACTGCACCTGCTCCGTCACCAAACAAGGGAGCAACGCGGCGATCTTCCGGATTGACGATCCGGCTGTTGCAATCACCGCCAATCACTAATGCCAATTTACTGTTTCCAGTCGCCACGTATTGAGCGGCTGTCACTAACGCGTACATAAAACCGGCACAAGCAGCCTGTAAATCGATAGCTGGTGCATCAAGACCTAAACGGTCTTGAACCAGACACGCGACAGAAGGGCACTGAAAATCTGGCGTAAATGTCCCTACGATGAGTAAATCAATATCTTCAGGACGGACGCGCGCTGCGCGAATTGCCTTTTGTGCTGCTTCATAGCATAAGTCACTGGTCGCCATCTCTGGTGGCGCATGACGCCTTTCCAGGATACCAGTTCGTTGTTCAATCCATTCAGGATCAAAACCAAAACGCTCCTGCAGATCCTGATTCGTAACGACATTGTCAGGTACGTAAGATCCACTCGAAACAATTTGTACTCCCAATAATGAGTTAGTTCTTTGACTAATCACCTGGCGACCACGCTTGTTCTCTCTTTTTTTATTCTCAGGCGACAATTGCAACTGCTGATTCAGCAGCCCGGATGCATCCAGAACCGATTCGAGATCGGATGAATTCACCTGATTGTTAGTTTGATATTTTAAAGAAACTTTGTGCATTTTTCTGACATCCTTATTCAGCAATTGTTGAACTCTGTTGATTTACAGAGATCAACCTCCATTCAACACGAATCCTATCGTGATGTAGCACAATTCCACCCAATACAGGGAGTGATTACAAAATAATGCCTGTTATAAACGTAGATCTACAAAGTAATTACCAAAACGATTCTGGATTGATAACCAATGAGCAATACAAATTGCATGTGAGAAAAGACAGGATCGACTCTCACTAGCCATCGACAGTTCCGACAAAACTTTAAGTTACGAACAACGACGCAAAGTATAGCGATTCATAAAATTGGAAACTAGCGAAATTTAGAAAATTCTGGTTACGATATAATATAGGTAATCTTAATTGCCATGCAAATGTACATAAATACCCATTTTCCCAAATTTTAGCACAATCTCCTTACCCAAATCACCACCAAGGCTTCATCAGACTGAGTCTCTGAATCCAGTAGAGTCATTTTATACTGCCCTTTTCAGGCAGCCTCTTCATTTATTTGTTGATTGCTGATCTGATAATGTAAATATGTATTAAATTCCGAATCCAATTCGCCTGTCCGTTTCACCTCTACACTGATGCCATAACCACGTGTTTCAAGTACACGAAACCGGACCGGCATTCCAATCGCAAAAGAACACGAGACAGAAATGTTTCCCTCCATCGGTGGCGACAGCCCAATATGTACGATGCTCACCTTTTGGTTCCTGGAAAACTGCACGCGAGTTCCGCCTTCAACCACTTCCACTCCCTCCGAACCCATCGTTCGGTTCATCCACTGAGAGCGGTTTTCATCGCGTTCATTAATCTCAAGGGGGGGCTGATTGGAATCTTTCTGATCTAACAAAGCCTCAAACAGTGCTTCGTTGTTCTCGTCAATCATATCTGGCGATTCCGTAGCTAAGTCTTCTTCAGCCACGATCGGATTTTGTTCAGAAACTGGATTATGATTGAATGCAGTGACAAGATCGGTCGCCTTGTCCTTTTCAATAAAATGATTCTCTGTCGCACGATTATTGGACACTTCACGGTTGATCAATTCCAGAATACCAGCATATCCCAAAAAATAGACCAAACCAATGGAGAGTGCACCGGTCATCGTCAACGCTTCAGCAGGCAACAGTGCTAGCATTCCTGCTATAACCGGGAGAACGGTCACCAGGGTTAAACCGTTTTGTTGACCGACTGTCAGGTTCATTAACCGCAGAGCACGTATCAAAAATAATTCAGCAAATGAAATACATGACATCACACCGCCAACGGTCAGGAGAGGGAACAAACTCTGCGGAATTTGTAACACACCCGTCGCCCGCATCAGCAGTAAAATTGCTGCGATTAGAAAATGGAAGCTGATCAGAAGAAAAGGGAAGAGCCACCTCAGTCGAGATGGCTTTCTCTGATTCGCTCGATCCTCGAATTGACTGTATTTTGCTTCGTTCATGTCGAGCATCCTCCATTCTGCCCGGCGAGAGTTCATTCAAAAGTCAAATCACATCCTGAATTCAGGACATGGCAAATTGAGGTTCAGGAACTTCTGCTCCCAATCCTGCAGCATCTCTCAATTCTGCAGCTTTGTCCGTTGCTTCCCAGGTAAAATCGGGATCGTTGCGACCAAAGTGTCCGCCCCAGGTTGTCTTTCTGAAAATAGGACGACGCAACTGTAAATGATTGATGATTCCCTGTGGATTCAAAGGGAAAATCTCTCTGACCAGTTCTGAAATTCGTTCTTCCGGAATAACGGCCGAACCCTTGGTATCAACATAAATACTGGTTGGTTCCGCAACTCCGATAGCATAAGAAAGCTGTACTTCGCATTCGGTTGCCAGACCAGCGGCTACAATATTTTTAGCAATATAACGTGCCATATACGCTGCAGAGCGGTCTACCTTGGTTGAATCTTTTCCGCTGAATGCCCCACCACCATGACGACCCCATCCACCATAGGTATCGACGATGATTTTTCGTCCTGTCAAACCAGTATCTCCGTGTGGGCCACCAATCACAAATCGACCCGTTGGATTGATATGATACTTCGTTTTATCGCTAAGAAAGTTTGCTGGAACAATTTCTTTAATGACATTTTCAATGATGAAACTTCGGATCTCTTCCTGTGTCACATCATCTGTATGCTGTGTAGAAACCACAACAGCAGAAACTCCGACTGGCTTGCCATCTTCATAATCGACAGTCACCTGACTTTTGCTGTCGGGCAACAACCAGTTCACTTCACCATTCTGACGAATTTCTGTCAGTTTATTTAAAATCCGATGGGAAAGGGCAATCGGAACCGGCATGTATTCTTCTGTCTGATTGCAGGCATAACCAAACATCAACCCCTGGTCTCCCGCACCTTCTGCATCAACGCCTTGTGCAATATCTGCACTCTGTTGATGCAGCTTCACCAGAACTTCACAGGTATCTGCGTTAAAACCGATATCTTTGCTGGTGTAGCCTATATCTCGTATCACATCACGAGCAATTTTCTCGTAATCCACCTTGGTATTACTGGTAATTTCTCCTGAAAGAACAACAAAGTCTGTTGTACACAATGTTTCACAAGCCACGCGTGAATAGGGATCGCCAGCAAGCAAGGCATCCAGAATTCCATCCGAAACCTGATCAGACACTTTGTCTGGGTGCCCCATACTGACCGATTCACTTGTGAACGAGAATTTAGTCATGCGTTACTCCACTCTTTTGCAATTAACCTGGGTCATGAATTGTGTTGAGCCCAAATGCGGACTGACTAGAATATCAGGTGCACCATTACAATAAAGAGACTTAAATTAACGTCTCGGTAGTACACTCTTTTTAAATATTCCTCGAAAACAATTGTAGAGACCGAGAATCGACTCAACAAGAGTTTCCCCCCTTCAGCTTAACGTTTTGAACAAGGTTTCTCAAAAAACAACCTGTTTCCATCGACATTTTGCATATCTTTTCTCATGACGCTAAGCAGCTCGTTCACAAGATATCGCGTCAGTATCCACAATCAGTGAAGTAATCAAATTCACAGTACGACTGGTAGCCCCTCGTTGATTCAATACAAAATCCTGCGCCCGAGACCCCTGTCTCTTCGCTGAGTTGGGATCTTCCAGCCAGTCTCTGAGTGTATCGAGGAAGTCCGCCTGATCACTGACGACCGTGGCTGCATGGTGTTGGATTAAAGCATCAACCACATCTTTGAAATTCCAGGTATTCGGACCAAACATCAAGGCCGCTCCATAACCTGCCGGCTCTATCATATTTTGACCACCTCGGTTCGTCAGACTACCGCCCACAAATGCAAAATCAGCCAAACCCCAACAGGCCTTCAATTCCCCTAATGTATCAAGTAAGCAAACCGATGGTTGTTCCACATTCGAAAAAGGCAATACTGGACTCAGATCATTCTCCCCCTGATCGCTTCGACGAATTAAGGGCAATCTGAAACTCTTCACAATCCCGGCAACTTCTTCAAACCGTTCCTGATGTCGCGGAACCAGAATCAATCGAAGATCAGGATAAGCTCTCCTCGCTTCCAGATAAACTTCCAATGCCAGACGTTCTTCAGGCGACTGAGTACTACCTGCTACCAGAATGGTCTGCGACGCATTCAACTGGAACATCTTGCGTAATTCATCCGTTAATGAATTATTACGTTCTACCTCAATTCCATCAAATTTAATGGAACCTGTCACATGAATTCGGTCTTGATTTCCTTTTAACTTCTGAAATCGTTTGGCGTATGTCTCTGTCTGAGTGGCAATCAAGTCCAACCGATTCAATAGTGGACCAATCAATTTGCGAATTCGCCAATAACCTCGAAAACTTTTTTCACTCAGACGGCCGTTGATAATCGAAACCGGAACCTGCAATTTTTCTGCCGCTAGAACAAAATTTGGCCAGAGTTCCATTTCGACCAGAATCACCGCCGTCGGTCGAACACGTTGTAGAGCACGCCGCACTGCCCAGGAAAAATCCAGTGGAAAATAACAAATCTCATGTTCAGGAATGTTCTCTTTGGCTACAGCATATCCGGTATGTGTTGTTGTTGTGACAACAATTTCCACGCCGGGAATCTCTGCTTCCAATGCCCGAATTAAAGGGGGTAACTGAAGCACTTCGCCGACACTGACCGCATGAAACCACAGACAGGGACGCTGACTCTCACGAACAGGCAGGCTACCTAGAAATTTCTGCCCCCATCCGGATCGATACTTCTTGAGAACAAGAATCCGATAGCAAATTAGAGGGGAAGCAACAACCAGTAACAGGCAATAAGCCAGATTCAAAATATAAGAATACAATGGCACGGGATTCCGTTCCCTCACAAGGCTAAGTCTTGACTAAATCATTTCCTATTGAAAACTAAAGGTTCTTCCCACAGCACTTTTTATATTTTTTCCCGCTACCGCAGGGGCAAGAGTCATTTCTGCCGACTTTGGGTTGTTGATTGACAATCGGATCAATCTTACGCTCAATAGATTCAGAAGAGTTGTCAGACTCGTCAATCGATTCGTCGTAGTTATAGTCATCCGTCACTTCTTCATGCACCGTCGACGTCACCTGCCACAGCGAACCGACAAAATCAGGACTCTGTTTTTCCAGACGGAAGATAGCCGAAGTCACTTGCTGACCAATACGCCCCCACATCGCATCAAAGGCTTTCATCCCTTCACGACGATATTCCGTTTTGGGGTCTTTTTGAGCATAACCTACCAGACCGATCCCAGACCGCAAGTGGTCCATATAATACAAATGATCTTTCCAGGAGGTATCCAGCACTTCCAGTATCAGAGAGCGTTCCGCCTGACTCAGTTCTGGACGATACCGATGATTATAAGCCTGATACAAACGCGAACGAACCTCTTCATCTGATAAAGGCTCAAGTTCCTCGGCTGTTAGTTCTGTTGCCAGTTCCTGGTTAGCCCACTCAACAAGCTCACCTAAAGCTGGGTTTTGAGAATCGGCAGGAACACCATTCCCTGAACTCGCTGGACTTTCTTTGGAATTAGCATTTGTGAGGAACTGCTCGATCTGCGAAGAGGCTTCTCCGTTCACAAATACTTTTTCACTTTCAGCAGAAAGAATATTTTGAATCTCATTGACCGGCTTCCCTTTGAACGATTCCGGATCCAGATTCGATTGAAACCTGGTATTGGCCCAGTTCACCAGACCAATGCGGCTGTTGCCTTCGTTACCTGACTGTTGAATACCCAGAAAGTTATACATGCCAACCGTCACGGGGAATGTCACTTCTTTTTCTCGGTAAAGCTCTTTGACTTTATCGAGAATCTTCTCCTTGACTTCGGGAACACTCATATCCTTAAAATCGTCAGCGTCAGCCATGATGCCAAACTGATAATCCAGATATCCCACCAGAGAACGCGAACCCCATTCCGAATCAAGAAATGCCTGTAGCGGCGTAAAATCGATACGATCTATGGCCTTCAAGGCATGCTCGTACAGATTATGATGTAAGCCATCTCGGCCAATTTTCTTTAACTCTCGATCATTCAAATTCAGATTAAAATACGCATTCGCCCATTTACTCAGTGCCTGCCAGTTCCAGTCATCTTCATACTCTTCGGGCAGATTTTCAGTAATCTGCTCCGCAATTAAATCATCCGCCTGAAGACTGGCCTCGTCCTTGAGATAGCCGACTAACTGCTCGTAATCCATATCTTTAATATTGGAAGAATCGATATCAATATGCGATTCCTGGCCACACCAGGCTGCAATCGTCTCCCAACGATAATTATTGTCTAGCAGACGTTCGGTTTCTTCATCAATCTGCCGTTCTATCATTTCTAGAATCAAATCACGGCAATTACACCCATCCAGAATCTGCTGGCGATATCCATAAACATTCTTACGTTGCTCGTCCATCACTTCATCATATTCGAGCAGATGCTTACGTTGCTCAAAATGACGTTCTTCGACTTTTTTCTGTGCGCCTTCAATCCGTTTCGAAACCATTCCACTTTCGATGGCTTCCCCTTCTTCCATCCCCATTCGCGACAGGATATTTTTGACCCACTCACCGGCAAACACACGCATCAGCTTGTCTTCCAGCGAAAGGAAGAAGCGACTGGAACCCGGATCACCCTGACGACCCGATCGACCACGCAACTGCAAATCAATGCGACGCGAATCATGACGCTCTGAACCAATCACATGTAGACCACCCACACTCATGACTTCTTCAGCTTCAACATCCATCCCTTCCCGTTTTTCAATCTCTTTCACCAGTTGATCCCATTCCGCTTTGGGCACCTGTAAGCGAGATTCATATTTCTGACTCAATTCATCCCAGGCAATATGCTCGGCACTACCACCCAGAATAATATCCGTTCCACGACCAGCCATATTGGTAGCAATGGTCACTGCCCCTTTACGACCCGCTTGCGCAATGATTTCCGCTTCCCGCTCGTGGTGTTTCGCGTTCAGGACGTCATGTGGAATCCCATATTTACTTAGCCGGTGACTGACGATTTCGGACTGCTCGATTGAAACCGTTCCCACCAGAATCGGACGTCCTGTTTCATGGACTTCTTTCACCTCATCTGCAATCGCAGTCCACTTTTCCTTCTCGGTCTGATAAATCACATCGGGATGATTCACACGCTGCATCGGGCGGTTCGTCGGAATACTGACCACATCCAACTGATAAATTTTCCAGAACTCTTCCGCTTCGGTCATCGCGGTACCGGTCATCCCGGCTAACTTATCATACAGCTTGAAAAAGTTCTGTAGCGTAATTGTCGCTAGAGTCTGTGACTCTTCCTTGATTTTCACGCCCTCTTTGGCTTCCACAGCCTGATGTAATCCATCGCCCCATTGGCGTCCCGGCATTAAACGACCCGTGTGATCATCTACAATAATCACTTCGCCCTGCTGAACCACATAATTCACATCACGTTTATAAAGATGGTGCGCCTTCAACGCATTATCAATTAAATGCGGCCACTCCATATTACCCGCGGTATAAAAACTTTCCACACCCGCCAGCTCTTCCGCGTGTTTCACTCCCGTATCCGTTAAGTGGCACGTGTGTTCTTTTTCTTTGACTTCAAAATCCGATCCCTGATTAAGCTTGAGCGAGACGGAATTTGCCTTTGTGTATTTCGTAAGATCATCCTGAGCCGGTCCCGAAATGATCAATGGTGTCCGGGCTTCGTCGATCAGAATATTATCAATTTCGTCGACAACCGCATAATTCAAAGGCCCCTGCACCTGTAGTTCTTTGACCGGTTTCATGTTGTCGCGGAGATAATCGAAACCGAATTCGTTGTTCGTTCCATAGGTAATATCGCAGCCGTAATGCTGCTGACGTTCTTCAGGCCCCATCCGCGATTGAATCGCTCCCACAGTCAGACCCAAAGCGATATGAATCGGGCCCATCCACTCCATATCGCGGAGTGCCAGATAATCGTTCACCGTCACAATATGAACTTTACCCGACAAGGCATTCAGAAACGCAGGTAAGGAAGAAACCAGCGTCTTCCCTTCACCCGTGACCATTTCGGCAATCATACCTTTATGTAAAAAGTAGCCACCGATCATCTGAACGGAATAATGACGCATATTCAAATTACGCCACGCAGACTCACGCACCGCAGCAAAGGCATAAGTCAGAATATCATCAAGAGTTTCGCCGGCTTCCAATCGCGCTCGCAATTTAGATGCCGTCTGCTTCAATTCCTCATCTGACAATTTCCTTAATTCCGGTTCGAAGCTATCGATTTCTGCCAGCATCGAACCAGGCACGACTTCGTCTTTGCCCTCTTTATTTCGGTGAAATCCCAGCTTCCGAATTTGTCGCTCGTTTGATGAACCAAACAGAACCATAAGGACGCGTTCGAACCATGCCGTAACAACAGTCAGCCATTCACCCAGTTTGTCTAGGAATTCCATTTTTTAACCTGAACTCGAATTCTCGAAAAATAGTCTTCAATATTGCTTCTGAATCAAACCATACCGACTGTCATACTGGCAGTAACAATGGTTCGCTCACCGATTTTGAGACTGTATAACGCTCGTAGAACATCCCTGACCGGAATGCATTGAATCTCTGTAAGTTCTTCGCTTTCCGAAGTTTATTTACTTTGAAAAGTATGGTCAATGGCGGTATTGCCTTCATACTTAAGCTCTGATTCAATAGATTGATAGGATCACTCATAGTGAAATGCAACCAATGTGCCAAGTCTGGGCAATTTGTAATATCTTCCTCTGGATTATTTTACGGGATTTCCTATATTTTTGAAACAAACCCAAAAACCCATCGTGACCTAAACCTCTATGGAGCTTACAGATGTATAACGGCCCCGAGGCGGAGAAATACCAGGATGGTGACCCACCCCCACCTCCTGAAACAGATTCCAAAATTATCGTCAGCTCAGATACTTTCCGTGAAAATCGGATTCCCGCCGGTCAAACCAGGACTCGGAAATGGCCCGTTCTCCATGCAACAACTGTCCCTCCCATCAATCTCGACACCTGGAAACTGGAAGTAGGAGGCCTCGTTGAAACCCCCCTTTCCTTCAATTGGAATGAATTTCAACAACTTCCACGGACTCAAGTCTTCGCCGATTTCCATTGTGTCACTCGCTGGTCACGCCTTGGAAATCTCTGGGAAGGCGTCTCCGGCAAAGAAATCATGCTACGTGCGAATGTAAAACCAGCAGCCAAATATGTTCTCGCCACCGGCTACGATGGGGACTGGACCACAAACATCCCTTTAAAAGACTTCCAGTCTGAAGACGTCCTCTTCTGTGATCGACATGATTCAGAACCATTGGACGCCGATCATGGCGGTCCCCTGCGTTTGATCGTCCCCCTGCTCTACGCCTGGAAAAGCGCCAAGTGGCTCAAACGAATCGACTTCATCGCCGACGACGATCCCGGCTATTGGGAACGCTGCGGCTATCACAATCACGGGGATCCGTGGGTCGTCGATGAAAACAACCCCGATGGTGAACGCTTCCAATCCAAAGACAACATCCCTCCCGGCTTCGACGACGTCCCTCCCGACCTGTTTTAACTAAGCAACACATTCAAAAACATTTGATCCTCAATCCCAACTTGAACGTTTTCAATTCATAGACCATTTTTATTCTATGATGACAGTGTCACTGAAATCACTTACAGGAGACAGTTCTCATGAAATGGCCCCTCGTTCCACGCTGGATGCGTGAGCCTGACGATGAATACGTTAGTCGAACGCGTTGTTACATGTCATTCTGGAGTCGCAGTCGCTTTTTAATGATTCTGTTTAACGTCTGCATTCTTGCCACTGTGATCTGGCTATTACCCAATACGATGCTAACGATGTTAGCACTGCAAGAACCTCAGAATGCACCACTTGTAACAGGCTCAATCATACGTGGTACAACAATTGGTATTTTTATGGGTATCGCAATTCAAACGGCCTTTAACGGTTTAATTATGGGTCTGTCCGGGTTCCGAACGGAACGCCTCCTGCTCAAATACTATGATGCTCATAAATCTCAATGCCCCGGGGATGATGAATACGAAGATACCAGATCCCAATTTTAAGGTGGCTCAGCCTCTAGGCTCAATCACACCTCAAGAGATGACAAAAATTCATCATTTGGGGTTCAGTGGCCTGATTTTCGTATGTTGTCTCTTTGAAGGGATAATTTTCGAAAATGAATGAACCAAACGCGAACTGGCTACGACTATAGTAACAGTTCCATGACACATTCACCCAATGAAATTTTTGACGAACTTCTGGTTCTAAAGTGCCAGGACGGCGACGAAACAGCATTCAAAACTCTGGTTTCTCGTTGGCACAGCCGATTACGGCGCCATGCCTGGTATTTGACCCAGGACTGGGAAGCCGCAGGAGACATCGTTCAAGATGTCTGGTTGGATATCGTTCGTAGTATCCGTCGGCTCAAAGACCCAGCATCGTTTCGCAGCTGGTCGTACCGCATTGTCAGGAACAAGGCCAACGATTGGCTACGGAGTAAGCAGCGTCAAAGAACACTCTGGAAAGAAATGGCAAGTCAGAAACAGAATGACGACAAACTTACACCCCAGAAAGAAAACACAGTTCATACACAATCGGTAATTCAGCAAGGCATCAAAGCCTTATCTACAAGCAGCCAACAGATTCTTTCGATGAAATACATGGATCACATGTCAACGCAAGATATCTCACAAGCATTAGGAATTCCCGAAGGAACCGTAAAGTCGCGGCTACATCACGCGCGGGAGCAACTAAAGCAAGTCATACAAAGGAACGAGTCATGAAAGAAATTGAAGAACAGATCCGAGAGGCGCTCCAGGCAGAACAGAATGAATTGAACGATGGATATCACTTGGACAATGCAGGCATCTTGAAAATGTTTCAAGGTCACTCAAAGTGGATCACGATAGTTTGGTTTGCACTGATGGCGGTGACAGTCACTGTGATGATCGTATCTGCGGTCCAGTTCTTTCGCGTTGAGAGCATCCGCGCCATGATTGCATGGGCCACTGGTTTTACCGTCTGCTTTGTCCTGGAAGCATTCATTGAGTTTTGTTTTTTAGCAGAATGCCGCAAGAACGCCCTTCAATGTCAAATAAAACGACTGGAGTTACAAGTCGCAA
Organism: Planctomycetota bacterium; assembly: GCA_022600195.1. Classification (GTDB taxonomy): domain Bacteria; phylum Planctomycetota; class Planctomycetia; order Planctomycetales; family Planctomycetaceae; genus Gimesia. Next base: position 98,302 of record JAHZKX010000041.1, read on the forward strand.
CATTAGCCAGCGGATTGCAGAAAGAGACAGATCAAACAGGATATATGGGCCAGGAATAGAATAATCAAACGAGCCTATAAACCTCACTCCGCAGCCGTCAACGTTTCCAAAGCAAACCACGATTTATTCAGATAGCTGCAACTGCAGGCCGCCGAAGCATCGGGAACCAGCACAAGACCGCCGGCGGGAATCGCGTTGATCCAGCAACCGGGACGCACGCCGCCGTAATTTTCGATTTTGCTGTTTTTATTGAAATCGAAATATCCGAGCGTGGCGGACCGGAAAAACATCATGTTTTCACAACTTGCCATAATACCGCAGCCATACGAACGTTTGAAATTGAACGGCTTCGGCTTTCCCGAAAGCAAATCCCAGGCGCCACCCTGTGCATAAACGGTCTTTCCATTAATCAAGGGGCGAGAACTGTAATTTGCTTTGGCCTCCCACGTCTTTTTTCCGGTTTTGCTGTCAAAGACGCTAAGCCTGCCTCCTGTTTCTGAAGACAGCCTGAAACTTGTCGGCTGATAACTCATCAGCAATGCATCATTTTGGGGACTGACCGCCAGCATCGTACCATAGATATCCTCTTTGTTTTTCCAGATCACATAACCATCCGAAATACTCAAACACAACAACTCACCCGTGGGTTGCTTCCACGATTTGGGACGCGGTTTCCGTCTCTCCAATTTCGTTCGATCAAAATCTGCCAGCGGACGATCAATCAGATAAATTTTATCATCGGCAATCGCAATCGCATTGTGACGAAAGGAATCCTTCGATTCGTGTTGCCATTTCAGTTTTCCCGTTTTGACATCAAAGGTAAACAGCCTGTTCGACTCAGTCAGCTGCTTGCTCATATCGCCCGTCGTGTGGTGATAACGGAAGGCGACCACATGCTTTGGGTCTGCTGCAGTTCCAATGAGCGCCCCGTCGTGAAAGGCGATATAACCCCAGGGCTGCACTTCTTTTTTCGCGGAATCATCTTTAGACGGCGGAACGACAAACGTCTTCATCAGCTTTCCAGTGGCGGCGTCCAACTGAAAACATTTCTGTTCGTGACGAATAAACACCGAATCGCCTCCCAGACAATAATTACTGCCCGTTCCGGAAGCGCCCATCAGTTCATCGCCATCATAGGCTTTGAGCACACCCTTGATCTGAAACCGCCACAGTTCATGACCATTGAATGCATCCACGGCGATCAGGCCATCATTCCCTTCATGAAACAATCGTCCGTTCGAAAACAAGGGTGCCGGACCGCGACCATGCCGCGAGGGAATCACAAAATCAAAATCACGATACCATAACATGCCTAATCGACCGTTAACCAGTTTATCATCACTACACAACGAATTCGCCGCGTCTGCATATTGATGCGTCCATTCTCCAGCTCCTTTAATCACTCCCCGCCGGTCCGTTTTTAATGCACCCGGTTTGCCATAGCAGATGACACCGCCATAGGGACGCTGTAACCGCCTCGCTTCGTCTAATGCAAGCGATTCCGCGCCAGCGTCAATGGATCGACGGGAGACAATCAGGTTGGCCACTTTATTAGGGCAGTTCGTTTGATCGAGCGGACGATGTAATACCGTCACCCGCGTCCCATACACGCCCGCTGCAGTCAGGTTCTTGCGTGCCAGAGCAACCAGCTCTGGATCCGACTCAATCGCCACCACCCGCAGTTTCGAGCGACTCACTAATTCATACGTCAGAGCCCCATCACCACAACCGATGTCAAAACAGTAACCTTTGTCAAATTTTGACTCTTTCAGAATTTCCGCTGCCGCTTTCGCTACAGTGGAATCACCGGGAAACGGTGACTTCATTACCGGTCTCTCTTCTAAACCAGCGGGTAATGCAGAATTAGCGCCGTACGAGTAAATATTTCCCCGATCCGTGCTGACTACCAGATGACCATCGCTCACCGCCAAACCGTAAGCCACACCTTCCACGACTGAAGAAGAGACGTTGGCACCTGCTTTCAAATCAAAAACATCTACAAATCCTGCAGAACCAGAAACGATTTTATCCCCCGCAATGACCAGGCTTTCGCTGGGATGTGGTAATTTTACTGTCCAGATTTTTTTGAGTCCTTTCGTGCGGACCAGCTTACCTTTACGATCAGGGTTTTCCGTTTCAATCCATTGATAACGGGACACCGTTCGCCCCCCCGCGACAACCAGACCATCCTGCGTTGCAGCGATTTGACCACCCTCGGATTTCCCGATGGCCTGCCCGTCCGAAGATTGAAAAATCACGCCGCTGTTCAGAAACAGATCGTTGACAACAACAGTATCGCCCCCACCCTCTTTCCTGTTTTTTTGCAGATGAAAGTATTCGAACTTTCCTGAGCGCCGATCCATGGAAGCAGGAACCGCACGACCAGCAGGAACCAGCAGATGATTCCCGGCAATTGCCAGATATCCCTGTGCAGAGATGCCACTGTTCGCGTTCGCGCCCCCGTGTGGTTGAGGCATGTAAATCTGGCCGGAATCTTTGTTCGACCAGACCTGCTCTCCCGATTTGGCCTTGAGCGCATAGAGAAAAATACCATCACTGGGCCAGATCCCCGCGGCATAGTACACCATGTCACCTGAAACAACCGGCGCACCACGGGCAGGCCATTTGGAAATCACACGCTCGTTCCCCACCACCATTTTGTCACTCGGTCCGCCTCGATGTTTCCATAATAGTTCTCCCTCATCCACACGCAGCGCATAAAGATGACCATCATCACTGGCAACCAGTAATTGATCACGCCAGACCACCGGGGCAAACCGTACAGGGCCTTCCGTATAAAATTCCCAGATTGTTTTCCCCGTCTTCAAATCCAGCGCGTGAACTTTTCCGGTCACACTATCACCAAAGAAAACATGACCATCGGCGATCACACAATGATTAGCACGGTCATAGGTCAACCGCGTACTTCGCGGCCAGGCAGGCTCAGGTGTATGTGCAGTCTGAGATTTCCAGTGCAACACAAGTTTCGTCGGCAGCGACTCAGACGTGTATCCACTACGATTCGCATCGGCCCGGTAAGTCGGCCAGTCCGCCGCAAACAGAGAATGACCACTCGAACAAATCCCCACCACAAACAGAGTGTAGTAGTAGAAACAACGAGAGATTCGATGAAATAATTCGTGCATGATAAATTCTCTATTTCCAACAGGCAGGATATCACCACCATCAAAGGTAGGATTTACGGAAAGGTAAGATTGCAGGTCGATGAATATTTTGTTCCCGATAACAAGTTCATAGCGTCAATCTGTAGAATATACCATCCCTACAGGCATTTCAAAAAGCAAGGGCATTACTTACGTTTTTTATCATTTCCCTCTCGTAAATCTTTCACATTCGACCTCGGTGGTACTTCGATATTCTGAAAGAAATCCAACGAATAACGGGGAGCGAGTGAAACATCAGTCAGTTTGATCTTCGTAATATTACCCACTACAGTTTCTCCTTTGCTTGCTGCCGTTTCAAAATTCACAACATTTTTCACTTGAAACGGAAACCAGACGTCAGGCGCCAATTCTTTCCAGTCTGTAACATTCACAATCTCCAAAGGAATCGACTCACTATACCCAATCGCATACCCCACACCGCGCACCGGTATGTAGTTTCTCTCGGGGGCGAGCCACATCAACCAATAATCTCGTGTTTTCTGACCCTTCACCCAGCTTTCCACTCGAATACGATGGCAATCCAATTCTTGTACAACTTCTTCTCCTTCATAAATCACGTTTAAGAAGTATCCACCAGATTTCCCACACGACAAATACTCCGCAAGCGATTTTCCTCGAGCGTGCTTACCAAGAATAAACATGTGCGGTCGATACATACGAGGTAGCGGTTCTTTTCTCGGAATCAGTCTGACATCAGAGTTTTCCACCTGCCTCGATAAAGTCCCATCATAAGTCGACCTGATACGAAAAACGCTCTTCTGACCCGTGAAAGAGAGACCAGACACACTTTCCTGAAAAGAATACAACTCATTTTGAAAAACATTATGTGAGATTCTCTCTAGTTTCTTAAAAAGATTCTTTCCTTTGGGGCCTTTCGTTATATAGTCGGGCAAGACACACAACATCTCTTTCTTCTTTCGATACTCCAGGTTTTTATAAAGGACCTCGTTAGCAGAAATCTTCTCTAGCAGCGCCATCAATTGAGTCTCTTCTGCATCTGCCTGATGAGAGACGCAAGCAATGAAAACGAGAAAGAAACAACATAAACGACTCAGAAATGAAAGGCTGCTTTCATTATAGAATTTTGTCACTAATATCGCCTCCATTCATCTGATTTGGTGTACGCGATACTACATAAGGAGTAGAAACGATCCGCGTTTTCTTTTGTTTAATTTTCATTACATATTATACAACAGAAAACTTTCTATTTTCGATTCAAATCGGTTGAATTATTCTTGTGAATCGAGTGCAATGAAATTGTGTAAAGAGTAAGACGCTCGCCTGCTTTAACGCCGACCTGTTTGCACCTTAAGATTCACCTCTATAGAAAAACAGACTCGGCGAGCAACGAAACATTTCTATCTACAATCACATGACTATATATTGGAGCCCCAAAATGAAACAACTCATAGTGAGTGCTGCGCTGATTCTAGGTCTCGCAAATTTGCAATTTGCAAGATCTGAAGAACAGCCAGCCGATTCGAAAACAAAAACGGTCATCAAACAATTAACCAAAACGCAGAACAAAAGCCCTGAGACAACAGAAGCGATCAACCAGTTAAAAGCAAATGCAACCGCTGAAATTCAAAGTGCGGTAAAGTTGTATGTCGAAGCCTACAACGCTCGCGATGCCAAATCTCTGGCAGCACTCTGGGCTCCTGATGCTGTCTATTTAAGTCAGGTCACAGGAGATATCATCAGAGGTCGATCGGCACTGGAAACCGAATTCGCGGGCCAGTTCCAGAATCTTGACCAGGCAAAGATCGAAGTAGCAACAGATTCGATCGAATTCATCTCCCCTAGTGTCGCTTTGGAATCAGGCATTGCAACCGTCATTGTGCCAGACACAAAACCTGAAAAACGAAATTACAACGCGATCTACATCAGACGCGAAGGAAAATGGTTACTCGATCGTGTCACGGAAAACCCGGAAGCAGACGTGGATACGTCACACCACGATAAACTCAAAGCACTCGATTGGATGGTCGGCTCCTGGGTCGATCGGGATGAAAACTTTACGATCAAAACGGATTGTAAGTGGATCGGAAACAATAACTATCTACTTCGTGCTTTCAAGGTGACTTCCATTGAGGAAAATGACAACGTCAGCGGCATGCAGTTCATTGGCTGGGATGCAAACAAAAAACAGATCCGATCCTGGGTATTCGATTCAAAAGGAGGGTACGCGGAAGGCGTCTGGTCTCAAAAGAAAGACCGTTGGATCGTAAAAACAAAGGCCACACTGGCTGGAGGTGAAATTGCAACTTCGACCAGTATTCTGAAGCCGGTTGACGATGATACCTTTACCTGGCAAAAAGTGAATCGCGTTGTGGAGGGTGAAATTCTGCCCAACATTGATGAAGTCTTCATCATCAGAGAATAAATTCTACCTTCTGACAAATAGGAGGCAGTAAATAATCACCAACACAATATACAGGAAACAAAAATGAAAAAATTCAATTATAAATCGTTAGTGCTGATTTGCAGTCTGGCGATCACTTTCAGTTATCCCCTTTATGAGTTATCAGCCCGCGGCGGGCGTGGTGGAGGCGGAGCCCGTGGTGGCGGTTCTCGCGGAGGTGCTTCGCGCGGTGGAGCCTCGCGATCCAGACCATCTTCTGGACGCACCCCTTCAATGAGTAGACCATCTTCCAGCAGAAGACCCAGTTCAAGACCGAGCTCAAGACCAAGCTCGCGTCCCAGTAGACCCAGTTCGAAACCTTCTTCGAGACCCAGCTCTCGACCTAGTCGGCCAAGTTCAAAACCCAGTACTCGCCCCAGTACTCGCCCCAGTACTCGCCCCAATACCCGGCCCAGTACCCGGCCATCGCAGGGGACAAGGCCGACAAGACCTTCTGGTAATCAAGGACGCCCCTCCCAGCGAGACTTAAACAATTTCCTGGACTTTGGCAAAAAACCATCAGGCGGGAAACGTCCCGTAATTGGCGGAGGAAGCAGCGCTATTGGTGGTGCTGTGGGTGGAGCTGCTGTCGCTGATTTTCTGAATAATCGTCCCAGTACGGGACAACGTCCCTCAACGCGTCCGGGTACACCTTCTACACGACCTACCCCAGGAGACCGTCCCGGTGGAGGAGATCGCCCAAATCGGCCCGGTGACGGGAATGGCGACCGACCAAATCGACCCGGTGGCGGCAATGGCGACCGACCAAATCGACCCGGTGATGGCAATGGCGACCGGCCAAATCGACCCGGCGATGGCAATCGGCCTAACCGCCCCGGAGACGGAGACGGTAATAGACCCAATCGCCCAAACCGTCCTGGTGACGGAAATGGTAACAGACCCACGCGACCACCAAATCGTCCTGGTAATGGGAATCGACCGAATAGACCCAATCGCCCACGTCCTCCTCGCCCTCCACATTGGGACTTCCATAAGCATCATCCAAACTACGCACGTTGGAACTGGAACCGCCCTTACCGATGGGCTACCTGGGCAGGCTTAGCCGCCTTCTTCCCCTGGAGTACCGGCGGATCTGAAATCTACTACAACTATGGTGATAATATTTATTATGAAGGTGACGAGGTTTATCAAAATGGCGAACCCATTGCCACAACGGAAGAGTACGCCGAACAGGCTCAAGAGTTGGCAACGAGTGCACCAGAACCCACCGATGATACTGAATGGATGACACTTGGCGTCTTTGCTGCTACTGCAAAAGATAGTGATTCAGGTGCCGACCCGGCATTCTATCTGCAGTTGGCTGTCAGCAAGGACGGTATCATCGGCGGTACAGTTCACATGAGTGAAACCGATAAAACTTCGACGATCGAAGGAATGGTCGATCATAAATCGCAAAGAGCGGCCTGGGCCATGACAGGCAAAAGTTCGCCTATCATGGAGACGGGGATTGCGAATCTTACCAAAGATGATGCAACCGCCTTGTTGCACTTTGAAGATGGTACTACGCAACAATGGAATCTCATTCGTCTGGAAGAACCTGAGGAAGATAAGAAAAAATAATCCTCAATACCAGAAGATTCTCGGGAACAGAGATCGCCGTGTCAATTGAATTGCAAGCAACGTAATTCAATTCGACACGCGGTCATGTTTTCTCATGTAACTAGCGCCAGAGTCAAGCTCATCGAAAACCCGACACCGATTCCTTTTTGATGCTCAAGCAATCCCTTATTCCATTTTAGTTTGCCTGTGTTTGAAATTGTTTTTCTGTGGAGATGTAGACTGTTCGTGCTGCCTGTTATACGAAACTGAAACGCGGGAATATTGTCCCTTTGGAGCTAAAGAGGATTCCGAGAGTGCCTGTAATTCTTCAGCCACAACCTCATTCAAAATAGACTCAAATTGTTCCAGATATTTCGCAACCGTTAATCCATCAAGTACACGATGATCGTACACAAAAGTGATGCGCACCGCCCCATCATCTTGGACAGGACCATAAGTAATCACAAGATTTCCCAATGTCGGAGGATGTATACTGTTGGCGCCGCAAGCTGCGACTGAAGTCACCCCAACCGTTCCCGTCATACTGGTTCTGATATTTCCCGAAAGACTGAGAGCAAACCACCAGATCATACGGCGAAAAAACCAGGGCAGTCGGCAAAATTTCAGTCGCGCCTGAAACAGTCGGTTTTTCTCAAGTGATTGAGTCTGCGCCTCATGGATCGAATCCTGGATTTCCAACAGAGAACTTGATTCAGGTTTTTCAATCCGATGAAATATGAGTATGTCTTCTTCAACATCATCGCGGCTGACAGCTACATACCCCACCTGGTGCGGGTGCAGATAGAGATGCCCCCAAGGCCATTTCATATAAGAATAGCGCAATTCCGGTTCGCGATCTGCCAAATGTGCAATCGCTTTCAGCATTATGGATGCCCATCCAAATCGTCGCGTACCCTTCTTTCGTAATTCGACCAGCCCTGTCACATTACAATCTCGTGAGATTGGCTGGCTGGGAACTTTTTTACAAAAGTACAAATAGTCAACCATAAACCGACGACTCGATTTCAGCTTGAATCTTTGCCCACGTTTACGAGATGGGGGTTTATGACTACTCATACTACCTCTATACCAGCCGCAAAAATTAGAAAATTGATCACAGAGATGTGCAACCTATTCATAATACAGTTGTGCAAACACCTTTGGCCACAAAAAAAGAGCACACTGTGAAATGTTTCCTCAGTAATGATCAATTTGATGTATTGTCATTGCTCTAGCCCCATGTCAAACCATTATTTAGGGTCAGCCACTGGATTAGTGATTTTGTTTGAACATCATTCATGTTAGAATCGTTTCAACGAATATTATCTTTACGTCTCCCATAGAAAATCGATCCTGGTGAATGGTTCAGAATGCTTTTAAAATTGAACAAGTCTCTCTTTCTTCTGTTTTGCTGGTCTTCTCCGACATATTTATCTCTTCCGCTTCTCTTCAGCGATACTCCACTCTCCGGGAATGCGGTCATCCGTCGTCAGACTGGCAAGTCGGAAATCGTCATCAAGACGACCAACCGACTGGCAGGTGCAATTGACTCACTGACCTGGAATGGAAAAGAATTCATAAACAGTTTCGATCATGGTCGACAATTACAATCCGCCGCCAGCTTCGACTTCCGTTCGACTGATCCCTACTGGGCAGAACGCTATAATCCGACTGAAGCCGGATCCCGCTCAGATGGAGCAGGAAAAACCTCGTCCAGCAAACTCATTTCACTTCGTGCGCAGGGAGCGGAACTGCAAACAACAACCCGCATGGCATTCTGGCTCGCACCGGGACAGAAATCTTCTGGCAGACTGGCCCTCAATGACAAGCCCCTGTCCAACCATCTCATCAGCAAACGAGTTCGCATCGGTTATAAAAAACTCGATAACGTTATTGATTATCAGGTAACCTTCACTGTCCCCAAAAACGAACAGCATGCTTATGCCCAGTTCGAAGCTCTCACCGGCTACATGCCCGAAGACTTCGAGATATTCTGGGCGTTTCATCCAGCAACTGGCAAACTTGAGCCACTCAGCGACGGTCCGGGGGAGCAGAAATTTCCCGTCGTCCTGAGTACAAAAGACGGTCAATACGCGATGGGAATTTTTTCTCCGGATCAACCATCAAAAGGTTATGAACATGCCGGCTACGGCCGCTTCCGCTTCAAAGCAGCCAAAGTCGTCAAATGGAATTGCGCCTTTCGCGTTCGTAACAGGCAGGGAATAAAACCAGGCGAATATTCCTTTCGCATGTTCGTCGCTGTTGGTACTCGTGAAGACGTCAGACGTGCTCTCGCTTCACTTGTCAGAGAAAAATCATGAAAGCGTAAACTGGAGAAAGAAGACAAGTACCTTACAGTATGTGAGTTTCGGCCTCTCCGGATGCGTCCCGATTGTCAAACACTGTGTTTTCACTCGACATGCTTCATCAAAATAATATCTCAAGACCACTTACCCTACATGCTCTGCTTCGAAATAAGTAAGCCGGCCTGTCCTAACTGCCGAAACGGGATTTCAATCAATTGATGGTAGATGACACATCTCGCAACAATCTGCTTGAGAATACTTGATTCATCCCAGATCATAGGGATGATATAGATAGCGAATGTAGCATCTTCTAGTATCGCATCTTGTTTTGAATTAGAGATTGAGAGTCATATCATGAAATATCAGTGGCGTGTTTATCCAAAAATCTTCATCCTGTTGTTGATTTGCCTTTACGTGGCAAGACTCGCACAGGCACAGTCCGTCACCCCAGCTGACCTGGAAACAGTCGTTGATACCATCGCAAAAAAGTCCATCGAAAAACAGTCCGCTGTCGGCTTGAGCATCGGAATGGCCCTGGGTGATCAAATCGTACTGGCCAAAGGATATGGCACAGCGGATCTGGAACTGGAAGTGCCCGCAACAGAACAAATGGTGTATCGCATTGGCTCCATCACCAAACAGTTTACAGCAGCCGCGATTTTATTACTGGCCGAAGAGGGAAAGCTCAAACTGGATGACCCGCTCACCATGTATCTTCCAGATTACCCTACACAATCAAAGGTTGTAACACTCCGACAACTCTTGCAACACACTTCAGGAATCATTAATTTCACAAGCCTGCCCACTCATCGACGACTATTGGCTCAGAATGTCACGCATGCAGATATTCTGAATCGTTTCAAAGATAAACCCTTTAATTTTGAACCAGGCACGAAATTTCAATATTGCAACTCAGGGTATTATCTGTTGGGAATGGTCATTGAAAATATATCTGAACTTTCATATGAAGAGTTCATACAAAAACGGATTTTTAATCCGTTAAAAATGAATACGACCTATTACGATAAAGCCAGTCGCATCATTCCGCACAGAGCCAGCGGCTATTCTCGCTGGGGAGACAAATTTCGGAATGCCGGTTATGTCAATATGAAGCAGCCCTTTGCTGCGGGTGCGATGGCTTCCACAGTTTCCGACCTCATTCTCTGGCAGCGTGGCTTAGTCAACAACAGTCTGCTCAGACCTGACTCGTATAAGCTGATGACCACACCCGGAAAACTCTCGAACGGCAAATTCACCAGCTATGGCCTGGGTGCGTTCTTGCGAAAAATCAACAACAAACAAACCATAGGTCACGGCGGCGGCATTATCGGTTTTCAGTCAGATCTGATTTATTACCCGGAACTGGATTGTACGATTGTCGTGCTGGCCAATTGTGAGAACACAAATCCAGCCCGCATTTCCAGACAAATCGCGACATATTTGATCAAATCAAAAACAGAAACCACCAAATAAACATCGCTGGCTTCAACAAATCATACCCTGGGTGCTGCCTTGAGAACTTCTGCGGACACACCCGATGCGTATTTCATGAAGTTTTCGTTGAAGGCTGTTGCCAGCTTGACCGCGGTTGCTTTGTAGGCACTCTGATCGGCCCAGGAATGATGAGGAACCAACATTTTATCATCCACATTCGGACACTTCGTGATGGTTGCCGTTCCAAAAATGGGATCGATCTCGGTCGGAGCGTCATTGAGCGTACCAGAATGAATGGCATCAATAATCGCCCGAGTGTGTTTCAGACTGATACGACTACCAACACCATACGCACCACCATTCCAACCCGTGTTGACCAGCCAGACATTCGCATTGGTTTGCCTGATTTTCTCCGCTAATAAGTCGGCGTATTTCCCCGGATGCCACACGAGAAATGGACCGCCAAAACAGGGTGAAAATGTCGCTTCCGGCTCATTCACACCGACTTCCGTCCCCGCAACCTTCGCGGTGTAACCACTGATGAAATGATACATGGCCTGCTCGGGCGTCAGCTTACTCACCGGAGGCAACACACCAAACGCATCACAGGTCAGAAAAATGACATCAGTAGGATGATCAGCCACACACGGAATTTTGGCACTTGGCATATATTCAATCGGATAGGCGCCGCGTGTGTTTTGGGTCAGGCTGGTATCATCAAAATCCACATGGTGATGTGCTTCATCATACACAACGTTTTCCAGCACTGATCCATAGCGCAATGCCTGAAAGATTTCGGGTTCATTTTCGCGCGATAGATAAATCGCTTTGGCGTAACATCCCCCTTCAATATTAAAGATGCCTGAATCCGTCCAGCAATGCTCATCATCACCAATCAGATATCGCTTGGGGTCGGCAGAAAGTGTCGTCTTACCTGTTCCTGAAAGACCGAACAACACCGAAGAGCGCCCCGTCTCGCGGTCGGCAGTTGCCGAACAGTGCATCGAAAGAATTCCCTGTTTGGGCATCAGGTAATTCATCACTGTGAAAATACCCTTTTTCATTTCTCCCGCATATTCAGTTCCGAGAATGACGATTTCACCATCTTCAATACTTAAATCCACACTCGTTTTAGAGGTCATTCCCGTTGTGAATCGATTCGCCGGAAAGGTACCTGCATTGTAGATCACATAATCGGGCTTGCCAAAATCTTTTAGTTGTTCCTGAGTCGGACGAATGAGCATGTTATGCATAAACAAAGCATGGTAAGGCCGAGAACAGATCACGCGCACTTTTATCTGGTGCTCAGGATCCCAGCCAGCGAAAGCATCAATCACATACAGATGCGGGCAGATATTCAGATAATCGGTGGCCCGTTCACGGTTACAGTAGAAAGCATGCTGATCTAAGGGATAATTCACATCGCCCCACCAGATATCATCAGCGGACTTCTTGTGTTTGACGACCCGTTTGTCTTTAGGAGAACGGCCCGTTTTTTCACCCGAATAGGCAATCAAAGCACCCGTATCTGAAATTGAAGCCCCCGGTTCAAAGCGAATTGCTTCCTCATATAACATGGATGGATCGGGATTCCGCATCACCCATTCCACGTTGATGCCATGCTCCGAAAGATCAAACGACTCCATTACTTCACTCCGTTCAAATTAATTATTTAGTTAGATTCTTACTCTTCCCTGCGAGACTGAAGAATATCCTCTTCAACAGAAAGGGCTGGCGTCAGTGTAATCTCTCTCCTAAGTTTCCCCAAGAGAGATTCACACCTTTGAGTCCTATTTCATCAAAGCATCAGGAACCTGTAGCCAATCGTTTCAGTTCAGGCTGCATACGCCGCATGGCCTCTTCAAAGTTGACGCTGGGTTGATAGCCAAAATCATGACGGGCACGGCTGATATCATAATAGTGTGAACTACTGAGCTGTGATGCCAGAAATTGAGTCATAGGCGGCTCACCTGAAAGAGGCAGTACTCGATAAATAAATTCCAAGACAGACCCAACCCGTTTGGCAGATTTTACAGAAATCCGCTTACGGACCGGCGACAAACCAGCCGTCGTCAACAGTTGATTGATCCATTCCCACAACAGAACAGGCTCAGGCTCATTGATAAAATACGCCTGCCCTCCCACCGGAGAATCATAAAACAAGCGGGATGCAACCTGTAAATGCGCTGCAGCTGTATTCTCGACATAACTCATCGATACCAGATTGGTCCCATCACCCACCTGTCTCAAGCGACCGGATTGGGCACGTTGGATTAATCTGGGAATCAAATGATTGTCGCGAGGCCCCCAGATTAAGTGAGGTCGTAATGCGACCGTTGCGAATCCGTCTGTACCATTGGCAGCCAACACTGCTTTTTCCGCCAGCATTTTTGTATGCGGATAGTGGCAAAGATAATGATCGCTATACGGTAAATTTTCATTCGCATTCTTATGTTCAGATCCATCATAAACAACACTTGGCGAACTCGTGTAAACAAGTCTGCTGACCCCCTGCGATTGACAGGCTTCGAGAATATTCAACGTGCCCTGTGTATTGATGCTGTAAAAATAATCCCAAGACCCCCAGATACCGGAAACCGCTGCCGTATGATACACTGTGTCGATACCATCGCAGGCGCGCTGGACTGCAGAGGCATCACGGAGATCCCCCTGCACGGTTTCCACATTCAATTCTTTGAGACGCGGGTACTCTCCTCGACAGAAAACGCGAACCGACTCTCCCGCTTCCACTAGCTGTTCCACAATATAAAGACCAAGGAAGCCTCCCCCCCCGGTCACAAGTACGTTCATCGGATTTTTTTCTCTGCCCAGGGGGTCAGTTTTTCACGAAAGATTTTTACGTTGTGCCGTATATCGACGGGTAATGAGCGGTGAAACAAAATTGTTTCAATCGACTCGGTTAAGGGATTTGCCTGACCCAATTCCAAAAGTTCCTGCGTGAATCGCTCGCGGGCTGTTTGGTTTAGGGGAAAGTCCCCCTGCTCTGGTTCAACAATGATCACCGGTTTCCGAGTTGGTAAAGCACCAACCCCAACCAGCGCACACCGATAAACGCGAGGATGCTGATTGAAAATCGCCTCGCAACAAACTGTGAACATCCGCCCTTCTGATGTCTCCACAATATGAGATTTTCGTCCACAGAACCAGAGTTTCCCCGCGGCATCGCGATATCCAACGTCTCCCATGCGATGCCAGAATTGTTCTCCATCCGGTATTTTCGCCAGTGCTGTTGCCTCGGGTCGCTGAAAATATTCGCGAGTCGCCATCGGCCCTTGCACGATGATTTCCCCGATTTCACCCGCCGGTAATTCTCGAACCTGTTCAAACGCAGTGATCGGTTCATGATGAATCTCAATAATTTTGAACTGCACTCCCGGAAAGGGTGTGCCCACACAGGTGCCGGCTCCACCCTGAGTTTGTACCGCTGTTTCTTCAATCACTTCTCGTCCACTGATCGAAGCCACCGGCAGCGACTCGGTCGCTCCATAGGGAGTATGGATATCAGTTTCCGGATTCATAAAAGTCTTTCGCATACGTTCAATAACATGTACGGGCACCGGAGCACCTGCTGAAAGAATTCGTTTCAAAGAAGGCAGTTTAATCTGATGCTGTTCGCAATAGCGCCCAATCTGATTCCACATCGCCGGGGATCCAAACGCCTGTGTGACCCCCTGATCATTGATTTGTCTGATAATTTTGGCAGGCTCAACGTGCGCCGGTCTGGTCGGGTTCATATCGGGAACAACCGTAGTAACACCCATCGCCGAATTAAACAACGCAAACAGGGGAAAGCCAGGCAAATCGACTTCTCCCGGTTGAATTTGATAATAATCGCGCAGAAGATCAACTTGTGACCAGAACATTCCATGTTCGTAAGCAACACCCTTGGGAGGCCCCGTACTGCCACTGGTAAATATGATAGCAGCAGGATCGGTTCCGGTCCGCTGGATCATTTCCAACGGTTCCCAGTCACCACCTCGCAACCAGTCATAATCAATACCGGACGTCAGCACCGGTTTTCCCACAGTCACATTCAAACGGGCTTTGGGAAATGTTCGCTGTTTAAATTTGCGAATTACCTGTGCTAAGGGAATCGCCACAAAGCCTTCCGGCTCGACTTCTGACAAACAGCGAATGATATTTTTCCCACCCATCCCCGGATCAATTAAAATGATCACAGCGCCCGCTTTGAATAACGCAAACGTCAAAGCGATAAATTCCAGGCCGGGACGCACCATCAATGCCATTCTCGTACCTGGCTGCACGCCCAGCTGAATCAAACCGCGGGCCAGTCGATCACTCTCCTGATCAAGTTGCCGAAACGTCAAACTACTGTAGGTATACCGTTTCTGTTTGTCTTTTCCTGCAGGAAAGACAACCGCTTTTTGAAAGGGATAGTCGAGAGCCGACTGACGAAGACGATCGGCTATATTACGTTGAATAGACATGGACTTAAGGAACGCCCGGTGTTACCAGAGGAGGCGAGCTTCACTGACGAACCAGAATTTCCCCCTTACCGAATGCCAGAAAATCTCCGCAGTATCGTCGATAATCACTTTCGAAACAATCATCGGAGACGGGAAAACCAGATGCGATTAATTCTCTTAAAAAAAAGGAAAGCCACGTCGGTCTGTACAAACACGAATATTGAAAGGTTGGCAGAAGCTCCAACTCGTTTGACTCACCAAACAGACCAATGGTTCCGCGCCGCATGCCGGCACCCAGCTGCTTGCCGATTTTCCCAAATGAAAATATAGAACCTGCGATCATATCAAAACCGATCGCATCACCTGAAGTACCACCGATGGCGATCGTGCCCCTCCGCATGCGGTGCCCCGCTTCATTACCTGCATTCCCATGTATCAAAATGGTACCACCATTCATACCCCGCTTACTTCCCGGATAGGCTGACCCCACCAGATCACCGGCGTTGCCTTTGATACAAATCGTGCCCCCCTTCATCTCGGTCGCAATCCAGTCTGAGACATCACCCTCCACCAGAATCTCGCCACCCGACATCTCTGCACCAAGGTGCATTCCGGCGTTACCTTCCACTCGAACCCGCCCTGTCGTCAACCCTGCGCCGATATACTTCACACGGGAACAATCACCCGACCAGACAATGAGATCTTCGTCACGGGAAGTCTGCTGCACATCAAAAAAATCGGTAACCGCTAATTGACGATTGCCATGCAACACCGGAATCGAACGTATTTTGTCGGTCGACTGCTGACTCACCGATTCATGATTCACTAAATTCACTTCTAGAGGAATCGTGAGTGTCTGCTTAAGAGTCAGCGTAAGGGCCATTCAGGAAGCATTCTTTATCAGCCAGTGACGGAAGTTTTTCCCATGTTGATCAGACCCTCAATGAATCCGCGTGCAGCCAGATAGTCATTAGGAAGCATGTGACGAATCTGACCTCGGAGGAGATTTTTCATCGAGTTTGCTTCATCACTAATTTGCCGAGAAAGGCTGGAAGTCACACCAGTCGAATTTTTTAAGGAATAGAGCTCTTGTAACTTTTCACGAGACGCTTGAAACTCATTTCCCATCAGTGACTCAGGCCAGGAGATTTCTCCCGTTGCAGGATTGAGCTGACTGGAATTCAATCTTTCGCTATCCTGTGAGGCAGACGCATTAAAATAAGGACTTAAACCCGATTCACGGCGCTTGCGATTGATCTCAGTTTGTCTTTCATTAGCGGCTTGCCTTGCAGCATCTTTGGCTTTGATAATTTCCTGCTGTTCGGCGATGGAGGCTCTTTGTGCTTTTTGGCGGGCAACATAAGTCTCAGCCATCTTCTTCTGGTTATCAAGCTGCTTACTTTGCGCCTCTTGATAATTGATCATCGCTTTTGAGCGATCGACCTGCGCCTTCCCCTGTGCACGAATATATCCAGCGCCACTATCATAATATCCGCCACCGTAATAGCCACCACCGTATCCACCCCATCGGTTACCGTAATAAACGGAAGGACTTAGTCCTCCGCCAAAATTATAAATGGTTCTTCTCGGGAAAAAGGGGCCTGCAGCCTCCAGGATGGGTCCGGCTGATATCAGGACCATTAAACATAATCCAGATAAGGTCAATTTGCGCATGGCTGTATTCATCACTCACCCCTGAACATAAACTAACAACGAGAAACCCACCACAATATGAACTTTTCAATTCATTCTTGAGGGCTTATCTTTTTTCCTGACGAAACTGATAAGAATTACTTGATTTTTGAACTCAGATCATGATATCTATAATAATACAGTTTAATGTTCTTCATCCAACTTCGCCAGTCTTTAATTCAAAAGGTAATACGATTTCTTTACCTTTAGGAAAAATTGGCATTCGAAATGTGATTAGCAGGATCAATGCTCATGCGTCAGTTACTTACAGCAGGACTTTTTTTGGGAATTTGCTTACTCTGTACCGATTTTGCAGCTGCACAAGCTCCTGACATTAATTCACTGATTCTTGAGTTAGACAGTAAGGATGAAGGGAAAAAGGAATTAGCGGCTCACGAACTGGGAAAGCTCGGTCCCCTTGCGAAATCAGCGGTTCCAGCCTTGATCAAAGCGATTAAGACGGACTCTGTTGGATTACGGAGTGAAGCGATCATTGCTCTGGGTGAAATCGGTCCAGAGGCTGCCGCTGCCGTTCCCGAGCTCGCAAAAATCCTGCGAAGCCATTCCATCATTCTCAAATTTAATGCATTAAAAGCCTTGAGACAGATTGGTCCCGATTCTCTACCGGCGGAAAAACAAATTGCCACTTTACTGGAAAGTAATAATTCCTACATCAAAGTTGCCGCTGCCTGGACACTCTGGTCCGTTGACACAGATAATGCTGAAAACCAAAGCAAGGCGATTAAAGTTTTGATCAACAGTCTCGATCTGCCGATTAACGAAGTGCGCTCCGACGCTGCCGTCGCGCTTGCGGAAATTGGTGCCCCCGCAGTCAAACCCCTGCTGGCAAAATTAAAAACCAAATACCAGGGTAATCATACTGTCGAATGCCAGCAAATCTGCGATGTCTTTGCTCACATGGGTGTTCAGGGTGAAGCAGCAATTCCCACTTTATTGAAAGCATTGAAAGTAGAAGAAACCAGCTTAGTCTGGCGATCAGCTCATGCATTGGGCGCTATCGGTGCTAAACCTGAAGAAGTCGTTCCAGCATTGATTCCATTGCTTACGAATTCCTCTGCTGAAGTGCGTGCGCATGCTGCCATCGCCTTGGGAAATTATGGATCAGAAGCAAAATCGGCAGTACCTGGGTTATCGAAGTTACTCTCTGACTCTGATCTGAATGTCAAGTTGGATGCTGCTTCCGCTCTGGGTTCAATTGGGCCCGATGCCTCTTCAGCTGTCCCGCAACTTTCGAAAGCCATGCAGGAGGGACCAACTGCATTAACGCTTACTTCTGCCTCTGCTCTAGCTGCCATTGGGGAAGCCTCCGTCCCTGCGTTAAATAAATTATTATCCAATGATTCTTCCCTGAAACTACTGGCTATTCATGTATTGGGCGAAATCGGATCTGGGTCATCAGCAGCCATACCCGAATTGATAAAGCTCACAAAATCAACAGATACCGATATTCGTGAGAACGCGATTGTCAGTCTGGGAGAAATTGGTCCTGCCGCAATCAAGGCAGAGTCTGATCTGATTGATATTATGAAAAATGGAAAAGGCAAAACCAGAAATACTGCCGTTTATGCCCTCTCAAAAATTGGTAGCAAAAAAGCGTTACCACTCATTAAAAAATATGCCGCTTCTCAGTCTGAAGACGAACGATTTCATCTGGTCTGCTCCTGGGCGCTGCTTCGAGAAAATCCTCATGATCCCGAAACTGTCAAAGCCGCATTACCAGGACTGATCAAAATCCTTTCAGATGAAAATCCCCTTGTACGCCGCGAAGCAGCCAATGCGATTTCCATGACGGGGTCTCTGGCAAAATCAGCAACACCCAACCTCAGTAATGCTCTCAAGCAGGAAAAAGATCAAAGTGTTATCATGGAACTGATTACTGCTCTGGCAGAAATCGGGCCACCAGCTGCTTCCGCCATTCCTCTGATCACACCTTACCTGAATTCTCACGATCCTATGCTACGAGTCGTTGCCACATATGCTTTAGCTCGATTCGGAAAAGCAGCCAAATCCACAGTCCCCACTTTAGAAAAAGATCTCGCGAAACATCATGGGGATGAAAACGCGATCACACTCTGGGCGCTATCAAAAATTGACCCGAGCCCCAAAAGAGCAAAAGCCGCTGCTCCCGCGTTGACGGCTCTCCTCACAGAACACCCTAATCCTGATGCACGTCTGGAAGCTGCCATCAGCCTGGGAGAGTTTGGAATCAAAACACCAGAAATTACACAGGCCTTAAAAACTGCTGCGAAGGACAAAGACCCCAACGTCAAAAAAGCAGCCGAAGCGGCTCTCAAAAAACTGGGCAGCTAAAGATCTGTCGAGAGACAACGTTGATTTTTATCAACCAAAATCGAATGCATGTTGATTAAATACAACATCCGGAATCCAGCAAGCTGGTCCAGCTTGCTGGATTCGTAGATATATTCAGGGATAATCTCTTGTTGTAACAGGAATATTCCCAACGCTTTATTATCATATTCGGTTTTCATGCCGCAATCCGGTTAGAAATTGAGACAGTACCGTTAGCCTCATTCGTATGTGGCACGATTGTTGCGATTCTATTAAGGAACCTCTCTTTACCGAAGATTTAAAACGCTACATATCTTTCTCATGATCGGAGTCGCCATGATCACTGTTGCCGAAATCAACGATATTGATCGCCTTGACAATTTTCGTCTGGCATGGCGTTCCCTGCTCGGCAAAACCAAAGGAGTCACCTTCGCTCATTCTCCAGAATGGCTGGAAAATTATTGGGAGCATTTCGGCGAAGGGCTCAAATTACGAGTACTCTTCATCACGCTGGGAAACAAGATCATCGGAATCGTACCTCTGGTTGTAAAACCTGTTCAGACAAAAATGGGAACCATGCGCGTATTGACCAATCCCCTGGACGGATGGGGAGCATTTTATGGTCAGATCGGACCAAACCCGGCTGCAACAATGGTCACAGCCATGCGACATATCAAAACTTCCAAACGCGATTGGGATCTGATTGACTTTCGCTATATTGATCAGGAAGGCCATGACCGCAAACGCACATCCAATGCCTTTAAATCTGTCGGCTTTCAGGGAACACAGGCCGTGTGGCGCCAACTTCCCATGATCAATACGCTGGATACAAACTGGAACTCTTATCTTGAGAGTCGAACAATACAAACAAAAAATCGCATTGAAACTGCTGAGCAGATCTTAGCGGAAGCAGGACATACCTCCTTTTATCGATCAAGGTTGGAAGACCCTTCAGCTCCAGGCTGGAACCCACGCTGGGATCTCTGGTCCGAATTCGAACAGATGGATTTCACTCTCGGAAATCGGACCACGCTCGCCGGTGGTCACTATTCTCAAAGCAGAAAGCTGGCCTTCCTGAAAGAAATTCATGCGCCCGCCGTTCGACAGGGAATGGCACGCATTGATGCTCTATTTATTAACCATTCACTGGCGGTGTGCGCTTATGGGTTGCAGCATGCGGAAGGAACCGACTATCTGGCGCTGGGTCATCGAGATCAGGTTCCTGAGGAAATCGTGACTGCGTTGATCGCCCGCATGATCCAACAATCAATTCATGACGGAGAACAGGCTTTAAATCTGGCGTCACTAAGCCCGCAATTAGCCAATGAGTGGAAGAACCAGAATAAAAACAGTTATCGGTGCTCCCATTTCCCCGTCACTGTTCCACGCTCACAGGTCTTACGCGTGAATCGCTGGATGAAAGAACCCATTCTGAAAAACAACACGACAAAAACGGCAAATACCGGCAAACTAGATCTGAGTGCGACAATGAAGAATGAACACCATTCCAACATTGAAATATTAGCAGAGGCACCACAAGAATGGGCTGATGAGAAAAAAACTCGCTCTGATGGAAGCCACAGCGAAGACCGTCCAAAATTTAGAATCGTCGGTTAGACGGGTTCAATCATCGTTGCGTGCAAATTTAACGACCATCAGAGTCCGATCATCCCCATCATGTCCACCTTCCAGATGCTCCTGCAATTTGGACCAGATCCCTTCCAGAACGACTTCAGCAGTATCTTCAGTATGGCTCTCCAGGACTTTCATGATCCCATCCGAGCGAAACATTTTTCGCTCACTGCTCATCGCTTCACTGATTCCATCGCTGAAACCAACAATCATGTCATTCGTACATAATGGCATAACAGAGTAATCATAATCGTTCGCTTCGGTGACTCCCAGTAGCATACCGTGAGACATTAAATTATTGATCTTCCCCTTATGTACCCAGAATGGAGCGGGATGCCCAGCGTTTGTGTAGGTAAAAGTCCGATTCCTGGTGTCAATCACACCGTAAATCATGCTCATAAACTGATGAGGTAGTGAAGTATGATATAAAGATGTATTAATTCGACTAATCACAAATCGTGTATCTTTTGCCTGTTCGATTGGTCCTTCGGTCAAGGTATGCAAGGCGCCCCTGACCGATGCCATCACCACTGCAGCGGGAATACTGTCTCCGGAGGCATCACCTAACGCAAAACAGGTCACATGCGGTGAAAGCTTGATAAATTCGCATAAATCACCACCCACTTCATGATGGCTGATTGTCTGGACGGCTGCCTTAAATTCGCGATCCTGAGTGGAATCTCGTACTAACTCAGCCGGAAAAGAATCTGAGATAACCTTGAGTTCTTTTTTCAGACGAATCTGATTCTGGCTCTCTTTCAATAAAACCGTTCTCTCCAAAATCGTACTGATCTGGGCACCGATCGATTTTAATACGTGGATATCACGATCTTTCACTTGACGGGCACGACGGTCAAATGCCCAAAGCGTTCCAAACGGGCCGGAATCGGACTGCACCGAAACACAGATTCCCGTCAAACACCCTTCTGGTAACCAGTCAGACTGCTCGGAAGCATCCAGGCGGCTGATAACCACTCCCTCGTCAGTAAACGCTTCCATATCAGGGGTAGATTCAGATAACTTTCTGCGATGAAATGGGATTTCAAAGTGAGTCAGCGAGGACTGAACTCGAAGTGATAATTGATTTGAATCTGAACTCAGCAAAAAGAAGCCGGCAGTCCGCAGGCCGGTAAGTTGTAATGCCGCTTCTAATAACTTTTGCAAGGCATCCTGCAAGCCATCCTGCTTTGCAGAAGACAGACCGACATCCATCAGTGTTGTCACTTCTTTGTTCTTGACTTCCAACGACGTGTTCATCGTTTCAATGCGGGAAATCAGACTACCGACCAGTTCCGCAAATTTCCTCGCGGTGTCAAATAAATAATCATTGGTCGATTCTTCAGGTAGCGTCAGATAAAGATAACCCAGACACTGATTCCCGTCTTCAATCGACTCATACCAGCAGTATTTATCGCTCTCAGACAGCTCCTCTTCCAATGATTTTCGCTCTTCCGGTTTGGAAGGCGCGAAGAGCAAAGGCCATCCGGTGATTTCCGTAAACTGATCACAAACGCTGTGAATCCATTCGAGAGGTTGGGTGAGTGTCTGTTCCATTTCACCTGATCCAGGAGACGCCAAGAGAGAAAATGATTAGTTAAAAGCGGACTGCTCTATTTTCTTCTATCGACAATCAGGGACTGGCAGAATACCCGGTAGCCCAATTATGACGGTTGGAACGGTTATCCCTGAAGAAATCTTTGACAATCACAGATTCCAGCAGCTTCGGGTCAACTTGCAAACGGAATTGAATGAATCACTCTTAGCGAAAACGCTCAATCACGGCACTTCCACAAGCGTCGCTCCAGACATTGACGGAAGTACGACACATATCCAATATCCGGTCGACCGCAATAATGACACCTTGTGCTTCAAGCGGCAGGCCAACTGCCTGCAAAACAATGGCCATCATCACCAGTCCTGCATGAGGAATTCCTGCAGCACCGATGCTCGCCAGTAATGCGGTAATGGCAACCAGAACTTGTTGCTCTAAAGGCATGACCACCCCGGAATAAGCCTGTGCGATAAACAATACAGCCACCGCTTCATACAAAGCGGTTCCATCCATATTGATCGTTGCACCTAAGGGAAGTACAAACGAACTGACCTCATTGGAAACCTCTGCCTTCTCTTCTACACAGGTAATCGTCAGGGGAAGCGTTCCGTTTGACGATGCCGTTGAGAATGCTGTCATCAATGCCGGGCTCATGGCACGCGCAAATTCTATGGGCGAACGCCGCGCCACAAATTTCAATATACAGGGCAATATGATTAAAGCATGCGCTAGCAGAGCCAGAAAGACTGTGATCATATACCAGCCGAGAATCTTGAAGATCTCAATTCCCTGCGAAGAGACCGCATAAAACATAAATGCAAACACACCAATCGGAGCCAGACTGATGATAAACATCGTCATCCGCATCATGACTTCGAAACCGGCCTGAAAGAAATCCGTCAATAGTTTTGCATGTTTGCCACCAACAAGAATAATAAAAATTCCCACCAGCATACTGAAAGAAATAATCGAAAGAAATTCTCCTTCTCCTAACGAATAGATAATATTCGTAGGAATCAGACGATCTGCCATATCAAGAAAGATGGAGCTGACAGAGTCTTGTCCGGTAGAGAGACTGCCAGTACCTCCCGGGAGGTCCGCGCCAATCCCGGGGCGTATCAGGTTTACAAAAAAGATACCGGTAGAGATAGCAAGCAGACTGGTCGAAAGATAATACAGGAGCGTTCGGGAAAACATCTTTCCAAACCGTGCTGCATTCCCCAAACTTGCAATGCCCGTCACTAAGGAGGTCACTATCAAAGGAATAGTCACCATCTTAAGCAACCGCAAAAACAGGTCACCTAACCATTTGGAAATCGCCATCGCATTGTAGGAAACACCTGTGCCATGCGCCTTATATTCCGCATCCCACCTGGGATAGGTTTTCACCAACTCCTCACCGTTCGGCGCAGAATACGTTGTGAGAATGGTCTTACGATTCACCTTCCTGCTATAACTTAGCTCATACTTTTTTGCAGAGTCAATAAAGTGAATCAACCGCTCAGTCACTTCGACCGTCACCGGTTTTTTCGGTTCGCCTTTGGCCAGGATCTTTTCGAATTCTGGAAAGCGCACGAGTAATTCTTCACGGTCTTTAAACTGATATTCTGTTCGAACTTTTTTGACATCCTCTTCGATTACCTGAAAGCCAGATTCAGAGTGGCTGAGTGTTAATGAAATATTATTCAGAGAAAATTCACCAGGATTAAAAATAAATCCGAGAACGGTACCAAAAATCAAAGCAATTAGAATTTGGTAATGCAGTGGAAGATTCTTCATAAAACACCAACTTCCCGATTCTCTTTTGATGAACGATCAACAGGATATCTACAAGCTCTCAGTCTGGAAAATCACTCCCTCAATTTTAAATCTGAATGAGCAAGTTCTAGCTGCGGGCACTCTCACATTGAAAAGGAAGCCAGGCACCATTTTCGTGACTGCTGGCAACAGATTGCTGGATAAAATACATCCCTTCCACGCCATCATACACGTTTGGATAAATGGTATTTTTTGGTTCAAATGGCTGACCCGTAATGCGGTTAATCATGGCATCAAAGGCAGAGCGATAAATATTCGCAAAAGCCTCAAAGAACGCTTCCGGATGACCGGAGGGTAATCGACAGGCGGCTGCACCGGATTCATTCATATACGGCGCATTCGGATCGCGTATATAAACGGAATGCGGTTGACCATTGCGTCGAATCACCATCTGATTAGGCTCTTCCTGTCGCCATGCCAGCGCCCCTTTAGTTCCGTCGATCTCAATGAATAAATCATTTTCGCGACCGTGTGAAATTTGACTGGCTGTCACAGTTCCCATAGCCCCATTTTGAAACCGAACGACGGCGTGACCGTAATCATCCAGTTTTCGTCCTGGTGCGAAAATCTTCAAATTGCACGAGATTTCTTCCGGAAGTAGCCCGGTCATATAACGGCCCAGGTTGTAAGCATGTGTGGCAATATCGCCAAACGCACCAGCCGCTCCCGATTTTGCCGGATCGGTCCGCCAGGCAGCCTGTTTCTGGTCTTCCTCTTCCAGACGCGAACGCAACCAACCCTGAATATAATTCGAACGCACCGCTTGAATCTCACCAAATTCACCGCTCAGAATCATTTCCCGTGCCATCCGCACGAGAGGGTAACCTGTGTAGTTATGACTGACGGCAAACACCACACCCGATTTCTCGACCAGGCTTTGCAATTCTTCCGCCTGCCCCAGATCAAATGTCATTGGCTTATCACAAACGACATTAAACCCGGCCTCAACTGCCGTCTTCGCAATCGAAAAATGCGTAAAGTTCGGTGTTGCAATACTGATAAAATCAACTCGCTCGTCTTCAGGCAGACCGGATTCTTTTTCAACCAGTTCTTCAATGGAACCGTAGGCACGTTCCGGTTTGATATCATAAGCGGGTGCCGATGCCTTCGCTCTTTCTGGATTTGATGAAAGAGCACCAGCCACCAGCTCTGCACGATTATCCAGACAGGCGGCAATGGAATGAACGCGTCCGATAAACGAACCTTGACCACCCCCCACAAGTGCCATTCGCAATTTACGATTGAGTTGACCGTTCATTGTTTCCATTGTTGAACTCCTTCCTCTTTGTAATTCATTCTATACCCGTACCAGTAGACGAGTTAGTGTTGAGCAGCAAGATGTTGAATTTGACCGGCCCTCCGGACAGTCACTTACAAGTCAGCATACTTTTGGATCATCGGAATTACAACCAATGTGAATTACAGAGCATAATCTCGCAATAAACATCCCATTTTCTCAAACAGAATTTGCCATTTTTTTCCTTTTTAATCAACTCTGGCAGCGAACAAAGTTCTTGGATACAATACAGTAGCAGGTCTGAGTCCAGACCAGTTCGAATGCTTCAAGTGTTCGAAATATTTCTTCAATTTCTGTTTTCTAACTGTAGTCTGTGTGCAAACACACACTCTACATGCTTACAAAGAACATGGGGAGGCATTTGTGGTGAAAAAACAAAATGGCGAACGCCGATTCCTTTGGTTAACTGTCGGTGTCATCTGTGGAATGTGTTTATCCTATTTCTGGCCACATGAGCCTGCTCTGGCGGTCGCTACGGACAGAGATACTGACCGCTTCGCAATTTCAACGGTCCCTACCAAAGCAGGCAATGCGGAAGCCGTCTTTGTGCTCGACTTCTTAACAGGTCGACTACAGGGGGCAGTATTAAATTCACGATCAGGAAAATTCACACAGGCCTACTTCCGAAATCTGGCTGCAGACTTTGGTGTTGATCCAACGGCAAAACCACATTACGTGATCGTTCCTGGTACCGTTGATTTACCAGCACAGGGACGTGTCCAATTTGCAAATGGCGGCCTTTATGTTGCCGAGATGTCTTCTGGTGTTGTTGCCTGTTATGGTTTTTCATTCCTCTTCAACAATGCTCCTACACCACCTCAACAATTAATTCCGATCGACAAATTCCAATTCCGGGCAGCTCAATAAACCAGATCAGCCCAGTAATCCCGGTCAGAGTTTGCTGCATCTAATGAAAACTAACGGGAGTCAGTTAATGACTCCCGTTTTTTTATTACTGTTAAAAAAAAAGAGAGTGGTACTATTCACGCTCACAAATCAAAGCGCGGGCTTTTCCCTCTAAGCGGGCAATGATTAACACACCCGCTGCTTCGCCTTTCAGTGACAACTTGCGGCGCAGACCTTCAATCGAAACAGGTATTCGCCGACATTTAATTTCCAGTTGACCAAATGACGCAGTCCGAAAATATTTCCGGATCTCCCGTTCATTGTTTGGCAACTCTGCCAGAATTTTGAAGCGTCTGAAAAAAGGGGAATCTACCGGATTCGTTGAGGTCAAATATTCTTCTTCAGAATCGAGACGGCTCAGCGAAAACTGGCTCGCAGCCACATCCAGTAATCCGGAACGGACAACTGAAGGATCGGGGTCGTAAATATAAGAACCCGGTGGGGTGATGTTCACAAAGGCATCCAGTGGATGGCCGGCAATACTGTTGACCTCACCCGTTTTTGAAATGGCAGTCGCCCGAAATTCCTGGTCCCCGGCTAGATCACCAAACCAGATCGTGGCTTCTTTGCATTCACCATTCAGGCTGATCAGTTCCGTCTCGGTTTCAGGAAACTTTCCCGCAAAATTACTGGCGGGACTGAGTTTGATCGCCCCACCCTGAAACTGGGGGATCAATTTGAGAAGAGTCTCAAGCCCCGGCAGATAATCTTCGATCCGAATAACCTTGCCACCCGAACCGGGCCGCCGATCCGGATCAATGTGCAATCTCCCTTGTCGATCCGAAAATTCCTCAAGAGGAGAATTGATCACACTCACCATTTCCGAAACACCATAAACTTCACTGTTCCAGACCGCAAACTGACACAGTAATGGATCCAGATCAACGCCGGTGACGCTAGCCTCTTTTGCTAACGCAACCAGATCCCCACCCATACCACAACAAAAATCGTAAACCGTACCGGAAAATCTTGCTGCTTTATGTCGCGAGACCAGCTCCGGCGTCGACTGCTCCAGGCTTTTGCGATCAAACCACATCTGTCCCGCTTGGGAAAATTTTGCCCGCCCGCGTGTTCGTAATTCGGATAAGGTCAACGCCGCACGCACCATGTCCTGCGAATAGTTTTTTCTTAACTGATTCTGCAGTTGGAACTCAGATCCCGAATGCTGTTGAATGATAGCAAAGATTTCATCAGTGCTGTGCAGTTGACGAAAACAATCAAGCTCGGAAGATGACTCGCTGGACATGGAATTGGTTAACGACTTTCTGTCGCTGATTTAGGTTGATTCAACTGAAATATCGCTTGCGAAATCCTGATAGAAATCTCATCGAGTCGCTCCTTATTCAAATCGAATTCCACCAAACGGACAGTATCATCCACCACCGCCAGACCTATGGAATCGGGCATGCCCCCAATGAGTTGCGTCACCGCCAGTGTATACACTCCCAACTGAAATTCATACTCTTCAATCAGTTGTTCTTCAGTCATTTGTGCAACGCGCGAACCGGTTTTATAGTCAAGCAGTACCCAGCGGCCATCGTCCGCCTGAAAAAGCATATCGATCGTCCCGGCAATAGTGATGGGAGCGATCAATTCCTGATTTTCATGAACTCCTCGATGTGATGCAGCAGGCCAGCGCAAGAGAAAATCGAGTTCCCGATAACAGGCGTGCGCCGATCGGAGTGTCTGGCAAAGTGCAGAATCATACCAGGTAGATACTTTTTGCATGATCAAAGGCCGCAGCTTTTGCTGAATCTGTTCTGACTGTTCGAATAACACGGACTCTAAAATCTGTGCAGCCTTCTCAGGACGATCTGGCTCCAGACACTCGAGAACAGCATGTGTCAAAGTACCCAGTAAGGTGGCTTCATCAGAGTTAAGCGAATGACCAGCGGACACATCCCTGTGCCAACCCGTACGAATATGTTGCAACTCGGCGTCAATCACCTCTAATTGAGAAACACTAATATGACTACGTGCGCCCTGTTGAGGCAGAAGTTGTCCGTATCGAATAGGAAACGCTGTCGGCGTGCCCTGTTCCAAAGCTTTGACATACTGACTCGGCTTTAGCTCAGTTTGTTTTTTCGCCGCTTTGAAGGAAGATGTCGGCTTATGATGATGCACATGAATCTGGGGAATTTGATCGGCGGGAATCCCACCGAGAGAAATCCTGCCCAGATAGGGGTCAACCGCGGGAGATCCGGTACTCAAATCAAAATGTCGGCCCAGCAGTTTCATCCAGGGTGACTGAACTTTACGGTTATAAGGTAAACCTGATGAAAGAATCAAATAATCGGCAGCACGGGTGACAGCCACGTATAATAGACGAATGGTTTCATCTTCCTCGGCCCTTTGTTCCAGAGTGCGCTGCATTTTGAATGCATAATTTTCCGGAACTTTTCCCTGAACCTGAGGTAATGAAACTAAGGCACCCCATTCTGAATGCAACACAGGATCCCTTGAAGCACCCGGTGACTTACGGTCCAGATCGGCGACAATCACAATCGGAAACTCAAGCCCTTTGGACTGGTGAATCGTCATCAGACGAATCACATCACTGGTTTCTGGCAGTGTCGCCGCCAGTTCCTCTTTACTTTCTTCCAGGATGGAATCTCGGATCCGCTGCACAAAATCTTTCAGGGTAAATAAGCCCGATGATTCAAAATTACGCGCCAGCTCAAGCAATTTTCGCAGATTGGCAATTTTTCGATCACCGAGAAACTCATTCAACAATGCAGCATCATAGCCCGTTCTTTCTAACGCCAGATTTAATAATTCCACCAGCGACAGCCTGTCCTTTTTCGAACGCAACTCTGTCAACACACTCTGCGCATATTGCACCTGACGTTTCTGCTGAGGCACTAATTCTTCGGGAGGTGCATTCAGCATTGCTGCAGAAAGTGTCTCTGAGTGACGGACCATCGAAAAGAGCGTGTCATCCGAAAGACTGAAAAAGGGCGAACGCAACAATCCAAGAAGACTTAGTTCATCATCAGGATTATCAAGGTACTGACAAAGATTACTCAGGTCATTAATTTCCTGTTGTGCATAAAAGGCACGACCACCAACCAGATAATAATCCAGATCCCATTTTTGTAATGCTTTTTCATACAGGCCTACGTTCGACAAAGCGCGGAATAGAATGCAGATATCTCCCGGCTCAACTCGCTTTAATTCCCGTGCGCCAGTCACCGTATTTTTGGACCATATCCGTGGTGTTTCATCATCCAGTAATTGCCGAATGCGGGCAGCAATCCACTCTGCTTCCGTCTCACGCACCGCATCCGCCCCTTTGATCTCCGGATCATCAGGCGATGCAAACAAAAATTCAATCGCAGGAGTGGGAGAATGCTGTTCTACATCGAAAGGCAACAATGATTCGTAATAATGTTCCATCGCGGAGGAAAATAGACAATTCGTAAAATTCAGAATCGCCGGCTGGCTCCGAAAATTGGTACTTAAGGGTAATCGCCCCGCTTCCGGAATTTCCTGACGAAGTTGATGAAACACTTCCGGGTCTGCACGACGAAAGCGATAGATTGACTGCTTGGCATCGCCCACCAGAAATAACTTACCAGTCAATAATTCTTTACCACACAACGATCGCACGATCTCACTCTGAACGGGATCGGTATCCTGAAATTCATCCACCATCAAAAACTGGATCCCGGCTGCTGCCCGCTGTCGGGCCTGTGGATCACGACGAAACAAATCGCGCGTCTGCAAAAGCAGATCATCAAAGTCAAGCAATCCTTTTTCTGCTTTACTCTGTTGGTAACGTTTTGCAACGAATTCGGTCACTCTTAAAACTACCAGACTGTATTCGGCTGCTGATAAAAATTCGGCATATTCAGGCGAAAGATCTTCAAACAATGGCTTCAACGCTTCGCGCAATTTCTTAAATCCATTTTTGATCTGTTCATAAACATCGATATCGTCCCAGTCTTTTTTGGTCCCCGCTCCCTGCACTCGGGCATGGCTGATCAGAGTTTCCAGTAACTCACCGCGATTCCGCTCTGCACCATCGATCAATTCAGGAAGCCGCGACGAGAGCACTTGAAAATGTTCTTGCATTTTGACGTTCTTCGGTGATTGCTCATTCATCAGTTTTATCAAAAACTGTGTGCTCTCTGAATGAACGATTTCTGCCAGCTGTGAAGGAATGAAGGTCCGCTCCCAATACTCACGATATTGGGCCGCCAACGTTTCAACTGTCATGTCATTGAAATGATCGAATTCAATCCGAAACTGCTGTGGAACCAGGTTGATAATCAACTCGTATGTTTTTTCCAGTCCGTACCGATAAACCATCTGCAGTCCATCGGCGTGCTCCCGTTTCAAGAGTTCGTGAATCGCTTCACGCACTACTTTTCGCAAAAACGTATCACTGGTTCCCTGGTCTAATAATCCAAAATGAGGATCCAGTCTGGCGCTGACAGCATGACTCCGCAGAATTGATGTGCAAAATGAATGAATGGTGCTGATCCGTGCAGAATCCAGACCACGTATGACCGACTGCCAGTGTCCGACTTCTTCTCTGGGACAGTTTTTCAACTCTGCCAGACAGGTTTCACGAATCCGATCCCGCATTTCACGGGCCGCCCGATCGGTAAATGTAATCGCCACGATATGACTCAGTCGATCCGGGGGCGTTCCCGGCTCAATCAGTTTCAAAAAACGTTGAGTCAAGACAAATGTTTTTCCACAACCGGCACCAGCAGACAGCGCAGTTGATACCTCACGCTGATTGATGGCAGCGGCCTGCTGATCAGTATAGGTTGTCCTGGTCGACATAATTTAAAGTTACTTTATCAGGTAGATTCTTCAGAGGTTTTCTGCACTGTTTCTGAATACTGCAGTAAGTCAACATGCTTACTCAGTGATTCTCGATAGCTTTCCACTTCAGCAAAGCGGCAAATCGATTGAAAGGATGGATCGAGATGGGCAACATCTTTGTCGACTTGTACCGGATAGAATCCATCACGAATCATTTGCGCTAAATGAGGCACCAGCCCCTCCAACGTCGTTTCCAGTAATTCCAGATCTTCACCCGTAAGTGGGTCCTGTATTTTATTGCGGGATCTCAAAGGCGTGACAAAACCAGCTTCCTGAACTTTCCAGTATCCCAAGTGGAATGCTTCCGCGTCGGCATCCACCATTTTCAGCCTTTTTGCTGCCGTTAAATACAAAGCCAGTTGAATTTTCTTCCCCGAACGCATTTCGCTGGCGGTAGGTAACGACCGCCCAGTTTTATAATCGATGATGTTAAAATATTTCTGACCGTTCATACTCCCCAGGTCGATACGGTCTATCTGACCTCTCACGCGCGTCTCACGCGCTCCGGTACCCAATGTAAGATGACGGTAATGTGTTTGCGAAGGGTCCGGTTCAGATGGAACTCTGCCAAAGGGCACCTCTCTACCCACGATCGACGGAGGCTGATCCCAAAGTTCTTCAAACAGTTTGCCATACGATTCTGATTGTTCCGCGAAGAGAGTTCCCCAGTCTTCCAGAATCTGTTTCTCAATCGTCTGCAAGACCTGTTGCAGTTTATTCTCTCCAAAGGCATCAGAAACATTCTGGTTCAGTAATTCCAGGAACATCGCTTCAATTTGATCCGCTTCGTAAAATTGCGAGTGCTCTCCCTGTTCGATTAAGAGTTCATATAATTTCGTCAAAATGCTGTGAACATGAATTCCCCGCTGCAGATAATCAGTACGCAGTTCCGGCGGTTCAGGTACCTCAATTCCCAGAACACTCTGTGTAAAAAACTGATAAGGACATGATAAATACAATTCCAGTTGTGTCGTGCTGAATTCATATTCACGCGGAAATCGTTCACGAATCGCCTGTCGGTTTTGAGGAGATACCAGAACGCCTTCGTACTCAGTAAATCCTTCGCGTTCAAAACGAGAGACCGCCATTTCCGCAGACGCCAGTATATTCAGTGCAGGCTCTCTGAGCGCGGGGGTATTTAACAGATTGAGAAACTGTCCCGGTTGATTTTGCTTCAACTGACCTGTCGCCAGCACGCGCAAATCACGATTTGACAAAGTCTGTTCTTGACGCGGTAAAGGATTTAACTCTCCCACATGTTGAACCGAAAGAGCCGTTGGGTCAAACAGATCGATTAACGCAGTCAGATAAGGGCTGGCAAACAGAGGCTGGCCCGTTGAACTGATCCCCGGATAACTCAAAATCAGCTGATGTGAAAATCGAGTCATCACTTCATAAAACAACAACATCTCTTCCTGCTGCTGATTGGCGTGTAATTTGAGCGAAAGACCGTTCTGATTCAATTCCCCTCGCTCTTTCTCGGTGTATAAACAGTCTTCGCGATAACTTCGGGGAAAACTCGACTCGCTTAAACCGCCGATCAGTAAATATGGAAGGCTCAAGTTCCTCAGTTGTGATGCATCCAAAACACTGACTCGTCCCGTTTCATCCGTCTGAAGAGACAAAGTTTGCTGCTCAAGAAGATCCAGCAACAAACTGCGAAACGCGACCAAATCCATCGGTGTCGCTGCACGTTGATGAAACTGTTCTATCTGATCAACCTGAGCAACAGCATGAAACAGCAGTTGCTGAAAACGATCCCACACAAACTGCTCTCGTTCTGAAAGAAGATCATTTTCTGTATCTGCTTCCTTCCAAACATTGAGCAAACCAAAATCATGTGCCAGGGAAATTAAAATTTCGATCCAGGATCCAAATAACTCCTTCCCTCGCAGCCGCTGTGTGGCATCAGACAACCGTTTAGCCAGTTGATTTGCCACTTCTGTTTGCTGCCGATCTGTTTCCCACTTCTTTTGATCCGGATATTTAACATTGAGTTCGATTGCTCTCTGGCTGGCACGTTCCAGCGCATCCAGAACATCCGTTTTTCCCGAATCGATTTTTAATTGACGCAAGACACGTGACAGACTGCGCACCGCTTCCCCTGTCTGATATTCCGGCCAGTCAGGAGAAAAATAATTCGAATCAAGAATGGACATCATACTGTCAAATGACCAGTTTTCGATTTCGATCTGTAGAAAAGAAAAGAGAGCACGTACGACGGGAAATTGAGAAAACTCCTGCTCGACACCCAGGAAGAAAGGAATTCCCGCCGCTGTAAATGTTTCGTTAATAAGATCGCCATATTCCCGCGTCGAGCGAAAAGCAACTGTAATCTCTTCTGGCAAGATGCCTTTCAGTAACAGTTGCTTCACTTCTGCCGCAATCACTTCCAGTTCGTTCCTCTGTCCTGCAACCGCCAGAACTTTAATCTGCTCGGCAGAACCCAAGGGTTTGATCTCGCGCGGATTATCAAACAAGGCCTGACTGATCTGCCCGCGTGAAGACAATGCATCACTCTGTTGAAACTGAACCGATTGAATCGTTCCGGGCAATCGAGATTCAAGGATTCGTTTTGCCACGATCGATTTGGCAAACAAGTCATTCCGCTTTAACTCATTTTCCAGAGGAAGAGAAATCTGAAGTTTATCGGTCCGACGCGCGAGCAGTTCCAATATCTCGTATTGCGTATGAGTAAAGTCAGCAAATCCATCCAATACAATCAGATCAAACCGACCGAAGGGCCCCCACATTCCATCCTGCAGTGCAGTGCGTGCTGACCAGAAACGACCTTCAGAGTCGTAGCGTCGCATTTCATGTAAAGCAGTCTGATAACGCTCATAAATCAATACCAGTTCCCGGTCCTTCGGATGCGAATTGACATTGAGATGATCACAGGCCTTTGAAAAATGGTCCGGCCAGATTTCTTCACGTTTTAATTCTGAGATGAAACTGGAAACCAAATCCAGAAACCCCGACGTTTCTGCAATGGAACCGAAGTATTGAATTTGTTCGGTCGCGATCAAATCATCAACAATACTGCGCAGGAGATAGCGTTTGGATATCTCCGGCAACGTCTGAATGGGTTCATCAAGCGAGTTTAAAATCGCCTCGGCAAAAGCTTCAAAAGTATAAATATTGGGAGCAAAACAAACTGGCATCTGTTCAGAGGACAATAGATCCAGAACCTGCCGCCGTGCACGAATTGTGGGAGAGAGCCAGAGTGTCGAACCGGGACAATGCCGGGAGAGACCAGCCTGCAAGGCTTCCCGATATTGAACCAGCAAATGTTCCGTTTTCCCGGAACCTGCTGTACCCGTTAAGATTTGAACTTCCGGCCCCATGATTTCTCTTGCCCGGTAAAGACGAAATTATTGAAAAAACAATCCTGTATGCAATGTATCCGGCTGAACCCAGGAATTCAATTTCGATGGTATTTTCTGGATTCACCAGTTTTAGTCATATTGATTATAGGGCAAATCTTGCCACTGCTTTCCTGATCGCCTACACTTATAACATAAGAACTAAAAAAAAATCAGAATTTATGTCACTCAGACAAAACACAATTGAAACATTTTTCCGTCTGGCTTGAGTTGTGTTCTGTTATTCTCATAAGGAATCATCCATGCAAAAATTCCGTTTGATCAGTTCATTCTTATTTCTGTCCGTTGTTCTCTCGATTGCGTTTTCTCAATCACTCCACGCTGATGAGAAACCCAAAGAAAAGGACGATGACTATTATCAAATGATGAAACTCTTCGCTGATACTTATGAGCAGATTGAACGGAACTATGTGAAAGACGTCGATCGACGTATCTTACTCGAAGCAGCCATTCGAGGCATGGTAAAGGAACTGGACCAATACTCGAACTATATCAGCCCAAAAGACCTCTCCCGCTTTAACCAGGTGGTCGAACAGGAATTCGGTGGGATTGGAATCCAGGTTCACATTGATGAACATAACGGGCGACTGACTGTCATGACACCACTTCCAGGCACACCTGCATATAAAGCAGGAATTCGGGCCGGTGATATCATCGACAGTATTGAAGGAAAAAGCACAAAAGGTTTCACACTTCCCGAGGCAATTAAAACCCTGAAAGGACGCGCGGGCGAAAAAGTCAGTATGTCGGTCATTCATAAAGGTACGAACGAACCTGTCCCTTTGACAATTACTCGTGAAATCATCCATGTTGCCACCGTACTGGGAGACACTTACAAAAAAGACGATGCCTGGGATTTCATGATTAATAAAAAAGATAAGATTGGCTACATTCGCCTGACCCACTTCAGTCGGCATAGCTCGGAAGAGTTGAGAGCAGCCATTGACGAATTAAAGAAACAGGGTATGAAAGGCTTGATTCTGGACCTGCGATTCAATCCCGGTGGATTACTTTCGCAGGCCACCGAAATATCGGATATGTTCATCGAATCAGGAAAAATTGTGAGTACTGCGGGCCGCAACAGTCGCAATCGAAAGTGGGAAGCCACCAAAGAAGGCACTTACTCCGGTTTTCCAATGGCGATTATAGTCAATCGTTATTCTGCTTCCGCCAGTGAAATCGTTTCTGCTTGCCTGCAGGATCATAAACGCGCAGCCATTGTAGGAGAACGAACCTGGGGCAAAGGCAGCGTCCAGAATGTGATTGAACTGGAAGAGGGAGAGAGTGCCTTAAAACTAACCACAGCCAGCTATCATCGACCAAGTGGAAAAAACATTCACCGTTTTCCAGGGTCAAAAGATACCGACGTCTGGGGAGTGACTCCCGACGAGAATTACCGTTTACGCCTGAAAGATGAAGAACTGGAAGAATTGGGGGTATACCGCCGCCAACGAGACATTCTGGACCACAATGCCAAGCAAGATGAACAATTTAAAGACAAACAGCTTGACCTTGCCATGAAATATGTAGAAACCGCCTTGAAAGACAAAGCAAAGCCGGAAAAAAAGAGCGACGCGAAAAAACCGGAAAAAAAGCCGGCTCCCAAAGCAGCCAAACCTGCTAAAAAAGCAGCAGGACTACCGCAGCCTGCCAAAGCTAAAATTATCATTCAAACAACTTAGAACGAATTCAATGGTACCAGAATCAACTCTGGTCATTGAATCAAAGTTTCTATCAAACATGATGTGTAGCCAGAATTGTGATTGATGAATTCTATCGGCTGAATTGATCTCAGTCCAACTTCAAAGCGAGCGACTTTCGGTGACCACTGAGACCCGAACGTCGCTTTTCATTTTTATTACCTGTTATCATCCATGAACCAGCCAAAAGAATACCTCCTTGCGATCGAGTCATCTTGTGACGAAACCGCTGCAGCCGTCATCACGCGCGACATGGGAATTCTTTCGAATATCGTCTCTTCACAAATTGACTTGCATGAAAAATTTGGAGGCGTCGTCCCGGAAATTGCCTCGCGAGCGCATCTGGAACGAATTTTGCCCGTCATTGATGAAGCACTCAAACAGGCAGGGATTTCTTTAAACCAGTTAACGGCCATCGCGGTTGCCACAGAGCCCGGTCTCGTCGGGTCACTGCTGATCGGATTAACCGCGGCTAAAACCCTGGCCATGACACTCGATTTGCCGCTCATTGCGGTGAATCATATCGAAGGGCATCTGTTTGCCTGTCAAATGCAGGAAACCCGACCACTTTTTCCGGCAATTGGTCTGGTCGTGAGCGGCGGTCATACAAATTTGTACCACTGTTCCGAGTCTTTCGAATTTAAATTAATCGGCGCTACCATAGATGACGCTGCTGGCGAAGCGTTTGATAAAGTCGCAAAAATCTTAGGGCTCGCTTATCCGGGAGGCCCTTCTATCCAGAAATCTGCCGTTTCCGGAAATCCAAAGGCCTTTCCCTTTCCCCGAACGTTTCTGAAAGACCCCGAACTCCGCTTCAGTTTTAGCGGGCTCAAAACTGCAGTCCTCTACACCGCGCTCGGCAACCCCGGCGCAAAAAAACAACCACCACCACTGACCCCCGAACGAATTGCTGATCTTGCAGCCAGCTTTCAGGAAACAGTTGTTGATGTATTAGTCGGAAAATGCCAGCAGGCGCTTAAGCAGTACAATTACTCAACGCTTTGTGTCGGAGGAGGTGTGGCAGCGAATACACTGCTTCGAGAGCGGTTGGCTGAAATGACGAAGGAAGAGGGCATCTATCTCAGCATGGCCCCTCTTGATTTATGCACTGACAATGCCGCTATGGCAGCAATCGCCTGGCATCATCTGGACCAGGGTCGAATCGCTGACCTTGATCTGGATGTCAATCCAGGGCTTGTCAGATAAAAGCCTCTCAATCGCTGGCTATGGCTGCAGAAAACTGAAAGTAAACACGTCGGTCACATTAGTAAATTGTGGGAAAAGTGACAATCTGACATATCTGCGATCTGCTGAAATTACGGCTGCCCCCGACAGACTGATTCCTTCGGGAATCACAGAAATTACTGGTTGATTGGCAACGCCACCAATATTTTGTGAACCGGTCACCAAAGGAACCTGTCTCCCTGTTGAAATGGTTGTTCCCGCCTGTCGTGAAACACGAAAACTTTTTAAAGACTCACGAGCAGCCTTTGAATTCGGGCGAAAAGCATACGACAAATTACGAATTGCGCTCTGGCTTGTTTTCTGAGAATTTTGTGGAGTCTGTGGCACTCCGGATTTCTTGCTGCGTCGTCCTTTCGAAAGATCAATGGAAATTACTCGATCCGTTTCCATCAGAGGCACAATCATCGACTCTATGACAGGACGATCTGAACCGTGATAGCGGGTCACTTTCAATTTCGCCCGTTGACCAACAATATTTCCCGATACATAACGCACTCGCACCACATAGGTTCCTGGAAATCCATAAGCACAAACATAGTTTTCGTGACAATTTTTCTGTTTGGGACCATACCCGTCATTCAACAACACCCCGCCTCCGGCTGTCAATGGAGCTTCAAATGAACAAACTGTTCCCTTAGGCTCTTCTACAATCAGATCCAGATCGCCATCCCCATTCCAGGTCAGTTCCAGTTTTAAATCTCGCTTCAAGGCCTGTTGCCTGGCTGAACGAACACGTTCGGCTTCTGCTTTTCGTCCCGCTGTTTTAAATGATTGTTCCAGGTCCGCCAATGCATTTAAAGCTCTCTCGTGCCACTGCTGATGATCATTCACCCAGACATGAGTCAGAATTCCAGTCGCCGCCCATTGGAGGGCCTCCTTGTCTTTGAGTTTTTCTGCAAGCCGTAATCCCATGATATAGGATTCTGGTCTGTCAGGCTGCAGTTTTGCTGCCTGCTGATACAGTTTGAGCGCTTGCTCATCTGCATTGAATCGAGATAAATAGGCAGCCGAATAAACCATGCTGGGTACATCCGTCGCAGAAAAATCGATGCGAGAAAGCAAAACTCGCTGAATCTCCTGCTTGGGACGCCCAAGAATTTCCATCGACAACGCCAGCACATCGTACATCCAGGGTTGCGATTGATTATGTATCAGAGCGGCATTAATGGCGGCAATGACATGTTCATGTTTGCCAGCCTGATGCAAATTGAAGATTAAGTCATTCACTACCGATGGCGCTGGTTTTCGCTTGGAAAAATAGTCGCTCCAGAACGCAGACGGATCTTTGATATTGCCGACTAACGGAAGCTTGACTTCGTTCTTTTTTACCGACGGAGTATTAACAGAAACGGAGCCTTTCTTTTCAGATCGGCTCCGTACTGTTAATTTAGATTGTCCAGGGACATCAGGTGATGTCGATTTCCCGTTTACTTCCCGCTTTCCGGTTTTTTTTTGAGTTGTTCAACCGTGCGATTATTGAATTGAAAGGGATTGTCCTCGACCTGAAATTGTGCCTGAGGCTGCTTGGATTCTGCTTTTCCTAGAATATCATCCAGAATCGCTTTCATTTCCGGATCGTGAATTGGCTTAATGACCTCTTTGGCAACTTTACCTTGCACTTTTTTGACAGGTTGTTTCTGCCCTTTTTGTGCTTTAGGTGTATTCATCATCAGAAATTCAGGTGCGATATTAAACAATCCCTGTCCACCACCACCGCCCTGCTGGCCACCACCGAAACCGCCTTGCTGGCCGCCGCCCTGTTGACCGAGGCCGTTGCCACCTTGTTGACCGCCAAAACCACCCTGGCTGCTTCCAACAGAAGACTGCTGCGCGGACACCGAAATCACAAGATCAGCTACCGGATAAACGCGTGTGGATAAGATCTCATCTGCTTTCACAATGGTCGTGATTTTCATCACTTCATCTTCAATCAGATAGGTCAAACCGATCGGTTTCAAAATAATATTCATGGCACTTTTCAATTTGATGCCACTTAAAGAAACATTCACCGGTTCATCAACTGTTAAACCTTCTTCACCCAGATCATTTGAGTTGATCAAAATTGTGATATTATGCAACTCAGCAAAGTAAGTCATGACTTCGGAAAGCGGAATATCCGGGAAGTTTGCTTCTGTTTCTTTTTGCAATTCTTCGAAAATTCTCTGCTCTGCAGGGCTGGCGCGATGCAGGTCAACAGAAGCCCATTTCTTGCGACGTTCTGTCAGATTGACCCAGACTGGCGCGGCAGGCCAACGAATGGGAGGTTCATCAGGAAATGGAACGTGCGACAATTCAACCTGATAGAGTGTTTCCAGGAATCGGTCTGCTCGTAGAGAACGCATTCTGAATACTTTATCCAACTGTCCCGCCGCTTCAGATGTAAACAACGCGGCTGTCGCTGGTCCATTGCCTGGTTCCATCTGAACAGCCACCCGAGAAACAGCTTCTGCCTCTTCATATGCATCACTGTTACCGTGCTTACCATCTTGTATCAAGGATCGTACCCGGTCGATCAACTGTTCCAGCTTTTCGTCTTCCAAAAGAATTTTATCGACAAGACGTTTTTGTTGTTCTAACTGTGCCAGCTGTTGCTGTTGACGAATTTGTCGTGTTTCAGCTATTTCCATCTGACTGCGGACATCCACCATAATATTATTCAGACGGCGTTGCAGTTGCTGACGAAGATCAATATCAATATCCGATGTAGATTTGAGGAAACTCAAAGATCGTTTCAATATGCTAAGTGCTCCCTCGGGATTTTCAGCAGTGATCGTTCGCGCTTCTTCTATGGCATTGGAAACCTCAATCTTCATCTGAGCTCCCTTGATCTGCCTTAACTGCTCCACTTTGCTGATCGAATCGTTAATCGGAGGCTTGGCATCTGCTTTTGTGGCGGGCTCAGGCTTGGCATCGGCTGCAGGCTTAGCATCGGCTGCTGGTTTTTTGGTATCCGCTTGTGCCAACTGATCTTGTTGTTGAAATTTATCGGACAGTTTCAACAGTGAATTACCACGCGTATTCCCAGGATCGAGCTGCTGTAGCAGATTACCAAACTGGGCAGCCTGTTCAAAATTACCACTCTGAATGGCACGCGTGCCTGCAAATTCTAATTGAGCCATACGCTCTTCATGTGCAGTTCGTGCCAGATTCATCATTCGCTGACCGGCAAAGGCAATCCCGATATCCTGCCCCGGCTGAGAGTTCATCCAGGGAACAGCCAGGAAACTATTGACTGCCTGTGCGACGGGTACGTTAAATTTCCAGTTTGCATTCAAATGACGATTACTCAACTCAAGTGACAACCGGCCACTCAATTCACCTTTGGCAAGATAAACCGTGTCTCGGTCTGTACGAACCGGCAAAGCTTGACGTGTATTTAATTCCAATTTTTTATCTGAGAGCTGAATCGTATTCGGAAAGAAAACTGGAGCTTGAACCGCTTTGGCTAATTGCTTACCTACTATTGTTGGCAGGTCCTTTTTCTCTTCAGCCTGATCGGCGAGAACAATACCACCAGTGTAAACTCCTAACGTTCCCAAAAGCCGTAAATCTTTTTTAGGTCCCACTGCATAACTGTGAACGGGAACATGTTGATGAGCTAATTCACTCGTGAGTGCAGCCATTTCCGGAAGAGAAATTAATCGGGCTGAACTCATTCCATCACCAATATAAAGGATGGATCGAACCGGCTGTTTCTGTAGCCCCTGCATGACCGTTTTGAAAGCTTCAGAAAGATTCGTTGCTCCCAATGGTGCCCGATTGGCTAAAGATGCCACTGCAAGTTTGGCCCCTCGGCTCTGTGGTGTCACGAATTCATTGACGAATGGCGTGCATTGCACATCAACAGCATAGATGCCAACTGTCGCATCGTTGGGAAGCTCGCTCAGGAATGACTTCAAAACATCCAACGCTTGAGTTCGATGCTCGCCGACCTGACTCGCTGAAGTATCAAACAGAATCGCAATCTGCTTTCCTGAATGCACATTGGCGGGTAACCGATCTGCTTTCATTTGCAGAGCATAATAATGCTCGCCTTCGTTATTTTGATAACTGAGGATCTGGCCAATGTTTGATATTTCTGGAAGTTTGTTCTCAGCATAGCCTTGCGGGGAGCACAACAACATAGTTGACGCTGCCCAAACAAACATTGATATTCCAAATCTGGATACTGACATTTTTTCTCTCTCCCGAGTTACTTTAGGTAAGAATGCTCTCACTCAGACCAAATGGACGATCGCCAAATTGCGCATTCTCCTCAACTGTGCATTGTATATTCAATCTCGGACTCCATTGAAGGAAATTCCCCCGATTTTCTCTTAATTCTCCAAATTTGGTGCGACTTGAATAGTGATTGTCGGCACGGACTGAAGTATCCGCGTAAATTATAGTCAGATTATGAGGAAAGTGAGGATCAAGGCCCACTTAGCGGAATCATTGATTTCGTAAACCTGCTCTATTAAGTCGGACCGGGGAATATCCATTCGTCCACATCATTGAGACCAAGCAGGCCATTCTGTTGCTCATCGCTTGTCCAGATTATCTCGATTCTGCTCAATAACTCCCCAATGATTTGACGATCTTGAATACAGACTCACCCCACTTCCTCATCGGGCATCGCCTGTTTTAAGAACTGGATGTCATCACATGACACCCATTCCGCACATCAACACCTGACATCATTTCTTTCACTCTCTTTTTCTTTCACTGTCTTTGCGTATGAACGATCGATGGCAATTCAACAGATCGACTTTGTTTTTGAGCGCGATAGTACTTGTGCTGATCGCATTGGTGATTCAATCGTCTGCAACTCATTTTACAGACTATTGGAAAGCAAAGCGAAGTTCTTCTGGAAAGATCACCGCAAGAAAACCAGTTGTACCTGGCTCTCTCCCAGTGGATTGGAACCAGCCAGTAAACATCATTGCATCCAGCATGAACCCGAGCTTTCCACTTTCACTTCGAAGTGACGACGAATATCTGTTGATCATCAATAATCTGGAACGAACACCTCAACATTCGCGAACAATTCATCTATCAGCAGATCTCAAATCCCATAATCATGAGCCAGTTGACTGTTACTTTCAAAATACGAGTAACCTCATTCAATCGGGTCACTCAAATCGTCATTCGAGTATTTCAGCCGCTTCTGATGAAATACAATATCAAAGACCGCTCGCTCCATCCAATTTAGAAATAAAACCCCCAGAAAGCGAACGCGCTTTCTATTTATTTGTGACTGAAGGCGACCTCTCCGACAAAAATAAATATACGCGCATTACAGGGCGACTGATTCAACAAAGTCCGCGCGTCGCCGTTTATCTGGATGACCAACAGCACACAAATGAATTGACCGCTGGCCTGGTCAATGAAATCATAGAAATCATGGAGCAACAGGTTCTGGACCAGATCACCCGGAAATGTGGTCCGATTCGCGATGTGGATCTAGATGGACGATTTACCATCCTGCTCTCTCCCTGGTTAAATAAGCTCCAGGGAGGCAAAACATCGATCAATGGTTTTGTACGCCCCAGCGATTTTCGAGAGTCTGTCGTAGCGCCTTTCAGCAATCACTCCGACATGCTGTATCTGAATTCAACACTCAAACCTGGTCAGGAATTACTGGATTTACTCAGTCACGAACTGACACACGCTGCAATTTCCAGTTTTCGGACCGCGCCAGTGCAATCTCAATATGGATCGTTAATGGATGAGGAAGACTGGTTGAACGAGGGCATTGCGCACATCATGGAACCGGGTTATACAAATCGTGATTACCGGATCAGCGAATTTTATCGTAGTCCCGAATCTTATCCACTGGTCGTCTCAGACTACTATCGTGCTCAACTCTGGCGTAATCATGGTTGTCGGGGAGCCGTCAGTCTGTTCCTGGACTGGTGCAATCAGATCGATTCCACTCAGAATTTCTCTTATCGTTTCGCACATCACCCCTCAACAGGTATCAAAAAAATAGAACAGCTCACCGAATTTCGCTTCTCAGAACTATTCCGGCAATGGTCACTGAATCTCGTCAGTCAATCCTTGAACGCGCAGGCTCCAGAGAACTCGCTCTCCCCTCAAGCAGGCTTTCATTGTGGAAAATTTGTCTTAGCGGGCCCTGCCCTGCGAACTTGGAATCCGAGTCATGACCACAGGACTTCACTGAAGATTGCTTCGACTGCATCCAGCTTTATTCATCTCAAGTCAAATAGCAAGCTAGCCCGCGACATTACAATCAAGG
The DNA here is from genome assembly GCA_022600195.1 of Planctomycetota bacterium. Lineage (GTDB taxonomy): Bacteria > Planctomycetota > Planctomycetia > Planctomycetales > Planctomycetaceae > Gimesia. The sequence goes on from JAHZKX010000041.1 coordinate 142,245, forward strand.
TCAACGGGTTTCAAAATATGCAATTGACACTTTTGAAATTTCCCAAAAATAAAGAGCGGCCCTCTTTAACCGCCAGATATTTCGACTCTGTTTCCCAAGACGTTCAATCTGCAGAATTTGTTGAAGTTCGTCTGAGTTGTCTACACCCGATGCATTCGACAGTAGAATCAATCAGTCTGGAATTTGGCGGCGCCGGGCTCTCTCGGAAAGAGCGAAAACCGCGGCAGTTTCTAACCAGCGCGCTGAACTCTAAATGGACTGCACTGAATGGAACGCTGGAACTGGCCCACAGTGGTACTCAACAAAACAGCGAAACTCTGGTCACTGATTTTTTGGTGCGCCTGCCCCGTCACTCCTTACCAGCATCTTCCAAAGCTACCTGTTGGAATTTCAAAGCTATCGTAAAAACAGAGCAGCAAACACGGACTGCAGCACAGTGTGAACTCAAGCTCCCCATCAAACTAAAACCACGTCTGGCCGAGTCGAACACGAAAACTATGGTGAAATGAAGTCAGGTCGTTTAAAAGCTGCTTTCTTCTTCCAGAGTCTCACCCGTATATTTTATTCGAGTCGCAAACATCTTTTTCAATCGGGAGACGGGATACATGCGAACGATTTTGTTTTTGTAAGTAATTCTTCCCTGATCATCGCGGCCCAGATGAGTGGCAACATCAGGCTTGGCCAGATCTGCGTATAACGCAGCAAAGGTCTCTGGATCAACACCATTCCCGGATTCAAGATCTTCCATCGCATTCACGCCACCACAAGAGACAGCAAATGAATTTAATCCTTTGGTGGCGGTGGTCATGAAATTTTCCTCTTCCAGGGCCAACTGGGATTCAAGCATCTGTTTCACAGCACCTTTTATTTTATCTTCAGTCTCCTCTGTTGGAGTCCCTGATTTTTGCTGAGCAAGCAATGTTGTGCTCTGAAAACTCTGAGAGGCCCCCAGAACATAACCCACAGTGATCAGAAGCAAACCGATAACAACCTGGTTTAATCTGGACATGAAAGACTCCCCGTGAAATCAACTTTTTATTATGATTGGTTTCTATTCGAGATGAGAATTACTGGCTGACTGATCAAATGCATTCAGCCTGCTGACTCAAATAGAATGACAAGATTGAATATCAGTAGCACATATTTACTAAGAATTGAGTAGTCAGGTCAATAAGAACCCTGAAAATTCAACCGTAATACTCCTGATATTACACGATCAAGAGAGTAAACTCAGCAAAAATCTTCAGTAGAATCCGTAAATGAGATTTTGCCCTTTAAATGAGACGTTGATTGAATTGCCGGTTAAATATGAAGATCGAAGAATTTCAGCAAGCTCTTGCTAATATTGTCAGTCAATTTCAAACGGCAGATTATGACACCAGACATCTTCTGCTTGATCTCTCCGAAAAAATATTGGCACTAGCGGATCAGGCCCCACATTTGCTTCCGGATCATTTCAAGTCCGAATGGAAATCCATCTGCAGGGAGGTAGACGAAGTGCAACCGACATTCAAAAGCCATCGAAAGACTTCGATACTGCTTGATCGGGAAGGGATGGGCCAACCGGGAAGACAAAGAGCCAACGCGATCATAACAAGAATCGTTGCGCTCTCGAAGTCGGTTAATCGACTGGAAAATGAGGAGAATTCACCGGATTGAACGATTTATCCAGCTGGCAACCAGGTAATAAAGTTCGTCAAACAACAATCCGGTCCATGTGATTCAACATGATTTCCTTGCGTTGTTCAATTCCAGACTGATCTTCCGCTTTACAGGCTATCTCTAATTCGGCTGCGATTTGCGAAAGTTCTTCAAATCCATAACCGGCACTCGCCCCTTTTAACTGGTGGGCTAATACTTTAAGTTCCTCAATCTGACTGGTAGCGGAAGCATCCCGTAAAAATGTCTTTTTCTCCTCAATGCCCTCTACGAACATCTCAATCAATTCATGGAAATCTTCGTCATCACAAAATAATGATCGAACCGGTTCATTTTTCAGAGTATTTACCATGGTTGCAGATTCCATATCCAATAAAGGGCTTCTATTTGTTATTTGTCATTGTTTGATTCTCAGCTACCTGTGAGCTCTTACAAACTTGATGGCGTTTCCTCAAAAAAAGACCTATGAATAAAGGCCTTTGTTAATTAATAGGTTGAACCCACTACCCGGAAGCAAAAAATGCTGAAATTACCCAATTTAGTGGCAAAGTGAATCCCTCCAGTGAAATAATTGTACCGATTATGACAGAACTGCCGATACAATATTGTCTTGTTCCAGACGGACCTGTCTGACTCTGTTGATACATTCTATTTATGCGATTCTGATACTAGCCAATAAACACTATACATAACAGCACATTGCTATGTCTGATATTGACTCAATCCCACTTCTTACCGTATACACCTTCGGTCAATATCTGCAAATCAATGCCTGTAGCTAAACCCATATCACCTTTCTATTTCTTCAATATTAAACCCATCAATCATGCGATTGCTTCAGCGCTATATTCTCTTTGAATTACTGCGCGTTTTCACCTTGATGATCACAGTTCTGACCGTTCTCTTAGTGTTTGTGGGCGCCTTCCAGCAAGCAACAGATCAGGGTCTGGGGGCTATTCTTGTCTTAAAAATTCTGCCCTTCATCGTCCCCAGTATGTTGCCTTTTACGATTCCCGCCACTTTGCTGTTAACTGTTTGTGTTGTTTATGGACGAATTTCGGGCGACCAGGAAATCACAGCGGCCAAGGCCGCGGGGATCAATGTCCTCTCGCTCCTCTGGCCCTCTTTTATACTGGGAGGTTTTTTGAGTCTGGGATCACTGCTGTTAAGCGATCAAATCATCCCCTGGGCCGAAAAAAATATCGAAAAAACCATTGCCCTGGAACTCGAAACCATATTTCTGGAAAAACTACGATCTCAAAATCAGATACATGATCCGGCGAGTGGGATCTCCATCACTGTCATGGGAGTCAGAGATAAAACACTACTCGTTCCCACATTTCGCTATTCCCCACCCAACAAACAGCCCGTACATCTGCAGGCGGAAGAAGCAACTCTGGAATTTGACCTTGCTCATCAGCAAGTCATATTGCACATCTCAAAAGGGCACATCGACTTTCCCGGCAAGCCACGGTTTTACGTCGAAAAAGATGATTTTCCTTTTCCGCTACCCAGTCAAACCGCCATGGCAAAGCCCCGGCACATGAGTGTCAGATCAATCAAATCTGAATTGGGCAACCTCAATGAAAAGAAAGACGAATTTGAATTTCAGCGTGATATCGAAGTCGCCATGGTTTTAGCTCTGGGGGATTTTGAAAGATTTCACTCTCCCGAAATCAATACTGATTTACCCCAGACTCAAGCCGAAGATAAACGCAAGAATAAACTTAAAACCGCTCTGTCAAGTCGCTTCGCATTAAGTTGCAGTTGTTTCTTCTTTGTTCTGGTTGGTTGTCCGTTTTCCATCGCTCAGGCTCGCAGACAGTTCCTCACCAGTTTCTTTCTGGTCTTCATGCCCATTCTACTCTTCTACTATCCCATCGTCTTGTTGACTATTAATTTATCGAAGCTGGGTAAAATTGAACCAGGTTGGTCCCTGTGGGCCGGGAATATTGGCTTACTGTTTATCGCCATCCACCTGCTGCGAAAAGTACTCAGAAATTAGCTCGCTCACGCGGTAGTCTTTATTCCCAGTTTGAGAAAAACGTCGTCAAGCGCCGCGTTTCGCCAAAGATGTACATCGCAGCGGTAATATGACCGGAATCTAACCAGACCAGTTCCGGTTTCTTGCCGATTGATTCCCAAAGCGCGATGGAACTTTTGGGCGGCAGAATCTCATCATGCTTTGCCACTACCATCAAGACATCGCGGTCCTCAAGTAAATGTCCATACGTATGGGGATCAACGGGTGACATGATCTTCAGAAACGATTCGTAAGTTCCCCCATTTTGCAGCCACTGTTTCCGAAACTGTTTTGCATGCGGATGAGGGTTCTCCCAAATCCCCAAAGCCAGATTTCCACCTCCCAGATAGATGGCCACTTTTTTGAACCGAGGCTCGGCTGCGGAAGATAGTGCCGACATAATTCCTCCCAGACTGATTCCCGTCACACCCAGTTTCTGGGCATTGACCTCGTCTCGATTCGCCAGCCAGGCAGCCGCCCGACGCACATCCAGCACAGCTTGAGTCATCCCTTCAGCGGTATGTTCGGGCACAAAAGAAATCATGCGACGCCGACCATTTATACCCTCTCCACGTCTCTGAGCATAATAAGGCATTTTAATTGTCAACGCCGCAATTCCCTGTCGCGCCAGTGAATTCGCAGACATCTCGGAAAGCTCAAAGCCGCCTCCCAGAATATGCAGGCAGACACAGGCCGGAAAAGGACCATCACCTGCAGGCTGATAGTAATGGCCGTGAACGGTATTATTTTCATCAACCTTCGTTTTCACCGGCGAAGGAAACGTCACATCGTACACACGTACCGGACCGCTCATCCGCTTGAACTCACAGGTAAACGGAAACGTATGCGCAGCAAGATGAAAACGAGCGGGAACTTTTCCTTCTTTTTCAGTCGTTTCGAAGCGAACCTGTCCACGCGCGGGAATGTCTACAAACACGGGTCCCGCTGGTTTGTTCTCCGCCCTGCTCTCCTCGCCCAATACGGACAGACAGACGATGATTCCCAAACTCAATAAAAGAAAACGTCGATCCCTCGACGTGCAATGATAACTGGACATGAACTGAATACTTCCCGATTGAATACTATTGAAACAGATACAGCCACCAGATCCATTAGATGGTTGCTGACACAGGCCTGTCTCATTTTAGACCAATCATTGACAAATATGTAGACTGATTTTAGGAAGAACAAATGAGAAGAGAGGACACAGCAACTGCCTGGAAGTTGAGATCACATGATTCCTGGCCAGTCTCTGTTTGTGCCACAAAGTGATTTTCCTCTCCGTTACCGGCATTGAGGACTCGTTCGATCTCCTTAGCAGACATGCCGGAAGCCAGCATATGATGTTTCAAATCAATATCTTTTTGATGACAGGCAATCTTGATCCAGGCACGGGATAGAATTGCAGTCAGCCCACAGACAAAAGGCAGACCGAATAAGCAAATAATGGCTGTAAAGCCAACATTGTCAATATCGCCCATCATTCTCTCCTTAGAGACAAACTGGAACTGAAATGCAATTTCCTAATGTCTTTTCGCTCAAATGAAAGAAATATCGGCATGCAAACCGCTTTATTTTTATTTTACAAGGATCATTTTGATGCTTAAAATCGGGAGATTTTATCCTTAAATTCTGATCTCAGAAGATTTTCCACAAACAGAGTAAATTGACTCACACCGATCTGCTGATAAGATTGTGAGGAGGGCAGAAAGATTTTCCATTTTGTGTTCCTCTTTTTGTTACTTTTGACGTACTACTAGACACGGGGGCGATCGGATTCGACTGGTTCACCGTATGTTAGGGTGGCGTGCCGTGGTTGATCAGTTGGCCACGTAAAAAGCTGATCACAATCTAATTGCAAACAAGCAATTTTCAATGGCTGCTTAATAAAAGCAACCCCGGCTTAGGAATCCCTGTCTGAGGAGTCCGAAGGCTGGTCACAAATTCAGACTGGTATCAGATCAATGACCACTCCGTCTGATACGAGATCCGTGGTGGACTGGCTTCCGAAGGGCTTTGTTTGTTGTGCCTGAAGAAGCGAGACTCAAACAATAGAATATGCACGTAGAGGCTTTAGCTGAGGGTTCACAGGACGCGGGTTCAATTCCCGCCGCCTCCAATGTGGCCACTTTGTGAGAAATCGCAAGGTGGCTTTTTTCATAGACTTATGCTAAAACACTAAGAATAAGGGGTATTTCAATAACAGCAGGTAGCCACTCTGGTAGCCAATTACAATAGAAATGGTAGCCAATTAGATCGATTCCATTGGCTCATTCACTAAAAAGGATGCTCAGATGTCGGGACCTAAAGGGAGAACAGTTCGGCGACACAAACAACGAACCGACGACGGCAAAGGGGTTCGGCGATTGATTGCTGGAAAGCGATTCCGAACACCTGCTGGTGTTGGCACTCGTGAGGCTGATCAACGGTTCTCCAGAATCGAGGATTTGTGGTATGACAACGAGGCATTTTGTCGGCGGATAAAACGAAAACCTGAGTGGACAGAAATCTCACTGTGGGCCGCAGATTTTCTTAGAAAAGGGGGCCTTCGGGTTGTTATTCCGCCCATTGACGATATTCTTTGGAGCTTCGACGATTGTAGATGGCCAGCCACGATCCAGTTAGTCATTGACTGTTACACGGACGATAAAGACGCATCGTGCCATTACCCAAAAACAGTTGATGGACTAACTTGGGATGAAGCGAAAAGTTTTTACGACATTGTTGTAGAACAGTTTCCGTCCGTGAATTGGATACTTCCAGAAACGCACGCAGATGAGATTATCAAATTTCATGAATCCGCTGCTCGATGGAGTCTTGGTCAACTTGCGGTTTCCAAGGACCAGTCCCCGCCGGACCCAGCTACTCCACTGGTTGATGGGACGTTCTACGATGCTCTCGACGCATACAAGGAAAAACGTCGGAACGATTTCACGAAAGCCGATGGTTCATTCGACGGAAGCGGCCACCACATGCTCGGCGTTATTCGAGCGCTTCGAGAACGGCACGACGATTTCCTTCTCGCTGAACTAGATTTCGAGCGTTGTCAAGGGCTAGTGGATTTGTGGAGAGAACGCCCCGAGAGTGAACGCACGAAGAAACCGTTGGCGAAGAAAACGTGCCAGAACCACATCGGGGAACTCTTTCGGTTTCTTCGTTGGCTTCATCTCACGAAGGACTTCCAATGGAAGAAACAATTCGATTTCGCTGACGTTGAGCGAGGACTTACAAAACTCAATACCGACCGAAAATCGATCAGGAAAATGGAGATCGATACGTTTTCGTTAGATGAATTGGCCCTTCTTTACAAACACTCTAGTTGCTATGAGCGACTCCTGCTTGTCTGGTGCCTGAACTGCGCACACGGTGCCGCAGAGTTTGGAAGGGTTGAATGGGAAGACCTCTTTCTTCAACAAGAACATCCATGGAGAAAAGAAGGACTGAAGATTGAAACGAGTGAAGAGGACTGCTGGTGTGGCTTGCTGCGTCCCAAGACTGATGTTCTCGGATGGTGGTGGCTATGGCCGGAAACGGTACGACTCTTGGAATGGTGGCGAGCAGAGTATGAGCAGATGGTCAAACATCAGCCCGGTAAGACGGAGCGGGTTCTGATCACGGATACTGGAATCGCTTTATATCGTGACGACTCTCGCAACGCTCAAACCGGATTCGCCAACGCATGGAAGCGGCTGCTTGACAGAATTGAAAAAAGTGAGGGCAAAGGAAGTATCAGACGACTACCGTTCGGCACTCTCCGAGACCAATTACCAAATTGGCTAGGAGGCGACGAGAACAATGCAGTTGTCGCAAGTGTTGCTCTTTGCCATGGGCTTCCCCATAAGGGCGACAAACTACTCTTCGGACAATATTCCAATAGACCGTGGGCAGCGCTCTTCAAAAGCCAGCAGGAGTATCGCCAGCACTTGATTCCTATGTTTAACGCCCTTCCCGATGTGCTAACAGAGTTCGACGCAGTTTCAGAAAAGGTGGAGGCGATCTGGAACACAGGAGAGCGAAAAATCAGGAAGATTGCGGAAATTCTCGGCATCTCTGAGATGACCGTCAGGAGACGACTGAAATCTCTGGGGCTCAAACCACCGAGCGAAAAGAACTGATTCGGCTAGAAAGGACACCGGCAATTCGAGCAAATTTCATCCCCTCTCTAAAAGGAGAACTAAATGAAAGACCTCATTGCCAGACTATTTATCATCAGTCCATTTTGGGTAGCGTATTTTTTCCATGAAACTTACGATGGACCGATGCACGAACGGATGAGCTTCAGCACAATGTTGATTACTTCGGGAGTGTTTTATGCGATCTTGGCATGGAAAGATTCTGATCGGGCACCACGATCTCCTGTTTCTGTAATTATAAGAAACATGGGACTGATGTACTGTTGCGTGTTCTTTCCTCTTAAACTGTTAGGCATGGGTTGGTATCTGTGGTACATGATGGCTCATTCTATGGTATGGATAGCTTTGTTCTGGCAATGGGTCGCTCATTCTATAGGACATCACTTTGTGTACCCGCTTGTTGATCATAATTATGATACGATTCGCAAAGCAGGGTGGAGTCCACTTTGGGACGGTTCGTCTTTCAATCACGACAGCGATCTGATCAAAAATGGTGGATTTGAGGAACCTGAATATACAGATTTTGTGCCGCCTGCTCACTGGCAATACCAGTGCCCTACTTGTGGTGCAAGACAGGAATTCAATTATGGAGTGTGTTGGAATTGCAATTATGGGGCAGATGGAGATCATTCGGCGTATTATGAGCGTTGGGGAAAATAACTCGAAGCTGCAAATTCTAATTGACTTAAAAACCAACACCTCCCCAAGTTTTATTTCAATAACTGTGGATGGTGCTGGCTCATGACTGTACTATTGATACTTGAATGCTTCGACAGTCTGTCGTTGCTCTCACAATGAAAACTATAGGAGAATTATTTAACGGCCTGTTATGGCCAACCTGACAATTTGATAGACGTGTAACGTCAAGTTCTGCTTCTCCACAAACCGCCAACCTGAGTCAAAAGACTCTTGAACAATCGAAGCAGCACTCGGAAGGATGTTCCCCGAAATGGGAGCACCGACCTTGTGTTGTTCGATTGTGCGCCTTGGCGGGCGTGTGGAGAGTGACCTCGGTTCGGTGCTCTCTTTTTTTATGCGCTGACAGGGGCTAAAGGACACCGACAAGACCTTTAACTTTATATCCTCAAAACCCCAGATTGGAGAACCGCAAAATATTTCTGATTTTGTAACCGGTGAGAACATCGGTCAAAACACATTTGACTAGAAACATTTGAAGGAGATGGAAACATGACTTACGAACCTCGTGCGCCGAAGCCGTGGAAACGAATCTTGAAAGATGGGATATCACCAAAAAGTAAATACTCTCTATTCAAATCAAAGGAATCCATAATGAAACGCTATTGCACAATACTGTTTTTTGTCTTGTTATCATTTTTCGTCAGCAGCACCGCTCAGGCTGAAGTCGTGACAATCGAAGGCACGATTAAGTCCATTGATAAGATTGGCAAAAAGATCACGATAGAACGAAAAGGAAAAGAAAAGGAATTAGATTTAAGTAAAGATATCGATACTTCTTCATTGAAAATTGGACAACAAATTGATTTGAAATTCCATCTTGATTTAGAAATTGTAGTCAGCATAGTTGATCCAATGCTTGCAAAACTTCAAGGCACGTGGCTCTGTGTTGCTTCTGAAGAAGTAGGACGTGTCCATTCACGTGAAATTGTGAAACGTCAAAACCGCCGTATGAAAATTGATGGATCTAAATTTAGCGTAGAACGTGTGAGTGTAAATAAACTTGCGAAATATTCAGGTACAATCAAAATATCTGACAAGAATGGTTTTGATTTTAATGGAAATGGACCGGGCGGGAACAAAGATATTGAATGGGTTGGGATCTACGAATTGAAAGGTGATATTCTTAAACTATGTTTTCGATATAATAGAGATGGCAGAGCCAAACGACCAACAAGATTCAAGACAGATTCTATGAAACCAAATATATGCGTTTTTTATACTTTCAAGAAAGAAACTGAAAACTGAGCAACACTCCGCACAGACGAGTCATCATCGTCCAGCAGTCGCTTTAATTCAGGCATGGCTTCTTTGCCCAACTCGCCGAGTTGCCCGAGAAGCCATGCTGTTTGACAGCGAATTCCGAAGTCGTCGCTTTCGAGAGACTTGAGCAAAACCGGAAGCAACTCATCGGTTTTCGATGGGGCGATCATCAGGATGTGTCCGATTGCCGAAACGTGGCAAAACTGATCATCGCAATCAATCCACTTCTCCAGAATTGGAACGGCATCAGTCGCCTTTGCGCCGAATGACGCCACAGGTGCGAGGGCACAAATTCTCACGATTCTGTGATCGTCTTCCAGAGCCTCGATCATGGCTGGGAGTGCTGGTTCAGTATTTTTGTCGATGTGTTCGAGAATTTTTAGAGCGAGAATGCGAAGTTCGGGTTCTGGATCTCCGATAGCTTCGGATAGAGTGGGGACTATGTTGTCTCCGAAAGGCTGAAGGGCTTGCTCGGCATCGAACACTCGGTCGGGGTCAGTTCGATGGACGAAGGTTTGGAAGAGTTTGATGATGTTATTATTCATGAGGTAGTATCTATCCTCAATAAAATATTTTCGTTATTGGAAATATTTCCGTTTGCTATCCCCTATGACAGGTGACGGGGTGTCAGTCATCCTGTCGTGCGGAGGTGAATGAATTTGTTGGCATAGCGATATGCACCTGCTTAGCACACATAACTATGGGTGCTTATCCATTCATGTCACATATGTATTAATTTTCAAATACCACTTGATTTTACAGATTGCTATCGTAGCATAAGGTCAGTGTGTATGCGAAGTCAGGTATTTAGGTTTTATATAGTTAAGCTCACGAAACCAAATTCGTGTTGAGAATCTATAAATCAGCTGCTCGTGTTTAACAGTACAACAAACAGTTTCGATATCTCTTTTGACCTAAACGCTTTCCCCCAAAAATATTTTTATGGTCACAGAATATATGCAAAATTCTCGACCACATATTGTCATCGGTCCTGTTTATCCCGGTATAGGGTCCTGGGAGTGGATCGGGGAAAAGATGGCCGAGGAGCTTTCACAATACTACGAGATCGAATTCTTTTCAGATTCTATTCCAGACAGTGATCTGGCAATCATCATTAAATATGATTTCGCGCCATTAATGAATTCGAAGCCGAAAGATGTTCCGGTCATCTTTTGTCCCGTTGACTGCTATGGATCGGCTCGAGAAATCGACCGTGACGGAAAATGGCTGTTTCAATGTCAACAGATCATCACACACTCTGAATTCCTCAGAAAATACTATTGTGCTTATGCACCCGTCGAATATGTTGATCATCATGTTCGTTTTATTACGAAAACCATAGCTCCAAAACCAATCGACGGGCCAATCTTATGGACGGGGATTCGTTCTAATGTTCCTCCTTTGATCGAATGGGTGAATCAACATTCCTTACCACGAGAATTATGGGTACTGGCAAATCTTGAACAGGGAAAGTCTTCTGTACCTCAGGATGCTCTAGGATTTTCTAATAACAACTCCATCCGAATTGAAAACTGGGATCCGCAAAAACATATCACTTGGGCCGAACTCGCCAGTAGTGCCATTGACGTCAAAGGATCCGATTTTCGAGCGCGGCATAAGCCACCTGCAAAAGCCCAGGATTATATTGCGTCCGGCCTGCCATTGGCCATGAATGCAGAGAGTTCTAGTGTTAAACACTTAGCCAAGAGGGGATTTCAAGTCGCTTCAGTAGAAGACCAGGACTATTGGTTCTCTGATGAATATCGTAATCAAACAATTAAATTTGGTTCAGAACTGCGCAACACACTTTCGCGAGAAAACATCGGAAAACGATTCAAAACAATCATTGATACTGTTCTAAGTAATGAAGTCTCAAAGAAACAAAATAAGCCAAAATTACCAATACTCCAAAATAGCTTTCAACTTAAAGCAGACCATCAAATTGAACAAAACGAACAAGAAACGGCGGCTCAAAGCGATACAAAAATAGCCATCATCAGTTTTTTATATAACTGGCCCTCCACCGGGGGTGGCAACATCCATACAACGGAATTGGTTCAGTTTCTTGGTTATGCTGGCTACGACGTTCAACACATCTGTGTCCGCTTTGATCCCTGGCAAATTGGTCAGATTGAATCGGAGGCTCCCATACAGAGCCAAGTATTGAATTTTGCGGATTCTGAATGGAATGCCAAGAATATTCGTGAACGAATTCGAAATGCAGTCCAAAAATGGGATCCGGAATTTGCTATTATTACTGATAGCTGGAATTTCAAGCCGCATTTAGCGGAAGCAGTCAATGATTACCCTTACTTTTTACGAATGCAGGCTCAGGAATGCCTCTGTCCTTTGAATAACTTGCAAATGCTTCCCACACCTCAAGGATTAACCGTTTGCCCCAATAATCAGTTTTTGAATTCAGAAGAATGTTTTCATTGCCTTATTAAAAATCGCTCGGGCCAGTTGCATCAACTGGAACGACAACTGAGTGGAGTCGGGTCTTCTGACTATAACGATCTCCTCAATCAGTCCTTTCAAAATGCAGAAGCGGTGCTCGTACTAAACCCAACGATTGCAGAGCAGTATCAGCGATTTTGTGAGAATGTCGAAGTTGTCACATGGGGAATGGATGAACGGCGCTTTCCCTGGCCAAAACCATCCAACGAGGAATATCCACGTGAAATCAATGCAGAGAAATTTTCCATCCTCTTTGCAGGTTTAGTTCACGAACCCATTAAGGGTTTTTCTGTTTTGCTGGCAGCGTGCGAGCAATTATGGAAACAACGCAAAGATTTTGAACTCATTGTGACCTCTGATCCACCTCAAAAACAACACGAGTTCGCGAAATACATTGGTTGGAAATCTCAGATTGAACTTCCGCTCTGTTATCGACACTGTGATCTCTGCGCCGTTCCAACCATTGTACCCGATGGTCTCAGCCGCACTTCGGTTGAAGCCATGGCCAGCGGCCTGCCCGTCATTGGGAGTCGCATCGGTGGTTTACCCTATAGTGTTTCAGATCAAGAAACAGGAATTCTTTGTCAGCCGGAAGACGTTGATGATTGGACATCGAAGTTAAACCGCTTGATGGATCAACCCGAGTTATTGAGAATCTATGGCAAACAGGGAAGAGCCATCTTTGAAGAACGCTTTCGATGGAACGATGTGATAAACCGAGATTACCAACGTCTCTTCAGCAAGAGTAACCAACACAATGTCGTAGCAAAGTAATTGATTGGAGTGGTCCTCTATGGCTCATCCTGCACAACAAGAGTTTTGTCGTGAAGTGAAACTTCGATTTCCCGATTTCTTTGCTAATACCCATGTTTTGGAAGTTGGTTCTCGAGATGTCAACGGTTCCGTTCGCGATGAATTTACAGACTCTGACTATATTGGCATTGATGCAGAAGCCGGTAAAGGCGTTGATCAGGCCTGCTTGGGACACGAATTTGAAGCCCCTCCGCAATCATTTGATGTCGTCTGTTCGTTAGAAACGTTCGAGCACGATCCTCATGCTCCACAAACCGTAGCCAACATGCTCAAACTCTTGCGACCGGGTGGTTTGTTTTTCATGACCTGTGCAGGAGAGGGGCGAAAAGAGCACGGAACAAAACGAACTGGACCACTTTATGGTCCTGATGAAAATTATTATGGAAATGTGAGTCATGCAATGTTTCTTGATTGGATTCAGGAGACATCCTTTGAAGAGCTTTATCTGAAACATAACAAAGCAGTCAGTGATTTATATTGTTTTGCCATCAAAGCACAATGATTGGAATTTAGAGAGGTAATACGTGACAATCAAACGAGTCGCTCTCATCTTCGATAATCAGGCTCGACCTGAAACGACGGGGTTTTACTGCAGACGGGCACTGGGTAACTTTGTAGAGGTGGAACACTTCCTACCGGAAGAAGTTTCAGAGATCCCCCCAGGAAAATTTGACCTGTTTCTCAATATAGATGACGGATTTCAATATCATTTACCCGATCATCTTCGGCCTGCCGCGTGCTGGGTGATCGATACTCACATGAATTTTGAATGGTGCCTGGAAAAAGCAGCACACTATGACTATGTTTTTGCAGCTCAAAGAGATGGTGTTCTGAACTTACGAAATAAGGGCATCGAATCCGCTCACTGGTTACCATTGGCCTGCGATCCGGAAATTCACCGTCCCTACCAGGCAACAAAACAATTTGATTTTTCTTTTGTTGGCAATCTTGTAGGCACCGAACGAAGTGCCTTACTGGAGTCCCTGGTTCAAAAGTACCCTGACAACTTTGTTGGCCAAAAATACTTTGAAGAGATGGCTCGGATTTATTCTGCCTCACGCCTTATTTTTAATCGCAGTGTCAAAAATGACATTAATATGCGTGTATTCGAAGGGATGGGCTGTGGTGGACTCCTTTTAACAAATGACCTTACAGAAAACGGTCAGTCTGAGCTTTTTACGGAGGGGGTTCATCTTGCAACCTACAGTTGCCCTGAAGAGCTACACGAAAAGTTGGACTATTATCTCAAACCTGAGACAGAGCGAGATAAGATTGCCCAGCAGGGGTATGAATTAGTTGTCTCTCAGCACACATATCAACATCGAATGCAAACCCTGCTGGCTTCGATTACTGAGTCTCAGTCAAAAACTAGAATCTCAATGAGTTCAACCCCTTCTACTACCAATCCCGCACCCCCAATAGAAATCGATCAGCCTGAATTTCAAATCCCTTTACCGGACAAGTCCGTTTCTGCTTGTCTCCTTTCCTGGAAACGACCCGATAATATTGCGCAAATCGTAACGGACTTACGACACAATCCCTTTATCGATGACATTCTCATCTGGAACAATAACCCGGAAATCCATTTAGAAATTGAAATGGAGGGAGTGCATGTTATTCAATCTGACAAGAACCTTGTGACGTATGGACGCTTCTTGTGCGCACAACGTGCCAAACACTCGATTATTTACACTCAAGACGACGATTGCATCGTCCACAACATCCCAGAGCTGTATGAGTCTTTCCTGGCGTCTCCGGATCAGATCGCTCATGGGTTGAAACACCCGCATCTATTTGAAAACGCCAACAACTGTTTTGGTAAGGCGCAAATGGCGTTAGTGGGTTGGGGGGCTTTCTTTCAAAAGGAGTGGGTTAATAAGCTTGAAACCTATAAAGCCGCATTTGGAGAGGATGAGCTTCTCATCAGGAAGGCGGATCGCATTTTTTCTCTGCTTTTGAACAGGCGACATCAATCACAGTTAGCGAATGTTACCGATCTGGAGGGGGCAAGCGGAGTAGAAGCTCTTTCCGTTCTCGATGACCATTTGGAAATGAGCGACAGAGCCGTTCGAAGAGCGCTTTCGATTCTACAAAATGGTTCTGAGATCAAAACTGGCTACACCAATGATTCATTGCCAACGTCGAAACAAGATCGTCAGTATTTTGAATTTCCGCGTCCGGAAGTAGTGGCTTTAATTCCCACGTCGACTCGAAATGTTCTTGATCTAGGATGTGGAACTGGACGTCTGGGTGAGTCGGTCAAACAACGTCAGGCGGCAAATGTAACAGGTGTTGAGTTGGATGGCTTTGCAGCAAACTTAGCCCTCAAACGCCTGGACCGAGTCGTTCAGCAGAATATTGAGGAACTTTCGGGTGAGTTTACAGAGAAAGAGTTTGACTGCGTCGTCTGTGCTGATGTGATCGAACACCTGAGATCACCAGAACAGGTTTTAGACAAAATCGCCCACTGGCTGACTCCCGAAGGTACGATTGTCGCCAGCATACCCAACGTCAGAAACCAGAGTGTGCTGACTGGACTAATTGAAGGCAACTGGACTTATGAGCGCGCGGGATTGCTCGATCAGACTCACTATCGTTTTTTCACTCGTCGTGAAATCGAAAAACTTTTCTTTCGCGCAGGATTTCAAATCGATAAGCTCCAAATCGTACCGGGACCGGGTTTTCAGGAATGGCAAAGCCAAGGCTTCCCAGGAAAAATCCAAATCGGCAATTTGCACATTGATGGGCTCCCCCCTGAAGAAGTGGAAGAATTTTATGCGTATCAGTATCTAATCACCGCTACCAAGCGACCTCAACCCGATTATGGACTGACTTCTATTATCATTGTGACGCATAACCAACTTCCCTACACACAACAGTGTATTGACAGCCTGAGAATGCGAACGGATGAGCCTTACGAATTGATCTTAGTTGATAATGGCTCAACAGATGGAACTCCCGATTACTTAAACACATTAGCCGATGCCCGAGTGATCCTCAATTCAGAAAATCGTGGATTCCCTGCCGCCGTAAATCAGGGAATGGAAGTCGCTTCCGGCGAAAACATCCTGCTATTGAACAACGACACGCTTCTGACGACTGGCTGGTTAAATCGCTTGCTGGCGCGGCTTCATTCTGCACCAGATATTGGAATTGTAGGTCCCGTATCAAACAACGTCAGTGGTCCACAGCAGGTCCCAGTTTCTTATACTGATTTATCCAGCTTGGATGGTTTTGCCTGGGATTGGGGCAAAAAACATGACCGGCAATCAGTGAATGAAGAGCGTTTGGTTGGGTTTTGTATGCTTATGAAACGCGAGATTGTTGATCTTATAGGGGACATGGACGAACGGTTTGGCATTGGCTGCTTTGAGGACGACGATTTTTGTCGGAGAACAAACGCAGCCGGATACCGAACCGTGATCGCTGTTGACTCGTTCGTGCATCACTTTGGCAGCCGCTCCTTTATTGGATCGGGCGCTGATTTCTCTGGGATCATGCAAGAGAACGCTCAAAAATATCAAGAGAAATGGCAACCAGAAGCAAAAAAGGAAGAGCAACATCAGTTAATTTCTGATGTTGAGGAGATCGAACATCCACACACACTCTCGCTCTGCATGATTGTGCGTGATAACGAGGATACTATTGGTCCTTGCCTGGAAAGTATTCGTCCCTGGGTGGATGAAATCATTATCGTTGATACTGGATCCATAGATCGAACTCCAGAAATCTGTCGCGAGTACGGCGCCCGCATGTTTGAATTTCCCTGGTGTGATGATTTCTCAGCAGCCCGTAATGAATCCATCAAACATGCTACCGGCAAATGGATTTTCTGGATGGACTCTGATGACACGATCACTGAGGAGTGCGGAAGAAAACTCAAAGAATTGGCTAATCAATCTCATCCTGATCATACTCTGGGGTATATCATGCAAGTTCACTGTCCGGGGCCAGAGGGTGATGTGAGTATGACGGCCGTGGATCATGTAAAGCTCTTTCGTAATCTTCCAGAGTTACAGTTTGAGCATCGAATACACGAGCAGATCATCCCCGCCATCAGAAGACGCGGAGGTGAGGTGTCATGGACTGATCTCTATGTCGTACATTCAGGATCAGACCATAGTGTTGAAGGACGCAAACGCAAGCTGGAACGCGATTATCGGCTGCTGGAATTAGATAACAAAGAGCGTCCCAACCATCCCTTTGTTTTGTTCAATCTGGGAATGACTTATGCAGACGACGAAAAGTATCCGGAAGCAATTAAATACTTAAAACAGTGTCTTGAAGTTTCCCATCCGGAAGAATCTCAAGTCCGGAAGGCCTATGCACTATTAGTCAATGCCCTTTCTCAAAACGAACAGCAAGAGGAAGCCTGGGACTATTGCTGTCAGGGGCTAACCCATTTTTCTAACGATAAAGAACTCTTGTTTCGACAGGCGATGTTGCACCATCACTTTGGTCGGTTGCTTGATGCAGAACAAACTTACCTGCGCGTGATCAATGAACAAACCGACCGCCACTTCACCAGCATTGATGTCGGATTGTGTGGTTATAAAACCCGTCATAATTTAGCCATCGTCTACGATGACATGGGAAAATTAGAACTGGCGGAAGAACAATGGCGTCTGATTATCAAAGAAATCCCGACCTACGCAACAGCCTGGAAATGCCTGGGGGAGACTCTGCTCAAAGCAGATAAGTTGGAACAGGTCGAGCAGTTGGTGATGAAGATGCGTGGACAGGCAGAAACACACATAGATGGTTTCGTTCTCTCTGCACGACTTTTAGAGCGACAGGGGAATCCAGACCAAGCTATTCAGTTATTACAAAACAAACTCAATCAGAAGCCAGAAGAACTGGACCTGTTGCGAGAATTGTGTCGCCTCAATTTCGAACGGTCAACGCCTGAAGACGCATTACCGGCTTTACAAACACTGGCTGAAATAGACCCCAGTGATCCGTCCGCGTTGCATAATCTGGGCACGGCACTTTTACAACTCAATCAATTTGATGCTGCAGTCGCAAACTACAAAAAATCATTAGAACTCCGACCAGATTCAGCAGATACCTGGAACTTGCTCGGCCATGCGTATCAAAATCAGGGAGATCACTTAAATGCAAAAAGTGCCTGGCAGGAGGCATTGCAAATTTGTCCCGGTCATTTAGAAGCGACACAACTATTGAATTCAGTTTAAAAGTATTCCCTGATGTATATGAAATGGAATTAAGTATCGGATGGCCTATTTGCTCCCCCATTGTTTGATTCTGCACATTCCCAAGACTGGCTCTGATTGGGTTCGTGCTGCTTGTCAAGAAGCCGTCGAAGGGCCGATCTCTGAGGTTGGTGACTGGCATTGTGACTTGCAGACTGCCAAACAGATTCTGCAGGAGAAAGGCATGGGGATCCCTTTAATTGGTACCTTTGTCCGACACCCAATGGACTGGTATCGATCTGCGTGGTTGTATTGGAAAGAAACCGATCGTTTTCCTCGTTTGGAATCTGAACCAAAGGTAGAGACAGATGACTTTGAGCTGTTTGTTCGCAATTGTATGACGGTTGAGCCTCGGGGCTATGTTTCGACCCTTTATGAACGGTTTACAGGTACTATACCTGGAGAAATATCTGTGATTGGAAAGCAGGAGAACCTTGTCGATGATCTGGTTCGTCTTTTAAAGCTCGCAGGGGAATCATTTGATGAGGGGAAACTGAGATCAGTGAAATCCCAAAATGTAGGTGGCCATAAGACAGGTGTCAGATTCACTGGGTACTCCTATGAGTTAGCTCGAGATGTAATTTTGCATGAACAACTTGTACTGGAACGATTCGGATACACATATTAAATAATTAAATCGATTTTTATTTCTTCACTGAAAGAAGAAGTTTCTATCGAAAGCAAACTCTTCTATTTTAATTATTGAAATCACTACCTTGGAAGATCAGGAGTTACAGGTGAAGATTGACCGTGTTGAATTGAATACTGTATATGCAGATCGAGGTATGTCAAAGCAATTATGGGCTACAGAATGGGCACTTGATCTATGGGACAAGTATGACGCATTAAAGTCGGGTGATACGGTTGTTGATCTTGGATGTGGGGAACGGTTTTCAGCGGCGATGTCCCTGGACTCCACAATTAATTATATCGGATTTGATGTTAAAAGAGATTCAGTGGAAACTGGATCACAACTCTATCCGCAATATCACTGGTTGCATGCAGATATTCACAATGAGATGTATAATCCAACTGGAGTCATTGACCCAGAGAGTTTTCAATTTCCAATTGCATCTAATACAGCCGATCTGGTGGTCTGCGCTTCATTGTTTACGCATCTGGAAACTTTGACGGTAGCGAAGAATTATCTAGGTGAGATAAAAAGAATGATAAAACCTGGTGGTCATTTATGGATCAGCTGGTTTCGTTCTCCACCAAACGAAGTTTGCTCAGATGCCAGTCGAACTGTTTTTACTGAAACCGAGATTATCAATCTGATTGGGGGTTGGCTGACGCTCAAATTCACGATCGCAGGTATGTCAGAAGGCTACCATGATCAATGGGTTATGCTTGGGCAAGTAGATTAGATTTACTTTGAGTTATCTGCTTTAATTTCGAAGTAGAAAGAAGCAGCAGCCAAAGCATATCAGGCAGCCCTCATTTTTGCCTTGATCAAATGGAATAAATGAGTCATCCGGGTTGGTGTCGCTAATAGAAAAGAGAATAAAGTAGTAAATATAGTTTAACAAATATATTTCATATAAATTGCCTTGTCTCAAAAGGAGTTATTGCAGCTGTGTCATTGACACTGTTCCACTTTGTCCAAATGTTCTTGACTAACAAAATGCACAATGTATAACAGATCATGTTTACGTAATATGGCATAATAAACAAATTATCTAGTAGCTAATAAACAATGGCACATTACTCTGAGGCTGTTATGGATCATTTTCAGTCCCCCCGAAACCAAGGGAGGATGGATGATCCTGATCGCGTTGGGCTGGCTGGTACACCAGGCCAAGGACCATATTTACTTATCCAAGTCAAAATCAAGAACGATCAAATTATTGACGTCAGATTTCAGTCACATGGTTGTGGTCCTACGATTGCCAGTGGGTCTCTCTTAACAGAATTAATCCAAGGAAAAACACTAACAGAATGTCAGGTGATCACTGACAAAATCTTGCTCGAAGAATTGGGCGGACTGCCTCCTCACAAGCGACATTGCGTTGGATATGCGGTACAGGCATTAAAGCAAATACTAAAAGACGATGTTGAATTGAACGGTAATATTGAAATGGATTGAGTTCATGAATCAGCTTCCCAAGTTGCCATCTTGTGAATATCGAGTCGAATTAGAAGACGCCAATAGTTTTGGCTGTCGTCATCAACGTCTATTTGCTCCCGGGCACAGGGTTACAGCTTCCATATGTCTCACCTGCAAGCTCAGATCGAGTGTGTGTGAAGAACCGCGTTCAATCGACGAAGTCAAAAATCCCAAAAAAGTCCCATCCCTGGCCAAACGAGGGTGGAACTTGACAAAAGCGCTAACAACATTTGTGAGTGATGGTTGCCAGACACTTCGAGAAGAAGATTACCAGACGCGTTTGCAGATTTGCGATACGTGTGCTCGCCGACGGGAAGACCATTGTTTGGAATGTGGGTGCAGACTATCCCTGAAAGCAAGGGGGCGTGCCTTTAGATGCCCGCTTGGTAAATGGCCAACTGAAACACAGGTTAACATAAAAGAGGAACAATGAAGCTTTCTTCCTGCGACTATAGAAGTCAGGTTTCAAGCGATAGTGACTATCTCTGCGATCATCCTTCAGTTTTTGTAGCGGATGGAATAGTGACAGCTGCGATATGCTACAACTGCCCTTTGGCAGGACCCCGCCGCCCCGAGTTAGAGCAAATACGCCAAACTCAATTCCGTCGTCGTCAACTACTTCAGTTGAAGAGTGTTGCGGTTGTGATTCCGTGTCACAATTACGGAATTTTCCTTTCTCAGGCAATTGAAAGTGTGCTTGCACAATCCTCTCCGGCTTCTGAAATTATTGTGATCGTCGACCGTTCCTCTGACAACTCCCAGAAAATTGCCGAGTTGTACCATGACAAAGGAGTACGCACACTCGTTGTTGATTATGGAAACGTCCATTCTGTTCGACGTCGTGGTTTTGAAGAAACGACAGCAGATGTCCTTTGTTTCCTTGATGCCGATGACTGGATTTCTCCAGATTATCTTGAACAGGGATTGCAGCGTTTTGATTCATTGGATGTTGGTATCGTCTACTCTGATCTGTATCACTTTGGGAGTTCAACAGGACAACAAGTCTTCACAGATAAATTTTCAAGGCTGGCATTGAACCGTGATAATTTTATTCATGCGGGAAGTCTGGTACGCCGAGATGCATTGGAAATCACAAAAGCATTCGATCAAGACCTGGATCCTGCAACAGCGTCTTGTACTGCCGATTGGTGGTTGTGGCGATGTGTGGCCAATGGAGGCTGGAAGGCCTGTAAACAACAGGGGCAATACAATTATCGGAGGCACGCCGAATCTGCGTTGGCAACTAAAGCCAGACATATAGAGTATTTTCAGTCCGCATGGCTGGAACATGAACAGATCACTCTCTTTATCCCTTTATCAGGTCGAACACACCTGTGGCCTCGTCTGGCAAAATTTCTTGAATTGCAGAAATGGCCACACAACCAGACACGATTAATCCTCTTCGATACTGCACAGAATTCAAAGTTCTCACAAACAGTCCGCCAATGGCTTGCAGAGTCAGATTACACGGACACTCGGTATATTCAGCGGACGGTTGCAGATCCAGAGTTAGCAGATCGTCCTCGTGCAGAACATGCAACAGATGTACGCAAAGCAATGGCACGGATCTATAATGCACTCACGAGCGAAGTAGCCACACAATTTGTATGGATTATTGAAGACGACATTATTCCACCGCTCAATGTGGCTAGAAGCCTGTTAGAAAGCTTTGATGAACGAACAGGCTCCGTTGCCGCCCCCTATCGATCTCGCTTTCATCAGGGATATGTCGTGTGGAAAAATGAAACTGAGACATTGATGGATCTTGGTAAAGGTGTCACTGAAGAGGGAGGCAACGGGTTCGGGTGTACAATCATCCGAACCGAACTCATTCAACGCACGATTTTTTCACATGCTTATCGGCTGCCTGACTTTGATCATGCGTTCTATTCGTTTCTGCACTCGGAAGGCTTTAAAGCTAAGGTAAATTGGGACATGGAGTGCCAACACTTCGAGTGTGATGGAACTCTTCCGTATGCGAGCAAGCGGGTGAATGGTAACAGGAGAATTCCGCAGGAGGTAAAGCGATGAAACCGGTCAAATGCCATTCTCAGCTTACCTTCCCAGGACACGGAGACCGCTTTTTCTGTTCACATCCCAGGGTATTTGCACCGAATTCCCTGGTCCACACGCCTATTTGTCTTACTTGTACCTATCGAAACCAGCCACCGCCTGAGGCCCCTCGTCCACTCCCAAGACATTTGCAACCATCGAGTGATCTCATACACTGCCTGTTTCGAAATGAGAGCACCAAAGAATCGTCGGATATTTCAGAATGTTCTCACCCACGTCATGAACAAGCCTGGAATGCAAAATGTCGAGTCTGCAAAGACTATGAAATGCCACTCAAACAATTCGAATCACCGATAAAATCCTGGTCGGTGGGAGTCACAACGGCTCCACGCGCTGTATCAGTTTTAGATCGAACATTAGAGAGTTTAAGCCGTGCGGGTTGGCCTGAAATACACGTGTTTGCGGAACCCGATAGCGTCGTCACTCACAAGGCAGACCAATGTTATTGGCACCAGCGTGGTAAAATATTGGGAGCATTTTCGAATTGGTATATCAGTCTCACAGAATTGGTGCTACTTGATCCTCATGCCGATGCATACCTGCTTTGTCAAGATGATATCGTGCTCTCTCGTGATACACGTCCATACTTGGAAAAGGTCTTATGGTGCAATGAAGGCTCCCAGGTACTCTCTATATATTGTGCCGAAGTCCACGATGAACCAAATCATATTGGCTTCAATCAATTGGATGCAGACTGGAATACGTGTGGCGCATTGGCACTCATTTTTCCCAATGCGGTTGCCAGGGCGTTGCTCTGTGATCCGCTTTTTCTGGACCATCGTCGTAATGGTCCCAGTAATGGTGACGCCTGTATCGACTCTGTCTTAGGACGCTGGTGTCGTCGCTCAAATATTCGCTACTATGTTCATCACCCCAGTCTTGTGCAACACACGGGACACTATTCCAGTCTATGGGGAGAAATTGCTCCCTCACCCCGTCGCCGTGCCGGATCTTTTCTTGATGAATCAGAGTCTGCATTAGAATGGTTTAATCGTAAAAAAACAAATTCAAAGTTTAGCTCATAGTTTAGGAGAAACACCATGTCAACAACACCACCAGAACAAGAAATATTATGCTGTTGTAGAGGCGGTAGTTTGCGACAATACAAGGCAACAGTAACCGGAGTGATTCCTACTCCTGGTTGTAATAAATGTATTGATTCTGTCTTCGTTCTTGACTTGCTGCTGAATTACCCCGAAAGTGAATGTGCCGCATACTATCCAGGTCTTTACTTTTGCACGTACACTAGTGTCGACTTTGCCATTGCTGAAGACCCAGACGAATGCGGTAATTACGTATTCGGGTTTGCACTCGCCCCGTCTGGAGCGACTGACGAGCATCTAGGTGCTCAATGGGTGAAAGCTGGTATTGAGAATTGCACTGATCGTCAAGTGCTAAAGTTCTTACAAGGGGATGGAAAATCATGCGATTTTGGGTCATCAAAAGTTATCATCGAACCCGTAGCACCCACATCACTGAGCGCAATAAAGGATTCTTGTTTTCCTCGGCGAACTTGCTGTATCATTAAGGTGAATCCGCCAAATCTTTCGGATTACAATTGCAGCTTTGATATTGCCTGCTGTGGCAGTGAGCGCTGCCGTGGTGGTTGTGGTTGTAATCAGCCCGTGGTCCCCGGAACAGACTGCGGTTCTTCTTCTACTCCTGTTTCTTCAGCATGTGGACCATTGTCGTGCAGTTCGCAACTGAATACGGAAAATGGTAACCTTTCTATTACTCTGGGAATACCAGATGCCGGACCTCAATCACCAGCTCCGACTATGGTGGTCAATTCGCAGTTTGGCACAGCGGGAACATTTGGCTTTGGCGTCAGTAGTTGGGTTTCACAATCACTATCAGAAATTGACGATGAGACAGCTGAAGTAACCAGATGTGATGGAACAGTGCTGCGTTATGTCTGCAAGGATGAAAATGGAACTTACGTCCCTCCTCCCGATTCCACGGATACTCTGCAGGAACTTCCCGGTGGAGGATGGATCGAAACAACTGCCAGTGGCCTCATCTATGAGTACGATTCCACCGGGAAACTCATCAAAGTCACTAATGCTTGCGGAGAAGTATGGGACTTGGTCAGTGCAAGTCCACTTTCTTATATCAAAAATTCGTCCAACCAGAGAACGACGTTCATCTATGATGGTTCATCGAAGATTCGACGAATCGAAGATGTCTACGGGCGCATCACGACCTTCACCGTCGATGGCAACGGAAATCTGACCAAACAGATTTCTCCAGAGTTGTGTACCATAGAACTTCGCTATGACACTAATCACCGGGTGACTTCGCTTCTCAGTCCTGAAGGTTGCCGCACCTCTTATGCCTATGATGCCAACGGATTCTGTAATCGTATTCAATATCCCAACGGCGGTATCTACACCTACGATTATCAAGACTGGTATACAACCAAGGTGACTGACCCGGCGGGGGCCGTCACAACACTCTTACACAGTGTACCGCGAAATATAATAGGAGTCATCAATCCGTTAGGGGACCGATCAACTTTCTCCTATGAGGGAAATAGACTCAAAACAAGTCTTTTACCTTCTGGTGTCCGCGAAACGTTTTCCTATGCCCGTCAAGCCAACAGAGTGATGTTTCAAACGGCCAAAACGACGTCCGCTGGCACTCAGACCTATGTCTATGACTCGAATGGCCACGCTATCGCGACGATTAACCCGCTCGGAAATCGAACAACCATCGTTCGCGACTCCAATGGACGACCTTTCGCAGAGATAAATCCACTTGGAAATCGATCCACGAATGTTTACGACACGAATCATCGAATCGTCGCTCGGATCAATCCGCTTGGTAATCGAAATACAGCCGTTTACGATTCCAACGGAACAGTAATTGCGAGTATCGATCCGCTCGGAAATCGAACCAGCTATACTTATAAATATGGTCAGCGAATCGTTACCGAGGATCCGCTGAATCGCAGGTCAACATCAATCTATGATCTTTCCAATCGCATTCTAGCTGATGTCCAGCCTAACGGTGCACGCACCAGTTTCCTTTATGACGCGGGTTGTCATCAGCAGGCAACGATTTATCCGGCAGGATACAGGACATCTAACGTCTACTCCTGTAACCAGTTGGCAGCTAATATAGACCCATTTAATAACCGCACTAGCTTTGCTTACGA
The DNA here is from genome assembly GCA_022600195.1 of Planctomycetota bacterium. Taxonomy (GTDB): domain Bacteria; phylum Planctomycetota; class Planctomycetia; order Planctomycetales; family Planctomycetaceae; genus Gimesia. The sequence continues at coordinate 167,839 of JAHZKX010000041.1, forward strand.
CCTGCGCGGGAACCGCATCCGATCCGAAAATCCAATGGGGAATATCACCACATCGGTCTACAATTCCACTGGGGAAAAGGTGGCCACTATCAGTCCACTGGGATATCGAACCACTGCTGTTTATGACTCTTCAGGGAGGCTGATCTCATTCATAGACCCTTTGGGCAATCGCACAACCACAATCTACGACAGCGATGGTCGCGTTTCTGCTCAGATCAATCCTCTGGGGAGTCGCTCTACAAATATTTACGATGCCGCTAGCCAAATAATCGCTCAAGTCACCCCCTTGGGTTACCGTACAACTACGACTTACGATGCTGCTGGGCAATCAATCTCCCAGATTAATTCGCTTGGATATCGCTCAACAACTGTTTACAATGATGCAGGGAATTCAATCGCCCAAATTGACTCACTTGGAAATCGCAATACAGCAGTTTATGACGACGCAGGGCGTTCAATTGCAGAGGTCAATTCGCTTGGCAATCGTTCTACAACAACTTATAACGCTGCCAGCCAGACGGTCGCTCAAATCAACCCACTGTCTGAGATCACCACAGCCATCTACGATACAGCGGGCCAAAACGTGGCATCAGTTGATCCACTCGGCAATCGAACGACGACTGTCTACGATGCGTTCGGCCAAACGATCGCTCAAATTAATGCCCTCGGCAATCGCTCAACAAGCATTTATGACAATGACCGCCTTGTCGCATCAATTGATCCATTAGAGAATCGAATAACGGTCATCTTTGACGAAGTTGGAAATCCCATTACAACTATTAACCCGATTGGAAACCGAACAACATTGATCTATAACCCAGTGGGTAAAGTTCATGCAACAATTAATTCGCTAGGTATTCGTACTTCCTTCACGTACGATATGGCAAATCAGCAAATAGAAACAATAGATGGAAGAGGTACAATTTCAACAACTGTCTATAATCCAGTCGGTCAAGCAGCGGTTTTCATAAATGGTCTCAACAACCGAACAACAACGCTCTTTGATAATAATGGGCGAGCAATTAGTTTAATTGACTCTACAGGGAATAGATACACATCAGTGTACGATTCCGTTGGCAAGACTATAGCTACAATCAGTCCTCTTGGAAACAGGGCATCCACAATTTTTGATGCTGTGGGCAATACTATTGCAACTGAAAACCCACTTGGTTACAGGGTAACATCCATTTATGATTCGCTGGGGCAAGTACTAGCATCCATCAATCCTCTGGGATTTCGATCATCCTTAACTTATGATTCAAATAGTCAAGTTATTGAAGTAATCGATGCCAACGGCAATCGTATAACAACTGTCTATGATGTATTAGGGCGCAAGGTTGTTACAGTTAACGCATTGGGAAATCGAACGACAACTGTTTACAATTCAATTGGTAACCAGATTGCCTTGGTTGACCAAAATGGAAATCGTACTTCATATGGCTATGACCAAGTTGGTCAAGAAATTGTACGAACAGATCCATTGCTTAGAAAAACGACATTCGCTTACGATGATGCTGGAAGGCAATATCTCAGAGTCGATGCAAGGGGCTATCGAACTACTTATACATATAACGCTATCGATTTGTTTACAGGCTCCCAATACCCAGATGGAACTCGTGTGACGTCTCAATACGATGTGCTTGGAAACCGAGCCTTAATGATTGATTCCACAGGGAGATACACGTCTATATATGATGTACTTAGTCAGTTAAAAATGATTGAAAATCCGGACAACAAAAGAATTACCTATGCATATAATTCTGTAGGTATGAGATCTACTATGATCAATCCAAATACTGGAAGGTTCACTTATCAATATAATGCCGATATTCAACTCAACTTTGATGGTCAATACAATATCAATCAACAAATCATTGAGCTAATCAATCCGCAAAGCAAAAGAACTACATATAACTACGATTCAGACAATAGATGTATATTGAAAAAATTGGCGAATGGTACGCGATTATCTTTATCCTATGATTCGGCGAATCAACAAACCGTTGTTGCTAATTTAAGGTCAGACTTATCAACGATCAGCAGCTTTGAATACAGCTATGACAAGGTTGAAAATCGGACGCGTGCAATTGATGAATCAGGGATTTGTACGACTTGGAGCTATGATGATTCGGGCCAGCTTATTCGTGAAGAACGTTCGGGAACAAATAGTTATGATAACTCTTACATTTATGATCCTACTGGCAACCGTTTAGTGAAAGTAGAAGCTGGTTCACGGGTTTCGATGGTCTATGATGCCGCTAATCAGATCCGCTATTCCGAGGATGGAACAGGTCGAACAACTTACAGCTTCGATGCGAATGGTAACCAAGAATTAGTCGAATCTCCTGCTGGAGAAAAAACGACCTATGTCTGGGATTATGAAAATCAGATTACTCTGGTCAAAAAAACTGATGGGAGTCGTGTAACTTTTACATATAATGCAGATAACAGACGTGTCAGAAAGGAAACATAAGTTATGGCAGTCACCAATTACCTCTGGGACGAAGATAGCTACTTAGAAGAGTATGATGAAACAGGCGCGACAACGGCGGCTTATACAA
>JAHZKX010000042.1 GCA_022600195.1 Planctomycetota bacterium
ACCCAGTACTTCATTGGACTGAGGGAACTGGTCAGAGATGGCGTTCTCCTGGTCGTTAGCTGCCAGCTCTCCTCCCTGGAAGGCTCTAATGGCGTCGGTCCAGGCCTTGAAGGGCCCGTACATTAACCCACCGTCGAACCACGGAGTGATTTCGTTCAGTTGCATACGAGGGTTGTTGGGTGCGTAGCCGGTGTTGAAGTCGTATCGGTTACGAAGGAAGGGGATCATCCTGTCTGAGCGACAGTCCCTGTCGAACAGGGGGTGGCATTTGGGTACCTTGATGAACTCGTACTCTGGTGTGCAACCGGCTCTCTGGGCATCCAACACTTCCTCGACAACCTGTTGACCTGTTATAGAGAAGGGGATAATATATATAATATATAAATATCAAAAGTAAGGACTTATCAGGCTTTCGGTTCCTTGGTAAATATTAATGTATGAAACAACGACAACATAGAATCATTCGATCTGCCTCTGGTTTCGGGCTGTGTCTGCTGGGGCTCTGTTTCTCACAATCATCGTCTGGCGCTGAAGGTGTCGACTATCTCAAGCAGATTAAACCGATTTTTGCTGAGAAGTGCTATGCCTGTCATAGCTCACTCAAACAGGAATCGGAATTGCGTCTGGAAACGCGTGACCTCATGTTGAGAGGGGGTGACAGTGGCGCTGTGATCGTACCTGGTAAAATCGATGAGAGTCTCCTGCTGCAACGCGTGATCGCCAAGGGAGACGAACAGATGCCACCACCGGGCGAAGGCTCCCGGCTGTCAAAGCATGAAATTGAATTGATCAAGAGCTGGATTGCGCAAGGTGCCATTTCTCCCAAAGAAGAAATACCTGGTAGTCCCAAAGATCATTGGTCGTTTCGGCCTCCTGTGAAAGCGAAAGTTCCACAAGGTCACACTGGTCCGGCAATGCGAAATCCCATCGACGCCTTTCTGGCTGCACAGCGAGAGAAACAGGGATTACTCAGTGTGAAGCCCGCATCGAAGCGTGTATTGTTACGTCGCGTTTATCTTGATTTGGTCGGCTTGCCACCTACACAGGAACAGATTCAGAATTTCGTGAATGATTCGGACAGCGACGCTTATGAGAAAATTGTAAATAAATTATTAGCGAGCCCGCAATACGGCGAACGATGGGGCCGCCACTGGATGGATATCTGGAGATATACAGACTGGTACGGACTGGGAGCACAGTTACGTTACAGCCAGAAACATATCTGGCACTGGCGAGACTGGATTATCGAATCACTGAATCAGGACAGTAGTTATGCCGAGATGATTCAGGATATGCTGGCCGCCGATGAAATCAAACCGACTGATCACAAAGCGCTTCGCGCTACCGGTTTTCTGGCGCGACATTATTATCTCTTCAATCGCACAACCTGGCTCGACAGTACTCTCGAACATACATCGAAAGCATTTTTGGGACTGACGATGAATTGTGCCAAATGCCACGATCACAAATATGATCCGCTGACGAACGTCGATTATTATCAGATGCGGGCCATTTTTGAACCTTATCAGGTACGTCTTGACGCACTTCCCGGCGAGACAGATCTTGAGAAAAATGGCTTGCCGCGCATCTTCGATGCCCACGCTGATACAAAAACTTTCGTGCACATTCGCGGCAATGAGAAGGCCCCGGATAAAAGCCGGGAAATGAAGCCTGCTCCCCCGGAACTCTTCACATTCGATGAATTCAAGATTACTCCGGTAACTCTACCACCGGAAGCACATCATCCGGCGATGCAGGAATTCGTCTTGAAAGACCAGCTCAAAATAGCATCAACTAAGATTGAAATTGCCCAAAAAACGTTACAGCAAGCCAATAAACAACTGGCGGATCTCGAACAGAAAGAGAAGTTAGAACAGAAATCGAAACCCAATCTGGATCAGCAGAAAAAAACTGAGAAAGCAGAACCATTTCTGGTTGACGATTTTGAAAAAGCGAATCCACAACTCTGGACGATGGGTCCCGGACAGTGGGCTTTTCAGAAGGGAAAACTGATTCAAACAAAAACCGGTTACGGACGTGCGTATCTACGTTCACTTCAGGACCACCCACAGAACTTTAAAGCAACATTCAAATTCAAAACGACGGGTGGAGATAAATGGCGCTCGGTCGGGCTGGCCTTCGATGTGAATGGCAAGCGGGAGAAGATGATCTATCTGAGTGCTGTCCAGCCCGGTTCCAAGTTGCAGGTTTCCTACAACGCAGGTTCCAAATCGGTGTATCCCGGTGACGCCGTACATGCATGCAAGGTGAATTTGAATGTACCTTACGAATTGGAAATCAAAGTCCGCGATCAACTGGTCAATGTTGCTCTGAATGGAGAGCACGCCATCTCTTATACACTTCCAGTAAAGCGAGAGGCCGGGAAAATTGATATCCTGGCTTTTGATGCCGCTGCGGAATTTGACATGGTTCGTATCAGTTCTCTCTCTTTAAGTGATTCATTAATCGATGGCAAGAAATCAGCGAAAATTACACTGAATCTTGCCAGAGCGAAATCAAAAACCGCTAGTGTGTCTCTCAAGGTTGCACAACGCTTTAAAGAATCATTGCAGACAGCCTACGCTGCGGATAAATCCAGATATTCGAAACAGTCGGTGACGAAACAAACAGAGTTAAAACAGGCAGCCGCTCTGGCCGCACGAAAATATGAACTGGCCGTTGCAGAACAAAAACTGGCACAGGTAGAAGAAAAATTGGAAGCAACGACAGGCGAGGCAAAGAAAAAAGTCGAAAAAGAAATCGTCGCCGCCATGAAGCAGCTTGAAAAAGCCCGGCAGACGGTCAAAAAACCCGGTGAGAAATATACGCGCGTCCGAGCCTCACGCAAAGCCCTGGAAGGGCCCGCTGAAAAAGACGATTCACGCTACAAACCATTTCCGGAAACCAGCACCGGGCGTCGCACGGCGTTTGCCCGCTGGATGACACATCGCAAGAATCCGTTAACGGCTCGCGTTGCCGTCAATCATATCTGGTTAAGACACTTTGGCCAGCCGCTGGTGAACGAGGTGACCGATTTCGGTTTACGCAGCAGTCAGCCCATACAACATGAATTATTGGATTGGCTCGCTGTCGATTTCATGGAACATAATTGGAGTATGAAGCATCTGCATCATTTGATGGTGACTTCTAACGCCTATCAGCTCGGCAGTTCCACAATCGATGCAGATTCTCAGACACAGCAAAAGGATAAAGAAAATCATTATTACTGGCGTCGAAATATGGTGCGGATGGAATCAGAAGTGATCCGGGACAGTCTGCTCCATCTGGCGGGAGAACTGGATTTGACCAGAGGGGGACCGACAATTGATCCTGCTAAAAATCCCGATAGTAAACGCCGCAGCTTGTATTTTACAACATCCCGCGATGCCCATGATAAATTTCTCAGTATGTTTGATTCTGCAGACATCTTTGCCTGTTATCGACGCAATCAAAGTGTTGTACCACAACAGGCATTGGCGCTTGCCAACAGTAAGGTCTCTTTACAGATGGCACGTAAAATTACGGAAGGAATTCGCACTAAACATCCTCAACTGAACGATCAGGAATTTATTCAGCGAGCTTATGAGAAAATTCTGTGTGTGAAGCCCACTCCACAGGAATCCTCGCTCTGCCTGCAAGCCTTAGCCAAAACACAGACTGCATTGAAAACGACGAAGAATCAGCAACCGATCTGGCGATCGCGTGAGAATCTGGTTCATGCTTTACTCAACCATAACGATTTCATCACGATTCGATGAAGGTGCGTCATGCATACACAAAATTCAATTGAACACGCCTCGGGAAATCTTCCACGCCGTAATTTTCTCACGAGCCTCAGTTCGGGGCTTGCCGGAATTTCATTGGCTTCTCTGTTACAGGATGAGCAAAAGTCCCAGGCGGCAACAGGACATCGTCCTCCTGACGGAAAAACACATTTTCCACCGAAAGCAAAAAGTGTGATCTGGATGTTCATGCGGGGTGGCGTCAGTCATATGGAAAGCTTCGACCCCAAGCCGATGTTGACCAAATATGCGGGGAAATCCATCAACGAAACTCCCTGGAAAAGTGTGCAGGAATCTGAAAAACTGAAACGCGTTCGTGTGGTTGTGGTCAATGATGCCAACGGACAACAACGGAACAAGGTTTATCCGCTGCAGGTTGGTTACAAAAAATATGGTGAGAGTGGTATCGAAGTCAGTGACTGGTTTCCTCACATTGGTGGCTGTGTCGATGATATTTCGGTCGTTCGCTCCATGTGGACCACAGATGACAATCATGGGGCGCAAGTGCAATTCCATTCCGGGCGTCATATGCTGGACGGGCGCGTGCCTACCATCGGTGCCTGGATTAACTACGGGCTGGGGACATTGAACGAAAATCTTCCGCAATTCATCAACATGGGGCCACGCTATTTTGATGTGAGAGACGGACACTATCTGGGCCCTGCCTATGATTCAGTTCCCCTCAAGGTCGATCCGAAAAATCCGCTTCCCTACGCAAAGCCGGAACTGGATCTTTCAAACGAAGAACAAAAAATCGAGTTTTCACTGATCAATCAGCTCAATCGGCTCAGTGCCGAAAAATACCCCAATGACAGTACACTTCAAGCGCGAATTAAATCTTACGAACTGGCATTTCGCATGCAATCCGCAGTACCTGAAGTGATTCAGTTCGACCAGGAAACAAAAGAGACTCAGGATCTTTATGGCCTGAACAATCCTGCGACAAAACCATTTGGAATGCAATTACTGGCCGCACGCCGATTTGTAGAGAAGGGCGTGCGTTTCATTCAAATTATGCACGGCGCTGGTGCAGCGGGCGCCTGGGATTCGCATTCCAATTTGAAGGCCAGTCACTCTAAACTGGCGATGCAGGTGGATCAACCAGCGGCCGGACTCTTGAAAGATTTGAAACGACGGGGACTGCTCGAAGATACCATTGTCGTGTTTGCTACCGAATTCGGTCGAACTCCCGGGTCACAGGGCAGCAATGGCCGCGACCACCATCCGTATGGCTTTTCAATCTGGATGGCTGGCGGGGGTATTAAAGGAGGTCTGGCACACGGAACAACTGATGAACTTGGTTTCCATGCTGAAGAACATCCTCATTATGTGACCGACGTCCATGCGACTCTCATGAAACAATTAGGGATCCACGCACAACGACTGGAAGTTCCCGGGCATAAACGACTGGAAATGGATTTCGGTCACTCTATCGACGAAATCATCGCTTAACCTCTATAATAGATCATTTGCGATTTTGAATTGCGGGTGTGTTTATTGTTTACATGGTTGATGCGAAAGGGGTCTCTATGTTTCGTTGCGTATGTTTTGCTTTGGCGCTGATCAATATTCATTTCTTACTCAGTGCTGATTCGGTCTCTGCGAAAACGTATCGTGTTTATTTTCTGGGTGGCCAGTCCAATATGGATGGTTACGGATATGTGAATAAACTCCCCCAAGATCTCAACCAGCCAGTTCCCGGCGTTATGATCTTTCATGCGAACCCTGCACCCGATGGAGTACCCGTTGATGGGCGCGGTATCTGGTCGACATTGAAACCAGGGCATGGAGCCGGATTCAAGTCCGATGGAAAGGCAAATGTCTATTCCAATCGCTTTGGTGTTGAACTTACGTTTGCTCAAGCACTCAAAAAACAGGCACCGGAAGAAAATATTGCCCTCATTAAGATATCCCGCGGAGGGACTTCGCTTGCCATCGAAGCAGCGGGTGATTTTGGATGCTGGGATCCCGATTATGAAAAGGGGACTGGCAAAGGACGGGGAATCAATCAGTATGACCATTTTCTGGCAGGGATGAAGCGGGCTCTGCAAACGCAGGACATTGATCAGGATGGTCAATTAGACACACTGGTACCCGCTGGCATTGTCTGGATGCAGGGGGAAAGCGATGCTGTTTATTCTGAAGAAATTGCCAGGCAGTATGAAGCCAACCTCAAGCGCCTTATGGACTTAATTCGTGCAACCCTTCTCACGGATGATTTACCAGTCGTCATTGGTCGGATATCTGATTCGGGAGATAATCCTGAAGGGAAAGTCTGGAAACATGGTGAAATTGTACGGGCAGCGCAGGCTGCATTTGTCGAGAATGACAAACGTGCAGCGCTCGTTACCAGTACTGATCGTTATGGTTATTCAGATAAGTGGCACTATAATTCAGATGGTTATCTGGATTTGGGCAGGAAATTCGCCCAGGCCCTATGGAAACTGCCTCAGGAATAATACTATCCTGAATTGTAATGACGTTTCACTTTCAGCGTTTCGATAGAAAATGTGTGACAGGTAATAATATGAAACCAGAACTTCTTTCTCCAGCCGGTACTCACAAGGCAATGCAGTATGCTTACGCATTCGGAGCCGACGCCGTCTATGCAGGACAGCCTCGCTACAGTTTGCGTGTTCGGGAAAATGAATTCAATAAACTGGAAGTCATGGCAGAAGCCGTCGAAGAAGCGCACAGTCTGGGCAAGAAATTTTATATAGCCAGTAACATTGCACCCCATAATTTAAAGGTACGCAGTTATCTTAAAAATATGGAACCGGTCATTGATATGAAACCAGATGCCCTGATCATGTCGGATCCCGGTCTGATCATGATGGTTCGGGAACGCTGGCCGGACGTGCCCATTCATTTGTCGGTTCAGGCGAATGCCGTCAACTATGCTACTGTCAAATTTTGGCAGAACTTCGGGCTGTCTCGAATCATTCTTTCCCGCGAACTCTCGATTAAAGAAGTAGCAGAAATTCAGGAAGAGTGCCCCGATATGGAACTGGAAGTATTCGTTCATGGTGCGCTTTGCATTGCTTACTCTGGACGTTGTCTGCTTTCCGGCTATATGAATCATCGCGATTCCAACCAGGGGAACTGCACCAATGCCTGTCGCTGGGATTACAAGGTAAATGATGCCGTCCAGACGCTGGAAGGGGATATCGTCTTAAAGAATCCTCCCCCTCCAAAAAGCCAGCAACAACTTCCGATTGTTGATCAGCTCTTCCTGCTGGAAGAACCGCAACGCCCGGGTGAGTATATGCCCGCGTATGAAGATGAGCATGGCACTTACATTATGAACTCCAAAGATCTGCGCGCCGTGCAACATGTGAAAACTTTCAGTGATATGGGAATCAGTTCGCTAAAAATTGAAGGACGTACAAAATCCTTCTTTTACGCCGCCAGGACCGCGCAAGTTTATCGTAAAGCCATTGACGATGCGGCTGCTGGTATCGAGTTCAATGACAACCTGCTGGAGATGCTCGACAGCCTTTCCAACCGCGGGTATACCGAAGGTTTCTTCCAGAGACATGCTTCCGAAAGCATGCAGAATTATGAGCAAGGCCGCTCAGTTGCAAATAAACAACAGTTTGTCGGCGATATTATCGACCGTGATGCAGATGGCCTGATTGTGGATGTCAAAAACAAGTTTGAACTAAACGATGAATTGGAATTAATGACACCTACCGGGAATATCGTTTTTCAACTGAAATCTCTGTTAAACAAAAAGTTTGAATCGGTCGATGTCGCACCAGGTAGCGGGCATGTCGTTAAAATCCCGTTTACCGAGAACCTGCTTGAAGAGAGCGCGGGACAATTGAGCGAACACGATCAACAGTTCGCTTTACTAATGAAGAGTGTGAAGACACCAGCGGCGACGACATTGGTTTAACAAAGTCGGTTACTTCTCGGCGACTGTCAATTCATTCTTGACTTTACGAACTCCCGGTTCCAACATCGCCAGGAATGCTGCCAGCTTCTTTGCACTCTCTGACTTCACCTGCCCCCGCAATGTGATACTCCGGTCCGCGTTCAACTCAAACTGCACACCGCGAAGCCGTTCGTTTCGAGCTTTCAATCGGTCAAGTGACTGACCCATAGAACTTGTGACACTACTCAGCGGGAGCGGGGGTGCGGTAAAGGCAATTTTCATCTGCGGACGAAATGCAGGAACGATTGGGCCAGATTGACCTCTATTAAACTGGTTCTGCCCATTCTGAATACCACTGGAGGAGGCTCTGTTAAAATTACGGTTTTGGCTGGCATTGTTGCCGGTATTCTGTGTGTTGCTGCGACCAATAAATGAATCCACTGCCGAATCTGAGCGTCCAATGAAACCATTCTGGGGATTCAATGATTGTGCGTTTCCAAATGTGGAGAGACCAAACTGTGAATTGCCGAGTGACTGGTTTCCCGTGCGCGCATTTCCAATATTGGTTCCGGTATTCCCGCCCGTCTGAGCAGAACTATTGGACAGAGATTGAACCTGGGCCTCGATTCGTTCTGTAAACGTGAAACTAAAGTATGCGCAAACTACTATACTAATTACGCTTGTGATAAAAGAGCGTGGCATGAATTTCCTCGGAACAGTCGCCTAAACGGAACAGGATCGCTACCTGTCTTATTATAACATCGTCATTTCACGGTCAAAGTAAATAATCTGTTTTCCGTGTAGGGATGAGGTTATTCCTTGGGACCTTGCAGACGAAATTTCCGATATCCGGCAGCTCTCGTTGGCGATACATTGAAATTACTGTGTGTGACGCCGCTGTGTGATTGTTGTTTTTGATCGTTCAACAAACGCGCCATTTGATTTTCCAGTTGGTGAATTCGTTCATCCCGTTCATCAACAACGGGTTCAATGACTTCTGCCATGATTTGTTGAATTTCTGTTTGCTCTGGTGTGGAACGTTCCAGTCGAGATTGTTTATGTTCCGGAGAGAGTTCCAGCTGTTTGCCCGATTCGCGACGTGCCAATGTATCAACGATTACTTTTGCTTTCGCGGCAGGTTCCTGCTGAGTGAGTGTTTGTGGGGTCTCCTCAGGAGTTTTTCCATCCAGTTTGACGGAAATCATGCGGGAATAGATCTCGGGAGCTTTTTTTTGAGAGAGTTGAACGCGTAAGGCACATTCCACTTTATCTCTCCCTTTCCTGACATAAGGAATAAAGACCTGATAAGCGGGGCCTAACGTGGAATCGACTCCATGGACCTGCCAGGCGCCAGCATCAAATTTGTATTGATGTAGGGGCTTTGACTGTTGTTCTAAATCTCCCTGATCATCATAGAGATGAATCATCACATCACCCTTGGCATATACGGGTGAAGAGTTATTGTGCTGAAAAAACATAATCTGTCCTGAAAATCCCCGCGTCGGCATTCCGTCAACGCCTTTTCCTTCAGCAGGTTCCCAGAGCGCAACGATTTCGATAGCCGGTTTTTTGGGAGTGGCATAATTCTTTGCCGACTTCCAATCCCAGTCTGTTAATGCCAGACTCGTACATCCGGCTGTCGATGACGAGAACATTAGAATCATCACCAGATAGCGAACTGATAGGGTCAGGTGGTTCATCGCTTAATCTCGCCTCCAATAAGGAAAACGTCTTTTTTTGACCGAATTTTTTGGAGAAGAGAGACGTTGTTGTTCTCTTTCGTAGTTGATCTGTTGGATACCTCCACTGGTATCCTGTTCGATTTTGAGCGATGGATTCAGATTGGTTTGAGGCATGACTGTTGTGGGAATTGCTTCCAGTGTTCCATCACCATCGGGCAGGAATTCGGGTTCTCCCGGAGGCACAGCAAAAATCGGCCCTTGCATTTGTTCTGCTTTTTCTACCTGAAGATGAATTCGTTCTGATTCCACCTGTTTAATGAATTCTGAATCCGCATCGTTTTGAATGATGCGCGGAGTCAGAAAGACGAGCAATTCTGTGCGTCTCGTTGAACTGAAATCATAGCGGAAGGGAATTCCCACAACGGGAATATCGCCTAGCCAGGGTACTTTACGCTCGATGGTAGTATCCCGTTCGGTGATCATTCCACCCAGTACAACTGTTTGACCATTGGGAACACTGACTGTTGTTTGAACTTGTGTAATATTTTTGATAGGAGACTCGACCACATTCCCGGTGGTGGCATCCGTAAAGATAGGTACACTTCCTCCATCGAAGTCACTTTTCTCTGCTATCGTTTCCATGACGATATTACCATCAGGACTGATACGCGGCGTCACCGTCAGAATAATGCCGGCTTCATCCTGTTCAATGACAGGGTTCGCTGAACCGACACTGGAGACTGTCACACCATTCACAACGGGAACAATCTGCCCCACCTGGATTTGAGCGGTAACGTTGTCCACGGTCCGAATTTGCGGACGACTTAAAATGTGCACGTTGCGTTTAGCAGCTAAGGCGCGAATCAGAATACTGACCGATTCGGAACTGGCTGATAAAACCAATCCACCAAAACCAAGATCACTGTTACCGCGCTGTAATGAAAAATTACTCAGCGCCTGACCTGCCGTACTTCTAACATTCTGAGTGTTGTTGGTACCCAGAGGATTGATACTGTTAAACAAAAATCCGGGTGTCGCTTCCTGCGATACAATCGTTTGATTGGTTTGTGTCACGTTGTTCTGTCCGGTGACTGTTTGTTGCACCGTCAGAATGTTATCGATGATACTTCGATTAAAGAGTAGCGAATCCTGAATTCCGAGCTCGACTCCAAATTCATCATCGTTATCCAGTTCCACTTCCACAATCAAAGCCTGAATAATGACCTGAGGTGCTTCCTTATCCAATTCTTTGACGAGATCAGAAATTTGATCGAAAAAGCGAGGCGTGGCACTGATAATTAAATTATTGTTGATCGGTTCGGGTACAGCGATCACTTCCCGTTCCAGTAATTCAAAACTGCTGATCAGATCAGGATCCTGTGAAATCAACGAGCGTTGAGTATCGAGAAACTCATTGATCGCCTCTGCTACATCGGCGACGGGTGTGTTTTTCAGTTGAATCACCGTTGTTTCACGTTTCCGGCTGTCAGCACTATCCAATTTTAACAGAATGGCTTCGACAATTTGTAACGCGTCGGCACCGCCTTGTGCGACTACGGAATTGGTACGACGGTCGACAGTAAATTTTAATGGAATCAGATTGCTGTTCGCATCATTGACGCCGGCAATTTGAATTCCCAAATCGGTTTGTTGATTCTCAACTGAAAATGTTGACTGCAGTAAAGTCACCATTAAGTCTGCATCTGCATTTTGTAATGTAAACACCTTTAGCTCAGCCACCGTTGTAACCTGCGCATCAAATTGATTGATGAGTGCTTCCAGCAGTTCCAGGCTGTCTTTCGGTGCCGTGACAACCAGCGAATTTGCACGAGGGTCGGCAATCACTCGAATATCTGCCAATAACCCGGATCGCAATACACGGCTTTGTTTGCCTTCCTGAGACAGAAACTCAAGTACCACAGAGCGTGCTTCCTGTAACTGCTGAGCCGCTTCACCACCGGCACCACCAATGTTGGATCCCAGACCAGAAGTCTGAGCTGCAGCGGGATTAAGAACGCTTTGCAGTGTCGAATTCAAAGTTTCAGCCAAATCAGCGGCAATGGCATTCTTGAGAGGGAAAATTTTAACGCGGCTTATCGCCTGGGATTGATCCTGGTCTATTTTTTGAATCAGAGCAGAGATCTCCAGCATATCACGAGGTTGCGCCTGTACAATCACAGAATTAGTTCGAATATTCGGAGAGACCTGGATACGAGTTCCCAAACCGTCGCGTTCTTCGTAAAAATCTTGCAACATTGTTGAAACCTGGCTGGCACTGGCGCTTTTTAACTGAAAGACACCAAACTCGCTCAGCGGATCGACCGGCTGATCCAGTTCTTCGGCTAATTTGAGAATGGAAGGCATGTCCGTATCAGGGGCTAGAATCAATAAGGCATTCGGTTTCACCAGAGGAATGATTTTGATTTTCTGAATCTGTCCCTGGATGGCCCTTAATTCGATCAGATCTTCATAGACGCCATTCAGCAGTTCCGCCAAGGCGCTTGAATTGACATGACGCAAATTCAATAAATGGATGTCAGGTCGCGTGCCTTCACTTAATTTCTCCAGCTCTTTGATGATCTTCATCAAAGCATCCACATCTTCATCCTTACCTCGTAGAATTAATACCCCAAGGTCCGGTACAGATTCAATGTTGACCTTACCACTCAAGTCCTGAAGAAGTTCCGGAAGTGAAAGTTGATCTTTGGCTTCTGCAGGTTTCTCTGCTGGTTGGGGCCCCAGCGGTTTCTGTGTAGCTTTCTCTTGTTGTGGCTCATCAAAACCGACCTGATCAACACGCTGCCTCAATTGATTAATCTGCTGATTGCGTGGCGATAGTAAGTTATCTGAAGAGGGTCTGGCTGATAAACTTTGCGGTTTACGGGTTTGTAATGTGTCTGAGTTGAGTTGACGGTATAAAGTTCGTGCTACACGGCCAATTTGTGATGTTCCTGAGACAAGTTGAACCGAATCTACGCTACTTTTGGCAGATTGATCCAGCTTCATAACGGTTGCTCTTAATGCCTTCGCTTTTCGACTGGTGGCTTCAAAAATTAACTCATTATTTTGTTTATCGATTCCCATGCGAAATTCGATCTGCGGTTCTACAATTTTGAGAGACTTATCCGTCTTCTCATCCTGCAGACTCTGGCTGACGGTGGAATAAACAATCACTCCTGGAAATCCATTGGGGCCATCCCCCTGTAAATCCGAACGTGATTCAAAGGCATGATACAATAGTCGAAGAATGTCAGTGCTTTTCAGAGTGCGCGGCTGGATTGCGAAAATGGTCTTTTGCAGTTTGGCTGGTTTTTGTAGAATTTTTCGCGATTTATTATCAAAAGTTGCCGGAACATCTGCCGTTTTAATTCGTGATTTAGTCTCCACAGCCCGTTCTTGAAATTCGACCTGTTGGAGAGGCTGTTTTTTATCAGCTGTGGTTTGTTGTTCCTGACCGCTATTTTGAACAGTTGCGCGAACATAGCGAGACTTGGCCCGACGAAGATCCAGTGCGATCAGAAATTTGTCTTTTTGAAGTAATCGAAACCCCTTTGGTTCGAGTTCACGATTTAAAATCTGTATTGTTTCGCTGAGAGAATGCGTCCGTTTATCAATACGGGAATAAAAACCTTTAGGCACGACATCCATTACCAGAGTTAACTGGCTTTGCTCTGCAACCTTATTTAAGACTTTACCCCAGGATGTCTGGATATAATTGAGGGAAATATCCGTAGGTTCATTTTCTTTTCGGTTCTGCTTAATCCAGTTTGCTTGTTGATTGGGGGCCTCGGAAGCAGAATGCGTTTCACTGGATTCAGCCGCAGTTGGTTTTCGCAGACGGCTCCAGAGACTGGTTTTGCTATCGGCGTAAACAGAGATGGAAGGCCCGCACAGAAGAAGAGCCGCCAACAGACATCGTAATTGTCTGGAAATCGTTCTGCTGATACGTTTCAAAGATAACAACGTTTCACCCCTTGGTATCGGGAGATAATTTCAGAGATGTAAGTCATGAAATGTGTACGCAACTCGTGCGAGAACACCTCAGACGGAATCCCTACAATCGTTAATATCGGCAAAGTTTGACATTTTTATTGAACAAAGGTTTTACATTTGTAAAGAAATTCGGAGTTTATTTGACGTTGAAAATATTCATAAGCTGTTATTCAGCAAGTATATGCGCGAGGATACTCCCAGTCGTACACATCATTGAAGATGGTCGAGTCATGGCAAAGCTCATATTTCAGGCGATAAGTGGCGGTGGGTTTAAGATTGGAAAGAAGGAGAAAAGAGGATAAATTCATCTCCTCGTTTATGATGTGAAAGAGAGATGTTAGTTTAACACGGAAGGTGAAGTGAGGTTTCGCATGGTTCTGAAATTTTCTCCCAGCGAGAGTGTCCACGGTTTGCCATCAATTTCCAGAATGAGAAATTTGTCAGTAATCGTTTTGACAATGGCATGGATTTCAGAGACATCGATGGTATCACCGACTTGAACTTCACGTTTCTGATTTGTTGCCCGGTTACGGATCCAGGCAATTTTTTTACCATCGAGCTCGATGCTTCCCGTTAAGAAGGTAAAGAAAGCATCGTCCAACACCACTTTGACAATTAATTTCCTGGAAGTGGAAAGAGGTGGTGTACCAGAATCAGATACCTTGATGGTCATCGGATAGTCTTTTAATTCAGTGGAAGCGGTAGGGGTCCAATTGATTTCACCTGTTTCTGAATTAAGCATGACTCCTGCGGGGGCTTCGGTTTCTAATTCGAATTTGAGTTTTTGTGAAGGTAGGTCGGGATCAGAGGCTTTCACAAAGAGTGAAAGCGGTCTTGCCTGATATGCAGTTACCAGGGAAGGAACTTCAATATTGGGTGGTAGATTTTTTTCAAGCAGTTCTATCTGGAATTTTTTTTCTACCGTCTGTCCTCCCTGAATCGCAGTGATGGTGACGGGGTAAACACCCGCTTTTTGCTCTTCAGGTGGTAACCACTTTAACTTCCCTGATTGAACAGTCATCGCGGGTAGTTCTGTTTTGACTGATACTTCAGGAGCAGCCAATGATGGATTGATCCCTTCCAGGGGAACCGTTAATTCGAGAGCAGTTCCTTTGACGACGTTCTGTTTTAGAATGTCTTTCAGTTTCAGTTTGTAAGACTTATCCGGGACAGGCTTCGCAAAGGGATTGACAGGAGCGATCAGACGATAATCGAAAACAGCCTGTAAGTAACGCGGCACTTCTTTCACCGCCGCGCCTTTGGAATGAGCGGTTGCCTTGGTATCCAACACGCCCCGCTGTACCGACCATTCACCGGCTGCATGGTTGGTTACATTCAGAATTTCATCATCGATTTTGATTAAATAACTCTCGTCTTTCGGAAAATATTTAGTGCTGAGCACTTTGATTAATTTTGAGTCCTGCGTAATCGAAGCTTGTAATTTTGTGTTGCCTTCAGAGAACTGATTCAGGGGAGACAGTTCAAAGGGTGTGCCGGCCTTGTGTTCGGCGGGTAATGTCAAATTAGCGCCTCTGGCGACAGTCCAGGTATCATCGGCTATTTCGCTCACCGTGAGAAATTCCCGATCGATGCGAATTCGAAAAGGAGGCTCATTGGGGAACTCAGTTATGTTTTGGACTTTCATTTTCGTGCTATCTAAATCCAACGTAGTTGTCAGCTTCGCGCGGGGAAAAAGTTCTTCGCGCGGTTTTGCTTTATTCAGAGCGAGTCCTTCAGCCGTTAGTTTGACTTGGAGAGGGTTCGCTTTGCTGGTGCCCGTACTTTTCAACTCCAGACCGATAATGTTTTGCAGTAATTCTGTCTGATAAAAATGCAACAGAAAATGACAGATTTGATCATAGGTGGCGGTTCCCTTCAGTGTCACCTGAACTGCAACATACGTCTTCCGTTCGCGAATTCGACGACCGGGTGTCAATTGGATATCAGAGAATCCAGACAGCTCTGCCAGATCGTCTAACCATTCCAGATAAAGTCGCTGCGCATCATGTTCGTCCGGTGGTAAGCTGTGTGCAGACCAGTTTCCTAACTGACTGGCTGAACGCAGGAGTTCCAGTTCTTTCTGTTCCCGTTGATCAATCTGTTGGTTTAATACGTTCAGTTGATTTTGGCGTGATTCAACTGGCTCAATGAATGTGCTGTCAATGACAGGCATTCCAAACCAGATCAGAATCACGGCGCCAAAGATCGCCGCCAGTATTTTTTCTCGTTTTTGCATCGTTCAATCATTCACGTCAATTAAATACATCTTACATGACAAACTCTTAATCTCATCCACAGAATTTAACTTGACTTCCCGGGTACAGATTTCGGTTTCGTTTCCACGGGAGGAGGAAGTCGTTCAGCATCGATTTCAAAGGGAACAGGATACTTGGCATCAATGGCACCACTTTTATTTGTTCGAGGGTGTATTCGAAAATTGTTGTTGGATAATTGCTGGTTAATGTCTCTTACATCCAATTCATCTTTGGCATGGCCGCTTGCTTTCAGGCGACTGATGGACTGACCGGCAGAGCGAGTCAGATCCAGTTCATCGAGGTATAATCGATCAGTTCCTGGCAACACCGTCTCAATTTTTTCGATCAACTTTAATGCTTTCGAATTTGAGGTTTCCCATTTCTGAATCAGTGCAACCGATTCCAGCGTTGGTTGACCTCGTTTAAGAAAATCATCCAGATCACGTTGTATTTTCTGTTGCTCGGCGAGTTGGTCATCCAAATCAGAAATGCGACGCTGCGTCAAAAATAGCGCTGCAAGCAGAATTAATACAACACCTGCTACGCCCAGTCCAATTTGCAGATTGCGGCGGTCCGGTTTGACCTCCGCTTTATGGGGGTTCAGAAAATCGATCAATTCCAGTTTCTGTTCAACCTGAGCGTACAACATACCCAAAGGCCCTGCCAGCACTCCCGGATGTTCTAAAGCAGCAAAATCTCCAGACGCAGACTTTATGTTGAGCAATGGATCGAGTACTTCGACTGCACACTGAAATCGCTCAGCGATTTTCTCCGTGATTTCCTGTTGAGCTTGCTCCTCGCCAATCAAAAAAATGCGTTCTGATTTTTGACCGGCAAGTTGTGAGCTGCAGACCAATAGAAAACGATTGAGTTCTGTGAGTATCGCCTGTTCGGTTGCATTACGATCTTCTGATGTGAGTGAAGTTGAGTTGGTAAACAGTATTTCTCGATTGCTAACCAGAGACATTTCCAGATGGTGATCCACTTGATTCACGATCAAAGTGGGCGCAGCCATATTTCCAGAATCAGTATGGGCGATCCATTCAGCAGCAGCAATCGAGCTGATTCCCGTTGAAATAACCTCCAAGCCCATCGACTGAAATGTTTTCACTGACCGGTCATGTAAGTCCTTTGCGATGCTCGCTACGAGCACGTCATGAGTTGCTTTATTTACCCCTGCCGGCAGTAACAGAAAGTCAAGTAACAATTGATTCAGAGGAACCGAAGACTTGGTAGCCGCCTGGAACTGAACGATTTCGGGAACTTCATCCAGAGGCACATCTGGTATTTCCAGCAGGCGAATCGTCGATTCATGCCGCGGAAAGGAAATCAAAACATTCTTGCTGGAGAGACTTAATTTTGCAAATTCATTTTTTAACCAGCTACCAGAAGAAATCGGATCCTGAACCGGATTCAATTGCTCGGGCCATTCAATATGAAAAGATCGCTTCACAGAAACAGCAGTACTGCTCACGTGCGCTTCCACACCGAAGAGTCCTGTTTTTCCCCAATTGATTGCCAGATAGTCTGCCATTACATGTTTCTCAAAATAAAAAAATCAATTCGAAAACGTTTTCACGAATAACTCGATTCATGAGCTCGGTGAGATTGGTTAATCATCCTGATTAATCCCCTGCAGTGTCGGCAAGGAATACCCGGCTCCCAGATTACTCAAATCACGGATGTAAGTAATTCGAGGTGGAATAAATGTTCCATCAATGATGGCTTCCACCCGGGTGACCGGTCCTGACTTTCCGAAATAGCCCAATGCCTGGGCACGAAAGACATCACCGCCACTACAAAGGTAAGGAGCCAGTTTTCTCATTTGTTCTATTGTCGTAAGTCCCTCAATGACAAGCCATCCTGTTGTTTGCCGTGCCTGACTGATTTCCGAGGAGGGTGCTCCGTTTGTACCGGTCATTTGGGAATTTACGATCGCATAGGCTAAGTCTTCATCCATATCAGGGATTCCCAACAGTGTTTCCAGCCGTGCTTCATCAACATGAATCCGTCCTTCAATGTACTGATTTTTGGTAGTTGTGAGAATCTCATGCAGGATTGGTAGATCCGCGGTCATGGCAGCGGGATCAGCCAACCAGGGGCTTTGAAGTGTTGTCTTCTGTCCGTCAATTTCTGTTTCCACTTCAGATCCAATCAGATCAAACAGAGAGTTGATTGTGAAAATGCCTCCCCCAGATAAGTCAATCCCTGCGCGTGTGACTGTCACACCTTCTTCAGAAAACAAAGCTTTCGCCAGTCCGTTTGCTAATTCATTGAGCGCCTGTTCTTCGCTCAATCCACTACCCACGGTACTCAGCGAGCCTCCCGATTCCAGGTCAGCCAAAGTCTCCACCGGGCCATTCGCGCGATAAGCAACGATGAATTTGGCCTCGTCCGGCCCCAACTCTACTTCCAGCATGTCATATAATTCCGTCAGCATCGTCATATTCACATTGATCTTTTCTGAGCCATCAGGACGAATATTGATCTCGCGACTATGTACTGTGAAGTAATCAAACCAACCAGGGTTCAGAAGACCATCGGCGTTATCCAGGGGCAGAGTGGCGTCGCCATCATTCTCATTCGGATCTAGAATCCCATTTCGATTCGTATCTTCGCCATATAGCATTTCTGGTGTGATATCACGAACCAGTAACAGTTCGTGTAACGATTCCAGCGGACCGTTTTTAGCAAAGTAAGGCGACTCTAACGTTTCGTAATAATCACTCTCTGCTCCGTATGTGCGTGTTTCGTCATCTTCGTCGATCCAGTCGAGTATGGCAGCCGCGATATCTTCGGTCATATTCGGGATATACATCATCCGATCAACGGCGTCGCCTTCTTCTTCCTCTTCCTCACTTGCCAGTATATTCAGATTCAGTTTTCCTGATTCATTCATTAAACCGAAGCGGACGGCATTGGTCTGTGAATCTGCGATTATGGGTGCAACCACACTAAAATAACCACTGGCGCGCGAGACCTCTTTTGGTAACAAATTGATATTTTGAAACTGTTCTGGATTATGATATGAATTCCAACCGTCAATTTCGGATCGATCTCCTACATAAGCGGCTGCCAGTTCAATTCCCGATAAAGCCAGTTCGCGCGATTGAACCGAACGACCATAAACATTGGTGGCTTCCATCTCGACGATCATTAATTCCGAAAATGTATAGGCTCCCAGACTGAGCATAACCACGACCACCAGAACCACCAGCAGCGTGCTTCCCGCGCGCAGATTTTCCAATATTTTCCGATCTGGAAAATGTTGCCAGTGATCATGATGTGAATTGGAATGCTGCATCTTCTAAACTCAAGTAAGTTATTTTTAAAAGTCGCTGGAATCCTGTTCGATCGTCTGTAATATCGCCGGTAAAGCCAGCGGGAGTGCAATCACCATGCTGTAGCTGTTCTCATAGCCATTAATTTTTGCATTTGTGATATTCAGCCCGCCCTCAACGTCATCATTTCGAAAGCCTACGGTTACTTTAATCGCCTGAGGTACGGTTCCATATTCGATACTGTCCCAGACCTCCAGCCAGTCAGTGCCATCAAAATATTGAAACTGTAAGCTGCCGATTTCCGGCGCTAATAACTGGGACTGCTCGGCTAATTGTACGAGATCGCCTGATTCATCTGCATTGCTCATCAATAACCGGTCTCCTTCGAGACGGGCCAGGCCCTGATTGTCATTTCCCCCTCCAGCAGTCTCCCGAAATCGATCGCCAGCTGCACCTGCAAGTCCTTCTGAACCAGCGTTTGCCAGAAAATAAGAAATGGATAACAGATCACTCTGTGATTCTGCAGAACTGTCAGATTGTGAAATGAACAATGGTTGCCGGGCAGGGCGACTGGTATGCAGCACAAGTGACTGAGCGTCGCCATAAACCCCAATATTTCCAGAGGTATAAGCGTCATCCGGATTGGTGATCTGAATCTCTACATCTTCCGTTTCTTCATCGGAATCGCTGCTTGAAGATTCTTCATCTACAGTATTATTGACAAAAGTGACACTGTGTAAATCGTGTGTTATTTTCTGAAATACAGCCCGGGCTATTTGGGCTCGCTCAACCTGTTGCTGGCCGATGGTTGTATATTTCCAGTATAAATCCAAGGCAGAATAAATGGCGGCTAAGAGCAGGGTGGTTAATCCGATAGCCAGAATGACTTCCAGTAGTGTGAAGCCAGATGATTGCTGTGGGCACCCTCGATTGCAGGAACGGTTTCTGTTCATCACAGTTCCTCCAAATCGGTTTCACTTGCAGATTGCACCGTATTGGCTGCATCCAGGAGCATCGCGGGATCTCTTACCTGACGCGTTAATTGATAACTGGAAAAGATCGTTTCCGTTTCGCCCGCATATTGAACAGTCACCATCAGTTTTAAGAGGTTTTCATAATCTCCTGGCTCGACGTCCAAACTCCATTTCCAGTTCTCATCATCATCTTCGAATGCAATCAGGGAAACCGATTCCATTGGTTGTACACCCGCCAATACTTCAGCCAGTTTTGATTGACATTTTATGATCGCCTGAGTTCGTAGCTGTGCTTGCAATGCGGCACGGGATCCTATGCTAATCAATTGACTGATGGCAGCCAGAGCACCAAGAAAAATGGAAAGCGAAATCAGAACTTCCAGTAATGTAATCCCGGATCGGCTCTGTTTAGATTTGAGCAAGATCAGTCTGTTCACTCTCATTTCGATTTCTCCTGATCGTAAGAAATCGTCGTACTTCCTGTCAGGCTGCGCAGGTGTATGCCGGCAACCTGCTGATCTTCTTTCAGGATTTCATGCTTTAGATCAAAAGCGGCAGTTCCGTCGGGATAGAATGTTATCGGAAACGAACTTTCCATCCAGTTCCATTCTTTGGCATTCGGTAGTTTGGCCAGCCACTCAAAGGGGACAGCTGGTTCTTTGACTGTCGCTGAAAAGTCTTTGCTGAACTGAAATTCTTCGGAGAGTTCCTGAGAAATAACCGGCTCTCTGAGGGATGACTGCTGAGAATCGGAAGCGTCTGTTTCCAGTCCTAATATCCCCCGATCCACAGGTACAACCAGGTAGTGGTTGCCTCCCGGTTCGAGAAACACTTGATAATTGACACCGTCCTCGATGGCTCGAATGCGGGCGGCAGCGAAGGCAGAATTGACATCCTGCATGCTCTGTCTTAATCGGTTACCAGCACTGATTCGCATCACGGCAGGCCACACAACAGAAACGAGCACCAGTAACAGACCAAGAACGATCAACATTTCGAACAGCGTAAATGCCGCGCGATGTTGTTGAGTGTTCCCAGTCTTGTTCTGTTTGTTCGTCACTTGTGACGTCCCCTGATTTCATCTGCTGCATGCCTTTTGCAATGTCAGATTATTTTGTCTGATCCCAGTTATTCACATCATCGCCTGAGCCATTTTCATCCTGCTGATTTGGCCCGAGCGACCAGATTGCCGGCTTGGTCGATTTCGCCTTATTGTTCGGGTACTCATACTGAAAAGTTTGCCCCCATGCATCGAGAGGGATTGATTCCAGAAAAGGATCGATGGCTTTACCATCTGCGTCTGTTTCTGATAATAAGAGCTGAATCTGTTCCTGGCCTCCCTGTGGATATTCTCCATTATTATCTGCAGCGTATAGTTTGAATGCCTGCTCCAGATTGTGAATGCTGGCACTCGTTGCTTTGATGTTCGCTTTTTTCTGACTTCCTAAGAGGTTAGGAACAACCATCGCTGCAATCACGAGAATGATTCCTAATACAATCAGCATTTCCAGGAGCGTAAATCCATGACGCTTTTTTTGTTTCGGTTGTGGCTTGATTCGATACATGTCTCCATCCTTTTCGCTTTATACAATTTCCAGAAGGCAATTTTCTGGTTCTACCTGACTGAGATAAAACCCCCTCACCCTTTATTATAGTAAACCGGAGCTTTGAAAAACCGGTAAAAGTAATGCCAACATGACAAAAACTACCACTGCCGCCATCAGCAACAGCATCACAGGTTCCAGCATACGAACGAACATGTCCAGCTTACGGTTTGTCTGACGTTCCATATTATCCGCAATATCAATTAAAACCTGTTCCAGGTTATTCGCTTCTTCGCCCACGGCAATCATTTCAACAACCTCTTCTGGAAACTGACCGCAGATGGTAAACGGTTCGGCAATCGATTTTCCAGAAGAAATACTTTCAGCCGCTTCACCAATCGCTTCGCTGATGACTTTATTACCCGCGGCATCTTTGGCAATCCGCAATGATTGTAAAATGGGAACGCCGTTCGCCAGTAAGGTTCCCAGAATGCGACAAAACCGGGCAATGGCCAGGCTACGTACAACACCTCCCAGGCCATAGGCATTTAATCGAAACTGGTCAAATTTCAGACGTCCTTCAGTTGTTTCTGCATATTTATAAACACCCACCACGCTCATTCCGAGTGCAAAAATCAAAATGAACCAGTAAGATTGCATGAATGCGCTGAATCCCAGGAGCGTCGTGGTTGCCCATGGAAGTTCTCCCCGCTCCGACATCCTCGCGAAAATCGGCTCAAACTTGGGTACAAAGTAAACCAGTAAAAAACTTACAATGATCGTGCCGAATGTCGTTAGAAATACCGGGTAAATCATCGCGCCTACTACACGGTTTTTCAGTTCTTCCTGATGATCGGTAAAATTGGCAATTCGTTTCAACACATCTTCCAGAAAACCGCCTTCTTCACCGGCGCGGATCATACTGACAGCGAGTTCAGAAAATACTTTAGGATGTTGCCCCATCGCAACTGCCAGACGGGTACCATCCGCCACTTCACCACGTACTTCTTCCAGAACCTGCTTGAGAGCGGGATTGTTCGACTGCTTATTCAATAACTCGAGTGAACGCAGCAGTGGCACTCCTGACCTCAATAAATCTGCTAACTGTGTATAGAATATCGAAAGGTATCGCGCACTGACACGACGTCCGGAATACTTTAATTGAGCTTTGGCCTGATCTGCTAAATCCACTTTCACAGGAAACAGATTGCGCGCAGCCAGAGAATTCAGCGCATCCTGCTGATTGGAAGCAGTCAGAATACCAGTCACCTGGCGGCCCGTTGCTTCTCGCGCGATGTATTGAAAATCCGGCATTGAACTGACTCTGGTTTATCAAAACTCTAAACAATAATAGTCACATTATCTTATAAGTAAATCTCGCTCTAAATATCTCCTTTGGTCACCCGCAATATTTCATCTACGGAAGTTACTCCTTCAACTACTTTTAGCCAGCCGGCATCGCGTAATGTTTGCCAACCATTTTTACGGGCGTAATCGCGAATTTGACCCGAACTGGCATGCTCAGTACATAATTTCCTGATAACAGCATCATTTACCAGAAGTTCAAGAATTCCAATTCGCCCGGAATATCCGGTTTCGCGACAATGTCGACAACCAACAGGCTCCCATAATTCCTGAATATTGAGATCCGGAAAATCGGGAGGTAGTTTATCAGCCTGCGGTTGATAAGGTTTTTTACAATGCGGACAGAGTACACGAACCAGACGCTGTGCCAACACGGCTTCTACAGTACTGGCAACAAGATAGGGTTCCACACCCATATCAACCAGACGAGTAAAAGCACTCGGGGAATCATTTGTGTGCAAAGTGCTGAATACCAGATGCCCTGTTAAGGATGCCTGGATTGCACTGTTGGCCGTTTCACCATCACGAATTTCACCAATCAGAACGATATCAGGGTCATGGCGTAAAATGCTGCGCAACCCATTGGCGAAGGTGAGTCCAATTCGGGAATGGACCTGGATCTGACTGATCCCTTCACTGTGGTATTCCACCGGATCTTCCACGGTGATGATTTTTGTCTCCGGATTCTTGATCTCATTCAACGCACTATAGAGAGTCGACGTTTTTCCACTTCCCGTTGGTCCGGTTACCAGAATAATTCCATGAGGTGCCTGGATCAGTTCGCGAAAAGTCGACAGCATTTCCTGGTTCAAACCGACATGATCCAGACGAAACACCATGCGCTCCTTATCCAGCAGACGCAGGACGACGCCTTCTCCATAGATCATGGGAATAATCGAAACGCGAACGTCTATTTCCCTGCCGGTAATGCGCAGTTTGATTCGTCCGTCTTGTGGTAAACGCTTTTCCGCGATATTCAGGTGCGCCATGATTTTGAGGCGCGTAATAATTGCTGAATAAAAATGATTGATTTCCGGAGGCACTGACTGTAACCGCAGCAGACCATCCACACGATAACGCACGACCAACCCGGTTTCGTGAGGTTCGATATGCACATCGCTGGCCTGTTGTTGCAGGGCTTCGATCAGCAGTTCGTTGACAAGACGAATGACCGATGCCGTCTGGGCCATATCGGCCAGTTCGCCATGCTCTTCAGAAACTTCTTCAAGCAGTTCCACTCCGTCTTCGGATGCGCGTTGGGAGACCAGTTCGTTAATCGTGTCACCGCCAACGCCCAGATTATCCTTGATCAATTCGACAACATCATCATGAAGTGCCAGCACGGGTTCCAAAATCTGGCCGCTTAAAGAACTTAATTCATCGATGGCTTCAAAGTCAAACGGATCGGCAGAAGCCACCAGCACACGGCCATTATCTCGTCTGAGTGGTAGGAGTGCATGTCGAAAGATCGGCGTTGCTGGAAATTGAGAAAGCAGTTCGGTATCAACCTGAAAATCTTTCAGCTCAAAATATTTCATGCCCAGTTCATCGGCAAAGGCTTTCAGTAGAACTTCTTCAGTCGCCAGACCCATCTCCATTACAACACGGTCCAGACGATGACCGTTCGCCGACTGCTGGGCTAACAGCAACTGGCGTTCATCAAGGATCCCGCGTCGTTGGAGAATTTCACTGATTTCCATTGGGTTTACACTAGAGAAAATAATCTTGAGGTATGAATCAGGGTGCCTTAGCGGCTGCGGCCTGGACGGCTGCCTCTACGTGAGCTGCCATTATTACTACCGGGTGTCTGGAACCCACGTGGGGAGCGGCTACTGCCGGGTGTCTGCTTTCCACCCGATTGAGGGATGCCCATCCGTTCGCGCATTCGCTGTTCAAAAAACCGGCGAATATCTTCATTGCCACTGTTGGAACTGCCGGGAGAAGTAGACTGGTTTGGGGATCCGGGCTTCTGCTCAGTGGTCTTTTTCCGCGAGCTGCTGCCTGTTGTGCTGATGGAGACATTCGGTAACAGAGAACTCAGTGCGTTCTGTATCAAAGCTGAATTGGCATTGTTTAATGTGACCACGCGTACCGACTTGCGAGACATTTTAGCAGAGTAATCCAACTCGCGTACTAGAGATTCGATTTCCTGAAACAGAGAATCGTTGGCAGATACCAGCAACTGATTAGCGTTTTCGTCAACGCTGACGGCTAGTTTGGCTTCAACAGGTTTCGCATTGGATGCATTCTGAGAGTTTCTGCCTCCCATCATCGCTGCAAAAGGATTTCCTTTTTGTGCGTTATTCTGCTGTTGAGGAGACTGAAGATAATCTTTGTAAAGTTCTTTGACAATCTTCTCCACATCACTGGCAGATGCATAGTCCACAGGAATGATCCCAGGTGAGCGATCTTTCAATGACGCGGGTAATTCAGAAGCATCAAGTACTTTAAGCATTTGTTCGACAGAGCGAACTTTATCGGCAGGTCCTGTGACATACAGCGCATTAGAGCGGGATTCCGGAATGATGCGCAATGTTTGTGGACCCATTCCCAAAGTTGTTAAACCGGTCGCATCCATCAGACTGCCACCAATCGATGAGAGGCCTCCCAGCATGCCGGAACCCGAATCCATCTCGGAAACAGAACTGGTCGGGAACAGGTTTTCCAGCATTTTCGCAGTGGCAGTGGCGTCGGCTGATCTCAGATAAAATACCGTCCATTGATTTTTAGGAGGGATCGCCTGGGTTAAGGCATCTATCATTTGTTCCAGCCGATTCAAGGCTTCCAGATCGGTTGATGAAATAATCAGATTATCGCCATTTGTTGAAATCGCAACCGGATTGATTTTCTTTGTCTGTGGAGCAGGTTGTGTCGAATTCTTCTGAGCATTCGGTTGGGTTTCTACTTTTTGATCAGAACTGGTTTCGGGAGCACTCTTATTCTTTTTTGTGGTTTGTTCTGCTGACTTCAGCTCACTGGCGGTAAAGAAAAAACTCTGATGGTCGGTTTCTGCTTCACTACGTTGATGTTGGATCCGACGATTAATGGGGGCGCTGGTGTCTTGCTCAGGATTACGAAAACCGCGATTTCGGGTGGGGGCCTCTTCTTCTCCCAGAACCTTCTTTCGAATTAATGAATCTTCAGAGGGGACGACGATTCTTATAGGATTCGTATCACCAGCAGAAGCAGACCAGAGTTTATCAATC
This sequence comes from Planctomycetota bacterium, assembly GCA_022600195.1. Taxonomy (GTDB): domain Bacteria; phylum Planctomycetota; class Planctomycetia; order Planctomycetales; family Planctomycetaceae; genus Gimesia. Next base: position 25,960 of record JAHZKX010000042.1, read on the forward strand.
AACTGGAGAATTTCCTTGGAATCGCGCCCGCCAAGCGGAATCGTTCGAACAGGACCACGATCGCGTAAATCATTGGATCTTCCAGAACCATCCTCACCCAATTGTGCCAGTAACGCTTTCACCTGTATCACTTGGTCGGGGGTGCCACGTACCAGCAGACGGCGTCCGAGCAGGTCTGCTTCAATCGTGGGGGCATCATTGCCGTCACGTATGAATAATGAGCGGAGTGTTGAGGTGGCAGAAATTGGATCAAGCTCGCTGAGATTGATGACAGAAACAGACTGACTGCCTCCTTCACCATCCAGTTGACGAATCATTTCCTCGATTTTTTCGTGTTCTTTGAGGGTGGCTACGATATGTATTTTATTATTGCGTGCATCTTCATTGACAACGACGCCGGGGATCATGGCATCCAGCGTTTTCGTCACTTCTTTTGAGTCGGCGGAAGTCACGGTATAGACACGCAGGAAAGGTCGATTTCCTCCTGCCGTCAATGGATTACCAGAACCATCTTCATCGACGTCTATCGATTTGATGATTTCTTCTGCAATTTTGATTTGTTCTGATGTTGCTGTCACCAATACGCGATTGGTGCGGGGATCTGCTGTAACCTGCGTCGTTTTCTTAGGGGTGGCTGGTGCTGGTGGAGGACTGTTGCTACTGCGTCGGGAACGAGACTCATAATAACGCATAGTCAGGGCACTGGCACTGACATTTTTTGTTGTGGCTGCCAATCCAAACTGGTTTCGAATAATCTTCTCAGCTTCAATTGCATCAATGTACTTTAAATCGAAGGAACGAAATACCAGATCGGTAGGTCCTGCGTTGGCGATGGCGCCTTCCAGTATTTTTTTGACGCGCAACAGATTACTGCCGATATCAGTGACAACAATCGCATTTGCTGTTTTTAAAGCAACGGACTTGCCTTGTGGCCCTAAAATGGCTTCCACTTCTTTAGCCACTTGATCAATGTTGGCTGCCTCCATTGGGAACGAAACACTCATCAATTCATTTTTGCCACGCTGGCCAAGATCCTCAACGGCAACAATGGGCACCAGATTGGGGGGGATTCCGTTATCGATATTTAATACAACCAGAAACCGATTACGGCGGACGATCACATAACCTTTTTGAAGCAGGTAACCATTAATAATGTCCAGCGCTTCGGTGGGTGTGTAACTGCCCTGATCAAAATAGTTAAAAGTACCCGGAGGAATATCATTTAAATCCAGAGTGTAACCGGCAGATTCTGCGAATAGTTTCAGAACATCGCCCCAGGGAGCAAACTGGAAATTGAATGACATTTTACCAACGGCCTTTGGTTGTTTGCCTTTGGCATCTCCTTTTACAGCATCCTGCATTGCAAGGGCATTACCATTTCCAAAAGAAATGCGGCGGTCTTCCGGCTTCAGTCCTTTCGGTTCCATCGGAATTTGTGGCCGCGGACGTGTCGCAGGTGTAGCATTACCGACAGCAGTTGGAGAACCGGATTTCGCCTGACCATCAGAAGAAACCAGAGGTGGTCCCTGTAATGCTTTCCATTGGGACTTTTGATCTTTTGTTAAAACAGCTTCGTATTTCTGATTATAGTCCGCTTGAAGTTTTTCTCGGTCTTCAGTTGAAGCGCGGCGACCCAACTCCCGATAGGCTGTAAATTGTTCTTGTTGGAGCGCTTTGATTTTTGCTGATTGCTCTTCTGTCAAATTGAGAGATTTAGCAGTCTCCTCGTTACTCAGTTGACGATAACCACGCTCCTGCAACTGTAATTGTTTTAAACGGGCGGATTGTTTCTCATCCATCAGACTGAAAAATTTTTCTTCAGCTGCTTTTCGCTTTTTCTCAAATGCCGCTCCCATTTCCTCACGAATGAGTGCTCGCTCTTGATCAGTTTGTGCTTCTCGCATCCGGCCCAAGAATGGTTCCATTTCCTCGCGAGTGGGGCGCATCGTTTGAGCGACTTCTTCCAGCTGCTTGACTTGATCTTCCGTTAGCTTCAGTTCTTTCTTGACCTCTTCACGTTCGATCATCGCACCCAGACCACCAGGTGCTCCCCCGCGGTTGCCTCCGAAGCCACCTCTGCCCCCACGATCTCTTCTACCACCAAATCCTCCCTGGTTGGGCTGATTACCCGGTTGCTGAGCCTGTAAGGAGTAGTGGACGGAATCTGAACAGGAAAAGACTCCGATCAAGGCGATAACAAAATAGAGTTTGAATTTGGTGTTTTGAATCATAGTGAATGCGATTCTGAATAAGACAAATAGAGATCACTGTAGAGATATTCTTATGATCATTATGCTAAGAGTGGCAAAAATCAAAAACAAGTTCAATTTCACAAAACATCCACTATCATGTGATACTTCAATAGTTTAAGTCCCGTTTCAAAGATCCTTGAATCTTGGAAAATTGAACGATCTTTTCTCCCCTGATTGGTGTTTCTATAGCAGGGAAAGAGGGAATTCTCTTGCATCACACTGTACCAGATGCGCAAAATGCCCCTGGTTGTCTATTAAACACAGATATGGCCATCAAAGACCGCTCTAATTTCCGCGGAGAAGGAAAATGTCCCGTTTTTTCTGTCTGCTGATTACTTCTATACTGCTGGTAGGGCTCAGTACTGATCTGGCTGTTGCGCAGCCTGGTGGCGAAAATCGTCCACGGGATATGATGTCGTTTATCGATCGCAACAAAAACGGTGTGATCGAAGTCGCTGAATTTGACCAGATGCCAGGGCGTTTCAAGGAATCTCTGCAATCATTTGGTGTAGATACGTCTCGCAATATGAGTCGGCAGGAATTCGAAAAAATCATGCCAAAGATTATAGAACGCATGCGCAGTCGGAGAGGTTCCTCAGGCAGCGGAGCCTCACCTCAAGTCACTGTGATTCAAAGTTCCGGTGGTCCCCCCGGTAGCTCTTCCGGATCATTCAATAAACGCATTGAGGTAAGGCCAAGTGGATATGATTCGAATGCAAACAGAGGTCGCTATGGTTCATTTCAACAAACACAAGACTCTGCACCGCAGGCTTCTTCCAGTAGTAAATCGAAGAGTTCCACTGAAAGTAGTATCAGTAAACCGCCGCGGACGACGGTGGACTTAAATCAGGAATTTATTCCTCACGATACTGACAAAGATGGCCAGATTGGTCTATATGAATGGAGAAAAAATAATCCGACCAAACTAAGTGCTTTTTTTGTAATGGATTTAAACGGGGATGGATTTTTAACACCACGCGAGATCCAACTTTCTAAAGCAGGTAAGCCACAGAGGAGTGCGGCCTCGTTCATGTTTGCCCTTACCGGAGATGAGCCAACAGAGCCGAAGTCAGAAACTGACAAAACTCAAACCGCCAGTAAAAAAACACCCGCAGCTTCTTCAGTCAAAAAAACAGTCACAGCCAGCACCGATCCGCTAGTCAATCAAGCCAACTACTTTTTCAAACTGCTCGACCGCAATAAAGATCAGACGGTCTCATCAAAAGAGTGGAAAAAGAGCCGCTCCATGCGTCGCATGTTTGAAGGTGCCAATATTGATCTGACACAGGATATGTCACAGGAACAGTTCGTCAACCATTATGTGACCATTAAAAAGAATTGATCCAGTCGATCTCTGATCATTCCCGCATACTTTCACGCTATTAATTGTCAGGTTGTGGCTGTTTCTTTTTCGCGCGCTTCAGTTCTCTACGAGCACGACGTTCCTGACCATCATCAAATCGCTGGGCGATTCCATATCCCAAAAGTTGTAAATAACCGGAATCGAATTGAAACCGAGTTCGAATTCCAGTCTCAGTCAGTTGTGTTGTGAGCCGAATTTGATCATTGCCTTTTTGAAAGGCAGTGTTGACGGTCTTCATGAAATCGCCGCCTTGTTCGATTTCTTCTTTAGAAAACAGGCTTAACCAGGGTTTGAGGTGAAATTCGATCTGGAACGGAGCGGTGCGTTGTTCTTTCCGTGCTTCCGGAGTCGCGGTATTGATTTTTTCAATGGCTTCACTCAACGCACTCACTGCGATATCCGTTCCCATTGCAAACCAGATGACTTGCGAATCTGCTCCCACATAGAGAGAGGGGACGCCTCCCAGAAAACGTTTTTGCTGATCATCGGGTGATTTTATATCAGGTTGTAACTGGTGTAAGGCGATTCCCTGGACCGTTTCAGCGTTGGTATAGATGTTTGCTTTGTTCTCCGATATTTTGTCCACACGATTCACCAGGTCCAGAATTGCAGCCGGCAGATTGGGAGAGGGAGTGACTTTAATGCCGCCAATTAAAGCAAATTTCCGGGAGGGGGTTGCCACCAGTTGGGCAAACAGATCGATATGCCCTTTCTCCACCATCGATTTTATGGGACTGAAGAACTGCTGGACAGAATTCGTAGTTTGCAGCTGTTCCTCTTCGGTCAATAATTGATCAGAAATTCGTTTTTCGAATAGTGATAAATAAGTATGATAAGATTTCCGTTCTCGTTTCCCAATATTCATTGACGCCGAAGCGGCGATGGGCAGGTTTTCACGGGAAGTAATCACACTGAAATAGCTGGCCTTACCGGGTAAATTTTTAATCTCGCGGGCCAGATCGCTGTTGGGACGGCCTTTGATCTGAAAATCGATGAATCCCAGTTTTTGTTCTTTGTCAATATGGGCTCCCAGAATCAGTTCTTGCCCCTCATTTAAAAAATATTCGAGGCTGTCAAGATTCTGTTTACCTGACAGACGTCGGAGCTCGTAGGCAGTGTTCGTTTCACCGTCTCTTTGCTGTAGCTGAGTTTCAATGGCAGTGCGAAAGAATCCGAGAAAAGTGGTCCGCATTAATTCGGGAATACCGCTCAGGTCCAGTTTGACCGCGAGATCATATTCGCTGGTTAAATTCTGAAATTGCTGTGCGGGGTCACCAAAATCTCTTGAGGTAATCATCTCCAGGGATTCTTCCGTTTCGCCACCACGAAACAACATGTGCGCGTACTTATTCTGTAATCGAATTATCGACTCGCCACGTCTTCCCTGGACGGTGTAAACATCATCGTGATCCGGATTTTTTTTGATGGTCTCTTCATCTCCCGGAATCATTGCTTCTAACGTATCAATAAAAGTACGCATCTTGGTAATTGGCAAAAAAGAAACAAAAACCGGTTGAGGAATTAAACCGGTTTTGAGAAATAGTTCGACGCCCAGATTCTTATCCTGATCCAGTCCTTCAAGGTCATTCACATTTGCCAATGATGCAGACGCAATCTCGGCGATTTCCGGTCGTTCTGCCAATTCAAAAATGAGATCGATGTCCTGCAGAATGCGTTCGACACTCGCAATGTTCAAGATGATTACAGGTTTGGGCAATAATGCTTCCACCGGTTTGTTGGCTTTATCTTTTTGGGCTTGTTCCTTTTTGGCGTCCTCTTTATCAGATGGTTCCTGAGCCTGAATTGTGCCACTGAAAAGCAGACCGACCATCAACAACAGACTCGTCAAACACCAGAAGCGTGTGAGAGATCCGGATAATGTCCCTAATGAATTCCGTTGAGAGCCAGTTCCAGAAATGAATAGATTGAACATGGTTTGCCTTTTTCGAACAATCGAATTGATCTTGAATGGGAAATTCTTTCTCACACATTTGAAAGAACTAGTTCTCTGCTGACTGAACAGACAAATTCCGAAACCAGAATTGCTGTTATTTACAATCCGTTTTGGGTATCCGTTCTAAGCAGAGGATAGCACCAGTACCAGTCCCAGTATACTCATCCAGAATTCAAAAAGATTCAGAGAATCTGATATTTTTGATAGGGAGATTCAAATGGGCAGCAGGCGCATCGACCGGGATCTGATAACCGCAATACAGAAAAACATCACTTTTGACGGACCGTCTTAAAGTGATGGTATTTCAGGTAGATTAAGTTTATCAAGTAGCTCTTTGGTCTCTTCGCGTGTCTTTTTATAGTGGTGAGGCAAGACACGACTGTGATACGTTTGCAATGGACGCACTAATGTTCGTTCCAAAACCAGTTTTCGCAAACGCCAGTGTTCCTCGGAAATTCCGACCTCGTTATGGATTTCTTTCATCTTTTCAAACGCGACTTCGATGGCAGAGAGACTGAGTTCAATATCATGCAATGCCTGTTTGGAAGTGACAGGGCGTGCTTGCGAACGGTTATCCCAACGTCGTTTTAATTCCTGTAACAGTCCATTCAGGTGGTCCCACTGTTGAGCAGATGTCTGAAACATTTCCGGATTCGCAGTTGCCAGTTCCATCGCGCGAACAACCGAATTGATAGAACGATCTAGGGCCGAGCCGTAATTGATGGCATGTAGACGATGTGCAAATTCCAGTTGAGGTGGTGCACTTTTTGATTTCTTATACAGCTCGGCGACTTCATCGTGCATGAAATAGCTGATCATTGGATCGTAAGTCGTTGCGAACCGGATGACTCGACTGATCAATTCGATGGGTGGTTCCGGCTTTGCCATCGCATCCGACAGCGCCTTGAAATAGTACATCCGTCGTTTGTCTTCATCATGAATGTAACTGTCTTTAGCCAAATTCTCGGCAGCGACCTGCTTGATCAATGATCGAGGATTTTCCGTAATCTGATCTTTGGCAGGCTTTCTGTATTTCCAGTATTGATCAGGATATTGCGCCATCAACTTATTTTGCGCGGTGATTTCAGACAGTCTTCTGAGTATGATGGGGTCATCTTTTTCAAAATACATCCAGTCGATCAGTCGACCAGTACGCTTTTTCTGGGAAATCATTTTTTGGATTTCTTCGCGTTTCAATCCCCAACGCATCATCTCATAAGGCAGGGTAAAGGCAAAGTTTCCATTGATTGTGCTGTTGACGCTGGTTTTTACATCTGTGGTCATATTCTGTAAAGAATTTCCGGAATAAGCAGCCAGATTTAACAATACCGACCAGTCCCAGCCCACTTGAGCTAACGTAGTTCGTACTTGCGGAGCCTGTATTCGTTGCAGCAGGTTTTCTCGAATAAACCCCTGGTCTGAATTCGTTGCCAGGAATAACGTTTCTCCGTTGGCAATTTCAATGGCGATAACTTGTTTAAACTGAGAAATAAAGGTTTGTGCAATCACACGCAGTGGTTGTGCACCAAAATCAATGTGTTGAAATCTCTGGCAAAAGATTCCTCCCGCGTTCAAATGCCGGGAGACGTTCTGATAAAATTCCGCTGTATATTCTGACTGAGACTGACTCACCACAGACTGAACCGGATTACTGATAATCAAGTCATACTGTTTTTCTGGTTCAGACCGGGCAGCCATCGCCAGCGATACCGGTAATTGAATCAATTGCACACGATCCGATTCAAAAGCGGAAATCGAATTTCGAGGTGCTATCTCTTCCAGATACAACTTCACAAGACCATGATCTGATTCCATGCAAGTCACATGTTGAACGGGAAAATCCAGACTGGAATTAACCCCCACACCAGATCCTAAACCAAGAAATAAAACATCTGACGGACGTTGATGAAGAATCACGGGAATCAAAAACGGCATCAGTTCGCCTGTGGTATGCGGGCACAAACCGGGGTCGATACTCGTCACTCCAAAAGGCAGCCCACTTCTGCGGATTTGAATTTGGTTCTCTCGATACGACCAGAGTGTAAACGTGCCGTACTTTCCATCGATTTCCGAAAGGCAGCGTCCTTCATCCAAATGTGGTAACAGTTCTGGTTTCAATCCATAACGCAAGCCTGTAAAAGTGTTTGTTGCAAACAATAATTTGGCCGAATGACGGACGTCATAATTCTGATGAAATACGAAACCAAGGATGAGAGCTGCCAAACTGCAAACTCCCATCGACAGTTGAAATCGAGTTTGTGGAATTCGAAGATGAGAAAACCAGACAACTGCCGTCAGGCAGAGTAATCCAAGTGAAGTCCAAACAATGATTGTTTTGACTTCTGCAACGCCACCCCCAATGAGCCAGAAACTGAAAAAGATTCCTGCCAGAAAACAGAAAGGCTGCCAAACAGGAAGCGTATAGATGGTAAAGGGTTCTGTTTTTATCTGTCGGGTTTGGATCGATAAATTTAACCAGCCTCCCCAGCACCATCCTAGAAGAGAAAAGACAATCGCAGTTAATCCGCCTCGTACCAAAGCCAGGATCTGGGCTATTTCAATATATGCGTTTGCATAGAGCATGCAGGAGACCAGTAGCGGAAAGAGAGCCAGACAACTAACGCCAATGATACTCGTTCCCAATGAGAGACAGGCAGCAGTCTGTGGCTGATGTGTTATCCCTCGCGAGCGGATGAATGAAAAGGCAGCGCCAATACCAGTGAAGAAAGCGGCCCAGATTGTGACTTTAAGATAAAGTGAGTCGGGATAGAGCTGAAAGAGCACACGACTCAACATGACAAATAGAATCCCCACAGCCAGACTGACCGGAAAACTGCAACCGTGTATCACCAGGGGAACAACCGATCCGGATTTCTGCTGAATATTTTCACCCGGTTTAGGAAGAGGTTCTAACTCTGCTTTTGCAGAATCGACTTTCAGCCACTGGGGAGTCTCAGGAAGATAGGGTTTTGCGTAAGCTAGAATCCACGGGCCACAACACAAGACAAATACCATTCCCACCGGTAAGGCAAGAGTAATATTCCAACCGAACAAGGGTACGATCCAATAGGAGGCTGTGATGAGCGCCAAACTGATGCCTGTCAGAAAACGGGCAACATGCCGATTCAGTCGCAAGTTCGTATGAAGGTCAAAACCTGTATTCTTTGCTGTCAACCAGAACAGCCGGCTACACCAGAACACAGCAGGCATAATGAGAGCCATTGCAGCCAGCGTCATCAGGCCTGTTAAAAAAACGAAATTCGAGATTTGTTGAACCGTTATCAAATGCAATACCTGATTCAACTGATTCAAAAGCATTGGAAAACAAAGGGTCCAGAATGATAATACGAAAAATGTAATCCTTATTTTTCCGGCATCAGAATTCGACTCAGATATCCTGTCAGACAGCGCCACCGATGAAGGCAGACCGAGCCAGATCCCGATCGTTACCGCCAATCCCATTCCGACAAAAACTTCCGGACTATCACCGGCAAATGCCTGGAATCGCTGGATACAGGAAAAGAGATAGATCCCACAAATCCACCCGGTAAGAAACAGAATTCCCAATCGCTCTTGTAGAATTCGAAGCGAGTTTTTGAGCAGATTTTGAGCGAACAAACGTGTCATGGCTTCCTTGCCTGTCATTAATTATCAAACAGATTTGCATCTCGACGAAAAGTCGCGTACTCTAAGTCATTCACCAAGAGTCTGTTAGCAGCAATAATTGCCGGTAAATGAGCTCAGTGCGCAGGGTGTGTTTTATCGAAAATTCGTAAATATATGCAATACCAGTCGTTGGAACGAGGCTGAGACCTCGTTGCGACGACTGCTTATGTACACTCCTCTAGTCAAATATAAGAAGAGAAGTAAAATAGGTTGTCGTTTAAGCTTCCCCAGCCCCATAACATCTAGAAATTGATCAGAGTGAACGAACAATTGACTACGCTACAATATCACGCCTCTGATCGATCACGTAAGCTTTTCGATCCACAGAAATCAGTGCGAACTCGTCTGTTATGCGGGCTATTAAGCAACCTCGTCTTGCTTGTGGGAGTCTGTCATCTCGTCCAGGCTGAAACGAGTTATCCAGCAGCAGCATATAAAGCGGTTGCGAATTCGATTACGGCGGAAAAACTCAAATCGCATATCGAGTTTCTGGCCAGTGATTCCTTAGAGGGACGAGAAGCAGGCTCACAGGGCGGGCAGGCAGCCGGCACTTATATTCGCGGCATTCTTCAGAAACATGGTGTCAAACCGGGGATGGGTGAAGAGGGCTATTTCCAGGAATTTGAGGGTGGCTTTCGGAATATCATTGGTATCATTCCAGGTAACGATCCGGAATTGAAAAAAGAATATGTTGTGATCGGTGCGCATTACGACCATGTTGGATACGGAAAACCTTCCAACAGTCGAGGAGGGGTTGGCCAGATTCATAACGGAGCCGATGACAATGCCAGTGGCACGTCTGCTCTTCTGGAAGTTATCGCCGCAATTTCACAACACAAAGAAGTTCCGCGACGTTCACTGATGTTCGTGTTTTGGGATGCTGAGGAAATGGGCTTACTCGGCTCGAAGCATTGGGTCAATTATCCAAATATTCCCCTCAATCAAATCGCCATCTATCTTAATTTGGATATGGTGGGCCGTCTTAATGGTAAAGCTCTCAATTTGTTTGGGTCTCGATCAGCTCATGGATTACGTTCCTCTGCCGTTAAATGTAATCATCGCGAGACCGGAATTAAAATACGATTTGACAGTGCCATTCGTCCTGATAGTGACCATTGGCCCTTTTATCAGAAAGGCATTCCCTTCCTGATGCTGCATACCGGAAAACATGCGGACTATCACCGACCCGAAGATGATGCCCACAAGATTGATTTTGCAGGTGCCCGAAAGTGTGCGCAATTATTAGCTCAGCTTTCACTGGACTTCTCTCTTCAAACGGAAAAACTGAAATTTCGCAACGCCGACCGCGATATCCTGGATGGCATCGATCAACAGGCGCGCGTAGATAAACCCAGTCCACCCCGACTGGGAATCGCCTGGAATGCTGAAAAATATAAACAGGGAAACCTGTTTATCACTCAGGTACTCTCCAATACCGTCGCGGAAAAAGCGGGACTGAAAGTGGGCGATGAAATCTTGAAAATTGATGGGAAATCTCCGGTGTCAGATTCCGGATTCGCCGCTTTGATACGCAGTGCTCCCAGGAAAATTACTTTGCAAGTCAAGAGAATGATGGAAGAGAAATCGCTGAAAATTGCCATCGAGTTAAAAGGAGAACCAGTCAGGTTGGGAATCGAATGGAAAACCGATGAGTCCGAACCAACGGTTGTCGTCATTTCTGACGTCGTCAAATCATCACCCGCTGATCTGGCGCAGTTGAAAATAAATGATCGAATTTATGAAATCGGGGACAAACCATTTAAGAGCAGTGATGAATTCCAAAAACGGGCCACTACGATACCACTGCCATTCAACGTATTAGTGGAACGCGAAGGGTTATTGAAAAAAATTGAGATTCAATCGACGAGATGATTTTTCCAGTCAATCATTTGCGGCGATAATCCCGCTTTCTTCAATTCATCCTTCAGCAGTGATTCTGGTATGACACGCGCAGAGCCTTTGCGATAAACGCGTATTCGAATCCCGTCTTCGTCTCCTGTGGTCCGTTTGGCTTGCTGAATGATTTGTTTCATTTTTGCTGGTTGGTAACGGTCCTGGGACTGAGAGGATGCCTTAATCAGGTAGCTGCGATCATCAATCAGGATGTCCAGAACTTTGAGTGGGAGTTCTGCCAGAGTCTTATGTTTTGGTTCCGGTTGGATGAGTACTGGCACGATGTCAGATTCGGTAGATGCCAAAATCGCTCGCGGATCTTCAGCGGGCTCTGTTTTTTCTTCTCCGTCACCCGATCCTGTATTGATGCCAGGGGTCAGACCAAAAAACTGACCCAGAATGATCCCCAGAATTAATACGCCCCCTCCTGCGTACATCAGTCGTTTTGGTCGTTTGGCCATGACGGTCCCCAGTTCATGATGAGCTCTGATAGAAACCGCATTGTAACGTCTTCCGCTTCATTTGAAACGAATCTTATTGTTTTCTAACAAAAATAATACAGACACAAAACGCAGTATTCTCCGTGAGACGACTCTTTCTCTTTTACAAATCCGTTCTTACTTCTTTTTATTCAATTCTCCCATCAACTTCAGAATACTGGCAACGATTTTCTCTGAAGCATCTTTCTGCACGCGATTGGTACCCATCCAGGTTTCATATCCACCCAGTTTATGCTGGGCAGGAGTGGGCAGATAACCATTGTATCCATTGGCAATCTCAATCGTGAACGCATCCTCGAAGGGAGTTTTGTCTTTGAGTTCCAGGCCGATTTCGCAAAAGGTTTCAAAGGGGATTGCAGCCACACACAAATCTCCAATTCGTACCGCCTGCAGCAAGACCGTCATTTCGTCAGGACCTTCCAGCAGTTTTTGAACGCGGTTTGCATAATTACGTTCATAACGGTGATGTTGAGGCGCGTCTGCTGGTTTTGCCATTACTTTTTTTATATAAGCCTGCATTTCTGCATCCGGTTTGCGAATTGTCAGAGTCAATTCACTACTGGCAGCACCAAGAGGGACCCAGGTTTTGTATTTGATCTTTTTATATGCTTCGGCGACTCTTGACGCGACCAGGTCAGCGACCTGTGTCATCTTTTCATAGGCCTTCATGCGTTTGCTTGATTTACGGAAATTGATGTTGTTGATGTCTCCGCTCGTTCCATTTGAAAGCATGCCCACAAAAGGTTGCTGATCTGGATCAGCGCCAATCAGTGAGCCAATCTTTTCAGAAAAAATACCAAAGTAGTCAGCAGAGATCTCACCTTTGTTGACACCTCCGACATAATGCAGTGAGTAATTCGCCAGCAAAGCAAGCGGTTTACCCTCCAGTGACTGCACACTGATGAATGAAATTTCCGGATCAATGGGACCCGCCGGTTTGACCAGAGCAGCATTGCCGCGTGGCGGATTCATGCGAACGGTATCAACACCACCAAAGGGATTTTTGCAGAAGTCCGGATTTGTCGTGTACCAGCGACGATTGAAAACTTCGGAGGGTTCATCGATTCCACCCCAGCCAATTCTGGCAGGTCGTCTGTTTTCTAACGCACGACGAACACAGTCGGCAATACGACGTGAAAGAAACCCATGATAATTCGGGTTGCTGGCACGCGTGGCAGAGTGCGTGTGAGTGGCCGCCATCAATATGTTTTCCGGAGGCAGATCTGTTTCTGCTTTGATGAAGTCTCGGGCGACCTGATAAACTTCTTCGGTAATGCCCAGACTGTCGCAGATGACAAATGCAATTTTTGTTTCTCCATTGTCGAGCACCAGACAGCGAACATGCAGCTCATCGTGAACATTGGTCGCAGGGAATGGCTTGAAGCCTCCAACAATGGCTTCACCCAATGGCGGCGTGATATTGCTGGTGGCGGCTCCCGCTTTCAAAATTTTTTCAGCAGCGACGCTCAAGGTTTGGAACATAGTAGACGCGAGCAGTACGCAACAAATATGCAGAACCCAAATCGAAGCCTGTCGCCGGATGCCTGTAGTCAACATCAAGTTTTCTCCTCATAGAAGTCGTCACAAAAGGGCCGTATTTCAAGTCCTGATTATAAAGACCGTAATACAGGAACACAACAGCCTGAGTTGATGTGTTGTTGAGACCCGGCGCAGCATTTACCAAATGCTTCTGCTCACAAGATTAATTTCGGTCTTGCGATGTGATTCCAATCCAGGCATACTTTGCTCGTGAGATTTCCTCACTCAAACCCGAGAAAGCAAATCAATCGATGCAGCTGGAATTAACAGAAAAAACAAAGATCGATGCCTCGCCTGAAGTTGTACACGAATGGCTGAGCAATCTGGAAAACTGGCCAAAGATCAATGACAAAATCCAGTCCATTTCAGTGGAAGGCAATAAGTGTATTGGCCAGCTTCAATTTAAAGGGCAAATATTTGATTTTGCCGGCCTGGTTCCTGAAGACCATGATCCACTCAAAGTTATCTGCAATATCGTTGTGCAATCAGAGCAGGGAAAGAAAACGCCCGGACATTTCGAAGTGATTTACGAAATTATTCCGGGCAAAAAAAATACTCAGATTATTGAACGCGTTATATTTGAACAGGAGATCCCCTTTTGGGGCTGGTTGCTGATTAAGCTTATAATGAAATTGGGGAATCCAACGGGAACGACGAATCTGCAACGAATCAAAGAACACATCGCCGATACCGATTGAACCTCGTAATGAATCAGGCCTTTATTTTTTTTCTTTCAATACAAATTCGCCGTAGTAACCGATGCTCGATTTATATTTCCCGCTGAGTGTGGTTCCTTTCATCAAGCCCATCCATTGATACTTGTGACCTCTGATGGTGGCGTCTCCAGAGAGATCTAATTGCTTCCCCTTTGGCTTCGATTGAAATGTCGCCTCATACTTAAACGGATCTCCTTTGAATAACCCGGTAAACGTAGCCTTCCAAGTACCCTTGTCATCAGATTTCGCGACGCACTTAAGTGGACCTGTTGTGTTGTACTTGCGATTATTCCACTTGCCTTCCCAGGTTCTGGTCTCCCCCGCCTGCAGCAGAGAGAGCGAACTCAACACAAAGATGACGACCAGCAATGAACGTAACATTATGATTTCCCCCTTTAGATCAATCTTTTCATTCCGCGTACTGTTTTGACGATATCAACACTCCCACTCAGTAAGTGTTTCGTCAAACAGTTCCAGAATGCGACAAAAATGAAGACCTGAAGTCGAAATCAATTATAGCAATTTTCATTCGTATTAACGTGTTTGGTTATAACGTTTTATTAGACAAGAGGTTAAGAGAAATGAATGACGGCCCCTATGGGAGTTCTCCCTGCGCGTCAATCCTTCATTCCAATGCGAATGGTACTCTTGAAACAGTCCCCTCTCTCTGGAGAGGAATTCATTCGGGAACCTGCCGTTGATGCAAGACACTTCAACCGCTTTTTTTCAATCAAGCTGCTCGTTGAAGAGTGTTGACTTCTTTGGCCTTGATCAGCGTTTGTGGCTCAGACAGATATGTGCGCAGCGTACTGATGAATGCGGCAGCCTGATTGCCATTAATCATGCGATGATCCATTCGCACAAACAATGAAGCCTGTTTTCGAATCACAACCTGATCGTCTATAACAACAGGACGTGGTTCGGTAGGACCCATTGTGATGGCAATATTACAAGAGTTCATCGGCAAAGAACTCGGCTTATAGGAAATCATCGGAGGAGCTCCTGAAAAACCCATATAATTCACAAAGGCACCAGCGTGGTTTAAACCCTGCTGCCAGGGCCAGATGCTGGGGCACCGTATCCAGTTTCCTAAAGTGAATCCCAGACTGCACATTCTCAGGATCCACGAAAGCCGCAGATTCCTTCCCAGGTGTATCAGTCGGTTTTTGAGCCACGAACTTTCTTTCGCACGCTTATTGTCTTGAGCAACCTTCGTCGCTTTTTCTCGAACTGCATCCCAAAGATAATTGGCAACTTCGGGAATGGATAACTCTTCCACATTTTGCATGAACACACAATCAACTTCACCCGTGCTGGTTTGCAGCATAGGCATCGCTATGTTGACATTTTCATACTGATAGACCTTCCGACCAATGACTCTTCGGTTGACCTCAGGGTGCTGGCACAGACTTTCGGTGACAGCACGAATCAGAATGTGGGCTGGTGTTACAAAAGTGCTGTGCTGAGTTCTGTGTTCTTCCAGAAAAGAATCCATTTCTTCCATGTCCACTGTGGTTCCCCAAACCATCATTGGATCACAACTTCGTGAGGTACTCCCAAGATAGGATGTATTAACCCATCCGATTTCAGAGAGCGGAACGGGTTTGTTATGTGTTGCCCAATACATAAATTCGTTGCCTGCTAATGAATCGAAAGTGAAGGGTGAAAGAGTGAATGTCAGTTAATCTGAAGTCAGATTAATTCTGCCTGACTTTTAATAGCCAGACGGTTATCAATCAATTCCGCTATGGTACTGGGAGTTTCGAAGAAGTCCGGCTGAATATCCTGAAAATCGAGCCTCAGATCAAATTCCGACTCAACAAAAACAAGCAAGTCCATCATCGTTAATGAATCTAGTAATCCAGAATCCAGCAGGCCTGCTGTCGCATTGAGATTCTGATGGCCGGTCACCGAATGCAAAAAGTCGATGAGTCGCTCTAAAATCGAATTCTCCATGTATCTACCTTTACCCCTGGTCTACTTGACTTTATTTTTCCTGGTTTATAACAGTCTCTTTGACGCGTTGCGACAAACGCATCCGATCAATTTTCATTGCATGGTTTAATGGAAAACTCTCAACAATAGAAATATGATCCGGAATCATTTGACGTGGCAGTTTCTTGCGACAGATGGCTATCATTTCGGAACTGGATAAATCACGTTGAGAAGTATCCTTCTTGACGTACAAAGCCAGCCGTGTTCCCACATTATTTGATTCGAAGGGAACAGCAACCGCCTGAACAATCGGGAATGTTCTTAATGCAAACTCTTCCAGATCAGCCGGGTGTACACGATAACCCGAGATCTTGAGCAGTGCATTGCTGCGGCCCTTAATAATGATCCAACTGGAATCATCAATCGTTGCCAGATCACCCGTGTATAACCAACCGTTTCGAATTCGTTCTTGAGTCCCCGCTGGATCTCGCCAATATCCCTGCATAATGTTCGGACCCTGTGCACGCACTTCGCCAACTTCCCCAGGTCTAACAGAATGTCCGTTCTTATCAACCACTTCCAGTTTCACCCCTGGAATGGCCTGACCAATACAACCATCTGATACTTTCAATAGATGTTCAGGAGGCACATACGCTAATCTGGCTGTGGCCTCCGTCTGGCCGTACATCACAAAAAAACGTGCTGGAGAAATGTGCTGATTGATTTCTAACGAAAGTGAATATTCCAGAGCACCACCGGCTACGGACATATAGCGTAAACGGGGCACCTTAATTTTTTTGAAAGAGGTCCGTTCCAGCAGAGTTCGAAATAAATCGGGAACAGCAGACAGGCTGGTACACTCATGTTTGACCAATGCCTGAATAATAGTTTCTGGAAACGTAGTGTTACCGTCCAGAATCAGATGCGCTCCCATTAGAAGATGTGACTGCAAAACAGAATTACCAAATGCATGGTGGAACGGAAGGATACATAAAGGACGTTCCGTTTCATTCAATTTCAGATATTTTTGTATGGAGATCGAGTTTGAAATCAAGTTAGTATGACTGAGCATGACTCCTTTCGGAGTACCACTGGAACCCGATGTGAAAAAAATGGCAGCCAGCTGGCCAGTGGAGTCATGCGTGTTCGTCCGATTTACTTCTCGGGACTGATGATCTTCAGCTAATGTCAGGTCTTGCAGGTGAGGGCGTCGCTTGAGTATCCGTGGAGTCGTAATCATCATAGTGGCTTCTGTAGATTCCAGGATATTCTCAACAATACCATTCTCCAGATTGGCAGCCAGAGGAACAACGACACACTTCGCCATCAGAATTCCATAAAATGCGGCAACGTATTCGACGGAATTCGGCGTCAACAGGATGACTCTATTTCCTGGTTTGTACCCAGGATCATCTTTCAGTTTGCGAGCGATGCTGAGAGCTGCTGCAAGCAAACTACGATAATCCCATGTTGAGTCAGATGTCGAAATCGCAGGATGAGTATCCCTGCGACTCGCCACTTCAATAAATGTAGTCATCAGACACGAAGGTGCAGGTTCCATCCGGCTACGGGACGGAGCAAGAGAGGCATCCTGCGGGCGGGTTCTTTTAGTGTTGATGAAAGTCAGATTCGAAATGATATCACTGGTAAAGAACATGTCAGGCCACTTTGATCAGGAACCAACATGGAATGTGGCTTCCTGATATCTGATTTTTTCTTGGTTCCGGGTTGAATGAGTTAATTGAGCGCAATGAATTGGTAACCTCATTTTTATCGGACTTTTCTTCGCAGTCAGTCTCTTTAAACTCAGTGGAGCGACCGTTTTTCTCCGTTTTTGTTCATGTAGATTACCCAGATTTACTGTGTCTGAGAAATACACAAGAGGTATGGGAAGCTGGAGAAGACTACGTAGATTGGGGTGGCGGTGTTCGCCGTCGAGCGACTCAGAACAGAACTCGGTTCTGGCGACTCTCCGTTGATGAGAGTCGGTGTAAATAAAGTGATTTCACTATCCGATTTCTCAGTTGATGGATTCACGTTTCGGGAATTCAGAACTTCCGATTTGACTAAATATAGTATTCAATCACGTGTTCTTCTTCGACAGAGAATCGATAATCGTGACCGGGCGTTACGGTTGACACATCATCCAACAAGAGTTGGGCCACACGCATCGCCTGGCCGCGCAGTTCGGGGACTGCCGTCGTTTCCCAGAGCGTCCCTTTCATCAGTGGCCCGATTGCGAATAGAAATTCAGAATGCTCTCCCTCTGCGTTGATGACGGCAAAGTCGGCACCAACGTCGATCCCCATGTCCAACTCATCCGGCTGGATCAATCCGCGTTTCAATAAATTCTTGAAGAGTGGCACACTGGTATCGGAAAAACCGCTGTTCGGCCCCGTACAATTAATGACCAGCCCACCCTCGACCGACTGTTCTTCACCTTTTTTGTTCTGGAGACTCACTCGCACTTTCTCATTATGTTCACTGAGGCCAGTAATTCTGCCTCGTAGAACACGCAATCGGCCTTCTGTTATGGCTTCAGTAAGACGCTGGTGAATCGGTTGGGCGATTCGATGTCGGATTACATTCCAACGTGCAGCATACCGCTTGAGAAATTCCTGTTTCTCCGAAAGATCAAATTTTTGCCAGATGCGTTGGGTATGCGGGCGAAGTCGATCGACTACGATTCCCGGATTCTCACCGATCCGTTGAAGTTGTTTACAATGTTTTTCCAGCAATTCTACCAAATTATCAAGACCCAGATTTTCAGGTTCGGGTGGTAAAAAATCGGGATATTCAATTCCCCGAAAGTGTGCCTGTGGTATCATGCCATTATGGGAGATGGCCGTGATATTTCCCGTCCATTCCTTTTCGCTGAGCGTCAAAAAAATATCGATCATCGAGAGCCCTGTTCCCAAAATAATGATGTCATCTTTTGGATCAGGAATTTTTTCCATCCAGTTTCCCCACGGGTCCGGTGAATATGCTGGATGAGAAAATGACTCACCCGCTAAAGAGGAAGGGGGCTGATTACCAGTTGCGAGCAAAACACGATCAGCTTCAATTGTGGTCCCATCTTTGAGAGTGATTTTTGCGCATCCATCATAGGTAAGCTCAACGTCAACTGCTTCGCTCTCTATCACTTGTATTTCAGCAGGGTGGTGCGAATCAATCGGCTGCATATAAGTTGATAAGATACTGCGCAAATAATCGCCGTAAATTCGTCGCGGCACGTACGTTTCACGAAGTTGTGGATCGGGTAGATCACTATAATCAACCCGGGTTCGGAGCCAGTCTATAAAGTGATTTGAGTGATCGGGAACCGCAGACATATTCCGAGCGGCTACATTCAACAGGTGCTCTTCTTGTTTCGTGCCATAAGCGACGCCACGACCCAACGGATATTTATCATTAATTAATTGAATACAGAGCGGACCCGTGCTCAATCTGGCTAGATTCACAGCCGCCATCGTTCCGCTGAAACCACCGCCAATAATCGCGACTTTTTTCATAAGTATTTATCCTTCCACATCTCCTATTGACTACCAGATTTTAGATTCAGTCAGGGAGATGTTGCTTTGGTTCATTAAGCGTACAATGAATTTCTATCAGACTCTGAAAGTCAACTCAATTGTATACTGGACGGTTCCGCAGCAAAAGACAAGCGACGATGATTCCCGGTTTTAAGTCGCAGTTGGAATTCTCATCGTTCAACAATCGCGTCTGACGATCGCAGTTTTCTTGCCATGTTCGTCGATGGCGACATACGTAAATGCGGCTTCGGTGACTTTGAAGTAGGGACAATCGGAATCCTCGTGTCGGAGCACCGGCTCGACCCACACTTCGAGCTGTAACGTAATCGACGTCGTCCCCGTTCGGTCAATTGTTCCATAACAGGTGACCACATTTCCCACTTTAACAGGTCGGATAAACTTCATACTCTCAACCGCAATCGTCACCGTGCGGGTTCCTGAAATTTCTTTTGACAGAATCCCACCGGCAATATCCATTTGCGACATGATCCAACCGCCGAAAACATCTCCGTTGGCATTGGTGTCGGCGGGCATCGCCAGAGTGCGAAGAATCAGTTTTCCTTCTGGCAGGTCACAGACTTCTTCCATTATGATTCGATCCTGTTCAGGTCGTTTGTAATGAGGTTGGTTCAACGAAAACAAATTTTCATAATTCAGAATTCTCTACTCACGATTATCGCGGCGATCGCCCGTTGTTCTTCGCCACATGTCCTCCCCAGACCAGTAGGTTCTTACTGCAATCGTCACGATCTATAAGAACTTCAATCAAAGCAGGGCCGTCATGGGAAACAGCGGTTTGTATTGCCTCATCAAGTTCTCCTTCCGTTCCCGCCTTACAACTCCAACCATTGCCGTCTTCTGCATTGAATACTTTAACCAAATCGGCGTAGTTCCAGTTTTTGATGGTGTTATAAGGACCGTCATGAATTTCGACTTCGATGGTATACCCGCGATTGTTAATCAGAAAGATGATCGGCTTCAGTCCATAGCGAATCATCGTCGAAACTTCTTGCGCGGTCAGTTGAAACGAGCCATCGCCGATCAAGGCAATCGGACGCCGGTCCGGCGCGCCGATACTATACCCCAGTGTGGCACCGACCGACCAGCCAATCGATCCATACTGCATTTGTACTTCGAAACGTGAACCTGTCGGCAGATTAAGCTGCATCCCGTTAAACCAGGAATCACCGGTCTCTGCGATCACTGCCGAGTCGGGACCCAGCATCTTTTGAATCCTCGCAAACAGTTGACGTGTCGAAAGCGCCGTCTCGGCTGAGCCGGGAGACAAGGGGCTTAGCTCTTCCTGAATCCGTTTGTAGGCGACCAGCGAGCCATCATTGGACTTTAATTTTGTCGCGAGTTCTTCCAGGAATTCCGCTAACTTGACATTACTGAAAGTCTGGTTGGGAAAGACAACACTATTGGGCAGGGCCTGTATTACCTTTGTAGGATCGACCAACGCCGCATGTCCGGTTGTGGTATAGTCGGTAAATGTAGGGCCGGCAAACAGGCAGAGGTCTGCAGAGTCTACGATTTCACCACAGCCGGGTGAACCGACAGGACCCCAGTAGGTTCCCATGTAGTGGGGATGCTGTTCGTCAAAAAATCCTTTCGCGTTAGGCATACTGGCGATGGCATACCCGGACGCATCCGCCAGTTTCTGGAACTGGGATTCCGCTCCGAACGAGCGAAGTTTCACGCCGGATACTAAAACTGGTTTGATCGCGGCATTGAGTAATTCCGCCGCCTGTTCGACTGCCGCATTCAGTGAAATTGGATCGCTGGCTGTCGGGCCTCCAAACGATCTCTCATTCGGCTCCGAAGTGACGGCGGAAGCAATGTTGCAGGCGATTTCAATATAAACGGGTTTACGAAAGCGAAGCGCCGTTTGAATTGCATGATCAATTTGTTCTGGGGCTTCTCGCGGGTCGCGAATGGTCACTGCCTCAGCTGTGACTTTCGAAAAGATCTCGCGCTGATAATCGTAATCCAGGCCTCCCAGCGTATGATGTAACATTTCGAATTCGGCTTCTGAATTGGTATTCGGTCCACCTGAGACGGCAATCACCGGCAAGTCTTCCGCATACGCTCCGGCGACCGCGTTTAACAGACTCAAACCGCCGACACTAAAAGTAACGAATACGGCGCTCGCGCCACCTGTGGCTCGGGCATAACCATCGGCGGCATAGCCTGCGTTCAATTCATTACAGCAGGAGATCATCTGCAAATTTTTGTTTTCCAGAATCTGATCCAGCAAAACGAGGTTGTAGTCACCCGGAACGGCAAAGTAGTGTTGTAATCCAACTTGTTCGAGCCTGGAAGCAAGATATGAACCGACGGTAGTACTCTGATCAGACATGAAAGTTCCTTCTATCAATTATTGGTCGCATCATCGAGGGATGTTTTCGAGTTGTTATTTTTAGTATTCTGGTTTCCACATCGTTTGTTCGATCCGCTGATCAATTTCTTCGGGCGAGAGGGAGTCAGCTACTCCTGCTTCAATAGCCGCTGATGCCACAGCACTCGCTATGTGACGGCCCACTTCCCGAATGGTGGTTAAGGAGGGGAGCAATGATGCATTCGGGTCTTTCAGTGCTGGCGAAGTCTCTTTTAATGCCATTGCCGCTGCCATAAACATCGAATCAGTCACACGTCGCGCCCGAGATGCCAGAATGCCCAGCCCCATCGCCGGGAAGATATAACTGTTATTGCATTGAGCGATGATATGTGTGACTCCTTTGTAGTCGACCGCATCGAAGGGGCTCCCGGTTGCGATCACTGCCTTGCCGTTCGTCCATTCCAGCAGGTCGGCGGGCGTAGCCTCGGCACGTGAAGTTGGATTCGAAAGTGGAAAGATTACAGGACGTTCTGTATGTTTCGCCATTTCTCGAATGATCTCTTCGGTAAAGGCGCCGGTTTGTCCGGTGGCTCCGATCAGTACTCCTGGCTGGCCATTACTGACAACATCCGCAAACGAGATCGCTCCCGATACATCGCAGTCCCACTCTTTCAGGTTCTCAGGTGACTGCGCTAACTGCTGATGTAATTCATCCAAATCAGAGCGACCTGAGTGTAACAGACCGTCACGATCAATCACATAAAATTGGGCGCGGGCTTCGGATTCACTCATACCGGAAAGCATCATTGCCTGCTTCAATTGTAAACAGATCCCCACGCCGGCGGAACCAGCACCCAGCATGACAATCCGCTGGTCTTTCAGCTCACCGCCCGAAGCAGCAATCGCGGCCAGAATAGTTCCCGTGGTCACAGCCGCCGTGCCCTGAATGTCATCATTAAACGTACAAAGATCATCACGGTACTTATCGATAATCCGTTCTGCATCGACGGAAGCGAAGTCTTCCCACTGTAAAAGCACATCGGGGAACCGTTTCTTGACGGCGTCTACAAATTGACCAATGAATTTGTCATACTCCGCGCCTTTGATCCGGTTCTCGCGCCAGCCGATATAGCGTGGGTCATCCAGTCGTTCCTGATTATTCGTTCCCAGATCCAGCACAATCGGTAATGTTTTCGCGGGATCAACCCCACCACATAAAGTGTAAAGCGATAACTTACCAATCGGAATGCCCATGCCGCCGACTCCCTGATCGCCGAGACCCAGAATGCGTTCGCCGTCGGTTACCACGATGACATCGACATCATGTTTGATATTTTCAAATATCGCATCCATCGAATCGCGCTCGGGATACGAAATAAAGATCCCGCGTGCGCGTCGATAAATGTGGCTGAAACGCTGGCATGCCAAACCAACGATGGGCGTATAAACGATGGGCATCATTTCGGTGATATGTTCCAGCAGCAAGCGATAGAACAACGTTTCGTTTTCGTCCTGAAGCTGTCTGAGAAAGATATGTTTGTCGATATCGATCTGAAATTCAGAGAACGCTTCATAAGCACGTGCGACCTGTTCGGCGAGTGTATCAACATGGGGAGGCAGCAAGCCCAGCAATCCAAAATCCCGCCGCTCCTGTTCGGTAAATGCGGTTCCCTTATTCAACAGCGGATCTTCAATCAGCAAGGTTCCCGTTTTTTGAATCGTATTTTCTTTTGGCGTCCGTCCCGAATTCATAGCAAGGTTAATCCTGATTTGAAGAAACAAAGTTTGAAAAGGAATTGAGAGATTGCAGGCTGCGGTATTCTCACTGAGCTCCAGCATAGAGTAATAGAAAAGCAGTCAGTCTGTCGATGTTACTCTTGAGAAAGTACAAGGATTCCCACAAGCTCATTATATTTTGACAGACGATGCTCAAGAATGGCCTGCCAATTCTTAAATGGGCTTGCTGAATAGTGATCTCCATTACCATTTCAGGGATTCACATCGATTCAATGGTTGAGACCGACTGGTCTGATCGTTAGAATTAATGAGCAAACCCGCCGTAAAACTACACCTGCCTAATTCCTGCTTTTGAGGTCTCTGTCATGCATCGTCTGTTTTCGATTATTGTTCTTAGCTCTGTGCTCGCTGTCTCTGTTTATTCTGAAGCAGCAGAAGATTTGAATGTGCTGCCGGAGGCGACAGGCAATGTAGCGGAAAAAGGGCCCGTTTATCACGCGCTGCAGCAGCAGAGTTATGAAGCCTCTGCAAAACGCACAGCCGCTTATGAAGCATTGAAAACACCCGCAGACTGTGTGGCCTATCAGAAACGAATGAAAGAATTCTTTCGCAAGCAGATCGGCGGTTTTCCTGAAAAGACACCGTTGAATCCTCGTGTGATTGGTAAACTGAAGGGAAAGGGCTTTCGTGTTGAAAACGTGATTTATGAAAGCTGGCCCGGACATCACGTGACAGCGAATCTTTATCTGCCCAACAGCAAGCCTCCCTATCCCGGCGTATTGGTCCCCTGCGGACACAGTCATAATGGCAAAGTCGCTGGAGCCTATCAGCAGGCTTGTATGTTACTCGCACAAAATGGAATGGCCGCCCTCTGTTATGATCCCATCGGTCAGGGCGAACGGTATCAGGTTCTTTCCAAGCAACCCAATGAATTTTTCCGTGGCACAAAGCGTTATCGTCCGCCTCATCCCCAGGTGCAATTTTACTGCACCGCAGAGCATACACTGATGTCGGTCAGCTCGATTCCTCTGGGAAGTAACTCGGCCCGTTATCGTATCTGGGATGGCATGCGGAGCATTGACTATCTGGTCAGTCGGCCGGACATTGATCCGAACCGTATCGGCTGCACAGGAAACTCCGGTGGTGGCACACTAACTAGCTATATCATGGCATTGGATGAACGCGTGAAATGTGCCGCACCAGTTTGCTATTCGACCATGTATCGATATCTGGTTGATAATAATGGTCCTCAAGATGGTGAGCAGGTGATTTTCGGGCAACTTGCCAATGGAATGGACATCGCCGACTACACTTTAATGCGGGCTCCCAAACCAACATTGATCTGTGCCGGCACACATGACAGCACCTTCAAGATTGCGGGAACATGGGAACTCTTCCGCGAAGCCAAACGCTTCTATACCCGCATGGGATACGCCGAGCGAGTGGGAATTATCGAGGCAGATGCGCCGCATGGATTTACGATACAACTGCGCGAAGCGGC
Source organism: Planctomycetota bacterium (assembly GCA_022600195.1). Taxonomy (GTDB): domain Bacteria; phylum Planctomycetota; class Planctomycetia; order Planctomycetales; family Planctomycetaceae; genus Gimesia. Next base: position 50,887 of record JAHZKX010000042.1, read on the forward strand.
AGCGCGCTGGATGAGTCGCTGGCTGTTGAACAAAGAAAACCCGATCTTCGAAGGCGAACTTCCCGTCTTTACTTATGAGGAATTACAGTGTTCGCAATCAGGACAGATTTTACTGGACGCCGGCGAGCGTTCACTGTTTGAGATCAATGACGGCCTGAATCAGCAGTTGGCGAAAGAACGAGCCGAGCTGTGGAACAGTGGTGATCTGAAAACCCTGCGTGATCAGGTGCGCGAAGTGTGTGGAGTCCAAAAACTCTCTGCGCTACTCCGACCGGAATTTAATGAAGTGGGCACGATTCAGCGGCCCGGATATCAGATCACGAAGCTGATTATAAAGCCCGCGCATGGAGTGCCTCTGCCAGCTCTGTTATTTCAACCGAAAAAACAGTCGGGTGAATTGGTGCTTTACCTGCATGGAGAGGGAAAGCAGGTCGATGCGGGCGAAGGAGCCGCGATTGAGCAGCGGGTCAAACAGGGAGACGTTGTACTGGCGCTTGATATTCGTTGCATTGGTGAAACCGAACGCAAGAATAATCGGCGGGTCGGCTGGGCGCATGGTTTGCTCGGACCGAATTATCATGAGTTCGCACTGGCTTATCTGCTGGGCGATTCCATGGTAAAACTCCGGGCTGAGGACATTCTGGTAGCAGCACGATTTCTTTCGGAATATCAGTCAAAAGACAAGCCACAAAAAGTGGAATTAACGGCCATTGGTGAAACGGCAATCCCCGCCTTGCATGCGGCGGCTATGGAACCGGAACAGTTTTCTCAGGTGAATTTGAGCCAGATGATTCCTTCCTGGGGGGAAGTCGTGAAAACGCCGGAAACTCATAACCAGTTAATTAACACGGTTCACGGCGCATTAAAAGTATATGACTTGCCCAACCTGATCAAATTAGTCGACACATCCAAAGTCAAAGTGACTCAGCCTGCTGGAGTGACGGAAAAAGTGGCGACGAAAACGCCCTGAACACAGCGCGAGTTACGAAACAACTTTTAGCAATGGTTTCATTCAGGGAGCCACGCTGGACAAAGCCCGCTGCGCCCTTAATAATGAGTGTTCTGATCTAATTCATATCATATTAACACCGCCGACGCTTTCGGCTGCTTGTGTGCATAGGGAGAGTTTAAATGCAATCGCTTACCCGACGGATGGCTTTAAAATTGTTTGCCTTGGGAACAACGTTTCTGGGATTGAAGAAGCCGGCATCCGCGACTCTGGAGAAAAATGCCAGCAAGTCTACCGTTGTGGGTCGATGGAATAAAACGCATGACCGGGTCTGGCTGGGAGAAGAATTCTGGGCCAATCCGATGGAAGACTGGCGCATTGTGAACGGAGCTGCCGAGTGCCAGACAACCGCAGGCGACCGTAATATTCAACTCGTTACCCATCAACTGACCAACACGAATGCCTCGTTCAATATGTCGGTCCGCGTAAGTCAGGTCGAACTCAAACAGCAGGATGGTGGCGTTGGTTTTCGTGTCGGTGTCAAAAGCGATCTCAATGAATACCGCAGTAACTGCTTTGCCAAAAGCGGCATCAAAGCAGGTCTGGTAAACGGAACGTTAGTGATTGGTAAAAAAAAGCAGAAGCTGAATGCGCCCGTTGATGTGAAAGACTGCATTTTGACTCTCATTGGAAAACCGCAGGGCGAGAAATACGCGCTGACTCTAACTGTGTCCAACCCAGCTTCCGACAAACCACTGGGATCATTGACGCAAACGGTTCCACCACAGGCCGTGCTGGGAAATATAGCCTTGATCAGCAATCTGGATCCCCGTTTTAAACGCAAGATTGGTGCCCGGTATCGCTTCAGTGACTGGTCGGTTTCAGGCGATGCGTTCACGGTTTCACCCGAACATAAGTTTGGTCCGATTTTGTGGTCCATGTATTCACTGAGTGATTCTCGCAGCGCTGATGGTTTCGTCATGAAAATCAGTGCGCTTACCGGACCTTTAGGCGAACAGGACAACAAGGATGTCGAACTGCTGATTCAACAGGACGGCAAATGGAAATCGCTGGGAACTACACCACTGGATACCGACGCCTGGACCGCTACCTTTCGTATTCCCCACTGGAACGAGAAACAGACCACACCATTCAAACTGGTTTATCGGGAAAAACAGACCGATGGTTCAGAGAGTACCACCGAGCGGACCGGCATCATTCGTTCCAACCCCGAAGGTCGACCGGTCAGACTGGGGGCATTAACGTGCCAGAAGGACTACGGATTCCCTTATGAACCGGTCGCGAATAATCTGCTGAAAGTCGATCCCGATTTATTGTATTTCTCCGGCGATCAATTGTACGAAGATCATGGCGGTTTCGGTTTGATTCGTGATCCCGCGAAACCGGCAATTCTCAACTACCTCCGTAAATTCTACATGCATGGCTGGGCCTTTGGGGAAGCCATGCGGGACCGTCCCACCCTTTGCATTCCCGACGATCATGATGTGTTCCAGGGAAACATCTGGGGAGAAGGGGGCATGAAAATGAGTGAAGGCTCGACTTCCTCGAAAGGCGGTTACCGGGAACCGGCGCGCATGGTCAATGTGGTTCACAAAACCTGTGCCGGCCATCATCCCGATTATTATGACCCGACACCCTGCAAACAAAATATCAGCGTTTATTATGGCGACATGGTTTATGGCGGCGTTGGTTTTGCCATTCTGGGAGATCGGCAGTTCAAGAGTGGACCAGAGCACGTTGATACCGGAAGTGGCAGGGCAGACCATGTTACCGACCCGAAATTTGATACTGCGAAACTGGATAAACCGGGACTGGATCTGCTGGGTGAGCGACAGGAAAAATTTCTCGAACACTGGTGCAATGACTGGCGGGCCCACAACATTAAAGTCTTGCTCAGCCAAACTGTCTTTTCCGGAGTCGCCACTCATCACGGCGGATATAATGGCTATCTCAAAGCCGATCTGGATGCCGGCGGTTGGCCTCAGACCGCCCGCAATCGAACGGTTCGTATACTCCGTAAAGGGATGCCCCTGCACATCAACGGCGATCAGCATTTAACAACGCTTTCACAATATGGCGCCGACAAACAGCGCGACAGTTGCTGGTCGTTCTGTACTCCTGCGATCTCAGCCGGATACCCCCGCTGGTGGAGACCGGACGAAGTCGGCATGCCTCACGAAAATCGTCCTCAACATGGTCAGTCAAATACGGGCGAATATCTGGATGGCTTTGGTAATAAGACTTATGTCTACGCGGTGGGAAATCCTGAACCGGGCACGGAAAAGAACCGTTACGATCTGGCACATCAGAAGGGAAGCGGTTTCGGCCTGGTCTTGATCGATCCCAAAGAAAAAACCTACACGCTCAATTGCTATCGCTTCAAGGTCGATGCCACCGATGGCAAAGCCACGAATCAATTTTCCGGTTGGCCAGTCACCATTCATCAAAAAGAAAATGGCGGAGAGAATTTGCTGGGATAATTCATTCTGTCAATCACACTGATTACCAGTCGGCGTAAGGAGAACAGAATCATGCTGAGTCGCTTATTTCTATTTGCTTTACTGATATTTTCGACGACATCAATTGGTAACGCACAAACGCGTGAAGAAAAAGTGAAGCGGGATCGAGAGCGTGTTCAGTCAAGCGGCTACTGGATCTACAACAATCTCCAGCAGGGTTTTGCGCAGGCGAAAAAAACAAAGAAACCATTGCTCGTTGTCCTGCGCTGCATTCCCTGCGAAGAGTGTGTGAAGCTCGATGAAGATCTTATGGAGAAAGATCCGCATTTGAAGCCTCTCATGGATCAGTTTGTGCGTGTGCGACAGATTTCCACAAACGGTTTGGATCTGTCTCTGTTTCAATATGACTATGATCAATCGTTCGCGGTATTTCTGCTGAATGCGGACAGAACCATTTATGGTCGTTTCGGCACTCGCTCACACCATACACTCTGGTCTGAAGATGTTTCAATTGAGGCACTCTCGAAAGCGATGCAGGGGGCGTTGAAATTGCATGCAAATTATGACGCGATAAAAGCATCACTCAAAGGCAAGACAGGTAAACGACCCTATGTGGCGTCTCCTGAAAAATACCCGATGCTGGCTGGAAAATATCGATCCAAAATCAATGAGAAAAAAGATATCGTCAAGAGCTGTATCCACTGCCATCAAATCGGCGATGCCCAGCGTGATCTCTATTTAAGAGAACAGAAACCCATTCCCGAACAGATTCTATTTCAGTATCCACACCCCAAAATTCTGGGACTGATCCTGGACCCAAAACAAAAAGCCGTTGTGAAAGCGGTTCAACCCAGTTCAATTGCAGCGGAAGCCGGATTTCAGAAGGGAGATCAGATTCTGTCAATAGCAGGGCAGCCTTTACTTTCCATTGCCGACGTTCAGTGGGTCTTGCATCATGCTGGTGAAAAGGATCAATTACAGGCTGTCATTGATCGCAGTGGTAAGCAGCGTAATCTGACGATTGATCTGCCGACAGGCTGGAAGCGTAAAGATGATCTTTCCTGGCGGGTCAGTAGTTGGCCGATGCGAAGAATGGTCCTGGGCGGTGCCGTTCTGGAACAGGCGAACCCAGCGCAACGTAAAAATGCCGGGATAACAGCTGAGAATAAAATGGCTCTCAGAATCAGGCGTTTAGGCCAATATGGCGCGCATGCCGCTGCAAAAAAAGCAGGATTTAAAACAGGCGATGTGATTATTTCATTCGATGGCAAAAATGAGCTGCTCCGCGAGACAGACATTCTGGCTTATGGTGTCAATGCATTAAAGCCCGGCCAAACAACTGACGTGACTGTAGTCAGGGGGCAAAAACAGATGCACTTGAAATTACCCCGACAAAAATAATCGACAATTTCGAATTGGCATCAACGCCATTTCAGTGTTTTCGTTTTTTGATTCCAGGCATGATTCTCGTCATTGGTTCGCGTCGTCAGCGTGATGCTATGCGGACTCAGTTTGGCGACGGTCCAGCCTGTGGTCGATTTCGCAGGGTTACCAACATAAGATGTTGCCGGTGTATTGATGATGTGAATGCCTTGATGTCCGGCGTGACTGCGGTGATGAATATGACCGTGCACATAAGCTTTCACTTGCGGACGCTTTGCCAATATTACCCAAAGCTCGACCGAGTCCGTTAATCCACCAGGAAAATGGAGCGGGTCTCCACCCAGACGCGGATTATGATGCGTGACAATAATCGCCGGCTTATCGGCATGCGCATCCAGAGCATTCGCCAGCCAGGTTCGTTGTTCTTTGCCCAGCGTTCCCTGTGTCACCATCGTTTTGTGTAGCGAATCAAGCAGAAAGAAATTCGCGTATTTGGTTTGTACAACAGAAATATGCCGTGATTTGACAGGGGGAGACTCAGGCTGTTCTTCTTTCATTACATCATAAAAAACATCGCGTTCATCGTGATTACCCAGCGTCAGATGTGTATCGATTTTGGCTTCTCTAAGGGGGCGAATCAGTTTGGCGAAATGACGATAATCACCAGGCTGACCATCTTTCAGAGCCAGATCTCCATTGATCAACACACAGGCGGGTTTCTGTTTCAGGTTTGTCAATTCGTTGACCACCTGCCTCAAATGGCTGGGGACGGCTGAGTTTTCGGGGTGCTTCTCGCCAATATGTGTATCGTTCAAAAGATAAACGATTTCGGATTGTGTTTCATTGGCAAACGCGCCGGTCGAATAAGTCACAAATCCTGCACCTAAAGTGATCAGGAATTGACGGCGGGTCTGGGCAGGCAAGTGAACGGGCATGGCAGGCTCTCACTGATGAAAGAGGGAAGGTGGGATGATTTCTTAATTCGATGGTTTTATTTTACAACGGGCCGGGACCAGGTGAAACGGAAACTTTATTTATTTTTGTGGGAGAGGCTTTTGTGGATCCAGTAAGTGTAATGATTCGCGGCCCATGCGCTCACAAATTCCCAGCGCTTCGGAAAATGGAATATTCATTGGTTCCACGCGATCGGCCGCCATAAAAATCACAAACCCGGACCAGGGATCAGGCGAACCGGGAAGGTAGATGGAAACAAGCGGCCCCTCTGTTCGTTCGACTTCGAAGGCAATTCGAGTGACATCATCGAAGCGAACAAGTACGGGAATCATTTCCGGTTTATTATGATCTCCCCCAATACTGCCTTTAAGCTGCTCGCGGTAAATCGCATAGCGGGGAAACAAAAGAATCAGATTGTTTTCGACAAATTTCGAGAGTCTTCTACCAATCGACCAACGGGCAATCAAGCCGGCAGCAAAGCACATCAGCAGCACGATGGCAATCGAAATCGTAACCAGCATGGCAATGCCCGAGGGGGTCTTGACCGGAATATATTCCGATAACACACCTGCTAATGCCATGACAATCGGAACGACCTGGCCAACTAATGCACCGATCACGATCAAGGGTAATAGAAAAATTAACCCTCCGATGGCGGTTGTCTATAAAAAACCAAAACTCTTCTTTACATGCTGTGACATGAATGTGTCATCTTTTCGAAAATGTGAAACATAAAAACTTTAAACTTAAGAAGACAGTTCTTTCACAAGAGTGTCCCGGCGTTTTTGAAAAGTTTTCATTTTGCCGGTTTCGTTTGTCATCTGATTCTGCTTCTCGTAAGGATCGGATTTGAGATCGAATAAAAATTCTTCGCCTGCTTCGTTTTGGATATATTTCCAGTCCCCTTGTCGTAATGCAGTCCAACGGCCACGTTTTAATTCTTTATGGGGCCCGAGCTGCCAGAACAATTCTCTGGTCCCGACAGGCGTTTGTCGAGTAAGCAGGCCGGAAAGGTTCTGACCATCCAGGGTCAATCCGGCCGTGTCAACATTTGCAAAGTGGCAGAGACTGGGAAACAAATCAAGAGCCCAGGTAACTTCGTTCGTTTCGGTAGCCGCTTTGATCTTTCCAGGCCAGCGCATAATACAGGGAACGCGAATGCCCCCTTCAAACAGGCTGGCTTTGGCGCCTCGAAATGGTTGGTTACTGCCACCATAAACGTATGAGCCGCCATGATCGGTCATGAAAATGACCAGAGTATTTTCATCAAGCCCGTTGTTTTTGAGACTCGTCATCACGCGTCCAATGCCATCATCCAGGGACACGGTCATCGCAGCAAACTCACGCCGGACTTTGTCTTGAATGTTCCCTACCCGTTTCAAATCCGAACCTCGGGCTTGCATGATATTGACCGGACTTTGATCACCGGGGGACCAGCCTTTACCAAAGTGAGGGGCATTATAAGACAGGAACAGAAAAAACGGTTTTTCCTCTGTCTGTTGGCTTTTCAAAAAATGTTCTGCTTCTTCCGTAATTAAATCAGTAGCATAACCATTCTCAGAAACAGTACGCTGATTGTGATACCAGTCGGGAATATTACCATACGTCATCGTGAAATAATCGATACAGCCGCCGGTATGTCCGCGAAACAGAGCAAAGCCGTGGGAAGTTGGCAGAAATGTTTTAGCGCCGTGTCCCAGATGCCATTTGCCGATCAAAGCTGTCTGATATCCGTTTTTACGTAGAACTTCAGCGATGGTGGTTTCGCCGGGTTGAATCCCGCGATTTTTATCTACCTCACTCATAAACATCAAAGCGCCAAGTAGTTGATCTTGCGAGCGGCTTGGGTTTCGACCCGTTAATATTCCAAAACGCGAAGGCGTACAAATCGCTGAGGCTGAATAATACTGACGAAACAGCAAACCCTCTTTCGCTAACTGATCAATATTCGGAGTAGGAATTTCACTTCCATAACAGCCGACATCATTGATGCCTTGGTCATCAGTAAAAATGATCAGAAAGTTAGGACGCTCTGCCGCCGGTAAGAAATTCGCAGGGGAAATGAAAAGAAAAAAGAGAATCAGATAAAGCCGATTGTGGCAGAGCATCATATGTATCTTCCCAACGTGATTCGAGCAGGTCAGCAGATCGCGGGACGATTCTGGATTACCGATGGTATCTGTTTTCGATAGCATCACCCCGAGATGAATTAATTGATAATGAAAACAGGAAGTGTTTTTAAAAGCGCCCCATTGTGTGGAAAGTCTTTATCAGGCAATGATGTCTTTCACGATCTTTCCGCCTTCGACTCCCGTCAGTCGCAATTCCCGCTCACCCTGTTTGAATTTCAATTCGTCGTGCTCCAATCCCAGTTGATGAAGAATGGTAGCATGCAAATCGCGGAAATGAACTTTGCCTTCAATGGCCCGTGCGCCGGTCGGGTCTGTCTTTCCGTAAGCCAGACCACGCTTGATACCACCACCTGCCATCCAGAACGTGAAGCCTCGTGCGTTATGGCCAGTCGCGTCTTTCTTGTTTTCCGGCACCAGACCGGGACGGCCGAATTCACCTCCCCAGACGACCAGTGTCTCATCCAGCAAACCACGCTGTTCCAGGTCTTCCAGTAATGCGGCAATCGGGGCATCCGTCGATTCGCAATTCGCTGTAAGATCCCTGCGATGATTTTTGTGCTGGTCCCAACTGCCGTGATGAAGTTCAATAAATCGAACGCCGGCTTCAGCAAAACGACGTGCCAGCAAACATTGGCGACCGAAATCCGAATTTTTACAGGTTCCAGCAGTTTTACCCTGGCCGACTCGATAGCGTTCCAGAGTCGACTTGGTTTCCTGACTGATGTCAAGCAATTCAGGTGCCGTCATCTGCATCCGGAAACCGAGTTCCATCGATTGAATGACGGCATCCAGTCGGGAATCATCAGGACGAAGCGTGGCATGCTCACGATTCATCGCCTGCACAAAATCCAGTTGTCGTCGTTTGACAGAGGTTGGCAGATGATCGCTGTTGATATTGCCTATCGTGGCCGTTGACATATTTGTCGTGTTGAGACCAATCGGAGTTCCTTCATAGACGGGGGGCAGAAACTGACTGGAATAAACGGATGGCTTGGAAGGATACAGACTGATGAATCCGGGAACATTCTGGTTTTCGGTACCCAGTCCATAGACGACCCAGGAACCCAGACTGGGACGCGGACGCAGTCGGTCGCCGGTATGCAGTTGCAGAAATGCTTGTGCATGGTTCGAGGTATCCGCATGCATGCCATTCAATACACACAATTTGTCTGCGTGTTTCGCGGTTTCCGGCAGGAGTTCTGAAATCCAGAGACCGCTCTCACCATGCTGCGCAAAATTGAAAACCGAGCCTGCATGTTTCTTTTTACCGGTTTGTGGTTTGTAATCGAATGTATCCAGTTGTGCGGGACCACCACTCATACAGAGAAAGATCACTCGTTTGGCTCGAGCGGGAAGCTTCGGTACTTTGGCAGAAAGATTGGCGATGCCAGACGATTCACGGGCAAACGAGTTCTGACCACATAAGGCCGCCAGCGCCAGATAGCCAAATCCACAAGAGGTGGAACTTAACAGTTCACGACGTGACATTCCCGGCATAACATTGTCCCTTTGGTTGTGATCGTTCTTCATGTGTCGCTCTTCTCTTTAATCAACATAACGAAATTCATTTGAAGTCAGCAATGCCTGGCAAAGTGTGGCCCAGACTGTCACACGACGAATTTCTTCCTGGGAAATTTTTGTTTTTAATTCGGCGTCAACATTTTTAATCAGAGTCAAAGCCCGCTGGAGTTCAGATGACTGTGGAACACGATTTAACACCCGCAGGTAAACCCGATGTACACGGCCCGAATCATCCAGGTCAGGGAGCGCCAGAATCTCTTTGGAAAAGAGTTGAGCCTGTTCAATCAGAAACGAACTGTTCATCAGGAATAAACTCTGTGTCGGCAGAGTCGTTTCGTTACGTTGCCCCACGGGTCGTGTCGAGTCGGGCAGGTCAAATGCTGACAGTTCCGATGGTTCGGAATGACGCAGCAGGCACAGGTAAATACTGCGATGATTACTGGGCAGATGCAGGTTGCCTGCCTTATTGACCAACTCGTCTACATTCGCGATTGCAGAGCCCAGACCGGGTTCTCTGTTAAGCTGACCACTGACAGCAAGGATACTGTCTCTCAGTGATTCGGCATCCAGTCGCCGACGGTTATGCCGACAGAGAAGCTTGTTTTCCGGATCAGCATCCAGGACCAGATCGTCACAGAAACTGCTGAGCTGATAAGTGTGGCTCAGCACGATCTGACGAATCATTTGCTTGATGGACCAGCCTTCAGTGCGGAAGCGTGTTGCCAGGTGGTCGAGCAACTCGGGGTGAGTGGGGCGTTCCCCATAGACTCCAAAATCATCAGGGGTGCGAACCAGCGCCTGACCAAACAGATGCAGCCAGATCCGGTTTGCCATCACCCGCGAGGTCTGCGGGTGATCTTCAGAGGTAAGCCACGCAGCCAGTTGCAGACGACCACTCGATTTGGCTCCGATTTGGGGTGCCTGTTTGATCTTGCAGGCCGACAGAAACCCGCGAGGTACACTGGGACCCAGTTTCTTGGATTCCCCTTTGATATTAATTTTGCAGTCGACCAGCTTTTTCTTTTCTCGGACCCCCATTGCCAGTGCTGTGCCGGGAGTGTAGACATTTTTCGGCTTCTTTTTTCTCGACAGAGTATACTTATCGATCACGGGTTTCGCACCGCTGTCCGGCGAAGGAACGTAGACGTCCTTCGACTTCAGGACATGCAGGGGAGTTTCCGGTGCTGTTAACGGTTGATTGGCGGCAAATCCCCACATGGTTTCAGTGCTGAGGAAAATGCCGGCCAGCGCATAATAGTCACTGGTTGGAATCGGATCATGTTTGTGGTCATGACAACGGGCACACGCCACGCTGAGTCCCATGACGGCTGTGCTGACCACGTCAATCTGATCGTTCACAACGTCCATCTGAAAGTTGACGTTCATTGCTTTTGCCGGTTTCGAACCCAGCGCCAGAAAACCGGTTGCGACCAGCAGACGATCACGTTCCTCGGGAGAATCCGCGGGTAAGAGATCTCCGGCAATCTGTTCTGTCAGAAAACGATCATAGGGGACATTATTGTTTATAGCCTGAATGACATAATCACGATATCGCCAGGCATGAGGGAAGGTGGGATTACGTCCCAGACCATCATTACCGTTAGATTCACCATAGCGGGCGAGATCCAGCCAGTGTCGTCCCCAGCGTTCTCCAAAATGTGGTGAAGCGAGTAACTCGTCGACCAGATGCGCGACGGCCCGTTGTTGACGTTTTTGATAGTCAGCCAGAAAGGATTCGACCTGTTCTGCCGTGGGGGGGAGACCGATCAGATCATAATACAAACGCCGTACCAGTCTCACCGGAGCGGCATCATGTGTGGGTGCTGACTTAGCCGCTTCGATACGCGAGAGAATAAAATGATCGAGGGGATCATAGCACCAGCTTTCATTTTGCACCAAAGGTAACTCAGGCTGAGAGATCGGCTGAAACGACCAGAGTGCGGGATTCGTTACCACCTTTTCAAGAGTTGGCTTTTTCGCAATCAAAGGGTGATCGATCCGCGGATCGGGCACACCCATTTTGACCCAGGTGATAAAATCGTTGATGACAGCTTCGGGAAGCGGTTCATTCGGCGGCATTTCCAAGCCATCGTAACGCAGGGCTTGAATCAGAAGGCTTTCTTTAGGCCGCCCTTCCACAAATGCGGGCCCCGATTCACCACCAACGCGCATGCCATCACGCGTATCCATGCGGAGCTTGCCCCCCAGTTCCTCTGATTTTGAGGAATGGCAGGAATAACATTTCTTGACGAGGACCGGACGAATTTTGTTCTCAAAAAACGCCCGCTGTTTGGGGTCCATTTTTGAGTGAGCCGACTTACCAGCCGGTTTTTTTGCACTCCAGACCGGTTCCTCTGTACAGAACGAGATCGCGATAAACCAACAGGCGATTGAGATCAGGGTGAAACATTGACGCATGGCCGACAATTCTTATCTGGAGGGAGCAGTCGTACGCGTTAAGGTAAGAGTTAGTGGACAAGCATAAATCATACTTGGGAGTCATATATAAGTCAACAATCTTAATAATCTTTCGACATCGAAAAGAGCCTGCCACTACGATTTTCTCAATACCAGTTTTAACCGTTATATCCTGTTGGTTTTATGGGGTTCGAAAAAGAGACAGGGTGAGCATCTGACCTGCTGTCAACGTTTTCCATTGAAGACTTGTTTCTGGTACGATTGATTCATCTTAAGCATAGAATTCCAGCAGTGAGTGGCAACATGTTATCCGAGTACGATGTGATTATTGTGGGCGGAGGCGGCAGTGGTCTGGCGGCTGCCCTGCGCGCGCTGGAGAAGGGAGCCAGCGTGCTGGTTCTGGAAAAACAGTCTCAGCTCGGGGGTACCACCGGCATGGCCATCGGTTCCTTTACGGCCAATGGAACCAGCATGCAGCGCGAAGCCGGAATTAATGACAGCGCTGATGCTCATGAAGAAGATGCCGGTAAGTTTGCCATACCGGAAATTGAAAACCACAGTAATAATGAGTTGAGGCGTTTCTTTCTGGGGCAGACTGCAGAGACACTGGAATGGCTCCGCGCCATGGGGCTTTTTTTTCACGGACCGAATCCGGAACCGCCCAACCGTGTTCCCCGTATGCACAATATTGTGCCGAATGCGAAAGCCTATATCGCTGCATTCCAGTCTCAAATTATGAAGCGGAAGGGAACCATTGTTTGTAGTGCACCGGTTCTCGAACTCATGTCTGATGGAAAACAGATCACAGGTGTGGTTGCATCAATTGACGGAGAACGAAAAGTAATCAGTGCAAAACGAGGCGTGGTACTGGCGGCGGGAGATTACGCGAATGCGCCGGAAATTATCAGTCGTTTTAAAGGTCATCAATTCAAAGCCATTGAAGGCGTCAATCCAAAAGCCTGTGGGGATGGTCATCTGCTGGCAGAACAAGTCGGCGCTATGCTTCTGAATATGGATATCACCTACGGGCCGGAGCTACGTTTTGTGCCTCCTCCCGGTGATCCCTTTGAACAACTTCTGCCCACCAGTGGTCTCCTCGCAAAACTGATGGGACGACTGGTCCCCTACCTGCCACAAACTCTGATCAACTGGCGCATCAAACGTCTGCTCTTAACCTGGCAGCATCCCGAAAATTCGTTGTTTGATGATGGAGCGATTCTGGTGAATTCAGAAGGACGCCGTTTCTGTAATGAAAAAGATTCTCCGCAACGCGAAATCGCAATCTCCGAGCAGCCCGGAAAAGCAGCCTATATTCTGTTAGACCAACGCATCGCCGCCCACTACAGTCAGTGGCCACATTTTATTTCGACGGCACCAAAAATTGCATATGCGTACGTGAATGATTATCTCAAGTTGCGCCCCGATGTCAGCGGAGAAGCCCCTTCATTGGAAGAACTGGCACGACAGCGAAATCTGAATTTCACAAATCTGGGCGAATCAGTCGAACAGTTCAATCAGTACATTGTCGGCGAGAAATCCGATCCCTGTGGACGCACGGGAGATACCCACCCACTCACAGGAAATCGCTGGGTTTTACTGGGACCTGCTAAAGCCTATTTCACAACCACCGAAGGGGGTGTTGCCATCAATCAACGGTTGCAGGCCCTCGATGAAAGTGAGAACCCAATTCCCGGCTTATACGCCATCGGCTGTAATGGAATGGGCGGACAGGTTCTCTGGGGACACGGGCTGCATATCGCCTGGGCCATTACCAGCGGCCGACTGGTTGGTGAGTTTCTGGGAAATTCCGAATAAGTGCCTCTCAGCTATCCGGATTATTGGACCCCGGAATGACCCTGGTCAAATCACGTCCGAGAATCGAAGGGCACCAGTGCTCCTCAATGTGTTCGATGATCATTTCCGTGCCCCGGGTATGACTTACATAAGGTCGATCGCGGGGATCATATAACGCATCCGTCAAGTCACGACAAAGAACCACGTTTTTTTTCAAATATCTCATCTGACGAATACCGAATGGACGACCTAAAACACACATGTTGGTGTGCACGCCCATGATGACAATGTTCTTTCGTTGTTCCTGTTCCAGGAAATTATAAATCTCCTGCCCGTTCGCGCTGATGACATCGTAGCCGATGATTTTGATTGCCGGGTGTTGATGGCGGTCCGTATTTTTTTTGTAATTTGCTTCCGGATCATCACAGCCACGAATACTGGATTCGGTAGAGCGTTTGATTGAATCATCGACCGGGAGCGGCGGTTCTTTTTCCGGATTGAGATAACACCAGCTTTGAATCGGCACTGGTGGTTTTAATAACGCGGCTCTTTTAATTCGGGCGCGAAAAGGAGTGTCTTCATAGAGTTCAATTCCACCACTGGGGGCATGAATAATCGCAACACCATGATCGCGTGCTTCTGAGATTACCCGATTCATCTTTGGTGCCATGCGATCCACTCGCTGTGCCGCCAGTTTGCAGGGATGATCGGCCCACATATCACAAATGATGATGGCGGTCTCCGATGCGTTCCATTCTGCGGTTTCATTGATCGGTTTGGCGGGGGCCTTCGCTGTGCGTTTTCGCAGTTTGACAGACAGCTTCCCGGGAACAGCAGGTATGCCTCGGGATGTCGCTTTTTTTTCATCTGCCAGAAGCGAAGTGAAGGAAGGAACCAGCGAGCCGGCGACGCAACCTTGAAGAACGCGGTTTAAAAATTGACGTCTGTGCGCGAGAGGCTCTGTTTGCATGATGGCTCCTGAGAAAATTAGTAAGGAAAACTACAATATGTATTGTGTATTCGCGCGATCAGCAATTCAATCAGAATTGAGTGGAATTTCAACAAGTTACCTGATTACCGGTTTCAGCCAGACTTTTCTTTGTATCCGACAGCACGCATAATAGATTTGATACAGAGTAACTTCACCAATTCTTATGCTTCGATTCAGGATCGAATTTCTATGCGAGCCAAATCTTGTCTGCAGATTCTTTTCATCCTTTTTTTCTGTTGCCTTTCATCCATCACGTTAGCCGCGGATGAACATCGCAACAAAAGCCAACGAGAAAAACTGGAATGGAAAGCAGGCGACCGCGTTGTCCTGATAGGAAATACCTTTGCCGATCAGCTGCGTCTGTATAACTATCTGGAAACCCTGCTGACTTCACTGGCGCCGGCAAAAAATATTACCTTTCGAAATCTGGCCTGGTCGGGAGATACGCTGAATCTCAGGCCACGACCGCTCAATTTTGGATCACTCGATGATCATCTCCATCAACAGAAAGCCGATATTATTATCGCCTGCTTTGGAATGAATGAATCGTTTGCAGGGCAGGACGGCTTAAAAGAGTTTTCAGACAGTTGGGAAAAGTTCCTCAATCATCTGGCGTCGCAAAAATATAATGGCACGTCCACTCCGCGGGTCGTTTTGATTTCGCCAATTGCCCATGAAAACAGGGGACCACCGTTTCCTGACCCCGCTGGACATAATCAAAATCTCTCTGATTATACCAGGGCGATGCAAGTTGTAGCAGCCCGTCATCATCTGCCGTTTGTCGATCTCTTTTCAGAGACAAAAAAACTAATGGACGAAAATCCGTCTCAGAAATTAACCCGAAATGGCATTCATCTGAATCAATATGGATACTGGGCCCTCAGTCAATTTGTGGCAGGGGAGTTGTTGGGAAAGAAAATCAAAAGCCCACAGTTGGTTGTAGATCTGGCAGACCAGAAAATTCAAACCACAAACGCCGAGATCCTGCAACAGAATTTCAAACCGGACAAGATTCAATTCACAGTTAAAGAGAAAGTGCTGCCGATTCCTGCACCTCCGGAGTCAGCCATCGTTCACAGTGAACTGCTGGCGTCCCAGCCTCGATTGACGGTCAAAAATTTACCCACGGGAAACTATCGCCTGCTGGTGAATGAGACTCGCATCGCCGAAGCCAGTCATGCCGATTGGGACAGGGGCCTGCAATTGAAAAATCTGCCTGCGCGATCACAGGTGAAAGACTTACGGGCCACAATCGAGCGGAAAAACGAATTATTCTTTTATGTCTATCGGGCTCACAATGCAGAATACATTTTTGGCAGACGAACCAAACCCTTTGGCGCCGTCTCCTTTCCTCCCGAAATGGAAGCGTTTGCCAGACTGATTCAAAGTCGCGAGACCAACATCAAAAAACAGTCCCACCCTGATAAAGAAAGCAGGTGGATTTTATTCAAGCTGGAATAGTAGCCGCCTCGGACTGTTTTTAGCGAACGATTTTCTCAACCAATTACACTGACCAACCCCTCAGCATTTTTAAGAGTTCATTATGTTCAAAATATCGCCGTTTCTTTCTTTCTGTCTGGCACTGATTGTTTTCTCTGTCCTGTTTCTGAAAGAGAGCAGCAGTTTCGCAGCGGAAACAGCACAGCGTCAGCCACACGTTGTGTTTGTGGTCGGCACCACTCATTATTCTCCGCAGAAAACAATCCCCGCTTTTGCAAAACGGCTGGAAAATTATGGCTTTAAAACAACCGTTGTTTTGCCACAGGGAAACCCCGAACGAAATCAAAATGGAGTCGGGTTACCCGGACTGGAAGTTCTCAAACAGGCAGATCTGGCTGTGTTTTACATGCGATTTCTACAATTGCCTCCAACACAATTTGAACGCATTTGGGAATACATTGAGTCCGGTAAACCCGTCATCGGATTGCGAACCAGTACACACGCTTTTGACTATGAAAAAAGGCATCCCCTCTCAGAATGGAATCGCGGTTTTGGCAAGCGTGTTTTGGGTTCGGAGTACTTTCTGCACCTCTCGGGAGACACCGTTGTTGAACATGTTCTCGATTTTCGAAATCATGAAATTCTGAATGGTGTCGCGGAAAAATTTATCGACCCGGGATCCTTGTATAAAACAAAGCTGCCCGGTGATGCCACACCACTATTAATGGGCACTGGAAAATCAAAACGAACCGGAATCGTCAAAAATCAATTTGGTACGCATGAACTTGAAGCCGAAATGAGTTGGCCCGTTGCCTGGACCTGGAAAAACGAATGGGGCGGTCGCGTCTTTTCAACCACGCTGGGACATGAAAAATCTTTCGCCCTGGATACCGTCAATCGCTTATTAATCAATGCCGCTCACTGGTGTCTGGAAAAACCGGTGGGAACTACTCCCGAACGCATGGCGGTTGCGAATTCAGCACCAAACCTGAAACGCCCGTTTGAAATCACGCAGGATCATTCGCCGGAAATCGAACGAAAGTCCTTCGAGATGTTACCCGGATATGAAGTCAATCTGTTCGCTGCCGAGCCAATGCTTGTGAATCCGATTCATATGACATGGGACCCGCAGGGCCGACTCTGGGTGATTTGTTCAACATCCTATCCGCAGGTTACTCCCGGGGAAAAACCAAACGACCAGATTGTCATTCTGGAAGATACCGACAAAGATGGCCGCGCTGATAAATCAACCGTATTTGCTGACGGCTTGTACGTGCCCACCGGTCTGGAACTCGGAGATGGCGGCGTCTACGTTGCCAATGCCCCCGATTTACTCTTCCTTAAAGATACCGATGGCGATGGAAAAGCCGACCACCGCGAAGTCGTCCTCACAGGCTTTGCTACCGAAGATAACCATCATTCCATCAGTGCCTGGCGTTGGGGGCCCGGCGGTTGGCTTTATTTTCAGGAAGGAACCTTCATGCATTCGCAGGTGGAAACTCCCTCCGGAACCGTTCGACTGGAAAATGGAGGCGTCTTCCAGTTTCATCCCCGCAGCCTGAAATTGAATGTATTCGCCGACTATCGTGCTTCAAATCCGTGGGGGCATATGTTCGATGATTGGGGACAGTCCTTTATAATAGACAATCCGAAACTCTACTTCGCCGCACCACTCACAGCCAACAGTCGTGCCAAATTAGGATACGATGCCAGTGGTCAGGGAACGAAACAGTGTGGTGGTGAATTCGTCGCCAGTCGTCATTTTCCCCCGGAAGTGCAAGGTCAGATCTGGACGAACCAATACAAAGCACACGTCGTGGCCCGCTATGAAGTCTCTGACGACGGCGCCGGCTATAGCATTAAAGGCCTTGATCCTTTGATTCAATCCAGCAGTGCCAACTTTCGCCCTGTTGACTTGAAGATGGGCCCCGATGGAGCCGCTTATATTCTTGACTGGTACAACCCGTTAATAGGCCACATGCAGCACAGCTTTCGGGATGAACGCCGCGATACTACACACGGACGAGTCTGGCGAGTGACTTACAAAGACCGCCCTCTCGTAGAACAACCCAAACTGGTGGGAGTCCCGCTAAGTGAAGTCGTCTCGCATTTGAAAGACCCCGAAAGTTTTACGCGACATCAAGTCAAACGAGTCCTGTACGACGCCGATCAAAGTCAGGCAAAACAGGCCCTCGATCAATGGGTTGCCCAACTCGACCCGCAGGAATCTCAAGTCGATCACCATCGACTGGAAGCACTCTGGTGCTATCAGACGATCGGCGTGGTCAACGAATCACTGCTCCGCGAAGTACTCAAATCAAAAGAGGGTCGCGCCCGGGCCGGTGGCTTACGAGTCCTTCGCTATTGGTATCCGCAGATTAAGAATCCATTGGATCTGCTGGATACAGCAATTGACGATCCGCATCCACGTGTCAGGCTCGAAGCAGTTCTCACAGCCGGCTTTATTCCCGATCCACGCTCTGTCACCATCGCCGTCAAAGCCATCGACTCTCCCATGGACCGCTCGCTCGAACACGGCTTGAAGTTAACCATCGATGGCCTGCAGGCACATTGGCTCAATGCTCATCGGCAGGGAAAAGTGAAGTTTGAAAAAACAGATCACAAAAACTATGCACTCTCAAATTTACTTTCAAACGAATCGATCAGTGTAATCATCGATCTGTTGAATGCCGGCAGTATCGATGCAGAATTATTAAAAGGCCCTGCGCAGGTCGTTGCGGAAAAAGCCAATGCCAACCAATTGGAACCGCTGGTCTTAACGCTTGTGGAAGTCACACGCGAATATAAAACGCAGGGCGGAAAAGGTATCTCACCTGAAGCACTCAGTATTTTGCTCGATGCCCTGGATCGAGCTGCCCGTGAAAGAGGCGTCATTCCAAAAGGAAACATCGCCTCCATGCTCAGTCGTTCCGCGGTGGTTCCCGGTTTGTCCGTTCAGAAATCGATCGCCCGCTTGATCGGTTCCTGGAAATTAACCCGCGAAGGCAGACGCCTGCAACGTTCCATCAACTCCCCCAATACCAATCCCGAAGTCAAACAACTGGCAGCAGAATCACTGGGTATGCTCGGCGATGACGCGTCTCTCAAATATTTAAACGCATTGGTGAAATCCAAAAAAACGATGAATCAAAAGTTGCTCGGCATTTATGGCCTGGCTGCTCACGATCTGAAACAGGCGGCCGCGTTGACTCCCGAAATCTTGAGCCAAAGCCCCGGTAAGGAAAACCCCGCCTGGTTTTTAATGGCCTTTACGAAACGAAAAGGTGGCTCAGAAATTCTGGCAGAGCAACTGAAAGCAGCCACTATTCATCCGCAGGTGGCAGAAAAAATCAGGCAATATTTGATTGAAACGGGCGAGACCAGCCAACCATTAATTGCCGCTTTCGGCGGCGCTGTAATGCAGGACTCACTCGAAGCACAACTGTTGAAAGAAAATGTTCTGAACCTGGCGACCGCTGCAAGAGAGCAGGGCAACGCAGCGCGCGGGGAACAAATCTATCGCAGAACCGAACTCGCCTGCATGAAGTGTCACAGTATTTCCAACGCCGGTCCCGTGCTCGGCCCCGATCTGGCCGCCATCGGGTCCAGCTCGCCTCCCGACTACATCGTCGATTCCTTTCTGCGTCCGTCAAAGGTCATTAAAGAATTCTACGACAGCATCATGGTCGTCACCGATGAAGGTCGTGTCATCAACGGCATTCTTGTCGTTCAGGACGATTCAAAAGTCGTTCTCAAAGATGCCGCACAGCAGGGAAAACAGGTCACCATCCCCGCCGATCAAATTGAATTAACAAAAAAATTGCCTTCACTCATGCCACAGGGTTTAGCAAGTAAACTCAAGAGCCGACAGGAATTTCTCGATCTGGTGAAGTTCATTACCCAGCTCGGCCGTCCCGGCCCTTATGCCACCAGCGTTGCACAGGTCGTCAGACGCTGGCGTCTTCGCGCCGCGGAAACGCCCTTAACGACTGCTGATCTGGAACAGTTTGCAACATTCGAAAATGGTTCTCTCGCCACTTACAGCATGGTCAATGGCACGTTACCCGCCAGCAGTTTCAATTTACAAAAACCGTTCACACGGGCCATTGCGTTTGTCGATGTCACCCAGGCCGGTAATGTGCAACTCAAACTCAATTCGATCAAAGGACTGAAAGTCTATCAGAACCAGATACCCATCCCCGTAACAGAATCAACGCTCTTAACTCTGCCCACCGGTCGCACTCAGCTCACAATCGAAATCGACAACAAAATTCGCGGCGATCTCGAATTACGAGCCGAATTCCAGAAAGCTGAAACACAACCAGAGGGCCGCTTCAAAGTCGTTGGCGGCCCTTGATGATGCTCCGATCTTTCCGGTAATCGTCCCCGGTAATCGTCCCCAGTAATTATTTCTGTGTCGTCCGTTTCAACCACTCTCCACACAGTTTGGGCCAGCCAGAAATCGGATTGTCAGAAGGCCGCAAACCATAGCCGTGTCCCCCTCGCGCATACAAATGCAACTCGCCATCAACCTTGGCATCTTTTAAGGCTCGCGTATAATTAAAGGCACTGTCAACCAACCGTCGGTCATCCAGTGTCTGCACAATAAACGCCGGCGGCGTCTTCGCATCGACTTTGATTTCAGGAGCCATCTTTCGCTTGTCTTTTGCATCGTAGATATACGCAGGATAAATCAACACGGAAAAATCAGGGCGACAGCTCAATTTGTCGGCTGCATCAATGGATTCATAATTACGCTTTTGATAATTGGTCGAAAGATTCGCAGCCAGATGACCACCGGCCGAGAAACCCAGCACACCAATTTGCTCAGGATTAATGCCCCACTCTTTCGCCTTACTGCGTACAATGCCAAAAGCGCGCTGCGCATCTTTCAATGCAGCCTCGCGTTGATTACCGGGAACAGTATACTTGACCACGACAGCATGTACGCCAATCGAATTCAGCCATTCCGCAACCTCGGTTCCCTCCAGATCATAAGCCAGAATGTTATAGCCGCCACCCGGAAAAATCACGACAGCCGGTGCATTCGCTTTCGCTGTTTTCGATTTGTAAAATTCAATCGCCGGCCGTGTCACTTTATTGATCCGGATAATATTTTTGTATTCCACTTCATCATCGCTCTTCTCCAGTAAAGGACGATCAGGCCAGACCGCGATGCGCTCATCAGGCTCCGGCGTCTCTATCGGAGCAACAGCAAGCGAGCAGAGTAAATATACAGCCAGACAAACAGATCTCATAGTCGTGGTCTCCGGTATGATTGGTTTGAATAAGTTCAAATGGAAAAATCAGATCACTATAAAATGATGATAACGCGAACCATCAGTCAGTTGTAGTCCGACATCATACGCTTCAACTTTCACAGATCCAGTTCACTTTGAGCACGATAATATCATACTCTCGCCAGGTTTCATCACTCGAACTGAACACGCAATAAAATACTGAAAAAACAGACCTTGACGGCCACTTGCCCTTCGCGAATATGCGTTATAAGCGTCGCGCGCGAGTGAGAAATTCATCCACTGACAAAAACAACAGCCATTCAAATTCAACACTATAAAAGTCCCCCGTTTCAGAAAAGTGGAGTTTAATGTCCCTTGCACTGGTTCCCAACGATCACCGGTTTTCGAACGCCTTCGATCGCTTATGAACCACGTATCGACACGCTTTAACCACCGTTCGACAGCTATCAACCACTCATCGCGCAATAAAATAATCTTGACTTCGCCACGCCGTTTAACAAAATATTTTTCAGTCAAAATACCGAGACGTTGGGTAAGCCCGAATAATATTCGGGCCGAGCGCAGCGAGCAGGAATCTGACAGAGAAACAAAACAATCCACAATTAAAAAACAACAAACAGAAAAGCAATGCATAAAAGACAGTCCCATATGTCAAGTAGAGCGCAGACCTATGTGTCCGCCTGCCGGAGTAACAGCAGCCAATCCCACACCAGCCATCACCAACAGGCAGAATCAGATTCTACTCGATGTAACCCACTCCAACACACATGAAAACCAGCACGAGTGCACCCTGATCCATTTAGAACTCTTTATGCGCGGCTGGGCGAAGCTGTTGTTCGAGTAACGAATATTACTGGGATACTGATGTTTTTCTCGATCTCAGCCGTGCTAAATACTAACTTCTGAAATGAGTTCAGTGAACTTTGATTCTCGGGAGAGCCACTTTCCAATCAGATTCCAGTCACATTGGGGGCTCTTTAGCTATCACGCTCGCGTTTATGCTCACAGTCTTTCTGCTTAGGATTACGGTAAGTTCAACGAGTTTGTGAATGCTGAGCAGAGCATCGGGCATCGGCAAGCTCACTCGTCGCCGTTAGTACCAGGCTGCTTGACATGTTCTTGATACTCTTTCGCGGCCAGGTAGCGAGAGTAGTAACGCTCGACCGCCTCGATCACTTTCTGTTGATCTGTAAACTTCTTGAGGTTAATCGTATTCGGAGTGACTGCCGTGGAAACGAAACTCAACGTCTGATTCTCATCCATTTGACAATCCAGGATGTCGCTGAACCGCAAGGGAGATTCCCAGGAATGTAACTTGATACATTCGTGGTCAATCCTCAACAAGCCATCTGTTCCTTCAAGCTGCACTTCGGGAAACGCCTTGACAACGATCGCCAATTCGTCATCTGTCTCGGGCAGAAAACGATAGGGCAGCGTTTCCTCATGGTAGGCGCGGAATCTCTCTTCATATGCCTTCCACTGCTCACCCTCCAGCTGGTCTGCAGCTTCGATTTTCTGAAACCACTGTCCATCGCCTGGTTTGGACAGCATGACTTGCGAATCAGGTGATTCCAGGGAACACCCAACGGCCTTCATTCTGTCGTCCAAAGAGGGATGCGTGTCAAAAGGATGCGAGGTTTGTAGATGCGAAATGTCCGGGTTTGACAGAAAGCTGCCAGCGTAGTCGTCAAATCCCTGCTCGATCTCCTGCGACACATTCGCATTTTCCAGAACCTCTTCTTTTTGGAAGATGTCCTGTTCGACTTTCGCACGGTAACTTGAGTAAGCAATAATCTTCAGAAGCGCACCAGCCATGTCTCTTGAAGAAGTCACTTCCGTGGCAATTCGATCCGCACGGAATTCACGTTTTCGGCTCAGACGCCCCAGCGAGACTTCATACAGAACACGGAAGCAGTTCATGAAGTAGAAGATCGGCAGAGACAGACCACCTTCGTAGAGCCCTTGCAGGTAATGGTCATAGCGGACAAGTAAGGGGGAAATCTTCTGTGAATAAATCGTGTCATTGCCACTGAAGTGGGCCATTTCGTGGGCCAGCACGGCGTCTGCTTCCGTCCCATTCAATTGTTTCAGTAGTGAGAGACTGACAAACAGCGAGCGGCCGCTATACTTATTTTCTCCCACCGTCAAACTCTGCTCAGTGACGAAGAAGTTGTCGTCGATGCCAGCGATGACCTGGTCGGGCAACTCCGTGCTGACTTTCTCGCAGATATCACTGAGTTCTTGCCATAACTCCGGCGAAGAGTCCTGCTCGATCACAGTCCCTTCGACAAATGTTTCGTTAGGGAGCTTTAGGAAGATCGACTTGATGACTGCCCCGATCGCAACCAACGCGAGTATTCCGACAATAATCATCAACTTGGGGACGTAGATCTCAAAAAAGAAAGCGGTGATCCAGTAGGATAAGGCAAATAACAGCACTCCCTGAATCAAGACCTGCGCGGCACCAAAAATGCGCAGCACATGCCAACTGACCGACAGGCTTACATATTGGACCCACTGTGATCGGAGCGATGCAAAGACGCAGAGAGCACTTAGTACGAACACCACAACGCCGCCGATGATGGAATACAGCGAGAGACGAATGGCCCAACGAAATGTGGCATAGTCGAAGGCCGCTCCGGAATTCACCATGTCCTCATTCCCGGAAACGGTTATCAGACGCGAAAGGGGAACGTTTTTGAACAGCGCTTCAGCATTGGCTTTCTCTTGTTCGGTGAGACTCTTATCGATTCGAATTTGACCGAGAATTCCAGCGCGGGCTTCATCGTCATAATGCCCCTGAATGTACAGAAAGAAGAAAAGAGAAACGACTGGAATCGCAAAGATCAACAGAGCAGGTAGAAAGAATGTCTTGGCAAATCCGATCTTGGAAAAGTCGTCATGGGTGTGACTCATCAGTATGTTCCTTCGCTGAAGTTGACGTCAACCAGATGAGCCGACATTCCCCAGATGGAATCTGCTCCAGCCTCATCGGCAACCAGTAGACTTATGATAATGCCAGGTGGTGTTTTGTTCAATTTTTTTGGTGGCAATATCGTAAACAACACCCGGAAAAGATTCCAGGAAAATATCTGCTTCAGCAGTTTTTTTTCGAATCGCTCCTGGATGATCGGCAAACCAATCATTGGGTAATAGTTCGTCGAGCTGATCTTCTGGCTGAGTTGGAAGCTTGAAGCGGCCTTCATGCAATTGCAGAGAGTGCGTCAGGCAGTACCGAGGAGAGTGACTGTTGCTGCCCCCGAAGTACCAACCAGGCTCGGAACTCAGTTCACGTTCAGAGTTGTCCCGAAACTCAAATCCAGACCCCTCAGTCGACTGTTACACAGTCATCGGAAATTGGTCATCCAAGTCACCATCGAACACGGATTCGAATGTTCGAATGGAAGATCAACAACATCTTTCATCATGGAATGTTGGAAAGAAAGGCAAACGTAACACCAACAGAGCTGTTCGTGTCTTTCATGATTTTCGTAGTAGAAAAAAGTCTGCAATCACATCTACCTGACCGGGCAACGACGATTACCCGATCAGATGATTTCAACAGTGATTCAAGGCGAATCGGCTCCCGGTTGACTGGCTGTCTCAATCTGGTAGGATTTTCCCTGTCTTGTTGCACTTTGGAGTCATTTCCTTGTAGACTGATTGCCGTTCTTGACAACGTGGAGGGAGCCTCTTTTTATTAACGGAATAAGTGTGAATTTAAATTAACGAGTCAAGGTTTCGAGGAAAAGAATGCAACTGTCTCCCGAATTACTGGGATGGTTGGTCGTCGCTTCGGTAATCACTTTCATCGGAACGATCATTTTGATTCCGATACTGGTTGTCCGAATTCCGGTTGACTATTTCATGCGTAAAGAACGTGATGTGCTGCCGTGGTCTTCGCGATATCCTGTCATTCGGGTGATTCTACTGACAGGTAAAAATATCCTTGGCATTCTCTTTGTAGGAGTCGGTATCTTATTACTGGCGCTGCCGGGACAAGGGCTCGTGACAATCTTTCTTGGAATCTTGCTGCTCGATTTTCCGGGTAAGTTTAAACTCGAGCGCTGGATCATTTCAAAGAAACCCGCACTACGCAGCATCAACTGGCTGCGAAAACGTTCAAATTGTCCGCCGTTAGAGATCCCAAAAGAACTGGAATAAGTCTCACTCAAGATTAAAATATCGAAATAAAATGTTCTTCTGGAAATTAAGAAAAAGCACCAGAAAAAATAACCTGGTCTTTTAGATTGTTCTTAAGCCAGGAGGCTTCACATCCTTGATACACAGCTCCCTGTATTAATGGTTTTTAATCGGATCTCAATCAGCCTCCTGCGATGTTCACATCCTGTTGTGTTTTCTGTTTTTTCAATTCTGCAGAGGACGGAATAGAAATACCTGATCACACAGAAGTATAATCTTGAAATGTTTTTAGCGACTGGTACCATAGACAACATACTGGATCATAGTCTGCTTCCATGTGTGGTATGAAGCCTATGTGGCATCATGCCTGAACCAAAACCGGTCATTGGCACGGTTTCGTTCCCTGTCAGCTTCTTATATAAACACAGTCCATGCAGGTGAATAATAAGTGATGTACTTGAACCATGGGACTTGATGGCGTCCAACTGGTAATGGAAATTGAAGAGGAGTTCGGTATTACCATACCGGATTCCATCTATAGTGAATTACGCACGGTGGGCAATTTGGTCGACTTTTGCCTCGAACGAATTCACGCTTCTAAAACTGTTTCATGCCCATCATTAACCTGTTTTCTCTCACTGCGAAGACTGGTTCGTGATGTTAGCAAAGATCCAGATTTAAGAATTCGCCCCCGTGACAATATCGAGGAGGGTCTGCCCGAATCAGACCGAAAACAATTTTGGCGACGGCTCCCTGAGCTGCTGAAAACTACACCACCTGCCCTCAGACGCCCTCCATGGCTCCGGAAAACTTTGGGTTTGATCGTTCTGGGGTTTGGGGTTTACTTGATGGCCTTAACCCCCCCCTGGCATATTGAAGTACTGATATTGATTTGCTGCGCAACAATTGCACTCGGCATTATTCTGCATTGGTCAACGATTGGTTTGCGAACACGAACACCTGAAGGGTATAAAACGTTCGGTGAGATCACAAAACGAATGGTTGGCCTGACCATAGCGACGAATCCACCCACGGATCAAGAGTACGACTCGGTGTTCTCGATCGTCAAACGGATCATCGTCGATGTGCTGGGAGTCGATGGTGATGAGGTCATTCCCACTGCCCGGTTTATTGAAGACCTTCGCATGGATTGACGTACTAAAGTAATTAATGCACATGGAGCTACGGGCAGTGATTTTTACAAATGGAGCATCAAACGAGATAGCCCGGCTATCATAAACCTAATCCCACTATCGTCGAGCATCATTCAATGGTGAAACATGCAACAAGTTCATGCTGACAATAACCGAAACGAATCACAAATCGACTTCGTTTTCGTAGACCGTAGCGCATACTCTAGTCCTGATGACTTTTACTCTGCAGCGATCCGACTTCTCTGGGCTGGCTGGGATTCGGATGCAAACACTGACAAGTACATCGCAAATGCAATCAGACTCTCCCGCACAATCGACGAACTACAGAAAGAGATTGCGGAATGCCTGAGTATTACACCCGTGGCTGACTTCACTCCTAATTTCGATGGTATTGAAGTTGTCTTTTCGTTCTACGATGATTGGAATGTGAAAGAATTCGTATGGTACTCAGATAAACAATACTGGTTCATGTCTTGGGGAACCGCAGCGTAGACTACAGGACAAAAAAAGTGCCAGCGAAAGAGAGCATTTTCACTGACACTTTTGATAACTCAGTAGAAGACCACCGGTACGCTATGAACTGTACCCGGGCCCATCTCCCTCACGAATTCGGCGTCAGGCCGAAGACGCGGTCCATGTTGGCCGAGACTTCTTTCAGTCGCTCCAGGTCGCCGCCTCTGACTTCTGCAGCCGCCCAGCCGGTGAACTTGATCTCGGCGAGTGCTTTTCGAACGTCGGCCCAATCCAGATCGCCTTCGCCGATCTTGGTGAACTTGCTCATTTCGCGCGAGAAGCCTTTCAGGTCCAGCTTCACAATTCGTTTGTTGAGCTGACGAATCCAGTCGCCCATGCTGCCGTACTTCCAGTGGTTTCCAATGTCAAACTGCATGCCGACCCAGGGAGAATCGAATTCGTCGATGTACTTCACAAACTTCTCCGCGGTCTGGCTATGGTCACCTTCGTGGTCGTAGCAGAACTGGTTCCACACGTTTTCGACCGCGATGTGGATGCCCAGTTCGGAAGCGACAGGCAATGCCTTTGAGATATTCTCGACCGATCGTTTCCAGATCTCTTCTTCAGGGCCATCGCTTCCACGACCAACAACCAGCAGAACCGTGTTTCCACCAACGGCATGCGTCTGACGCAGTGCTTCTTTCAGACTCTCCAGTGCTTTCGCACGAGTCGCGGCATCGGCATCGGTGTGCCGCACCGACCAGTGACCGGCGTTGACCGACCCGTCGACCGGAAGTCCCGTCGCTTTGATGGCGGCTCGCACTTCTTTAACATCGATCCCCGGACAGTTCAATTCGATTCCGTCAAAACCGGCTTCCTTCGCAATCGCAAACTTTTCTTCGAGCGTCTTACCAGCTCCCACCATCCCAATCTTAAGAGTCTTATAGAGGCGACCGTTCAGATAGCCACCTTTATTTTCCGCTCCTCGTGCAAGCAAAGGACTGGAAACAGCAGCGGTCGCCGCCAACTGCACAAACTGGCGACGAGAAAATAATTTCGATGAGAGCATAATCAACCCCTTGATGATGGCTTGTGTTTTATTAGTTTTCAGTCTGAAGGCGACACGTAAAAAATACCTTTGGCAAATTCGTCTTAACATTGTAACAGCCTGAACGACAACCTGACAATGATAAAGAGATTGAGAATCAATGGGTGGTTTCCATATTGCTCGAAATGGCTGGAACCTCTGTTCTGATAGGTATGACAAAATAATCAATCAGATATCAATTTGGAATGCGCATTTGAAGACCGGAAAAACCGCGTTCTCGTCCTCCTCATGCCTCTTCCATCGCGGCATTGTATTCGCCGCGCCGGGCATCTCGATTGCATTTGGCACGATGATACAACGATTTCTGTGCCGCCTCCTTGTTGGCAGAATCGCCTCCCCAGATCCCCATTGCCGGTTGCTGGATGGCGCGGGCAAATGAAAACGACAACTCCCAGGGGACTTGTGACTTGAATTTGACATTCATGGCATTCAAACGAGCCGAAGCGAGTTCGCTGGATTGACCGCCGGACAGGAATGTCACTCCCGGTACCGCAGCGGGGACGGCTCGTAAGAAACACGCGATCGTGGCGTCGGCGACCTCATCGACTGAGTTCTGATGAGGGCATTGCAATCCCGGAAGGACCATATTCGGTTTCAGAATCATGCCTTCCAGCATCACGCGTTGCCGGTAAAGCTGGTCAAAAACCGTGTGCAGTGATTCCTCCGTCACTTCGTAACAACGTTCGAGAGTATGATCGCCGTCCATCAGCACCTCTGGTTCCACGATGGGAACCAGACCGGCTTCCTGACTTAAGGCAGCGTACCGCGCCAATCCCTGTGCGTTTGCCTCAATACAACCACGGCTCGGAATACCATCGCCGATCGAAATGACGGCACGCCACTTGGCAAAACGGGCGCCTATCTCGACGTATTTGGCCAGTCGCGCACGCAAGCCATCCAGACCTTCCGTAATTTTTTCTCCCGGATGGGCGGCCAGATCCTTAGCACCCGCATCCACTTTGATTCCCGGAATGATTCCCGCATCGGTCAGGGCTTTTACAAAGGAACTGCCATCCTCCGTCTGCTGGCGGATTGTTTCATCGTAGAGAATCGCCCCACTGATACTCTCACCGAGGCCGGGCGTGCTCACAATCATTCCGCGATAAATGCGACGCGTCTCCGCGTTCTTGGGAATTCCCAACTTGGCAAATCGTTTGTCGCAGGTCGGAGTGCTTTCATCCATCGCCAGGATGCCCTTGTCGTCAGCAACCATCGCTCTCGCTGTGTCTGTCAGCTGTTGAGTATTCATTTGATTTTGCTCCACTCACTGTTTCGTATTCCTTCAAAGTCGTCGTCGTTCTGTCGAAGGGATGCGAACTTTTGTATGGAAATTGGATGAAGTACTAAGCCCAAGACGACATACTATGGTATAACTGATCCTGATAGAGGCTACAATATCCCTTTAACTTGTTGTGGGAAGATCGATTCAAAACCACGCACTGTGGATCAGCTGCCTGTTTTGTGAAATGAATAAATTGACACAATATTTCGCCTACGGCTCCAATCTCCACCCGGCTCGTTTGGAAAAGCGAATCGGCCGGTGTGCGCGGGGAACGCTCGTCTATCTGCACGGTGCGCGGCTCACTTTCAACAAACGCGGAATCGAAGGGTCCGGAAAATGCAACATCGACTTCACACATTCAAAGACGGACACAGTCATCGGCGTCCTGTATGAAGTCTCAACCACTCAAAGGAAACTGCTCGACGACTGGGAAGCAGCGACCTGCGGATACGAGGCTCTGAATACGCTGGTCACAACCCAGACTCAAACGGTAGACGCCTTCACTTACAAAGCCGGTGATGAATTTATCGACAATGCATTGCTGCCGTTTCACTGGTATAAACGTTTTGTGATCCTGGGTGCAGCCTACTTCGGCTTTCCACAGGACTACCTGTATCAGCTGGAACAGCAACCATCGATTCCTGATAACGACCCCGATCGCGCCAGACAGAATGCAATCCTGCTTGCCGAATTAGAGCAGGCAAATCATGACCTCATCCAGAACGGCAAACAAGGTCAAATCTGAAGGGGCACCGGGCATTTTTAAGAGCCCCCGTTCATTCCGATCTTTCAGTTTGGTTGCATTTTTTGTATCGTGCAGTATCTAATACTCCAAAGGCATCGTGACTGCGGTGGAACCATGAACAAATGAGGACAATCTTTCAAGATAGAACCAAGTCGATCCTCTCGTGCACGTTCATCGTTATCTTCGGCCTGAGTCTGATCGGCTCCCCGTTTCCGCAGTATCTGTTTCTGCAGCACATTCCAACTTTGATTGCCTTCGTTGTCGTCCCGATGTGGGATCGGCGCTGGCCATTGAGTGCAGGCGCTTTTGCGTGCCTCCTGGCAATGCTTGTAATTCATGTGATCGGCGCCCGCTATACGTACTCTTTCGTTCCCTATGACACATGGTGTCAGGCAGTCACAGGCTACCAGCTGTCGGAAGTCTTTGATCTGGAGCGAAATCACTACGATCGACTGGCTCATCTCTGTTTCGGTCTGTTAATGATTTGGCCATGCCGTGAGTTCCTTGAGAGTTATCAATCGTTTTCCCGACGCGGCGCCCTCTTGACGGCCGTGCTGGTCGTCATGGCCGCCAGCATGTTGTATGAAGTTGTGGAGTGGCTGGCTGCCATCATTCTCTCGAAACAGAACGCGGAAGCATATAACGGCCAGCAGGGAGACTTCTGGGACGCCCAAAAAGATATGGCCCTGGCCACGGTGGGCGCCATTCTGGCCAGCCTTTTTCAATGGAAGTCCCGATGATCTCTTGAAGAGAAAAGAGAGTCAGGCACAAATTAAAAATTCTGGACCCTTTTAACACATCCTCAGAAGACGTATAACGAAGAGACGATTTTCAAGTATTCGAATCCCAAAACGGACCAGGAACAACCACAATGAAATTTCTCGCAACGTTAATTCTGGCATTCGTCACGCTGAATTGTACGGCACAAGCCAAAGAATTCGACATCACAAAATATGGTGCGGTTCCCAATGATGCGGGAGATGACACGACCGCCATCGAGAAAGCATTAACCGCTTGCAAAGAAGCGGGAGGCGGAACCGTTTTGATTCCCGCGGGAACCTATATTCTCTCGCGACGCAATAATGAAACCCCCATTCTCGAGATTCCTCCTGATACCACTCTGCGCGGTGAGGGGCCTGCATCAATTCTGAAATTCGATGCCAAAGTGAATCAGTCTAATTTCTGGCGGATGATCGGAGCACCCGTTGACGGAGGCACGAAAAATGTCGTGATCAGAGATCTGCATCTGGACGGATCAAATACACATCCGCAATACATCAAAAGCGAGACACCGGAACATAATGCAGGGATCTGGTTCTACAATAAAAATCACATCATTGAAAACATCAAGGTGATGAATGTCTTCGCCGAAAACTTTTCGGGAGATTGCATGGCCTTCTCTTACAACTGTCGCGCCATCACAGTCAGAGACTGTACCTTCAGAAATTTTATTCGACAGGGAATCCAAATGGGAGGCAGTCCCGGCTCACGCGATTACCTGGTGACAGGCTGTCGTGATTTAGAACATTCCGTCAAACCCGGTGGTTCAACGATACACGTCGAACACGCACGCGGCCTCAAGAACGTCATTATCGAAAATAATCAATGCCGTAAATCGATTCTTGCCGGCGGTGTCGACGGAATGATCATTCGTGGCAATACCATTTCAGGAAAGCTCGTCGGGAACGGAAATACGAATTTGATCATACAAGACAATATTATTAAATCAAAAACGAAAAAAGGGAGCGTCGTGCAGCTTGGCTATACCAAAGGCCTCATTTTTCGCGGGAATATCGTTCAGGGAACGCCAGACAACCCCACCGGTGTTTATATCTGGGGCAACTCACGCTACAACTCGCAACCCGGTGAAGACGTCACGGTTTCCGACAATCAAATCACAGCGGCTAAAACTGCGATTTCATTAAACGGAACCAAAAACGTCAAAATCCACGGCAACACATTAAACGCACCACAAAAGTTAACCCAGAAACGAACCGAAGCGCTGCACTCAGATTTAAAAGAATAAAGGTCGGGAGAAAAAGATATAAAAGGGAAATGATAGTGCCCTTTTTGTTCTACTACCTGTTCGTTGCTCAACCACCGTTAAGAGACAGGGAATGTTTGTAAAGAGTACTACATTCTGCTACGTTGATATGTTGAATGGTATATATAGTTGTATAAAAAAGACGGCATGATCCTCTTCCGTTTTTAAATCTATATTTTCGTCAGCCACCATCATCGTTGGAATCACAGAATGAACAGATCAAACGTCACCATCGGATTTCTAGTCGCAACGACCCTCGGCAGCGCATTGTTGACTACCCTTGGCGCCGATCTCGCTTCTGCGGCCCGTCCGAATGTGATCGTGGTGATGGCAGACGACTTGGGTATCGGTGACGTCTCACCAACGAACCCGGACTGCAAGATCAAGACGCCTTTTCTGCAGATGATGGCCGACGAGGGGCTGACCTTTCTCGACGCCCATACGCCGAGTTCGGTCTGCACGCCGACACGCTATGGATTGCTCACCGGACGCTACAACTGGCGGTCACGCCTGGCACGCGGCGTTTTAAGTGGAACCAGCGAGCACCTGATCCCCAAAGATCGACCAACGCTGGGACACCTCATGCGCAAGGCGGGTTACCACACAGCAATGATCGGCAAGTGGCACCTGGGGTGGGACTGGCACAAGAACGGAAAAAAGATCGACTTTACAAAACCGGTCAGGAACGGACCGGATATCAACGGGTTTGACCGCTACTACGGCCACTGCGGCTCCTTGGACATGCCGCCCTACGTCTGGGTGGACACAGGAAAGATCACCGCAGAGCCCGATTGCGAGGAAGGCGTGAGCCGCAAGGAAGATCGTTACGGCTGGTATCGGAAAGGCCCCATTGGATCGGACTTTAAAATTGCAGAAGTACTTCCACATCTCTTCGACAAGTCCATCGAACATGTAAAGTCACAAGCAAAATCCGCGAAGGCAGGCAAGCCCTTCTTCCTGTACCTGGCACTGCCGGCTCCCCATACCCCCATCGTTCCGGTACCGCCCTTCAAGGATGCCAGCCAGATGAATCCCTACGCCGACTTCGTGATGCAGATGGACCATCACATGGGCCAGTTGCATCTCGCGGTGCAGAAAGCCGGGCTGGACGACAACACGTTGGTGATCTTTACAAGCGACAACGGGTGCTCACCCGAGGCGAACTTCGAGTTGCTGCAAGAGAAAGGACACGACCCCAGCGCCAAATATCGAGGCCACAAGGCGGATATCTATGAAGGCGGGCACCGCGTCCCGTTCATTGTGCGCTGGCCGGGAAAGATTGAAGGCGGTCGCAAGACCCAGGCTCTGACCTGCCTGACCGACGTCTACGCGACACTCGAAGCAGTCACTGGTCAGAAAAAGCAGGCACGCGGTGGTGAGGACGGATTCAGCTTGTTACCCGTATTCAAGGGAGAGCAGACATCGGGTCGCGACGCACTGATCAGTCACTCGATCGGCGGCTCGTTTGCAATCCGGCAGGGCGCGTGGAAGCTCTGCCTTTCGAGCGGCAGTGGTGGCTGGAGCGCACCCAGGGAAGGCGAAGCCAAAAAACAGGGCCTCCCACCAATGCAGTTGTTTAATCTTGCCGATGACCCGGCTGAGAAAAAGAACCTCGTGAAAAACAATCCGGAGAAAGTCAACGCTTTATTGCTGCTGCTGGACAAGCAGGTTCGCATGGGACGTTGCACGCCGGGCGAGAAGCTAAATAATGATCGCGACGTCAAGTTCCTGCCCAGCGGCGTCAAACTGCCGGAGCGAGGCTGAGTCGAAGATAACGAGCACAAAAAGGAAGCAAAGATGAACAATATAAAAACCAGTCTCTTACTCACCGCGCTGACTACGGCAATAGGCACTTCAGCATTTGCGGCCGACGACTGGGTGATCGATACCCAGGACGACTGGACCGCAGCGATGGCGAAGCAATCCAATCTCGAAGTCAAGGACGGCATCGCCATACCCAGCGCCAAAGTCGCCACGTTCAGCAGCAAGCTCAAACGCTTCGAAAAAATGCAGAAGGCGACTTCGGTCGTCTTCGATCAATCCCCGATCTGGCAGAACTGGAACCCGGTTGCGAACCTTGGCCCGGTGAATCTGGCTGACGCGCCCGTCTTTCTGGCAATGGGCCCGAACAACTACTGGGTGTTTGGACGTTATGGCCGCAAGGGAAAAAGAAAGAACTCCAAACAGTTCAAACCGAAACCTGCCACACTCGAAGGCTTCGACGTCAAGCTGCAAACGACACCCTGGTCGAATCAGTATGACGCGCCGGGCGGACTGGAAAAAAGCCGTGGCGGATATCACGGCTGGCAGAGCCGCGACATGCTTAACTGGGTCCACCACGGCCCGGTCACCGAAGGCTTCTCCAAATGGGTGACAAGTGCCGAATACAAAGATGGCAAGGTCTATATTTACTACGACTACCCCAACGACCAGGACCCGCACCTCTATATCGACGACGACCTCACAGATGGCAAACCAGGCAAAAATATGGGCATCGCGGTCAAGGACCCGTCTCACGGCTCGGACAGCGGCGTCATCCGTGATAAACAGGGACGCTTTCACGTGATCTTTGAAGACTGGAGCCCGATCAACGCCAGCAAGCGGTCGTGGGACTCACCCCTCGCGGGACACGCCGTCAGCGACGACGGCATCGGCGACTTCAAATTCCTCGCACCCGTTGTGGACAACCGCACCAAAGACACCGGCAAAGTCGCCGAGTACAAGCACCCGCACTGGCTGCAACACCCGGATTGGAACACGAATATTGGCAAGTACAACGTCCACAAGCCAGAGCAGGAAGCGTATGGCGATTGGGCGGCGATCTGCGTCGGCACGCAATACTACCTCTTCGGCGATTACGATCCCGCCGGGGGACACAAAATGAGTGTCGGCTGGTTCACCAGCCCCAGCATCGACAAGCCGTTCACCTGGTGCGATAAGATCGGAAACGGCCATCCCGACCCCGATATCGGTTTTGCCAATGGTCAGTTTTATCTCTTCACACAACAGAACACAGACTATGTAAGTCCCGGGCCGTGGGTCGAACAGGTCGAGGCGCGCGTGGGCGTCGATACCAATAATGACGGCAAGCTCGATCAATGGACCGATTGGACGGAAGTCAAAGAGGCCTACGACTACCACAAGGGACTCTCGAAGCACGTCGACAAGACACCTGCGAAGATCGATCTGAGTGATCTGCCAGCCGGCCACGCCTTCGGCTTCGAACTACGCATGACAGACACAACCGAAAACAAGTCCAAGCCAATGCTGGATCGCGTGACATTCAAGTTCAACTGACCCAGTTTCTCAGCCGACTTGAGTTTTGTTACGCGTTTTCCTTTTGTGGAATGAGTTCCAATGTGTTATTTCCTTTATTATACCGATATTCACAGCCACAATGTGGACAAACAGCATGAATACTGCGTGGCCGTCTAAATTTTCGGTTGGGATATTTCGCGAGCATTTCGGATACGATGGAGTCCCAGCGTTCGTTACCAAGCTGGATCTCCTCTGCTCCCAGTTGTTTTCCGCATGAGACGCAAATGAATCTTTTGATTAGTTGATTCATCTTGCGTGTATCGATGTAAGAAATTACGAGGGCAATCGGGAAGATGATTGGCAGCAATAAGATAATCAGAAAAATCATGAGGATACCAAATATTTGATTCACGATTTTCTTACCAACTAGACTCACGCTGATAAACCAGCCTAAGCGATCAATTCCTTAATCACGTGTGCTTCTTCCACACCCGTAAGCCGGAAATCGAGGCCCTGGAATTTATAGCTGAATCGCCTGTGATCGATACCAAACAGATGCAGCAACGTCGCGTGGAAGTCACGCACATGCACCGGGTTTTCAGCGGCCGCATAACCGAAATCGTCGGTCGTGCCGTAACTTTTTCCTCCCTGAATCGCGCCTCCGCCCAGCATTATCGAAAAGCCTTTGATATGATGATCGCGACCGCTTCCCTGTGCCATCGGCGTTCTCCCAAATTCGCCGCCGAAGACAAGCAGCGTATCATCATATAGCCCGCGTTGCTTGAGGTCTTTAATCAGGGCCGCCGTTGCCCGGTCGACTTCTTTGGCGGTAATCTCAATCGACCCCTTAATATTGCCATGGTGGTCCCATGCACGATGATATAACTGCACGAAACGCACACCCTGTTCCAGCAGTCGCCGGGCCAGCAGACAATTCGACGCGTACGTCCCATCCCCGCCTTTAGTACCATAGGCTTGCATTGTCTCCTTGGACTCTTTGGTAAAATCCATCAATCCCGGCACACTGGTTTGCATGCGAAACGCCATTTCGTACTGGCCGATGCGTGTTGCAATTTCGGGATCGTGTACCAGGTCATCAAAGCCACGATTCAGTTGATTGACGGTATCAACCAGCCGGCGTTGTTGCGGCATCGAGACACCATCGGGTCGATTCAGATACAGAACCGGTGAACCCGTTGCTTGAAACTGCACACCCTGATAACGCGAAGGCAGAAATCCGCTGTGCCATTGCCGTGCGGCAATCGGCTGTGACTGCCCCCCCTTCCCAACACTGGTCAGCACCACATAGCCCGGAAGGTCATCACATTCCTGACCGAGTCCATACAGTAACCACGACCCCATACTCGGTCGGCCCGCTTGTGAAGAACCGGTATTGAACAAAGTATGCGCCGGGTCGTGATTGATCTGATCGGTGTGCATCGAACGAATAATACAGAGGTCATCCGCCACCGAACCAATGTGGGGAAATTGAGAACAAATCCGCTGCCCGCTTTCACCATAGCTTTCAAAGTCAAATTGCGGACCGAAGCATTTGAGTTCCCGGCCCTGCAGTTGCGCAATTTGCTGACCCTTGGTCAGCGACTCAGGCATCGGTTTGCCATGCATCTTGCGTAACGTCGGCTTCTCATCAAACGTTTCCAGATGTGACGGTCCACCCGCCATACAGAGATGAATCACGCGTTTGATGCGAGGTTTGAAGTGCGGCTTTGAGATCACACCCTCACCAAGACCGTCGGCACTCGCATCGCGAGACAACAGCGACAGGAGCGCCGCCGGACCAATGCCCAGTGCTGACTGACGTAGAAAACTGCGTCGAGTGGAATCGTTGTCAAACATATTAAGGCGCCTTAATATCGTGTGATGGTTTCATGTAAATTTAAAATTGCGCGTGTCACGCTGGTCCATGCCGCCAGTTCTGCAGCATCGAGAGCAGCTACCGGTTTTGCAAGTCCGACAGACAGAATGCGTTTCGCGTCTGAACCTTGTTTGCGGTAGATTTTCAAATCCTCTTCATACAGAGACTTCAACAATGTCAGTTCATCTTTACGGGGAGCACGCATTAATGTGTGTTGCGTGAGCCAGTTCAAACGCCCTTCAAATTCGGACTTCTGACTTTCCTGAAGTACGCGCGCCGCCAGCACGCGTGCCGACTCAACAAATGTCGGATCGTTCAACAAAACCAGCGACTGCAACGGTGTATTCGAACGGGGGCGTTGTGCCGTACACTCTTCACGTGCCGGGGCATCAAAGGCCAGCAGACTGGGATGCAGGAACGTGCGCTGCCAGTGCGTGTATAATCCACGACGATACTGCTGGGACCCCGCATCTTGTTGATAGGTTCGTTTCGGAAAATTCAATTGAGCCCAGTATCCCGCGGGCTGATAAGGCCTGACACTCACGCCCCCAATTTCGCGATTCAACAGACCGCTTAAAAACAGTGCGTTATCACGAATCATTTCCGCCTCCAGCCTCCAGCGTGACTGCCGTGCATAGAGCCGGTTAAAAGGATCGCGTTCGCTGAGCGCGGCAGGCAGCGCCGAGGTTTGCTGATAAGTCTGCGACGAAACCATCAGACGCACCATATGCTTCACATCCCAGCCGCTTTCCACAAATTCACCAGCCAGCCAGTCGAGCAATTCCAGATGCGTGGGCATTTCACCCTGTGAACCAAGATCATCCACCGAACGGGCCAGCCCCTGACCAAACATGAGCATCCATAATCGATTCACAAACGTGCGCGCCACCAGTGGGTTTTTCTGTGATGTCATCCAACGAGCCAGATCCAGTCGCGTCGCACGTTGATCCTTTGGCACTTCGATCTGCGACAGAAAATGAGGCACCCCCGGCGTTACAACTTCTCCGGATTCACTCATCCAGTCGCCCCGTGGAAGCACACGCATCGCGCGAGGTTTGGTTGCCGTCGTCGCCAATGTTTTCACGATGACTTTCTGCAATTGATCTTTTTCTTGTCGCAGCTTCGCCAGCTGTTCCCGTGCTTTGCTCAGTAACGCGGTAGAATTCCGAAACGCAACGTCGATCTGTTTCACTTGCTCTGCAGAACGCTTCGCTGCGGGAGCCTTGACGAGTTCCTGAAGCGAATCGGCAACAGGGATTCCCGGTTTGCTGATATCAACGTCAGGCGAATACGATACTCGAAAACGTCCAATGTTATGTTTGTCAACAAAGTTCTGAACGAGACGGATTTCACAGGATGCCTTGACCGCCGGTTTCTTCGCGGTCTCCTCTTTGTCCTCTTTAACCAGTCCGGCAACCTGTCCTGCCAGAAGCAGTTGCTGACGTTTTCCGATTTGTGGAAGAATGGCCCAGCCATGCTTGTGTCCGTTGATGACATTTTCCGGGGAATGGCCCTGCTGAGAATGCGAGGCACTCGCTTTCTCCCACTTGACTTTCGATTGATTAACCGTCATTTCTACCGCGTTCAAAACCAGATTCCCATTGCTGGCACGCCCGGGACCTTGTCGGGGCAATGATTTGTCAGGCAAAATCTCGATTCGCAGTGCAAACGGTTCGTTGCCAGGAAGTTCGCTGTCACTCAAGTCGAGCACATAAACATCACGCCCGGGATTCTTTCCGCTTGCCAGCACCGAACCATCTTTCAGTACCTTCAGTTTCGCTCCCCCTTCAGAGCGAACCTGCTTTGGCTTCCAGATCGTCCATCGACCGGACCCCGTTTTGATTTCCTGCTCCCACCTGGTACGAGCCGCCTGCAGTTCAGGAGTAGTGCGTGCAAAATCTTTTTCTGCCTGACGTAGCGCGACATTCAGCTCATCCAACCGCTTTGCCTGCGCTTCGGTCGGCACCGGAAGCTGCGCAACGTGATTCGCACCGCTCACGATTCCCTGTTCTTTGATGTCCGCAAAAAAAGCAGCGAAGCGATAAAAGTCTTTCGTCGTAAACGGATCGAATTTGTGATCGTGACACTCCGCACATCCGAACGTAGAACCCAGCCAGACCGATCCCGCAGTCCGCACCCGATCCGCCGCATACTTCGCCAGGTATTCCCTGGGTTGAACACCCCCTTCAGCCGAGGTGCGATTCAAGCGGTTATAGGTGGATGCCACTTTTTGCCAGAGCGTCGCTTCGGGCAGCAGATCGCCAGCCAGTTGCTCGGTTGTAAAATCATTAAACGGTTTATTGCTGTTGAACGCGTTGATCACATAGTCACGATAAGGGGAAACGCTTTGGACCTGATCGCCATGATACCCCAGCGTATCCGCATACCGCACCAGATCCAGCCAGTACAGCGCCATGCGTTCGCCGTAATGGGGAGAATTCAAAAACTCATCGGCCAGCTTCGCATAAGCTGCCGGGCTCGGATTGGCAGAAAACGCGGTGACAACCGCCGGTGCAGGAGGCAGCCCCGTCAGATCGAAAGACAGGCGCCGAACCAGCGTCCGCGGATCCGCGGTCGAACTCGCCCCGACACCTTCCTGTTTCAGTTTACGTTGGATAAAAGCGTCGATGGGATTCACCGATTTCCCCGCAGCATTCGCGGGAACTGCGGGACGCACCAGCGGCGTCAGTGACCAGTGTTGCTGGTACTTTGCGCCCTGATTGATCCAAGTTCGCAGTAGTTCAATCTCAGCCTGCTTAAGAGGCTTACCATGATCGCCCGGCGGCATCAGTTCATCATCATCGGTTGTAGTAATCCGCCGTATCAGTTCACTCTTTTTGGCGTTTCCTTCCACAATCGCACGATGTCCATCCAGATCAGCAAGCGCCGACTTGCGGTCATCCAGTCGCAGGTCGGCTTCACGTGTCTTTTCATCGGGACCATGACAGGCAAAACACTTGTCCGAAAGAATTGGCCGTATATCGCGATTGAACTCAACAGGAGCATCGCCATAGGCATCGGAAACAATCAGGCAGAGGCAAACTGCAATCACCAGACGGAGTCTCATTTCTCTCGTTCTCCTACACACGATGAATCATCAAAGCAGACACGCTGCCGAACACTCGACTCTTACCAGTGTAGAGTCTACTCAGACTCGCTTCAAGTAGATCTCATGACCGCATCTGTGGAGATTTGGATAATCTGTGTACTGCACGATTTAAGACGAACCGTGTCAAATGGAAAGATGTTGCGGTATTATGAGGTAGAGTGTTTTTCTTGAATGATTAAAGGAGTGCGATCGATGCCAGAAAAAATCTTCAGTCAAGCTGATGCCTGGGTATTTACTGCTCTCTGTGGCACTCACGAGAACAATTCCCGGTTCGATTTGAGATTGTTAATTGGAGCGGCGGATATGTTGAATCATGCAATTCTGCTGGAAGAGGAAATCTTGTCTGCCTTTGCAATATTGCAAAC
The DNA here is from genome assembly GCA_022600195.1 of Planctomycetota bacterium. Lineage (GTDB taxonomy): Bacteria > Planctomycetota > Planctomycetia > Planctomycetales > Planctomycetaceae > Gimesia. The sequence continues at coordinate 91,747 of JAHZKX010000042.1, forward strand.
GACGGGAATTCTCAAAGTCAGGTATCTCAAAATTCAGTATTCCGAAATGGGAATGGAAATCATCGAGAAAGCTAAGCGAACTCGTGGTGGATTGTGTATGCGAGTTGAGATTTCAGAGAAAAAACTCAATTCGACTCGAAACAAATTCCCAGGCGGTACCATTAATAAAACGGTAATGAACCACATCAAGAACGGTTATCGAAACGCAGTTGACTCATATTGCACAGCTCACATGCCAAAATAATGAATGAAAAAAAAAGAAAATTGAGTAATGAACCAGATCTGGTTTGTTATTTTATTATATATCGAGAATAGACTATTTAGTGCGTCACTACAGGGTTAAGGGATATTATGCATAGATTCATCGAAAGCCATATTGAAATGTTTGCAGAACGAATCAATGCAATCGGTGGTCAATGGGAGATTCCTGTCATTGAGGAACCCGCTTCTGAAGTAGAGCTGGCAGATATCGAACGCCAGCTTCAACAACCGATCCCCGCCAATTTTCGAGAGTTTGCTGCCACTGTTTCCCGACGCATCTATTTTGATTGGAGACTTCCGGAAAATTTCGATCTGCCAGAATCTCTTGATGAAATATTCAGCGGTGGTATCGACTATGACATAAAGAGACTACCTGATCATGAGGAAACTCGTGCAGATTGGCAGAAAGAGTGTTTTCCGAACCCGGAAAATCCTTACGACAAAATCTGGCACAATAAGATTGGCTTCCATCATGTTCCGAACGGAGATTGCCTCGCCTTGGACTCGGAGGGGCAGATCATATATTTAAGCCACGATGACGGCGAAGGACACGGATACAGCATGGCGCCTTCTTTTCCCGACCTGTTGAAAAGATGGTTGCCGCTAGGCTGCCCTGGCCCTGAAGATTGGCAATGGCTCCCTTTTGTGGCAAACTCCATTTCCGGAATCGATCCAAAGTGCGAAACTGCCCAAGCGTGGATTACTACAATCTCCTATAAATCCTGACGGTCGTACATAGAAAAAGCATTCATGACACAACTCCAAACACTTCTCGCAAACGCCGTTCTCCAGTTCCCAGAGAAAACGGCGATTCAATGCGAGGGCCAGCACGTCAGTTATGCCGATCTTCAACAGCAGGTGCAGCAAGTCGCATCGGGATTGCAGACCATGGGGATAGAGCAGGGGGACCGCGTGGCTTGGTTTCTGCCGAATTGTCTGGAAGCGGTCATTACGACTCTCGCTTGCTACCAGATCGGTGCCGTAGCCGTTCCATTGAATTATCGATATGTCACCGAGGAAGCGATTGACGTCATCCAGCGCGTCGACGCCAGTATGATCTTGTTTCACACCTCCAAAACACAGGTTGTCGAACCGCTACTTCACGCGCGCGAAGCCATGATTGCCATCGCGGTTGGCCCGAGTCAGTGCATGCAAGACGACGTTCAACCATTCTCAACATTATTAAAACAGGGCGAACTCAAATCCGCGGTTGTCGTTGATCCCACGAGTCCGGGTTTAATTCTCTTCACTTCCGGCAGCACGGGACATCCGAAAGGGGTCGTCCATTCACACACGGGATTGTTTGCCGGTATCGAGGTCTCGCGTCAGGTTTTTGGTTTTACCGACGAGGATGTGGTTCTGGTCGGCAAACCCATCAGCCATGCCGGCGGGCTACAGACTCAATTGATGCCTGCGCTGTCGGCAGGAGCCCGCGTGATCCTCACAATGAAACCCACACCTGCCACTGCGGTCTCAACAATCAGGTCAGAATCAGTAACCGAGTACGGGATGCTCGCCAGCGACCTTCTGGACTTCGTCGAATATCTGGAAAACAATCCCACCGATCTACCAACTCTCAAAAATAGCATCGGTTCGGGAGATGCCGTCCCGCCAGATCTTCACCATCGTTTCCGTGACCTGTTGGGTTGGGAAGTCATGGAGGGGGCAGGCATGACAGAAATCGGAGGCTACTATGCGGCGAATCCGCGGTTTGGAAAACGCAAATGGGGATCGCTGGGGCTGCCGACTCCCGATACCGATTTGCGGATCGTCACCGCTGAGGGAGAGGACTGTCCTGTTGGGGAGACAGGCGAAATTCTTTTGCGCACCCCTTCAGCGACAATCGGCTACTGGCATGATGAGCAAGCCACGGCTGATTTGTTTCAAGGTAAATGGCTTCACACAGGTGATCTGGGACATTTTGATGATGAGGGGTATGTCTGGTTTGTCGGACGCAAGAAGCTGATGATTGTTCGTAGAGGTTCCAACATTGCACCTGCGGAAGTCGAGTCGATCATTGATGAACATCCATTGGTGCATGCAGCGGTTGTCGTGGGCTTGCGCGATTTCCGAGAAGGGGAGGTGCCTGTGGCGTGCGTCGCACTGCTTGGTCAGCAAAATGATTTGACCGAGGAAACCCTGCGCGCCTGCGTTGCAGAAGAACTCGCTGAATACAAAAATCCGGTGCACTACATGTTCTTCGATGAACTACCACGCACGAGTACCGGGAAGTTCGACCGTCATCAGCTCCAGGAGTTGGTGAGCAAGATGTTTGGAGGATAATTGGTCGCATACGAATTTCATGAGCAGAACAATGTGGCCAAAGTACGCATTATTGCTCACCGAACATGGCGTCGTCATACGCTTTATCCAACTCATCTTGTCTTTTACGTAGCGCTTCTAAAATTTCTTTCGGGCTGTCGATTTTCATCGCCAGTTCCATCGGTGTTTGACCTGACATAGTAGTAAATCTGAGCGATGCGTCATTGTTGAGCAAATAGTTGATGATTTTCAGAAATGACGATGTATTCCGACCATAGTTCTGGTCCCATCGCTCGAAGCGAATTGCAATATGCAAAGGTGTTTGACCTTTATGGTCTGCAGCGTTGGGATCAAGACCTGCAGCGATCAGCATTTTGACTGATTCAAAGTTGCCTTCACGAATCGCGTAATGAAGTGCTGAACCTTCATTGCCAATAATCCACACACCAGTCCGACCACCTACAAAAGTGATTCGACGTTTCAGATTGGCGCCTCGTTTAATCAGCAGTTTTACTATCGACGGGTGTGCGACGGCATCTACCATGATGGGATAGCCGTTCCCCTTCTCAAATGCATCAGGGTCAGCCTTGTGATCCAGTAGCAGCTTACAGATTTCTAAGCGACCAGTACGGGCGGCAAGACGCAGTGGGACGGACTGGGCACCACGTGTCTTGTTGACCCACGAAGCATCTTTTTCTAGCGATGCTTTTACAAATTTTACATCGTTCATATAGATGGCTGTGTCGATCGTGTATTCGGCACCCGCCTTCCTGAGTTTTGTGACAATCTGTTTCCAGTTGTCACGCCGCTTTACGTCACGGTACCAGTTTTCTGCCGCGTACTCAATTGGAGATTGGACGGAGGCAGCAGATCGTATGTCTAGTTTGGCACCAAAAGCAAGCAGGAGGTCCACGACACGTGGGTCTTCAGCAAAGTAGATCGGCGTGAAGCGGTTTTCGTACTCGAAGTTTGCGCTGACACCGGATTCGAGGAGCTCTTTTACCCGTTTCACGTTGCTGGTTTGCACAGCCTCACGGAGACCTTGAGCGTGACAAGTCGAGCATAACAGGAAGACGACGGTGGTTATTGTGCGAATCATTATCGCCTCCAGTCAAATAATAGAATCTTGCCTAAGCACTTGTTGATAATAGACCTGCATATTCACAATAGTCAGTTGTCCAGCCGGAGCCTTGTGTCAGAAATAGATGGCATTATAAAGCTTCAGGCTTGAAGAACTGTCGAACCAGAGCGTCACGATGCCATCCAGTATTGCGCAGAGGATAACCGCCGCGATCCATCGCCAATGATGCGGAAACGGTCGCACCAGCAGGAGCAGAATCAGGATGCAGACAGCGGGCACGGAAACCATGATACCCATCGCCCAGCCCTGCGTCATCGCGTAATCGGGCGAAGCAGAACCGCGCGACCAGCCAGCCCAGTGGATGAAAGGCAACACACACTCATGCTGGACGACCGATTTGATGAATGACTTGGGTACTTGAATTAACGCGAGCAGAGGTGCTTCACCCAGCCATACTTTATTAACAAAAGGCAGCGTGAGGGCACTTAGAAGGTAATAGGCACAGACACATTTGCAAATGATGCCTGGCCAACGCTTCTGAGTAACAGTCCCACCAGTGCTTTCCACTTCTGAACCACCAGTCTCATCAGGATTCGAATTGCTGGTCGACATCGCATTACCCTCCCATTTGTTGCCAATCACTTGTGTATCAACAAATCCGCACATCAAAAAAAATCAACGTCTGCGTTTTATTGTGCGCTGGAATACTTTATTGGTAGCCAGATTCTTCTCTATTGTTTCCCGATCCCATAAAGCCAGCCGCCGGACGGGATTACCTTCAATCCAGTCCTCTATCTCCTGGAGAGGTCGATCGAGGCTGAAAGGGGGCAACTCCAGATTGAGAAACCGAAACGATCCAGAAAGGGTATCGGCATTTTTTTCACAAAGTGGAAAGACTGACGTCAGTAAATACCGAATTTCACTCTTCAGAAAATTATCGAGCACCAGCAAAACGTCACGATTCGACAGGTGAAATAAACAGTCACGGCACAGCCACAGATCCGCAGCGGGTATCTCGTCTTGTGTAATATCTAAATAAATGAACTTCGTGGTGTCATCAGTGTAAAGCCTCTGATTGCGCTCCACGAGAGGCTCCACGATATCACCGCCGACATAGTTGATCTCCGTTTCCCACTCGATCTTTCGAAACCAGTTATAGTCGCCACACGGCGCATCCAGAATCGAGGAAACGCCCAGCGCTTTCACGAGTGGTGGAATTTCTTTGCGAATATTTTCAGTGTACGCAATCGTTGATCCCGGTCCGGAAACGCTTTCTTCACTACCCCAGGCATTGACTTCATAGTGATGAGAAAAGACCTGCTTCGTATCACCAATGCGCGCCAGCCGACGTCGTTCGAGGAAATCCTCCCGTTTTCGAATAAGCGTCATGCCCCCGGGTAAAACCGAGATCATCCTGCGCAATTTCTGCTTGATTGTGTTCCCGCTCATAAGGCCGCTAACTTATCTCTATGGTGTTTTTGCCTGAAGATAATAGACAACAAGTATTCATAAACAACATTATAGCAGTCGGTGCTCAATTGCAAATCCGTCACAGACGCGTCAGAAAGTTTCTTCTCGCTACTTTTTGAGTCCTCCAGGCGTTACTTGCGAACGCGATCGGATGAATTCAGGTACTCTTCGAGATGAGTGTAGCCGTTGCCGTCTTTGTCGCGCGACTGGTCCCCGGGGTCAGCGGGATTCAGTCCATGTTTGCGTTCCCAGTCGTCTGGCAGCCCGTCCTGATCTGTGTCGACCGGGGGCATTGTTGATTTGAAGTTCGGCCAACCACCTACCTCACGCTGCGAATTGATCAGTTTACCCGTTCCGTTACGAATTTGACCGATAACCCGGCTATCAACAGAATCCCGTTTGGGAAGCGTGGCGCCACTATGGGCGAGAACCAGTTTGAACGCTTCCACCGCTGAATCAGTATGTACTTTCGCGCACGGAAAGGGTTCAGTCATACGACTGTCTTTCTTCTTGCCTGAGATCAAAAGCCAGTTGTCGCGCGTAGCACGTGCATTTCCATCAAGAACATTGTCGCTGACAAACAACTTCGTCGTCGGTCCTCCCACTTGAAACGCGGAAGATCCCGTACGTCGAATGTAGTTTCCCACGTAGTTCATTCGCACGGGGTCGGCTGCTGAATAGCCTTTCGTGTTGTAAAGCACGTTGTTTCGGAAGTCGAGTAGAATACTGCCATCGCCGTATGTACCGGGCCGCGGACTTCGCGACAGGTGATGTGCGTAGATATTATGATGAAAACTCAGATTTCCGTTGCAGCGCAGCAATGATCCAAATCCATGCGCGCCTTTGGGGTGGACACTATCATTGAGTGATTCGCTGATGAGGCACCATTGAACGGTAATGTTTGTGATTCCCTCACCCGACACGGAACAGCATTCGTCGACAGACCAGCTCGCCGAACAGTGATCGAAAATTACATCGTGGCTCGGCGCAGCAACACTGATCGCATCGGGAGTGAAGTCTTTTTTCCGCTTTGCAAACTCCTTGGCTGGTTCGTCGCCGGGACGAATTCGCAGGTACCGCACAATGACATCATGAGTATGAATCTGAAGACCAAAATTCTTCAGACAGATTCCATCGCCGGGCGCGCTTTGACCGGCAACAGTCAGGAATGGCTCGCGGATTTTAAGAGTTGATTTTAGCTCGATCAAACCTGAAACCCGAAACAGAATCGTGCGGGGGCCCTTCGACTCGATCGCCGAACGAAAACTTCCCGTCCCGGAATCGTTGAGGTTTGTAACGAACAATACCTTTCCGCCGCGCCCCCCCTGGGATTGAGCTCCGAATCCTTCGGCTTCAGGAAACGCCCGGAGATCAGCTTCTGCGGCGAGAAGTAAACCTGTCGAATACACGAACACGATTGTGATGATCTTAATACAGGTCTTCATCGGTCAATCTCCAAAAGCGATTTCAATACAAACTACTTAAGAGTCTCAGTCTTTGTTTCCGGTAATTCGGGCAACGATTTAACCATCTGCGCGCCGCGAACGTAAGCCACAAAATGTTGCCCCCAATGGGGAACGCGCGGGTCAAAGGGTGCGGGATAGAAAATGGCGACCTTCGCCTTGTTCCACGGTGCAAATCGTTCGCTGCGCTCGGGCGCGCCGAACCATGGATGATTGATCTCAACACCGAGTTGCCACGAATAAATCAGGTCGTAGTTCCAATCCAGCGAAAATTCGTGATACTTGTCCGTCTGTCGGCGGTATCCAGACGCAAGTCCGATCCACGGTGTCACTTCCTGACAGCCATGTTTCTCCGCGTTTTGAGCGGTCCTGCGGAAAATTTCACGCGTGTATCCGATCTCTGGCACCTGATACAGCGAACAACCAAACGTCTCACCCTTCTCGTCAAGAGCGAAGTAAGAGGCAGTAGCCCATCCGGTGGGCGACGCACCGGGATGAACGGCACCACGGGCGTACCATTCGATTCGGACTTGGGGGAATATTTGATGGACCAGATCATAAGCGGCGTTGTACTTGTCTGTGATCGCCTGATTCCACTTTGCGTCGTCAGCCCGCGTGTGAAAATGTTCTGAGTCGAACAGGACCGCCGTCAGCTTGATGTCGGTCTCGTACTTTTGATTCGCAGCCGCCAGCGCATCTCGCATCGATTCCATCTTCTTTTTCAAGTTCGCAAGTTCCGCCCGATGTGTGGGTCCGGTATCAGTCGGTGGCAGCTTCTTCCCGAAATGGCGATGCCAGACAGAATAGTTGACAGCGATCGATGCCGGGATTTTCGGTTTGGCAGCATTGACCTGTTTGCAGATTTTCACTGCCCGATCAACCTGCTCGCTGGTCCCCCATTCGCCACTTAACGAAATTGCGTGCGAAAGCCGCGTATATTCGAAAAGTAACTCGTCGGAGAAATTCTTAAACGACAGAGGAAACGAGTAATGGACCTTGGGCAAAGGTTTCAGTTCTTTGAACCACGCCAGAACTTGTTCATCCGACGGCTTCGCATCACCGCCGACGGCTACGGCTGGCAGCGCAAGTAATAAAATGAAAACGGCACTACGCATTATTGTTGCTCCGGATTTGTTTTAACTACGGGGTGATCGTCATATGAAAGCCTCATTATAGCAGCTTGAGTAGACGCGATACAATAAACCGGATCATCGAACGTCCGTCCGTCTGTTCCATTTCTACTTCAATCAACCCATTATAGTACGACGCGAACAGTCATTTTATGATGTTCTCAAGCCTGATGCTTGTCGCCGGGTAAACTCAGCCAGGTTGGTCTAAAAAATCTACGATGAAAACTCGTATAACCAGTTTTGGTTTCGTTTTACTATTGAGCGGACACGGGAATGCGATCGCTTTCTCGGTTGACGATCTTGGAAACAAAGGGGGAGGTCATGGCGCGAACCAGCGCACTGTAATTGAGCTGCAAGGTAATCTCGCTACCGACAGCAAGACCAGGCTCAACGATCAGGTGGTCGCTACTTGCTGCGAGGATCGTGTGACCGGGTGGAGCCTCTAAGCCACTCGGGTCAGAGTCTTGTCGCCCCAGTGCGAGGATCGTCTGCGAGATTTGCCCCCGGTCTGTGACCGGTGGTATGTCTCCGAAGGCGGTTTGTCCGATCTCACCTGTGGGCAGCGATGGCTTGACTTTCGATTCGATTACCTCGGCTGTGAGTGTGATGGCGTCAGTGTAAAGCCCTTCGATTTGTTGACGATGAAGAGGTTCTCGACCGAGCAGAATCGATTCTCCCAGGCGAAGATCGTTGATCCGACCGACATCGGTGCTGTTGAGAGCCCATTCAAGATTGGCGGAGTTTCCGCCGGACACGATATCAAGAGTCAGGCCGAATGTCGCCTCGATTGAGTCTGCGAGCGCGGATAGCTCGGACATATTGCGCGCATCGGGAGCAGCGCCGCTGCGACAGGCGAGATTGGTGCCGATGCCTTTGAGGGTTATGTTCGGGAAGCGAAGTACCTCACGAACGGTATGTTCGAGGTCGTCGGGCATGATACCCTCACGAAGGTCTCCCAGTTCGACCATGAGCACGACTCCGTGCGTCCGCCTCTCCTTCTTCGCTTCGGAAGAGAGTTTACTGATAACGTCAAGCTCCGTATTAAAGCTCACGTCGGCGTGCCTGACGACTCGATTTGCCTGACTGAGCATTGGAGAGCGGATAAGCGTCATCGATGCTGGTACACGGGCAGCTCGCATCGTCTCAATGTTTTCAATGCGGGAGTCACCCAGACCGTTTATGCCTGCCCGAAGCATTGCGTTGGCAACCTCGGGAGAACCGAGGGTCGCCTTCGTAACGCCTGTAACTTTTATGTCTCGTTCGGCCAGTCGTTTCACCAGCACGGAGGCGTTGTGATGGATCTTATCCAGATTGATGTCCAATCGAGGCGCGGTCATCGTGCGCCCGCAGCCAGCTTTTCCTTAAGAGACGGGAACTCGGCCAGGACCATTTCCACCAGACGCTCAGTCGGCCGGGTCAGCGCATCAGTCGCGGGGATGCCGAGTTCGCACTCATAAAGCATGATGGCGACGTCGACCTCTGCGTCAGTCATGTTCTCATGATTGATCGTCAGGCCAATCACCTTCGTGTCGGCAAAGGTCTGAATAAGATTGATCTCGGATACTGGCGTCGGCATCGACATCTGCTCGAAATCGCAGCGATTGACCCGTCCCGGCGCGTGTTGCAGAACGACGGCGTCGGGGCAACTACCTCGGAGGATGAAGGAGGATGTCGAATAGGCTGGGTGGCTGAGTGCGCCTTGCCCTTCGACTATGATCACGTCGGGACTCTCTGCTTCGAAGGCTTCGACGATGGTGGCTTCCATTTCACCCGAACAAAACTGAGACGGGACGGCATCAAGTGCCAGACCGTGCCGAGCTCCTTGCATCAGGCCAGTCTGGCCAGTCCCGATCATCACTGCTTTCAGTCCAAGTTTGTTCAGGGCACGGGTGAGAATATTGGCAGTGGTCCGTTTTCCAATGGCGCAGTCAGTGCCAAGGACTGCAATACGTGGGCAAGTGACCTCGGCAATGCGACCGCTGAATAATCGCAGATCTTTCTTATTGCGGGGCTTACGAATGTCGAGAATCAACACATTCTTCGCTGCGCTCGCCGCGGCAAACACGGGATCGTCGTTCAAGAACTCATGGAGACCGTTCACGATATTCATTCCGAGATCAATGGCTTCGAGGATAAGGCCGCGCTCGTGTGACGATAACATGCCACTCGCCGGCGCCATCCCGAAAATGAAGTAGTCAGGTACACATCCGGCATGCTCCAGTGCCTCGGAGAGCTTCCCAAAAATAGGGATCGCGTTTGGCTCCTCACCAAGCACCACTCCTGCATCGAGACCAGCTTTCTCACTGTCGATGATGGAGAGGATTTCGTACTTTTCCGAATGACGGACGAGACCATTGGCGGTCTTGCCATCGATGGCGCCGAAGTTCGCTTCGCAATAGATGACGGCGGTTGGGTTTTGTTTCTGATCGTCGTCAGAACGCAGCGATACGGGTATTACCGCATCGTTATTGTTCGTGAAACAGTGATTGCCTGGAAGAGGGTCTGGCAACACTGAGGGTGTGAACAATGACATTGTTACTCCTCTGGTTAGCTCAGAGGAGGCGACGGGATCGTTTCGACCGGGTTTGGCCGCTTGTCAACGAGTTGTCCCTCTAAGATTGAATTGTTAAAGCCACCATAGCACAGTTTGGAAAAATGAGCAAGGCGCGGGGCACTCCCTTAATGTGTGCGCAAACTTCTTCAATACAAATTCTTCGACTTTATGATCGACCAGAAACTTGTATGTTGTGTGCTCGTAACTCGTTCGGAGAAGTTCTCAAGCGGCATTGAAAATGAGTAATGGACCTTCGACAAAGATTACTATTCTCTGAACTACTCTTTGATCCACGCCAGAATTTGTTCATCAGAGGGCTTGGCATCACCGCCGACGACGAAGGCAGACAAAGCAAGTTATAAAACGAAAACGGCACTACTCATCATAGGTTGATCATGCTACCACCCGATGCTCTCTTGCGGTGTCTGTTCTATGAAGAAATACTGGGTTCTACGTCATTCTATCCGATTAATGATGCATCACAGTTTACGGGCCGAAGCCATCAAGACCTCTACCACGGTCTGGAAAATACTCACTCTTCCGCTGCTGAAATGGCATAATTGTGTTGATCACGAGAATCCGGCAGGGTACGATCAAAGGTGATTCGTCTTACCGCGATCAGATCCCGCTCCGATCGCAAATACGCTCTCCTGCCACTGGAAAGATTCTCAGCATGTCTCGACTCTCGTTATGCCTTTTGTTTCTGGTCTGTCACTCACTCATAACTTCCGCCGCAGAACCCGCCGGTCCGGAGCCTGTGGAATGGAAAGCCGGCGTTGCCTCTGCGAAGATCACGCCTGCAAAACCATTGCGGATGGCCGGCTATGCAGGACGCAAAGAACCGGCTGAAGGGACCGAGCAGGATCTTTACGCCAAAGCACTGGCTGTCGAAGATCGTGAAGGAAATCGAGCCGTCTTTCTGACACTCGATCTGATCGGCGTGATCGACCGACTGCGGACCGATGTCACGACACAGATTCAGGAAAAATATAAACTGCCACCTCAGGCGATCCTTATGAATGCATCGCACACGCATTGCGGACCCGCCTATGGTCGTGATGATGCAAAAGAATATTATGACACGCTGGCAAAAACACTGGTGAAGACCATCGGCGAAGCCATTGAAGGGATGCAGCCCGCAAAACTGAGCTGGTCGGCGGCACGCTGTTCGGTTGCCATGAACCGTCGTACGCCGACAGCAACCGGTTATCGTAATCATCCCAATCCAGACGGACTCGTTGATCATCAGGTGCCGGTGTTGAGAGTGGACAACCCCAAAGGAGAATTACAGGCAGTCATGTTCGGTTATGCCTGCCACAATACTACGATGGGCTTTCGCAAGTGGTTGGGCGACTATGCCGGATTTGCCCAGGAGTATTTTCAAAAAGATCATCCCGGCGTGACCGCGATGTTCATGATGGGTTGTGGTGGAGATCAAAACCCCTATCCGCGCAGCGAACTCCATTATGCACACAAACATGGTCGATCTTTAGCAACGGCAATCGAAGCGGCTCTGGAAGTCAATCAACGTGCCCCGTTACACCAACGCGTATTGCACGGGCCGCTCAAGACCGCCTATGAAACCGTGCAACTGGAATACCTGCCGGAAAAGAAACGCGAGCCCTGGGAATACCCGGTGCAGGTGATTCAATTCGGTAAAGATCTGACGCTGGTGGCGCTGGGTACCGAAGTGGTCGTCGATTATTCACTCCGCATCAAGCAGGAACTCTTTGAGGAAGAGGGACCCGCTATCTGGGTCGCCGGTTATTCGAATGTCTATTCCGGTTACATACCCAGCAAACGCGTATTGCTCGAAGGAGGTTACGAAGCAAGCCGCCCTTACAAGCCCGATGTTGAAGAACGTATCATCGGGAAGGTCCTTGAATTGAATGAAGGCTTGAGTAAAGCGGGTACAAAATAACCAGATGTGATACGAGCTGAAGACAGCATCAACCCTCTGATTCATAGAATACAAGAGATCTCTGATTGAGTTTTCTCCTCGTTTCGAATAAGATAATAACTCATAAGTAAGCTTTCATGTGTTTGTGAGCGGGCGTTGTTTCGAATCGCTGATTGGGAACGCTTGCTCTCTCGCCTGCCTGTATGTTCCGGAGAAACCATCATGGTTCCGGCCTGCCGATTGAATTTGCGACGTTCTGTATGCGCAAGCATCCTGTCGCTGATTTTCTGCATAATGGCGGCCCGTACGATGGCGGAAAAGCCGCAACCCGGGTTGGAACTCTTCGAAAATAAAATCCGCCCGGTGCTGATCGAGCACTGTTACGAATGCCATTCTGCTGCAACAGCGGAAGTCAAAGGGGGATTGCGAGTCGACAGTCGCAAAGCGATTCGCTCAGGTGGTGAAACCGGCGCCGCAGTCGTGCCACACAAAGTCGACAAGAGTCTGCTGCTGGATGCGCTGCGTCATGAATCCTTCGAGATGCCTCCAGGTAAGAAACTCTCCGCGGAGGTGATTGCCGACTTTGTGAAGTGGGTTGAACTGGGAGCCCCCGACTCGCGCGATAAACCACCAACGCTGGAAGAGGCGGCTTCCCTTTCCTGGAAAACCATCTTTGCCAAACGCCGCCGCTGGTGGAGCCTGCAACCACTGAAGAATGCAAAACCACCGGTGTTGGACAATAACGACTGGTCGCAACAGCCGGTCGACCGTTTTCTGCTGGCGGATCTGCAAGCTGCCAGTTTACAACCGGCCGCTGATGCAGAAAAACGCACGTTGATACGTCGCCTTGCATTTGTCCTCACTGGATTACCACCCGACCCCGCTCAGGTTCAGGAGTTTGTGGCGGATTCTAATCACGATCCAAAAGCCGCCTATGAAAGACTCGTCGAACAACTGCTGGCATCACCTCACTTTGGAGAGCGATTCTCCAGGCATTGGATGGATGTGGTTCGTTATACAGATACCTATGGCTACGAGTGGGATAACCCGGCCAAAGGTGCCTGGGAATATCGCGATTATCTGATTCGCGCGTTCAATCGAGATGTCAGTTATGACCAACTGGTCCGCGAACAGGTTGCCGGCGATTTATTGAAGCAACCGCGCATCGATCAGGACAGCGGTTTTCTGGAAAGTATGATCGGTCCCATGTTTTATCATATGGGAGAACATCGGCACGGCGACAGCATTAATTTTAACGGCATCCATCAGGAGATGATCAACAATAAAATTGATGCCTTCTCCAAAGCATTTCTAGCCAATACTGTTGCCTGTGCCCGCTGTCATGATCATAAACTGGATGCCATCTCACAACGAGATTATTATGCACTGGCTGCCGTGTTCATGACACCCCGCTGGACATCCCGCGTGATCGACAGCCCCGGTAAGCATGACACCTTGATAATAAAACTCAAAGAATTGCGCAGCGAGATTCATCAGGAATTAAAACGGGAATGGAAACAGCAGGCCAGCCATTTTGTCCAAGAGCTTTCACAGACAGTGCAGGGGGGAGCAAATCATTCCCGGTCCAAGCTCTGGAGAACCGCATTCGCGCTTCCTGAAAATACGCTTACTGATGATAAACAGAAGAAAAAAACAAAACTCCAACCCGGTGATGTGATTTACCCCGCGCAGCGATTACTTTTGAATGCAAAGCCGGCAGAACTCACATCTGTCTGGAAACAGCTTGCCACAGAATGGAACACAGCCAGCCAGACACACCGCCAGCAGAATCAGAAACGCTTTCAGACTCTCACCAGTTTTGAAAATCCAAAGTTTCCTGCAGGTTGGCAAACAGAGGGAGATGGCTTGCGTTTTGGTTATGTCTCCAATGGAACACCGTTGATTTCACTGGAGGGTGACAATCTGGTTCAGCGTCTCTTGCCTCGGGGTTATCATACGCATGCACTCTCTTCCAAATTACCGGGCGCCATTCGACCCCCTTCCGAACGGGAGATCCCGGGGAAAATTGTCAGTCTGCAATTAGCGGGCGGTGAATGGAGTGGTTTCATCCGTGTTCCCGACAATGCATTTCAAACTGAGAATGTCATCTTCTTAAACCGTAATGAGTCGAAATGGCAAACGTTTGCCGATCGACCGCTAGTGAATGGAATTCAACGACTGACTTTTGAAATCGCCACCAGTGATCTGAATCCCAATTTTCCGCCTCGAACCGGTAAAGCGCGCGCAGGGAAACAGGTTCTACCTGCGAAAGATTTTGGTTTTGATAAGCGGAGCTGGTTCAGTGTCACAAATATTATAACTCACGAAGCAGCGGGAACGCCCGCTGATGAGCTGCAGCGGTTCGCATCACTCTATCAATTGCCCGCGCCGAAAAGTGTTGAAGAAGTATGTGCGCATCTAGGTGGTTGGTTGTCGGCGGCTGTCAATCGCTGGTCGGAAGATCAAACCAGCGCGGAAGATATTAAACTCATCAACTGGCTATTGGAGCAGCAACTACTTAACAACAGGGCCGAAAAAAATTCTCGGCTGGCTCAGTTAATCTCAGAGTACCGACGCGTCGAACAACAGATTCCTTTTGCTCACACAGCAAACAGCATGGATGAGCGGGGGTTCTCGTCCGTCAGTTATCCATTAAATATTCGTGGTAGTGTCGATGAGCCGGGGCCACTGGTTTCGCGAGATTTTCTGGAGGTCTTCGCCGGTCAACATAACGTGAATCAGAGTCCGGGCAGTGGCCGAGTGGAGCTGGCAGAGTTTCTTGTCAGCCCGCAGCATCCTTTGACGGCCCGCGTTTATGTGAATCGGGTCTGGCAGTGGATTTTTGGTGAGGGATTGGTTCGTACGCCCAATGACTTCGGACATCTGGGTGCATTGCCCACACACCCCGAATTGCTGGATTATCTGGCGCGGGAATTCATTGCCGATGGCTGGTCGACAAAACGTCTGATTCGAAGATTGATTCACACCCGCGCCTTTCGACAGTCGGGGCAGCTCACTGTGGCTGCAAATAATCTCGATCCTGACAATCGATTGTGGCACCATTATCCTACAAGGCGTCTCGAGGCGGAAGCTATCAGAGATGCGATGTTGACAGTCTCCGGTCGACTGGACCGACGCTTGTACGGTCGGCCCATCGAAACTCCTCGTTCCAAAGTAGATGCAGCCAAGCGACTGTTTAACGGACCCCTCGATGGTGCAGGGCGGCGTTCAGTTTATTTGCGGATGTCGATTATGGACCCTCCTAAATTTTTGGTGGGCTTTAATCTGCCAGATTTGAAACTTCCGACAGGAAAAAGAGATGTCACCAACGTTCCGAATCAGGCCTTGATCCTGATGAATGATCCGTTTGTAAAGACGCTCGCCAGAACATGGTCTACACAGTTGGTGAAACAGGAAGAGAACTCGGTCGAACAACGCATTCAACACATGTTCCTTAAGGCCTATGGCCGCCCTGCAGATCAGTCTGAATTGAAACGCTGGATCGCTCTCGTAGATGATCTAGGGGGAACCGCCGATCAAGCAGACTTACTGGCAAACGCCAGTGTCTGGAATCATGTCGCACATGCCATTTTTAATACAAAAGAATTCATTTATTACCGGTAATTGATATGAAGAACCAGAAATCTAATTCTGCTTGTTGCCCGGGGCATCTGCCTGTCGTGAATCGACGTGGTTTTCTTCGAAATTCCAGTGCCGGTTTTGGCTGGTTGGCGCTCGCTGGTTTGTTGGGAAAGCAGACATCCTCTCAGGCGGCTACAAAACAAATCAAACCACATCATGCAGCCCGGGTGAAGAATGTCATTTTTTGCTTTATGGATGGAGGACCGAGCCACGTTGATACGTTCGATCCAAAGCCTGCTTTAAAAATTCATGAAGGGAAACCCATTGGCGAAGGTGCCGTTTCAAAACGGTCGCAATCCAGCGCCGGACGCGTCTGGCTGGGGAGTCCCTGGAAATTCCAGCAGCGCGGAGAAAGTGGACTGTGGGTCAGCGACCTGTTTCCGCATCTCGCTTCAGTGGCAGACGAATTGTGTGTTGTGCGTTCGATGGTCGGCGAATTACCTTTGCATGGTCAGCAGAATCTCTTACTCCACACTGGGCGAATTATCGGACAGGCGCCCAGTATGGGCGCCTGGGTCTCTTATGGACTGGGTACGGAAAATAAAAATTTGCCCGCTTATGTGGTGCTGAATAATGACTGGGTTCCCAATGGCGGCCTGGAAAATTTTGGCAGTTCTTTCTTGCCGGCCACACATCAGGCCACGATGGTTCGCGCAAAAGGCGTTCCCGTTGATAACATCAAACCAGAAGATTCGCGTTCGCTCCAACGACGCAAGCTGGCTTTACTGGCAGAACAGGATGCCGCATTTGCAAAAAGGGCATCAGAGGCTTCTCCCATTGAAAGTGCGATCGCAAACTATGAAACCGCGTTTCGCATGCAGACACTGGTTCCGGAAGTTTCTGATATCAGCCAGGAAACACAGCACATTCAACGGGCTTACGGCGTGGATTCTAAAGACGTGCACCAACACTATTATGCCACACAGGCCTTGCGTGCGCGACGTCTCGTGGAAGCCGGTGTACGCTTTGTCGAAATTACCTGCCCCAGTTTTGACAGTAATAATTCCCCCTGGGATCAGCATGGTTTACTCAAAAAAAATCACGAAAAGAATGCACGCATCACTGAACAATCAGTGGCAGCCCTGATTACCGATTTGAAACAGCGTGGACTGCTAGATGAGACTTTAGTTGTCTGGGCTGGGGAAATGGGCCGCACACCTCACACCCCCAAAGTAACACCCACCTGCGGCCGTGATCACCACGTTAACGGCTATAGCCTCTTTATGGCCGGTGGTGGCTTCAAAGGTGGAGTGACCTATGGAGAGACTGACGAATTCGGCAATTCTGTTATCATCAACCCACTTACGATTCATGATATTCACGCTACCATTCTCCACCAGTTGGGCATCAACCATGAAGGACTTTCCTTCCGGCATGGCGGTAGAGATCATCGCCTGACTGATGTGCACGGAACGGTAATCAAAGAAATTTTGAGCTGAGAAAAATTCTTGAATTCGCTTTCAAATCACTCTGTTTACAGAAGCTCTAAGAGACGACGGAGTCTAACGGAAACGGGCAGAGCTTATGTAACAGAAGGTGGTTCAATTTTCGTTTCGGCGTCTCGCATGATCCAGTCCAGGATCGTGTCTGCCAGAATTTTGCTGTTGACAGGCTTACTCAGGTAATCATCACAGCCTGCATCAATGCATTTCTGGCGATCTTCCGGCATCGCGTGTGCCGTCAATGCGATGATGGGCAGGGTCGCATTTTCTTCACGGAGCGTTCTCGCAAGCGTGTAGCCATCCATTTCCGGCATTTGCATGTCAGTCAGCAACAAGTCATATGGTTCTTCTGATGCTGTTGCTTCTCGAATTTTTTGATACGCAATCGCCCCGTTGTCTGCGAGGTCCACGAATGCACCCATCTTTGTCAGCAGAAAGGAGATAAGTCGCTGATTATCTGGACCATCTTCGGCAAGCAGGATTCGAGTCTGGCTTGGGAGTTGCGCTAAAGCAGCAGTTGGAGTCTTCTCAATGTTTTCGAGGGGATCGTGGAGTCGGGTGGTTTGATAACGGGTTTGGGGAAGTGGATGAATGGGTAGCACGAGTCGGAAACAGGTGCCTTTCCCCAGTTCTGTCCAGGCCAGTGACACTTCACCACCCATCAGTCGTGCCAGTTTTCGGGAAATGACCAGACCCAGACCCGTGCCGCCATGTTGACGCGTAACTGATGTGTCTGCCTGCGAAAAAGCATGAAAGGTCTTGTTCGCCTGCTGCTCCGACATCCCCGGGCCTGTGTCCTCAATATCGATTTGCAAGAGTTCCCCACCATCTTCCGGGGCATGTTTCTGTACGATAATTTTAATGCTTCCCTGATCCGTAAATTTGATCGCATTACCCACAAGATTCATCAATATTTGACGTAACCGTGTTGAGTCACTATTAATCAGATCGGGAATCGGTGTCTGAATAATGGTTTGCAGATCCACTTTTTTCTCGATGGCCCGCGGTCGCAATAAACTTTCGGTATGGTCGAGAACATTGAACAGCTGAGTGGGTGAGTAATCCAACTCCATTTTTTGCGCTTCGATTTTGGAAAGGTCGAGAATATCATTAATCACGGTTAATAAATGATTTCCCGCTTCCTGAATCGTAGAGACTGCCTGAGTTCTTCTTGCCGGGGAATCTGCAAAGTTCTGTTCGTCTTGCAGCAGGTCCGCAAATCCAAGAATGGCGGTGAGAGGGGTACGGATTTCATGACTCATGTTGGCCAGAAATTCACTCTTACTATGAGAGGCCGCCAATGCTGCTTCCTGTGCCAGCTTGAGGTCTGTGATGTCGTTACGGATGGCGAGGTAACCAGTCTCTTTCCCTTCTCCATCTTGCATGGATGCGATAGTGGTATCGACCCAATACAGTTCTCCGTTTTTCCGACGATTGCAGATTTCCCCTTGCCAGATCCCTTCAGAGGCAATGGTTTTGAACACATTTTGCCAGAATTCTTTGGTCTGAAAGCCCGAATTCACGATAACATGTGTCTTGCCAACCGCTTCCTCTCGCTCAAATCCGGTTACTTTGCAGAACATATCATTCACATGGCGAATGATGCCATTGAGTTCCGTTTCAGCAACAATCGCGTGTTGATCGAGAACTTTACTACACAGTTCGAGCCGGGCCGTCGTTTCTTTCAATGATTTTTCCAACGCGATCCGGTCGGAAATATCTACCAACACATTGACTGCCCCGGTGACCTCACCTTGA
Organism: Planctomycetota bacterium; assembly: GCA_022600195.1. Lineage (GTDB taxonomy): Bacteria > Planctomycetota > Planctomycetia > Planctomycetales > Planctomycetaceae > Gimesia. The sequence continues at coordinate 110,710 of JAHZKX010000042.1, forward strand.
ATGTTATACAATGGGCTGGCATGCGCCAAAGCCGTTTTACGCGACCCATCTTCATTTTCCACAACGACTTCTTTACCGTGAAATATTTGACGCCGTTCCAACGCCAGCGCCATCCAGCATTGATCGTGTGGAATTGGTAATCCCTCGACATCATACAATTTGTAAGAACCACAAAAACGATCTGCGGGGCTGTATAACGCAGGTTCCCGTCCCCAGACTTCCACGGCAGTCTGATTATAATAGGTAATCAGACCTTGATTGTTGCAGGTGTAAGCGGCGACAGGCAACGCATCTAACAGGTTTCGAATACTTTCTCGACTTTCGAGTATTTGCTGCTCGGACAGCTTGCGCTCGGTAATGTCATTCTCAATTGCCATGTAACCGGTTAATTTACCTTCAGCGTCATATATCGGATCGCCTTTAATATGGATCCAATATTCACGCCCCGATTGATGATAGTTGATAATTTCTACTTCGAAGCATTCTCCCTGACGAATTTTTTGTCTCATTTGCTCAATGATATCTGGATCAGATCGTTCTCCCTGTAGAACTGAACCAGGAGTTTTACCCTGAATCGCCTCCAGTTCGTATCCAGAAATCTGAACGAACCTGTCATTGATCCATTCTACTCGGCCAGCATCATCTGTAATGACCACGCCGTTGGTTGACTTACTGACGGCGGATGCTAATCGATCAAGTCGTTTTTCATTGATTTTCTTCTGTGTCACGTCAATTGCGACACCCAGGTATCCTTCTACCAGCTCGTGTTGATTACGGATCGCTGTCACTGTCAGCTCAACGGTCCGATATGAGCCATCCTTGCAGACATAAGTCCATTCGCGCTTGTCATAACCTTCCTGCATCAAAGGTGCTATAAAGGTTTCAAAGCGTTCGATTGTTCTTCCCAGACTTGACGTTAATTCTTCGCCACGCTTTACCACTTCCTCGGCCTGGTGAAAACATTCTGGCGTCTGAAGCCCGACCATTTCCTTGGCTGAGTAACCCAGCAGTCGTTCTGCACCGGGACTGAATAATGTAATTAATCCGTTGGGGTCAGTCGCGATAATCGAAACTTCCGTTGCTGCCCGAATCACACTCTCCAATTGCGCACGAGAGCTGTATTCATCACACTGCAAAAGTAAGAATTCTGCTTCCAACCGTTTTTCTTCAGTGATGTCTTGAAATGCGCCTGCCAGTCGAACCGGTTTGTTATCCTCGTATTCAACTTCTCCCCGAACGCGTACCCAGATATGACGTCCGTTCGCTGTGATCAGGGGGAGTTTCAAGTCCCAGGGTTCACCGGATTCAATAGCCCATTCTTCTGCGCTTTGAATGGCAGAACGGGCTTCCGGTGTATAAAAAGCATACTTGTTTTCGAGTCTTGGCTGATAGTCAGAACCCACCTCGTGGATCGCATAAGTTTCGGATGTCCAGAACACTTCATCTGTTTTGAGGTTGACATGCCAGCCTCCAATTTTGGCAACCTTACCCACTTTCTTCAGTAATTTATCCTGATGATCAAGTTGTAACTTAGCCAGTTTGTGTTCGTGAATGTCTTCCACAGTTCCCGCGACATAATTCGTGTGGTCTGTCATATTGTTGACAACCTTTCCCTGGACCCGAATCCAGCGGTAGGCGCCCTGCTGATTCTTTGCACAAAGTTCCAGATCAAAGGGTGTTCCATCCTGAATGTTTTGCTGGACCGCCGCTTCTAACAGACCACGATTTTCAGGATCAATGTGTGCGCGAAACACGTCAAAATGTGCTTTGGGAAAATCTGATTCATCCTGATAACCAAACACTTTCCAGAACGATTCAGAACACCAGAATACCCCCGTACGTTGCGTCCAGGACCAGGTTTCATGAAATGAGGCAGAGATTGAGGCTGACAGATGCAGCTTTTTTTCATGTAAATCATCTGTCAGATCGATCAGCGATTGTTTTTCCCAGATTGACTTCATTAGACGCTTCTGGATTTGCACAAGTAAATACCAGACGACACAAAACAAAATGGAAGCAATTCCCAGTAAGAACAGGGATTCAATCATCATTTGACGTTTGTAATGACTGCTTCCCAGTAATATTTTCTCCGTTGTCAGACTCGCATCAAGCTGATCCAGGAGTGGCATCAAACGTTTTTCATCAGCTAATACCAGAGGCAAGATAGATGAAATGCTTTGTTTCCCAGACGTAACGTTGACAACGTTACCTGTAATATCCGAGATCAGAGGCGAGATTTGATTGAGAATGGCGCCAGGTGATTTTTCATTCGGACCCGGTACACCTTCGAAAAGATGAGATGTTTCAAGAAGAATTCTGTGGTGTAAACACCGGCCAGAAAACGTAGCGCCTGCCGGGAAGTGGTAAATTGTATTAAAAGCGTAGCGCCCAGATGATCACCTACTGATTTATGAGTCAAACTCTTGGTAGTCGAGAGTTCTGATTTCTGAAGCAGCGGGGGAC
>JAHZKX010000043.1 GCA_022600195.1 Planctomycetota bacterium
CAACATCGGCACGACGCAACATTGGGATAATCTGGTCTACACCATAACGTTTCTGAGGCATCTTAAAAAATCCTTTCCGGGCTTCGCCCGGGATGGATTCTCTCATAATCACTGGTACTATTCACGGGGATAAGGTCAAAAAACTCAACGGTGTCCTCCAGGGTCAACAGCCGACCGTCGTGGAGGTAAGGTGGCGAATCTTTGATTCCTCGTAGGGGGAATGTCTTGCTTGGTCCCTCTCCATTCGCCATATGGTCGAGTACCATTTGTGGTTTATAAAACCGTTCCGTTTTCAAATTGTGCATTAAGTTGTCTGTGTAAAAGGGAGCTGTATGACAAGCGGCACACTTGGCCTTCCCGAAAAACAACGCCTGACCCTTCAATTCTGATTCAGTGGCTTTTTCGGGATCGAGTTTTCCAAAAATGTCCAACTTGGGAGCGGGAGGAAAATCGAGTAGTTCCTGAAACTCTGCCATCACATGTACCTGACTTCCACGATCCAAAATGTTCATTCCTTTTTTGATTGCGGTTGTAGTGTCACCATCGAAGTATGCAGCCCTTTGTTCAAATTCTGTGAAATCTTCCACCGTCTTTAAGGCCCGCTGGGATCCGAATAACCTCTGTATGTTTACACCTCTCAAAGAAGGCACCTCAATCCGGTTTCGAAATTTTTGAGGACGCATATCTCCTACAAGGTGAGTGGCACCATTCGTATGGCCGTTAACATGACAATCGAAGCAGGTCACACCAGCACTGGCTTCAATCGTCCGTCTGTCGTGAGTCTGATTGAACTGCTGTTGTGGAAATGGAGTGACCAGGAGTCTCACACCATCCAACTGTTTGGGGTTGAGAATCCCTTCAAAAATGTCGTAATAATTTTTCAAGGTCACAACTTTTCCCTGTGAAACATCGCCCAGATCAGATCTGGTTGTTAAATACACGGCAGGCGGGAATTCCGGCATAAAGTGATCTGGTATGTCAAAATCAAGATCAAAGCGTGCCAGATTCCGCTTTTCCTGTTTCATGACCTCATCAATCTGAGACTTGGGAAACAACATACCTCCCTCGTTATGATTCGGGTGAGGCAGGGGTAAAAACCCCTTAGGCCATAACCCTTGTGCACGAATTTCTTCTGGTTTCAATCCAGCCAGTTCTTCCCAGGAAGAAACGCCCGCAGGTAATTTTGCACGAACACCAGCCTGTAGAGACTTACCGCGTGACATTGTTCCTGAATCGGAAGGACGATTCGAAAGGTCGTATCGCTCTTGCAAAAGATGCATGTGTCGTTGACGAATTTGTTCCTTTTCCGCCTTCATCTTTTTGACAACTGCTGCAAACGCTTCTCGAGAGACAGACATTGCAGGCTCAGAAGGATGCACCTGACCGGGAGGTGGATCGGCATAAACTGCTGAACCAAAATTTAGACCCAATACACAAGCCAAAACAGTTACTACCGAGGTTAAGACTGGAAGCGAAAGTATCCATCGACTGTAATACATTTGTTACCTTTTCTAAAATTGAATTACATTCAGGCCCGCATTAATTCTTTGCGGTGGTCAACGAGGTAAATATTAACTTGTAATCTGCCATATGAAAAATATATAATTCCTATAACATTGATAGGAAATAACTATGGAACTACAACAATTACGTTACTTCGTTACCGTTGCCGAATTGGGTAATTTCACGCGTGCTGCAGAGAAATGTCTTGTTTCTCAACCATCGTTGAGCCAGCAGATAATAAAACTGGAAAAAGAGATTGGTCATCCATTAATTGAACGCCTGGGCCGCAGTTTGCGACTGACAAGTGCGGGTGAGGTTTTCTATGAGCGCGCCTCGAATATCCTGTGTGCTGTGGAAGAGACACAACATTTAGTCAATGCGTCATACACACTGGAAAATAAAAAAATCAGACTGGGTGCAATCCCAACCATTGCTCCTTTTTTGATTCCACCCCTGTTAAAAAAACTGTTCCAGACATACCCGGATGCAGAGATCACTTTTAGAGAGATGACAACCGACCAGACGATGCAGGACTGCAAAGCAGGGGACCTGGATCTGGCATTTCTCTCGCTTCCTCTCGAAGATGATCTACTTCATGTCGAGCCACTTTTCAGCGAAGAACTTTTCCTGGCGGTATACCCCGACCATAAACTGCTCAAGAAAAAAAAGGTCACTTCGAAAGATCTGGAGGATGAGTCATTCATCTTGTTAAGCGAAGCACATTGCCTGGGACAACAGATTGTCTCCTTCTGCCAGCACCATCACTATCTCCCCCGAGTCAGTTGTGAAAGTGCACAACTGGCGACGGTTCAGGAATTAGTCGGGCTGGGACTGGGAATTTCGCTCATTCCAGAAATGGCTAAAAACATTGACAAAAGCAAGAAAGTCAAATACCTGAGTCTGTCAGGAATCAAACCGACGCGTACGATCGTACTGGTGACTCATCCCCAGCGCTATCAGAGTAATCTTGTAAAAGCGTTTATCGCCAATATTAAAGAGTGGTGTCCACTGAATAAGTAGATCTGACTTCAGATGTGAAAACACATCCGTTTAACAAAGACTTTAGAGGCCCAGATCAATCAAACCCTGTGTTCCTCATTTTGCACGTAGAAGAACTATAACCGGGAAATAAAAACAGGCCCACCTTTCACAAAGAAAGGGGGCCTTGTTTAATTATTTCATATGAGTTAAATCAACTCATCAAATTGGAAACAGCTTGTGCTTTCACCAGTTCACGTGGTTGATTCAGGTGATTATAGACAATCGTTTCCGGATTAATTCCAAACGAATGATAAATTGTTGCTAAAAGTTCACGCGGATGAACCGGATCTTTACGAGGGCTGGAACCGGTCTTATCAGATTCGCCATGCACATAACCCCTTTTGATACCGGCACCCGCCATCAAAGATGTATAACAGTAAGGCCAGTGATCACGTCCATCATCAGAATTCGAATTGCCCGAGGTACTGACACCACGCTGAGGACTTCTTCCAAATTCACCGACGGCGACAACCAGAGTCTCATCGAGAGTGCCACGATCATAGAGATCGGAAATCAAACTCGCTAACCCCTGATCGAACATGGGGCCTGACTGATTTTTCAGACGGTTGGTTAATCCCGTATGCACATCCCAGGAATGATTATTAGAATTCGCCACTTTAGGCCAAACCACTTCAACAACACGCGTGCCCGCTTCCACGAGACGCCGAGCAAGCAACAAGCTTTGCCCAAACGTATTACGGCCATACTTGTCACGAACTGAATCCGTTTCCTGATCGAGGGCAAATGCATCGCGGGCACGCCCGGAAATGACAAGATCAAGGGCACGCGAATAATATTTATCCAGTTTATAATCCTGGACGGCTTTATTCAGTTGCGGCATCCCTTTGTTGATCGTTTCGCGCAAACTGGCACGACGCTGTAATCGCGAGGTGTAAACATCAGGACGTAGTTTGAGATCATCTACACTGATCCGGTCCATTTTATTCATATCCATATCATCGCCCGGTGGATACAGATAATAAGGATCGAAAGCACGTCCCAGAAAACCGGCTGTCCCCGCTTTTCCGACCACATTACTTTCCTGAAGAGGACGTGGCAACATGACAAAAGGCAACATCGAGACGTTCGGAGGTTGTAACCGGATGATATTAGAACCAAAGTTCGGAAAATCTTTGGGACTGGGTGGCTCTAACTGTCCGGACGGACTGACTTTATCAGTCGTGTAGCCGGTTAACATCTGATAAATGGCTGCCGTGTGATTGAAGAGCCCTTTAGGTGTGTAGCTCATCGAACGAATCATTGTAAACTTGTCGTTGTTTTGCGCTAAGTTCGGTAGCAATTCTGAGAATTGAATACCGGGCAGCTTTGTTGGAATTGGCTTGAAGACGCTCCGCACATTATCGGGAACGTTCTCTTTGGGATCCCATAAATCGAGATGACTGGGACCGCCTTGCAGGAAGATTAGAATCACACTTTTGGCTTTGGCCCACCCGGGTCCGCCACCTTCATTATTGTTGGCAGCAGCTTCTTGAAGTTGCAGCATGGAACCCAGTCCCATACCCATCATACTGGAACCGCCCACTCGCAGCAGATCTCGCCTTGAGATTTGACTTCGAGACTCACATACTTCCTTGCCTGGTTGACCTGGAATGATCAGCATTTCCGTATCTCCTCACTTTTGCTCGAGATTTGTTTTAGTATTGTATCTATCGGTCTGTTAAATGAAATATCAGATTTCTCTTAATGATTAAACAGAAACGCGGGACTGTTAATTAATGCCCAGGTCAAATCCTGAGCTGCAATTAAACGATTCTGTTTCGCCTGTCCTGTACTAAGCTGTACGTCATTACGCAACCGAGTCAATTTTCGATTTACGGGACGGACATTTTGCATCGCCATCAGATGGTTTCTCAACTGTACCAGCTTTGGATCAGCAGGACGCGGTTTTTTGCTTTCTGCAACAGCTTTAATGTGTGCTTGTAACTTACTATCGGCCTTACTGTAATAAGTAAGCAGTTTCTTTTTCTCAGCTGCGTTTCGTTTTGGCATTTTCTTTGCCAGAATTTTGATAATGTCAGCCGGATGTTTATCCAGAGTGGTCGGCCCGGCACTGTTGGTAACCGAAAGCCTGAAGCGTCCGATCGAATGCGTGTTACTGCTAAAATGCTGTTTGAGGACAAACGTCAGAATTGTCCCTTTATCATCAGCGGCGAAATTCGACTGAATATTAAAACTGGCCACATGTGATTTCCCCACCTGGGGCGCCAACGCCCAGCCATTACCCTGGGCAACCACTTTCCCATCGATGGCCGTCGCTACAGCATAGCCATTCTGGCTGAAATCAGCCTGGGCATTGAACAGAGTCAATTTGGTTTTCTGTGCAGGCTTCGACTTGGGAGCCGCATAGACTTCAAATTCACTTAAAACAATATTTCCATCACTGGACCGACCGGGACCTTTGGACGGCAATGAGGCATCCGTCAGGACTTCCAGGCGTATCGCAGAGAGTCCTTTCAAGTTCGTATGCGCAACGATCTGATAATCGCCTTTGCCATTCTTACCTTTTGCCAATACAGAAAGATCCTTCTGTAATTCCAGTGTGGCCTTATTCGTCGCAGTCATGCTTTCAGGCTTGAGCGCAACCCAGTTTGAACCACTGGCTTCTTCTTTTTCCCATTTAGCAATTTTTGCCTGGAGCGATTTTTGATATTCAGACAATGTTTTTTGTAATTTGGCAGTCCGTTCTTTTTGCTCTTGATTCAACCATGCTTCACGTGGCGCGATCGCCTTTTCGAAACCAGCAACCGCTTGCTGTGCCTGTTGTACATTTTTGACACGCAGATTTTCCTGCGCGATCACAGAAGCGGGAAGACTCTTTTCATAGGCTGCTAGTTCTTTGACCAATGACTGGTGTCCACTCTGAATCTGTTGTTGAATCAGTTTGATTCCCGCCTGTTTTTCCTTCGCTGTAGCCGGGCGATTTAAAACTCTCAGGAATAGAGAATCCACCAATACCTGGTCATCTTTTTCTGACTGAACCAGTTTGTGTAACGCATTATTCGGATCACTGATCGCATTTCCGACAGTCGGACCACTAATAAGCGCCATCACAGGTCCTAATTGCACGCCGGATGACCGTTCACATTCACAGGGACTTTCGCGTTGAGCACGACCAAATTTTGCCAAGAAATCGCTCTTCAGTTTGAAACCAACATCGGGAAGCTCAGCAGCACGCGTACCAGCAGGCACACCCGGAATATTAGAGAGTGAACCTGTGACACGACAGAGTGAGTCATACAAGACCTCTGCAGGTAAGCGACGTGCTTTGGCATGTGAATAGTTGATCGTATCGTCTTCATTCCATTTATTAGACTCAATGGAAAGCTGATATGTTCGTGATTGACAGATCACGCGCATTAAATGGCGAATATCAAAATTACTCTTTAAAAAGTCAGCGGTTAATTTCTCTAATAATTCTGGATTAGTAGGTGGATTGCCAGCACGAATGTCGTCAATCGGATCAATTAACCCAGTACCTGTAAGGTAGCCCCACAAGCGATTTGCATAAGCTTTGGCAAAATATTGATTATCGGGTGAAGTAATCCAGCGTGCTAATTTCTCACGTCTTGAAACTTCTATTTTTGCAGCTTTTACTTCTGCAGGGTAAGGGAATTTGGGAGGTGTCTTTGCGCCAGTGCGAACGTGAATCATTTCACCTTCGTTTTTATCAAAGACTACTTCGAACAAAGGTTTTCCACTTTCAACGGCAGTACGTCCAATTGTACGTCCTTTACTCTCTGGTGCGTTCTTCAGGCCAAGCTGTGCAAAGAAAGCAGACGTTTCGTAGTATTGATCCTGGGTCCAACGCTCAAATGGATGGTCATGGCATTTATTGCAGTTAAATCGAATTGACAGAAATAAATGCGTTGTATTTTCCATCGTATCTTCGGGAGTACGATGAATTTTGAAGTAGGAAGCAGCAGGGACTTCTTTATTGGAACCGGACGCAGACAAAATCTGATAAGCAAACTGATCATAGGGAACCTTGTCTGCAATTGACTTACGAATCCAATCGCGAAACAGTTTTGCTCCCTCTGGCCCCAGATATTTCCGATTGACCTGTAATAAATCAGCCCATTTATTAGTCCAATGATCAACAAACTCCTTACTTTCAAGTAAGCGATCAATCAGTTCATTTCGCTTGACATTGGATTTCCTTTTGTCAGCCATAAACGCTTTGACATCATCAATCGTGGGAGGGAGGCCAGTTAGATCGATAAAAACGCGTCGCATAAATTCCACATCGGTACACAAGTCGGAAGGGAGCGTTTTTGTTTTCTTCAGTTTCAGATCAACCAGACTATCGATGTAGTTATGAACGGGCAGTTGTTTCCAGACAAATTCTGAACGATCACCCATGACAGTCACAGTCGTTGCGGCATACTTACCTTGATATCTAGCCAGTAGTGGCGCTTCTCCCCGCCTCAGTACTTCTGCAATGCCACCATGATGCATTTTAACAACTTCGATATTACTGCAGTCGATAAACGAATCCGAAGTCACATCACGAATTTCGCCATTGTCATAAGTAGCAAGAATACGGAACTGCTGCAGCAGACCTGCACGTGGAACCACTGGGTTTTCGGGAGTAATTTTGATACTGGCTACTCGTGATGCGTCCTTTTTCAAAGGAGTTCCCTCCTTGATCCAGGAAGCAACAATCTGATAGTGCGCATCCCCGGGAAGCGCCACCTGGCCACCTTTATGAGGAACTTCAGCGATCGCTTTCAACAATACAAGACTTTGTTCGGGAGAAGCCAGATTGACACGTCGTGATTTGAGGTCATCGGAGTAGGCTCGTAAGTCAAACAGATCATCGGTTCCTCGCAGGGAAAGTTTAAAGCCGTCTTTCCCTTTATTTGCTCCATGACATAACCCCGAATTACAACCCATTTTTGTAAAAGCGGGTGCAACATCCCGCCAGTAATCGGGACGGTATCTTTCGGGAAATTTTGCGACGGTAATTTTTGCAGTCGCCTCTATACCGTGCAAGCTGAAGCTGACATTAGCGACACCTGGTTGAAGTGCCTTTACCAGCCCCTTTGGTGAAACATGAATTATCTCTTTTTGATTCACATTTGCTTTTACCAGACGTGTCAAATCTGTTTTGGCTCCGGATTTTAAATGTCCGGTTACCAGGAACTGCACCGTGTCAAATTTTTGAGCAATCGTGGCAGCCGCAGGCTGGATTTCCAGTTTCACAAGCGGATCAGTATTTGAAAATGATTCCTGCGGCAGTTTTTTCTGATGAAGATCAATCAGAACAATATCACTTTTCTGAGTGGCCTGTTTTGCCTGCGCCAGTTGTTTCTGACTGGTCTGCAAGGGGACTGGCACAAAGGATTTTTTCAGTTTCCCTGTTTTTGCCTCGTATAATCGAACCTGTCCATCCTGTCCGGCTGTGGCAATCATTTCTCCCTGCGGGTGAAAACGAACTGTATACAGCCCTGATTCAGGAACTGCTACCTCACTGACAACCTTGACTGACCTGGTACGGGCAGCCGCAACCTGTTTTTTCTCGGCGGGTGTTCGCGTCACGACGCGTTTTGAGAGAATTTTGACCATTGCAGCGGGAAATTTCTTTTCGATTTCGAATGAGAATACCTTGAGTTCCCCGGTATGATTCAGACTACTGACGGCCACCAGTTGTTTGCCATTGGGATGAATATCAACACCAAAAATACGCCCCTTCAGAGCTGGAAAGCTACGGACCAGATTGGCATCATCACCAATGACGCGCACTGATTGACGAAACGCGTGATAGAGTTTGGGAACCCCGTCTGCTCCACCAACGAGAACCGTATCCTGAGTCGGATGACGGGCAATAGTTGCCAATCCTCCTGTCAGGGCTTTGGGAGTAATTGAGGTAATATTATCGATAAATCGCTGAGTTTTCAGTTCAGCCAGTTTAGCTGTTCTGTCACGACTCACGGAAATCAGATGGCTCCCATCAGTCGAAAAGACGGTATCCAATACCCAGTCATAGTGGGCATTCTGGTAGAAGACTTCCTTTTCTGTTTCGACTTTGATGACGCGGACTGTATTATCGGTGCAACCAAATGCCAGCAATTTACTGTCAGGTGACCAACTGGCGCCATAGATCGTGTCAAAAGTCAGTGAAATCGACTTTTTCAATGACTGAGTCTTTACGTCCCAGATTTGTATTTCGCCGCGCTCGGCTGGTGTTCCACCAGTGACAGCGAGATATTTCCCATCCGGTGAAAACTGGATTGATTCGATTCGCTGTGACTTTCCGATCAATCGACCAACTAATTTATTTCCATCCGCAGCGTGTAGCAAGACCTCGTGAAAACCGGCAACAGCCAGTAATTTTCCATCAGGAGAATAATCCAGAGAAGTAATCACCGGAGGCGAAGCATAAACAGGAGGGCTCTGCTTGTTAAACCTGTATTCCACTTTGTTGGGAGAATCATTCACGGCACCTTGTTGAATCCAGGTACGAATCAGAGTGATCTGTTCCTGAGAAAGAGGTGTCTTTCCTTTCGGCATCTCTGCTTCGTTGTCATCAGGTGTGATCAGCTTTACCAGATTACTTTTCTCCGGTTTACCTGGTACGATGGCAATCGTTTCACTTTCCCCACCTTTGATAAAATGGGAATATTCTGTGACGACATATGCCCCTTCCGGATTGCGGGGATGATGGCATCCTGCACATTGCGCCTGAAGAATAGGACGAACCTGATGATAAAAGCTGATCTTATTTCCGGCAGCGTTTGCTGCAAACAGATTCGAAACGGAACAGGACCAGAAAATGATCGTAAGAAGCACAAATGAACGGAACTTGTCGAAGGACATGAACCTCAACCCCCTTTTGGCAAACCTAAGTTAAATTAACTCTGGTGATGAAAAGAGGTAATCTCTTCTCATTGCCCCTGATTGATCCTGAGAGGGCTCATAGGATGAGAGCAAGTGATCAAACCGGGTGAGAGTAGTGGAAGGATAAGTTTATAATTGACTGCACTCAGTCATTAACTTAATTCTCTGTATGCAATGATTCATACACCATTATGAATAGATCCGATTTCTCCGTCGATGAAAATTTCTCCTTTTTCGCAATATTTTCGAAGATTTCTTACATACGATTTCGGTACTTTGGGATGGAAATCAGCCAATCCTGATCGTCTGCTTCAAGTTTCCCGCCATAATACATGATCCTGAACTCCGTCAACGATTCAGTAACTCCCTCCACAGCTTATTTAGCAACATTGCTAAATAACACGACATGTCAAAAAAAAGAGGTGGCTGTTTCCAACCACCTCTCGCACTCAGGTCAATATCAACCCAAGCAGGCACGAATCACTAGAAATCCGCATCCATTAAAAATCGCTCTCCGGATCAGCCAACAACTTGGCAGGAGGCACGTTTGCTGCAATTTTGCCGAAGGCAACCAGCAACTGTGCTTGCATATCTTCGATGGTGGCACCACCGGGTGCGTCAATCCAGATACCATTACATGCTTTGGCAATGGCTTCCATCAAGTTCCGATCTGCCCCCGCACCAACGGTCATCGTATGCACGGTATAACCCAGGTTGGCAGCTTCGACTGCCTGCCAGAAAGCATACTGTTTATCACGACTACTGGTTGAATAGTCTGACTGACCATCACCGTTGAAGTCGGTAACCTCATCCCAGTTCCAACTGCCTGGAAGTGACCAATCAGAAGGAGAACGGTTGGCGTTACCATCCGTCATTACCAGAATCGTCGGACGAGCACCAACACGACCATGCGACTGCAGCAGTTCTCTTGCATCTCGAATCCCATAACCCATGCCGGTATAGGGTGCGTAGTGAGATGCCTGTTTGTGTCTCTGAATCGTATCGATATCTGTGTAACGATTTGTGATAAGTTCATCACCCAGATCAACGGTATCAAGCACACCATCATCATTCAGAACTGATTCGACGCGTGAAGAGTCATCATAGGTAACGAGTCCGATGTAATCTCCAAATTGTAACCCGTCAAGAAATTCGGTGAATAACGTCACACCTTCTTTCATGGCATGGAACGGATAAATCGGAGCCCGCCATAAATCTTCTGACTGATTATTTTTCTTTCGTCTTTCAATCAGATATCCAACCAGAGTACGGTAACCGTATTTCTTTTTGTAGCCATAATTTTTGGGTGAGGAATCTGTACGTACCCATTGAATATAATTTAACCATAAATTCTTGTGCGTATTTCCAGTTGGCTGTCCTTTTAAATTACCAGAATAATCTTTACCTTCCTGAGGAAATGGATACTTGAGTTTTCCACTACCATCTACTTCGTCGAGATCAAGTGAGTAATAAACACTCGTATTATTGTCTGAACTTTTATAAACCCCCTGTGCGGAATTGATCTTTCCAAAACCAGTTGCAGGAAATTTCAGTTTCCCTGTATCAGAGAAAGTCACACCAGAGGCAACCAGCGTGTTCCAGATATCGTCCAGATTATCTTCAACAGGTGCTTTTCCCAAACGACTGGAGGACATCGCGTCATATTGACTGTCGTAACTCATCGAACCTGAGTAGTCGAGTACGAGTACAATATCGCGTGCTTCAATAAAGGCAATTGCCGACGTCGTAACAGCAGCCGTTTTCTCATCCATCAGACCAGCAAAGAACAATTGCAATCTAGAATCGGGTTGACCTTCCGTTGCATTATCTTTCCGAGCAATCACTTTGACTACGTTATAAGGTTTGGCACCTTCACCCCAGATCATATGGTCATTTCCAGATGCGTCCTGATACCGTTTACCGAATTTGACATCGGTTTCCGGATCGACGTAAACACCGTTTAACCGAGCCACTTTCTCTGCCATCGCTCTGGCAGCATCCACGGCAATCGAGTTTGCATCCTGCACAGCACTGCCAACATCCTGATTTTCCTGAATGTCGTCAGCTGCGGTCTGCACAGCATCGGTAATCTGTTGTGCCGCTGCTAATGCAGCAGCCTCGACAGCATTTCGCATTCTGGTTTTGGTCATTGTGATCACTGCGATATCAATGCCAAATGCCAGAAATCCCATTGTTGCAATCAGAAATGGGACTGCCATCACCATGAATGCACCGCGGCGATTTTGATCGCCGGGCAAATCCATTTCTTCGCTCATTAAATTTTGTAACTGTTTCATCATTCCCCCCTCATACTCACCAGAAGATTGAGTGTCATACTCATAAAATTATGTATTCCTAGTTGACGATCTTGGTTGTGCCATTATTTAAAATTAAGTCCCAGACCGGATCGCCATTCATTGGCTTGGCCTTTGATCCTTCCAGGTTCATGATATCTGTCAGTGAGGAACCTGTTGCATTTTCGGGTATCTCAATTCCAATTCGAAATAAGCGGTTACGATTGGCTGCATCACTCAGATCAAAAGTCTCTCCTGCACTGGGTGGATTCGGCATGGGATCGAGAGCATTTCCCGAACCATCATCTGCATGCGTAATCGTGATCGTCAGGTTTGTTTCATCATTTTCGACCCCGGAGGCTCGAAGAAAATTCCGTACATCAAGAATGATTTTGTCATTCAAGTTCATGCCGGGTGGTAAATCCAAATCGGCATCCATCGAAGCCAGACGCCCTGATTGTGCCAATGCTGCATCCATAATTGTGGATGTGTGCACAGCACGACGGACTGCTACCATTCCCAGAATCAATGCCAGGAAGACCGGCGCGATTAATGCAAATTCAACCGCAGCTACACCCCGGCGGTTTTGAATTACTTTTTCTGATTTCGTTTGTCTGTTTTGATTGATACGCATGAAATTACTCCTGCAAACAGTGGCTTACCTGATTCGGTAAAATATATTTCTTATGTTTATTCGTGACGCCTGACAGTATGTCCGGACAAAACCAGACTCTCTTCTTTCGTTGCTGCTTCTGCGGCTTCAACAGGGTCAACAAAAAATGAACTTAGTAATCTGACATCTTTGTAGGGGACTTCGACACGAACAATAAATAACTGCGCTTTCTCAGCGTTTGCCAACTCAATATCGGGCAGGGCAGAGAAGTCAATTTGTGAAACATCAACACCTGCCGTGTCAAACTGACTGGCATTCTTAACCATGATGGTCGCCAGATCTGAATCAAATACTGTATCGAGTAATGCTTTGACTTTTGTCTCAACCTGAGCGGTTGTCACAGATTCAGCACGTCCCAGTTTTGCTGCTTCCTGAGTCGCTTCCTGAATAATGTTCGACACCATATAGGCATAGCCAAATTCAAAGATGGCATAGACAAACACCAGAAAGACTGGTGCGACAAATGCCAGCTCAACTAAAGTTGTGCCAGAGCGAGATGAATCCGATTGTTTTTTTAACACCTGTCGGTTTCGCCGTATAAACATTGCTTTCCTCTTGAAAAGATTGGTATGCCCATCCGCGGACATCTATTTATTTCTGCTAACCTGCAAAACGCTGGGAGAATTAAGTCAAGAGGGGAGGGTTTTACCCACTAAAACAATAGCTCAGAAATAGCACTATGTTGGTTTTATTTCTGTAAAAAACAGAAAACATTCCATGTTGTAAAATCGCTACAAGATGCATTTCACAAACTGCCGGTCTTCAGCCGTTCTGATGCAAAAAAGCCTCATTCAGACGAATTTTCCAAGATAATTGTTAAATTCTTGCGTCTAACAGAGGGTTATCGATCTACTTCAATTGAAATTCATGCTGCATTGTCGATACACTGTCTTCTGACGTGCCGTTCAGGCCTTCAGATATAAAGACAAAAAAATGTTTTGGTAGAAATCAACTATGGGAAAAAAGGCTTCTTCAACTCTCAAAGCAGGCTCAAATATTCAGGTAAAAGAGGGAGTCTGCGTTCCAGAGTTTCCGGAAATCTGCTGCGGTGGCTGGACCGGTATGGTGGTCGAAGTGCGCGGTAAAAAAGTCGCAGAACGGACGTACATTCTCGAATGGGATGATGAAACGGAAAGCAAAATGCCCGACGCTTACAAATCGCAGTGTGAAGATCAAGGGCTGTTCTTTAAGATGGCCTGCCTGCCTGGCGACGCGTTAACTCTAAGCGATTCTTAAAGCCTGACATCAGCACGGCGAGTCAACTGAGGGTCCGTTACGGATTTTAATTCGCAGGCAATCTGTCCTATATTTTTATCCAGACCGGGAATGCAAAAATCCGGCGCCAGTTCTGCCAGAGGAATCGCCAGAAAGTCCCGATGTACAATGTCCGGGTCCGGAATGATCCGATGCTCAATCTGAAATTGCTCATTATTAAACAGTACCAGATCAATATCGATTGTCCGTGGACCATTTTTGTTTTCAGGATCGCGAACTCGATTCAGTTGCGATTCAATCCCGGGAATCACAACTGAAAGTAATTCACTGGCATCACATGCTGTCTCCATCAGCACAGCAGCGTTCAAGAAATCAGCCTGATCAGGATCTCCCACCGGCTTACTTTGCCAAACCGAAGATTTGCCGGAAATCAAACCATGTTCACTCAATAAGTGAACTGCCTGGGGCAAGTAATATTCCGGACGAATATTACTTCCTAATGCCAGAAATACCCGATTCATTTCAGACTTCGGAAAAATCTTCACGTGTCCTTTCCACGGTGACCCCCACAGAGCGAGTGAAGCGGAGTGCTCCGGGCTTTTCAATACTGACACTTGCCTGTTCCACGCGTTGATCGGTTAAACAGATTTTCGCAACTTCGTCTGCCATTTTTTCAACTAATTGAAATCGTGAGTTTTCAACCAGATCGATAATTTCTTTCGTAATGGTCCGATAATTGACAGCATCAGAAATATCGTCTGAACGGCCCGCATTTCTCAAATCAACGTGTAGCGTTATATTGATCACTACATCTTGTTTTTTTTCTCGTTCTTCATTATTGATGCCAATGATGGTTCGCAACAGTAAATCGGAGATTTGGATTCGATCAGGCATATTAGTCAGAGAGGTTTACGAATAGAGCTAAATTGAAATAAAGAAAGATCACCATCAATAAAACCACTATAGTATCAGTCGACTCAGTTGCACAGATAAGATTACTATTCTAAAAAAGGATTTGATAGATTCTTTTTTGAATGTTTCCAGACTCAGATCAGACAGAATGATTCACTCGAATGCTCAATCCGCAACAAGATTTCTCGCGTCGAACTTGGTTGAAACAGTCTTTTTGTCAATCTCTGGGAATGGCAGGAGTATTGAGCAGCAACCTGCTTTCACAACAGCCTGCTTTTTCCCAACTCCAGGCAAAACCAGAACGTGTCCCGACGCTTCTCCTTCGATCTGGTTGGCAAACAGTCAATATTGGTGATATTGGTCATTCTCCGGGAATTTTGAAACTGTTGGAATTATATGCGCCCCATTTTCAAATCATTCTCTGGCCTAATAGTGTCGATCGTGGTGTGGAACCCATGCTCAAAAAACGGTTCCCTGATCTAAAAATTGTCAAAGGCCGCCTGCTAAAAAATGGAAAACTGGACTCCGAATCACTTGAACAGGCTTTTCGGCAGGCAGATTTCTTTCTACATGGCTCTGGTCCCAGTGTTGTGTCGCGCAGAGAACTCGCCCATTGGAAGAAGACAACCGGAAAGCCTTATGGCATCTATGGCGTCACGGTTTCCGAGATCAATGCAGAATTACACAAAATTCTGTCAGAAGCAGATTTTATCTTCACACGTGAAACGCATTCGCTGAAAAATTTAACTGATGCCAAAGTCACTTCCGATTATCAGGATTTTGCACCTGATGCTACATTTGCCATTGATTTGACCGATGATCTCAAAGTCAGGTCGTTTCAAAAGCAGAATCAGCTTGAACAGGGGAAATACCTTTGTGCGGTCCCTCGACTTAGGTTTACGCCCTACCACAAAATTCATAAATCCATACGCTGGTCAAAAGAGAAAATTCATCAGGTGGAATCGATCAATCGGGAATTCCAGGAGATCGATCATGCGAAATTACGGGCTGCGATTATCAAATGGGTCCGTACTAGCGGTCAAAAAGTTGTGGTTTGTCCCGAAATGACCTATCAGACGGAAATCATTCATCCGCTCGTTATCGACCCGCTTCCTCCAGACGTGAAAAAGATGGTTGTCCCGCATGATCAATATTGGCTGCCAGATGAAGCAGGGTCACTATATCGCGATGCATCTGCCGTCCTGAGTATGGAATGTCATTCCCCCATTATCGCCTGTGCGCATGGCACTCCTGGTCTTTATGTCAGGCAACCCACAGATACGATCAAAGGTCAAATGTGGTATGACATCGGCCTGAAAGACTGGACCTTTGAAATTGATGAGGTCAATCAAAAACAAATCTCAGAGAGAGTCATCGACATTTATCATCATTATGAACAATCGATTGATAAACTGAAATCTGTGATGCAGTCGATTCAAAAGCGGCAGAAACAAACGATGCAAATTGTGACGGCAGCTGTGCGCAAATCTGGACCTTCCTGAATCCATTACGCATACGAGCACACATTCAAGCTCCAGGCGAGAACTGTTCTCCCCCGGACACGGAAAGCACTTCGCCTGTTACGAAGTCGGATCGCAGCAAAAAGAGCAGGGCATCACAGATATCCTGAGGGCAGCCCGCTCGTTTGAGTGGGATTTGCTCTGCGCGTTTTTCGAGATAAGAATGGTCCTCGCCAGGCGGCGCCAGAATCGCGCCGGGAGCGATTGCATTCACCTGGATATCCGGAGCTAACTCCAGCGCCAGACACTCGGTGAGAGTTACCAGACCAGCCTTGGAAATCCGATAAGGTAAATGCGCGGTTCCGGGGCGCTGTGCCCGCCAGTCAACCAGATTGATAATATGACCTGTTTGACCGCGCTGCAGCGCTTTCGCAAACTTCTGGCACAAGAAATAAGGGGCTTTTAAATTGATATCCAGATGGGAATCCCAATCGTTTTCAGAGGAAGAAAGCAGGTTTTTGTTCTCGAAAACCGAAGCACTGTTAATCAGAATATCCACTCTGCCAAACTCGGCAATGGCGGTATTCATGATCAAATCGGCCGCTTGATGGGAATCTGACAGATCTGCAGAAACCGCCAGTGATTTTCTTCCCAACTCCCTGATTTCGGAGCACGTTTGCTCTGCTTCCTGTTTCGATGAACGATAATGAATGCAAATATCAACCCCCGCCTCTGCCAGAGCCATCGCCATCGAACGTCCTATGCGAACAGCAGCACCCGTGATCACCGCGACTTTTCCATTCAAATCCAACTTACGACTCCACAAAAAAGAGGGGGGGGAGGTAAACAGCAAATAAAAAACCCCGGTCATCAAACCGGGGTTATGCATAGATCGCTAAGTACCAGGGATCTCTTAACTGATGACAGCATTCGCTTCTTTGAGTACCGGCGTTCTCCCGAATGCACGTTCTATTTTGCCAACTAAGATCTGCTTTGTGAAGTCTGTTTTAAGTATATAATCATTGGCACCATAATTGAACGCCTGAATGATCGCGGTTGTTGAGCGATTTGATGTCATTACCAGAACTTCGACATCACCGACGAAAGGCGAGTGTTTGATGTATTTCACCGATTCTGCATGAGCTCCCCCATGTGCGTCAATATCAACCAGGATCAGATCGGGGGTGTGAATCGCTGCATCCATGAAAGCTTCTTCAACAGTTGCTGCGGTTTCGACAATATAACGTTCGTGTAGCAAATTTTGAAACAATGCACGATTCGTCTCATCGGGTTCAATGATCATGATGCGTTTTTTCTCTGCATCATCTAATTCATAATCGATGATATCGCCAAGTTGTCCTACAAATCCAAAAAAGACAACGACGGGACCAATCCCGGTATTAAACAGACCACACAACGACCCCGCTTCAGGCGGGTATAAATTGTCAATGTTCTCTGTTTCAATCTCGGTCGGATGACCTAAACGGAACCCCATATGATCAACGGCCTTTTTAGCCTGGCCTGCTATCATATTCGACAATTCACATGAAAAATCAGTCAAAACATGCTCATCATCAGCCAGAGACTCATCAATCAGTAAAGTTACCGCTTTTGAAATCAGTTCGCGGGGAACATTGACAACAACAATCCCTTTACCTGGTCCATTGACTTCAATTGCCGAACTCATCTCGTATCGCGGCGCTTCGTCTATTTTGACAATTTTCTCTAACTCTGCAGTCGTACCGACAAAATATTTAAATACATCAACGACAGAATTAATGACCGGGTCAGAAAACCGCATGGTCAATGTTTCTGCTGTATGAGTAGATGGAATAAGAGACATAGCAGTAACCCGTTTTTACCAAATAAACACATAGAAAATGTCAATGCCAAGGCATGAATCTTGTTGAGACTGCCTCATACACACCCAAACGTCAGTTTTAGTAACAAGTTAAATCCTGACTCATAGGTTGAATAAACTATATGTCAGAAAATTGTTTTGGTACTTTCCCATTGTTTTCTTCTCTTTCTTCCGATTCAGCTTGAACTCTCATAATCGATAAAATCAGTGCGATCTATCGACAAATGGTTTCAGATCAGGTAAATCAGAGAGATCAGACTGAAACGCTAACTTCGTAATTATCAACTAGATACTGCATTTGTAGACCGACAGTGTCTCTTAACATCCTGGGATCCGAAAATGAAATCTCTGCTTCAAATTTTTCGCATTAATTTCATTGCTATTATGGCAATACTTTTTTCAGCCCCCGAACATGAAGTATATGCCTCCACAAATAGCTCTGGGAAATCTGAATGGACAGGCCGCCAGGACGAGTGGCATGGCTTCAAGCGATTTCATTTTCAAATTGATGGTCGCAATTGCTATGTCGTGACTCCCACAAAAATCGCATCAGGAACTCCCTGGGTCTGGCGTGCCCGTTTTCCAAATTTTCATTATGAAATGGATGTTGAGTTGGTCAAACGTGGATTTCACATCGCGTACATAGATGTGGCAAAACTGTTTGGATCACCTCAGGCAATCGCGCATGGGAATAAATTCTATGAATACTTGACAAAGAAACATGGGTTTCAAAAGAAGGTCGCTCTGGAAGGGGTAAGCCGTGGTGGTCTGTTTATTTACAACTGGGCATTAGCAAATCCTGAAAAGGTCAGCTGTATCTATGCCGACACTCCGGTTTGCGATTTCAAAAGCTGGCCGGGAGGCAAAGGAAAAAGCCCGGGTGCAAAAACATCATGGGAAAACTGTCTCAAAGCATATGGAATGACGGAAAAAGAAGCTCTGGCATACCCGAACAATCCAGTCGACCGCATTCAAGTGATCGCCGATGCTGGCCTCCCGGTTTTGCATATCGTCTCAGAAAACGATCAGGTAGTGCCCCCCGACGAAAACACCTACCTCATGTTCAGCCGTGTTCCCAAAAGTAAACGCAAAGACAACTTTAAAGTGATTTCCGTGAAAAAAGGTACCGAAAAATCGAGAGGACATCACTTTCAACATCCAGAACCGGAGCAGGTTGTCGAGTTTATAACACAACATACGAAGTCCAAATAATTTGAATTCCGAGGCAATTGCCCCATTGAGCAATCTGAATTATTTTGCCCGGTTCTGTAAAAAAAGACTAGATTCGCTTTTCTTTCCCTCGTGACTCAAGAACAATATGTATAGCAGGGACGCTGTCTGAGTTGAAAAGAAAAACCTCTGCTATATAGAATTTTTCAAGTGATGTTTTACCGGGTATTCGCAACAAATGATTCACAACGGGTAAATTACCGTGGAACGTTCGCGCGCAAATCCTGTGTCACGCTGCTGTGCCTGTTCTATCTGATCTCCAACACCGCGATTTCCCCCAGCCTGAATCGGGGAAAGAATTGTCGCTGTGCTGATCAGGTCAAAACAAAATCCCAATGCTG
The DNA here is from genome assembly GCA_022600195.1 of Planctomycetota bacterium. Taxonomy (GTDB): domain Bacteria; phylum Planctomycetota; class Planctomycetia; order Planctomycetales; family Planctomycetaceae; genus Gimesia. The sequence continues at coordinate 19,389 of JAHZKX010000043.1, forward strand.
CTGCACTAATAAATCTACCACCAGAAAATCAACTGCCAGCAAAAAAAATAAACCCGGGTCTTGTTGCTCAACAAAAAAACAAACAGCCCCTGTTTGCTGCTCCGATCAGAGCAAAAACGAATCCACTACACAAACGAATTCCAAACACAGCCAGTTTTCTTCCTTGTGTGGCTGTGGAAACTCTGCAAAAGACGGGCTGTATTCTGCTTCTCCACGTGACTTAAATCCGAGTCCGGTTCTATTCACACCCGATGATCTGACAATCCCGTTGATCATCGTCGATGTAGTACCAGTCACACTTGCAACTGCCCCCGACACCCCACATCCCCAGCAAAAATCGTAATAACTCTTTTTGCGTTTTCAGTTTACTCTGCGGGTTCAATTCTCATTGATTCCTGCAAAAACTGTAACCCCAGTTTTCACTCCATCAATCGGTTCATGCCAGGTCTGCCTGCGCTCCTGATTAATGATCATCAAAGGTTAACATTCGATGAAATCTTCTATACAGAAATTTTCCTGCCCGAAACGCGGCTTTACTCTGATTGAACTACTCGTGGTGATTGCCATCATCGCAATCCTGATTGCATTACTTCTGCCCGCGGTCCAACAGGCGCGTGAAGCGGCACGCCGCTCTACCTGCAAAAACAGTCTGAAACAAATCGGACTTGCTTTGCACAATTATGAAGAAACACACGGTAGCTACCCTCCTGGCTACATCGCCAGAAATGTGTCTCGTACAGCCCCAAGCACACCTGACGAAACAGGTTCTGGTTTTGCCTGGGGAGTCATGCTCTTGCCATACCTCGATCAGTCCACCATTTACAATCAACTCGACCTGAATCAGGATAGCACCGATGCACCGAACATCGGCCTGGCAAACGAAGCAATCCCCATCTTTCGCTGCCCCAGCGATACCCACCAGGGTGTATTTTCAGTAACAGTTGGTTCGAATACCTATGAACTTTCTTCCGCAAACTATGTTGGTATCTATGGGTATGGCAGCCTGACATCAGCCCCCGGCAACCCTTCTGAAAAGGGCATTTTGTATCGCAACAGTAATGTCAAAGTGCGTGATATTACTGATGGAACTTCCAATGCGATTGTCGTGGGCGAACGTTCTCACCAGCACAAATTCGTAGGATCAACTTCTACAATTGCCGCTGATTCCACCTGGTACGCCGCCATTCCCGGCGCTGACCGACCTGCAGGCATGATGATGGCTTCCATGACAGAAGGCCCCGCCTCTTTAATTCTGGGACATGTAGGGCAGGGGGGCATGATGACCATGCACCATCCCCCCAATACCACAAACCATATCGCAAACTTCTCCAGTAAACATGAGGGAGGCGCCCATTTCCTGATGGGTGATGGAGCAGTTCGGTTTCTCAGTGAAAATATGAACTACGATACGTTTCGATTTTTGGGAACCATTCAAGACGGAAACGTCCTCGGCGAGTTCTAGATCGAAACTCACTAAATGGGAATCATTGATCTCCGTAAGCAGTAAACTGAAATACTGCTTGCGGAGTTTTTTTATCGACAGCGCAATCAGTCCATCACCCCAAATGCAACCTGAGGTCATTCAGATTAATTCGGTAATCAATTCCCGGCGTTCAAGAATATAACGGGGCCTTCCGCTATGATCCGGGAACGTTGTGGCAGGGTCGATACCTAGATGTCGATACAGCATCGCCAGCACATTTTCAGGACGATAGGGAGCATCTGCCGGTGTGCCACCCTGTTCATCGGAAGCACCAATCACCTGACCGGTTTTGATTCCGCCACCCGCCAGGGCAACGCTCATCACACGCCCCCAATGGTCGCGCCCCGCAGTCCGATTGAATTTCGGTGTTCGGCCAAATTCGCCCATGGCAACGACCATCACTTTTTTGTCGAGGCCACGTTCATGCAGGTCTTCAATGAGGGCAGCAAACGCACGGTCATAAGGGATGCCCTTTTCCCGCATGCGCTTGACCAGATCACGATGATCATCCCAGCTGGGGCCAGTCACGCGCACCGAAGCAACAGTCACACCATGCTCCACCAGCCTGCGGGCGAGCAAGATGTTCTGGCCAAAGGCAGTCATTCCGTACCGGTCACGCGTTTTCTGATCTTCCTGAGAGAGATCGAACGCCTTGCGTGCCGAATCGCCTGCCACCATCTCAAAGGCTTCTTTGGTATATTGATCGATCGCATCACAGACACCATTGTTGTCAATAATTTCGCGTGTGGCATCGAAGCCCTTCAGTAAGGCCTTGCGATCCTGCATACGCTCGGCGGTCAGACCGCGTAATAAGGTAAGGTTGGGTACCGTAAAGTTTTTTGCATCCGCATCGCGCGCGGTGATGAAAGGATTAAAGCCCTTACCCAACCAGGCGGCACGACCAAAACGCATATCACGAGGCAAAGAGACATACGCGGGAATTCCGTCTGCGTTACTGCCGCGCACTTTGGACGTAAGACATCCGATGCTCGGCATTTCGTTATCATTGCTTTGACGATCGCGCAGGTAATAGCCGGTCTGGGTCAAATGGCTGCTAGTGCGATGGCTTCCGGAATCGTGATGAATCGAACGGATAATGGCCATTTTATCCAGCACCCGCGCCTGCTCTTGCATGAATTCGCTGAACTGCACTCCAGGAACTGCTGTACTGATAGAATTGAGCGGACCACGGTAATCGGCAGGCGCATTCGGCTTGGGGTCATAGGTTTCATGCTGTGATGGCCCACCAGCCAGTTCAAGAAAAATGATGGCCGTATCCCGCTTGGAACTTCCGCTTTCAGCTGCTTGCGCCTTGAGGCGAAGAATCTCGGGGAGAGAAAGTCCCATCAAGCCGGTCAAACCAGCTTTCACAACGGACCGTCGTGAGATGCCATCGCAAAATTCTGCCGTGCGTCGAGACATTCCTGCTCCTTTCCCTGGAGATTCTGGCGGGATTGATGCGGGGTTAGCAATCATTGACTAAAGGGGGGGATAATTACATATCTACACGCTTCAATATATCTCAATCGGCACTTCACATCAACACTTGTTAATGTATCTAGGTCGGTATTCGAAGAATTTCCAATCGGAGGAGAGCTAAAGGCCAGGAGTCATTTTTTCTGGACCTGACACTTATATAATTATAATGATCCACCTTTATTATGATTGGGTAATCGGTGAACGGCAGTGGTCATGCTGCGGGATCCTGATAGAGCGGAGCAACATCCGCTGTCATGTCGGTCTTCCCTGAACAATTCTAATGGGGACACTGGCTCTAGAGAGTTTTAGTTGACACTATACAAAATACTGAAAGATTTAGACCGAAATAAATTCTGTCTATCAATAGATATCTTGCGATGGAGACTCCAATCGTGAAGTCCTATGAGATCGAAACACAACTTCGGTCGCTCTTCAATCTCGTTGGCGTCGGCTATGAAGAAAACGCCGAACACACGGACATCGAACGTACTCAGACAGATCAGGGACGGGGTGGCGTGGTCCTCGATTTCGCAGACGCAACGGTCGGACAACTCTGGAACGCAATCAAATTATATTTGGAAATCCCAATCGACGACAAGGAAGACGACGAAGGTGTCAACTTCGCATTCGATGCCAAGGGGTTTTGGTTGCTCCGTTGGTTTTTCCGCAATCCAACTGGTGAGTTCGGCGCATCGTGGACGGAATTCATTGAATTTACATGCGAGATTGAACTACCTTCGGTTCCCGACGGCACATCGCACGGTAACGATGACATGCGGCGTGAACGTGTTGCCGAATATCTCGAAGGATGGGAACATTGGCCGACGTTCGCTGACGCGCGAATCCTTTCAGGTAATGTTTACATCGGGCCACGATGATGATTCGCAAAGTTACAATCCGGTGAACGCGAGCGGCGGATCGCGCGGGTTTTAAAGTCAACGCTTCTTCGCCACTGCCGGGTTAACTTAAACGTTTTGCTCATCCGGTCGACAACTCCGATTGTAATTGGCGTCAACTCCAACATACAAATGTTGGACAAACTTCAGCGGCGAAGCAGAGTTTACAACGCGCATTGGGATTTAAGACCGAAGTTGAAAGTTGGCGAGTCGCCGTCCCAGAAACTCGTCGGGAGCCTGATTTGAATTCTTGGACGTGCCTAATATCGACCCAATTCGCGGACTCCGTATGTGTGCGTGGAAGCCAGACGTATTCGCGGATTCATCGCGAACTGGAAAACTCTGGTCAGAACGGCTCCTAGCGCGGCCAATCAAACGAATGTTTATGAAATCTCTCAACGGTCCCGCTTGCAGAGTATCACCTCTCCTGCATTCTGGGCTGGTTGTGAAACCACAGAAATCGGGAGGAGGTCAACGGCGAGTTGTTCCTCAGCTTGCCGGAAGCTCTCTGGTGGCTTGACTACAACCATCATAGATTGCATAGTGCATTGGATTACCAGACCCCTGCGGCATTTGCCGCGCGGTGTTCTTCTGGAGTGAGTCCGTAGGCCGAACGGAAGAAGAACACCGGCCCCATGGACCCCGATTCTCTCACTTAGGCTGGTACTAAGATCGGGGGAAGGTCACTTGATTAGGAATCGTCACCATGCGTGCTGTTGGATTGTTCTTTGTTTGTGTTGTTTTGTTGCTGACTTCGACCGCGTATTCCCAAACAGGTCGCCAGAATGAAGCACTCGTGCGTTATGCCCGGACTGCGGTTACACGAACCGAGAAGGCATTGTCGGACTTGCTTCGTTTTTACGATGTCGGTGGCGTTTCTCCGGACAAGGTGCGGGAAGTCCGCGAGGCGTTGGCTGAATCGAAGATCCTGTTGGCTGAAGCAGAAGGAAACCAACGCGAAGTGGTCGCGCAATTGCGGTTTTTGGTCGAGCAGGACAATGCCGCTTTGCAGCAAGCGCGGACCGCAGCCGCTCAAGGAGCAATCAACGCGGCTCAACTGGCGATCATCGAACAAGAAGCGGTTTATCGCCGAGTGCGTCTCGCGAATGCATCAGGGGACAAGCAGGCACAAATCCGCGCATTGAGGCAATTGACTGCGACCGTTAAAATTTCAGCGGAAGCAAATGCTCAGCTCTTCGCACAAAAACGGATCGACCGGGCCACATTACGCCAGTCGCAGAAAGAACTGCTCCAAGCCTATTACGAATTGGCAGTCGTCAAGGACGATAAAGAGAGTGTGATCAAATACCTCGGAATCCTAGTCGCCTTCCACCAGCAAGAATTGCAGGCGTCCTACGGCAGATTGTCGCCAATAGCCATCGCCGATCTCAAACGTGTAACGATCGACTTGGAAGCTGAATTGGCCTTTGCGAACGGCAAGATGAGCGAGTACCAGAAAAAGCTTCAGACATTAGTGCAACTTGATCAACAGGCCGTACAGCGTTCGCGGGCCGGGTCACTCGGAGCATACGAAACGGCTCAGCGACAATTCGATTTGGCGGATTCGCAAGCGCGACTGGCGACGGCAAAGAAGGGTAAGTAGCGAGGCTGGAGCCACGAGAGACTAGATGTCGATCCGCCAATCGGTTTGGCTTGGAATCGGAGTTTTGTGGCAGACTTCCGAGAGTTTACAGTTTCTCAACTGAGACAGGGATGTCTCTCATGCCAGGCAAGGCAGCCAAGGTGGTCATCACGGAGCGGCAGCAGGACGTTCTGCAAGTGATGAGTCGATCCCTTGAGGTCAAAAAACTCAGCCGACATCGAATCGCCACGAATATTCGCCCTTCAATGATTGGCTTCGGCGTGTTCACACTTTTCAGCATTTTTATGGACATTGCAATGTCTGTGAACTCCGGTGGCCAAGGTCAGGGAGACGGCAACGTTACCTTACGCTGTATCGGTAACATGAAAGCGCGTGTCAGTAGTGGTAACCATAAATGTCTCCTGCCGTGTATCCAAAGAAGGAGAAGGAATGAGGTGGTGTTTGTCCTTTTTGCACGTGAGCGACTAAGTTCTCGCGGCCAATTATATGGTGTCCGAGAATACCACCGTATTACGAACAGATTCTGGCCGACTTTCTGTCCGTTGAAAAAACGTTGGCAACCCGGTTTTTGAAACTCGCCTGGATTTCGATGATTTCACGATGGCTTCAAGCGTTTATTGTGTTGGAAGTAGCATTTTATGATTTCGAGTCACGAGTTGAGACATCGTGCTACTTCCTTAAGTCGTTGATTAAAGATGTCATTTTCGACTATCGCCAACAGCGACGAAAACGGTCCCCGAAGGTTCCCTTCTAAACATCCTCATGATAAGTTGGTAGTCTTGTATAGGGATCTTATTTATGCATCTAGGATTTCGATGTCGAAAATAAAAGAAATTGCAAACTGTCTAAACCGATCGAAAAAAGCCATCGCATTTACGGGCGCGGGGATTAGTACCGAAAGTGGTATCCCTGACTTTCGCTCTCCGGGGGGCATTTGGGCGAATTCGCAGCCAGTCTACTTTCAGGACTTTATGGCTAGTGCCGACTCCCGTTATGAATATTGGCGGCAAAAATCAATTTCGCAGAACGACTTTAATAACAGCCAACCAAATGCCGGTCATCAAATTCTTGGCAAATGGCAAAACTCGGGCCGGTTACAAGCCATCATTACTCAGAACATCGACGGCCTTCATCAGGACGCCGGTAGCAACAAAGTGCTTGAGTTACATGGGACCGCGCGCGAGATCATGTGCTTTGGTTGCAACGCACGTTTTGGTGCTACCGAGATGGTCGAAAAATTTTTAGTCGATGATCAAGTGCCAACCTGCCCAGCGTGCGATGGACTGCTTAAGCACGCGACTGTTTCGTTCGGCCAACAGCTTCCCGAGGATATATTGGAAGAAGCAATTCAGTTAAGCTCAACTGCGGATCTCTATTTCGCTATAGGCTCCTCTTTGGTTGTCGAGCCCGCTGCGAGTCTGCCACGACTGGCAAAGCAAAACGGCGCGAATCTTGTCATCATCAACCGCGACGAGACACCTCAGGATGTTCTCGCCGACTGGGTGATTCACAGTTCGATAGGCGAAACGCTTTCGGCGATTGATGAGTGTTTAGCTGTGTTGTAAAGAGCAGTCGATGTCGGAGAACGATGCATCGTCAAGAATCTCGACCGGGATTTTGCAGTGAGGACAGCGAATGGCGTAGGGGCAAAAAACTGTGTGCCGTGAAAGCCAGCGATTTCCAGTGGGTGCAATTCCCGGTAGATTAAAAAGACTCGGTTGACCTGTGTGCGCGGAACTGTTCTGAACTTGCGTTTCGTCTGATGCTCACATCTCGACCGCTTACTCTTCCACAAACTCATACTTTTTGTGGTAATGCAAAAAACCATTAATTTCGCATTCAGATGTATTCGGAAGAAACCGGTCGACAGCTTAACCTGAATACTTCTCACATTTAGACATTTTTTTCAAATCCAGAAACTTTGTAACACCTGTTAAGGAACAAATACATGTTGCCATGTTTCTCTATTGGTAGAGAAACGTTATCGCCCATAAGAGGGAGATCCAAGATGGTATCTCATGAATTCCAGCAGCATCGTATGACTGGCTATGCCCGAGTGAGCACAAGTGATCAAGAACTCTCCCTCCAAATTGATTCTCTACTAAAACATGGAGTCAAACGCGAGCGTATCTTCTGTGACAGGCTCTCCGGCGCTAAAGCTGATCGACCGGGGCTTTTGCTTTGCCAAGAATGTTTGCGACGTGGAGATACCCTCCTTGTTTGGAGACTAGACCGTCTGGGACGATCACTGCGTCATCTCGTCACAATGATTGAAGACCTGAAGGAACGAGGAGTTGGATTTCGTTCAATATGTGATGGAGTCATCGATACAACAACACCTTCAGGAGAACTGATCTTTCACGTTTTCTCTGCTCTCACCCAATTCGAAAGACGACTTATACAAGAGAGAACTAAAGCAGGCTTAGCTGCAGCCCGAGCACGCGGACGCAAGGGAAGTCGGCCACCACTGGATCCAAATTCACCCAGAGTTGTTTTAGCACAAAAGTTGTTTCGCGATAAATCAAATTGCACAGACGATATTTGTGATACATTAAAAATTTCGAGTACAACTCTTTACAAATACGTTTCGTTGCAAAACACAAAAGATACCTGGTTCCGAGAAAACGTCTGAATAACGGAATGAAGCTTTTGGAGGGTTGACTCCATCACCAACGACTCAGTATCTGAGTATATTGAATCGTCAAATCCCAGAAGATGTTCGCGAAGATCGTTGTTTGCCGTACAGTAAACGAAAACGAACCTTTCTCGGAACATCTCCCATTTTTTCGATTCTCCACCAGTCTACTAAAGAATCAGTTGACAGACTACTAAGGAATCAGTAGTTTAATGTTGTATTCAATTTTTATATGAGTGGAGCTGAGAATGCCGCGACATCGGTTAGGGACGCCTACAGAAGTGGAGTTGGAAATATTGCACGTGTTGTGGGAAAACGGGCAAGCAACCGTACGTGAGGTGGTGGACGTACTGAATGAGAGCCGACCACGGGCTTATACTTCGATTCTCAGCATGCTGAACGTCATGTTTGAAAAGGGATTGGTGAAGCGGAAATTAGATGGGCGGGCTCACATTTATCAAGCCAAGCTCTCCCGTGAAAAAACTCTGGGTGACGTTGTTAAAGATTTGCTGGGCCGTGCATTCAATGGCTCATCGACTTCTCTCATCACGCAGGTGCTGGAACAATCCAAACCTTCCCAGACTGAATTGGATGAAATTCGACAGGCGATTGAAACCTGGCAAGAACAGGAGCAGTCCAATGATTGAACACCTCACTTCTCCGACAGCCCAGGCGATTTCGGTGACACTATTACATTTCTTATGGCAGGGGGCAGTGATAGCTCTTGTGTACTGGGGTCTGCAAACGGCCATTGGACTAAAATCGGCGAGAGTACGGTACGTGTCATCGTTGGCTACGTTGGTCGTGCTGGCAGTCTGTCCGATAGTGACCTTTGCAGTCCTGGCTGATACAAATTATTCGACGAACCCTGAACTGGCATATGTTAACCAAGAAGGTATTGCAACAGTCGATTCGCACCAGATGGTTGCGCGTGATTTGTATACTGTGAGTATGCAGGATGCCTTCGAGAATTCTGAATCTAGTCAAGCCACCAGAAATAAATGGAACCTGCATGCTTTTTTGACCGCTACACAACCTTATGTGTTGTTGATTTGGTTGGCAGGGGTGATGTTGTCGGGAGCCCGGCTGACGGCTGGTGCATTCAACATCGTTTGGCTGCGGTCGGGGCGGATGCCAATTCCGGCTAAGTTATCTCGTCGTTCATTGGAATTGGCGAAACGAATCGGGTTGAAAACAGCGAGAGTGTACTCTTCAACGCGGATCAGAGAAGCTGCCGTCGTTGGGTTTTGGAATCCAGTTGTATTGTTACCCGCATCGTGGTTGATGGCGTTACCCGTCGATGTGCTGGAAGCAGTCATCGCCCACGAACTGGCACATATTCGTCGCTTTGATGTGTGGGTCAATTTATTGCAACGTGTAGTGGAGACAATGCTGTTCTATCACCCTGCTGTGTGGTGGTTATCAAACCAGATACGGCTGGAACGTGAAATGTGCTGTGATGAAATCGCTGTCTCAGTTACAGAACAACGTGAAAATTATGCAATCGCATTAGAACGAGTTGCCAGGATTCAGTCCCAGGGCGGCTTAAATTTGGCACCGGCATTTTTGGGAGAAAAAAGGATGAATCTGTTGAGTCGAGTTCGAAACGTGTTGGGACAGTCAAATCCACCGGAACGCAGCCCTGCCTGTCTTGTGGGGATTATGGTGTTAACTGTGCCTTTGATGCTTTTCAGTTTTTCTGGAATCTCGTCGATCGGAAATGAAGCAGTTGCGCAAGAAGGGGGCAAATCTGCTGAGGCGGAAGCCGGACCAAGAAAATCTGCGGAAGGAAAAGCCGGGGCTCGAAAATCAGCTGAGCAAGTTGGTGAGGGGGCATTGGAAGGATTCAAGCCGGAATCGAAACGCGAAGCCGCACTGTTCCAGATGATACAACAACTTCAACGAGAAGTGTCTGCCTTACGACGTGAAGTGCGCTCGCGGGGAACAGGAGAAAGTACCCGGGACGGTGATGACATTCTCAATACCAATCGAGACGGGGACCTGAATCAGTCAGACCGAACAGAAGCTTCAAAAACGCTTCCCATCCGTTGGGAACGCAGCAAGGTTGGAAGAGTATTCAAAGCCTACGACAAAAACGGTGACAAATTTGTCAGTCTGGAAGAGTGGCTGGCGATGACCAATGGAAATATTTCCGACTCACGCCGAAAAATTCAAACTCGGCGATTTCAAGCTGCCGGTATCGGCGATGACGAGAAAATGAGCCCTGCAGAATTCAGTCACTATTACACAGTGGGACGCTACAAAAATACACGTGATGGTGAGGGCAAGAAACGTGGCCCCCGCGATGGAGAAGGAAACAAGAAAGGCCCTCGTGATGGTGAGGGTGTAAAAAAAGGGCCGCGTGACGGTGAAGGAAAAGTAAAACCTGGCCCCAAAGATGAAGGCTGATAGCGTTCTCTGAATCAACCTTTCCTGTTCACGAACTTTTTCTCAGTTTGGAAGTAGGACGATGCATCGCTGTATAAATTGGCTCTTCGTACTTAATTTGCTTGTGATTAGCGGTTGTGAAAAAGCTGCTCCCGTTGAATTATCGAAGACGGCAACCGGTCCCTCACCAACACAAAATGTGGCGGCCACAAAAAAACTTCAACGGCGCATCACCAGCCAAAAAACCAGGTCAATAATTGAGAATTCAAATACTCTTAATCCAATAGCGAAACAGCAGGAAGAAAACAATAGTGTTGTAAATCCAATCAACAGAGCACCAGCACAGCTGATGATCTCTGCTCCGAAACAACTGTCGCCTCTGCAAACAAAAGCCGTTGCGACCATGAAAAAGGCAGCGATGTATTACCGTGAGAACGTCGCAACTCACGGCGGGTATGTGTACCACTACTCACTCGACTTGTCGCGTAGATGGGGCGAAGGAGTAGCGTCTCCAGATCAAATCTGGGTACAGCCACCCGGTACACCGACAGTGGGATTGGCATATCTCGATGCGTATTCCGCAACGGGTGACACGTTCTATCTCGATGCGGCCCGGGATGCTGCCGTGGCGTTGGTTTACGGCCAGATGAAATCTGGTGGATGGACGAACTGTATAGATTTTGATCCTAAAGGATCACGGGTCGCCCTCTATCGGAACGGCAAAGGGCGTGGCAGGAACACGTCTTCTCTGGATGATGGCCAAACGGGTACCGCCATTCTTTTTCTGATAAAAGCTGATCAGGCATTAGAATTCAAGCATGAGGCGATTCACGAATCGGTGCAAATAGCCCTCGATGCATTATTGAATGCACAGTTTCCGAACGGGGCCTTTCCCCAGGTGTGGGATGAAGACAGTGTACCCGACCCACCTGCGAAACAAGCGAATTATCCGAACTATGATTGGAGAACCGAAGGTCGTATCAAAAATTATTGGGACATGTATACTCTGAACGACAACGTAGCGGGGTATGTAGCCGACGCTTTACTACAGGCCCATCAGGTTTACGGTGAGGAAAAATATAAGAAAGCCTTAGAAGGGCTGGGACAGTTTCTGATTCAAGCACAAATGCCCGATCCTCAACCAGGTTGGGCACAACAATACAATTATGACATGCAACCAATCTGGGCCCGCAAGTTTGAACCGCCGGGAGTTTCGGGTGACGAAACGCAGGAAGCAATAGAAACGTTAATGACGATTTCCGTCCTGACTGGTGATACAAAATATCTCGACCCGATTCCGAAAGCATTAGCCTATCTAAAACGATCCCTGCTACCAGAAGGAAAACTGTCTCGGTATTACGAGTTAAAAACGAACAAACCACTTTATATGGCTCGTTCTGGAAAAAAATATGAATTGACCTACGATGATTCTAAACTGCCCGCCCATTATGGATGGAAGACGGACTCCAGAATCGAACAATTACAAAAGAAATATGAAATCTTAAAAGCAGGCGATTCGATTCTCAAACCGAAAATTGAAGATGTAGAAATCCGGAGAATTCTCACATCTCTCGATCCTCAAGGCCGCTGGATCAGTACCTATAACGGCGAACGTCTCGTCGGTCAGGCCAAGATGCCTGTCGGTGAGAAGTACCTGGCGAGCGAAGTTTTCAGCAACAACCTCTCGCGACTGAGTGAATTCATCCGTACTCCTTCTTCAACAAAACCCGCTCAGATAAAACCGATGAATAAGAAGTCAGCTGCACCTTCCTCGTCATCACGAACAAAAAAAACGAAGAAGTCTGTTTCATCCGGTCCGGGAGTCACACTCGTAAAAAATGGCAAACCGATGGCCATCATCGTGACGAATGGGCGTCCAATAGAGAGCCAGATGATTGCGGCTAACGAATTGCAGGAACACATTCGCATCATGTCCGGCGCGACGTTGCCAATTATCAAAGAAACCGAATTACAATCAAACCCTTCCAAAACGTTGATTTTGGTTGGACCGGGGAAGCTCACTCAGAAGCTTGGCCTGGTAACAAAAGGTATGAAACCGGAAACATTCGTGGTTAAAACATTTCCTAATGTGCTGATTTTAGCAGGTGAAGATGGTGGCAGAAAAAAAAATGCCCGCAATGGAACATTATGGGCCGTATATGATTTTTTGCAGGACCAACTTGGTTGCCGCTGGATTTGGCCCGGTGAAACAGGACAGCGTATTCCCCGCAATAATACCATTAAAGTGCCCTCACTCAGTATTATCGAAACACCGACTGTGAAAGTCCGGTTTATCAGGTTACTCGCGCAGGACAAACACCGTGTTGGCTACGAAAAAGAGGGCATCGGCCGTCTTCTCGATTTGGGGAAAACTTACGACAAAATTTCTGAAGACGAACGAGTCTGGAGTCGTCGAATGCGTTTGGGGCGATCGTTCAAACTTTCGTACGGCCATGCGTTTACCGATTGGTGGGAGAAATACAACAAGACAAACCGGGACGTATTTGCATTGCAACCAGATGGACAACGCCGCCCACGTTCCAAGTCGAAGTCAGACTTTGTAAAGATGTGCGTTTCGAATCCAAAACTATGGGACATGCAGCTGGCACAGCTGAAGAAGTATGCGCAACAGGGAGCCCAAGGATTATGGGTGAATGCCTGTGAAAATGATGGCAGCGGTGGATTTTGTGTTTGTAAACGCTGTCGTTCATGGGACGCTGCTCCCAACGGGGCACTTGCATCACTGCCAGCTGTAGAGGATGGTTCGGATGTAGATGGAAAACCTCAAGCCTCGAACCTTCCGGCTAGTTTGTCGGACAGGTACGCCCGCTGGTATAACGAGTTGGCGATTCGCGCACGAAAAATCGATCCAGAATCCAGGGTCATTGCCTATGGTTACAGCAAATATCGTTCGCCGCCGACAAATTTGAAATGTATCGAACCGAATGTATGGATTGGTTATGTTGGCTTCAATGCCTATCCACGACCAGACGATTATCAAAAAATGTCGACCGACGAATGGTTTGGTTGGTCGAAACTGGGTGCGACAGTTTTCCTGCGATCAAACTCGCTGTTCTATTTGGGTGAAGGGGCACCATTTGTCGCCAGTCAGCAAGTAGCGGAAGACTTACAGTTTCAAGTCCAAAATGGTTTACAGGCTACCGATTTTGACGCATTACAAGGCTATTGGGCTGCAACCGGCCCCACATACTATGTGCTGGCCAGGATGCTGTGGGATACGGAAGCCGACGTGGACGAGGTATTAGCCGAGTACTATGATTCTTTCGGCCCCTTTCAAGAGGTCGCCAAAGAGTATTACGAGTATTGGGAAAAATTCACTGTAGGGTTGGGAAACAACAAAAACTTTTTCAATTTGAAAAGACCCGACCGTATGCGAGCTTACCCGTTAATTTACAACGAGGTCGTTTTCAATAAAGCAGAATCGATTCTCAACAAAGCAAAACCACTTGCAAAGCTGGCGACAGAAGAGGAACGAGAGCGTTTTGAGAATATTGTCTTCGGCCTGCAACATGGTCGGTTGCTGGCTGCTGCTCTCAAAGACGGTAAAACATCAACGGGACTGGCCGGAAAACGTTTAATGGCCTTCCGCCGCAAAATTGCCAGTCGCAACGTGCTCAATGTCTACTGGATCATCTCTAAAGAAATGCGATATCGGGTGTTTAATTAGTAGAGTCATTTTGGCAGCCGCATAAAACATCACCGAGTGCTCAATTCCACCAACAAATGCAATTGAGTCATCAGAAAGCAATTTTTTTTGCGAAACTCGTGAAAAGTAGAACACTCCGTAATACCACCATTTTAAGACACTCAAAGCACGATTAACGTTTCGCAATAAAAAAGTAAGCCAACATGCACGCTGAACCGCTTGCGGTCATTTCCAGTGATACAAAGGTGTCCGGAACCTATACTATTTTCATCAGACACATCATCAATCAATCCCGCCAGACTGTCGTGGATCGGTTTGCAGGTATCTGGCGATCCCCAGCCCTAATTGCCGGCCCACGGTTTTGTAACCTGTCGTATTGCTATGCGGCGTGTTCCAGCAGGTTTCCAGTGTAATCCCGACGACGTGCTCACTCAGTTCACTTCTGATCCAGTTACTCGAAATCTTCTTCCAGAGCTTGTCATATTTCAGACCGGTTGACGGCGTATTCTTATCTAACTGAAACGGCTTCGTGATTTCAGCGCGGCACGCTGCAATAAACGCATCCTGCAACGGGGTCCCTCGTTTGGTTGCCAGTTCTGGCGGGGCCACAAAAAAGAAAGGACGTTTCGAATTGGAACCCGGGTTATGCAAATCGATAAACAACACCAGTCTCTTAGACTGATCTAACTCTTTTAAATAGCGCATGGCCGTTTTTACCGCGTTAAATTGTGCCTGTTCTGACCAGTCCCGGTTGTGATCATGGGGCACTTGATTCTTACCCCCATTGCCGGTCGCCACATTATCGATATCCATAATGGGAACGTAATAGATGTCCGCCTTGTTTCTCAGCTGAACCGCGTGAGGATCATCACTGACAACCCATTCGATAAAACCCTGACCAACCCAGCTTCCACCCGATTCCCACGCATGTTGACGGGCCTGAACCCAGATCACCATCCGCGAGTCTGTCTTTTGTTCCGGTTCAGAGACCAGCAACGCCGGTACGACACGGCCCGCTCGCGTCTTGCATAACTCAAAACTTGTCGCATGCGCATGTTGCCGGCTCAATCGTTTGACTAAAGCGTTGGCATCACTGGGGACATAGGGAGGCCCCCAGACAAACCAGGCTTGTTTCGCATCAATTTTCACCTTCCATTGACATGTCCCATCCTGCTTCTTCCCAGGAGGTGTCTGCAACCAGGTGCGCTGATTCGTACTAAAAGCAGCTTGATCAGGTAAGGCCCATGCGGATGCCAGCTTTCGCCCGCCCGCCTGTTTCAACTGATTTGCATCGACGGCGACAGTAATTTCTTCGCCGGGAGTTAGGCCTGTCACCTGAAAATACCACCAGCAAGGCCAGCCAAACTGTGGGTTTCCTGCAGGACGGATTTTGATCAATCGCTTTTCCTGATCGATCTCCAGAACCTCAGCGGACCCTCCATCAAAAGCAGAGGAGACCACCAGCTCTTCAGCACTAGCGGTCTGTAACGAAACCACACCAGACAGGAGCAATCCGAGGAGACTCCAGCGTAAGCTCTGCATTTCTTCATCCCTGCCAGTTTGATTACTTAAGGATTCCCGTTGCAACTTTTCCCTGACCGGGTTCCACTAAAGCCACGGGCTGCGCGTTATGATCATAATGCAACTCTTCTGCTTTCAGTCCGAACTGATGTAAGAGAGTCGCATGAAAATCGTGCTGGGTAACGACATCCTGAACCGCCCGATGGCCAAAGTCATCGGTGGCTCCGTGAATGTGTCCCTCTTTCAAGCCGCCACCCGCCATCCAGATACTGAAACCTTCCGTATTATGATCACGTCCCGGCTTTTTACCTTCGCCCCGATCCTGAATCACGGGCAGACGTCCCATTTCGCCCCCCCATTGCACAATCGTTGAGTCCAACAGACCTCGATTCTTCAAGTCTTTGACCAAAGCAGCAGAGGGTTTATCCGAAGCGTCGCACCGCCTCTTTAAATATTCAAAGATGTTTTCATGCATGTCCCAGCCATAGTTCCAGACCTGCACAAATCGTACGCCACGCTCTACAAACCGACGGGCCAGAATCAGGGCATCGGCGAATTCTTTCGTAACCGGATCATCGGCACCATAAAGTTTATGAGTGGCCTCTGTCTCTTTTGATAGATCCAATGCTTCCGTAGCTGCAGTCTGCATTCGTGCTGCCAGTTCATAACTGGCAATCCGTGCGGAAAGGTCATCTTCACCCGGGTGGCGTTCGAGGTGAATCTGGTTCAATTCTTTCAACAGATCTAATTGATTCCCCTGTGGCTTGCCTCTGAGCTGTGCAATCGGATTCAAGTTTGCAATTTTGGGATCTGTTTTTCTGACGACCGTTCCCTGGTAAATTGAGGGTAACTGACGGCTGTCCCAATAAGGGGAACCGACCGGATTTTTGGGAATCGTAATCGCAACGAAAGCGGGTAGATTTTGTGTCTCTGAACCCAGGCCATAAGTGACCCAGCTTCCCAGAGAGGGCCAGCCTTCACGGGCGCGCCCCGTCGTCATCGCACGCATGCCAGCCACGTGGTTACGTACATTCGGCAACTGCATGGAACGCACCAGCGTGACATCGTCCACAATCTCCCCAAAGTGGGGCAACATATCCACATTGATTTCCATACCCGACTCACCACATTTTTTAAACGTGGTCGGAGAGGGCATGATAATGGAAGTCGCCTGGCCGGCATTATCATATTTAATGCCATCGCCGGGAAATCGTTTACCAGCATACTCGTCAAGTACCGGCTTACGATCAAACAGATCCAGATGGCTGGGCCCACCGCCACAGAAAATCGAAATCATGGATTTCGCACGGGCAGGGTGGCTGGTTTTTTTCGGTAACAAATCGTATGTTTTTTCACCCAACTCCGGTTTTTCAGGAGCTGCCAGAAGCTGTTCCTCTTTCAGCAAGGTTGCCAGACCCAGCGAAGAAACACCGAATGCACTCTGTGCCAGAAAATGACGACGTGAACTGGCGGATGAATCTGCAGAAAACTGTGACACTATAAACTCCTCCGGAGAAGATCGATACAAGCCCAGGTGATGAAACACACCTGAAGCACGATTTTCCTTTTACTCAACATACAAGAATTGATTGGTCCCCAACAGGACATGGCACAATGATGTCAGTGCTTCCTGGCGGGGCGCTTTGACTTTTCTCGCTTGATATTCTTTTAACTGCAACTGCATATGTTTTTGCAGCGCCAACATTCCGGTTTCGGAAGGCTGACTGCTGAGAGCCAGTTCCCAGGCCGTTTTAATTAACGTTGTATCATCGGCCTCTTTGCCTGCGGTGGAAAGCACACGTTTTGCAAACGCCACTGACTGCAAACGGATAAACTCGCTATTGAGTAATGCCAGCGATTGTGTTGCCACCGTAGATGAAACGCGGCGTTCACAATTGGGTTCCATATTCGGCGCATCAAAGGCATTCAGCATCGTGACCGGTTGAGTCCGACGGACTTGAACATAGATGGATCTTTTTAATTCACGCCGATCCTCCGAAACTTTCCCCGCTCCCACCGTGATGATTCCGCTATCGGATAAAGAAACGGGAACGGGCTCGCCAAACTGACTTCGATTCAGTTCCCCACTGACAGCCAATATCGCATCGCGAATCGCTTCGGCTTCCAGGCGTCGCAGGTTCATGCGCCATAACAGACGATTATCAGCGTCAACGGAAGCCGCCTGTTCTGAATGAGACGTCGATGTCTGGCGATACGTACGCGAAGTCATGATCAAACGATGAATGCGTTTCAGTTGCCAGCCATTTCCCATGAAATCAGAGGCCAACCAGTCTAACAGTTCAGGGTGACTTGGGGGGTTCGCACGGGAACCAAAATCTCCTGTCGAATCGACAAACGCCTGACCAAAATGGTGCATCCAGAAACGGTTCATTAAGACGCGCGCCACCAGAGGATGTTTCCCGTTTGTCAAATACCGGGCAAAGGCCAAACGACGGCCCGATGTCGGCAATTCTGGATTGTTCAACGGAAATCGATTCTGCGATTCCGAACCAATCACCGTCAGACCACCGGGTACCATTTTGTCTGGTTCGGGAGAGGAAATATCACCACGATAAAACACAAACGTATCCGGGATATGCTGTGGATCTTCGGTCGCAATGCGGATGTATTCCGGCTTTGGAATTTGTGCCCGTATTTTATCAGCCTCTGCTTTGACATCCTCAAACTGCTTCTTCAATTCATTCCCATCTTTATAGCGGGCGATAAAGAGATGCAGATTTCCCGGTGCTAACAGGTCGAGCATGGGATATTTTTTCTTGAGAAATTCCGCCTGCTCTGCGGTTCGTTTTTTACGTTCCGTTTCATAGATGGATTTTGCCTGTTCTCTTTCCGCTTCGGGAACTTCTTTCAAGACTCTCTCAAAAATCAATCGGGTGACTTCCGCTTTCTTCTGGTTGTGCTGTTCATCGAGCTTTTTGACTTTCGCCGAAAGCTCTGCTGCTTTCGCTTTATCTGCTTCCGACATCAAAGCCGCACGTCGATTCGTGGGAACACGCCATTTTTCATGATCAAACACAGGCGCAATCACGGCCCGTAAACGGTAAAAATCCTGCTGTGGAATGGGATCAAATCGATGATGATGACACTCAGCACAGCCGATGGTCATACCTAAAAGAGACGAAGAAATTATCTTGACGCTTTCCGTAATCACCTGATTGCGAGCTATCGCAGGATCCATGGGACTGGATCCGGTCCCATCGGGGGCCAGACGCAGGAAACCTGTTGCCGTTAATTTATCGCGTTTCGCAACATCCCCATCCACTAATTTCTGTGCAGAAGCATGTGTGGCTTTCACCAACTCATCGCCGGCCAACTGTTCAATAATAAACTGGTCCCAGGGTTTGTCGGCATTCAATGAGCGAATGACATAATCTCGATAATGCCAGGCATCGGCACGAATGATATCTTTATCATTGTAGCCTTCTGAATCAGCATAGCCTGCAACATCCAGCCAGTGACGTGTCCAGCGCTCACCATAATGAGGGGACTCCAACAAGCGATCAATCATTTTTTCGTAGGCATCAGGTGACTGATCTGCCAGATACTGCTTTAATTCTTCGGGAGACGGAGGCAAACCTGTTAAATCATAGGCGGCCCGTCTGATTAACGTCAGGCGATCTGCAGATTGCGAAAACCAGAGACCTTTCTCTTTCAGTTTACGAGCGATGAATGCATCGATCGGGTTGATTTCGTTCTCTGTTTGCTTTTTCGTTAATGCAACGACTACAGGAATCGCTGCCTTTTTAATCGGACGAAATGCCCAATGTGATCGTTCATTCCGAGTGATCAAGAAATCTCCGGGCTTAATATCACCTGTTGGCTCCGGACCTGCTGTCGGTGCTCCGAGATCAATCCATTTTGCAATCAGCTCAACTTCTTCCGGTTTCAAGCGCTGTTTTTCATCAGGCGGCATCTCTCCCGATTCCACGTACTGAAAAAGCAGACTCTCAGCATGCTTACCAGCCACGATCGTTTCACCTGACTCGCCACCTTTCACAATCAACCGTTGGAGCCGTAAATCCAATTCGCCGGAAAGCTCTTTTTCTTCCCCATGACAATGAAAGCAATACGCTTTGAAAATAGGGCGAATATCGTTTTCAAACGTCAGCCGTTGATCGGCTGCTGAGACGCTGGGAACCCGAGAACAGAACACAAGCAACGCAAACAACAAGATTGAGTTTCGTCGTAACTGGTTTAACAAAGCGCTGTTCCTTGGTGAGAGGGAACACGGTCAAAGGTGGGAGCCTCTCCAACATGAAGGATCGGAGACGGCTATTGGATGGTGTTCTTTTATAACGTATCGGGATGACAATGTCAAATATTTAACTTTATTTAGTATCATAAAACTGATTGCGTTTCAGCGAAAGAGGATCAGCTGAAAAGCCTTAGTCTGACTGTGATTCGACAAGCGAGGTTCCAGACATCGGCTGTTCACAGTTCGCTTCCGATTCTTCGATCGCGGGAACCTGAGAACGTTTCGCATACTGGGCCAGAAGTGCCGGTAGAAAGACCAGATCTCCAAAGAGGGCAGAGGAAATCGTCAGGCCACTCATGATGGCAAAGATCCTTTGATCGCGCATGTCGCTGAAGATGACGGTCGAAAAACCGGCGACTAAAATCACCGTCGTCATGATGAGCGCCGTTCCGACTCCCGTAAAGGCACGGCGGATCGCTTCGTGGTCGCTTTCGACAATCAACTGTTCTTCACGGAAACGGGTCAGGAAGTGAATCGTATCATCAACGGCAATCCCCAGACAAACGGTAAACGCGCACACGCTGACAATTTCCAGCGCCTGTCCTGTAAACACCAGAAAGGCCCCGGTCACAGCCAGGGGAAACATGTTTGGGACGATGGAGATCAATCCCAGTCTCCATGAACGGAAGGCAAATGCCAGCACAATCAAAATGATAATCGCCGCACTTCCCAGACTGGCTGCCAAATCAACGACGATCTGATACAGGTTCCTCCAACGCCAGACAGCCGAACCTGTCAGTTCAAAATGAAAGTGGGGGTGCGCAACAGCAATCGTATTTAACCCTTCTTCGATTCTCGTAAAGGTCGGGCCATATTTCGCAATTCCCAGGTCCTGCACATGAAAGCTCACCTCAGCCTGACGATATTCCGGCGTATAAAACGCACGCTTCAAAGGAGGCGGCAGCAAATCGATCATCGACATTCGCTCTTCTGGCTCCCCCTCGCCGGGCAATGCCCCCAGAATATTGCGAATCGAAATCGGATGCCCAATCAAAGACTCCTGATTTAATAAATCATCGACTTTACTGATCGCAATTAAGACTTCCGAAGAATCGGATTCCACTTTTTCGTTCCAGGAAACACGAACACGCGAGTGCTCCAATCCTCCCATTGCCTGATCCATATGACTCAAAGCCAGCGCCGCCTCCGATCCTTCGGGCAACATATTCGCACGTCGTTCATCGGGCCGCAGCGTTAAGGAAATCATAATCAACACGGCTGTGATTCCAATTCCCAATGAACTGATCAGTTTTGTTCGTTTCAAAACCAGATCAATGATCACACTGATGCGCCCCAGGTGTTGATCAATGATCCCTTTTCCAAATCCCTTATGAATCGAACGTCCCAGCCAGGTCCGGCAGGCCAGGGGAATGACAGTAATCACAGCGATGAACGTCAGGATCACACCAATCACACAGCTATAACCGAATTGGCGCACGGTTTCATGATGCGCCAGTGAAAGCGAACCAAAGCCGATTGCCGTTGTCAGCGAAGTCAAAGCACAGGCGAGACCCACCTCCTGAATACCACGCCGGGCGGCTGCTTTTGAGCTGAGACCCGAAGCCCGATGTCGTCTGATCTGCACCATCAAGTGCACACCATCCGTCAGACCGACTAAACTAAGGAGTACAGGTAACACAACATCGTTAAAAGGATTATCCTGGAAATCAAGAAACTGAATCATGCCCATTGTCAGAAACACACCAAATGCAGGTGCCAGCGCCACAATGATGACGGCTGAGATTCCCCGAAAAAGAAAGATGGCCATCAGAATAATCATCCCATAACCAATCAACTGATACTTCACTTTATTGGCATTATGTGTCCGAACCGCTGTCAGATAGATTGGCACGCGCCCGGTTGTCATAAAGGAAAAGTTGACTCCCGGATATTCAGCGGCCACTTTTTGTGCGACTTGTTTTAGACCTGCGGTACATTCTTCGTCATCACTCACGTTAAACCAGTCAAATTTGACCATCATCAACAGAGTGCGACCATCAACAGACATTAATTGGCCGCCCACCAGGGGATGGTTTATGGTTTTCAGTTTCGCTGCCTCTAATCGCTTTTCCGAGGCGCGTTCGTTGGGTATTAACGGCTCGCGCAACCCAAAGATATTGAGATTCGGAATATCGTCCAACCAGAAAACACTTTTCACATAATCGAGTGCTTCAATCTCTTCGACGATTGAGCGGAGTGCTTTAATGCCTTCAGTCGTAAAAAACTCATCCGAGTCAATTACCAGAATGGTATCGGCATCTGTCAGGCTGATCGGATCCACATCCGGCGGACGTTCCTGTTTTACCTGAGGTTTCGAAGTTTTCTGTTGTACCTGTTCGACAGGGGCAGGGGTAAACCAGTCGCGGACCTGCTCCGGCATGGTATAACCCATGAGGGCAATGCCGCTTAAAATCAGAATCAATAACGTGATCATCACAGGATGATCAACCATCCAGACCGAACAACGATTAAACGTACGCGACACTCTCGATTCACCTTCTGTCAGAACTGGATTTGAAATAGTAAGTGGATTGAGAGGACCGAACGCGAAATCTCAAACTGAGGAGCTGCTGTTTAACGCACAGGTATATTAAGTTCATCTACCTGGATCAATCCATCCCCGTTAAAGTCGCGAATTCTTCCAAATCGCTGGGCAGCAAGAGGAATTTCATCCAGTTCAACTTGTCCATCCTTGTTTTTATCAAAACGTTTTTTGAATTCCGCCACAAACTTATCCACGCGCTGCTTTCGCTCCGCTTTACTTATTGTTTTGTTCTTGCCTGGCTTTGCTTTCACTTTCTTTTTAACGCGTGGTTCCGCGATTTCAAAAAACGCAATCGCCATCTCTTCCCAGGTCTGATCTCCCCAAGTCACATATTCATTGGGATCGGGATTGAAGGGATTCTCGTTGGAGTTATCAAACTTGACGGTAAATTCAAGCGATTCAATCGCATCCAGTTTCATCGGCTGGCTCAATTCATAAATGTGCTGCCAGTTAAAGTCATAATGTGGTACATCCAGCAAAATCTGGGAATCGTCTTTCTCTTTTTGTTTCATAAACAGCCGAAACGACTTTCCTCGTAAATGCATATGCGGTGCAATCGCCAGGAGTTCTGCCTGTGGAGGGATGTGGCGAACTTTCGCGGTGACCGGAAAATCTTTGGTATGGGGCGGAATTTCAAATTCCTGATCAATGCCGATTAATGTGAAGACTTCGTGTGTAATCTCTTCTTCCTTACCAAAGAGCAGTCCGATTTTGGAAATATCCTCCTGCACCGATCCGGTGGGCGTATAATGCATTTGAAAGACCAGTTTCGAGCCAGCGGGGACTCTGCGACCACGTCCGGGTGGTAACATCTTAATCCGCTGTCCCGGCACATATGCGGTCAACCAGCCTATGCCACGGAATTGAGATCCATCAGGCGGACGAATAAAGACAATTGCATGATGCACAACAGATCGATTCCCCGGCAAAACCTGTGCTCCAGTGACCCACTTGTCTTCTTTAAATTCGGGATCAACGACGAAATACTGATATTCGACCACACCTTCTTTGGGAACGACAAACGGTTTCTTCCGCATTTCATACACGGTCTCCGGTACTTGAGGCAGATGCCAGCCATCGCGAAATGTGGGAAGTTTCGGCATGTTTTTCACATCGCCGAATGGCATTCCACCGGCTACCCAGTCGCGCAGAATCTTTTTATCCTGCTCTGACATAAACCGTGAATTGGCATATTTGCCATACAGAGGGCTCGCATGCCAGGGAGGCATCCGACCGTCATCAATGGTTTCCAGCATTGTATCAGCCCAGCCGCGCACTTCATCATAGTCGGTCAAACCGAACGGCGCGATTTCTCCTTTACGATGACATTCCACGCAATGACGATTTAACACTGCCGCCACTTCTTTGCAAAATGTCAAACTTGTTTTCACATCTGTTTTTTTCACACGACCGATATGACATCCGTTAGGTTTCGTACTGGACACCATCACTTTTTCGCCGCTGAGCACTTGATCCAGTGCATTCTTCAGATCATGCGAGGTGGTTTCTGCGCGGGAAATGCCAGGCAGATATTGATTATCAATCCGACCGCGATAGCGAATCTTCAAACTTTGATCCAGCACAAAGACTTCCGGAGTACGAACTGCCTGAAACTGGTCGGCGACAGCGTTGCGATAATCTTTACCGATGGGAAACTGAATCGCATAGCGTTTGACATATTTCTGGACGTCCTCCAGTGAGTCCTGCTGATTACTGTTTACGCCGACAAATCGAACTCCCTGTGACTGATATGTCGCCATCATTGCGTTCAATTTGGGGCCATACAATCGGGCCAGCGGACATTCGGCCCCCAGAAAACAGACGACAGTCGCTTTTTGTTCCGATTTCTCGGTAAGTTCGACAATACCGCCATCATTCGTCGGCAAACGGAACGTTAATAAACCTGTTTTTTGGGTAATCGTATTTGTTTCAGAAAGCAGCGGGCTACCGCAAAGCAAAACGAGAGAACTCAAGCAGATTAGACAAGCACGAAACATGAAGAGATCCTTCTTCCTCAACTTTTTATTAAGACAGGAATAGCTATTTTATCAACCTCAAGGAAACACTCGCAACCCCCAACGATCTGATTGTAGTCTTCCCCCGTTGATTGCATAGTTTCCATTGTATATACTCGTCGTAACTTCAACTGGTTGCAGACATTTGCAAAAGAATCCAAAATACCTTTAGACAAAATTTACATAGTTCACTTCTGTGTAGAGACGCTGTATAAAAAAGGATGGCAATGGTGAAAGCTCCACGTAGCGGCGGCGGCTGGAAAGCAATTAAATATAGTCTGACACTGGCAAATCGAGTCGGCTGGTGGAAACTCTGGAAATCGATGCGTACCAAAAACTCCTGTAAAACCTGCGCTGTCGGCATGGGCGGACAAAAGGGGGGCATGGTCAATGAAGCCGGCTTGTTTCCGGAAGTCTGTAAAAAATCGTTTCAGGCGATGGCATCTGATATGCAACCCGCAGTCGCTACCGATTTTTTTGCCAAATACAACATCGATCAATTACGCTCCTTCTCGTCTCGAAAACTGGAATACAGTGGACGACTGACTGAACCGCTCCTGCTTTCACCGGGAGAAGATCACTACAAACCGATTTCCTGGGATCAGGCCATTGATCTGATTGTAGATCGTTTGAAAGCAGCAGGCTCGGAACGCACCTACTACTATGCCAGTGGTCGCTCCTCCAATGAAGCCGGTTTTCTGTTTCAAATGATGTCGCGTTTAATGGGTACGAACTACGTCAACAATTGCTCTTTCTACTGTCATCAGGCCAGTGGTGTCGGCCTGGGTTCGAGTATAGGCACGGGAGCTGGGACGATTCGTCTTGAAGATCTGGACCATGCAGACCTCTATATTCTGATCGGTGCCAACCCTTCCTCGAATCATCCGCGACTGATGAAAGCCTTCATGGAAATTCGTCGCCGTGGCGGAAAAGTGATTGTGATCAACCCGGTCAAAGAACTCGGACTGGTCAACTTTAAAGTTCCCAGTGATGTGCGCAGCATGCTGTTTGGTTCCAGTATCGCTTCCATGTACGTGCAACCTCATATTGGCGGCGACCTGGCATTAATGACCGGGATCGCTAAAGAAGTTCTCGAAAACAAATCGCACGATCCCGACTTCATTGCAAAACACACTGAAAACTTCGCAGCTTTTCAGGAACAGGTTCAAAACACCAGTTGGGATGAAATCGTCGAACAAAGTGGCGTCGACAAAGCCACGATTCAGGAAATTACTGAGCAATATGTCTCTGCCAAAAATGTGGTAATCGGCTGGTGCATGGGAATCACCCATCATCTGCATGGAACAAATAACGTCCAGTCGATTGCGAACGTCTCGCTGTTAAGAGGTATGGTTGGTCGTCGAAAAGCGGGCCTGATGCCGATTCGCGGGCATAGTAATGTGCAAGGACTCGGTTCCGTGGGTGTGACACCGGGCATGAAACAAGCAATGCTCGAACGCTTTGAAAGCCAGCTCGGCATTCAAATCCCCACCACTCCCGGTTACGACACAATGGCCTGCATGGAAGCATCACACCGGGGAGAAATCGATTTCGCATTCTGCCTGGGTGGCAACCTGTTTGGCTCCAACCCTGATACGACTTATGCGCTGGAAGCGATGAGCCGGGTCAAAACCATCCTGTATCTCTCCACAACATTGAACACAGGACACGTCTGGGGAACTGGCGAGGAGACATTAATTCTGCCTGTACTACCCCGCGATGAAGAACCACAGCCAACCACTCAGGAATCGATGTTTAGTTTTGTTCGCATGAGTGATGGCGGCACCTCCCGCTATGAAGGCCCACGCAGCGAAGTTTCGATTCTGGCTGCCATCGGCCAAAAACTGTTCGCCGGCGATGACCGTATCGACTGGAAAAAACTCGAAAGCCACACTGCCATCCGCGAACTGATCGCCGATCTGATTCCCGGTTATGAAGGCATGAAAGAAACGATTCAATCCAACCAGGAATTCCACGTCACCGGCCGCGCTGTTGAGGAATACAAGTTCCCCACCGAAAATGGCAAAGCCAAATTCCACGCGATTCCCTTACCCGAACGGTCTACCGCTGAAAATCAACTGAGTCTCATGACAATCCGCTCGGAAGGCCAGTTCAACAGTGTAGTCTACGACGAAGAAGACATCTACCGCGGTCAGGAGCGCCGCGACGTGATTTTGATGAATCAAGCTGACATCGACCGGCTCGGCTTTCAGCCTGATCAACGGGTCCATATCAAAAGCGAAGCAGGGGAGATGCAATATATTCTGGTCCGCCCCTTCGACATCCGCGCCGGCAATGCCCTGATGTATTACCCCGAAGCCAATATCCTGGTCCCACACACCGTCGACCCGCTTTCCAAAACCCCGGGCTTTAAGGGAGTGCCGATTACCATCGAAGCGGAAGAAACTGCGGACGCGTGAGTGATTAAAGTTTATTCAACTTTGGCTGGCGTAACCGCATTACGAGTTTACTTAATCCTCGAGAACCTAACATTAAATAAAATCCGAATAGAATTTGGCAGCCAACCGTAATCCCTTCCACCTTCAACGTTCTTGAGATATGTGCAAAATCGTACGATTGCTTCAACTGGATCACCTGAGAAAGAACTTTGACGAGATCAGTAATTCCCCAGGTTAAGAATAGCAGTCCCACTGTTGTAAACGCGATAGATTGCACCTGTTCCGCCGAGACGCTACGTGATTTTTTTGTCATCTCGGTATCGGGTAACATTGACCGCACGATTGTGCCTGCGCCAAACCAGAGTAGACAGGCGATGAACCCATAAAATATAAAGGGAAGGCTTTGAAGATAGATGATCCCCATTTTCATCTGTGGCAAATTGATCGATTGGCTCCGCCACATGACAAGAGACATTGCAAATGATCCAACCGTCTCCAATACTTTCATAGCATAGAACAGTGCGATTAATCGGCAGCCGATAAAGGCCATTTCTTCTTTTTTCATTTTCTCTGACTCCCTGAGAAGTGCGTACAACATCAGATCAGGAAAGATTAAGCCCCCTGATCGCCTGATGCAAATGGAACCGGAATGGCACAGGATACACACTTATTCTTTTATCGCGTATACTACCTTATCGTTCCTGAGAATGATTTCTTATCATTTTCCTGACTTATTTCTTCACTCCCAGGCGATCCAATTGCTTCTGGGCGAACTCATTGCCCCCTTTAGCCGCCTTGATATATCGGGCGATTGCCTCAACTCGATCTTTGGGAAGCCCCCAGCCATTTTCAAACATATAACCAATTTGTGCTTCTGCATTCAGGTTTCCCTGTTTGGCAGAATTACGAAACCAGTTGAGTGCAACAGGATAATCCTGCTCGTAATGCCATCCATGCAGGCACATTAATCCCATATAAAATTGTGCCATCGATTGTTCCGCATTGGCAGCTTTCAGGAAATGTTCCGCGGCTTTTTCGTAATCTTTCTCGACGCCGTTCCCGTATAGATACTGGACCCCCAGATTCGTCAATGCTCCGACATTTCCGAGATCGACTGCCTTTTGAAACCACTCACGCGCTTTGAGATGATTCACTTTCACTCCCTGACCCCTGGAGTACCTGTAACCAAGCGCGATTTGCGCACCTGTGTTTTTTGCTTCCGCCGCCTGAAGCAGGTACTTAATCGCCTGGTCAGAATTTTGTTTGACACCGTGGCCCCTTTCGTAGAGATCACTCAAATTTACTAACGCATTGGTATTATTTTTTGCGGCAGCTTTTTCATACCACTCAATCGCTTCGAGATAATCACGGGGGACCCCCAGACCATATTGATGAATCACACCGAGACTATTCATCGCTTCCGGAAAACCGTTTTCTGCACCTTTTTCATACCAGGTTCGCGACAGTGCATAATCCTGTTTTGTGCCAATACTTCTTTGATAACAAAAACCGACTTGCGTCTGTGCCATTGGAAATCCTAACTCAGCTGACTTTTTCCACCAGTGAAATGCCTGAGTCAAAGATTTATCAACACCCAACCCCTGTTCATAGGCACGACCCAGATTAAACATTGCCTTTGCTTCGTTCTGATCTGCTGCGCGCTGCCACCACTGAACGGCTAACTTATTCTTTTTCTCTGTTCCCCAACCGAACCAGTAACAGCGTCCCAGTTCGGTTTCTCCTGCTGGATAACCCCCTTCGGCAGAAGATTTGGCAAACTGAAATCCACGCTCATGATCAACTTCAACACCTTCTCCCCGATTGTACAGCCATGCCATGTTTGCCTGTGACTCATGATTTCCTGCCTCTGCTGATTTCGTAATCCACTTAACGGCCTGCTTCATATCACGCTTGACAATCCCCTGGGTTTTGTAATACTCACGCCCCAGAAGTCCGGCCCAGGCAGAATCCTGTTCGGCAAGATCTTTGAGTTTCTCTACTAATACGCTCAACTCAGGTCTCCTGACCAAAGTGGCTGTTGCCGTTTTGTTCTCACCCGCTCGAATCAGATCTATCTGAATGCGATCGCCAACCCGCCAGTTTTTCCTCAAATTATTGAACTCAAGATTATTTGCAATCGAAACACCATTCAGTTTGAGTATCACATCATTAACTTGCACACCTGCTTTTTCGGCAGGTTGATCAGGCCAGACAGCCATGACTACAATCCCGCGTCGCTCTGATAGATCGAGCCTGGCAACATCACCCGTGTTGACGGTGCGAGAGACCATTCCAATCCTTGCGTTTGAATTTTTCGTGACTGCATTCTCTTCAGGAGTCCCTTTAACGGAATTCGTATTTTTTGTGAGAATACGGACCTTTTGTCCGGCGATCACTGTTCCGCTGGCTTTGGTTACGTTCACTTCAAGGGTCTTACCTTTCACGCTCGCGACGCGACCGGTGGCAACACTTGCTTCTACACCAACATTGGGTACGACCAGATAAATTTCTACACGATCACCGACTTTGGCAACCTCTCCTTTTGCGAGCGTCACCCGCAATCTGGCACCTTTCGTTCCTGTGTCAGCGTCGGTAACGGTTCCGCAGAACGCAAAATCGGCAATGCCAACAAGTACAAGAAATGTGATTGCAAAACGGAACAGCGTCATATTGTTGCGATAACGTGTATTCATTTCCAATGCCCTTTCTCCTAAGGTGACTTTCTGTGATGTCGATATTGACAAGATCGATGATAGCGCAAGCGTGTCTGTTGTAGCAGAGTGATCTGCATCGGATGCAACCATTCCCGAAACTGTTTGCATTGAGACTGCCAATAGATAAAAATGAATCTAGTCACTCTGGATTTCGGAAGCAGAGGCAATGAATCAGCTGCGGTGTATCCGGTCATGGCTGATAGTGAGAGGGTATCGGGGAGAACAGGCATCGCCCGACTTGTGAGCGGCCGTCTCTGTTGAAGAGAGCGAATCAACAGAACAACGAACGAACTCTGTTGTGTATTTCCCACGGTATTTCCCATGGTGTTTCTCCCGGAAAACCCTGATGAAACCCGATTCAAATCGAGCCCTCGGTTCACGAATCTATTCTGATGTATCTGATCAGAAATTGCAAGAAATGAGCGTTTTCTTATGAAAAATCGAATGCGCGCACTCAAACCACCGTCTACTGAACCAACAATCAGAAATTAATCATCGCATCGTATCGCAGAAGCTCCAATACCATATGCGACATACTTTTAATCCAATTGCAAAGCCAACAAGATCGAAAGAATACACAGCAAAACTGCGGAGCCAGTGGAAATGAGAAAAGCACGTTGCACGGTAGTTCGTTTTGCATACATGCCAATCAGAATCGGAACGACGGTCCAGCCGATACCGCCGATACAGAAGAAGATACCTACCGTGCGTCCGTGTAATGCCGGCTCAACATGTCCCAGCAAAATTGCAATTAATGTCGGGAAGATGGGCCCTACAACAGCGCCGGAGACAACAATCAGAAAGCACATCAATTTTGCGCCTCGACAAAAAACGATGCCCAGCGTGATGGCGATACTGCAGCAGGCCATCACGATAACGAGACTGGTATCGGCTCCCACTGGCAGCATCAATGCGGTTACCAGGCGCGACCCCATGAACGTTAACCAGAACAATGAGAGCAGCGCTGACGCATTGGGTTCGCTGACTTTTTTGTCGGTCATCAACGTCGTAGCCCACGTCGCGATCGACGTTTCCGTTGGTATATGAAAGAAAAATGCGATGGAACAGAGCCAGACAATGGGATCAGAAAAAAGCGTTGCCAATCCTCCAGCCACGGTTTGAGTTGAAGTCACTTTTAACGCTTCCCAATCAACGCCCAGCCCTAACAGAAGCGGAATAGCCGAGACCAGTGCGAAACCGTACAAGGTTCGAATCAGTCCAAACTTCCGGGCACAAAACATGATGATCAATGGAGTCAGAAAGGTTCCCATTCCAAAAATGAAATCGCCCATATTCATGGCATACGCCATACGTTGCGGGAGTTCTTCGGGAGGCACGAACGCTGGTGGAGACGTGACGTTCAAAACATTCACCAATGCAGACCAACCCGTCCCCAATATGAGAACAGCGATTAATGCGGCAGGATAGTGGCGTGCGTGAGCGAGTACTACGAGGCTGAGAATGACCAACAGAAACCCGCCACCCAGGACCGCTTGTTTCCCCAGTGCGTCAACCAGGAATCCCGCGGCGACTACCATCGGAATCAGCGTGAAACCAAACACGGAAACCAATCCACCAATTTTACCTTCATCGATGTCCAGCTTTCGGGCCAGGGGCAGCTTAACGCTACCCAGTAAAGCAAAGCACATCCCCGCAGTTGCCAGAGCCGCGATCTGCATCAGTGTCAGCATCGAATCCATAGTACGCATCACCTTAAAATGACAGGCACAAAAAATGTGCCCGTGTCGTTAATGAACTGCGAGAAATATAAAGTCTGGACTTACTCTGTTCGAAATGAGTAGATACACCATAAACATCCGGAATCAAACTAGCAATTCAGACGACCCGTTTACTTCAGGTGTCTCGCAAAACCAATCGAACAGGAATTCCGAATGGCTTTCAATTCCAGGAAGAGAATAAAAACATGTCAAAGGTGATCGATACTCAGTACTCTTAGTTCCTCGAATTGCCCATTAACCGGTCTCGTCTTATAAAAACATGACACCAGCAGCCATTCAAAATATGTACTCTCATCAACAAATGGCTATAATTAACGAAGCAGATTTTAATTTTATCATCAGTGCCATTCGCCGAGCTGTCTTCGCAAGAATTGTCGCAGTCGGCAACCATATTTGCATCACGCCGCAAATGAATCCAATAGAGATCTTATCAAATGGCAGAATCTTTCAACTATGCAGAGCTGTTCAATTATATTGAAATTGTTCTCTGGAGCCTCTTCGGATTTGTATTGCTAGTTAAGTCACGAGATTCAAAGCCTGACCAAACACACATATTCTACATTTCCTCAATTGCGTTTTTTCTCTTCGCAATCAGCGACTATATCGAAATCCAAACGGGAGCATGGTGGAAACCATGGTGGTTATTTGCATTGAAAGCCGCATGTGTAATCGCTTTCCTGTTTTGTATTTTCAAATATTTAAAAACGAAATCAAATGGTTAAAACCATTCGCTTTCTATCCAGGCAATGCACCGGAACCGGTTCCGCTGTCTGCTCCGGTGTTCAGCACCGGCTTTTCCTTGCACGTACAATTCCGCGTTGTATCGTTTCAAAAAGGCAAGGGCAGATTATGAAGAGAAAAACAAAGCCGGTTCAGATCGAACTCGATATTGATGAATGGTGGCCGTTAAGTCGTTATGCGGCAAAAGAGAAGACTTCGATTCGTCGGCTCGCAAAACAGCAATTGATGCCGTTGATCAAAGAGCTGAAAAAGAAGTTCCCACGGGAACCAAACAAAACTTCTCCGTCAATCGACGATGTTCTTTGATTATTCACGTCTTGCGAAATTGCGCCATCCATTAAAGAATAATGACCGGATAACTCATATTACCCGGTCATTAATTTGACGTGTATACCAAATCATACTGTGTTATTTGATAATAGGCAGAAAACCTGATAGATTTAGACAGTAATATATTTTGTCTATCAATAGTTCTTCGGCTCAACCGATCTAGCCTCATGACCGAATCGCGACCGTCGCCTGACACCGCTCCCTTTCGAGACCAAACGTGGCGAACGAAATGGCTGGTCATTGGCGGCGCGTTCTTGGCGATCTGGTATTCCGTGCGATTCGTTGATCGCGAGTGGATGTCGCAATGGCCGAGCGTACTATTTGTGCTGGTCACCGGCATCGCGCCTCAAGTATTCCTGCTGTTGTTCCCACTGTCCACGCGTGACAAAGATCCCACTAAACGAATCGCGATTCCGGGGAAACGACGCTGCCTGGTGGAATTCGCGATCGCCATACCGATTGTCATTGTGACGATGATTGCCTTGGGGGGACTGAATTACTTGGTGGGCGTTTTGTCTCCCGGCAAAACACTCACTCCCGACGCGGTCACGAGTATGGCTTCCTCTTCGCCGCGATACATTTATCCACTTCTTCTGTTCTCTTTTACGTTTGCACCAATCGCGGAAGAGTTTTTCTTTCGTGGGTTCATACATAATGCGTTCCGCCAACGAATGCCGACGATCGCTGCGGGCCTGTTGCAGTCACTGATCTTTGGTTTCTGTCATTTTTTTGGAACGACTCACGCTGTAATCGCGGTGGTCCTAGGATTGATTATCACCATTGTCTATGAATGGCGCAAAACACTTGTGTCGCCAATCTTTGTACATGCAGGAATCAACTTCATCTCCGCCATTGGCGTCTTGGGAATGATGGCCGAATTTTCTGATCGCCCAACAATTGGCGTGATCGGCGGCCCGGACGACACCGAATGTATTGTCCGCGAAATAATTCCTAATTCAGCGGCATCCGAATCCAGTATAGCGGTGGATGATATAATCGTGGCCTTCGATGAAACGCCGATTACTAATTTTTCGGCATTGGCTACCGCAGTATCTGCTCATCAGCCGAACGATACCGTTGTCTTGCGCGTTTTTCGCGATGGCGAAACATTGGATATTGCAGTGACACTAAAACGAAGGGCCGATACGAAGCCCCCACCGTAGAACAAAGGCATGAACGCGGAGCCGCCGATCACGCGTTTTCAATTGGTGCATCATCCGCGGCGTCCCGGTTAACCATCGCGTCCACCTACTGGTTGCCGCTCTCACATCAACTCATCGGGATTCCGAGAAAACTACCGATTTAAAAGAATGACCTGGTAACGCACGTTACCCAGGCACATCGGCACGGTGATACTCACCATCTCTCAACGAAAAATGCCTGGGTAATAGTTGTTACCCACTCATTCTTGTGTCCGCTCTTTGTTCTAATCCATCCATATGAACCCACAACCACTTCCAAGTACAACCAGCATGAAAGCGATTAACTTTATCCATTTTTTAGCTTTCACAGGGCGCAAAGTACTAAATACGACTGTCTCTTTAGGATAGCCTTTTAAAATGATCGGCGGGTCACTTTGCTTGGAGAGTGAAAAATCAGTTGTATGTAACGTCCGAGGTTGTCGATATATTCCTTGCCGAAAAATCACCGTATCACCCGGTTGTGCAGTTCGCAGTGCATGCAATACGGTTTGCCAAGGCTGTTTAAGTGTTCCCGGATTTTTGTCGCTTGGCTGTCCACCGTGCCCTTCAATATCAACATAATAGGTAGCTGTTTTTTTCACCTGTGGAGTGATCTTATTGGCCCCATCAGAGGGAGTTGCCCCCCCAACAGAAGAACAAGACTACCATTGTCGAAAAACAAGCAACTGGAATGCTTTGAGGATGTATAAGGAGGGCAATTCAAAAGGGAGATTAAGGAAAGTTTATAGCGCTGACATGTAAGTCGCGAACTTCATGCCACACCTAGTTCGTTCGTTTATTTGAAATGAGCGGAGGGATGTGCTGATATGAGTTCAGATAAATCACGAAACGTATGGAGTTCATCAAAACAGAGCTGCAAGCCTCCCTGTTGATTATGGCAGAATTTGGCCAAATGATAAAACAAGAAAAGGGCCAGGGGGATAAAAAGAAGTCGAGGTTCGCCGCAT
The DNA here is from genome assembly GCA_022600195.1 of Planctomycetota bacterium. GTDB lineage: Bacteria > Planctomycetota > Planctomycetia > Planctomycetales > Planctomycetaceae > Gimesia. The sequence goes on from JAHZKX010000043.1 coordinate 53,969, forward strand.
GAATAGATCAATGCGAAGAATAGTGTTGCGATCGTCCAGAGCATGCATCTATCCGCTATCCAATACGAATCGAAATTTTCCAATCGAATCTTTGGCAGGGCACCTGGTGCAAGCAATGAAATCGATCCCAGAAAAAGATCTGCATGTTTGTACGAATAATCTGATAGTGGCGTAGAAGGAGCAATTTCTGAGACATCAACCCCCGCATCACGCAGCAGACTCCGAATCGCCAAAAAAGTTGAAGCAGGGCGGCAGGGCTTTCCGAAAAATGTTTCTTCTCGAATTTCGGAAACCGATGCATACTGCGAGATCAAACGACATACTTCCCGAAGTGTTTGATCGCCTTCTGCACTAAGTACCTGATTCCACTCCTGTTTCGGAATAGAAATTTGCCATGCCTTGTTCATTGAAACCCGAAGACTCTGCCAGTCTTCTAAATCACACTCAAACTGCCAATCATCGATGGTCGTTTCAAACGTCAATTCGTTGCGTGGAAGCATACCATAATCAAGCTGATAACTTAGACGGTGCCACTCTCGTAACACTTCCAACACATACATGGGTGTCGCTGGTGTTTTCAACGTCGGATAATGAACTTCCATTTGTTTTCCTCATGTGTGTATCCAATTATTTTCCCGTGATGCTCTCACCAACCATGATGAACGAACTGCACGCATCTGTAAGTCGCGAACCGCGTTTCTCTCGTTTCGCTAACTGAATTGAGCTGTTGGATGTGCGGCGATTTTTTCTGAAAGATCTCGAAACGTTCTAAGCTCACCAATTTGAACACTGGCATATTTGTCGTTTGAATCAACCTCAACCAGTAGATATAGAAAAAGCAATATGCTGATCGTAAATATAAAATACCCCGGTGAACTTCCCATGACAAAAAATCCAACGAGCGTCGGTATATGCCAAAGAGCTTTGAGACATTCCAGGCTAAAGAATCCACGATCATCAATATCGAAATCAGGTAAACTGCCAGGAGACAACTTCGCAATCGGCCCCAAAAACAGTTCCAGATTTTTTCGAGTATACTCTTTCAATGGAGTAGAGGGAGCGACATCGGCAACATCGACACCGGCGTCATGCATCATTGATCGTATTGTGAGAAACACGGAGGCAGGCCGACACGTTCGACCGCAAAACGAGCTCAATGTAATTTTGGGCATCGTAATACGCGCTGCAATCAATTCACAAAAATCGCGAACTGTGTCGCCTTCTGCTGACCTTAGAGCTCCAAACCAATCAGAAAATTCCAAGTCAAAGCAGATGAGAGTCGAATAGAAAATGTCATCAAAGGTATAAAAGCCACAGGCTTCATAGAGTACTTCGATCGATGAATCCAGCGTCACTCCAACTTGTGACAATGAGTCATTATTCCATTCAAGAGTTTCTCGGTCGAGTAACACACTCAATACGTATTCTGGTGTTGCTGGGATTTCTACTGTTGGATACTGAATTTCCATTAGTCTCCCCAATATGTGTATGGAATCGATTTACTCTGACTCTCTTTTCCACCTTCAACGTGTACGTACGGCACAATACAATTTCACAAGCGAAGATTGAAAAGTCAAGATCGAATAGATGGTTTGATTCTGGTGAAGAGCAATGGGACTTTACGGATCAGAGTGCTGTAAGGAGCGTCAGCAGATCAACGTGTAAAAGAGGGGTAGAGAGAGAAAAAAGAAATGGGCACGGGCGGGATCGAACCGCCGACACCAGGATTTTCAGTCCTGTGCTCTACCAACTGAGCTACATGCCCTTTTCGTTCCCGGATGAGCTTTCAATGGCGTTAACTCCCTATGAAATCATCGTTTAATGGTAACGAGATGGAAATATAAGCCATTCCCCGCTCAGTTTCAAGCAAAACCAGCGTTTCCTGTAGAGGAATCCTTAGTTTTCCTGATACCTGGATTATACAGCCATCAATAATGGTAAAATCGATGCGTTATGCCTACTGGAACAGCCACATTACGAAGTGGAATGGAAATCAGATCTGGCCATCGAAGAAGGAGAATCACTGTTAATTAATGAGTCGCCGGCTGCTTCACCGAAGAAATGATCTCTGTCAAGACAGTGGCTTCACTGGAGAGTGGGGTGGAGAGATATCCACGCAAGGGGAGTGGAGTTCCATCGAAGCGATAAACCGAACCAGGAAAATGAATTCCGGAAATACCTGTAGGGAGAAACGTATGCAAATCCGGTAATTCTACCATCGCTGGACCAATCAGAATGACGGGAATCCGGGCCAATCGCTGCTGCGCGTTTACTGATAAGCCGGAAAGGGGATTCGCTCCGACAAGAATACAAAGATCGATTTCATCCTGCTCCAGTAGCGCGTTCGCTGAATATTCACCCGGCGAATAACGTGGATAGCCCGATGCAAAATTAACACTCGCCGCATAACCGGTTTGCCACGCCAGTACATTTTCAAGCCCTTTAGTCTCACCTGCGGGAGGAACACTGATCCCGTGACAGCGACGATCAGTCTGGAGCTCCTGAATCAGCGTCGATAACGCTTCGATTTTACGATGAGATAAGGGACCTTCTTTAAATTCCGGACCATAAAAGAAAACAACATATTTGCTCTGCTGAATGAGAGCCACCAGTTTCTGCAGAGAGTCTTCAGCAATTCCTGTTGGCTGCTTACCCCCCAGGTCAATGCCTTTCAATACGGCTCTCAAGCTCCAGATGGCTTCTAACTCCTGCTGAGGTTCCAGTGGAATCGTTTTATCAACGTATTCGCTGGCGCTGGAAAGCTCTGTACCTATTGACAGAATGGTACGCGGAATCTCTTGTGATCCTGAGGAGAGACTCTGTCGGTGACATTGATTTGCCAGCAACGTGTCTGCGCCCCAATAAATAATCAAATCGGCACGACTGCGTACTTCGCCCAGAGTACATGTCGCCTCTCCGACCTGCTGTAATGCTCTGGTCGTTGCAGAAGCACCTGTATCAATGGTGGCGCCAATTTGATCTGCCAGACTCACGGCGGCCCGTTGTGCATCTGTGGCCGATTGAGCTAAACCAAAGATTAACGGAGCCTGTGCTTTTTGAATCAGATCGACGGCCGATTTGACGGCTTCTGCATGCGATGCCTCAACCCCCTTGACCTGGGGAGATAATGATCCCGTCTGCAAAGACTCTTTAAACCAGGCCTGCCCTTGAGGACAAGAGGTTTGAACCTCGAGAATCTGCTGACCGTCTGTTGTGACTTGAATATCATCACATACGCAACAACATCCCGCACACGTAACATCTTCAATCACATTTTTCACAGACGGTCTCCGAAACCGCAATTCCTCGTCAGCAGTTCACAGGCCACTCTGACTAACCGATTAATTCTTTCAGCTCATCCAGTAGATCAACAGCTTTTCCGATATCCGCTTTCTGCTGCTCACGGTCTTCCGGAATTTCTCGTTCAATCGTCAAGGGGCCGGTATATTCAATGTCATTAAGAGCTCGCAAATATGTGGCCATTCCGACATCACCTTCACCAAGCGGCACTTCAGCGCCCCAATCGATTCCGCGTTTTCCTTCGGGTGCCCATGTGGCATCCTTGCAATGTACGCTGGCTACCAGGTGACCTACACGTTGCAATGCCGCGATGGGGTCTCCCGTACCATAAAGAATCATATTGGCAGGATCAAAATTAATCTTCAGATTATCGCGTGCCACATCACTAATAAAATCGAGCAGATGATCTGCTGATTCCTGACCAGTTTCCAGATTCAGAACCTGACTGTTTACCTTAACATAATCAAGCAGATGCTGAGTTTCCGTCACCAGTGCTTTGTAATCTTCTGAATTCCGATCTTCCGGAACGAATCCAATATGCAGAGCGACAGTATGACATCCCAACAGCCGTGCAAAATCGGAAATTTCTTTCATTTCTTCAACTCGAGCGGCTCGTGTCTCCAACGGTACCAGACCCACTGTTTTTTTTGTGGTTGGAATGTCGGCATAACTCTCCCCATCAAAACCACCAAAAACGCAAGTAATTTGAATACCCGCTGCGTTACAGCGATCCAAAAACTCCTGTGCTGCTTCGGGAGTTCGCGTTTGTTTATGCGGAGCGTGAACTTGAATTGTGGGGATTCCCAGTTCCTGAACAACATCCAGATGCACACCCAAGCCTGCATCAACTGAAGCAAATACACCAATGGGCCATTTTTCCATAATTCTGTCTCCGGAATGTGATCTTATATGATTCTCAAGTTGATTGAATTTCTATGACATTCAGAACCCCGAGGGCCTTTACATCGCCTTTATCATAAGGAGAATTTCCCTGATTCACAAACCAGTACCTCGAATTCTTTCCAAAATATAAAAACACAAACTGAAAGCGCAGATACAACTTCCCGCCTCTATTGTTTCCTTACTAACTCCCCGTATAATGGAGTCTACTCGCGAAGATCGCAAATGAAGCCGGCCTTGAACGTGAAAGGGAATCCATCATGATTGAAATGAAAAAAATCCTCATACCAACCGATTTTAGTGAAACATCTCAGGCGGCTACCCAGTATGCAGTGGAACTGGCCAAAAAATTTGATGCCAAGATCTATTTGCTGCATGTGATCGAGGACCCGATTGTCTATATGCCTATGTTTGAGAGTTATGCTATGCCTCCCAAAGAAGATTTTGAGAGCTTTGCAGAAACCAGACTGGATAACTGGATTCTTGATGATGACAAAGGCGAGCTGGAGATGGAAACAAAATGGGTGCATGGTAATCCTTTTGTTGACATTCTGAAATTTGCTAAGAAGGAAGATGTGGATCTCATCGTAGTCGGGACACACGGTCGCTCATTTACTGCTCATTTATTGCTGGGTAGTGTAGCGGAAAAAGTCGTTCGCAAGGCTTCGTGTCCTGTATTAACGGTTCGTCCACAAGGGCATCAATTTATTCATCCGGGAATGGCGGAAGATTAAGAAACAATCATATTTCACGGTATGACTTCTTAAACTACACCCTTTGAATGCACCATTCCGAATGGGAATGAGTGAATCAGACATATAGGAATTCCAGGCTCGTGATTGGCGCCTCATCACATCCGAAAGAAAGCCGTATTCCTTTTTATGGGAAAATATTCAGTATCATTGCATTTGTATTCATACTGAATCTTCCAACTCCAGAAGATATGTCGGCTTCTGCGCAACGTCTGGCAGCCGTGACTGCTTTGATGGCCATTCTCTGGATGACTCAGGCGCTGCCGATTGCTGTCACCAGCCTCATTCCCATAGCTGCCTTTCCTCTTTTTGGAATACAGGATCCCAAAACTGTCAGTCAGGCATATATTAACTCGAACATTTTCCTGTATATGGGCGGGTTTATGCTTGCGCTGGGAATAGAAAAGTGGGGCCTGCATCGGCGTATCGCATTACATATTATCAACGTGATTGGCTCCAGCCCCAAACGTGTCGTGCTTGGATTTATGTTCGCGACGGCCTTTTTATCGATGTGGATCAGTAATACCGCATCCACATTACTGATGCTTCCAATCGGTCTGGCCATCATCGGATCCATCACGGAATTAGAAAGGCGGGAGAATGAAGAGGAATCTTCACAAGGCATTCATACTTTTTCGGTCGCATTATTGCTGGGAATTGCGTATTCCGCCAGTATTGGCGGTGTCACGACGCTGATCGGAACTCCTACAAATATCTCCTTCCAACAGATTTGGCTGATACAATTTCCGCTGGCGCCTCAATTGTCTGCGGGAGAATGGATGGTCATGGTTGTCCCCTTTGGCGTAACATTTCTTTTTATCGCATGGATTGTTCTCTGCTGGAAAATACCGCGTTTCGCTAATTCACAAGAGTCCTCTAAAAAAATCATCCAGAGTCATATTCAAAAATTGGGCAGCCCCCAAAAAGCTGAAATCCTGATGGCAATCATCTTTTTGATGACGGCCATTCTATGGGTTACTCGTAAGCCTTTAGGATTTGGAGGCGAGTTCCAGATTCCGGGCTGGGAAGCATTGCCGGTTCACTTTCTCAATCAGTGGGGAATTGCTGTGAAAAACCCTTCCAGCTGGGTCAATGATTCCACTGTCGTTATTGGAATGGTGGTTCTGATGTTTGCCATTCCCGCACGAAAATCAGAGCTGGGAAACACAGAATTCCTGATGGACTGGGAAACCGCAGAACGACTTCCCTGGGGGGTCTTATTATTAATCGGTGGCGGCTTTGCGATAGCAGGGGCATTTCAATCCACCCAGTTATCCAACTGGGTTGGTCATGTTTTTTCAGAACTTGTGACTGGCTGGCCTGCATGGGCATTGATCCTGACCGCTTGTCTCATGTTGACTTTTCTTACAGAATTCACCTCAAACATTGCCACGGTAAACACATTGCTGCCCATTCTCGCTGCAACAGCAGTTAGTCTGAATGTCGATCCGCGGCTGATCATGATTCCTGCTGCGATCTCTGCCAGTTGTGCGTTTACCATGCCCATCGCGACACCTCCCAACGCGATTGTTTTCGCCTCCGGAAAAATCAAGATCACCGATATGCTGAAATATGGATTGATATTGAATCTGATTGGAGTCATACTCCTGACCGCATTTATGTTACTCTACTTCATTCCGCAAATGGGGATTGAAATCGGAAAAGTACCGGAGTGGGTAATTCAGCAGAATCCATAAGATGGAAATTTATTTTCCGATACAGAATTTACTGAAAATCCGATCCAGGATGTCATCGGTATAGACCTGACCGACGATATGTCCCAGGTGCTGCAGGGCTTCACGAATTTCAATGGCCACCAGCTCTTCGCCGACTTGCTTCGCGGCTGCCTCTTCTGCCGCCTGCAGTGAGAGCCCCGCTGACCTTAAACTTTCGCGACAACGAGAGGCAGTAGAACCAATTAACAGCTTGCTGCCACGATGATATTCTGTCAGTCTCGATAAGATCATTTTTTGGAGCGTATCGAGACCGACTCCCTTGGTGGCACTCAACTCGACGTCAATCTTCGAACTCCGAAGCTCTTCAGAGAGAGCAGGGGAGAGGTCACTTTTGGTTTTGACAACCAGCACGTTTCGATATTCAGAAAGCTGCTCGCGCTGCACTTGATCTTTCTCTTCCCATTCCGGATTGAGATCGGCTGCCTGACACCAAATCACCAGATCCGCCTGTTCTACCTGCTGTTGGCGAAATCCTTGTGCGCTGACAGATATTTCATGCTCGTCCGTTTCGATGCCGGCAGTATCGATTAATTGAATCGATTGGCCCGCCCAATTTAATTCGGTCACCAGATAGTCACGAGTCGTCCCTGCAATATCAGATACCAAAGCAGGCTGCGCATCTCCGGCGAGGGCATTATACAACGTACTCTTTCCTGCATTGGGCAATCCCGCCAGAACCAGTGAAAGGGCACCCGTTGATTCCATTCGCTGTGAGGAATCGTGATAAAGCTGTTCACAAAACGTACGAATTTCATGTACTTGAGAAACCAGTGAGTGGCGGTCAATAAATTCAATATCTTCTTCCACAAAATCCAGACCCGCTTCCAAATCGGAGAGCAACTCCAGCAGATGCCTTCGTGCCTGTCCGATGCGCGTAGAGACGCCTCCTGCCAACTGACTGAGTGCCAGATTAAGTTCTTCGTGATCGTAGGCATCAATCACTCCAAGAATTGCTTCGGCCTGCACTAAATCGACTCTGCCCGCCAGAAAAGCCCGTAATGTAAATTCACCTGGCCGGGCCATTCGGGCTCCATGCGCTGCCAGATTTTCAATGGCAGATTCCAAGAGCGGCGGGGCGCTGATGGTATGAAACTCAGCTAGAGGCTGTCCAGTAAAACTGCGCGCTGTAGGCCAATAGTAGAGTGCGCCGGGAAGACGCAAATCGGTTTCGACTAATTTGAGTTGACCGGGATGGCGCAGAGGATGTTTGCATTTTTGCCAATCATCAGACGATTCGAAACAGGCTGACAGGCAAGACAGAATTTCCGTCCCACTGATTCGAATGATTCCCGCGGCCCCATTTCCCGGGGCAGAAGCCAGCGCCACAATGGTATCGTCAAATTGCAGATTCATACCGCGTCTCTTGGGAATCTTTGCTATCGACGTTTTTTGGACTTCTTACCCGTGCCTTTGTTACGGGAGTTTTGCTGCTGTGCTTTTTCTTTCAGAGCAGCTTGCTCCTGTGCCTGATCGGCGATTTCCTGCAAACGGGCAAACCAACCTTTCTTCTGAGGCTGATCATTGTTTGAGTCTTCTTTATTCCGGTCTTTCTTCGACTCTGCTTTGATTTCAATTGTGTTTGAATCTTGCGTCTCGCTTGTAACCGGCTTTCTTTTCGATTGAAAGTCCAGCAGTTTCCGTTCACAAATGCCCCACAAACTGGATGCGATGAAGTAAACACAAAGTCCGGCAGGAACGTGGTAAAACATGAATCCCATGAAGATCATCATGTAATTCATAATTTTATGCTGCAACTCCTGATCTTTATCTGTCGGTGGCGGCATAAATAATTTCTGCTGTATCACGAACAGACCGACTGTCACCAGAGGCAACAGGTTGAAGAAATTCCCAAGGAAGGGGATATCGAATGGAAACTTGAACAAGGCATCGGGGGCTGCCAGGTTATCAATCCAGAGGAAAGGCGTACCCCGCAGCTGAACTGCGTTGTTTAATGCGGTATACAGACCAAAGAAGATGGGTAACTGCAAGAAAATCGGAAGACATCCCGCCAGCGGATTGTAATTGTTTTTGCTGAACAGCTCCATTTGCGCTTTGCCGAGTTTTTCGCGATCGTCTGCGTATTTCTTCTTCAATTCAACGATCTGAGGCTGTAACTCTTTCATCTTCTGAGCACCGACAGCCTGCTTGCGCGAAAGGGGATACAGACTGCCTCTCACCATAATTGTCAAACCAATAATGGCAAATCCATATGAGAGGCCAAAGCCATGCAATGTATTCAGTAACCACAACATCAGTTTGGCTACCGGACCAAAGATACCAAGGTCCATAATTTCGGTCGCCTTCAGAGGGGGACCGAGTAACGACTCCCGTTTGGGGCCGGTATACATGGCATAGCTATGAGTTTCTTCAGCGCCGGAAGCCAATTCAATTTCGTTCGAATTGATTTGAATGGTCACTCTACTTTGTGCTTCAATATTCAAAGCACGGCTGATCAGAACAGGCTCAATGCTGGAAGAATAGTTCGAAGTCATTTGACCATTAATGAGTTCAGGCTTGTAGTTTTTCCCGTCGGGAGTGAGCAGAGCCGCAAAATATTGAATATCAATTCCTGCAAACTGAAAGGCGGCGGTCAGCTTCTCGACTTTCCCTGCATCGACGTTCTCAATAATATCTGGAGCATACATTGTGACTGTATTAATACTCAGACTGTCATCTTCAAGAAAGCCAATTCGAACATCCCGAAACTTGCGTGTGTTGTCCTTATTTTCTAATGGGATGCCAACAGGCCCTAAAAGACGATAATCGAGCTTCTGGACTGCATCACTATGATTGATTAATTGAATCTCGAAATGAACCAGATACCCAGCCTGATCTGTATCACGAAACTCCCTGAATTCACTTGGGGGAACCGGGAATTTTTTCAGGCCAAATTCCTTTTGAACTTCGATTGTTCCATCGGGGGCCATCAGTCCCAATCGTACTGACTGGATAATATTTGGATGATCAGGATCCTTGACTTGTTCTAGAATTTTCCAGTTTGCTGTACGACAATTTTTTCCTAACGGCGCCAGCTTTTCATTCAGTTCTTCAACGTCTAATTCCAGAGAGCGCGTGATATTCTTGCCCGAAATTGATTCATTCAACACCTTTAAAGGCAGTTTTTTATCATTCAGCTCTCGATAAAGAGGATCGTTCAAAAACGCATCGACCAGTGCAGCACCTTTTGTCGTAATGGACAACTGCAGGAAATAACCGGTTTCAGGATCCAGCGAACCCAGCACAATTTTTTGAAGAGGATTCTTCAACAGCTCTGCTTGCTTCGCTACTGGTTGATCGGGCTTTTCCTTTTCAGGATTTTTCGTTGCAGGTTTTTCCGTTTCACCCGGCTTGCGTGCCACCAGAGGTGCATCTTCCATCCGTAGATCCTGTGGGTCGGCATCTTGAGCCACCTTCTGGTCCACAGGTTTTTTGGGAGGGGCAATGATAGGCATGACGAAAAGTTGCCAGCCAAACAACACCGTTGCAGACAGTGTGACGAATAATAAGAGTCGTTTTTGTTCCATTGTTATCGACCATCTCGCAGACGGTCGCCCAAGAAGTTATCTAAATCAGCAATCGCATGAATTTTTTCTAAGGTGCAGTTGAAATCGTATTCAACTCTGCAGAAGTTCACTTTTTCATCATCAATCATGACATAGGAAGATCGATTATCTGCATCACGAGGCTGCCCGACCGAACCTACATTCACCAGAAATTTTTCAGGACCAAAAGGATAAACGTAATCGACTTCCTCTGGTGCAAGAAAATTCATGCTTTCCGTAAAGATTCCCGGAATATGTGTATGTCCCTGAAAACAGTATTGGTCCACCAGGCCAAAAATGCGTTCCATTTTTCTCTGGTTGTAGATGTCTTCCGGAAAGACATATTCATTCAGCGGATTCCGTGCAGATCCATGAACATACAGAAATTTCTCTTCTCGAATCATGCGGGGAAGTTCGCCCAGAAAATCCCATCGATCCTGATTCTTCGACGTGTCACCGGTTTCCAACATGCGTCGCGTCCAGAAAATCGCTCGTTCTGCCCCTGCATTGAACCCTTCGGGATCAAATAAAGCCGCCTGGTCATGATTTCCGAGAAGCGACTTTGCGCAGCGCTTTCTTACGAGATCAATACATTCTCTCGGGTTGGGACCATAGCCGATAATATCACCCAGGCAATAAATCTCACTGATTCCACGTTGATCAATATCAGCCAGTACCGCTTCCAAAGCTTCGAGATTTCCGTGGATATCACTAATAACTGCTCTTAACAACTGTCAACTCCCATTTTCTGTTACCGGGACCCCTAAATGCATATCGACAAACCTGAGGTTTTTACCGTTTTCGGAGCCTCATCATGAGAGGCTGGTTCAATTAACAAAACACCCGACATTTGGCAGATCTACTGAGATCCTATTTGGGAACCTGTTTATTTCCGACAACAGATTCAAATTTGAGCTGACTGAATTTTTGAGCTGACTGAATTCAATCATTGTGTCTAGTTGAGTTACTTGATCCCCATGGAGGGCGCAAAGCCCTCGGCACTGCCGCGAGATTGTATAAAAACTTCTCCGCCAAGGCTCCAATAGTAGCAGTACAAGGGCACCATCTCAAGGCTCTGTTTACAGTTATCATTCGCTATCATCGGGTAATTCTTCTCTATTATTACCAGAAATCAGTCAAAAAGCGGATTCGACCGCCAGATTGTCATTCTTGAGAACTGAATTAAACCGTCAACCATGCTTTCATGCCCTCTCTGAGACTGATCTGATACCAGTTTCTGAATTGAAGATTGAGTCAAAGCCCGCGAATCTTGGCAATCCAGGAGATTTGCTGTCGAGAGTACTAAACATACGCGATTTACCAGTTACAGGAATGATAGGAATTTGCCAGTGCTGAGAACTCCCGTTCTCATGTCATCATAATTCATACAATTGATATCACTACTCATTTAACGACATACAGCCGTGGTTGATCTGACCATTTCAACACGTTTTTTGAGTCCTCTCCGGTATTCAATCAACAACTGATCCTCAAAAACAACAGAGCATGTCGGTCGCATGTTGCCTGTTTGAAACTTGTGTCCTATGTTTTGAATATCCCTTCATTAATGTTTGCCTGCCAGTTCCACTGCCAGTCGAAAAAATTGCCAGTCCAGTAAGGACCTGATCTGGTAATAACGTTTGGATGATTGCCTCTTATGTATCGAGGAACCAGTTCATCCACATATTTTCTGTCAAAGAAATGGCTGATTTTTAGTTAAGCAAGAAACAGATTTTCAATTTCGGATTGTAAATCGAAGCGACAGATTCACCGTATATATTATACAGACTCAGCTGTATGACGATTACAGCGTAACATGCACACTTTGGGCGAGACAAAATCAATGAAGACAAATCCGGGTTCATTACTGATTGTTGACGATGATCAATTTATTCTGGAAGCAATGGCTGACTACTTAAGAAGTCTCGGCCATCGCACAGAAACATCACTCACTTGTCTGGATGCCATTCAAAGATTGAAGGAATTTCCGTTTCAGGTTGTAGTCTGTGATGTCAATTTGCCCGACCAGGATGGTTTCCACTTACTGGAATGGACGCGAGAAAACGCCCCGGACACAGCCGTCATCATGTTGACCGGATACGGAACGATAGAAAGTGCCATCGAAGCGATTCGACTAGGTGCCTTTGAATATCTAACCAAACCAGTGATTGATGAAGAGCTCAGTCTGACAATCGAACGTTGTCTGGAGCAGCGACAAGTCGTCGAAGAAAACAAGACTCTCAAAGCACAACTTGATCAACGACATGGACTGGCAAATATTGTTGGCCAGGACTATAAAATGCAAAAGATGTTCGATTTGATCGAAAGTGTCGCCGAAACACGCACCACCGTTTTGGTTCTGGGGGAAAACGGTACCGGCAAGACGATGACCGCCCGTGCGATTCATCAACTGAGTGATCGCTGCAATAAGCCATTTGTTGAAGTAGCCTGCGGTGCGCTTCCTGACAGTTTGCTGGAAAGTGAATTATTTGGACATAAGGCAGGTTCCTTTACAGGAGCGACTCACGATAAAATCGGTAAGTTTCTACAGGCAGACGGTGGTACTCTGTTTCTGGACGAAATCGCCACCTCTTCTCCCAGCTTACAGGTAAAACTGTTACGTGTATTACAGGATCGTGAATTCGAAGCAGTAGGAGACAACAAAACCCATTCCGTTGATATTAGACTCATTTTAGCCACCAACCAGAACCTGGAAGAAATGGTGGCTAGTGGAGAATTCAGACAGGATCTCTATTACCGTATCAATGTCATCACATTAACCCAGCCGGCACTCAGAGAACGCCTGAGTGACATTCCATTACTCATCGAGCACTATCTCAACGTTTACAACGAACAGATTGGGAAATCAATCAAAGGCTTCGATGCGTCTGCAACACAAGCGATGCTGAAATATCAATGGCCTGGAAATGTGCGTGAATTAATCAATGTGATTGAACGCTCTGTGGTTCTGACCAAAGGAGATTATATCCGTGTTTCAGATCTTCCTGAACAAATTCGTCAGGAACAATCTTTCTCTCTGTCGATAGACAGCCGTTTGGGAAATGGATCATTGAAAAATGCTTTGGCTAATCCTGAACGTCAAATCATCATTGAAGCACTGGAATCGAATGGCTGGAATCGACAAAATACCGCCAAAGCACTGGGTATTAACCGCACCACACTCTACAAAAAAATGAAAAAATACGACATCGATTTTGAGAAACAACTGATGCACTAATCAATCGCTGTTTTCATTTCACTTGAATACAATGCACGTCAAATCGGCGTGCATTTTTTTATGCCTATCCCTTACCTTCATTAGAACTCTTCAATTATGAAAAATAGATAAACTTTGCTTATTCTCCTATACTCCATTAATAAATTTGTCGATATAGATAAAAGACATAAGATAAACAAGACAAAGAGGTCTTATTTCAAAAAGTCATCTAATTAACTATGTCAGCTCATTTCCAGGAGGGGAAACATGAGGTTCGCGCTGATAATACTCACCGCAATTTCTTGCAACACATTCGGTTCGGTAGTTTTTGCCGAAGGACCAGCTGATCCAAAGACCATCGAGAATGTCTTTTCTCAAGGTGTTTTGGAATTAGACGCAGCCCCGGCCCCCTCACTCATAAAAGGGAGTTCTGAGGCTACTGTTCCCTCAGATCCCAAGCAGGAATTGATTGGCGCTCCGAGCAGTCCACCCGCAGTCTGCATGCCCGGACAGAATAGTTGTTCTTCTGCCTGCGGTACACAATCTTTTGCCTGCAACTGTGAGTCTTGCAGTTGCAATGCTTGCACACTCTGCGATCGAATTCCTTTACTGAGTAAATTCCCCAGCGATCGTTGCTTTGATGACTTTGTGATGCCTGTCAGTAATCCGGTCTGGGCAATTGACCCCAGATCTCTGACCTATGTGCGTGGTGTTTTTATCAATCAAATGATTGATTCGCAAACTCCGGTTCTCGGTGCAGGGGATCTGCAAGTCTATGCTCTCCAAATTGGTGTTGCGCTCAACGAACGTCTCTCCTTTCTTGCTATCAAAGATGGATATAACACATTGCAGACTCGGGGTGTCGGTAACTCACGAGGCTGGGCAGACCTTGGACTGGGATTGAAATACGTATTCATCCGGGATGTTGAAAATCAATTCCTGCTCTCAGGCGGACTCGTCTACGAAACCACTAATGGTAGCACACGTGTTTTTCAAGGAAACGGCGATGGCGTCTGGACACCCTATATTTCTGTCGGTAAGCAAATCGGCTGCGGACATCTGATTGCTTCTTCCGGCTTTCATTTTCCCGGCAACACCGCAGAAGAATCAACATCGTTTTACTACAGTGTGCACTATGATCATCCCGTCACGGAGAAACTCTCAGCAATTGCAGAATTGAATGGTATTGTCTACACCAAAAGTGGTCAGGCCCTGCCATTGAGCATTGAAGGGGGAGACTGGATCAACCTGGGTTCATCCAGCGTAGCAGGAAACAATGTAGTTACCACAGCCTTTGGTGCCAACTACCGGCTCAACGACTGCCTGTCAGTTGCAGGAGTCTGGGAATTCCCGATCTCCAACCGTAAGGACCTGTTAGACAGCCGCACGACTGTGACGCTGACTTTACAGTTCTGATCACAGGTTCCCCTCCGAATCCTGTTCGTGAGTCGTCGAATTGATTCGTGAGCGAACAATCTGTTCCAATTGATTGAGCACTTCATCAATTGTCAGATCGGAAGTATTGATTTCAATCGCATCGTCGGCCGGTTTCAGAGGGGCCACGGTGCGTTGTTCATCACGTTGGTCTCGTTCCTCAATCTGTTGCAAGATCTCCGAAAGGGTAGTTGTCTTTCCCTGTGCTTGAAGTTCTTCGAATCTCCGTCGAGCTCTTTCCTGAGGGACTGCCACCAAAAAAAACTTACAGAAGGCGTCAGGAAAAACAACGGTCCCCTGATCGCGGCCTTCGCTGACAATATCAATGTCTTTTGCCGCCTGACGCTGTAAGTGTACCAGTTCCTGCCTGACGGCAGGATATTGCGCAACGAGAGAAGCCGCTTCGGTCACTTCAGGTGTTCTTATCGACAGAGAGACATCTTCTCCATTAAGCAGAACTTTCGCATCAGAAAATGCAATTGTAATTTGCTGGCTGATTTTCACTACCGCCTGCTCGTCGGTCAAATCAATATTTTGTTGAATCACAGCCCGGGCGACACATCGATACATGGCGCCCGTGTCAAGAAATTCAAATTTCAATCTTTCAGACAAACCGCGTGCCGCTGTGCTTTTTCCAGATCCCGCGGGTCCATCAATCGTGACGATCATCGCTTATGATTGCTCCTCGAACTGGATCTCAACCTCTGCAATTTCGTAGGGGGACATCTCAATCAGTACTGCATCCTCTTCAATGGGGAGTTCTACTACTGTTTTCCCATGAAAGTCGCGTTGTCTGGCACTCACCGGTGATTTCCAACAACGCAATTTGACTGAACGATGCACGCCTTCCGTCTCCAGTAAACGCACAGCAAACCCGGAGTTTGCACCACTCTCATCTTGCGATGATTCCTCCTGCTCCGGATGCATCAGGTTTCTCACTCGCGTGAGTTGGACATTCGAGGCATCGAGATGAAACAACCAGCCCGCTTCTCCCATCCGGGGAGGCCCTGCGGGGCTTTGAAACTGACCTGGCGACACCATAACGTTCTTAGCCATTTGCATCGGAAAATTCTGATTCACGGCAATGGAAAATTTAAATTCGCGTTTGGATTCTCCTTCCACAATCAACATACTATCGAGCATGCGAGGTCCCGTTTTACGATGAAAAGGCAATCCATGATTCAGAATCGTAACGCGCTGGTCTCCCTCAGCGATTTCAAAATAATGGGGACTTTCAAATCGTTCCCCCTGAAACGCATGCGCACTTTCTAACAAGGATCGTGTCAGCGAAGCGGTACTGTCGCCCCAGGCGAAACGGGCTGCAAAATAGTGATCCCAGGGGTTACCATCAGGCATGGTTTGCACTTCGAGTTCAATTTTTACATCCAGAACTGGCCTTCCGCGCCAAAGCTGGAACGTCTGTCGAAATGTCGCCAGAGTGCTTTCACTCACCTGGTCATAAATTTCGCCGGTCGAAATGATTTCTCCCATACCAGGTCCGTCGCACACCAGTTCCACTTTCACATCGCGTACTGCCGAATATGGAGTTTTTGTCTCTACATCACCTAAAGCGCCCGGGGTTGTAATATTACGCTGATACGGAAACCGAAACGCGAGTTGCTGACTTAACCGATTGGGTTTCCGGCCGTATTCCTTGATTTGTGCAATCCCGCCGGTCTCTTCATGGATATGAACTTCAAAGAATTCATTTCTGAGTAAGAGAGGCTCGGCAATCGGTACATTATTTTTCACAGGTGCTGCAGGCGACTTTCCGGGTTGCAACCAGACAAAACCGGCACCAGGAATTTCGACAACAGCTTTTTTCTGCCGTTCATCAAATTGTGTGGTAATCACAGCAGCATGTGCTTGGGGTTCATGTTCAAATTCGGGGAGATCAACAACCACTCTTCTGGTAAATGACAGTGAGTTTAACAACAACACGCCACTTTGTTGACCGGCACCTTGAAGAATGATTTGCGCCAGTTTTGACACACCTGTTTCACGGAATCCCTGCAAAGAACTGATTGCGTTTTGAATCGATTCTTCACTGGCATCGGAGTGCCCGCGTTCCACATCCTTTTCGACTTTTAAGAGCGCGGCATCTTCTATTGTCTGTCCCAACAGTGCATGAGAAACAGAGTCAAACCAACGCCCGGCGGTAAACTCATCGTGTCTTTGAAAATGATCGATGAATCGGCTGAGAGGGTCAGGCTTTCGCATCGCCACCAGCTGACTCAAAAAGGGCGAAAGGTATTCGCGTGCATCATAAGAAGAGTGCCTGCCCGAGGATTCCGTGTTTTGAAAAAAATCATTCAATAATACAAAACTGCCCAGCACCGGTGCATATCGATGAATGCGTTTAAAGTCTTCAAAAAATGGAGATTTCACATCAGGCCAATGGGCAAACATCAAGGCTCCCACCTGATCTTCTTCCATCGATTCGGCCATTCGCTGGGGAAAGCGAAGATAACCTGAGGATCCTTCCGCGGACATCGGAATACGGGAAAAGGCATCCAGAATCGTTCCATCAGCTCCTTCCCAGTGAATTTTACTTTGCTCATAATCGGGATAAACCCCATCATCGAGAACCAGATGCAATGCGGAATGAAATCCAAATCGATGCAGTACCATCGGCAGGATCGAAGCCAGGCCAAAACGTCGTCTGGCCCAGGTGGTAGGGGCACGACCGGTCAGATCCTGAATCTGTTGCATCCCGGACTCGAGCTGCCAGATAAGAGACTCCACTGGTACGACAGGAATTGCAATCTGATCCTGTTCGCCGCCGATGATTTCTGTTTCCTGATTATCACAACTCATTTTCAGGAGTTCGATCAGATCCGGATTTTTTGTGGCGATGTCATCCAGATCATCGGCGGTCACCAGAATGTTAACGGGCCTCTCGTCTGCGATCGCCTGTTTCATTGAATCATTCACCCATTCCGGCGTTAACAGGCACATGTCAATCAAATAACAGTCAATCGGATAAAATCGTTCACGATTTTCGAGCAGAACCTCAAAACATCCTTTTAAATGTGCGCGGGCTGCTTCGATATCGTTTGCTAAAGCAGCATCGGCTGCAGCGATCGCTTCGCGCTGGATGGTTGCTTCATCCAGGCTACTGAAGTGATGCATGCACCGCGTTAATAATTCCAACTGAATATAACAGAGCCCCAGTGCATAAAAATCAGCAACCAGATCTGCTGACAACTCCAGCTCCGCATTCGTTGCCTCTTCATGATGTAAAGGCTTCAGCGCAGCTTCTGCCATTTCATCGCGTTGAATTTTCCCACTGACAACAGTCGCGCCATTCGACTCTGCTTCTTCGATCCAGCCGTAAGGCAGCCAGTCTTCGGAGGTCTTGGGAATCAGCAGCAAACGATCTGCCAGAAACTGAGGTGGTTCATCGGAACGATGCCAGCTGGGAATGACCCTCGAAGATGCCAATAACTCAGGATGCCAGGCGACGGCAAAAGCATTTAAAAGGCTCTCGGCGTCTTTTTCTTCCAGTTCCGTAGGAAAATCTTCAAGACTGTGGCAGGGAATCAATATTACAATATCATTGTATGTCATTGTCTTACAATGCTTTATAAACGTAACAACATGCTAATATTGAGTGTGTAACAACATCTGTTCGCCTCTCTGACAGTGCTAAGCATAAGCAAACTCTCGTTGAGTATCTATAGTCCCGTATCTGAGAGCTTCCATAATTCGCAAATGCCTGACTATCTTCTACTTAAAGATGGTGAAACAAAACAAGAGAAAATGGCCTTATGTACACTTTTGTGTTTAAAAAACCTTCATTCTCCCTCCATCAAAATTCCGAGAAAATCGTAATGAATACAGAATCATGGGGAACTATCCTGTTTCACGACTCGTCGAATCAATTAAGAGAACCAAAAATTATCAATAAATTCGATGAAATCAACTCAAATTTCAGCTATCATTTGATAATAGTCGGGTTGATTTATTTAATTTTCAGGAAGTCGTTTTCAAACATCTGTTATTTCATTGACTTTATAAGAAACCCTGTGATAGCTTTATGTTAGGGAATAATTTGTTCTACCGATGGTTCCTGACACATCTTGTACTTTAACTGCGTAAATTAATAACAATCTTGCTGGCCTGAAAAGGTTCCTTTCAGCAGGAAAATAGCGCTTCTACAATTATTTCGAAACCTTTCCGGATTGATCTGCTTTTTCAAAGTCAGGTTTATCCAGAATGCAGGAGTAACCAGACACATGGCAGAAAATCAAGCTGTTTGGGGCATTGAAATTGGGCAAGCCGGTTTAAAGGCAATTCGACTTCGCTATGCCGAAGCCGCCGATCAGGTTATTGCAGTTGCCTTTGATTATATTCCACATCCCAAAATTTTGAGCCAGCCCGATGCTGTGCCAGATGAATTAATCAACCAGTCTCTGGAAACCTTTCTTTCGCGAAATGAAACGAGTGGCGACCTGATTGCAATCAGCGTCCCCGGACAGACATCGCTGGCCCGCTTTATCCAGCTACCACCTGTTCAATCCAGTCGTGTTCCCGAAATCGTCAAGTATGAAGCCAAACAACAAATCCCCTTTGCTTTGGAAGATGTAATCTGGGACTTTCAGCCTTTGGGAGGAGGCGTGGAAGAAAGTGGTTACATGCTGGACGCGGAAGTTGGTATTTTCGCGATGAAGCGAGACCAGGTTTTGCATGCACTGCAACCATTTCTCTCACGAAAAATTGAAGTTGAATTAATTCAGATCGCTCCGTTGGGTCTTTACAATACACTCTGTTATGACTCATTGGGAATTCGTCCCGGTCAGGAATACGAGGGAAATCCTGAAGAGTCCGCAATTGTCGTCGATATGGGTGCAGACAGCACCACACTGATGGTGACGAACGGCAACAAAATCTGGATTCGTAATGTTCCCATTGGTGGTAATCACTTTACACGTGCATTAACCAAAGAGATGAAACTTACGTTTGCCAAAGCGGAGCATCTCAAATGCAATGCCACTCGTTCGGAAGACCCACGTGCCGTTTTCCAGGCTTTGCGCCCCGTATTTAATGAATATGTTTCTGAAATCCAGCGGTCGATTGGTTACTTTTCCAGCGTAAACCGTGATGCAAAAATATCGAAGGTTTATGGAACAGGCAATGGATTCAAATTGGCCGGCCTGCAAAAATTCTTACAACAGAACCTGCAGTATGAAGTTGAGCGACTCGATGATTTTCAGTCGTTGGTTGGTGATGCTGTTCTTAACGAACCTCTCTTCCAGGACAACATTCTGACATTTACGGTCCCGTATGGTATCGCATTACAGGCTTTGCAGCAGACAACGATTCGAACTACGCTGCTGCCCCCCGAAATTGCGACTGCCCGTAAGATTCGACGTAAAAAACCCTGGGCGGTTGTCTCGGCGGCGGCATTGCTGGTGGGTCTTTGCATCTCAGCAGTGGGCTATAGTAATGTTGCGAACTCGGTTAGCAAGGACCGCTTTGGAAGCGTCGAAGGCAAAGTAAAAAATTTAACCACTCAGGTTTCCGGATATCAGTCCAGCTACGATGCTGCAGCGAGTGAATTTACTTCTAAGGTTGAGAATGGAAATAAACTCGTCTGGAATCTGGACACACGAGACGATTGGCTGGAAGTATTCAAAACGATTAATGAATGCCTGCCAAGAGATATTGGAGACCAAATCGACAATGAGCAAATCGAGAAAAGAAATCAGATTAAACTTCCTGGTATTACAGTGAAACACTACGGTGATTTGAATGAATGGTTTGAAAAAATCCCTGAACGGTCAAAGACATCCTATATGCTGAAGGAAGATCAGGAAAAACCACCGGAAGGCGCGGGATTTGTCTTTACCCTGAACGGTTTACATTATCACCATGATGAATCGAAGCCCACAACTGATGTTGGCATTTTGTATGTCAATGAAACGCTCCTGAAAAACTTACAGTCCTGGACTGTTAAAAATCCGGAGTCAGCGCCGGTTGATGTACGTAAAATGGGCATTACGCACGCTGTTATTCTGAAAGATCAGCGACTTCCTTTTGAGTTCTTTCCAAACGGTCCTCCAAGTGGAATAAAGAGGGGAATGGGCGAAGGTCGTCTGAGCTCGGGTGGCTTTGGCGGTCTTGGACGAGGAGGAAGATCTGGAGGTTTTTCCTCAGAAGCGGCAGCAGTCCCCGGTGGATTAGGAGGGAGGGGAGTTCGCCCCCGTTCCAATCGTGTTGAAAAAGAACCGAAACTAATGAAGATTCATCGAACCACGTTCACTCTGGAATTTGTCTGGAAGCCGACTCCCGTACTTGAACGACAGGAAAATCCGCCCGACTCACCTTCAGCTGAAGGCGAAGAGGCAACGGCTGAAGCCGGTTAATGAACTGTATTGATATATCAAAAGTGACTCTTTTTAGATAACTTAAATCAACTTTAGTAAAGATAGTAAATCTCTACGGAGAGCAAGGGACAAGCACATGGACAAATTAAAACCGATTATTGTTCATAAATTCTGGATTATTCTGTTTATTGCTTTGCTGCTACCCGTAGTTGGCTGGAGCATGGCAACAGGTAGCCTCTCTAAAGAAATCGATGAGCGCAAATCCGCGATCGATAAAGCGTTTACAGATGCGCAAGTCCCTCCCAATCCTCCGAATCAAACCTGGTCTACCGCACTGCAACAGATCAATAAAGAGAAAGACCAATATATCGGGCAGTCCCATAAGAAACTTTGGGAGAATCAAAAGAGCTTATTTATATGGCCCGCTAATATTGCCCCCCTGATGAAAAACACACCCTATCGTGGCGAGATTTCCCGTGTTCCCAAGACCCAGTATCGAACGGCTTACCGGTTTGAAATTCTTCGCGCACACAAACTGGCAAAACCTTTTAGTTTACGAGACGGTACAGGTACTGTTGACATCAATCCGAATGTGATTCCCCATGTCCCTCTCGACAAATGGAAAACTCAGAATCCAACTTCAAAAGAAATGTGGGATGCCCAGGAAGATGTCTGGCTTGTCAGTTCGATTCTGCAGGCCATTAGTGAGGTCAATAAAGGGGCTACCAATATCGGAGAGTCTGCTGTTCGTCAGATTTCTGTACTTGAACTGCGTGGTGGAACTTTTGGCGAAGAGAGCGGAGATTCTGGTGGTGGTGGTGATGGAGACTCCGCAATGGATGATATGGGAGGAGTTGGCGGCTTCGGTGGCGGAGGTGGTGGTGGACGTCGTGCAGCTGACGACGGAAAAGATGGCATGCAGAATATCGACATCGAGATGGATTTAACGGAAATCTTTGGAAACGATGCGGATACCTCTGAATCAGAAGACGATGGTTCTGGTGAATCGGCTGAGGCAGATGGCGCAATTATTCCCGGAGGCTTCGGTGGCGGTTCTGGGAGAGGAGCATCGGCAAAACGCAAACGCTATTACCAGGAAGCAGAAGAACTGCCATACAAAACCCGTGCGTTTTATATCAAAGCTGTCATTCAATCTGGAAAACTACCCAACCTGCTTACCGAATTGACTAACATGCCTTGGC
Organism: Planctomycetota bacterium; assembly: GCA_022600195.1. Classification (GTDB taxonomy): domain Bacteria; phylum Planctomycetota; class Planctomycetia; order Planctomycetales; family Planctomycetaceae; genus Gimesia. Next base: position 76,381 of record JAHZKX010000043.1, read on the forward strand.
CTGCTGAAATCGTGCGTGTTCAGAGAGCAGATCTGTTCGATGACAATCTCGGCTCGATTGCGAACATCGGTGGTCTTGGAGGTAGAAGAGGAGGAGGGGAGTCCGATTTCAGTGTTGATGGTCTGGTTGGCGGTGCAGGATCCGGTCGTTCTGGGAGATTCGGAGGTATCGATTCGGTATCAGAGGGGTTTTCCAGTGATAGTCAATCTGAAGGTTTGGAAAACAAGGGGTTGCTCGACGCCGCTTTAAGTGATCCCAAGCTGGCTCTGGTTACCATTGCTGGAGTAATGACTCTCTATAAGCCTTATGAACCTCCTGAAGGAGAAGCTGTGGCTGAAACTGAGGGTGATGAAAACAATTCACAACAACCAGCTGCCGATGGTACGACACAACCGACTGAAGCGGCATCAACACCAGAAACGGGTGAGAGTTCTGCTAATACAAATCCAGCTGCAGCTGCTCCGAATTCGCTTCCGGAAAAACAGCCAGCTCCGGCTGGAGACAACCTTCAGCAGCCAACAGAATCGACTGACCCCAAACAACCAGCAGAGACCAAACCAGACCCAAAACAACCTCCTAAGACTGAATCAAAGTCAGAGGAAACCATAAACAAATAACGTAATCTTACTTAAAACTGAATTTGATCAACGTTAGTAAAATCTCAATTATACGGAGAAGGTCCCGTGAAGAATTTGATGTCCAACCTCAAAGGAATGAACTACAAAGAATTTGCTGTAAATCATGCAGAAAAAATTGTTCTGTGTTTTATCGCATTGTTTGTATGCTTTGCCATCTTGACTTCGAAGTGGTCAACAGAAAAACGCACACCAACGGAACTCTCTCAAAAAGTAGCGACCGCAGAATCTCAGGTCAAAACCAGCCAATGGCCGGAAGAAAAACGTAAAGAATTTCTGAAAGAAGACGACTTGCCACAAAAAGTCGCAGAATTGATTGATAAAGGGCTCAGTGTAACCAAATATCAATTTAACATCCCTCTCTCCGAACCACTTTATAAAGAAAAAGAAAAGGCCAGAGAAGTGGCCTGGCTTACTGTTGAAGACCTCATTGCTACCCCCGGACGTTTCATCATGATGAAGCGACCAGCTGACGCAGGAGAGAAAGAGGGCAGCGAAGATGCAGACCTGGACGAGGCTGGTAAAGAGAAACCCGATGATGATGATGATGAAGAAAGTGGATTCGAAAGAAGAAGAGCCGGTGCGGCAGGTGGCTCTGGAGGTTTAACTTTTGGTGGAATCGGTGGGGAAGTAGACGCGATGGCTGCCGTTCCTGCCGCTGGAGAATTCGAGCTTGGTCTCGCCAACCCCGATGCAGCGGTTCCTGGCGGAATTGACGGCATGATGGAGGGAGGAGGCATGGCTGGACCTGCTCGTGAAGGTCGTGGCTTGAGATTTGTCGCCGTCCGAGGCGTCTTTGACCTAGCAACACAACAAGACAAATTGCAACGAGCATTAGGCGATGGCTTTTCAATGCAGAATCTGCAATCTGGAAAGCTTCTTGATTTTCTGGATTTTGAACTCGAACGCAAAATACGATCAAAAGACGAAAATGCGCCCTGGTCGGGAGCGTGGAAAAAGGTAGACATTCAAACTTCCATCGATATTTTAAAAGAGAGTGCTGACTTTGACCCACCGGTTGTCAATACGTCCATTACAGACCGTGTCTTTACAATGCCACTTCCCAGTCGTATTGCTGGTTTCTGGTACAAAATTGCCACCCATCCCCGTGTGGAAAACTTTACACTCAGCCAGGAAGAAATAGAGCAAGAGCTGGAATTGAATGAACGATTTTTGAATCAGTATAAAAAGACACACGCCAACGAAAAAGTTTTTAAAGAGAAACAAAAAGGATTTTCTGGATTACAACTTGGTATGCGACAGATTCGTAGCCAGGTCATGTTCAGCGGACAAGCAGGAGAATCAGAGTCAGTTTTCCAAGGTATGGCCGAAGCAATGAATCATCAGACCGCCGGTGAACCACTAGATAATCAGAAGTTTATCCAGAAACTAAAGGCGAACGCCACAGCTGCCGGCCGCCTGCTGTTGTTCCGCTACTTTGATTTTGATCTGCAACCTGGAGCGAGTTATAAATATCGTGTTCGACTCGTTGTCCGGAACCCAAACTATCAACGTCCAATCGAAGAGGTTCTTCTGCCTTCAGTTGCAGAAGGTGAAATACGCAATACTCCCTGGAGTAAAGAAACGGCAGCAGTCACCGTCGAGCAAGATGTCCACTATTTCCTCAGCGATGTACAACCCCCGCGAGGAATTAACGGAACCACAGCAACTTTTGAAGTCTTCCAGTGGTATCCCGAGACGGGGACGACAATCCATAGCTCTCAACTAAAAACGCGGGTCGGGGAAGAAATCGGTGGAGAGAGAACCGCGGAACTCTATGACGTCGCAAAAGAAGAATACTCAAAAGATGCGAAAGTAAACTTTGACACTCAAAATTTCCTGGTCGACGCAATCGCGGCACCAAAATTTAACCCGGATCACCACCCTGATCTGAAGCTGCCTGCAGCAAGACGGAAAGGGCCGTCGATGATTTTACCTGAAGCAATTGTTGTCGATAATTTTGGTAATCTGAAAAGGTCGTTACATCCAAACACAAAATTATCAGAAACAGATAAATACGAGCTAGCCAAAAAAAGACTGAAACGTGAGCGCAATAGCCTGAAATGGGTCGTTGATGCAACGGAAGCAAGAGAATCTGCACCAACAGCAGATGGTTTGGGTGCAGAGTCGTTTGACGCCATCGGGGCTGCTGCATTTATGGATCCGGGATCAGAAATGCTGGGTCCCAAGAAAAAAAAGAAAAAAGGAAAAAAAAGAAACCCAATCAGTTTGCTGCCACAATAATTTGATAACACGAGTGCATCCCATTTAGCCATAGCGATTTTCATTCTATGATCGTCGTTTCAAATGGTCTTGTAGTCGCTGCAGTAAACCTGGACACAAGCTCTATTTCAGAATGAGGGGGGAGAGCAGGGCGTACGACTTCTCCCCTTATTTTTTTGCTAATATGATCAAAACAGACCTTTTACTGATGCATTCGTTTTTCTGTATCTGCGTTTAGAACTAAGGTTTCAAAGCATAAAGACAGAGCATGCTTAAGATGAGCCCCACATCTTTGATGTACCGGAAAATCAGAAACAGTTAGCGAACACGCTCCGAATGACCGGCAGTTTCTCAAGAGATCTGTCTAGCAGGATTCAGTCAACAGCACGCCATCAGTTGACCCTAATAACAGCTCTCGCATTTCTGCAGCAATGAAAAAAGACCCTGTCACACAGATCAACAATTCTGATGTCGCGCTCTCTTTTGCCCGTAACCAGGCATCAGCTGGACTGGCAGCGACAATGACATCGGAAACATTTCCGGTTTCCTGTTGAATTGACCGGGTCAATTCAAACAATTCATCTACTGAAACACGCCGTGGATTTGATAAATATTGAGTAAGAATCACTTTCGAAAAATGTGGTAATAAAATCTCCAGCATTTCTCTGACATCTTTATCCCGTGTAGCCGCAAAGATCAACATACGATTCGGCTGCGATAAACTCTCTTGAAGCGTGTTGACTAATGCGTTGATCGATGCGCCATTGTGTGCCGTATCAATGATCACCATGGGATTTTTCCGCACAACTTCAATTCGCGCAGGCCATTTTAAACGACGCATACCTGTTCGCATTTGGTCATTCTCAATGCACACCTCCTGGTGCCTGATATAGTCCACTAACGTAAGGGCCAACGCGGCATTGATCGCCTGATGTGTACCGAGCAAATTAACCGGCATGTCATTAATCAATGACCAGGGAGTCTTAACGTGAATTTTCTGCAGCGGAATGCCATCTTGCTCCAAGCTATCCTTTGATAGTGGGTCATTTTTTCCATTTCCATTGACTGGTTCCCAGAAGAATTCCCGATCCATCAGGTACAGAGGAGCTTGCTTCTCATCAGAGATTGCCTCCAGAACCGCAATCGCTTCTGGTTGTGTGACTGCACTAATGACAGGAACGCCGGTTTTGATAATTCCCGCTTTTTCACCGGTAATTTGCTCGATCGTATTTCCCAGAAGTGCGGTATGGTCGTAACTGATATTTGTAATCACAGTCGCCAGAGGTTCACAGATATTGGTCGAATCTAATCTGCCTCCCAATCCCACTTCCATTACCGCATAATCAACCTGTTGCTGCCTGAAGTACATCCAGGCCAATGCGGTTGTCAATTCAAAAAATGTAGGGCTCATTTTTCCAGGACCATGATCCATCAGCTCGACAGCTTGCGCGATTTCCGTCACCAGTTCAACCAGTTGCTCAGGTTCAATCTGACATCCGTCAATGAGAATTCGTTCTCTATAATTTGTTACATGAGGTGATGTAAACAAACCGGTTCGATAGCCGGCAGCTGTCAGCATCTCAGCGATCATCGCTGAAGTCGAACCTTTTCCTTTTGTGCCGGCGATATGAATGGTAGCCAGGCTGGCCTGTGGATTGCCGAGCAGCTTGAGAAGCTCGCGCATGCGGCCCAGCTTAAAGTCCTTGGTGGAATACTTACTACTCCCCATTCGTTCGTAATTGAGACGACCGAACAGAAAATCCAGACTTTCTTGATACTTTTCTGCCGAGACTCCCATGTCAGGCAGTTCCTTTTACATTATTAGCGACAGATAAATAAACGAATTATTAAATGTCGAAGAAGATCTCAAAATAAATAGAACCAGATTTTCCGGTCAACTGCTCGATATTATAGCTAAGCACTTTCAGGAAGTAGACCGTGAGATATATAATCACACAAAGAATTTTGCAACTGTTCCCAACATCATCTGAATTCAAAAGAACCGAGAATAATGAGTTTATACACTACCACAATCGTTCAAGTACTGAAATTTAACCGAAGCATGACGTTGAAACTGCTTGAGGAAGTTGCTCAAACAAAAGACCCAATCGCCGCGCTGACATATCAACCTGGTCCTCAAAGAGCGCACATAGGCTGGCAAATCATGCATATCGCCATCACAGAAGAAGCGTTCGCGACAGAACGACTGCGCACGAAATCGTCCGAGTTAACAGACTGGTTCCCTCAGTATCAAAAAGGAAGTGTTGCTGACAACAATCTTCCCACAGTAGAAGTCATGCAATCAGTCCTGGCCCAATCTCGGGTGAACCTGCTGGACGCGATTTCCCAGATCACTGAAGAGGATCTTGACCTGATTCCAGATGGACTTACAGAAAGAGGCTGGACCAATCGGATGGCGTTACAAATTCTATGCTGGCACGAACCTCACCATCAGGGACAGGCTCACTTTTTATTCAATTCGTGGAAATCTAAACAATAAACTCCATGACCTGAGTCTCTACGAACCCTTTTGTGATCAGATCGCTCTTGACATATTTTCAACATCGTCGAAAATTACACCTTCAAATCAAATTTGCCCCTGCCTCTTCAGATGTCCAACCTGATCTTGATAGCTTCTCTATCTTAATTGAAGGATCAGAATTATGAGTTCGATCAATCCTGGTGCAGTCAACTTGAGCAGTTCTTTTGCTGGCGCTCAGCGAAGCGATGCCAGCGCCGATAAGCAGAAAGCGGAAGCGGCTCAACAAAACATGTCCATCGACAAAAAAACGATGACCGAACATCAACTACAAGATGTCGGAGATACAGACAAATCTGGTGATCGTGATGCAGACGGGCGCATGCCATTTGGTCATGATGAAGCAGAGGAGCAGGGGACAGAATCCAGCGATCAAACGAGAGAAGAAGACCCTTCTGCACGCGCTCCGGATACCACCGGTAAATTAGGCACTCATCTAGACCTTGATGCCTGAATAGGACGTGTCTGCCTGTGTGTAGAAAATCGATAGCTATTTCGACTGATTCAGAAAACCAAACAAGCTCTTTTTCTTTTTCGATGCGGTCTCTTCTTCAGAAGTAAGCGTTTCACCTCCTACACTGGCAGCAAGCCCCATTATCGTTCTGGTTAATTTCGCCTTGGGTGCCTGCACGATCAGAGGGACTCCGTTATTTCTGGACTCGACCATTGTTGCATAGTCGTTGGGAATTTGGCAGAAAATATCACGGCCAATCGTTTCCAGAGCTTTACTGATACTGATCTGCGTATCTTCCAACCCAAGTCGATTCATTACCACTTTGATTTTTTCCGAAATATTTTCATTCGTGTCAAAATACTGTGAGAGACGAACGACATTTCTCAGACAGGGTAAATCCAGCTGTGCGGCCAGTAATACCGAATCTGAGAGTTCCATAGCTGCCAAATCCAGACTGTTATAAGATTTACTGACATCAATCACCAGATGCGAAAAGGTTGCCCTTAACAGCGCGATGATTCGCTTTAGCACTTCGGTAGTGATCTGCATCGACATATCCATCTGCACTGGTCGCGGCAATAGAAAAGCACCACAACTGTGCTTGGTCAGCGAGCGTTTTAGCAGCGAGTAATCGAGCCGCGAAATATTCTCTGCGACATCCTGAATCGTATAATCCGGAATAATATCCAACCAGACATCAGTATCGCCTAAAGCCAAATCCAGATCGATCACTGCGACACTGTTCCGCTCGTTATGGGCCAGACAACAGGCCAAATTGATTGCCAGTGAAGTGCAACCCACACCTCCACTGACTCCAGCTACCGTAATGACCTGGCTTGTCCGCGGCGTAGAATGCTCGCCATCTGATTGACCGGATATAATTTGAATGCGGTTTAAGGCTGACAGGAAATCTTCCAGCACGAGAGGATAACCCAAGAATTCTTTGGCTCCATTGCGCATTGCCTTCAGTATCAGGCTGCCTTCCTGCGAACTACTTACTACGACCACACTACAAGAAGGTAAATCCCGGGTGACTTGCGCGATCAAATTTAACGCCAGTTCTGGATCCGCATCCAGAGAGATTAAAGCCAGGTCTGGTTGTGTCTGGGACACGACATCAGAGAAGAATTCGTAACGACTACATTCCGCTTCCAGCCAGACCATATCAACACCAATCAGCATATTTTTCAGCTCATTGCGTGTTGCTTCATTAGGATCGATAATTGATAATCGAACAACTCCACTCATTAGATCATCACTTATTCTTAGGGTTAAATAATCACAAGTTTCATTTACTATTTTCGACGTTGATCATTTATCAAATCATGATATCAACTTTCCGGACTGATTAAACCAGGGCGACCTTTGGAGGGAGTTCCCAACCCACCGACACTCTTTTTCGGTGGTGTGGGTGTCTTATTTTGCTTAGCTTTCCATTGACCTGTCGCTGGGCTTGTCAAAACCGGCACCTTTGTACCGGCGGGTCGTTTTGGTGCAGTTTGTCTTATTTTTTGCTGTGCTTCTAGTGCTTTAATATTTTCTGGTGATAACGAGGGCTTTTTAATCAACTCGGTACGAACCGTTGGAGCTGCTGGCACTTGTGGAATCTGTGAAGCAGAACTGGGAGGCAAGACATTCTCTGAATGTATCATTGATTCCGGACTGATGGGCCCCGGAATGGAATAGCGGCAATTAGGACAATCGCTCCCATAACTGGGTACTTCCAGCACGCCGTCCGAGTACAACTCTCGATCCGTTGGCGTCGCGGTAAATAATCCGGGACCACCTGCGGGTACCTGTTCCGATTTCAGCGGCGAAACTAATTCTGGTGTCACCATGATGACCAGTTCAGTTTCTCCTTCTGTATATCTTACTCTTCGGAAGGCTGCTCCGATGAACGGAAGTTCTCCCAGAAAAGGTGTTTTAGAGGTCTCTGCCGTCTTACGGCTGGAAATCAACCCGGCAATCACCATGGTTTCACCAAAGTTCATTTCAACCGCGGTATTAGCACGGCGAACAGTTAAACCAGGGACAGTCGTCCCGGCAACCTGAACTGCATTGGAAAAGTCTCGTTCACTGACTTCCGGCTGTACTTCCAGGCGTAGTCGACCATTCCCCAGAACAATGGGCACCGCTTCCATTCTGACACCGAACTCACGCCATTCGATAGTAACAGTCCCTAAACTTTGTGGCACGAGAATTGGAAATTCACCACCAGAGAGTAAGTTGGCAGGCCTTCCGCTGGTCGTCACCAGTTCTGGTTCTGCTAAAATCTTCAGCAAGGCTTCCTGCTTCAATGCATCGATAAATGCCTGAAAAATACTGGAGCCATCCACTAAACCAAATCCCAGAGAAGTACCACTGAGCAGGTTCTGAGACGCCGTCAGAGCAGGGGGGCCACCAAAGGGCACCGTAATTCCGGTAATGGGTACTAATGAGCCGGGGGTACTGTAAACATAACCTGATTGATTTAAAAAGAGCCAGTTCACACCCAACTGTCTAATTTTGGAGCGCTGGACTTCCATAATCTTGACTTTCAAAAGAACCTGCTGCACACCAGCGAGTTTCATTTGATTCAGCACACCGTTGGGGAAAAACTGTTCAGCGATTTCTACCATTTCGGTAATCGCCTCTGGTTGTGTCACCCAGCCACGTAAAACGACAGAATCCTGTACTTTGATCGCTTCAACTGAAGAGCTGGGAAATAACTGTTTGAGATAGGCTTGTAAATGACGTGCATCGCCACTTACAAATGTTTCAATAGAGTGGACTTTTTTGTTCTCATCGGTGATCACCAGAGTCGTCACGCCGGGAACTAATGCCTGCACTCTGATCTCATTTGGAGTGAGGGCAGTGATGCCGAGCACCGTAGGATCGAAGCCATCGACACGTTTTATCTTGCCGGGAAACTTAAGAATCTTGGAGAATTTTTCGGTAATTTCCAGCTTCATCTTGTCAGCTGTTACCTGAACGACAGGCTCGCTTGCTCCGGCGGGAACAGGCTGCTCAGCCTGTGAATATCCTTTGGCAGTAATGAGACTACACATCATTGCCACGAACAAAGGAAAACGGTTTATTCTTAAGTGTTTTTTGAAGGCCAGCATCCGTGCCCCTTACTTTTTAAACAGTCGCACCATCTTATTCAGGTAAATTCCGAATTTTCGATGATACAATAAACAGACTTCTTCTAAACTCTGATCAAGACACCCTTTGCCCTCCAATTGTCCTCTTAAATCCGTTGACAGAGCAGGGCAGTGACCAGATCAGTTAATTTTCGTTTTTTGTTTCGTAGTAAACACTTCCCATAAATCTTTGAGTGCCGCTTTTTGATCTTTTACTTCTTCTTCCAGGATTTCAACTTCCTGAATTATCTTTTCTCCACCGGAGAAGACTTCGACTTCCCACATTTTTTTCTCTTGTTCTAATTCTGCCTCTACCGAAGCCATCTGCTGAGGCTGCTGTTGTTCATCCAAAAACTGTTTGGCTGATTTTGATTCACTGTCATTGTCAGCCAATCGCTGTGGGCCTTCTTCATACTCTTTATCTTGACTCTGTTCGCCGTCTTTCAGATACTCACTACCTTCGATCGAAAACACTTCAGCCAGCTCATCATCGTCGAACTGAACATCTTCCGTATCTGCGTGATCAGAAGCTGCTCTCAATGCGAGGTGTACTTCACCTTTACTCTCCGCAAGTTTCAAAATGGCTCCTTCTCGTGGAGCGAGTAGTAATGAAATGTTCTTTGATTTCACCTGATTGCTGTCGGACCCTCCGGCATCAGTTAAACTGTCTGTCGCAAAAATTTTCACTCGTTCCAGGATCACTTTTGTGATGGTCGTCATACCTCCCTGTGGCTTCCGAGCTGTAAACGTAACATACACATCTACAAAGTCCCCCGGAAGAATTAAACCACTGTGTGTTTTGGTCATATCTACCGAAGTTGTGAAGACTCGTTTTCCATCAGGAATTTCTACAGAGGCCCCACGTACTCCCTGTTCACTGAGTTTCGCTTTCATCACGATTTCACCAGGAACTGCCCGGGTCTTAATGGAGCGTTCTTTATACTCTTCCAGTTTTGTAACTGATCCTTCCGGTATTTGATCAATCGCCCATGATTTGAATTTTACATTGGACTCATTCAAAGGTGTTCCGGGTGCGATCTCAGCAATTGTCACCAGGACATTTGCCGTTTCGACCACTTCCTTTTTGTCACCCTTATTGAGTACCTGTCTTACACCCAGCATTGCAACCAGTCCACAACCGACTGCAACAACCAACATCATCAACGACTTTACTTTCATAACTGCCACCCGTCAAAGAGACATAAATCAAGCAGCTCTCGAACTGGTAAACAGTCTGATCTTTACAATCTCAGGATCTGTTTTCCGAAGCGTCGACTTGATATTCGCCTGAATTCACAGGTTTACAGAAAGGAAATTCTGTCATCATTGTCAACATCGGCACTTCGAGAGTACTTGCTTCAATTTATAACGATTTTATCGATTGAAATCATAATTCTGGTTGTAATGACAATCCTGCCAACCACAACGCTTAACCCGCACTTGCCATATTTCACTTATTTTAACATTTCGTGTATTCATCATTTTCTGCTTACAGTAAGCCTGCATAGAAGAAATATGCAATGGAACCAATGCAGATGGGAATCCCATAAGGGAGGAGGTACATCGTGGGTTTTCGCTCTTTGGCAATTCGCGACAGTTCCCTTGGATTCTTTACAGAACGCCATTCGTCCAGAATCAAGATGGCCTGCCCCAAGTGCGTGTAAAACTTCTTGCGATACAGGACCATTGCGATGGCCATGACTGCACCCACAATCGTTGTGACGCAGAAAGCATAAAAGGTAATCTTCACACCCAACCAGGCACCGATTCCTGCCATCAATTTGACATCACCGGCTCCCATTCCGCCTACGCTGTATAAGGGGAGCAGGGTCGCCAGACCGACAACCATTCCCAACAGTCCCCAACCAAGTCCCGCAAAACCTCCTGTCCACGTCATATAGACCAGACCGGAAAGTACCATCGGATATGTAATCCAGTTTGGAACCCGCAGTTCTTTACCATCAATGTAAGCTGCATAAATCAAGACTATGGAAACAAACTTTACGTGCCAATTCTCCAGAAGTATCTGTTGCCAATCCATCAATATGGCCTTTCTTATTGAATCTTATCGAAATGCGTTTTGTTGCATTTCATGAGGGAATTTTTTTATCACATATAAACAAATCAGTTCGATTCTCTGGATGAAAGAACCGGAACGACCTGATCTGAATTATTCAACAATTGAACTCTTATTATTCAGTTTAGGTCACAAGCAAAGGTGAGCAGGGAATATCTTGTAATTTTTCCCGATTTCGAATAACCCACTGGAAGACTTGTGTATTGCCATGCATATTGCTGGCATCGACTCCAGAATGACTAACAACGGCCACATGTTAGAAACGAAGTAAACCATACAATGACCGGAATGATCAGCATGATCAGCTCCAAAACCGCTCCCGCCTGGGCATCAATGCAGTAAGGAAACATTATGCTCTCTCCTTGAGAAATAAAACGAAAACACTAAGTCGTGTAGACTGACTATTCGCTGGAAGTACTTAAAAAAACGAATTTCTGGAGAATCTGATACGCAATAAAACGCTCAGCCGAAAAGTTCGACTGAGCGATTTACTCATAATAGCGTTGTAATTCAATCAACCTCTATTAGGTCAATGCATCACGAACAGCTTCGAACTTCGCATTGGCGTTTGTTCCAACAGCCTGAATTGCTGTTAAACAAACAATCACGATCAGAGCCAGCATCACAGCATATTCAACTGCTGTTGGGCCATCTTCTGAAACGAGGAAATTCTTGATGCTCTTTGTTAGATTCTTCATTGTTGTTGCTCTCTTTCTTTCCAATTGGAGTTGATTCATGGACCACATGTATCAACACAAAACAACCAAGCCATGCTGGATGTGACACAACAAGTCTTCATCTTCACATAACTCACCCGAAATAATTGTTTCTTTGAGTTACATCCTCAAAAGAAACACCCAATATGCCCCCTCTATAGAAGAGCAAAAGATTCTGAATTCATGATTTGAATTTCAGAACATATTATTGGAGATTTTAATAGTCACAAAACAACGGAACAAAATTTCCGAAATGATGTCAAAATTGTCTGTTCTCATTCACCCATCGTTAGTCAGAGTAAAATGGTAACACTCAAAAGTAGTTCACGGGTTAAGACAGTCAAGCGGATAAGTAAAAGTTTTTTAGAGAAAAATGAGTGGTTGATCAGAAGAAACATTCAAGAAGCGCTAAGCTTTATCTATTCATGGAATTAGCTTAATGATGATATAAAACCACTGACATTTTTTGTCATAATGTTTTACTGTGCTGTCTTCTTTTTCTTGAGCAGGCAAGTATGCAGAAGTCTGCTTGACCATTTTGGCGTGAAGCGACATCGCGAAAGCAGCTCTTTTTTTTCGATCGCCGTTACTTCAGGCGCTCCCAATCCTCGATCTTTTGCTGCATTCTCTGTCGGTCGAGCTGATCGGGGCTTGTATTTTGGATTGCCTGTTTGATGATCTTCACTGCCCGTGCATGTTCTCCCTGGCTGTGGTAACTGTTAGCCAGTTGAATCTGCACCACGGGCAGCTGGGGCACTTGCTGTGATGTGTACTGCCATAGCGAGAGACCATCTTTCCAGACATACAGATATCGCTCTGTCAGCAGACTGTATCTGGAGAGCAAAGCTAAGAGAATCACTCCAAATACTGCGGGAACCAGATAACCAGAACACTGTTTTCCCCTTAGCATTGGCACAACCAGATGTTGTTTGATTGATTCCAGGATTTGTACGAAAGCGCTAAATACAAGTGCAAAGAAGGGAATACATGGCAGATATAAATAGCGATCATTCATCAAAGTCGTGATGGGAAATAGATTCAAAACAGGCAACAATAGAAGCAGGAAAGTGCAACCTGCAAATAGAATCAGAGGCTGCCGTTTGCCCATACGAATGAACAAAATTGTCGCTGTCAGCCAGCAGAAAAGAGAGATGACCACCTTCCCGCCGATTTCTGATGTGGGTGGATCATAGAGCACAGATCGCGCATCGGGCCATAACAGCATCTGGACATACTTTGACATAATTACGGTATCGATTGAGAGGATTTCCGCTTTACTCATCCCGAAGTGGTTTCTCACACCTCCCAGTTCACTTGTTTGTGCCAGCATGGTAATCACCAGCAAGATAAGGGCACAGCATCCTGGAAAAATCTGCCGTTTCACTGCTTCACGGAATGGTACTTTTGCTACACCATAATCAAAACAAAAGACAATGGCAGGCACGATCACCGCTAATGCCTTGGAAAGCAGGGCACCGATAAAGCAAAGAAATCCAGAGGTATTCTGCTCTAAAGTTCGATCTTTTCTGAGCCAATACCAGAGCGAGGCGAGAATAAACGTCGCAGATAATAACCCTTTACGGGACGAAATCCAGACGACCGTTTCCACCTGGACGGGATGAATCGCAAAAACAGCGGCAGTTGCCCAGCCGATCAGTCGATTTTTGGTAAACCGCGTCACTAATAAAAAGACAAGCACGGCATTTACAGCGTGCAGCAGAATATTCGTGAGATGATAACCGCCTGCCCACAGACCGTAGAGAGTGTGATCCAACAGAAATGAGAACACGGTGAGAGGTGCATAATTTCTTGTCACGACTTGCGTTGTGATCTTTTGTAAATTATCGGGATGCCAACTCTTTACGAGTGGATTGTGAATCACATACCAGGGATCATCCCAGTTGACGAAATCAAAACTGATGGCCATTCCAAAAGTGATCAGCACAACCAGTACCAACGAAATAATCGGAACCAGCTGACTTTTGATCGCCTGGCGTAATTTCCATGGTGTTTGTAATTGATTTTGATGCATCAGATTCTGTATCCCTTACCTTTCAGGGACGAAAGAAGAAATCCCTGCTTATCATAAACATAGGTCGTGGTCAGATATCTGCAGATGAATTGAGCGAAACGATGATTAATTGCATCATCAAACGGGGCATCAAACATGATGATTGTCATAATCAGATTAATCGGAGACACGGTACGCGACATACAATTTCATCTAATCCAGTACGCTCTCATTTTGTTCGCTCTTCGTTTCATAAGCTAGATTTGAAAGAGATCTTGCACAGATTGAGGTAACAATACCAACTCGAGACGGTACTCGGAGGCCGACATGTTGAAACCAGTTTCACTACCAGATCAGAAAAACAAACAGGCAGAGCCCGTGATTGCACCGGACAGTGCAGAGATGATGTCACAGTTACGAAATCTGGAACCATTACTTGAGGAAATTGAACGCGCGTCGCTTCCACAGGGCAAAACAATCGTGGTCATGCCCGCTTATAATGCGGCCTCAACCTTGAATCAAACGCTGCAAGATCTACCAACGGGTATTGCTGACGAAATCATTCTCGTTGATGATGGAAGTACGGATAATACTGTTGAGCTCGCATTGAGCCACGGGTTAACCGTCATCAAACACAAAGAAAACCGTGGTTATGGTGGTAATCAGAAGACCTGTTATCAGTACGCACTGGAACATGGTGCGGAATATATCGTGATGCTGCATCCCGATTATCAATACGACAGTCGTGTTGTGGGAATAACCATTGAACTCCTTAAACTGGGGATTTGTGATGTGGTTCTAGGTTCCCGAATCCGTACCCGCCGCGAAGCACTTTCAGGAGGCATGCCTGCCTGGAAGTATCTGGCCAATCGTTTTTTGACGATTACAGAAAACATTGCCTTAGGGCAAAACCTGGGAGATTTTCATAGTGGATTTCGTGCTTATCGCAGAGAGGTCCTGGAAACGATACCCTATGAACACAATTCCAATGATTTCGTATTCGACAGTCAGGTCTTAGCGCAAGCGGTTCACTTTAACTTTCGGATCGGCGATATTCCCGTACCAGTCCGCTACTTTGCGGAAGCATCCAGCATCAATTTCAAACGCTGTGTGAAATATGGACTGGGAACGCTCGCGGTTCTGGCACGCTTCTGGGCGCAACGCCTGAGAATTCGCCCTTCGAAAATCTTCTTCAGTACTAAGATCGATTCAGAAGCTGATAATCGAATTCAATTACAGTAAGTATGCCTGAATCCTACCAAACAAACTGACTGAAATTGAGTCCTGCTAATTTGCTTCAGTGTTCGAGGTATCACTCTTAGACAATCGCAAAATGTGCACGATAATCGCCAGGCCGATAAAGATGCCTAAGGCACTGAACCCGTAAACGGCAAAAGCACTGGATTTGATACTCCATACGCAACCGAAGGCGGCACACAGCGTTGAAATTCCCATTGCCAGATTCCAGGCAACCCGTTTGCCACCTCTGGGCATGTTCTCACCCAGAATTTTCGGCGAATTCATCATGAAAAAGAAGGTCAAATAAGCAATGGGTAGCAGAACCATCCCAAACATGGATGTGGGAACGGCCAGCCATGCTTTGGCATTCCCTGACCAGAAGAAGGAACCAACCATTCCCGTAATAGCGGGCATGTAACAACCGATACGATGATAAGTTCCCCTGGGCTCTACGCCCAGCATTTCGCAGAAAACAAAACCATTGATGAGCATCAGAATAATAATGGTGGAAATCGCCATCGCTACAACCCCCAAACCGAAAACGAGTTGTGAGACGGTTTCACCGGCAAGAGGTTTGAGAGAGGATGCCAATTGGAACGCGTCCCGATTGACGAGCATGGCTGCCAATGTTCGCTCAGGCAGGGGAAGTGCCGCCCGCTTCTGCTCTAAAGCAGTTTTGTTTTCCTTCAATTCATTCCAGGTCGCTTCAGGTAACTCTTTTTTCAAACGGCTGTCTAATAATTTGTTGTACTGTCCTAATAATCCAGGATCAGCTTGCACGACCTGACCTTGTGCATTTTTTTCACCTAGTAAACCGGCAGCAGGCTTGGCATGAAACTGTGAGGCAGCCGCTATCACGACGCAACTGGTGGCAAGTAGAAACGGAACAAACAGACCTGTTGAAAGGTCGAATGCTGCCAGCCCGCGAAAGTCCTTATCCCACCCTTTGGCACGCATCGAATAGGGAAGTAAAAAGGTCATGTTAATCCCAACGGCTGTTGCAGCGGCTGTGATCATGACTTTCTGTTGATTTCCGACAATCAGTTTTTTCCAGTATTCAGCATAGCCACCTGCCTGAGACAACATGTCTGAAAATTCCGGTGAAGGGTTCGAAAACATACTGAGGTTTGGAATATATCCGGCGAGAATCTTCGCCCAATCCAAATCATTGGTTGAGAGACTCATTTTTAAGACCACGCCGAAGAAACAAAGAACGACGATACCTACCATAATTTTCAGGATGGCTTCAAACAGTTTGATTCCCCAGCCCCCGGAATCATAAAACCAGATCACGACACCAGAAACAAGAAACAAAGCTGCTGCTGCCAGGTATTTTCCGTTCTCACCATTGGCAAATATTTCAGGCGCCAGATTCTGTTGCAGTGCTGCTGTCCCCAATGCATACTGAGGCATGCACCAGATCAAGTTCGCCATCAAGGTGGCGATCGCCCAGCCCCATCCCAGAACAGGACTGATGTGATTATTGATCGACGCGAAAGGACGCTCTTTGGTTGATAACGCGACATAGCCGATCGCGCTGAGCATAATCACGCCCATAATCATTGCCAAAGGCTGTAGCCACATCAGGTGATAGCCCGAAAGAATCCCGAGATACAAGCCACCCGCCAATGAACCGCCACCCAGAGTAATGGCACTCTGCAACCACCCCGGACCGGAAAGTTTTGTATAAACTTTAATCTTGGCTCCGGCCCCTTGTTGCTGGGCTTCCAAAATCTGCTGACGGTCTTGTTCAATTCGTGAATTTGCTGGTTCTTCTGTCATTGCAAACTCTTGCTATACCAATATTTATTGGCTATGTTAATGAAAGTGGTTCGTCCGAAATACGCGAAGAACCAAGGTAACCGAATTAGGACTGAGAATCAACCAACTGAAAACATTTTCAGATTTATCCAAGCCTCTTATTTACTACTCAACTACGTTCATCCAGAAATTAGTATATTGGCTTGAAATCGAAGCGATTGAGCAATTCTGACCCGATTTGGCAGCCAAACATGGTCCATTTCACGGCTTGAAATATACGGACTCATCGATTGTACGCATGAGGTTCAAGCTGATCTTCTATGCCGAAATCTCATTAATTTTCAACCACGCTCTCAAACAGCTTTTCCAATCGCTGCATCGCAGAGTCATAACCAGACATCTCCTCAACGCGTTCTCGCGCAGCAGGTAAGATTGACAGCCAGCTTTCATAATGAGAAATGGCATCATCAATTTGATCTACCAGTGCATTGAAATCCCCCGGTGGAACCAAACGGCCATACTCTCCATTGGCCAGAATTTCAGCAGGACCACTGGGACAATCTGCCGCGAGAACAGGTATCCGGCAGACCATTGCCTCTGCCAACACCAGGCCAAATCCTTCACACAACGACGGCAGGCAAAACAATTGTGCTTCGCGATAATACTGAAATGGATTACTTTGAAAGCCAACTAAAAACACATAATCGTTTAAGCGTTTCTGTTGTATCTGACGTTCCAGCTCTTCACGGAAGGGACCTTCTCCCAGGATATGAAATTGTAAATGCGTGAGTGATTTTTCATAAATCAGTTTCTCTGCTGCTTCGATCAAATAGGAAAATCCTTTTTGAAAATGCAGCCGCCCGCAACTCACCACGTGAAATTTTTCAGGATCCAGCTGAAGCTCTCCTTGATTGCAATAACCATCAATACGTTCAATATTGATGGGATTATAAATCGTTTGAACTAAAGCTGGACGACAATCATAATAGTCGATTGTCGCTGCTCTTACGCCTTCTGAAACCGCAACAACGATATCTGCTGTCTGATAAGCTTTCTTTAAGAGCCGCCTTTTAAAAGAGAAAAATCGTTTTTCGTTGCTTTTGAGATCAATATCCGGATCACTAACCACGAGAGAAATCCGACGCGTTTTTGTTGCAGCCGTTGCTGGGCCTGCAATGAGTGTCATGTGAAAGGTATGATCGAACACCAGATCAATTTGCTGCTCCTGAATCACAGTCGCCATGTCAGCGACCAACCGTCGATGAATTCGTCCCGGCCAATTCCAGAGGGGAGCAGGATGCCTGGTATCGAATGCGAAAACCGGCACATCTTCGGGAAGCTCTGAGAGCAGAGAACCGGTGTGAGAAACAAGATACAAAAGCGGAGTAAACTTCTCGCGATTTAATCTTGCCAGCTGATCCAGCAGTACTCGTTCGGCTCCTCCGCCTCCCAAGCTTCCAATTGCAAAAAGAATCCGGATCTTCTTTGTCATTGAATGCTCGTATCAGAACGTCTTGAGGAACCGAACTGACTGTTTTCCATTAGATAAAACCGAAAACGTGATCTATTTCTTCAAACTGCCAGAGATAACAATCACCAGATCTTCAGGATTGATATATTTCCCAAATGCCTGCTGTGCTGCTTCCGCAGTTACAGCGTTGATATTTTGCTCCAGCTTCGAATAGTAGGTCATATCGCGTTTCGCGAATAAATTCGTTGACAAAATCGAAGCCAATGAAGCATCACTGGTACGAGAGACTTCCTGTCTTTCCAGAAAACCTTTCTGTGCATTGGCCAATTCTTCTTTCGTAATTCCTTTCGAAATCAACAGCGCCAATTCTTCCTTAATGGCAGTCTCCACTTTTTTCATGTTATCAGGATTACAACTGGCATAAAGTGAAATCGAACCGCGATCATCCACCGTACCCGCATGAATAAATGCCCCCACTCCATAAGCGAGTCCTTCTTTCTGTCGTACGCGATCTCCTAATCGAGAAGAGAGGCCACTTGAACCAAGTACAGAACCGGCAACCACCAGATCCGGATATTCCGGTGCGCTCGTATTCATGGGAAAAGTCAAACCCGCAAAATAGAAGGCGTTCGCTTTATCGGGTATGATAATTTCTTCTGTTTTTCCCGGTATCTTATGTGCCATCGAGGGAATATGCTGATATGAGGCTTTCGAATCCCAGTTTTCCAACATGGAATTGAGCTGTGTAAAGACTTCCTCTTCAGAAAAATCGCCGACCACCGCAATTTCACCCACCGAAGCACCTATAAAGTTCTCATAGAGTGATTGCAGATCGCTTTGCGATAATGCTTTGATGCGTTCGATCTCCTGATCGATGTCCGGCACATAGCGGGGATCTTCAGGAGCATAGGGGCGCAGTTGACGCCGAACCGAGAGAATGGCCCGCGATTGTGGATCGGTCTTCTGTTTTTCCATCCCCGCGATCTGCTGTGACTTCATGACTTCCAGTTCCGCAGCAGGCAGAGTTGGTTCGCGCAGAATCAGTTTCAGAATTCCCAATACTTTCCCGAGATTCTCGCCACGTGTTTTGATGGAAACGCTTAATTCGCCGGGAGAACCGGAAATGCTTAACTGGGCACGCAATTTATTCAGCTCATCTTCAATTTCCTGACGTGTTTTGCTTTTCGTCCCCCGTTTCATCACAGCAGGTAGAAATTCACAGGCAGTTCGTTTTCCCTGTAAATTTTCCAGATTTCCATACCGTAGAGTCATCTTCAAATTGACTTCGGCTCCGCGTGTTTTCTTGGAAAGTAATGCGACCTTCACACCACTTGAAAGTGTTTTGACCGTTGTCCTTTTATCAATATTTTCTGGTGAGACATCAAAGTCTTCCCCTTTCGCTACCGTTTCGCGGCCTTTGTAGTCGCCGATTATTTTTGCGATATCATCAATCTGAGGAATGGTCACTTTCTGACTTTTCTCCACGGGAACAAAGATCCCCACGGTACGATTATTTTCTTTCAGGTACTGGTCAGCCACGCGTTTGACATCTTCGGGAGTGACTTTCTCCAGCGCATCGCGATAGAGAAAACGTAGCCTCCAGTCTCCCATCGACACCCATTCAGTCAGCTCGACTGCCAGACGGGAACTGTTATTCTCACCCTGTTCATATTGTTTTAGCAACTTTTCTTTGGCACGCGTTACATTTTCAGCTGAGATCCCCTTATCCATGACATTCTGTAGCGTGTCAAACAGAATCCCCAGAATCACTTGTGGATCATTTCCTTTGATGACTTCAGCCTGTAATCGTAAAACACCCGGATCATGCAACGCATAGAGCGAGCCGGAAACCCGGGAGGCTTTCTTGGTTTTCACCAGCGCCTGATAAAGCACACCTGAGGGATCATCGGTGAGCGCCGTTTCCAGTACATCCAGTGCAGCCATGTCTTTATGAGCGGCAGCTGGAATATGATAGGCCACTCCCACAACAGGGACTTCCCCGATGCGTCGCAGTGTGACGACTCGCTCTCCTTCCTGCGGTGGTTCTTCGGTATAGGTCGCATCCAGTTTCCGCTCTGGTCGTGGAATGGTACCAAAATACTTATTGATCAGTGTCAGCGCTTTTTCCTGATCAAACTTTCCGACCACAATCAAAACCGCGTTATCCGGTTGATAATATTTTTTGTAGAAACTTTTCAAGCGATCAATGGGAACTCGTTCGATATCGGCTCGGTTACCAATCGTTGATTTACCATAATTATGCCAGTTAAATGCTGAAGACATAATTTTTTGCATCAGCATCCGCGAGGGACTATTTTCGCCGCGTTCGAATTCATTACGTACAACCGTCATTTCAGAAGCCAGGTCTTCGGCTTTGACATAACTGTTCATCATCCGATCTGATTCCAGCTTCAGAGCGAACTCCAGATTATCCTCACTGGCGGGTAGTGTTTCGTAATAGTTCGTGCGGTCGTACCAGGTAGTCCCGTTAAAATTGGCACCGCGGGCCTGCAATTCTTTGGGAATATTTTTGTGAGTGGGAGTTCCCTTGAACAACATATGCTCCAGCAGGTGGGCCATACCAGTTTCGCCATAACCTTCATGACGAGAGCCAACAAGTAACGTCAAATTCACGGTAACCTTGGGGCTCGAAGGATCGGGAAACAACAGAACTTTCATCCCGTTTTCCAGCGAGTATTCTGTAATGCCTTCTACGGTCCGAACTTTTTCTGGTGCAGCAGGGGCATCGGCGGCTGAAAGAATTGTCTGGGAACTAAAGCTCATGACGGTAAATACCCCTGCGATTAAACTCCATTTAATTTGTTTCATCATCCGAAAACTCGCTCCACTTGAGAGGGTAAGCATTTTTAATTGTCCTTAACTCAACGGTGTCTCATGACTCATGCCGAAATTATAGGTAATTCATTAAAGGTCAACAATCAATGACTGTCAGAAATCACTCAGTTCACCTCGATTTACTCGCTTGATTTAAAAAGGTGGATCCGATTCCCAACGCCATTCCAGTGCCCAGTCCAAATCCATGTGCCATGTTGGCAATAGATCCCACGAAACCTGTCATACACAGAAAAAACCATCCGATGAGAATAAACACCATATTGGGAGGCACATGGAAAGTGGATTTCGGGTCATACTTGCTTTTCATCCACATATAACCAAACATTCCATAGACCACCCCCGATAAGCCTCCGAAGCCAGGACCAGTCCAATAATATTGCGCAACATTGGATGGTATTGCCGTCACCAATACCAGTAATACCAGTTTGGTACTACCGCGATTCATTTCAATCGCGCCTCCCAGTTGATACGTCATGAAACAGTTGAACAATAAATGTAATGGTAGCCCGTTCGCGCCACTAAAATGGATAAAAATGGGGGTCACCAACCTCCAGATTTCTCCCGCGCGCACTTCCATCAGAGGTGATTTCGAAAAACTGATCATATTGCCTGAGACTTTAAAGGTGCAGATACTCAATGCCTGCCTGATCTGATCTCCATATTCACTCGTCTGCAAAAAGAGATAGACAACCACACTGATGCCGATCAGCATCGAAGTCACCGGGCAACGACTGGTAAACGGGCGATTCCAGGTCTCGCGGACATTGACCTGTTTCTTGACCACTTCACGCGCTTTTTTGATCTTTTCATCACGAATCGCGGCGGCTTCGCGCGAAACGTGCAGATATTGTTCTGCTTCCGGCTTCTCTAAAAATTCGGCCAATGCGGCCTTGGCCTGTTCGACGTCATCTTCATCATAAACCCAGACCGTCCATTGATCGGACGAGGACTCGACAGTGACGCCGATTCCCTTCGTCAGCATATAGTCTTCAAAACGCTTTGCCTGCTGCTCTGAAAGGAGCGAGCCAATTTTTCTCATTTGAAATCAATCCATGCCCAAACACGAACGAAGCTGCCTTTCCTCCTGAATGCAGATTAACCAGTTTCGCTCATGACGATATTATTTCTTCGCCAGGGCAGATAAATGTTTTTGAACCGAATTATGTAATGTCTTGTGGTCTGTCCACGGAGCATAATGTGCTCGCATGATAAACCCGTAGGCCTCACCTACTTTATAGTCGGGAATGAACCATTGAAAATCCCACGCGGGATTCTTTTGTCCGCCTCCCGTAGGTGATTGGGCAAACCAGATTTGATCACGATTTCGAAAAATCTGAGTATAAGAATAATCGCCACTAATACCATAGTACCAGGGCTGTGAATAAACATAGTCAGAAGGGTGATTGACAAGCGTCAGTGGAAAATCGGCTGATAATTTCGGAAAAAAGACAGCATTCTCCGGTGGATGTGTGCTATCGACACCATGCGAGGGTGTTCGGGCGGCAATCAACTTTTCGGGCTGATCGCGTTTTGTTTTTAATTTTCCATAAAAATGAATGCGACGATCTGCGGGTGCCTGCATATAGCTGGCCCAGAATAATCCGATATAACCATTTTTGAACAGATCGGCGTGCGGAATGCATTCAAACGTATATTCAATGGTGCCATCATCCAGGATCTGATAACGACCACAGCTTTCCAGTTTCCAGTTCGGAGTCGGCGCCTGATAGAGTTCGACCGTGTCGTCGGAAATAATCCTGATCTGCATGGGAAATTTTCGCGGCTCGAATTTTTCCTTAAGGACTGACACGCCATCATGAATATGCTCGAAATTCAACCCGGCAATCGGTGGCACAAACAAATTGTCTTTCTGCCCCGCATACTTGAGTGATGCCAGGCCGTTATAACCTGCGCGATGTCCGGGCAATTCTTTCGTATTGATCGCGGAATTATCAACGATCACCGCCGTCACGTTACCACGCTTTAAAACAACCGTATGCTGATCGCTCAATTGATATTTGACTTTGGGATTGGTCAAGCTGGTAACTCCGGGTGCAGCGTAGGGATGTGCTCCCGCCATCAGAGTGACAGCCATCATTAAAGTTATAATTTTCAACGAATGTTTGAACCAGTTCACGTAACGTCGCCCCGCTTTCTATGATAGGCAGAATAATTTGTTTTAGTCGGGTTGTTTGACTGTCTCCAGATAGGTTCGGAATTCCTGAATCCGACGCAGGTCAAATCCTTCGGGTGATTTCTCCAGGAGATAGTCGGCATCTACGATCGCTTCCGTAATGCGCCCCGTCTGATAACGGAGGACCGCGCGCAACCAGCGTTCCTGTAGTAATTCCTCATCAATGGCGATCATGGTTTCGACATAGCGCAACATGGATTTGATATCTTCACTATCCCGCGCGAGATTTAGCAAATTTCGCAGCATGCGCTTGATGATCTCTTTCTTAGGTTGAGCTTTTAAAAACTCTTCATCGACGCGACCTCCATTCGCTGACAGAATGATGACTCTGGCTGCTTCATCACTCAGAGTTTTTCCCCCTTCGAATACATCTATCAACTGACCTTTTTCATCAGTTGAATTCACACGCACCACAAAATGACCAGGCAGACCGACTCCCTCGATATCAAGTCCTAAACGCCGGCCCATTTCCATGTAGAGCACCGCCAGAGTAATCGGCAGTCCTTCGCGATCTTCAATCGTCTCATTAATATAACTGTTCGAACGGCTGTAATAATTGGTTCGACTCCCATGAAAACCAGTTTCGCGGAACAGATATTGATTCAATGCATCAAGTTTGACTTGTGGCGCCGCTTTGGGAGGTAGTGACTTTTGCACCTCATTCACCATGCCTGATACCTGACTGAGATACGCTTTTAAATGCACCTCCGAATTATCCAACCGCGCCACCAGCAGGGCGGCTGACAGTAAATCGATATCGGCCTCTTTTTTCCCGGCAAACTGCTTCTTCAGTTCCTCTCTCGTCGCACGTTCATGAATCGATTGTGCCAACTCCTGCAGACGTTCTGCCTGTTTTTTGAGTAAACGTGCCCGTTCCTGCAAAGCCTGTTGCGCTCGATTTTGATTCGTATCTTTGACCACCTGCTCAATCAGTGCTTCCAACGGTGGCCGATCCACTCTGAGATCTGCCGTCAAATCAATGATTTTCTGTGCCGTCTCTTTGGAGGGACGATAGGGGGCAATCCTGGACGCCACCTGAAAGCCTCTGAACGAAGCAACCGTATTCCGAAATTTCGCAAGACCTGCTTTACCTTCCGTATAACGTTGATCTTTGACTTCAAAGACCTGCACATCATTCACAAAGCATAAAATCCGGTCCGCTTCCAAACGCACCTTTAACTGATTCCATTCCCCTTCGCGGTAAGCATTGCTTTTCTTTTCCTCCAAAACGCGCCATAAGAAGACATCGGGTCCATCGAAGCGGCTGATGCGCAGATTTTTGTTACTGGGATAAAAGCCATAATGCTTGGTGTTTTCATCGGAATAAAAAACCAGACCAGCGGCCCCAGATTCCTCATCCAGCTTCACTTCGACTGCAATTTCATAAGGCAGCTCCGGCAAGGCTTCCTGCGAGACACATAAAGAACGGCTCCCCAAACCAGCGCCAAATCCATCCACCATAATTCGGCCCGCCCGCTGGCGCCAGCGCGAACCAAATAAAGGCTTCCAAATGCGTTCATCCAGTGTGCCAATTGTCAACCAGCGACTGATGGGAACCGGGTTCGGTTTTTCCAGCAATGTTTTCAACGCACTGATATTCACCGCATATCCCAGATTTCTGGTCACCGCCGACTTGAGCGTGACGATTCCCTGAACGCGTCCCTGAGAATCCAATACCGGTCCGCCACTGTTCCCGGGCTCGATGGGAATCGCCAGTTGAATCATGGGTTTGCCATCGATTTCTCTCGCTCCCGAATTCACGCCTTTGACCACACTGTAACGTAACCCTTGTGGATTACCGAGCACAATCACTTCGGCTCCCTGTTTCAACGAATCGGGTTTTGCGAGAGGAAGCGGTTTCAATGTTTGGGCATCAATTTTTAAAACTGCCAGATCCATCTGACGATCGGTCGCATAGACCTCTTTGACGTCGTATTTTTTCCCATTTAAAAACTGCACAGAAATCGGCCGCGCTTCGCCAATGACATGTAAATTCGTAGCCACCAGTCCGTCAGCGCCAATGACAAAACCGGTCCCGAGCCCTGCCTGCTGTCCATCGCGACCTGCAAATGTAACGGAGACGACGGATTCTTTCGCATTCGCAGCCAACTCCTCAGCCGTCAAGGGGCGACGGGAATCAATCTGAACGGGTTGGGGACGCTTCGCAACAACCGGCTGTTCGGCATCCTTTTCCGCAGCGCTGATGATCTGCACAAAATATAATACGAACAAAGCAGACAAAAAAGTGATTGTCCGTCTGCGAATGGTTCGCTCAACCGGAGTTTGACATTTGACCATCTGGAGCCATCCCACTGAGAGGAAGAAGTTTACCGAGCTATTTAGTTGTGACTATTGTATTTTCCTGAGTGACAGAATGCAAAAAAGAACCCAGGATTCAGATTCACTCGATAATTATAGTCAAAACGGCAATCACTTGACGGCTCAGCAGTGAGATGACAAGCTGGTTTTCAGGAATTACTAAAAAAACTGACTTCGATGAGAGGCAAACCGCATGCACTACTTTCTGAAAGCTATTCTGGCAATAGTGGCAATTTTCGGTCTGGGGAGTCAGTTCGTGGAAGCGGCGTCACAACCGAATATCCTTTTCATTTTTACGGATGATCAGGCTCCGTGGGCTTTGGGAGAATCCGGACACCCGCATGCCCACACGCCTCATATTGACCGGATTTTTCAAGAAGGAGCCTATCTGGTCAATTCGTTCACGACCACTCCGGTTTGCAGCCCGTCCCGTGCGAGTCTGGTAACCGGTCGCTATGGATCCGAATCAGGAATTACTGACTGGCTCAATCCCCGCGTCGAGCCGGAACATGGTTTAAAACCGGGAACCGTCACCTGGATGCAACTGCTGAAACAGGCCGGCTATCGAACCGGCCTGATCGGGAAATGGCATTTAGGTCTGCTAGACAAACAGCATCCCACACAATTCGGCTACGATTATTTCATGGGATTTCGTGGTGGTGGTAACGTTCCCAAAAATCCAAGACTTGAAGTGAATGGCAAAGAAACGAAGCTGAAAGGATTACTACCTGATCTTCTCGTCGATGATGCCATTCGATTTATCAGCAAAGAGCAGGGGACTCCCTTCCTGCTTTCACTTCACTTTCGCGCCCCGCACGCGCGTTGGCTGCCTGTTGCGGAAGAAGACTGGTCTCCCTTTGAAAATCTCGATCCACAAATCCCTAATCCCGACTACCCCGACCTGAATGTAAAACGGGTCAAAAAAATGACGCGTGAGTATCTTGCCAGCGTAGCCAGCGTCGATCGAAACGTAGGACGCCTGCTGCAGGAATTGAAACGAAATCAGTTGCAGAAAAACACGATTATCATTTTCTCCAGTGATCACGGTTATAGCATGGGGCATAATGGAATCTGGCATAAGGGAAACGGGCACTGGGTGTTGAATCAAAATCCAAAGCCAACCAAAAATATTCCCGCAGGCCAGCGACCGAATATGTATGACAACTCCCTCAAAATCCCCACTGCCGTTCTATGGCCGGGCGTGACTCAGCCGCGACAGGTCATCAAGCAGACAGTTTCCAACCTGGACTGGTTTCCCACGCTCCTGGAGATGGCGAAGATATCAAAACCCGAGAAATTAACGCTGCGTGGCACGAGTATTGTACCTCTACTGAAAAACAAGAATCCTGAGACCTGGGACAACGGTTTCTACGCGGAATACAGCACGAAGCATCAGTCAAAAACGCACATGCGCATGTATCGCACGCCAGAATGGAAGCTGGTCAGGGACTTCTTAAACCCAGAGAGAGATGAACTTTATCACCTGACAAAAGACCCCGCAGAAGCCACAAACCTGATCGATTCGCAAGACCCGAATGTGATCAAAACCCGTCAGAAACTGCATCAAAAAATCTTGTCACAAATGAAATTGATCGACGACAAAGTGCTGCTACAGGGAAAGCAGGGACCTTAGAATCCACCATTTTGTAAAAAAGTAAAAACTGCTATTGCCAAAAAAAAGCGGGGGAGGTAAGTTTCGGTTCAGCAATCAACAACTCGCCCGGCAGGTGCCGGCCGCATGCTCGCCGCTGGAGGAGCGAGCCTTTGAATAATAAAAGAGACGCGACAGCAATAGTTTGCTGAACTGGGTTTGTAATCGAACTCAATCGTGCTTTTGGTTGCCGTTTTCTACTTACCGATATTTTGTGTGAGTCGGGTACTTGGTGGAACATGCTTCGTTTTGAAAAGCGATGATTCCCCATCCCGTGCAGGCGATTCAAAAGTTAATTCCAGACAAAAATCCACATGACAAGAAGGAGTCTTCAAATGTTGGTCTTATCCCGCAAAGTCAACGAATCGATTCAAATCGGCGATAACATCCAGATTACCATTCTGGAAACCAGAAAAGGAAACGTGCGTATTGGAATCGCAGCGCCCCGGGACATTCAGATTTCCCGTCCCGAGAAAACCCCCAGAACATTAGCTCCGGAAGTTTCCACACAGGAAGGTCCGCGTGAAAACTCACAGTATTCACTCGCCTTCTGCGGCAGTATTTCCTGAGAGCGTTAGTGCTTTTGCTGGCAGAGTGACGGAGAGCGATTTATCACTCTCCGTCATGCTGTCGTTTTAACTTTCTGTTTTTCCAGCTTGACGTACCCCTTCAATCGAATCCAAAAATTGATACACAATCTTCTATGCTTACCTAAGATAGAATCGATAAAAACAACTCATTACAATTCAAGAGTTTTCCTAAAGGTTCTCTCATGAAGAAATTAACAGAACGACAAAATCAGATTCTAAGCTTCATTCGCGTCTACACTGCCAAAACGGGCGAGGCACCTACAATACGCGAAATCGGTGATGCGTTTGGCATGAGGTCAACCAATGGCGTTAGTAATCACTTGAAGGCTATAGAGGCAAAAGGCAGGCTCAAGCGTTTAGGGTTCATACCACGTGGAATTAAAGTCTTGGATAATTTGAACATTCGGTTCTGTGGAGTTGTTTCATGAATGTAACACCTCAATGTCCTGATTGTGAAAAACCAATGGAAAAAGTGCCTGAATCGTTCATCCAGAAGCGTATGTTGCTAGCTTTAACACCAACAGATGTAAGGACGACAGACACAAAATACTGCTGGAGCTAACGATGAAATATGTGACAGCTAAGTCTTTTTTTGGGTGCGGCACGATTCTCTATGGTTGGCGTCCTGCTTCTGCAGGCCGTCATATCGTCACACGGTGGATTACAATCATTTTCTTCCCGATCATTCCTGTCGGATCCTATACGATCGATTTCATGAAAGACGGCCGTAGCGCAGCCGAAAGCGTTCTATCCATGTTCGGTTTCGTTCGCGATTCGCTCGAAGGGGAAGCCACTACGTCAGTGTGCTGGCATCAGGTGATCGGAACCTATCTTTACGTTTACTTGCCTTGGACGATCGCGTTGTATTTCGGTTCTATTGTCCCTGCTTTCGTGAGTTTCATCATGACGTCACTCATTTTGGCATCGTGGTTCTTTGCCGCAATTATGATGCGTAGAGTATTTCGAAAACGGACATAACCTATGAAATCCAAATCATCCTCGTAACGGAATCTCCTGTCCCGCAATTTTGAGCACGATTATCCGGAGTGCCTAACCGATCCTTTGCGCGGTTGACACAGCTTGAGAAGCCGGACCACATTCAACCCTGATTTCTGTCGGCACCTAATCTTTGTCGGTGCGAAGAACGGAGACAAACGCTTTTTGGGGGATATTGACACTGCCGAACTGCTTCATTTTTGCTTTACCCTTCTTCTGCTTTTCGAGCAGTTTTTTCTTGCGCGTTACATCGCCGCCATAGAGCTTTTCGGTCACGTCTTTGCGGAAGGGAGCGATCGTCGTTCGCGCAATGACCTCGCCTCCAATGGCTCCCTGAACTGGTATCTTGAATTGATGCCGGGGAATCTCTTTGGCGAGTTGTTCGCAGTAATGCAGCGCCCGAGGTCGCGCCTTGTCTCGATGAACGAGGTAGGAAAGCGTATCGACTGTTTCTTTGTTGACGAGAATATCGACCTTCACGATATCGGTGGTTCGATACTCAATCGGCTCATAGTCAAACGATCCGTAGCCGCGCGTCAGCATCTTCAGCTTGCCATAGAAGTCGAAGAGGACTTCTCCGAGCGGCATCACGCTGGTGACTTCGATCCGATTGGCGGACAGATAGTTCATCACCTGGCTTTCCGAGCGATGTTCCCTGCATAGTTCCATAACAGGACCGACGTACGTCTCGGGAGTCAGGATCGAGGCTTTGATGTAAGGCTCACTGACCGACTCGATCGCGGTGGGATCAGGCCAGTAAGAAGGATTGTCGACTTCGATCGTGGAACCGTCTCTCAAAGTTAAATGGTACTTCACCGATGGAGCGGAGATCACCAGACCAATGTCAAACTCGCGCTGTATACGCTCTTGAATCACATCCAGGTGAAGCAGTCCGAGAAATCCGCAACGAAAGCCAAAGCCTAGTGCCGCGGAACTGTCTTTTTCAAATGTGAGTGCCGCGTCGTTGATCGCGAGCTTCTCCAGGGCCTTGGTGAGTTCCACATAATCACCTGTGTCCATGGGATAGATGGAAGAAAAGACAACCTGTCTGGCTGGCTGGTAGCCGGGAATCGGCTCTTCGGCCTGTCGATTCAGCAGAGTAATCGTATCGCCGATCTCAATGTCCTGCACACTTTTAACTCCAGCGACGACATACCCCACCTCACCGGCGCTGAGTTGTTCTTTGGGATTGAGTTTCAACTGGTTAAATCCGACTTCATCTACCGTGAAGTCGCGACCGGCGTGCATGAAGTGGATTGTATCTCGGGGTTTAAGAGTCCCTTCCAACACACGACACTGCAGAATCACGCCTCGAAACTTATCAAAATTCGCATCAAACACGAGTGCCTTCAGCGGTGCATCCGGATCGCCCTCGGGAGCGGGCAACTTCTCGACGATGCCCACCAACACCTCTTCGATGCCAATGCCATTCTTGGCGGAAATCGGGATCGCCTCGAACGGATCGAGCCCCAATTCTTCATCAATGGCCTCTTGCGATCGTTCTATGTCCGCGGCGGGTAGATCGATCTTGTTGATTACAGGCAGCAGGGTCAGATCGTGTTCCAAAGCCAGATAGAGATTCGCAACCGTCTGGGCTTCAACTCCCTGAGACGCATCGACGACAATCAAGGCGCCTTCACAGGCCATCAACGAACGCCTGACTTCATGCGAAAAATCGACGTGGCCCGGCGTATCGATCAGATTCAATAAATAGTCTTCGCCATCCGGAGCCCGGTAGTCGAGCGTGATCGAATTACTCTTGATGGTGATGCCCCGCTCACGTTCGATATCCATCGAATCGAGCATCTGTTCATGGAGTTCACGTTGTGTAACGCCTCCACATGTTTGAATGAGTCGGTCGGCGAGCGTTGACTTGCCATGATCAATATGAGCGATAATGCAGAAGTTTCGTATATGTTTCATCGCGTAGTTTTAACAGAAAGTAGCAGAAAAAAACAACCAACAAAGCCACCGGCGAAAATTGTGGATGAGCAGCTTATTGTTTCTCAAAAGGGGCGTTAACTCAGAATTCCAAGTTGCGTATGACCGGATGACATTTTTCCGAGCTACTTTGTCCGTTCTTAATCGGACAGCCAGATGAAATCTGCCCCTCATTCTATTCCCAAAGATGCGCTCATCGGGCGGCTTGAATTCAACTCATATTGACACAAATTGACTGGTTTTCCTAGGATTCCCGCGTCATAAGGAGCCTAAGGATGCTAGCACGCTATACCAGTTTTTTTGCATTGTCGTTGTATCTAGCGACGGTAAGTCAAGGTGCCGAACCACAAGTGCACCGTCAGCCTCAGAAGCTTCCCCAATCGGCCCATGAAAAGAGTCGCAATCTATCGGCCCTGGATCACATCCGCGTTGCAACGGAGCAATTGGAAGCAGCGGGTCTGGCCGAAGATGCTGTGAAGCTGCGAGAATTTTCTGAACAACTCAATAAACGTGTCATCCGAGAACGAGCCGAGTTATCGCGGCAGATTACAGAACTTCAGAAACAATCGAAACAACTAAAACGGCTGACGGGCAGGCCGGACAAAATTCTCTGCCGTTGTTGTTTTCTTGAACTATCAAGCAAAGCGGCAGCAGAATTTGCCGCCGCAGTTGAGCTGGTGAGTTCTCCCACCGACCCGCAGAATCATACCAATCCAGCTGTCTCGGTTTACAAGAATGCAGAGGAAGTCATCCAGCAATTGAAAAAATCGGGTAAGGTCAAGGTGGTGCATGCAAGTCCGCACATCATCACAGCTCCCGGCCAACCAGCGACGTTTAAGAGTGGCGGCGAATTTCCGATCTTGATCCCTGCCGGGGGCAATCAAACCTCCGTCGAGTGGAAGCCGTTCGGCATTATTTGCAAGGTCGAGCCACGTTTGCTCGACACGGGAAAAATCCAGCTCAAATTTAACCCGGAGATCTCGTATCGAGACTTCACAAACGCGGTGAAGGTGAATGGTCTAACGGTCCCCGGTCTGACGGTGCGTCGCGTCAATACACAGGCTGAAATGAATCTGGGAGAAACGCTTGTGATAAGGACGGTTTCGAGTACGAGAAGCGAACCTGAGGCGGTGAACGCGGAATCCGATGCCGCACCTCTGGAAAAAATCGTAACGCTGTTTATGGTGACACCGGTTGCCTTTGATTAGTTGATAATAAAGTTATCAGACACCTTTATTTGATCCATCGTTATTGCTGGCTGGTTTCTGGCAGTTACGACTTTCAAAGTGGTAAAGTTTGAATGGCTGATTGCGTTCGTTGTCCGGGTTGGAATCTTCCACGTATTTTCCATGTCTGACGTCGATGATGGTGAAGGGGGCATCGAGCTTGCTGCCCCAAGTGATGCGGTAGACTTCATCAGCCTCTTCTTCAACGGTGGGAGTTGTTGTGACGTCGATGTTAAGAGGACCGAGTGAGCGTGTTTCGTATTTCTGAAATGGATTATCCGCAAAGAGTCCATAGAAGTATTCACCTTCGGAAGAGGAGCCATAAAGATAGAGATAGTAGCGTGAGTCAGGAAGATCGATTTTAGGACCCATTGGAATGGCTACACCACCGGTTGGACAACCAGTTAACAGCAGAAGTGTCACTATCATTACAATGCAGGAGATGCGGGACATGGAATTCTTCCTCCTGGTTGGTGCTGCTGGGACTGACTTGATGTTTCAACCACGAATGACACGAAATTGCCTGTAAGCAGGGCACTATTATTCAGAGTGTTTCTCAAGCCGATTTATTCCACATGATTAAAAAAATAATCGCACCGATGCCATAACCGATGAGAAAAAATGCCATCGTCATCACCGCGAAGCATTCGATAGTGCCATAGCGAACAAATAAAGGTTCCAGCAACCTTAAAATACATTCAAACTTCACAAAACCAACAAAATAAACCTGTTGGCGGAATATTCAAAACAGTAGCATGAACTGTGCCGAACACTTTTGGGTCTGAGCCCTTTTTCGATTCATCCATTCGATTCATCCAAATGATCTACTGAGGCTGAGTATGCGTGTTGTCGTTGTCTTACTGATGTTGCTCCCTGCCCAACCTGCGCTGGCACAAGAGATTCAGAAGGTCGTGATCCGTCCTGATTTCGGCGTTTACACAGTGAGTAAATGGAAGCGAGACTGGCCCGGTTGTAAGTACGAAGATGGTGTTCGTGAAGGACATCTATCGATTGTGAAATTCAACGGTGCAGCCGCATATCGAGTGGACTATGTGGTGGGAGAAATTGGCCCCGAGAAGGGAGGGGTCGGATGGCGCTCGCCGATTCAGCCGTCCGATGTTGTGGAGCTGAATTACAAAGTTCAATTCAGCGAGGATTTCGATTGGGTTAAAGGTGGCAAGTTACCCGGATTATGTGGAGGCCCCAAGTCTGTGACCGGTGGTAAACCGGCAAATGGTACGAATGGGTTTTCCGCCAGGCTCATGTGGCGTGCGAATGGTCGCGGCGAAGCGTATATTTACCACATGAATCAACCAGGGAAATATGGGGAGAGTTTTTCTTTTCCAGCTGACTTTCATTTTCAGCGGGGAAAGCCCGTTCTGGTGCGGCTCAGAGTCGGCATGAATACACCCCATCACGCTGATGGAACGTTGGACGTCTGGATTTGTGATGCCTCAACACGCAAATTTCGCCATGTAGTCAGTCGCTCTGACATGAAATGGCGTGCAACGAGAGAGATTGTTGTTGACAGTCTGCGCTTTGAGACATTTTACGGAGGCAGCAATCAATCATGGGCTCCCCGACGTTCCAGTTTTACACTGTTGAGTGACATCTCGACGCAACGTATCGATTCGAAACAAAGTTCGGGCAGATAACAATCGTATTGATTGGCCTGATTCACGTTGCCTGTGTCTGAATCATACACGACAGGCAGTATGTGGGGATGCCCTTTTTTGGTTCACTCTTTAAGTTATAAAAACGCGGCTCCTTGGCACATGACACTCTGTCAGGCGTGAGACGGGATCACTCTCCCCCCCGCGTGGGCAAGGGGTTGTTCATTGTTAAAGCACCTGACTTCGCGGTAAGAGTGCACTGGATTGTTATCTGTTGTCTGGTGGTGACCAGGGTACGGCCGCAAGCATTGAGTCCGGTAACTGAAGTGCTTCAAGGTCGAGATCACCAGCCTCTATCCACGGTTCCGGGTCAAAATAAATCTTATTCGTTTTAAAATCGTTCTGCTTGAATCGACGCTTGATCGTCCGCAGCAACCTCATGACGTCTTGCTCTTCGTCATCAGGGCATTCAGAAATGGTTCTGTAGTCAGAATAGTAGGCCGGGTCATAGATCCAGAACAGTCGTAAGGCGGTCCCGGCATCGCACGACGGATGCTTCATCATCCGGATGAGCGGTTTTATGCCCTGATCGGCGCTGTAGAGACAAGTGAAGCAATGTATCTCCCTGGGCTTCTCAACGGTATTCACAAACTCCCGACGTAACTTGGCCCACCGGCGAGATTCCTTCTCGAATGCAACATCGTCATCAAGATTTACAAAGCGATTGACCCAGGCCCCCTCAGCCAGATCATATATGAATTGAAGTCGCGATTTAGATAGTTTCTCGCATTCCGCATAGGCTCGCAGCAGCACCTCAGATTGTGACGACACACGTTTGCGGAAAGTGGGGTCTGCCAGTTCGGTCTTCGTCTTCTTACGTACTCTCTTGGCCATATCGGTGTCCTGCTGTAGATCGTGCTTGATGCAGATAATGCTCCAGCACCTTATTGAGTCGCTACAATTTTTTCAGGTCGGGAAGGTCGTAATGCCGGAGTACGTTCTGCACTGCGTTGTGCAGGTGCTTATGTGCCTCGTGGTATGTTATGAGCTCGCGCCACGAAGTCAGATCGTTTTTTGTGTAGACCGTGGAGATCAATTCTGGCTCCAGTGCTGCGGCGTGCTGTGCCGCCGGTCCGATTTCGCCATTCGCGGTGAGACGAATCGATCTCGTCTGCTGCTGATCTTTCAACCAGCGGGAGCAGACGAGCAAGTCTTCGGTTCGCATTCCCAGCCAGCAACGGCCCAGCATGTGTGCGATATAATAGTCGGCGCCGAAGAAACGCCAGTTCCGTGTCTTAGTTTCACCGGTGTCTCGCACTTCGACAATCAGCACAGGATGACCTTTGGCGTTTAACTGTATCGCTTCTTTGAGGGCAGTATTCATTCCTTTATCAGGTGCAATGACCACTGGCTCGGCCTTGCCCTGTGACCAGTATAATGCCGGGAGCACAATGCCCGGCTCTGGATAGAAAAGGAGTCGTTGCGGTGATTCGTAGCCTCCTTTTTTTCCCATGACATCAACTTTGGGCTCAGGCAATTCCGAAAGTGGTCGGATACCGGTGACGTCTCGTACCGTTTTGCGTGTCAGCTTCGGTCGCTGTGTGCTAAGACGCTTTTCGTAGTCAGTGAAGAGATCGAACATTGACCGCTCGTCTGGCAGAATGAGGACCTGTCCCTCCGAGGTGACCTGCAGATCCTTGTCAGAGAGAATGGGAACATTGTCTTCTTCAAAAACTTCGATCCGTCGTCCTTGAAGCCAGTGCGCGAAGAACCGCACAGCACCTTCTCGCAACCGCTGGCTGAAGCCGTGTTTTTCATTTGCTTCAATCAGTTCCACGCGTTCCGGATAGCCAAGTAGAGTGTAGGCGCGTTTGGCCTGACGGAACGCTTCCCAGGCACCTTCGATAGGCACGAAGTCTTTTGTGGCAGACAGGATCAGGGTTGGTTGGGGCGCTCGTGTCAGCATGAAGTCGGGGTGGTCAAAACCGTCACGAATTTGTGCAAACAGATTTTGCTCGGCGTCGCCAGGACCGGGGCTTTCATTTTTGCGTCGATGCGTGGTCATGAAGCAGCCCGGTGCAGCCTCGACAATGCGTTCGTCATATGCCATCAGATAGCTGGTCAGGTTGCCTCCACCCGAATTACCCGTGCAACCGATGCGTTTGGGGTCCACGTCTGGTCGGCTACAGAGATAGTCAATCGCCCTTACGCCATCCCAAACCATGTAGCTCCCCAGACTGCGTCCCAGCAGGATCGGCGCGACGCCTAGTTCCTGGTGTTCGTGACTCGCGCGGTGAAACGGCTTTCCGGCCTTATCAATGAGCTGCTTTCTTTCACCCTGACCGATCGGGTCAAAGCACAGTACAACGAAACCATTTTGAACCAGTAACCGATTTGCCCGCTGATAGGAATCGTAGGATTTGCCGTTCTCGCTGTGTCCAACAGGATGCAGGATGGCAGGAAAGGGGCCTGCACCGCCGGGTCGATATAAATTGGCGGTCACATGAAAACCGGGCTGACTCTCAAACAGAATCTTTTCAATCGTGAAACCGTTTTCTGTGATGACGCCTGTCACTCGCGCATTGAGTGGTGAACGTTCCGGCATTTCACCCAATGACCGGTGCAGGGCAGCGCGCCGTTTCTCCTGATATGCGATGAACGGTTTCTTTGAAACGAGAGCTGCTTCCAGTTCCGTCAGTCGTTGATCGAGTGCATTATGCACGTAACCACGCAGATAAGCCCGCATCATCTGCTGTTTTTTATCCGCATTGAAATCCTTTGGCAGAACGCGATAATCACTCTGAGCCTGTGCGCCAGCGCTAACAAAGAAGAGAATCAAGGTCACAGTCAGTAAGGAATGTTTCATTCGCTCTTTCCGATGTCAATGCAGGCCCATGTCGATGCAGGCTGATTTCAACTCTATTTTCAGACAAGTAATTATCTTAACGCTGCAAACTCCCTCGCGTCCAGCGTAGAATAATTACGATACGATTCGACCACAGAGTTCACTGAAATACCGGCATCCTGTATCGGCGTCAAACAAATTCGTCATTGACGCAAACGAACCTGAGTCTGCTCAAGACATATCTTACTCCTCTTGAACGTGTGGGGTCTTCTTAGTCGTGTCCCAAGGCGACGATCGCAAGCACTGGTCGTGTGCTCGGACTGCAGCCAAACCTGCTTTAATTCTCTCTTGTATAAGTCACCGCTCTAATTGGACGAGAGCAGAGAACACATGAAAGCTCAGTTCTCCTGCAGGTGTTGTTGTATCGATGACACCATCATAAACCGAACGAAATCCGATTTCTCGTTTCTTTCGATCTTCGATTATAGTGACGAGGTGATGTAGTGGTCGTCCCAGACGGTCTAGCCTACAAACAAGGAGAGTATCTCTACGTTGCAAGCTTTCCTGGTAAAAAAAGCCCCCCGAAACCGAAGTTCCAGGGGGCTTGTGCTTTTAACTGTTAAGGAATCTGTCGACTAGTCGAGCAGTGGGTTCTCTCCATCAACAATTGAACTGAAGAAATCATCGATATGAGATGCTGCCGCGTCATCA
>JAHZKX010000044.1 GCA_022600195.1 Planctomycetota bacterium
ATATTTATGCTGATCGTCCCATTGGACTGTCGCCGTTCCAAGACAATTTGTCCTACACAGCTGTGGACTTGGATCGTTTATTTCGTCAGCGGCCAGAGGTTGCGGCTCGCTTGATGGCGGATATTGCAGAGCGTTTTGAGGAAGGGATTTACGAGGCCCCAAACATCACATTATTTCCGATTGAGGAAATTGTGGGGGCATTTCGATTTATGTCTCAGCGTAAAAATATCGGTAAAATTGTAGTGACAATGACCCCAAAGAGTGTTCCGTTACCAGGGATAATGGGAGATGTAACCGAAACGGATGAAGCGGATAACGAATTGGTTATCGATCCTAATGGTAGCTACCTGATTACAGGTGGACTTGGGGCTCTTGGGATCCGAACCGCACGATGGCTTGCATCTCAAAATGCTGGTGGTGTTGTTTTGCTTTCACGTCGGAAAATCGAATCTGAAGATCGGGTGCTCGAAGAGTTTGCAGACGTAAGCGGACGCGTGATTATTGCCTCCGCTGA
Source organism: Planctomycetota bacterium (assembly GCA_022600195.1). Lineage (GTDB taxonomy): Bacteria > Planctomycetota > Planctomycetia > Planctomycetales > Planctomycetaceae > Gimesia. Next base: position 515 of record JAHZKX010000044.1, read on the forward strand.
TGTTTGTGATGCGGGAAGTTTGAGTAGAGCATTAACTGACCTTCCTGAGGATTTCCCACCCATCAAAGGAATCTTTCATGCGGCTGGTGTTTTGCGCGACCAACTGATGAACCAGATGTCGGATGAAGACTTTGCCTTCCCCCTTCCTGCTAAGACGATCGGAACATGGAACTTGCATCAATGGACTCAGGATCATCCGGTCGATTTCATGGTGCTTTTCAGTTCAGTCAGTGCCGTGCTCGGTACAGCCGGACAGGCGAACTACGGTGCTGCCAACTCATTCATGGACGGATTTGCTGCTTATCGGAATCGGCTGAATCAACGCACTCTTTCAATTAATTGGGGGGCCTTTGATGGTTCAGGTATGGCCTCTGAACTTGGGGAGATGATGAAATCACAAGGTGTTTATCTGCTTCCGACAGACAGAAGTTTGGCACTGATGGGTGAGTTCCTCAAAAGAAAAATTCAACAGGTTACCGTATTCCGGGCCGACTGGAATCGTTTCGGACAAGTGCTGTCAAACCTGATGTCCGGAGACCTGAAGTTTCAACTGATCGACCAGTTGGCCGTTATTGAAAGCGAGGGTGTTGCGGATAACGAGCATGCTGCGATTCGAGAGGAACTTGCCACAATGGGTGCATCTGACATGCGCGTACGCTTGCAGCAGTATTTCTCGCAGCAATTGTCCGACATTATGGGCATCGATCCCGAGGATATTGAACCTGACGTTTCGCTTACGTCTGTTGGTATGGACTCTCTCATGGCAATGGAGCTTGGGAACAAGATGCAGACCGCACTGGGAATCGAAATGCCGATGTCGATTTATTTACAAGGGCCAACGATCAATCGACTTGCTGACTTTGTTGTAGAAAGCCAGAGCAATGGAGAGTCGTCTAGTGTAGGCAGTAGTCAAGGGGAGGCGGAGGCTCTCACTGCGGACAGTAAGCAAGGGGAGGCGGAGGCTCTCGCTGCGGACAGTAAGCAAGGAGAGGCGGAGGTTCTCGCCGCAGCCAGTTCATGAGTTTGGTTAATTCAAATAATGTTATTGCTCTGGACCTGCAGGATGTTCAGGAGACACTTTTCACACCGCTTTGTGCACGAGCGGATCAATGGGGTCGTCCTGACGCGATCGTCGAGGATAAGACCGCTAACGAACTTGTGCGGCGATTACCTTACAACTTTGAAAAAATCCGCCGTTATCCAAATACTCTTACTGGTTGTGCGATTCGTGCAGAAATCATGGACGGCTGGATTCGTGATTTCATGCAAACTAACCCAGAAGGTTCCATTGGGCTTCTTGGCGTAGGTTTGGATACTACATTTGAACGTAACAGGCAATTTGGAAACGTTGACTGGTTTGAATTTGATTATGAAGATGTAATTGCTCTACGAAGCAAGTGCTTCGCAACTCACCCCAAACGCCACCTGATGACCGGTGACATTTTCAATACAGCATGGATTGACCAAGTCAAAGCGGTTGGAAAAGGACCGTGGCTATTTCAGGCAGCCGGCGTGCTTATGTATCTGGGGCCTGAAAAGGTCAATGATTTGTTTCATTTGCTTGGAAGACATTTCCCTGGCTCGACTTTTCTGTTCGATGGATGCTCTAATTTCGCCAAGAGGAACAGTCATCGTTGGGAAGCAACCGTGCGTACAACCTCCGCACAATATCACTGGTCCATCGACGACCCCCGATTGCTCGCCTCCGAGTTTCCCGGACTCAAAGTAACAGACGTTGAGTACTTGATGGATCACCATCGGCACCAGTGGCAATTGAACACTCGTTTCTGGTCCACTGTTTTGCCAAAGCTGCGTCGCGGATACCACATCAGCAGGGCCAGTTTCTTAGCTGGGCCGGCCGAATAATAGATTTGCGGACAGAATCAGCTACAGGTCGACCGACACCACCAACTACTGCTACAGACACGTAAACAACTAAAATAAAGTACGCCCGACAGGATTCGAACCTGTGACCTGCGGATTAGAAGTCCGCTGCTCTATCCAACTGAGCTACGGGCGCATGTTATTTTCTGCAAAGAAAACGCGATTGTCGCTGGTAACTTACCCGGCGTAAACCCCGTTGGTTACTTTTTGGTTACTTTCTGCAGTTCTCTGTCTGTTGGATACGTTGCTCTGCCTTGCTTGCAGATGTTCAAGCCTTTGCGTACTACCCGCCACCATGCTGAGGCCTGCCAGCCCAGGAGGGTCTTTAGTCTATCCGACCCGTAAAGATGGGTCGGATGAATGACCGCGGGACAACTTGCCCCGCATCGAGAAGCATTCGGCATTCGCCGCAGTTTGTTTGCCACGATTGCACCTGCAGTCTGCTAACCGTGTTGTTAGCTTCAGAAGCTGTGATCTATTCGGATACAATACGATGTCGGTTTCTAGACACTATAGATAACGGTTAAAACGACGGTATTGAGGAAACCCGGACATTTGCGTTTGTCCGAATGCCTGAAAGTTTCGAGAGGGCTTGGTGCCTGTGCATCTCTAAAAATTGGAGTGAAAGAAGCGATATGAAGTCAGTCGATCCAGATCTTTCAAAAAAAAGGCCAATGACTATAAAGAGATTTGCCTGGCGGGTAGCCGGCCCACGTGATTTTTTCATTAATTTTGTAATTAATGCAACGATATCATTCTGGGTCTTTAGGGGTATGGATATGGTTCCTTTGACGGGATCACACTCTGTTGCATCTGTTGTTCTCCCAATGAGCCTTCTTCTCTGCAC
>JAHZKX010000045.1 GCA_022600195.1 Planctomycetota bacterium
TCGTTGGGGTATGTGGCCCCAGCAGAGTTTGCGAGTCGCTGTGCAGTTTCCAATCGGGCTGCGCCCTCACTACAACTGCACAGCGAAATTACCTAAACCAACCTTCATAAGGGCTGGTACAACTTTTTAATGCAGGTCAAGCGTTCTAACTTGCTTTTCAAACTGTCTGGTGTAAATGGTTTCACAAGATAGTCAGAAACACCTGCCTGGATTGCTGTGACTACGCGTGCACGTTCGGCTTCGGTTGTAATCATAATGATAGGAATTTCTTTGTTAAGCAGACGGATTTCTTTGAGGAGCTGAAGACCATCCATATTTGGCATGTTCCAGTCACTCAGAACAATATCGAAAGTGCCACTATTGTATATCTCTAACGCCTGAACTCCATCTTCCGCTTCAGTCACATCTTCGATACCCAGTTTCGACAAACATCGTTTCTGGATCGTTCTCATAGTTCCTGAGTCGTCAACAAGTAAAACTTTCATTGGACTGGCCCTTTATCATTAAGTCATTAAATTGTTCAAAAAAAAGTGTTAGTTAAGTCGTGTTTTATCGATCAGAAAATCCTGCCTCGATCGTGAAGGTTCCAATTTCTGAATCAAACGCGATGCAAATAGGTGAAACATTCGAAGGGTAATGGACGCTGTGTCCAGCTCCCGTAATGATATTAGGGATGCTGATAGAAGCTTCCAGATGCTCCAGTTGGGCTTTTGCTGAGCCCGCGATCATATTTGCCAATTCGCAAACGGCATCGCAGACCTCATCATTGAGTTCGTCCGTTGTAATACCCAATAGACGATCCAAAATTCCAATGCCTACGCTTTTTGATAAACTGAGAACCAGTGTGCCTGCTGCTTTTCCCGAAATTCCTATCACAGCGCTCAATTCATGTTCTGGAATATGATCTGATTTCAAGCTCAGCCCTGTACGTTTTGGCGTACATCCCAGCATCATTTCAAAAACTGAGATTGTTGAGCTGATGATAGGATTCACAAATTCGGCAGTGAGCTCCGATTTACCTGCAATGGTTGACGTCATTATCAATTTCCTGTTTGCTTAGAATAATACAAATACGTTTTATCTATTTATCAATTCTTTTAGTTGTGCCTCAAAAATGTAGCCAGGCAATGGAACTCTAAGATCGATCACAGAATTCCACATTGGATATTTAGTGATAAGCCGTGTGTTCCAATAATTGTGCATGTAAAACATAGATCACGAAAAAATACATGTGCCAAAATAACAACACGATATTCGCAATAAAGATTACAGGGTCGGAGAAACATTGCCGCATATGTCGAATTTGCTGAATGTAATGGAGGTATTACCCCTAAGGAGTGTTGGCATTTCATCTGTCATCAAATCAGGAAGCGAAGAATTGCCGGCAATAGTGTCGAGAAAAGTCTTTAGCTTCAGGATTTGGTTGGTGAAAATGTGCCTGCTTAAACAGTTATGAGGTAGAGGAACCAGGAAGAAAAAAGAGATAATTAGCTCTGAATGTCAATAAGCGGTTGTTTTATTCGATCCGTACCACAGCATTCACGATAGTATAGAAATATAAATGTTTATACTTCAGAATTGTTTTGGATTGCAGTTGAGTCATGAAATGAAAATGGTATACGATAGGTGCATGGATGTTGATCGTACAGGTTCATCCTTCTCAATTCTGATGCAGATGTTTTGATTCGAACCGTATTTTCAATTACATTTCCAGATAACTTATCATGGTTTCTCTCATCAGTAACGGAGAAACCCTTACAGTTCTTAGTACTTGTGTGCTGATATATTCAAATAGTTGTCTAGTTTTTAAATATTTATAAGTTTGAATGCTAATGGCTGAGTCATATCACCCAGACCCTATTGAATTTGGTCAAAATGTAAGAACAACATGTCATCGACTGAATAATTTTTTAACGGTTTTACAATGCCAGAGCGAATTTCTAGCGGCATTACCCTCCAATGAAACACCGTCAGAGATGGCCGGAATATTAAAAGATCTAGATCCACTGATTGAATCCGCAACAAATGATGTGCATGAGCTCTCTAAGAAATGCAGAGATTTTTTAGAGGGAAATTAAGATATGCAGAATGTAGATGGCACCATTAGTAAATTGATATCTATCATTTCTAGTAATTAAATTATCCGGGGGCCACCATGCTTACTTCAACTGATCTGATACGAGTTGTAATCGTAGACGACCATGCCATGCTTGTTGATTCATTAGTTTCGCGATTCCAAAAAGACTCTGGAATCGATGTTGTTGGAACGGCAACAGATGCCGATCAAGGTTTGGCCTTAATTCTGGAAACCGAGCCGGATGTTGTGATTCTGGATGTCGAATTACCGGGCAGAGGGTCATTTGATATCGGACAAGAAATAGCAACGAAATTAAAAAACACCAAGATGATTTTTCTGACGGGTTATCTCTCCGATATTTTCATTGAATTGGCATTAAGGGTGAATGCAGTCGGTTATCTTTTGAAAGGTGAGCCGATTGAATCTCTGATTCGCGCAATCAAAAAAGCAGCCCGTGGTGAGTATTGCTTTTCTCAATCTGTTCAGGAACGACTGATTTTTGATCACAAGCAGAATCGCTATTTAATTCATTCAGAAAGCATGCTGGCTTCACTGACTTCTCGTCAGATTGAAGTACTCAGACATCTGGCACGCGGAAAAAGTGTCAAGGAAGTGGCCCGTTCAATGCACCTTTCTGAAAAATCGATCGACAGTCACAAATACCGCATCATGCATAAACTGGGGATTCATGATCGAGTAGAATTGGCCCGTTATTCCATTCGCGAAGGTTTGACACTTCCCTAAGTTAGTGTCAGTGATGATATTTCGCTCAGGAGCATATCGGTCCGCGCTGCTGGATCAGATGATTGATCGAATCGATTTGTGAAGCCGATAGTTCAAAATTCATAACTTCTGCGTTCTCTTCAATCTGCTCAGGCCGCTTTGCTCCACATAATGCGCATGTGATTCCCGTTTGCTGAATCGTCCAGCGAATCACCACTTGAGCAATCGTGCGATTGAATTCATTTGCCAGAGAACGCAACTGGTCCAGAAAGTCCTGGTTTTTTTCCCATTCTTCCCCATGAAACATCGGATATTTTTGTCTGCCGTCCTCGGGAGCAAATTGATGATCGCGGGCTAACTTTCCGGCCAGTAATCCTTTCATCAGAGGCCAATAGACCATGACGGAAACCTGATTCTCGATACACCAGGGCAGACGGTCAGCTTCGATTTCTCGCTGGAGCATATTGTATCGAGGTTGATAAGCAGAAATTGGACAGACAGCCGAAAACTCCTGAAGTTGATCCAGAGTGAAATTCGAAACACCTACAGAAAGAATTTTCCCCGCCTCCAGCAATTCTTTAAAAGCACCCGCTGAATCACTGACAGGAATTTCAGGATCAGGGCCATGCAAATAATAAAGTTCTACCCGGTCTGTGTTAAGTCGCTCCAGGCTTTCATCGCATTCCCTTTTGATTCTCTCAGGCGAAGCATCACGTATCTGTTTCGTACCAGCCCAGTGAATGCCTCCTTTCGTGGCGATGACGATCTGGTCTCGCTTCTCTCCTAATGCTCTGGCAATCAATCGCTCACTTTCTCCTTCATATCCATAACAATAAGCGGTGTCGAAAAAATTGATCCCTGAGTCAAAGGCTGCATTTAAGGTAGCCAGGCTTGCCTGCTCGGTCACATCAACACTCGTTACTCCCGAAATCGGCCAGCAGCCCATCGCGATCGGCGTAATCTGAATGTTCGTATTTCCAATATTTCGCAAGAGAGTCATCTGATATCTTCCTGTTGGAGATTCAAAATTGATATAATGCCTTGTAACCGGTAAATAGTGATCCGACCCAAATTGAATTACGATAGCGAACAGACGCTTTAAAGAACATCATATTGTTTGCCCAAAACAAATGAAGGCTTAAAGAGATTATGTGTGCTCGGTTTTTCTTATTTTCGCCTGATGCAGAGATCATGAAATTATTTCACATGGTCAATTTTCCGCGCATTGCTCCCCGGTACAATATTGCTCCTTCGCAACCTGTATTGGCGATCTCCCATGATCATCACGGATTCAACGTAAGTCATTTTCAGTGGGGGTTAATTCCAGGGTGGTCAAAAAATCTCGCACCAGGTCATGCGATGATTAATGCGCGTTCTGAAACGGCATCAACAAAGCCGGCCTTTAAAAATGCGTTTCGCTATCGCAGGTGTCTCATTCCTGCGAACGGGTTTTACGAATGGAAAAGTACGGGAAATCGTTCCAGGCAGGCGATGTGTATTCGATTAAAGGATGAGCCTTTGTTTGCGATGGCGGGTATCTGGGAGCAATGGCAGAGCCCTGATGGGACCGAACTGGAAACCTGTTCGGTCTTAACGACGGCCGCGAATTCGTTGCTGGAAACCATTCATCCCAGAATGCCCGTCATTCTGCGTCCGAATCAGTTCGGTCGTTGGCTCAGTTCCGAAATGACACCCACACCGCAGTTGGAACGATTGCTCCAGACCTTCCCCGCAGAAGAAATGCAGATTTTTCCCGTCAGTTCTTATGTGAATAAAGTCACCCACGATTCTCCGGAATGCATTGTGCCAACTCAGGAGCAGAAAACCCTTTTTTAAAGGATTAATGGGGAGACTTGAAGAGTGCAAGCAGGGGTTCACAATCTTCAAAATGCGCAAACAGATAATCTGGTTCGCATTTTCTGAGATCTTCCAGAGGATAAACTCCCGTAGCGACTGCAATCACGTTCGCGCCGATTGCGCGTGCGCAGTGGATATCACTGGGAGTGTCTCCAATCACCCAGACCGATGCCGCTTCCACTAATTCCGGAGCGTGGCGTTTTTGAATCTGTTTGAGAGCTTCGTGAGCGACATCATTGCGGTCTGAATGATGATCACCGTATGCGCCAAAGTCAAAGAAATGATTCAATTCATAGTGTTTCAGTTTCTTCCGGGCACCATGCTCGAAATTGCCAGTCAGCAGACCAAGGTCAACATGAGCAAGTTCTGAGAGCGATCCCAGAATCGACTTGATTCCCGGCAGAACGTGGCCTTTTCGTTCTTTCAGTTTTTCTGCCAACAAGTCGAGATAGGCTCTCTCAAATCGTTTTCGATTCTGACTTGTGTTGGGGATATCGAAATATTCAAACAGATCTACCATGATGGCATGGTCGGTTCTGCCAGCAGTCGGAATGCCCTCAACGGGCGCGGAAACCTGAAACTCTTCTTCCAGCATATGCAGGATCGACCGCTGGCCGGCACCTCCGGTATCGAGCAAGGTACCATCAATATCAAATAAACAAATATGCATTTTCAGTGAATGATTCAAGGGTGAGGTGAGTGAGTATTGATACACACTATTCTAGACACCTTGAACGACTTCGGAAATGCGGTTTATTGAAAGAGGAGCTGTTTTTATTTCAGTTCCCGCGCGGGAGATCACTTCCGAGCCTATTTCCTGCAGGTTTTGCTCATATCCTGCCAGCAGCGCCAGATCACTAAGCTGATTCACTTTTTTTGGCACGCCCTTCGTTTCCTTATAAATTTCCTCGAAGGCATCAACGGTGAAGAGAGGTTTTGTGCGTCCTGATCTATTGAGACGGTGAAGGATGTAGTTTTCAGTCGTTTTCAGATCGAAGGGAGTGAGTTCAATCGCCAGATCAGAGAAACGGGAAACAGCATTCGCAGTTTCCGAATTCAAATTTTCGAATGTCGTTATGATGGATAAAGAAGTGTACCGCTGGTTGCCAGTATGGAGTAATCGCTCAATTGTATTGTGGCATCCGGAATGACTCTGGTCGACATGATCCAGAAGCAGGATCACACGATTCTGCGTCAACTGCAAACCAGTCAGGTAATCAGTCAGCATTCTCCAAAGTTGAGCTGGCCTGGTGTCATAAGCGGGCCCCAGACGAAACTGAGCGCATAACTGCCACAAAATTTCTTCTTCACCCAGTCCCAGCAGATCAAGATGTTCACAGTGGTGCGGACTTCTTTTGAATAAGTGCTGCAGCACTTTGAGTGTCAGCGTCTTACCTGTTCCCGATGGTCCTGTGAAGAGGGCGCATTTTTTTTGCTCATCCGCGACATACAGTAAACGGGCTAATGCCTCTTCATGGATTTCACTTTCGAAAAAGAAATCCAGATCCAGTTTTTGATGAAACGGAGCGTGTGTCAAATTCCAGAAATCGCAATACATGATTCTCTTTTGACCTGTTGATTTTGAGTTTGAACCTCTTGTTCTGATTCTCTGCTCCTTGCATAAGGCACAGGAAACGAGATACCATCCATAAACGGGGATCGACACGTTCAGAGTCACCGATTTGAGTGACCACTGAGTGGGGAGATTCCCGTATGGTTAAAATCGGCCTTTCAGTACTATCAGCATGACTGATCCCCGTCCGTCTATTCTTTTTTTCTCAACTTACGTATTTTAAAGAGCTTAAAGTTTCTTGGTTCCGCCTCTTCTCGAGATAATTTATGCCGCACCGATTTTTCTTCCCAGGTTCATTTGAACCAGATCGACTACTGCTGGAAGGCAGTGAAGCCCATCATTTGCTGCATGTTTTACGAATGCAGGTAGGTGATTCTCTGCTGGTATTTAATGGCACGGGAGCCGAGGCAGAAGCGGAGATTACAAAAACGGGACGAAAAACGGTCGAAATCAAGATCACAGAGCGACTCGAAGCTCAAGCGAATACTCAGGTTCCTCTGATTTTAGCCACAGCGGTTCCCAAGGGAGACCGGTTTCGCTGGCTGGTTGAGAAAGCGGCGGAACTGGGTGTGACCAGATTAGTACCTCTCATCACGGAACGCAGCAGTGTTGATCCTGGCGAGAATCGTTTGAAAAAATTACAACAAACAATCGTGGCTGCGGCAAAACAGTCGGGGCAGACTCGCTTGATGGAATTGGCCCCTTTGCAGACATGGGAAGATTTTTTAGAAGAAACATGCCAGTCGGACTGTCGTTTGTTGATTGCCGACCCGGAAGGGAGTGCGTTGGACCTTTTGTGTCAGACTGAGACGAACCTTGTGATGAGTCCTGTGATTCTGATGGTTGGTCCGGAAGGAGGCTTCACTTCTGAGGAATTCAATTCCGCGTTAGAAAAAGGAGCGAAGTCGGTCAAACTAAGTGAGGGTATATTACGGATTGAAACCGCTGCCATTGTATTCGCCGGACTGATTCGCCTTGCATCCAACAAGCCTGAATGATGTGTAAAAAGACATCCCTTAAATCAGCCAAGATGTCCCTCCCGGACGTAGAGCATGAAACTATAAATCACGACCGCCGCAACCACCAGTGAGCCAAGATTCAATAATAAGCGTGCTGTTGTTGGTCTCTTTGTGAAGACAATTTGTGCAATCACTGTGACAACGGCCACCAGTCCAAATTTGAAATAGACCATGCCCTTAATGCCCCAACTGGCAATAAAGTAATTCGCAATCTGATTCGATTCAACGATATGATTCGAACCTCCGGGTAAATGGTTAGTCCTCAGAAGCAGATACGTCATGAAGACATCGAGGGCATTAACCAAAATAAAAACGCTGGTTTCGCGTTCTAGCGGCAACTGACGATTCCAGAAAAAACCGCTCTTTTTCTCTTCAGAAGGAGTTTCTTCCATGCTGACTCTCACTTAACCAAAGACCAAAGACCAAAGACTAAAGTAGAAGTACCGCTAAGCCAGTTTACGCAGTTGATTGATGTAAGTCGGAATGGCTGCCTTGGGTTCTTCTTTCGCTTCATACTCCAGAACGAGAAAGTTTTTGTAGTGTGCGTCTTTTAGAATTTTAACGATGCGTGGAATATCAGCGGGAACTTCTTTACCTCTCACTCCCATTTCTACTTTGATTTGCGCATTGATCGCCAGCGGTGCAATTTGCTTTAGATCGGCGTAGGGGTCTTCCGTTCGGAAATTTCCACTGTCAAAGTTGATGCCAAAATTCGGCGCTTTATTAACACCGTCAATAATTCTCATCATCTGCGCGGGAGTAGAAGTGATCCCTCCATGATTCTCCAGCGCCAGGCTGACTCCTTTTTGTTCTGCATATTTGAGGGATTCGTTAATGCCTTTCTGACACATTTTGATAGCCTCGGCTTCATTGCCTCCTTTAGGAACTCTGCCAGCGAAAATACGAATCACGGGCGCGCCCAGGATGGCGGAGTAATCAATCCACTTGCGTGTCATTTGCAGTTGTTCGTCGCGGGCTGTTCCCAAGGGGAGACAGAAATCGTTGCCAATGGCGGTGCCGGATACTTCCATGCCGAGTGATCCCGCCAGATCGCGTGTTTTTTTCAGATAGTCAGTGCTGACGGGGTTCGGAAAGTAATAGCTGGTCAATTCACAGCCATCCAGTTTCAATTTGCCACAGTAGCGAACGAAATCCATGATATCCATGGTGGCTTTCGTTTTCCTGGGGCGTGGCTTGGGCCAGTTATGTTGCATATAACGGTGGAAAGAATAAGCGGCCAGACTCAGTTTCAGCTTCTTCGCTGCGTCTTTTTTCTGAACTCCTGCCGCTAATGTGGTGTCTGAAATCAAAGTGCCAGCTGTCAGGGCGCCCCAACCCCAAAGTGAAGAGCTTTTCAGGAAATCACGCCTGTTGGATTCGTGGTGAAACGGGGTCGGTGAATCAACTGCCATTATGTTTACTCCAGAAGTGAGTCAATGAAATTGAGATTGTAAAGGTAAGCTGCCAGTCTACCAGGAAAAGAGGCTCGTTCATTTTGACAAATCACAGGTGCTAAAGAAACCCTCGATATCAAAAACAGGCAGAATTGCAAAGTTTCCGCGGATGGCTAAACTAACTCTATTATATAGATATCACTGACAGAGTACCTGTCTGTTTGTTACGATATGCGGCCGGGGAATATTCCTCGCGAAGAAGTAACTGAATTTTGAACGGGCCATTGTGCCCATGACCTATTAGGAAGACCGGACACAATGCCTCGTTACGACGCCAAGCGGATCGAAACCAAATGGCAGACATATTGGGATCAGCATGAAACTTTCAAGACAGGAGAATTTGTTGAAGGCAAAGAAAAACTCTATGTCCTTGATATGTTTCCCTATCCTTCAGGCGATGGTTTACATGTTGGTCATCCGGAAGGCTATACGGCAACAGACATTGTATGCCGCCACGCCCGAATGCAGGGTAAACAGGTTTTGCATCCGATGGGTTGGGACGCCTTTGGTTTGCCTGCCGAGCAGCACGCCATCAAAACAGGCACGCCTCCCCGAATTACGACGCAGAAAAATATCGATACATTTCGTCGCCAGTTAAAAATGTTGGGTTTCAGCTATGACTGGAGCCGCGAGTTTTCTACTACTGATCCAGAATACTTCCGCTGGACACAATGGATCTTCCTGCAGTTGTTCGAGTCCTGGTTTGATCCGGAAAACGAGTGGACAGGCCCTGATGGTAAAAAACGTGCGGGTCGTGCCAGGCCAATTAGCGAGTTGCCGATTCCCGAAAAAGTAAAATCTGCAGGTGAAGAAGCGATTCGCCATTATCAAAACCGTAATCGCTTGGCATATCAACACGAGGCTCCCGTTAACTGGTGTCCCGCGTTGGGAACCGTGTTGGCGAATGAAGAAATCATCGACGGAAAAAGTGAGCGAGGCGATCACCCCGTTGAACGCATTCCCTTACGTCAATGGATGCTCCGCATTACAAAATATGGTGATCGATTGATTGATGGCCTCGAAGGCCTTGACTGGTCTGAGTCCATTAAATCATTGCAAAAAAACTGGATCGGCCGTAGCGAAGGGGCTGAAGTCGATTTCTTTATCGGCTCCGAAAACCAAACGACAGATTTGGATCAGGCATTCGAAACATGGAAGTCAACTCGTGCCGCATCAGGCTTTTCAGAAGAGCCAGAGGCAGACGTGTTGCGAATTTACACGACACGCCCCGATACATTATATGGGGCAACCTACATGGTGTTGTCCCCGGAGCATCCGTTTGTAGACCGGTTGACAAAGGCCGAGCAGAAACAGGCCGTTGATACCTATCGCCAGAAAGCAGCACTCAAGAGTGATCTCGATCGAACTGATTTGGCAAAAGAAAAGACGGGGGTTTTTACCGGTAGCTATGCTGTGAACCCAGTTAATGGTGCCCGGATTCCCGTGTGGATTGCCGATTATGTTTTGATCAGCTACGGCACCGGTGCCATCATGGCGGTTCCTGCGCACGACTTACGCGACTGGGAATTTGCTGTCGAATTCAGCTTGCCCATCATTCCCGTAGTACAACCAGCAGACAATTATGAGCCTTCAAAAGACGAGTTGGCATTGGAAACTCAAATCGACGGAGAAAAACGAACGCCGTTTTCCGGAATGGGAACGGCCATTCATTCTGGCGAATTTGATGGGATGAAAACCGCGAAGTTTAAAAAGCAGATTACCGCCAACCTGATAGAGCAGGGGGTTGGTAAGGGAGCCGTCAACTATCGCTTGCGCGACTGGCTCTTCAGTCGACAGCACTTTTGGGGTGAACCGTTTCCCATCTGGCATGAACTCGATGCAGACGGAAAAATCACAGGTTTGATGCGTCCTGATCCGGAAGAGAGTTTGCCCGTCACCCTTCCTGAATTGAAGGATTATAAGCCAGCAGGTACACCTGATCCTCCTCTCGCTGCGGCTCCGGAAGAATGGCTCTATAAAACCGACTCTGATGGCACGCGTCTCTATCGAGAAGTGAACAGCATGCCTCAATGGGCCGGCTCCTGTTGGTATTACTTACGATTTGCTGATCCAGAGAACAATGAGCGGTTTGTCGATCCAGAGAATGAAAAGAGCTGGTTGCCAGTCGACCTTTATATTGGTGGCGGCGAGCATGCCGTTTTGCATTTGCTTTACGCGCGTTTCTGGCATCAGGTTTTGTTTGATCTCGGGCATGTGACTTGCGCTGAACCATTCCAGAAGTTGGTCAATCAAGGCATGATTTTGGGTGATGTCGAATTGACGGGTTTTCAGACTGTTGATGGTGCCTGGGTTTCATCCAAGGCCGTCGCTGAATCAGATGAGTCCGAAACAAAGTGGATTGAAAAATCCACTGGCACGCCTGCGACTATCGTGAGTTTGAATTCCGAGCAGGTGCAAAAACAGGGTGAGGATTTCACGCTCGTTGATGATCCAACAATTTTCGTGAACAGCCGCGCTTATAAGATGTCGAAGTCAAGGGGCAATGTAGTGAACCCTGATTTTGTGGTCGAACAGTATGGTGCAGATGCCTTACGGATGTATGAAATGTTTATGGGGCCGTTAGAGGCAACCAAACCGTGGAGCATGAGTGGCGTCGATGGCGTCAGTCGTTTCCTCGGACGTGTCTGGCGATTGATGATTGAAGAACGCGATGAGGAAGTCACCTTAAGTGCAGCCGTTACGGACGAGGATCCCTCTGAAGAACAGTTACGAATCTTACATAAAACGATTAAAGCAGTTACCGAAGACATTGAGAAATTGTCCCTCAACACGGCGATCAGCCGCATGATGGAATTTACGAATGCAATGGGACAACAGAAAGCCAGATCCAAGTCCGTCCTGTCTGATTTCGTGTTGCTCCTTTCGCCCTTTGCGCCGCATATTACGGAAGAACTCTGGAGTGTTCTGGGAAATACCGAATCGTTAGCGTATCAGTCCTGGCCAATCTATGATGAATCGTTATTGCAGGAATCGGTTGTGGAGATTCCCGTTCAGGTCAACGGGAAATTACGTTCCAAAGTTTCTGTCGCGGCAGACGCCGATCAGGCAACGATGCAGCAGGCAGCAGAGCAAGATGAAACGGTTGTCAAGTTTCTTGAAGGAAAAACGATTGTCAAAGCGATCGTTATTCCCGGCAGAATGGTGAACTTCGTCGTGAAATAGAGTAGGACGCTCACCATTAAGTGCCAAGGGGTTATTCTTCATCCAGCCGGTAGAGTGGTTGGCTGATGCCTGTGGCATCGACGGACCAGGGAAGCCAGACAAAGGCGACTTCATTCACCATGAGATCCGACTTGCGTGGACGGACCGGATATTCATCGATTTCGAAATCTTCCGGATGAATGGGTTCTTCCAGCTTGTCAATTTCCTTTTGGAATTCGTCTTCGAGGTCGGCGAATTTTTGCTTCTGAACTTCCAATGCTTCTTTTGCCCGACCGATGTCATCGTGTTCTTTGGCAGCGCGTCCTACATTACGGGCGGCCGTTGATGCTTTTCGCATATTCGTGGCACTGGCTACTTTTCTGCCCATGAGAGCACCAAATATTGTGGTTCCCAGTGAAAGAAAGGTGCTCAATTTTTTATCACTGTATTGAGATTCTTCACGTGCTACGCGTTCTTCTGCTGTGCGAATGCGATTTTTGATGGTTTCAAATTTAGATGCATATTTCGTACGCAATTTTTCCATTTGCAAATCGCGTTTTTCGCGCATGAGTTGCTTGAGCCTTGCGCGAAAAGCTGCTTCGTTTTCGTTGGGATCGGAATACAATTTGGGGTCCGCGCTGAACCACAAATTAAGCGGACGTTCCTGATAGAGGTACGTTTTCAGATTCTTTTCCCATGATTGATATTGTTTCTTTTTTGTTAATGCACTATCGACTTCTGCAAATTGTGCCTGCTCTGCGGGTTCGTTTTCGTATTCCAGATTCCCGGTCGGGATGGAAGTTGCTTCTTCCCAGATGGATTCGGGAAGTTCACCTGTGATCGTTGTCAGCAAGGCGACATCTTGCCAGAGATCCACTTTCGATTTGGCATCTGCATAACGAAGTTTCGCCAGACCGATGAGGCCAACGCGATACACCAGACGGCTACCTTGTGCCAACAGGTTAGACGCTGTGAAAATACGTTGTCTGATTTCCGATGGGATCAGCGGTCGTTGCGTGGGATCGCTTTCTGGCGAGGTTGTGACAGTTGGCGCGGGCGCGGTTCCTGCTGTTATCTCTGCAATGCTATCCTTGCGGGGCTGCATCAGTTCTTTAATCTGAGTCCGTGTGAGGGGTCCGCGCAGGTAAGAGAGCGCCCATCTTGTATGAAAGACAACTGGCGTTTCTTCATGCACATTGTGTAACAGAAAGACCCGGCTTCCCAGATCAGAGAGCGTCGCTTCCATTTGTTGACGATCAAACTGGCTTCCCGCTGTTCCCGAAGCACTTTTTAGACCATCGAGCAATCGTGCTTTATCTCTCTCGGTTTGCAGACGGCCGATGAACCATGTACCCGTATTCGAGAGACCTTTGTAATCCAGGTCGACCGGATTTTGTGTGGAGAGTACAACACCCAGACCAAAAGCGCGGGCCTGTTTTAATAGAGTCAGCATTGGTGTTTTCGAGGGGGGATTGGCAGTAGGGGGAAAGTAGCCGTAGACTTCATCCATATACAGGATTGCCCGCAGACTGGATGTGCCCGATTGACTGCGCACCCAGGCCAGGACTTCATTGAGCAGCACCGTTACGAAAAACATGCGTTCCGATTCTGAAAGATGAGCGATCGAGAGAATGGAAATCCGCGGTTTGCCTGCTTTTGTCATCAACAGGTTTCCAATGTTCAATGCCTCGCCCTGCATCCAGGATTCAAATCCTGGTGAGGCTAACAGATTATTAAGCTGCATCGAGAGTTGCATGCGCTCTTTGGAAGGATAAAACGTTTCCAGATCCAGGAAGCCTACTTTATCGATGGGTGGTACTTGAATTTCCTGAATCAGGCTGGCGATGGACAGATTGCGTTTTTCTTTCCAGGCATTGCTGAGAATATTTGAGAGCAGGATATGCTCGCGGCTATTAATTGGGTCGGCGTCGATTTTCAGTAACGCCAACAACCCGGACACAGCAGACATGATCCGATCGCGCAATGCATCGCTGTCGTTTAAAACCGCATCACTGGGCGCATCAAATGATTTCAAGACTGAAATCGGCAAGCCGGCGTTGCTACCCGGAGTATAAATGGCCATGTCGACAGCAGAACGAAGCCGTTCAATGCGGGCGCCATCCTGTTGCCAGTCTGCCAGCCCCTTTTTCCAGAGGTCGGCCGTCCAGCTGGCATACTCGTCCGGGGTTTTTCCTTTACGAACCGCTTCACTTTCTTCAATCCAGGGGCGAAAGTCAGTCGGTTTCAAATCCGGAAAGTTGAGCAGCAGGTTTCCCAGATCCCCTTTGGGATCGATGGCGATCACGGGAATGTCATCAATGGCGGCTTCTTCCAGAAGGGACAGGCACAACCCGGTTTTGCCGCTGCCTGTCATCCCGACACAGACTGCGTGTGTCGTCAGGTCTTTGCTGTCATACAGTACTAAATCGTCTTTGATTTCTCTGTTGGGCAGATCATATTCTCGACCCAGATAGAATGCACCGAGTTTTTCGTAGGGTTGATCAGTCATTACGCACCATGAACGGGAGGAGGATATGAAAAATGAGATCGGTATGACAATCAGAAATCGTCAACTTTCAATCTGATCATAGAGTAACATTCTGGCGCCATGATTTCACGTTTGGGATGAGAGTCTTCTCTGAAATTTGCAGCGAAGAATCAACCAGGAACGGCATTCACTGCGGTTCTTCCTGTTCAGTGACGACAGAAAAACAGGAAAAAACCTCTTCGGGAATGCGACGTGGTGTGAGATTTTCATAATTCACAAAAGCCCAGTTTGTCTCGGCTCGAACCAGCAGTTCAGAATCGGCGGGCCGTATGATGCGGTACTTTCGGAGTGATTTGACTTTTTTTAGTGTGGAAATCCAGGTTTGTACTACGATTTCCTGGTCCACAAATGCCGGTTGTAGATATTCAATATAGTGACTCCGCGCCACCCAGCCGATTTTTTCTTCTCGATAACGACGTGGCGACCAGCCATTGGCACTGGAATGATCGACAGCCGCATCCTGCAGCCATTTCAGATAGATCACATTATTCACGTGACCCAACCCATCAATTTCCTCTTCCGTGACTAAATGACGGTATTCATAAATGCGATGCATGGAATTTGTGTCCCGGGTTATGGTATGTTAGCACCAGAAATGATCACAGGCTGCGTTGAGAGAGCCATCCAACATGATCTGGATCATGTGTATTGAAATAGTGTAATTGAATTGAACGATAATGGAATCAGAGTTCCATGAATAATTTAGAGTCGCTTCCACTGGTGATTGGATTAGGTGAATTGCTGTGGGATTGTTTTGGTGATGAAAGACGCCCCGGCGGTGCGCCGGCGAATGTTGCTTTTCAGGCAAATCAACTGGGATGCCAGGGGGCCGTTGTCTCGCGCGTCGGACAAGACGCGTTGGGAACAGAGTTACTGGACTTTTTAAAGCAGCAACAGCTTTCCACAGATTATATACAGCTCGATCAGACGTTCCCCACGGGGACAGTGACCGTAGAGTTTACCAATGCCAATGACCCTCAGTATACGATTCATGAGCAGGTGGCCTGGGATCATCTGGAATTCAATGGCACATTGGCAGAATTGATGAAACAAACGCGGGCTGTCTGCTTTGGCACGTTAGCCCAGCGCGAGGAGACATCGCGTGAGTCGATTCACAAATGTCTGGCATCGACGGACTCTGATTGTCTGGTCGTGTATGACATCAATTTACGCCAGGATTACTACGATCGAAGCTGGATCGAGCGTTCACTGTCAGCCGCTAAGATCGTCAAGCTGAATCAGGAAGAAGTTGGTATTTTGTCTGATCTGTTAAATTTGACACTGGGAGATCTGAAACAGTTTGCAGATCATCTTCAACAGGCGTATGAAGTGGAAGCGGTCTGCATTACGCGTGGCGCAGCGGGATGTTTGATTTTTACATGCGATCAGGAATATGATATCCCCGGCACTCCGGTTGAAGTGGCTGATGCAGTTGGTGCCGGCGATGCCTTTACCGCGGCGTTAATTTCCCGTCGCCTGTTGGGATGGCCCTGGGAACAGGCGGCGTTATTTGCAAATCGTGTGGGCGGTCTGGTGGCCAGTCACTCAGGTGCGATGCCTGTATTGCGAGCGGAGTTCGAAAAATTGAGTCAAGAAATTCAAATCCGATAAAAATATTTTGAGTTTATAACCTTTTAAGTTCTTCAAATAGAGTAAGGATGATTGCGATGTCACGTTTGACTTTTTTTGCATTGACTTTAGTGGCGATTAGTTTTGTCGGGTGTTCCAGTGAAACTCCTACGGCCGTCGATCCGAATGTTCCTGAATCTAGTGATCCTGTTGTTTCTCAAGAAGGAGCGTCAGAAAAAACAACAAGTTCTCCAGAAGACTTTCAGGTTTTACTGGAAACAACAAAGGGTAAAATCAAGCTGGAGGTGCATCCTGAATGGTCACCGCTGGGGGCGGAACATTTCAAAGAGCTGGTGAAGATGGGTTTTTACGATGACGTTGCTTTCTTTCGCGTGATTGATGGATTTATGGCACAGGTCGGTGTGAATGGTGATCCCGCGTTGCACGCGAAATGGAAAGATAACAATATTATGGACGAGCCTGTTGTGAAATCCAATAAACGTGGATATGTCTCGTTTGCGAAGACAGGCGCACCCAATTCCCGATCGACACAATTCTTTATCAACTTTGGTGATAACTCTAATCTGGATGGGATGGGATTTTCACCGTTTGCGCAAGTCATCGAAGGCATGGATGTTGTGGATTCTCTGTATAATGGTTATGGCGAAGGCGCACCGCGGGGACGAGGTCCTGATCAGATGCGAGTGGTCGGTCAAGGGAACGCCTATCTGAAAAAAGAATTTCCCATGCTGGACTACATCAAAAAGGCAACCATTGTCGGTGAAGCGCCTGAAAAAGCAGAAGCCAAACCTGAGTCTGCAGAACCGGCCGCAAAAGAGGACAAGAAACCGGTAGAACCCAAGGCTGAGAAGAAAGAAGAGCCAAAAACAGAAAAAGAGACACTGAAAAAAGAGGCTGCTAAAAAAGAAAATTAATCAGTAGATCACCCCGGTGGTTAATCGTTGACCGGCATACGCACAAAGGGAGCCCGGATGCAATCCAGTTCATCCAGCTCCCTGCTGGCAGCCTGGAAGCGACCTTCTGTTGTGCGGTGCGTCATAATGACCAGCGGTACAATCGGGTAATCTTCGCTCTGATCGACTTCGGGCGCTTCATGTTGTACCAGGCTGGCGATACTAATCAGGTGGTCTCCCAGTACATTCGTGATATCAGCCAATACGTGCGGGCGATCTTCCACATTCAATCGCAGGAAGTAACGTCGGGAGATCGCTTCGCGAGGCATGATCGTGATTTCCGGCTGTGCATCCCAGAGATTCAGTCTGGGAAATGTGATCGCGGCGCGTCCGACGGCAACGTCGACCAGATTGGCAACCACTGCGGACGCGGTTGCCATCTGTCCGGCTCCCATGCCTGACAGCCAGACTTTTCCCACAGCATCTCCTTCCAAAGCGATTTTATTATACGCGTCTTCTACATGTGCTAATGGGTTATCATTGCGAATCAATGTCGGTTGGGCATGCATTTCTAATTGCCCCTCCAGTAATTTGGCTACCGCCAGCAGCTTGACGGTATATCCCAATTCAGCCGCGTATTGTAAATCGGCTAGAGAGAGCGAATCGATTCCCTGTCTGAGGAACTGGTCCAGATTGACTTTGATTCCGAGCGCCAGTTGAACAAGAATTCCGAGTTTCTGCGCGGCATCGGTGCCATCCACATCCATGGCAGGGTCTGCTTCGGCATAACCAATTTCTTGAGCCGAACGCACTGCGTCTGCGTAGCTGGTATTATGCGAAAACATTTGTGTCAGAATATAGTTGCTGGTTCCATTCAGGATGGCTTCAATCGAAGTGATCTGGTTAGCCGACATGGCCTGTGTGACGGTTTCGATTAAAGGCACACCGCCGGCGACGGCTGCTTCGAAGCAAATGCAGCGATTCAGTTCTCTGGCGCGCTGGAACAGGCTCTCGCCTTTTTCGCAGAGCAGCGCTTTGTTTGCAGTAATGACGTCTTTGCCGCTTTCCAGAACCCGCAGCATTGTGTCATAGGCGGGATCGATTCCGCCTATCAATTGAATCACGACGTCGATGGCGTCGTCATTGATCACCGATTCCAAGTCGTCAGTCAGCACTCCCGAAGGGAGTTCGAGATCTCGTGTTTTGGAAAGATCTCTGACGACTGCCCGCTTGAGATGGATTGGTCGTCCGGCGCGTCGTGTCATTTGCTCAGTTCGATTGAGCAAAATTTTCGCGACACCACTGCCTACGGTTCCCATACCGATAATGGCTACATTTAACGGAGAAGACGACATTCCAGATTCCTGAGTTGGTTGTGATGGTGAATTTCAGCGAGGGGACCTAAGTTCTGCACCGTACTATAGACGCTTCCCCTGGTCAGTGGAACCATTGACTGAGGAATCAGTTCAGTTCGGGATGAGAATCTCGTCGAATTTATCGGTTTTAAGGGCTAATACAAGGCAGGATGAGTCGCGTGTGTCGTACCTACCGGTTCAATCGCAGGAGAGCAGTTCTTTATTGCTGACAAAGTTTTTCCAGCAGGCATATTTTTCTTGTTTCACCTGTTGCAGCAGAACCGGATTGCGACTGGGTTTGGCCGGCTTCTGAAATAGTTTCATACCGGCTTGAGTAGGAGTGCGACCTCCTTTTTTTGTATTACATCGACGACAGGCGCTGACAATATTTTCCCAGCTCATGCCTCCGCCGTGAGAGCGGGGAACAACATGATCCAGGCTCAACTGCTTCACACCAAATTTCTTATGGCAATACTGGCAGCGATAACTGTCCCTGATGAAGATATTCCGACGATTGAATTTGATGGTATTGTTGGGGATACGATTATAGTGCAGCAGGCGGACAACTCGGGGAACCTGAATTTCGAAGTTGACGGAAAGGATCCAGTCATCCAGTTCCGTTCGTTCATGAAATTCAGATCTCAGCTCACTGATTTCGATCCAGGAACTGAAGTCATAATTCATAAAACTGCCGTCTTCAACGCTGATGACTTCTGCAATGTCTTTACTGAGCAGACAGAAAGCACGTCGGGCGGTGATGACGTGGACTGGTGAATAAGTTTTATTCAACGCCAACACGCTTGACTGCATGGCACTCGACTGTGCTTTTACGGTAGTTGCAGAAATCATACGCCGACCACCCTCCAGATCGATTTGCAAGGTCATGGCAATGTCAAAGTGTGATTACATTTAACGCGACTCACTCAAAAAAAGTATCATGGGAATTGCCGGGCATAATACCTGAATTTGTACACCGGTCAATTCAAAGTCCGAGAATCTTTGCATGGTTGATGCGCGCACTCTCATCGCAAATATTTTATACTTCAAGGGTCCTCTCGTTCAACTCTTCTCAGAAGCTTTTTTAAACCCAAATTGATGCGATGTCACAATTTATGGTCAGATCGATCTTCATTCGCACTATAAAAACAAGTTCAAAATGAATATGAAACGAGTCGCAAACGAGAACTGAATCTCAGTAGCGACTCTTTAAGGAATTGTTCATATGTATAGGTGTGTGGTGTTTTCCAAACTTTGAATTTTCTTCAGAGAGACAACATTACCGTCAGCTTTAAGAGAACTCATTCGGGCGAACTATGCCAAATTCAGGCGAGAAATCTCGTTATCAATCACAGGCAATTTCAGTCGAATGAATTGAGTTCGGTCATCAGACGGTCTCGAAAGTCACTCATCTGATCGGGTGAGAGTAACGGTTCTACAAAACATAATGTCATATGCAAGCTGCCTGCGAGTGTTGATACAAGCAACATGACTTCCGGCCCTACCGCATTCTGCCCGGAGATGGAATAATCTTCGCGAATCGTTATATCGCCGATTTGTTCCGGCAGTGGAACCGGTCCGATATTCGACACGCCAACGGTGCCGAGTCGTCCCCAGTTATTTCCCGTAGCAATTTGCTCAAGCGATTTTCCGACAAAATCTCCAAAAAAGGGAACAGGAGGCCGGGCAAGGGGAACGGAGTCACGCACCTTTTTCGAACAAATTTGTGCCAGGGACAAGAGGTTACCAGAGTCCTCATGGGGAATTTTATTCATAAACCAGAAAATGAAGCAGCCGGGTTCGCGGGAATAGTCACCCGGTCCGCAATCATTGCGCAGAGAAATATTCGACAATGTCAGGCAGGGTGAATTCCGGTCGTGCAGTAGTTCCTCGCTCGTTCGAATCATCGCTGCCAACAGCAAACCTTGAAATGAAATACCTTGTTGTTTTGTTGTATTCAGAAGTGCGGTGGTTTGCTCTGTCTCCAAACGAACAAAACGGACGCGCGTTTTTCTGGCTTCAATATGGGTCGGTAATCCTTCAGGCCTTTGAAAACGTGCCATCGTTTTCTGCTGACGCTTCAACTGAAATTCGTTGATGATAAACAGCAAGCTATTTCGTAACCTGTTTTCTTTATGCAGCAGCAACTCCAGCGGTTGAGTGATCGTCGTTTCAGTCAGCTCTGTCTCGGTCGGTTGCTGGAACTCTTGCAGAATGCGTTCGAGATGCACGGTTGCCGTCACAGGGTCGGCAATGGCATGGTTGTAAACCAGCAGTATTTCCCAGTCAGAAGACGCAGCAGAATGAACCACCACCATCCGCCATTGCGGGCCACCATTTTCCAGACGGCGGGTAAGCTGTTGTTCGGTTTCCTGACGCCAATGCTCGGGGGAATCTCTTGTGACTGATTCAACAATTGGTTGAAAGTTCTCCAGTCTTGCTAATCTTGGTTTCTTTCTGTGTCGAACGATGGTAGAGGCTAGTAGAGGCAGTGATCGGGTAGCGTGTTCCGCCGCAGCGCGGAGTTTCTCAACATCACAAGGTCCGGATAGCAGAACCGCTCGAATCATCAACCAGCCTCCGTACCGGTCGTTTCCTTCTTCAAACAGGCGTTCCACAAATCCTAAGGGACGCAGTAACTCAGGCATGGATCGAACCAGTGCGGACAAAGAGGGTTGTGAAAACTTTTATCCTATCATCATATTCAACGCTATGACAACTTTGGCAACGAATGTTCGCCACAAATCCAGCATGTCAGGAGAGATATGTGATCAACGTGCCAAAATTCTCACTGGTTTCGCTTCACCAGATCTATCAGATTTGGTGAAGCGACTTGAAAACCAGAATGAGATTATTGTAACCAGGAAAGTGGCGCCGTTGCTGGGGGCATTTTTATGAGTTTCACGCAGGAAACTTCTTTGTGCTGGGAGACTTCCTCAAGTGCAGCATCCGGAACATCTCCATCTACATTCAACACTGCGATTGCCTCGCCACCAGGTTGGTTTTGCAGTCGCCCTAAGGCCATGTGAGCAATATTGACTTTGTGGTTGCCCAACACAGTGCCGATGTAACCGATGAGCCCGGGTACGTCATTATGTCGGTAAATCAGCAGGTTACCATCAAGGTAGCCATCAAGGTAGAACTCATCGAGACGTGTCAGACGTAAAAAGTCCTGACCAAAAATGGTTCCGGCAGCGGAAGATTGTCCTTGTTCGGTTTCAATTGTTGCAGAGATCAACGTGGAGAGGGTTCCCACTTCGGTGGATCGCGATTCCGAAATGTCGATGCCACGTTCTTTGGCGAAGACAGTCGCGTTTACGATATTGATGTCTGCCTCAAATGCATTGGAAAGCAACCCTGCGGTGAAGCTGGAGGTAATCAGTTTTGTCTGTTTCTCTGCCACTTCGCCACGATATTGTATTTGAACACTTTTCAGGATGCCTTTAGTCAATTGAGACAAAAACAGGCCTAGCCGATGTCCCAGTTCGATATGCGGTTTGAGATCTGCCATCTCGGCGCCCGAAACAGGAATCATGTTGATAGCGTGTCTAATTTCGTTTCGAGTCAGAAAGTCTGAAATGATTTCTGCGGCTTCCAGCGCCACCATCTCCTGAGCTTCATCTGTAGAAGCACCGAGATGAGGAGTAGCCAGCATGTTGGGGGCATCAATCAGTCGTTTGTTTTCTGGTGGTTCCTGAGTAAAGACGTCACAAGCGGCGCCGGCGACTTTGCCCGATTCGAGGGCATCGGCCAGATCGTCTTCATTCACAATACCCCCTCGGGCACAGTTAATGATTCTGACTCCGGATCGCATCGAAGCGATACGTTCTGCGTTGATCAGGTCACGCGTTTCATCAGTCAATGGAGTATGTACAGTCAAAAAATCACAGTGTTTGACCAGCTCATCAACTTCTTTGTAAAGTTCAATGCCATATTCGGCTGCGCGTTCTGCCGAGAGGAAAGGGTCATAACCAATGATTTTCATTTCCAGGCCTTGTGCCCTTTGTGCCACCGAAAGACCGATCCGTCCCAGGCCGATAATGGCCAGCGTTTTACCGGCAACCTGGGTTCCCGTTAATTTCTTTCGTTCCCACTTGCCTTCTTTCATGGTGGCGTAAGCAGGACCAATGTTACGGGCCAGAGACATCATTAAAGCTATTGTCTGTTCTGCCGTGCTGGTGGTATTTCCCGCAGGAGTGTTCATCACGACGATGCCTTCCCGAGTGGCGGCAGCGCGGTCGATATTATCGACGCCCACACCAGCCCGGACGATCGCCTTGAGTCTGGGTTGATCTTTCAGGACTTCTTCAGTCAGCTTCGTTGCACTGCGAATGATAATTCCATCAGCCGATTTGAGCGCCTCTCGGACCTCTTCTGGTGAAAGTCCGGAACGAATATCGAGCTCGATTTCCGGGTTTTCTTCTAGAATTTTCAGACCAGCTGGCGAAAGATTGTCCGTGATCAGGACTCGGTACATGGAACTCACTCACTTCTTAAAAAAGAAAGGCAAAGGGTCAGGAAATCACTACGACTCCTGTATAATACAGAGATTTCGTCCCTTAGCATAGTTCGCCAAAAAATCGCGCCAAGGCAAATGACACTGCAATGTAAGGAATTCCAGAAACAGTTTAATCCTCTCTGGGAAGAGAATCGTTTTTCATAAGTAAACCATCGTTTTCCGCCTGTAAAAGGGGATTAGATCAGTCAAAATGAGTATGATATTCTGTGCACATTCTTCTGTATTGATCCGGGATTACTATTTTTGAGAATTCATTGTAAAGGATAGAAATGAAGCGTTCTCTATTCAAAATTCTGGTTGTGATCCTGCTCATTTCGTTCCCGGTGATATTGCATCAGGTTTATCGGTGGACGACGGCATTGCCCAGTCAGATCACGATTGCCGCCGGGTATCCCGAAGGCCGCTATTATGGTCTCGGAGAACAGCTCAAAGCAACGCTGGAGCAACAATTTCAGATCAAGGTGCAGGTTCTGGAGACCAAAGGCTCTCTGGAAAATTTGCAGTTGTTACGGAGTGGAAAGGCAGACCTGGGCTTCTATCAACCGGGTACCGAATTGGCGCTCTCGAAGTTGAAGAAACCGGCAGAACGTGCGGAAGCGAACATTCATCATTCAGATCACATCTGTTTTATTGCGAATTTGTACTCACAAGTTCTGCACATTATCGTGCGATCCGATTCTGATATCGTGGATGTAGAAGATCTGAAAGGCCGCCGGATTTCAATCGGTCAAAAAGATTCCGGAGATCTGGCTGCAAGTCTTCCTCTACTACGACATTTACAGATCAATCTGGATGAAATCGATGAAGTTTATCTTTCTTATCATGAGGTCAAGGAATTGCTGGGTCAGAAGAAACTGGATGGCATGATTGTGACATTAGGTATTGAGGCACCGATGCTGCATGATTTACTGGATACCGGAAAATATCGAATATTGGAAATCCCATTTAGTGCTGCACTGGCTCGTAAGGAAGCGGGCTTTTATGAATATGAGATTCCCGCGGGATTGTTTCGCAGGTCAGATCCTACCGTCCCTGAGCAAAATTTAAGAACGGTCGCCTGTGGTGCGCACCTGCTGGCACAGGAGTCTGTTTCTGATGAACTGATTGCCCATATTACCTCCGTGATTATGCATCAAAAATTTTCGCGGCACATGCATTTGAACGAACTGTTTGTCGAGGGAAGTAGTTTTGCGCGGGATAATCAGAGTTTTCCGGTGCATGCTGGTGCGGACCATGTCTATAACCCGGAATTGAAACCGTTCATGAATTCTGAATTTGTGGAAGCGACAGAGGGCATGCGCTCGTTTATCGTGTCGATGCTGATTGCCGCCTATTTGTTATTTCGCTGGATCCAAAAACGGCGTGCGAAAGCTCAGGACCATAAACTGGACAGATTCATCATAAAGTTGGTGGAAATTGAAAACAAACAAATGCAGCTGGACGGAAATAACTTGGATGACGGGCCTGCTTTACACATCCTGCTGGATGAAGTCACGATTTTACGCCAGGAAACATTGAAACAATTTTCAGCTCATGAACTGAACGAAGATCGTGCCACCGATGCTTTTCTGGGAATGTGCCACGCACTGAGTGACAAAATAAATGCCAAACTGTTAGGCTGGAAAATAGACCGCCTGGGTGAGACAATTACCCGGTCTTGATCTCATCGACGTGGATGGTCTTTTTTCATCAATCGTGCAACATTATTTTGTCCGGAATCGGATCATGCTGGCAGACGACAATCTCATGAATTGCTTCTTGATTGTCATGGGAATGGTTGTCGGTTATCTGTTTATACTGATTCCCATTTTGGTTTATTATGCGATTCAGCATATGCGATCACCTCAATTGATTTCATTGCCGGAAGCGGATTGGGATGATTACCTCACGGGGAAATGTCGTCTTGAATCTGATTGGGCTGGAACCAATCAATTCGAATTGGTTGGTATCTATCGATTACAGCAGAATTTTATTCTGGTGTGGCAAAATTCTGATATTGCCGCTTATTTTCAAATTACGCTCTCACCATATGGGCGGTTCCATAATTTTACGACTCTCTTCAAAGAAGATTATTCTCTGGTGACCGCCAATGACCGGGAATCTTTGGTCTTTCCCGCTCCCCCCAAGCGATTTGTGCAATCATTTGGAATCGAGAAGATTGACGCCTTGAATGAAAAACACCAGTCTTCCGTTGCCGATTTAACCAGAGTCAAACATCTGGAATTGCCAGAGCAGTTACCAGGTTTCGAAGAGACCTATCTTGGTAGCATCCAACAACAGCATGAGTATGTGCGTTCGTTTCCCTTTTATCCGATTCTGGGGATCTGGTGGTATCATATTGGTCGTCGTACGAAATTCAATCAACCCATTAATCTGCAAGAAGCGGTTTTAGAGAATTGAATGATGATATTTTGAATCCGAGAACGGTTTTCCGTATATTATTTCTGCAGTTTCCATAATCCTCGATGGATAATCCAGCCTTCCTTTCGTTTTTTTCTTTCAAAGCTGGTTTGGTAATCCATTTCATGTTCAGGGGAATGTTCTTCAGGTGTTTCCCTGCGTGTGAACTGACTTGTGTGATCCATCAGGTTTTTAACCCGATCGAAGTATTCTTCCACGTCGGTCCAGAAGTGAAGCTCACCACCGTTTTTCAGCGCAGTGGTGATCTGTTTGACGAACACGTCTGTAAAGATTCGATGTTTGTGATGTTTTTTTTTCCACCAGGGATCAGGAAAGTAAACGTGAACCTCTGAGATGGATGAGTCTGGAATATATTTATCAAAGGCAATTCTGGCATCACCTCCCAGTACGCGGGCATTCGTACGATTTGCTTTCAGTAGTCGGGTCGCTCCCCTGCGTCCTTCGCGATAATTAATTTCCATACCGAGATAATTTTTGTCGGGGTTGGCTTCACTGGAATTGAACAGGAAAAGCCCGCGGCCTGCGCCCACATCTAAAACGACGGGGTTGTCGTTTCCGAAAAAGAGACTCCAGTTCAAGGGGCCTTCCAGGTCTTCAAGAGTAAGAAAATAGGGTTTGAGATCATTCACAGGTTGAGAACATGACATGATAGAAAGCAGGGGCACTTTGAGTTTTTAGTAAGCAGGCAATTATTACGACGCACACACTGTAGAATAGATGGCGGGGCGTGTAAATTATCAATAGAGGGCCTGAGGTTGTTTTTTAGGAGATCTGGATGTTACCCGAGTTTTTAATGCAGGCTGCCACCGAAGTAAAAACAGCGTTGATGTTAAAAGACGAGAAGCTGGTGCTTGCGGAAAGTTGTACAGGGGGCTTACTGGCAACATTATTAACCAGTCTGCCGGGGATTTCCGAATTCTTTTGTGGGTCGGCTGTGGTTTATCGCTGGGATACGAAGATGAAGTGGCTGGGAGTCCAGCCAGAGACCCTGGAAAAATATACGGATGTGAGTCGTGAGACTGCCAGAGAGATGGCATTGGGCGTTTTGAATCAAACTCCCGAAGCTTCATTGGCGGCTTCCATTTCCGGACATCTGGGGCCAAACGCACCCAAACAACAGGATGGACTGATTTGTATCGCGGTGGCAGGGCGAATCTCAACCGATCTCCACAGTCCACCTGAATTGATTACTGCTGAATCTTTCGAGTGTGATACTCTGATTGAAAAGCTTCAACTTGCTGGTAACTTCAGCCCGGAGCTCACTCTTCGGCAACGCCGACAACTTGCTGCTGCCTTCCAGCTGTTACAGATGATTTTAAATACTTTGGAGCAGTAGCTTCCCCCTGTTTCTCTGGAATTCAGGGCTGTGAGACGGGAACCTTCAAATCGGTTTCACACTGTGGTCGCATATTCCGAATAATCGTCAAACTTTACCCGTCTGGAAAAGGTTACTCTATTATTACACCTGTTGTAATCAGCTCTTCCAGCACGATCTTCGTTACGGACGCGATATTCTGTACTTCCCTTTACATCAGCACAACGTGAATAACCGAACTATTCATTAAGCCGTGAGTGGTCGTTCGAAGCATTTCATTTGGCATGATCGATGTAAATAGAATTTACCTCCCCTGGAGCGATCAAATCAAAAGAGACTTGAACGGACTCTTAGATGTGTTCATGGAAGTGTATTTACACAACGGCTAAGGCAAACTAATTGCTCTCGACTCATCTTTTTCGAGGATTTCATAATGAAGCGCTGTAGTATTTGGGCCGCGGTTCTTTCAGCTTCTGTCGCTGTTCCCTTCCTTGGCTGTTCACATATGCCCACAGCTATGCTCCCTTCATCCGCACGGCAAAAAGTCCTGGACAGCAAAATGGCAGTTGCTCAGGATCTGGAAACGAAAAAAGAATTGAAGAAGGCAAAAGCAGCCTATGAATCAATTCATAAATCCGATCCGAAACGCGCACTTGCCTGTCACCGGCTGGCAATCGTCAGTTATCGACTGGGTGAACGTAAGGAAGCGTTGGAATACTTCAAAAAAGCAGAAGAACTCACACCCGAGAACGCCGAGTTGTTGAGCGACTACGGTTACGCGCTTTATAAGCAGAAAAAATATAAGCAGGCCGAAGGTGTATTGAAGAAGTCGGTCAGTCTCGATCCCAAGAACGAACGAGCAATCACTCGTTTTGCAACGGTTCTTGGGACTCAAGGAAAAATGCAGGATACTTATACGCAGCTCTGTAAAATCAGTACGCCCGCAGAAGCACATGAAATTGTCGCACACCTGCACTCAGAACGTGGAGAAAAGCAACTGGCATTAAAGCATTATCAGCAATCGCTGGCGGTCAGTAAATCGAAAGCTTCCCAGAAATTAAAACCAGGCTCCCGAGAGTACAAAGTACATCAGCAATTATTAAAACGGGTTGAACAGAATATCGCCCAGCTTTCCAGTGATCCTGCTCTGAAGTCAACACACTCTGACAGGAAACTTGTTGCCCAGTCTCGTTCTCAGCAGACCAAAGGGAAACAGAAGACTACCAGAAAGGACAATGATTTCTTTCAAAAAGTCGCAAATTCTTCTGCTAAGGTGACTGACAAGAAAAAGCCAGTCAAACAGCAGAAGACCGAGGTCGCTGTAACCACGAATTCTCCTTTCCGTGTGATTCAGGATCGTCTGACTCAAGAGAATGGAGGGCAAACGATCGAAAATCCGTTTCTCACAGATCCGCAGTTAGCTGAATCGTCATTTAAAGAGTCCCAACCGGAAAAAGCCAAAAAATCGACTTCGAGAACAGATGCCAGACAAAAACGGAATCAACTTGATACGATATTGGCCCAAAAAGAGACTCGTCCTGATACAAAAGAAAAGGTCACTTTCAGAAGACTGACAGATCAAGATGTGAATCAAACCGTCAAAAATGAAAGACAGCCGGTAGAAGTAGCTCGTCGAAAAACAGTGGCGCATGTTGTTTCAAACCCAGTTCGGAAAAATTCAAAAGTAAAACGTTCTGCATTTGAACTGATGCGTGAATTGCAGAATGAACTGATAGACGGTTTCACTCCGCCCGAAGAAAAATTAGTGGTGCAAGAACCTCAGTTCCAATTAGTGCGGCAGTCGGTACCTCAGATCGAAGAGAATCGTCGGTTTGCTGACTACAGTCGGATGCAACCGACCCGGTCTCCTTTTGAAGACCATGTTCTCAATGACATTGGTAAATGGAATCCTGTAGATCCTGGTGCGAAAACTTCAAAACCCAGCCAGGTTATCAGAACCATATCACGAACCATTGATACACAGCCGGTTAAACAGAACCAGAAACTGATGGTACAGAATGCTCTGGTCAGTCGTCCGAAGCAGGAAGTGATGCGACCTTTGACAGCCACCACGATGTGCCCTGCCGCTAAAGGGGAAGTCCTGGTGTTAGTTCAGCAACTTGAGTCGCGTGATATTCCCATGTTGAAACAGTCAATACAACGTCTGGGTGCGATGGAATCGGCGGCTATCGCTGCGGCGCCTGCGCTACGATCTCTATCGAAGCACGAAAACAGGGGCGTACGAATTCAGAGCGCATTTTCCTTGTGGAAAATCGAAGGAAATACGGATGATTCAATTCCCACTCTGATTGAAGCGATGAATTCCTCTGTGGAAAGTGATCGTTCATTTGCTGCAGCCGTACTGTCACAGATTGGTTTCCATTCTCAGGAATTGACGCCCATCCTGGTTCGATCACTGTCAGATAATAATGATTATGTTCGGATGCATACGGCAGAATTGCTGGCCCGGAATTCTGACTGGAAATATCAGGCCCATAAAACTCTATCTGATTGTCTACAGTCCAAGGATGTGAATATCCGCTGGCTGGCCAGCTATAGTCTGGCCGATCTGAAACCACAAGATGATCGCGTGATTAGCGCATTGTCAATCGCTTTGCAGGATAAAGCCAGTCAGGTACGTGCCGGAGCCGCTTATGCACTGGGGGAAATCGGGCCCTCAGCTCGAAGATCAATCCCGGAACTGCAAAAGGCACGCTTTGATACGAATTCCGAAGTGAGAACTGCTGCGAAGAATGCCTTGAGTCGCGTTAGCCGGGTCAGCCCACCTTCGGCAAACTAGTGTTTCAGCGAATTCAGAGTCGGTTTCTAATCTGCCTGTTGCCGGTTAGAGCCGAACTCGGATCGTTGTGACGTGTTCGCCAGAAGCTTAATGGCGATTCCGGTACGAAATAGTCTGCTTATTCACCGTCTGGTATTGGCTACTCGGATCGAGGCCGGGTGCTGCAACGCGTTGAGGCGAGTTGTTTTGAGAGTCATTTGTGAGATGACGTTCAAGCCGTCCTTCCAACGCTTCTTCTTTTTTCTCCATGAGTTGTTCACGTCGCTTCCGTTCTCTGGTACTCGCCAAAGTTCCCAGTCCAAAATAGGAAATCAGCCCGAAAACACCCATCATAAGATAGGTGCTGTCTGTAGGGAGAGACGAAATCTCACCCATCGCCATACCGAGCACAAAGATACTGATAATCAGAATCGAAGTGTGACTCAGTAAAGGTTGAGTGCCTGTTTCAGCTAAAGATTTATTTCTAGAATGTACCATGTGAGATCTCAGTCCCTGAGTGATTCGAGATGGAGGAATCGCTACAAAGTGAGCATTAAGAATGGCCTTGTTCCCTTGAGAGATGCGGACCTGCTCATCTAAACTTAGTTCGCAGCTGTGGATCGGTCAAAAAAAAGAGGGTGATTCGTACTATTTTTTTGTAAGTACAGTTGAACGAGAACCGGAATTCAGCGAATTTTAGTGTTACAGCCCGAATGGTTGCTAAAATCGCTATTACTATTGCATAAGTCTGATGGGAAACGCACGTCTGTGAAAATTGCCTTGGCACAACTCAATCCAACAGTGGGTGATCTGCGTGGAAATTGTGAGCGAATTCTGGAAACCGTTCATCAGGCAGAACAGGCGGGCGCCGACCTGATTCTATTTCCAGAACTTGCCGTTTGTGGCTATCCTCCCAAGGACATCCTGTTACGGGAAGGATTTGTCGAGGCATGTGATCGGGGAGTGGAGCGGCTGGCGCGACAAATCAAATCGAACATAGGTGTGATTGTTGGTCATCCTACCAGTCGGGATCTGCCAGCAGGACGAATCGCCAATGCAGCCAGCTTGCTGCATCAGGGAAAGATCGTCTCTCGAATTCATAAACTACTCCTGCCAACTTATGATGTGTTCGACGAGCAACGCTATTTTCGTCATGCAGATCTAAGCAGCATCCAACCTATTCTGTTTCAGGGACTTAAGCTGGGCTTACATATTTGTGAAGATGCCTGGTGGGGGCAACCTGATACGTTTTATCACAATCAGCCCGTTGAGTTACCAGATCCCGTAAAGATGCTGGCAGAAGCCGGCTCTGATTTGCTGATCAACATTTCAGCCAGCCCGTTTGAAATTGACAAGCGCGAACAACGGCATGAAATTGTGCATTCACACGTAGAGCGATATGCCATTCCTTACCTGTTTGTGAATCAAGTGGGTGGAAATGATGATCTGGTATTTGACGGACATAGCTTTGTGACCGACGGGAATAATCAAATCGTACTTCAGATGCCGGGATTTCAAGAAGATTTGAACTACTATGATACAGAGAAATCTCTGGAAGCGGTCCCGATGGAAACCATCGAGAGTTCTCGCGAATCACAACTGTTTCAAGCGCTCGTGCTCGGACTACGGGACTACATGCAGAAATGCGGGTTTACCGATTGCGTGCTGGGTTTATCCGGCGGGATCGATAGTGCACTGGCTTGTGCGATAGCGGCAGAGGCCATTGGACCCGAGCGCGTACATGCATTGTTGCTTCCCAGCCGCTACAGCAGCAAGCACAGCATCTCGGATTCGCTGGAGTTGGTGAAGAATCTGGGATTGGATTATGAAATCATTCCCATAGATGAAGTGCATCGTGCCTACGAAAACCTGCCCGTAATTGGTGATGATTTACATTTGCAGCCTGCCGGACTGGCCGATCAGAATCTGCAGGCTCGAATTCGTGGTGCAAATGTTATGGTTCGAAGTAATCAGCATGGTTGGATGGCTCTGGCGACCGGAAACAAAAGCGAATTGGCAGTGGGTTATTGCACGCTCTATGGAGACATGGCAGGAGGGTTTGCTGTGCTTTGCGATGTTTTCAAACGGGATGTTTATCTGGTGTCCCGCTATGTGAATCAACGTGCGGGACGGACACTGATTCCCGAAAATATTCTGGAAAAGGCACCGAGTGCGGAATTGGCTCCCAATCAGCTAGACCAGGATTCCCTGCCTCCTTATGATTTACTGGACGGAATTTTGAAAGGCTTGATTGAAGACGAACTTTCCGTCAAAAGTCTATCCGAGTTATATCCCATTGAAACGATTCGCTGGGTTGCTAATAAATTAGATCAAAATGAATTTAAACGCAGACAAATGCCTCCGGGAATTAAACTTTCCAGTCGTGCTTTTGGATCGGGACGTCGAATGCCGATGGCGGCCCGGTTTCAATGGGAAGATTTTTAAAGGTTCCAGAATCAACATCACTCAACCTGACTTCAACCGTAGGATTAATCGATGAAGCACCCAGCTTTGCTTACCTCCTGTTTTCTGATTTTCATCTTCGGTTTGCAGAGCAGTCATACAGCCGCCCCTCCCCGGCTGCAGCACGTTAAACCTGAATCTGTGGGAATGGATGCGGGGCGAATGGCGTTGATCGATTTTGTGATACAGCGCGGTCTGGATCGCAATTCGATGCCCGGTGCGGTGGTGTTGGTGGGATATAAGGGCAAGATCGTTTTCCGGAAAGCCTATGGTTATCGTCAAATTCAGCCTGAGAAAGTAGCGATGACTGCCGACACGGTGTTTGATATGGCGTCGTTAACGAAACCCATCGCTACCGCCACGAGTGTGATGCAGTTAGTCGAGCAGGGCCAACTGAAACTCAATGATCCCGTTTCTCAGCACATTCCAGAATTTGCTGAGAACGGCAAACAGGCTGTGACCGTATATCAGTTATTGACTCATCAGGGCGGATTAATTCCCGATAATTCGATGAAAGATTATCGAGATGGCCCTGAGAAAGCGATGCAGCGGATTTATGCTCTCAAGCTTTATTACGAACCGGGCACGCGGTTTGTTTACACGGACGTCGGTTTTATTTTACTGGCCGAAATTGTGAAACGCGTATCCGGTCAGTCTATCCATGAATTTTCCAGCAAAAATATCTTCCAACCTTTAGGGATGAAAGAGACCGGTTATCTTCCTGCACCCGAGTTAAGGAAACGTGCAGCTACGACACAGCAACGTGAAAAACGCTGGATGCAAGGAGAAGTGCATGACCCGCGAGCTTATGCATTGGATGGAGTGGCAGGGCATGCAGGGTTGTTTTCGACGGCAGAAGACTTGGCGATCTATGCACAGGCCATGCTTGCGAAAGGTTCGTATCAGGGAGTTCGTATATTAAAACCGGAGACTGTGAAATTAATGACACGCAGTTACCCGGTTGCTGATGTGAAACGAGGTCTTGGCTGGGATAAGTTGTCGAGATATTCTTCTAATCGTGGTGATTTTTTCTCATCTCAGGCGTTTGGTCATGGCGGATTTACAGGAACCTCTCTCTGGGTGGATCCTGCGCAGGATCTATTTGTGATTTTTCTCAGTAATCGCGTTCATCCGAATGGAAAAGGTGCAATCAATTCTCTCGCAGGACGAATCGGAACAATTGCAGCCGCGGCGATTAACGGACAGGCAACTCAACGTGACGAGTCGGTAGTCGTCTCTCCAAATAGTTTGTCGGTGCTGACCGGCATTGATGTGTTGCAGCAAGAACAGTTTAAATCATTGAAAGGATTGAAAATTGGTCTGATTTCCAATCACACCGGTTTAAGCCGTAATGGAAAGAGTGGAGTGCAAATTTTAAATGATGCACCACAGGTCAAGCTGGTCACATTATTCAGTCCGGAACATGGTTTCGCCGGCAAACTGGATGTTTCAAAAATTGGAGATTCAACGGATGACAAAACAGGGCTGAAAATATTCAGTCTATACGGAAAAACTAGAACACCAACGCCAGAGAGTCTGCAGGGACTGGATGCACTGGTATTTGATATTCAAGATATCGGTACGCGGTTTTATACCTACATTTCCACTATGGGTAATGCAATGCAGGCGGCGAAAAAACAGGGACTCAAATTTATTGTTCTGGATCGACCCAATCCCATTAACGGCCTGGATTATGCCGGACCCCTGCTTGATGAGGGAGCACAGTCGTTTGTGGGCTATCACCGTATTCCAGTTCGACATGGTATGACGGTGGGAGAATTGGCCCGAATGTTTAACAGCGAAATGAAGATCGGCGTCGACTTGCAGGTGATTCCGCTGCAGAACTGGAAACGGGAAATGTATTACGACGAGACCGGCCTGACCTGGGTAAATCCTTCTCCTAACATGAGAAATCTGAACGAAGCGCTGTTGTATCCCGGCATCGGTTTGCTGGAAACAACCAATCTGTCGGTGGGCCGGGGAACGGATACACCTTTTGAATGGATTGGTGCCCCCTGGCTGGACGGTATGCAACTTGCAAAACGGTTAAATCAAGCAAAACTGCGCGGAGTGCGTTTTGTACCCGTTCGATTTACACCGAAGTCCAGTAAGTTCACCGGAGAATTGTGTGGCGGCGTGAATTTCATTATCACAGATCGAAGGCTATTTCAATCAGTGAAAACGGGACTGGAAGTGGCTCATCAATTACGCACTTTGTTTCCCGATGAGTGGGAGACAAAAAATTTGAATCGCCTCCTGGCAAATCAAAGCGCACTAGATTCCATCGTTGCTGGAAAACCAGTGACTCAGATTCAAGCATTATATCAGGGGGATCTGGTTGACTTCGCCATCAGACGGGCAAAGTATTTAATGTATTGAACGTTGGTTGTTTTTACAAAAATGCGGTTATTTACCACTTACTCGTGTCATACATCATTTCTTTGGACCCAATGATTTTGGAATCAAATTTTCCGACCAGTGACTGATCTTTATCAGTGTAATCGATCTGATCCAGAACGTAGCTCAGGCAGCTGAGTCGTGCGCGCCGTTTGTCGTCGGAATGAATCACAGTCCACGGGCTGGCTTTCGTGTCTGTTGCCATCAGCATCGTATTTTGTGCTTCGGTGTATTCGTCCCAGAGTCCGAGACTTTTGATATCAATGGAAGTCAGCTTCCAATGTTTGAGCTTATCGGTCTCTCTGGCTTTAAAGCGGCGAAACTGCTCTTCGCGACTGACAGAGAACCAAAGCTTGAAAAAATGAATGCCGGAATTCACCAGCATGTTTTCCAATTGCGGAGCTTCACGCAGAAAAGTGTGGTGTTCATGGGGGCGACAAAAATTCATGACCGGTTCCACAACGCCACGGTTATACCAGGACCGATCAAATAATACGATTTCACCATTGGTTGGGAGATGTTGCATATAACGTTGAAAGTACCATTGGCCTCGTTCCGTTTCACTCGGTTTGGCTAAAGCCACAACACGTGCACCACGAGGGTTCAGGTGTTCCATAAAACGCTTAATCGTTCCCCCTTTGCCGGCAGCATCACGGCCTTCAAACAAAAGAACGATCCGCTCTCCATTTTCCGTGGCCCACCTTTGAAGTTTTAGCATTTCAATCTGCAATAGTTTCAGTGTTTTTTCATATTTCTCACGCTTCATTTTGGTCCGGTAAGGATAGGACTTGCAGAGGATATCGTTTTCTGAAGCAGATTTCACTTTATCCTGGATTTCTTTGGGAACCACATCATCCGGGATTTCCAGATGTTGTATGACCGTCGGGGGTGTATCAAGGGAAGGTTTTTGTCGTTTTTTGTCGGACTTGGAACTCATGTGGGGCCTGTTTTATTCGATTTTGAGCTAAAAATTTAAAGTAAAATAATGAGAAGCAAACTTTATTATGAAGTTTGCATGAGGAAATGAAAACCAGATGATGCGATGAGAGAGAAAATAAGGGGAAAACGCAGGCATGTTTTGGATGGCAAACTATTGTTGAACAATGGTTTACGGCTATTTGTTCTACTCTGGAAACTGGAGGTGAGTTGTTTGTGCCAAATGCAATTGAAGAGGTGGGTTCAAAGTTCCTCTTGCAGTAAAACAGGCTTTTTTTTAGTCTTCGTCTCTCCTCTCTCAATTCTGATCCCCATTCTACAATTACAAATTCTCAAAAAACTGCCACTCAAAACTGCCACTCAATTTCACAACCTATGAAGCAGGCTGTCGTCTGCAAATTTTTATCTCAGGAAAGTAAAACCACTATGTGGAGATTACTGGTCGCCGCTGGCATGTTGACTGTTGCGTCTATTGTGGGAATCAATCCTTGTATCGCACAGGAATTCCGGATTCGCACGACGGTTTATCATCATCAACAGAATATTGATCCAACGATTGTTTCTCGTAGCGTCTCGATCTTTCACGCAGAAAAAGTTTATGATCATGTAGATGGTTTAGGTGAAGTCACAATCTTCGATCCTGCTCGGAAGCGATTGATCATTCTGAATGAATCCAGAATGATCAAAGCCATGATTAATTTTGATGAAATTAAAAACCTGCTGAATGTAGCGCGGCATCAGACACAGGAATACATCCGCGATAAAATCAAAAGGCAGGAATCGACGGGTAAAGTGATCGCAGAACAGTTGAAGTTTCAACTCGATCCTGTTTTTGATGTTCAGTTTGAGGAACAAAAAAATCAACTTGTTCTGGAGAGTCAACTCATCAACTATCATGTGCAGTGCGTGGCCCCCGAACAGAAAGCGGCCGTCGGAACATATTTACGATTTGCAGATTGGATGGCACGCTTAAATTATGTACTTCATCCCTATACACTGCCACCGGGTTCGCGGATTGTTTTGAATGAGGAATTACGATCGCGCGATCTGATACCCACAGAGGTGGAGTTACAAACTCGGCTGGAAGAGAAACTGCATCTACGAGCCGAGCACAGAATTCACTGGAAACTGGATCATAAAGATCGTGGATTGATTCACCACTGGGAAACATTGCGAAAAAACAAAGACATCAAAACCATTACAGTTCAGGAATATCTCAGAAATCAATTTGCAGGTCTGAGAAAGTGATGTTTGCGATGCAAAGTTGCATTACTTGCCAATAACGGGAATGGTGGCTGGTGGTTCGTACCAGTCAATTTTCTGTTCCAGCAGTTTGGAAAGTGTGGCCAGATTTTGATTCAGATAGTTGATAAGCGCCTGGTCTTTATGTGGTTTCCAATTGTATTCTAACAATTCCTGATAGGCTTCTTCAGGCGTCTTTTTCTGAACCAGCATCCGATAAGCGGCAACGACGCCTCCGGTTCGCTGGGCGCCAGCAGCGCAGTGAACGAGAACTGGTTTGCCCGCTTTCTCGCAGCGCATAATTTCTGCGACGGCTTCAGCATAATCTTCCACATCGCCCGTGCCATCACCAATCAGATGTAAGACCTGATGATCAATATTCAGCTTTCGGGCCGTTTCTACTTCCGTTTTAAGGTAAGGTTTTTTTAAATCGCTTCCATTCAAGGCAATCACTTTTTCGATTTTATTTTCGAGCAGCACAGGCTCAATCAGG
Organism: Planctomycetota bacterium; assembly: GCA_022600195.1. Taxonomy (GTDB): domain Bacteria; phylum Planctomycetota; class Planctomycetia; order Planctomycetales; family Planctomycetaceae; genus Gimesia. Next base: position 36,814 of record JAHZKX010000045.1, read on the forward strand.
TAGCTGGAGATTTGGCCGCTTCGATAGATCTTACCCGGTTCGACTACTCCCCAGCGTTTGGCTACCAGTCGATCTTCCAGAAATTCTTCCCAGATCAATACACTGACAGCAATGACCATGCAGACCTTGAGCAAGAGTTTGAGAAACTTCTTTTTCTTTGCTGGCCCGGCAGATGGTTCGATGACGGTTTCCCGTTCAGCGGCTTTCATGTCATTCCTCTATGGTTTAATAGCAGATGCATTCAGTTCTCAAGGAAACCGAGTTCCTGAACGGACATTGTAGTGAAAGACATCAAACCATGAACAGAGGAAAAAAGTGTCTGGGTTTGGACTGGTTTCAGTCATCCTCAAAGGGGCTTGCGTTCGCATTGGGGAAAAATTTACACATGAGAATCCCCAGTTCATAAAGCAGAATCAAAGGCATCATCATCAAAACCATACTCATTGGGTCAGCAGGCGTCATCAGCATGGAAATAATCGCAATGATCAAAACTGCCATACGGCGTTTTTCATGATAATCCTTCACAGTGAAGATGGAAATTCGTTCCATGAACAACATGATCAGAGGCAATTGAAAACTAAGGCCAAACATCACCGGAAGCGTGACGGCAAAGCTGATCCACTCCGAGAGTCGAATTTGAGGATTCACACCCAGCAGTTTATTGAAGCTCAACAGGAAGTTGAGTACGAAGGGAAACACGGCATAAAAACAGAACAGGGCTCCACCCAGAAACAGAAAGATGCTGATAGGAAGATAGATATAGACATACTTGCGCTCGTGTGGATAAAGCCCCGCTGCTACAAACAACCAGATTTGATATATCACCCACGGGCTGGCGAACACCAGCCCTGCAATGAAGGAGACTTTCAGATAGATGGTAGTAAACGCTTCCTGTACTGCCAGGGTAACCGGCTCTGCCATCGTCTCTTCGATGCTGTTTAAACGGAATTGATAATCGCGCAGAATTTTTTGCAATGCTTTCGTTTCGGCTGTTGGTTCCGTCTTACTGCCGAGACTGACAATTAATTCTTCGATAGATTCTTTCTGTACTTTTTCAGTCTCGCTTTCGTTTTCTCGAGGCAGCTTATCCAGATTGTATTCTTTTAATGCGGAATCAATGGGAGCGCGGACGACCTCGACAATTTTGTGACCGATGAATAAAGCACCCACCACACAGATCGCCAGACCAATTAATGCTTTCCATAAATGAACGCGAAGAGATTCAAGGTGATCCCCGAAACTCATGGTTGATTCGTCAAATAGATCGTGAGAATGTGGTTTCATGGAACTATATCATTCTGGAGAGACCAATACCGAACAGCACTGTCTCTATCTACGATTTACAGGAAGATCTGTAAATGGTATCGGTTGGACGAGCGGGTACTGCTCAGAACAAATGGAACATTGTAAATGGCTCCCGATGATATCACGCTGTAGAGGAAAGGTGAATCAGGAGTACCCACTCCATTTGCCCGCTGGATGAGCAGGAGGGAAGAGCGGCGGTAACTTTCTCTATTGTAAACAACCAGAGAGGCCTGTCAACCAGAGGCTTTTAGCCAGTGAATAAATTGGTAATTAAGGCACTGCAGGTCCACCGGCTGCGGGATCAATGGCTGCAGGATCAATGGCCGCCGGGTCTGCAGGCATAGCTCCTGCATCAGCGGGATCTACGGGCACATCACCAGCTGCTGGGTCGGCTGGTGCAACTGCGGCTCCAGGGGCGTTTTCAGGTTGTTGGCTGCCAGGTATGGGGGTGTTGAAGATGAGGTTGATAATCAAGGCAAAAAAGTAAAAGGAAAACATGAGAGTCCAAGTCAGCATGACTTTGCCCATCAGCTTGTTTTTACTGACATAGGTCCATCCCTTCCCGTAGGCATAAGGGAAAAAGACGACACCGAGGATGCAATGGCCGGCTCCCTCTTTTTTACCCAGTTCGATTAAGCTGATAATCCAACACACGACAGCGATAAGAGGTGGCGTGAAAAGGATAACCGCTAAGCCTATTACAAAGAGTATCACAGGTAGACTCAACGTCAGACAAACCGCTGTGAAAGCTATCAGAATGACAAAGTTAAATAACCAGACTCCGATGCCTCCCAGCACTCCAATCAGCGCAAGTTGTCCGGGTGAATTCATGGTGTTACTTTTTTTGCGATCGGACTTCGAGACGTATTTCAGATCTTCTGTTTTTGTGATCAGGTTCAGGTCCGGTTTGCTATGCAAGGCCATTAACCCGTTGACACGTGCATTATAGATCATCGCAGGGGCATAAAAGATGCAGGCAAACAACCAGAGAACTGAGGGTACGATAAGAACTTTAGCATCTAGTACTTCCGGTTTTTTACCAACCAGTTCTCCCGGCTGGAAGTCTTTAATTTTATTTTCTTCTGCATACGCCTTCGCCTGCTCATCTGCCGCGACTGCTGAATTGAAACGCACGTTCGAGAAAAATGTATTGAGATCATTTCCAGAGACTGCTCCAATTCCTGCCAGACAACCAATGGCGGGTAAATTCGTAAGCAGGAAAACCATGCCACAGAATAGAGCTGGTTTGGCAAGTCCCAGGAATATTTTTCCCAGTTTATGCGGCATCCATCCGGGAGTGGTGTCCACCATAGTCATATGCGGCATTGCCAGGGGGAACATGATAAAGGTGGGAATAAAGCCAAGGGCGATCAGGATCGCACCGACGGGAATCGAATCGTTCGAAATATAATAGTAACCCAGTGTGCCAAAGATTGCTTGCGCTGGCAGGCTGAACAGGATGAACCATAAAATAAATTTAATGCCCAATGCAGAGCATAGGAAAAAATCGAAGTTGATGCGTTTGAGCTTTGCCTTTTTCTGTAATGCAAAACGAACAACTTCGGTCTGCATAAACCAGATCCAGCCGGGGATTGCCATAATGGAAACAAAAGCGAGAAAACTCCAGAATGCGCGTGGTGGGCCTTGATGACACCAGAGTGCCATAAAGACCGAACAAAAAAACAAGGTACTGGAGATGATCGAATATAGAAAAGTTTTCATCACCAGACCGGTATGATTTCCCAGAAAGGTGTAAGCGTCTCCCCATGATTTTCTGTAGAACTCTTCAACGGTAGGACCTTTGCGTTTCCGTTTTTTACGTGTCGCTTCAGTCATTCGCCCCGTGGTCAATTCGACTCCGCAATTGCTGCACTCAATATCTTCCTCGTCGACATCATTACCACAGCGGGGGCATATTTTGGACTCTTCATCTTCAATCTTGCTGATATCGAAACTGGTCAGAAAATCATCAGCATCTTCAGACTTACTGGAAGCGCTGCGTTTTTTTTTCTGTCCCTTAGAAACTTTGACCGGAGAGCCGCAACCTTTGCAACGAACCCGCTTGCCTTCAGCTTCATCTTTCACAGAAAATGAAGTATTGCATTCTTTACAGCGAACCTTAATGGGCATGAATGACCTTTGAGATGTTTTGGGATATCGCTTGTAATCAATTCGAAACGAAAAATTCCTTGGAAGAACACCAGTTATAGATCAGTCTCAGGAATTTTATGGATCGACCCCTCTTAAATGCTAATTATCAACAGACAGGGGGGCTTTTCGCAAGTGGACAGTCGTCGAAATTTGAATGCTCTCAGCTTTCTCTTTCCAAAGCCTGTGCAGTCAATTTAGGAGAGGGTTCTGGTTGCGAACCGAATGCAGTCGCCGCAATTCTTGCAGACGGGAATACGCCTTCTGTTCTTCTGCCGAGTGATTACTGAGAGAGAAAAAGATAATGGAACGTGTGAGACAACGGATTGCGCGGCGGGAGCGACCTAAGACCCAGAAAAGTTCGGCCAGATGTTTCAGATCCTGCCCTATTTCGGGCAGGTTGGCTGTCTTTTTGTGAAGGAGATAAGCTTTCCAGAGATAAGAAACCGCCTTTAAGTGATTTCCCTTCAAGCCTTGAATAATCCCCAGGTTTCCCCAGTCTGCAGCCTGAGCATCTAAACTTCCATACAGAATTTCTCGACTGAGGGAAATATTCAATAGTTGTTCAGCCAGCTGATAGTCCTGCTGGAGAATGGCATCGTTGGCACGTCCTGTCAGATCGCAGGCTGCGTCATCTGATAGGTGTTCTACTTCTTGTTCCAGAGTCAAGTGGTTTGCTGATCGCAGATCCCCCCAGGCGATTGAATATTGCTGGAATTGAGCCGCCAATTCGAAGTATCGTAAATTGCGATACGCGATGGCAAGGTTGTGACAGACAACGGACCGCAAATCGCTTAGCTCATGCTGATGGGCATAATCAAGTACCAGGGAGAGCTGTTCGATTGCCTCGGAAGCGTATCCCGTTTTCAGTAAAAACTGACCAAAATACAGACATCGTTCCCATTCTGCAGCCTGAATTTCCGCTGCATGAAACAAGGCACGTGCTTCTCCCTTTTTTCCCTCTGAACTTAATTTGTATGCTCTGTGCAGGATCTCAGAGAATGCAGTTTGCTCTTTTGTTTGGGAACTGGAATAAAATGACTCAGACACATCAAACTCCTCTCGTTGTCTTATCTCAATGAATGGTAGACGAACAAATTGAGAGAGAGTGAGTGACAAAAGGAATGAATAAATCGAGGATGAGAAATCCTTGCCCCCGAATGAGAACTTCGAGGCGGTCATTGATATTTGATTGTGCCAATATTACCTATTTTAACATTTGTGTCAATTGTAAAGCCCGGATATTTCGCCAGATATTTGGAAAGATGATTTTGAAAAAGTAGAGACTTCGCTGTTTGAAGTGTAAAAAGTCAATAACGTTCCTTTGCTGTCTGATCTCAGCGATTGCTGCCATATTGGCAGCAGGATTGAAGCCCGGAAAGACTGACCGGCAGGAAAGTAGATGTGATTTAACTCAGATTAAAGAATGTAAGTGATTTATATAATAATAGTTATGACTTAATACAGAAATAGGCACGGCGTTAGCAACTAGAGACGAGCACGCTTGGGTCTCGAATACAGGTCTGAGTTACAGTTGCGTTGTCGTGGTTAGGCCTACTCGCCGCCACAGATCATAAATATTATCGATGTGAAGATATTTGAGTCAAAAATCAAAGAATTCTAGGAGATCCCAATGGCGAAGAAGGCTGCCAAAGCAAAAAAAGGCGCCCGGATTGTCCCTCTTGGTGACAAAGTCGTTCTGAAAAGAGAAGTTGCTGAATCAACCACTGCTGGTGGAATTGTTTTACCAGACAGCGCGCAGGACAAGCCACAACGTGGTGAAGTTGTCGCCGTGGGAGATGGGCATGTCAAATCTGATGGAACCAAGCTTCCCTTGACCGTCAAAGAAGGGGATCGCGTGATTTTCAGCCCTTATGGCGGAGACGAAATCAAAATCGGCGGAGAAGAATATCTGTTGCTTCGCGAAAGTGACATTTTGGCAACTTTCTAGGTTGTCATATTTTGTGCTTAATAGTAACAGCCCGGTTTTATTTCGGGCTTGTTGCTCTTTTCTTTCAAACAAATTTCATACTGCGTACATGGAGATATAGTGAAATGGCAAAAATGATTGCCTTCGATCAAGAAGCTCAGGAAGCAATGCGACGCGGCATCAGCAAGTTGGCCAAAGCGGTTCGTGTAACCCTCGGACCAAAAGGCCGCAATGTCATTATTGAAAAAAGCTTTGGTTCACCTACTGTAACAAAAGACGGTGTTTCCGTTGCTCGTGAAGTCGAACTCTCTGATAAGTTTGAAGACATGGGCGCTCGCATGGTTCGTGAAGTGGCCAGCAAAACATCTGATATTGCTGGAGATGGAACCACAACTGCTACAATTATGGCAGAAGCGATTTACAATGAAGGCTTGAAGTCGGTTGTTGCCGGAGTAAGCCCCATCGCCATGAAGCGAGGCATGGACAAAGCAGTCGACGATATTGTGAACAAACTGCAGAAAATGTCCATCGAATGTAAAAACAAAAAAGCGATTTCACAAGTCGGTAAAGTTGCTTCCAACGGTGACGAAGAAATCGGCAAGATTCTGGCAGATGCCATGGATCAAGTAGGCAAAGATGGTGTGATCACTGTTGAAGAAGGTCAAAGCCTGCAAACCAGTTTTGAAGTTGTAGAAGGCATGCAGTTTGATCGTGGTTATCTCTCACCTTACTTCGTGACTGATCCACAAAGCATGGCCTGTGATCTGGAAGATGCTTATGTTCTGGTTCACGAAAAGAAGATTTCCAACATTAAGGATCTGGTTCCAGTACTTGAAAAAGTAGTCAACGCCGGCAAACCTTTGTTGATTATTGCAGAAGATATCGAAGGCGAAGCCCTTTCGACTCTCGTAATCAATAAGCTGCGTGGCACATTCCGCGTTTGTGCTGTGAAGGCACCCGGTTATGGAGATCGTCGAAAAGCAATGCTGCAGGACATCGCCATTATGGTCGGTGGCCAGGCGATTTTTGAAGATCTTGGAATTCAGCTGGAAAATCTTCAGCTTTCCGATTTGGGAGTAGCCAAGAAAGTTTCTGTCGATAAAGACAATGCCACGATTATTGAAGGTGGCGGTAAGACCGGCGAAATCAAATCTCGTATCCAACAGATTCGTCGTGAACTGGATAATTCGAGTAGCGATTACGATAAAGAAAAACTGGAAGAACGGATTGCAAAACTTTCCGGCGGTGTTGCTCAGATTAACGTCGGTGCAGCCACTGAAAGTGAAATGAAAGAAAAGAAGGCACGTGTGGAAGATGCTTTGCACGCCGTTCGTGCTGCGGTTGCAGAAGGAATTCTTCCTGGTGGCGGCGTGGCTTTGCTGCGTTGTTCACGAGACTGCAAGCCTAGCGGACTTTCACTGGAAGAAAAAGTAGGTTACGAAATCATCCTGCGGGCCTGTCGTGCTCCATTGACTTCCATTGCCAGTAATGCTGGTGATGATGGCAGTGTGGTGTGTGAAAAAGTTTCGGAGCTGGAAGGAAACATGGGCTACAATGCTGCTTCTTCCAAATACGAAGATCTCGTCAAGTCCGGGATTATTGACCCGACTCGTGTGACGCGATCTGCTCTACAGAACTCTGCCAGTGTCTCTACCTTGCTATTGACCAGCGATGCTCTGATCGCTGAACAATCCAAGGATGACCATGCCGGCGACGACCTGCACTAAGCCAGGTTTCGATCTGTTTTAATAGATTTGAAAGCACCCGACAGTTTTTCTGCCGGGTGCTTTTCATTTAGCTCAGATTCTCGATTGCAGTAACCTGAAAAGGCCAACTGCACCAGAGACAGCAGATGTCTGACGGTTCCGATTTCGTGCGATGTGCTCCCGGGTGCATCCATTTTAACCAAAGCGGCTTCTCTCCTATTCTACTCGATCCAAATGGCTCTGAAGTCGCTACAATAAACCTGAACACAGGCTAGAATGTTAGAATGTGCGCATTGCGGACCAGAACTGATAATAGTACCATTTGCATGAATCGCAGAGACCCTCAACTAAAATATTGACTCCTTCAATTCCCAGATTGGTAGAATTTCGTGGCAAGAGAAAAAGTAGTTTTGGCATACAGTGGTGGCCTGGATACTTCGGTGGCCGTCAAGTGGATCAATGAAAAATATGATATGGATGTGATCACTTATACCTGTGATCTCGGCCAGGGTCGCGATGTGGATGGAATCAAGGAAAAAGCGATCAAAACCGGTGCCGTCGAAGCAGTCATCGAAGACACAAAAAATATGTTTGTCGACTTCTTCGTCTGGCCTTCCCTGATGGCGGGCACCATGTATGAAGGAAAATACCCCCTTGCAACGGCACTCGGACGACCATTGATTGCACACCGGATGGTGGAAGTGGCTAAGGAATATGGTGCGACTGCTGTTGCACATGGCTGTACTGGCAAAGGAAACGACCAGGTCCGTTTTGATGTATCGTTTCAAACTTTGGCTCCGCAGCTGAAAATTATCGCCCCGGTGCGTGAATGGCGCTGGACGCGTACAGAAGAACTGCAATATGCCAAAGAACATGGCATTGAGGTCGAAGCCACAAAAGAGAGCATTTTCAGTATCGATCAGAATTTGTGGGGACGTTCCGTGGAAGCAGGAGTTTTGGAAGATCCCTGGGTGGCACCTCCTAAGGAAGCCTATCAATGGACGGTTTCACCCGAGGATGCTCCCAATCAACCTCTTGAACTGACGATTGAATTCGAGCAAGGGCGTCCGGTTGCCATTGACGGAGAGACTATGGATGGGGCCGATTTGATTCTGCACTTGAATAAAATCGGTGGAGAAAATGGCATTGGTCGCATCGACCATGTCGAAAATCGTCTTGTGGGAATCAAAAGTCGTGAGATTTACGAAGCTCCGGCAGCAATGATCTTGCACAACGCACACCGCGAACTGGAATACCTGACATTAAGCCGACAGGCCTTGAGATTCAAAACATTCATCAGTCAAACTTGCAGCGATATCATTTATGATGGTCTCTGGTATAGCTCATTTCATCAGGACTTGATGGGTTTTGTAGAAAAGAATCAGCGTTTTGTCTCTGGAACCGTACGAGTATCTTTATATAAAGGAAATCATACGGTGACTGGTTTGAAAAGTGAGCACAGTCTATACAGTCCTGAGTTGGCAACTTATGAGGAAGGGGATCAATTCCCTCATGAGACGGCCCTTGGTTTCATCAGGATTCATGGACTGGCACAACAAACTCAAGCGCGTCAACAGTTATTGAAAGGGGAGCCCAGTTCAAAACCGACTCGAATTATGCCTCCCAGTAAATCAAAAGATTCCAAATAGACAATGATCAACCCGATATCGGGTGAACCTTAAATTAATGTGGTCGCGTGATGGATCAATCGACACAACAGGGGCGAACCATTGCAATCGGTGATATTCACGGTTGCGATATTGCATTGGGGACAATTCTCTATCATCTCGAACTGTCACGGAATGATACGTTTATCTGTCTGGGCGATGCCGTAGATCGAGGGCCTGGTACAAAGCATGTGATTGAAATGCTGCTCGATCTGAGGGCGACCTGCAAGTTAGTCTTTATCAAAGGCAATCATGAAGAGATGATGCTGGATGGCCTCCAAGGTGGTCACTGGGAATCGACGTGGTTACAGCATGGCGGCAAAGAAGCCCTCGACTCTTATGGTGGTCGCTATGACCAGATTTCCGAAGAGCATCGTATCTTTATGGAGAACGCTGTCGACTATTATGAGACGGAATCCGACATCTTCGTCCACGCGACTGCGGTTCCCGGTACTCCCCTGGAAGATCTCACCGCGCAGGAATTACGGTGGGATCGGATTACAGGCGAAGAAGAGCCGGACCCATCGGGTCGTCGTATCATTTGCGGTCATACCGCCCAGAAATCAGGAAAGCCGCTGGTCTTTGAAGGTTGGGCTTGCCTCGACACGTCCGCTTATCGTGGGAATTATTTAACGGCCATCGATGTGAAAACCAATGAAATCTTCCAGGCCAAACAGAGCTCAAAATATCGTTCAGGCAAAACACTGGAACAATATCTGGTGAAATAGAGGTTTCTGAAAACCGAACACTCTGAGGAAAAGCGTGATCAGTCTGCCAGATGCATCACGACCATTTTCTCTTCACTCATTTCGTGGATGGCGTATTTGGGGCCTTCTTTTCCGGTTCCACTGTATTTCAAACCGCCATAAGGCATGGCATCGGCGCGCCATTGACTGGACCAGTTGATGTGGATATTTCCGCTGTCTACTTCACGGGCAAATTTCATGGCCCGGTCAATGTCCTGTGTAAAGATTCCAGCAGAGAGTCCGTAGATCGTATCATTGGCCATTGCAATCGCGTCATTAACATTGTCAAAGTAAGATAACGCGACCGCTGGTCCGAAGATTTCATCTTTGACGACCAGCATATCGGGTTTGGTTTCGTCCAGAATCGTGGGAGCATAGATGGCTCCCTGGCGTTGTCCTCCACAGACAAGGCGGGCTCCCTGGTCGATTGCTTCATCGACCCACTGTTCAACGCGTGTGGCATCGGACTCGCGCACCATCGGTCCGACTTTGGTCGAATCGTTTAACTGGTCTCCTGTTGTCAGTGCTTCCACTTTCGATTTTAACAGATCCACAAAATCCGTTTTGATCGCTGAGGAAGTGAGAATCCGTTGTGCAGAAATACAAACCTGGCCAGCGTTCGCATAGCCGGCCATTGTGATGGCTGTTGCCGCCTTTTCGAGGTCGGCATCATCCATAATGACCACTGGGCTGTTGCTGCCCAGCTCCATCGTGACTCGCTTCATACCAGCCATTTCACAGATTTGGGTACCCACTTCATAGCTGCCTGTGAAACTGATTTTACGGATTCTGGTGTCCGTGCAGATCGCGTGGCCGATTTCTCCCCCTGGTCCTGTGATGCAGGCGATTGCTTCAGGAGGCAGACCGGCTTCCAGCAGGATTTCTGTGAGTTTCAATGCAGAGAGCGGAGTATCGCTGGCCGGTTTAATCAAGATCGCGTTACCGGCGGCTATCGCGGGTCCGACTTTGTGGCAGACAAGGTTTAATGGAAAGTTGAATGGTGTGATGGCGGCGACAATCCCACAGGGAACGCGGAGTGTAAATCCCAGCTTATTCTGCCCCCCGGCATTTCCTTCGAGGGGGATCATTTCTCCAGTCATACGGCGGGCTTCTTCTCCGGAAAGTCGTATGACTTCCGCACTGCGAACTGCTTCCACCTGACTTTCGCCCAGAATTTTTCCGACTTCCAGACTGATGGTACGGGCAAGTTCCTCTTTGCGTTGCAGCATCAGTTCGGAGGCTTTTTGCAATATCTGAGCGCGATCAAAGGGAGTCATGGCTTTCATGATGCGAGCTCCCTGCTCCAGGACAGTGACTGCTCTGGCGATATCCTCCTGGCTGCCCTGGGGAACAGTATCTACGACCGATTGATCAAAAGGGTTTGTAACATTGATCGTCTGGTTTGTATCCTGCCATTGGCCCGCGCAAAACATTTTCATTATCATGGAAACCTTGTGGAAATAAGTTGCTGACAAAATCGGTTAGATCAATCAATTTTAGAATAGACGTGAGAAGGGAATCTGACAACCCAGTGAAAGATTCGAATTTGCTTTTGTGGAGGAGAAATCTCTTAAACCGATTGAAATCAGGATGTTAAGCGGCTAATTTTCGGGCAAAGATTGCTATTGGCTTCCCGAGGTGAATCTGTTAAAAAACGCCTGCATTTCTTGGAAAGATTCCTTTTCCAGAAACACGTCTCTCAAGTACACCGTTGAATTAGAGATTATTTCAGCGGTAACGTTCTCTCACTCATCTTACATTTTCAAATAGGCGGATCTGATCATGGCCAACCTTCGTTGTGTGGCGCCGTGGATAGTATGCGGCATTGCGGTGATCCTGCTGAGCTCAGCATGTGAAACTCTACCTGAATGGGGCTCAAACGGAATGTCGATTCCTCATCAGGCCAAGAAAGTAAAATCGAACCCGGCAGAAAGCTATCGGACGCGGTTTCAAACGAATAGAGATCCCAAGGCTTTGGACTGGATTCTCAAAAATCGTCTGTACTCTGGAATGTCGCGCACCAGTGTCGAGAAAGAGATCGGCGAAGAGGGTGAGTTTCAGGAGGCTTCCAAGTGGCTCAAAGCAACCGGAGGGACATTTCGTACCTCTGATACAGCTTACAAATGGGGGCCTGACGCAAGTGGACGCAGTGTTTATCTTATTTTCCGCGAAGGTATACTCGTCAACTTTAATCCGGAAGACTTTGAATTGGGCGAGTCATAGTCTGACTTAGTTCATTGAACCTGAATCAGGTCTTTTTCTTTCTCACGGTTCAATCGCAATTGGCCACAGGCTGCGTCGATGTCGTCCCCTTTTCGTTTGCGAACGGTCACATTGACACCTCCTTTAGCGAGTGTCATAAAGAAGCGGTCAACATCGGCCGTCGAAGGGCTTTGGTAGCCTGTTTCTTCGACTCCGTTTGCTGGAATTAAATTCACATGTGCATTGCGGTGCTTTAGCAGACCAGCCAGTTCGTGCGCCTGCGCCGGACTGTCGTTGACGCCTGCCAGTAAGATATATTCATAAGTGACGCGTCTACCGGTCGTCACATAGTAGTAATCTGTGGCATCCATGATTTTTTGAATGCCGATTTTATTGTTCGTGGGAACAATCTGATCTCGTAATTTATCATTGGGTGCATGTAGCGAAACAGCGAGAATGTACGACTTGTTTACATCAGCCAGTTCCCGAATTTTTTGGGGAAGCCCGACGGTCGACACGGTAATTTTCCTCGCTCCGATTCCCATGCCTCCTTTGTGATTCAGAGTATCCAGTGCGGGGATCAAAGCAGGCAGGTTTGCAAGTGGTTCTCCAATACCCATGACGACGATATTCGAAATGCGTTCATCTTCGCCGATGACGCGATCCAGCCTCAGGATCTGTTCCAGAATTTCTCCCATGGTCAGATTTCGAGTCAATCCCAGCAGGCCACTGGCGCAGAAGACGCAGGCCATGGCACAACCTACCTGGGTGCTGATACAGACGGTGTTTCTTTTGGGTTCCCGCATCAACACGCATTCCACGTGATGGCCATCGTGCAGCTGCAGCAACAATTTTTCTGTGCCGTCTCTGGATGTCTGATGTTTCACTATGGTCGTTGAAAATAGCCGAAAGTTTTCTTTCAGCAGGTCACGAAATTTCTTTGAAATATCGTGCATGGCATCAAAGTCGTTGACACGTTTGGTAAAAATCCAACGTCGAATCTGATCGGCCCGATAGGAAGAGGACTCATGCTGAATGCACCATTCCGCAAGTTGATCGCGAGTCAGGTCGGTGATCAAAGGGAGCAAGCGGACTTCAGGAGAGTCTGTCTGCGGAGTATCATTATCGGAGGGCAGCATGGTTTATTGGCTCAAGCAGGTATGTTCGCAGTCAATCTATGATGCCGCGAGCAGAGAACGCAAATTAGTCCGTTAGAAATCCAGCCTGGTATCATTTAATTGGCTGGTTATACAGTAAAGCTATCATAGCGGTGTCGTAGTCATAAGACTACTATTTCTCTGCTCTCTTTTTTCGATTTCCCTGCTCTCATTTTTCGATTCCGATACCAGCCACCTATAGATTTCCTGCTTCAACCTCGGGAACGATTCAAGCTGATGACCTTGATTTCATTATGAAGACTGATCGTTCAGACAAGTTGGCGTTGCACGTAAGTACATTTGTGTTTGCAGCTTCCAGGATTTATCTAACCATGATTCTGTTGAATTCGTGATACTGAGACTCCATATTAATTGTTAATTGATTGTGATTTTCAAATCTCATGGATAGAATTTGAGTTTAATTCTCGAGATCAAATAGCAAAAAATAGCAAATAGGAAAATCGATATCAAATAGGAAAAATCCCTTCTAGAGAAATGAGCTTACAATGCGCTCGAAACAAAGCTTTCTCGAAATGTCGTCCTGCTTCTCGATAGATGTACGGGATAAAATATTGCGATTATGGCAACGATGTACTGTCCCTGCAGTAAAGCATCGATCGCGGCCCGTAGCATACCAGGTTGAATACCTGGAGGATCGCACATTGCTTACTGCCGCGTTCTCCGAATTTGTCGATCCCAATCCGAGTGCAGACAACGGATTTGGTGACACGGTTGTGGCATTGAGTACAGGCAATGTCGTCATCACTTCCCCTTTCGCTGATGTGGGTGGTACAGATACGGGTGCCGCCTATCTGTTTAACGGTGCAACGGGTGCATTGATCAGCCAGCTTGTTGGGTCTTCCGACAATGACGTAGTGGGGATTGATGGTGTGACCGCGCTCACGAATGGCAACTACGTGGTTGTCAGTTCTGAGTGGCAAAACAGTGGGGCAACTGAAGCTGGTGCTGTTACGTTCGGAAACGGGACGACAGGTGTAAGCGGGATTGTTTCAGCGGCCAACAGCCTTGTCGGTTCTACGACCGATGACTATGTGGGTTACAATGATGACGGTATTTCTGCTGTGACCGCACTCTCCAATGGCAACTACGTGGTGAGCAGTCCTGAGTGGGACAACGGTCTAAAAACTAACGCCGGGGCGGTGACATTCGGAAATGGTACGACGGGCGTGAGCGGGGAGATCTCGTTGGTCAACAGTCTCATCGGGGATACCAGCGATGACCAGCTGGGATTCGCTGACTACAATGTCTCTGCTGTGACCGAGCTCTCCAACGGCAACTACGTGGTGAGCAGTCCTAACTGGGACAGGGGAACGACAATGGACGCAGGTGCGGTCACATTTGGAGACGGTCTGACGGGCGTGAGTGGGAATATCTCGTTGATCAACAGCCTCGTCGGGTCATCCGAATATGACTCTTTGGGTCTTAATGGTTACGAAACCGCTGCTGTGACCGCGCTCTCCAACGGCAATTACGTGGTGAGCAGTCCTAACTGGGACAGAGGAACGACAATGGACGCAGGTGCGGTCACATTTGGAGACGGTCTGACGGGCGTGAGCGGGGAGATCTCGTTGGTCAACAGTCTCGTTGGGTCATCCGAATATGATTCTGTGGGTTTATTTGCTGTGACCGCACTGTCCAATGGCAACTACGTGGTGAGCAGTCCTGAGTGGGATCAAGGCTTATTATATGATGTTGGGGCGGTCACGTTCGGAGATGGTATGACTGGTGTGATCGGGGAGATCTCGGTAGCTAACAGCCTCGTCGGGTCTTCCGAATATGACTACGTGGGAATTGATGGTATCACCGAGCTCTCCAACGGTAACTTTGTGATAAGTAGCTCTGAATGGGCAAACGGTCTGGCTACAGAAGCCGGTGCGGTGACGTTCGGAAACGGGACGACGGGTGTGAGTGGTGTGGTGTCGGCGGCCAACAGTCTCGTCGGTTCAAAGACCGATGACTATGTGGGTTACAATGATAGCGGTGTTTCTGCTGTGACCGCACTGTCCAACGGCAACTACGTGGTGAGCAGTCCCGGGTGGGATAACAGCACGGAAACTGACGCCGGTGCGGTGACATTTGGAGATGGTATGACGGGCGTGATCGGGCCGATCTCGGGAGCCAACAGCCTCATCGGGGATACCAGCGGTGACCGGCTGGGATTCGCTGAATACGATCTCCCTGCTGTAACCGCACTGTCCAACGGCAACTATGTGGTGAGCAGTCCTTACTGGGATAATGGCACGGAAACTGACGCCGGTGCGGTGACATTTGGAGACGGTACGACGGGCGTGATCGGGCCGATCTCGTTGGCCAACAGTCTCATCGGGGAAACCAACGGTGACAGAGTGGGTTATGCTAGTTACGAAGTCTCTGCTGTAACCGAGCTCTCCAACGGCAACTACGTGGTGAGCAGTCCTGAGTGGGACAAAGGCTTATTATATGATGTTGGGGCGGTGACATTTGGAAATGGTACAACGGGCGTCAGCGGTGCGATCTCGTTGGTCAACAGCCTCATTGGGTCATCCGAGTATGACTATGTGGGTAATGGTGGTTACCAAATCTCTGCTGTGACCGCGCTCTCCAACGGCAATTACGTGGTGAGCAGTCCAAGCTGGGATAACGGCATGGTATATGATGTTGGGGCGGTCACGTTCGGAGATGGTATGACTGGTGTGGTCGGGGAGATTTCGGTAGCCAACAGCCTCATCGGGTCATTCGAATATGACTCTGGGGGTTCTGGTGGTGTGACCGCGCTCTCCAACGGCAACTACGTGGTAAGCAGTCCTAACTGGGATAACTACACCGGGGCGGTCACGTTCGTCGACGGTACTACGGGCGTAAGTGATGTGATCTCAGCAGCCAACAGTCTCGTCGGGTCAACGAGCGGTGACAATGTGGGTTACAACTATTTGGGTATCGATGGTACTATTTCTAGTGTGACCGCGCTCTCCAACGGCAACTATGTGGTGCGCAGTAATTATTGGGACAGCGGTGCAGGGGCGGTGACGTTCGGAGACGGTACGACGGGCGTAAGTGGTAAGCTCACATCGAATAACAGCGTGTCTGCATTGTTGGATATATATCTGGCACCTGAGATATTACGAGATAATACTAACAACACATTTTTTCTAAACGTCTCGGAAAAGGTCTGGGTAGGTTCACAGGATTATGGCTTTCCTCCCGTCACCATTGATACGGTCAATGATGTCATTATCAAGGAGAACGCTTCCGCGCAAACCGTTGATCTGGAGGGGATTTTTGCGAGCGGTTTTGTATCGAACTCCCTGAGTGTGACCGCTACGAGTAGTAATACGAGTTTGGTTCCTAATCCGGTTGTGACTTATACGTCTCCTGATTCCATTGGCAGTCTGGCGTTTACTCCTGCGTCAAATCAGGTTGGTATCGCGACCATCACTGTGACCGTGGAAGATGGTGGCCTCGATGGCGTGCTCGGTACTACCGAGGACAACGCTATAATTCAGAGTACGTTTGATGTGGCAGTACTCAGTTACCTGGTCTTTACAGATTTGCGAGTGGTGGATACGCCAACGGTCGTACCCGCGAATGGTGAGATCGCAGAACTTCCAGCGAATCGGGATGGGGTGAATGAATGGGACACTTATTGGGTGGAGATCTGGGTCTCGACTCAAGAGCTGGACAGTCAGGGGATTGCCAAAGTTACATTGGACCTGGGCTATCAGACCGATTATAGCTCGGCGACAGAGATCAATTTCGGCCCTGCGTTTACACAGAATCAGACGGGGACCATTAACGATTTGACAGGAATGGTTGAGAGTCTGTCTGCGGAGACACCCATTGCAGATCTGGGAATCAACAGTCAAGTGTTGTTTGCCCGGATCAAATTTGAATCACTGATTGATGACCAGGTTACTCTCGATCTACCCGGCCAGAGCATCGGTCCGAACAATTTGGAATTTCAGATTCTCTCACCAAAATTAGATTTGGGGAATGTGTTGAACGTGACCCCCTATGTTGCCCCCGATATCGGTTCATCCATCTGGGCAAATCCATTTGACCTGAACGATAATGACATTGTTGATTTCCGCGACCTGATGCTGTTTGCCAGCGTTTACAGAGACAAGCCGAGCGAGTCGAGTAATGACTACTCCTGGTTTAGTGATTTTGATCAAAATGACCGAGTGAATTTTAGAGATTTGATATTATTTGCCACCAACTACAGAAAAAGTAAAGCGAATGATCCAGACGTCTATTATCCTTCGAGTTTTCCGGATGTCTGGGATGATTCGCTGCATGTCTCTCTAGAACCGCAGTCAAAAATAAAAGCAGCCAACTTGACACAGGCAGAAGCGGATCAGGTTTTAGAGAAAGCCATCGAACAGGTCAGTGAGCAGCTCACTGCCGAGATGAGCTAGGCCTTGTCAGGCGTTGAAGTCAAGGTCGTTGACCTGTCAGGTACGACTCTGGGTCGGGCTATTCCAGGTACGATTTATCTCGATGTGAATGCCGCCGGTCATGGATGGTTCGTTGATTCCACGCCACTCGATCACAGTGAATTTTCAGTCGATAGCCAGTTGTCCCTGATTGCTTTACCGGAGAGCGCCGCGGCGGGCCGCGTTGATTTGTGGACCGTGATACTGCACGAACTCGGTCATCTGATGGGTTACGAACATGAAGCTGAGGGTGTCATGGAAGAAACATTGGCGCCGGGAGTTCGCAAGCTGGCAGAGTGGGAAGAAACGAGCGATCTGTTTTTTGCTTCCGTACAGGAAGAAGCAGCATTACTCCCGTTTCAGGCTTGAGTGTATAGAAACGTATTCCCGAGAGTAAAATCAAGAATACGAAAAACTGATCGCGCGGCTGATTAAATTGACCATACGAGGTACATTAGTCATCTTCAGGTGGTGCGGGAAAGCTGATGACAGTCCCTTTTTTCTTTTTATCCTCTGGCTTTTCTTCGAACGATTTCAAATCAAACGAGAGTGCAGGAATCGCCGGAGGCGACTCTGGGATAGAAAGATCCGGTAGCGAGAGTGTGGGCAGTTTCGGTTCCGACTTCACCTGCAAAGGTTGTTCGTTCACAGGAAGCGGCGGTCTGTTTTCCTTTGAGAGCCGAGGGGTCTCTGGTGTGACTTTCGGTTTTTCGCGAACAATTCTCCTGCCGTCATCATTGATGGCGTTACCATGAAAGGCAATTCTCTGCCCTTGAATCTCTGCACCCACAATTCGAAAATGTTGACCAGGGGGTGGTTTCAGCGCGAATTTCATCGCAGGATTTCGATTTTGGGTATTGGATGATGCCAGCATCAGATCGAGAGAAGAACCATCGGGATATTTGAGACGTAATTTGGGTTGAGCGTCAGGCGCGGTGGAATTTGCAAAGGGATTACCAAAATCGGCAACGCGTTCAAATCGAGCCTGGATTTCATTTTTTCCCGCTACCAGTCTCGGTCGGGAATAGGTTTTGTTGGCCATGACCAGTTCTGAATTCGACATGTGCAAATGCCAGTTTCCCGTCGAGGTGATGACGATGTCGTCAGGACCAAAATGCAGTTGTTTATAAATATATAACGAAGATTCAATCTGGGCCGTGGTGACGGGAGGCGTTTTATTTGCTCCCAGAAACATGGCGCATTGAATCAAGGTCGGAACGGGCACTGATTGTACGATCTTTGGTTGACTCAACTGGGCCATCATCTTCTGTTTATTGTTGGTGGCGTAATAGAGTGAGAGCAATGCAACAGAACTCTGCTTTGATTCCAGATCCACATCAAGATTGCGCAAGATGGCTTCCTCGGCCTGCTCATTTTTCTGATACTTTTGCAATATTCTTGAGCAGAGCAGATTGGCTTCCCAGACATCGCTGGAATAGGTCTGTGATTTCAGGGCCATTTTTGCAGCGTCGGGTTGTCCCAGATAATCGCGTATTCCAGCCAGATTTGCAGTTCCTGAGGCCAGCATATCATCACGACGAAAAAAACCATCGCCGACGGTTTCAAGCTGTTTGTATGTATCAGAGGCTGCGAAGAGTTGTCCCTCAGATTGCTGAGTGCGTGCGACGTAGTACCAGTACGGCGGGTAATGGCTCATAAAGCGTTCCAGGCGCTTTAAAATTCGCAGGCGAACTCGAGGATTCGGTTCACGCATTGCCTGATCGAGCGATTCCAGATCGTCATCACGAATCAACCATTCATCGGGAATATTTTTCTCTTGCGCCAGTTTCCAAAATGTATCCATAAACAGAGTCGATCTGGAAATCACCGTTTCCATTCGTTTCTTGTCTACTCTCCAGACATCCAGATCTTTTTGTGCTTCGACATTTCGATAATCCCACCAGCTGTTGGCTCCATTGCGGACGGCATTGCCAAACTGCAGTGTTAAAACATCGGTGGTCAAGGCGAGCGCATTCGTCGCCATTTTCTGGCGTGAATGATATTTGTGTTTATTTTTGAAGTATTCTTTTTCCTGATCCGCGATATCAACCTGACCGATTTCGTCGAGGACCGAAGAATAAAGTTTGATAACTTCTTCGTCTCCCACGCCATTCAGATTCAGGTTATTCAGGATTTTTTCGCGTTCCTCATACATCACTTCTTTAGAGCCGGATTTCTTGATTCGATAGAAGGAAGCGCGGCAGTAGTTAAGTGCCACCGCGGTTTTGCCGGCTGAGGGATGCGGTTCTTTTTTGGTGTCTTCAGCGCGTAACAGGATCATCTCTGGCCCATTGAGTATGAAGGCAATCAGAAATAGAACTGTTGGAAATCGGAGAAGAGTCAGCATTGGATCTCCTTAACTGCCGATCAGTATCAGTAACAGTATTTTGGCAGGGCTGTATTTTTGGTCGTCAATGCGTTGTGCATTAATCATGGAAATTAATTTCATTACCATAAATTTACACCATGAATGAGTCCTGTGTTGGCTTTACCTGACTTTTTACTCGGTTTTTCGAGTCTCTGAACTCATTAAAGGCCGGTTGTGTAAAATGGGGTGAGTTTGTCAGGTATTTCCATGAATGGCATCCAGATTCTGATGAGTGGGGACAAAAAAATCCCACTGACCCTGGAAGGAATCAGTGGGATAATCGAATCAATCGAGTATTTTTAATACTCAGGCCGCTTGGGATTGTCGCGGTGTTTCTGAGTAAAGCGTGGGGAATTGTGAGGAAGAAAGTCGCCCCAGGCTTTCAGCGATACCTCTTATGACAGTTTCCTGTTGCGTTTCATGCAGTTCCGAGAAAATCGGCAGTGCCAGACACTCATTTGTCACAAGTTCGGTTTCTGGTAGATCTCCTGCCTGATAGCCGAGATATTGGAAGCATTGTTGCAGGTGTAAAGGACGGGGATAGTAAATGGCACATCCTATATGCTTTTCTCTCAAGTCATTAAGTACTTTATCCCGCTGTCCTCCTTTAACACGAATACTGTATTGATTGTACACGTGTCGCCGATCAGGCAGGACTGTTGGTGGATCGATGCAATCAAGTAACTGATAGTGACGGATCAGGGCATTATAGCGGCGTGCGTTTTCCTGACGCTCTGCAGTCCACAGGTCGAGGTGCTTTAACTTAACCCGTAAGACGGCAGCCTGTAATGCATCGAGTCGACTATTGATTCCAATTTCCGTGTGTTGATAACCGCCGACGTCTCCATGAACGCGCAAACGTCTGATGCGAGTGGCCAGTTCGGGATCGTCAGTAGTGACAAGCCCGCCATCTCCAGCACCTCCCAGGTTTTTTGTAGGGAAAAAGCTGAAGCAACCAATCGTACCTAAGACTCCCGCGCGTCGACCGCGATATTCCGCTCCAATGGCTTGTGCCGCATCTTCAATGACGGGAATTCCATTGCGAACGGCATTTCTCCAGATTGGTTCCATATCAGCACATTGTCCAAAAATATGAACCGGCATGATGGCCTTGGTGCGTTCAGTAATTTTACTCTCGATGGAGTCAGGGCAAAGATTCATGCTGACAGGATCAATGTCGGCAAATACGGGGGTTGCACCAACGCGAGCAATGGAGCTACCAGTGGCAAAAAAGGTGAAAGGGCTGGTGATGACTTCATCACCGGGTCCAATTTCCAATGCCATTAACGCCAATAGCAGGGCATCCGTTCCAGAGGCGACCCCAACGGCATTCCGGGAGTCACAATATTCAGCGATATCGCACTCAAATTCAGCGACTTCATCTCCAAGGACAAATGCCTGATCATCGAATACTCTCAGGACGGTTTCCTGAAGTTCGGCTTTAATTCTCTGATACTGGGCGACAAGATTGATGAAAGGGACAGGTGTGGGGGTGTTTTTGGTCATTCAGCGACTCCATTCGCTATGAGAATCCGGTTGGTTCCGTATTCAAAAACAGGTAAATTGGTAGTTTTGAGAGACTTAGTACACCTAGTTTTCGGTTAAGGTGCAGATATTTGGATCAGATTGAGTCATTTCCATCTTGGATTTGTCAGCCATGATTCAAAATTTCGTTGGTAGATTATGCCGAGAACCATTTTCTGTCAATATGTGTCGAACTGAAAAGTAGTGATGCCAGCGGTAGATTTTGAGAAGTTGTTGTCAGGCCTGTCAGAGCTAATTTTACAATCTGCCAATGATTGGCTTTCAGATTGCCGATAGTAGAAGCATTGTCAGTATTTATGCTCGATTTGACAGCCTTGACACCTGTTTTTACGAGTTCTAGGATGAACTGGCAATTCAAGGTTGAAACAAGATTCAAAAATCGACTATATAAGAATTATCTATCTGTCAGGTGCGAATTAGAGTGATTCCAAATGCCCGGCAGGTAGTCATTAGATATTTGAAGCCTATACTGTTTTAGTTGGTTTCAAACCAAGTGGTAATCTCCATCAGAGTAAAGTCCAGAAAGGAAAACTCATGACACACGTAGTTACAGAGGCTTGCTTCAATTGCAAATATACAGATTGTGTCGTAGTTTGCCCTGTTGAGTGTTTCTACGAAGCAGATTCAATGGTTTATATCAATCCAGATGAGTGCATTGACTGTGAAGCATGTGTTCCTGAATGTCCGGTTGAAGCCATTTTTCATGAAGATAACGTTCCGGAAAAATGGCAGGATTATATCCAAATCAACGCAGAAAAGTCGCAGGAACTGCCTGTGATCACCGAAAAGAAAGAGCCCTTGGCCGATAACTAGTCTGAATCCAGTTTACTGTAGCGTCTTCCGGGCTATTTGACACGAGTATGAAAGGCGCTATGGTGAAATGAGATTCGTTCCCGGCGCCTGAGAGTTCATTTTCTGCATAAAGATCTGAAAAAAGTAAAACACCCCATTACCGGTTTGGTAATGGGGTGTTTTTGATTAATCGATGACTTTGAGCCGTTGTCCCAGTTCTCTGAGAACTTCGATATCGCTGTCAGGTCTGGTCGGGCTTTTTGGGTGTGTTAAGTTGGTTTTCGTCCAGCCTCGCAAATGCAGAAACTGGGCAGCCGAGTGTTTATATGCCGCCGAAGGGCTGCGAAAAGTGAAATACCCCAGATACTGTAATTGATCATTCAGTTCATAGAATGCAGGATCGCCGGCGGCCCAGTAGGCATCACGTTTTGCAAACAGGTCGGGAGCAAACGTACTCAGTCCCAGTAGATAATCGCTGCCGTACTGCACCATATCAATACCGAAATCATTGCCTGTGAAAATTTTGAAATCGGGTCGTTTCTGATCGCGAAGCTGTAGACGTTCCCACTCCGGTTCGCGATGGAAAGAGGAATGTTTGGCTCCGATACATTGTGGCATTTCCATCAAAGCCGCATAGGTTTCCAAATCGTAGACTGATCCAAAGGGGAGCAGGTCCCTGGTTAATTCAAAGGCAATAAAACGATTCGTGTTGGCAGCGATCGTCTGATAGGATTCCACGATTTGAGCCGGCGCTTGATCGACTAAACCGTATGACTGAAAAATCACGGGCGTCCCACCATATTCCTGTATCAGATCAATCTTTCTCTGATAACCTGCAGCGTCAAAACTGGCACCCGGTTGATCGCTGACGAATGCTCCTGCCACAAAGGGGGCACCACTGAGCGTGTCTCGCGCGATGTTCAGGACTTCGATAAACGTGGACTCATCGATGAGGTTCACGTACCCCGTATCCATATTAACAGCGGGAGTGATTCCTACTTCTGCTGTCCGGGCGACATGTGTACTCAATGAATCGCGATCAATTTCCCCGGATTCCAGATAAGGGAGCAATACAGCAGAGATCCCCGTTATTTTTCGACGAGGTTTGATCATACTGACAGGGTCATAGGTAGCTTCTGGCATTTGGGGGTTCCTTGCTATATATTCTATGTTGTAATTGATTCTGGCAAATCGAATGTCAGGATACCAAATTCGCGCTCGATCTTGGAGGCATACATGAGTATTCATCACAGAGTTTATTTCAGTTGCTTCTTTTCACTCTGTTTGATTTTTTCCTTCATCAGTGCTGTGGACGCGGCTCAGAAACAGAAACCGAATGTGCTGTTTTTATTCACTGACGATCAACGTGCAGACACCATTCATGCTTTGGGAAACCCTCTGATCCAGACTCCGCATCTGGATGAACTGGCGCGGAGCGGGTTCGTGTTCAACAATGCCTATTGCCTGGGAAGCAACTCGGGGGCGGTCTGTGTTTGCAGTCGAAATATGCTGCTCAGCGGACGAACCTATTTCCGTTGGACGGGCCGTTTTGCTTCCGCAAAGAAACCGAATTTTCCAGAATCCATGAAAAAAGCAGGTTACCAGACCTACCATCATGGTAAAAAAGGAAATACGGCAGTCGAGATTCATAAACGCTTTGATCAATCGAAGTATTTAAATGATCAACAGGCGCGTTTACTGGGACAGCCCGGAAAAGAAATCGTCGACAATGCCATTCAATATTTAAAAACAAAACAAGACAAACCCTTTTTTATGTATCTGGCGTTCGCTTGTCCGCACGATCCGCGTGTTGCTGATCAGGAATACCTGGATCTCTATCGTCGCGAAAAAATAACACTACCCAAAAATTATTTGCCTTTGCATCCCTTCAATAACGGGGAGCAGCTGGTGCGCGATGAATTACTGGCCGGATTTCCTCGAAGCAAATCCGAAGTCCGGAAGCATTTGCATGATTACTATGCAGACATCACCGGTCTGGATGGTCACATCGGCCGGTTACTCAAGGCGCTCAAAGAGA
Source organism: Planctomycetota bacterium (assembly GCA_022600195.1). Classification (GTDB taxonomy): domain Bacteria; phylum Planctomycetota; class Planctomycetia; order Planctomycetales; family Planctomycetaceae; genus Gimesia. The sequence goes on from JAHZKX010000045.1 coordinate 60,851, forward strand.
GTGGTGAATATGACAATACGGTGATTATTTTCTCTTCCGATCATGGTCTGGCGATGGGCAGCCATGGCTTGATGGGAAAACAAAGTCTTTACGAACACAGTATGAAATCACCACTGATTTTCAGTGGGCCGGGAATTCCACATGGCAGTAGTGATGCGCTGGTTTATCTCTATGACATTTTTCCCACAGTTTGTGAAATGGTGGGAACGGAAGTACCTTCGGGACTGGATGCAGACAGTTTTTGGCCTGTTGTGACAGGGAAACAATCTCAAATTCGGGATACGCTGTTTACCTCTTATAAAGAGGGACAACGATCTGTGCGCGACAAAAGATGGAAATTGATTACCTATCCACAGATCAACAAGTCACAGCTGTTTGACTTGCAAAACGATCCTGATGAAACAATCAACTTATTCGACCAGTCAGCCTGTCAAACTCATTCAGAACGATTGTTGGCGAAGATGAAAGACTGGCAGAAGAAAGTTGGGGATACCAGCCCGCTGGTATCTGCTACGCCTCAAGATGCCACGTTTAAAGTTCCGACTCCTGCAGAGCTCGAAAAGCTGAAGCGGCCCCGGAAATCTAAAAAGAAGAAAAACAAAAAGAAACCATCGTAAGCAAGATAGAAAACCCTATGCAATCTGAAGAACGTCCACCGATTCGTTTAGACCAGTTTTTAAAACAACGGGGCGCTGTGGGAACGGGAGGGCACGCCAAGGTTGTCATCCAGGCTGGAGAAGTGACGCTGAATGGTGCGATCGAAACCAGACGCAGCAAACAGCTGTCACCGGGAGACATCGTCGCTTATGCCGGTGAACAGTGGTGCGTTGAATGACGTTCGTCCCCATCACCTCACGGTTTTACGGCAGAAGCTGAAAACACTGCCAATAATCACTACGAAGACAATCAATGCGAGATAGTCTGTGAGAGTGGCATCGTCCCAGAGTCCGAGAAAATAATAAACCCAGCCATCAATCCAGAATTCCATCTGAAGCCCTCCCCGTTACAGGCCCGCAACGAATTGTGGTCTGACTAATTCTACCCTCTGCAGAGCTTCAGGTCTGAAAGAAAGTGGAATGATATATGAAGAAACATTGATGGTTGTTTTTTAGAAACGGGGCACTTGTTTGAGTGACTCAATTTTTTTGGCTTCTGCTTCAAGGTCGGTATCGTGGGGAACCAGTTTCTGGAGCTGTAATAATGTTTCCTCCGCTGCTGGAATCAGTGAGTAAAACAGCTGATATTTAAGCAATAACTTTAATACTCGCGGTCTGTTGGGAATGACTGTATTCACCCGTTCAATTAAATGAAGTGCTTTTCCCGGCACGCCATATTCTTCGTATGATTGAGTCAGAATCAAAATATCCGGGAGGAGCTCTGCTATCGGTTGTGCTGTTTTGTCATCATATTTCTGTTTCGGTTTTTTTAAAAGATTTTCGACTTTTTCCTCTCGTTCCAGCATTTTCAAGAACCTCAGAGCCTCCTTTCCACCTGATTGACGGGCCAATTGTAATTGCTCAACAGCATCGGCTTTACGGTCATCAGCAAGATAGACCTTTGCCAATAGCGTATGCAATTCTGCCTGATCATTCTGATACGAATGCACTTTTTTGAACGCGTTGGTCAAAAGCTGTTCCGCTTTTTCGATCTGCGACAAACGTAAATAAGCTTTAGCCAGCTTGAGATCACTGGATTCTGCTTGAGCATTTGTTTGTTGTTTCTTGCTTGTGCTTTGATAGCTGGATTCCAACTCATCTTGCGCTTGATTTATTCCCTGTACCAGCTCACGACGCAGCATCTTCTGGTCAGGCATTGAGAAGGCACGTTCGAATTCACGAATGGCTTTCTGGTAACGTTTGGTTTTGATATAGGACCAGGCTAGCAGGTTTGTCAGCCTGACGTCTTCGATTTTTTGCTCTTTTAGACCTTCCACGTATTCAATCAATTCGACATAGTCGCCATTTTTAAACAACTCTTGTGAAAAGGCCACTTGAAATGAAAGACGATGCGGAAATTTATCAATGGCGTTACGGGCGATCTTGAGTGAATCCCCGGTGTTCCAGTATTTGTGGCGAATGGTTCCACTTCGATTGGGCTCTACTTTCAGGATCATCACACCCTGCTTGTCATAAACGGGCGTCATTCGATAGACAAGATCCTGATCCAGCAGATACCAGGGAAAGGCGGAAACCGTTTCACGGCCGAAGGTCACCAGGTAATTTGCAGAAAAATTCTGTATGTCTCGATGTAGTTTCTCAGCATTGGCAATTTCAAAAAAATCCAGCATTTGATAGCGGCGACCTGTAGTGGCTATATCGGCACGTCGTGTAATCAGGCGGCTATCGGGAGAAGTGTTTATTCTGACCCAATCGCCGGCCGACAGCCAGTTGCTGAATTGATTCGGAGGTAGTTGATCTTTATAGAATTGATCGGATTGCGTGATCATTTGCAGATTGGCATTCAGTAAACGCGCGTCTGTCTTCATCTGCCAACCGCAGAACAGTATGAATACAATACCAAAACCGGTCACCATAAGTTTGCGGGTGTGAGGTCGAGACACTTCGATGTGCTGCATGAAAGCATTCCAGCCTGCAGGTACGAATGCCAGGACAATCGGCAGCAGGGGGAGTGTAAATCGCTGTTGCATCCAGGGCCACAGCGACAGAATGCCCAGACTGAAAATGAGATACCACAGGGCGACGGTTCCTCCGCGGTGACTGCGTTTGATCATTCCATAACAGGATAATGCGAGAATCAGGCCACCCAAAGTGAGATACAGCCAGACTGGCCCTGGTAGAGAGGAATTTTCATCCAGGATCATTCGCGAATATCGAGGAGCTGCACCAGGCATGTCGGGAAACAGTTTTTGACAGAAACTTTCAAAGTGAGTTGTACATCTTTGAAGAATGCTGAACAGAGTGCCTGAAATTCCCTGTGATTTGATTTCTTTTAACGCGACTGAAGTATAACCACTTTTCTCTAATGTCGAATTTCGAACCATCCAGAGCCCCGAAACCAGAATGGAGCTGGTAACGCTGATCAGCCATAGCCATCGTTTGCGGCGGACCATTGCCCATAATCCCACTGCCAGAACCATCGCAATGCCAATCGTTCTGAGAAAGGGGAGAAAGATCAGGAGTGCGGTGAATAAAATCAAATCGATCTTTCGTGGTTGATCCTGTCGCGTTGCCAGCAGGTAGAGAATTGCCAGCGAACAGGCCATGAATGGAATTTCACTCATCACGATCGTGGAGAAAAACAGTGTGTAGGGATTAATGGCAAATAGAATTGCGATCAGCAATGCGGCCCAACAGAAACGGTTTGCGCTATGGTTTTCATGTTCCGTTGCTGATTCCTGTAATCGTCGAATGTATTGATAGAGCAGGAAAATGAGCGCCAGTGCTGTGAGAAAGACCGTCGCTTTCGCAAAGAGAATGTTGAAAGGGGCAACGAGAGCTGCTGGCATCAGTAGCAATGACATTCCCGGAGGGCGGTGAGCGTAGAGTGGTTCGCCTGGTGTATCAATTTGTCGATAGCCAGATCCATTGACCAGCGATTTGGCCATGATGACATAGCGGGCGCTGTCGGGAGTGAAAAAATAAAGCTGGTTCCATCGCGCCACGGCCATACACGAAAAGACCACAAGTAAGGCGATGATACCTGTTTTAGGTGACCGAAAAATGGATGGGAAGACGCCCGGCATAAAGTGGTCCGAATCTAAAAGGCTGAGTGAAGCAAGAAACCTCTGTATATGAGCAGTCGAAAGTGCAAATGGTATTCCTCCCGGCACTATGATCATTGAGGCCGACCAACGGCTCTCAGAAAGCGGGAGACTGGAAGCATGCTGCCGATTGTAGAGGTTTCAAGAGGTCAAACCGGGGACGATTAGAGGCTGCGAGACTGATGCAGCTATGGTCAAGATTCTGACGAAGATGCCAAAAAGCAACAGCGTTGATTTTTCGAAACAGGCCTGGATGCCCGTTACGGAAGACCTGCCGTTGCAATTTGTGCCCAATTCTTTCACAATTCGAGGCGCGCGGCTCAACAGATTAACTCAGCTAAAAAATAATCAGGTGTTTATCATGGATGACGACAGGTTTCTCGCTTTAAAACAATCTCTGCAGACCATTCAGGAAACGGACGGGCTAATATCCTTTCTAGAGTCGCAAGAGACATTTTCTTTTCCTCCTCTGAACAATGGCCTGTTTCCTGCAGCGATCGCCCACGAGTCGACGGGATATCAGAGTATTTGGGTTCGAGATAATATTCATGTTGCACATGCTCTCTATGCTATAGGAAACGACCAGCCAGCTTGTAAAGCTATGGCGGCTTTGACTGATTATTTCAGCAAACACAGAGATCGTTTCGACGACATGATTTCCGGGAAAACTCATCCAAACGAAATTATGAAACGTCCTCATATTCGTTTTGATGGAAATACGCTGGGCGAAATCGATGAAAAGTGGGCCCATGCACAAAATGATGCGCTCGGGTATTTTGTCTGGTTATACAGTCTGTTGGCACAGCAGGGGAAATTGACCCCCACGCAAGAATCGCTGGAATTGATGGCTGCCTTTGTATGCTATTTCGAAAAAATTCGTTTCTGGGAAGATGCAGACAGCGGACACTGGGAAGAGGCACGTAAAGTAGAGGCTTCCAGCATAGGTACCGCTGTTGCGGGATTAAAAATGCTGCAGCAGTATCTGGATCAGAGCCAGACCTGGAGCCATTTCAAGTTTGATAAAAAAAAGGTCCCACCCGAAAAGCTGGATACCTTGATTCAGCAGGGGCAATCGACGCTCGCACAAATTCTACCGGCAGAGTGCATTCAGCCTGACCCGTTGCAGGCTCGGAAATACGACGCGGCGCTGTTATTTTTGATCTATCCTCTAGGGTTGGTAGAGGGAGAGATGGCAGAAGCCATCATGGAAGATGTCAGATCACATCTGATGGGCGATTATGGAATTCGCCGTTATTTAGGTGATTCTTACTGGTGCGCGGACTACAAGGATATCCTTGGCGAAGATGACAGAACGAGCGACTTTAGTGAAGATCAGGCCAGCCGGGATCAACTATTGAAGCCAGGTGAAGAGGCACAGTGGTGTATCTTCGATCCCATTCTGTCTGTCATTTACGGCCAGCGTTTTTTACGATCAGAAAAATCAGAAGATTATGAAAGACAACGTTTTCATCTGGACCGCTCTCTCAATCAGATTACAACACACGATTCGATTTTTGGTGCGTACCGCTGCCCGGAATCTTATTATCTGGAAAAGGGTCAGTATGTCCCCAATGACATTACCCCGTTGTTGTGGACTCAGGCCAATTTAATGATGGCTTTGCATCAATGGAAGCAGACCGTCACGGTACGTAGCTGAAAAACGAAGCGGTGGTTGCCGTCTATTCAGTATCAGTCTTCAAAAAGTAGTTGACGGATCAAGGTGTCATATTTCTGATGGTCGGCTTCGCGGAGTGCCTCCGCTGCCTGATATAACAATTCAATTTGCCGCCTGGTAACAGGAATCGCAGTCTTTTCGTCAGGAACTTCAGGGACAAGTCGTTTGACCAGATGATTTAACAGTGCATCAATGCCGGCATTGGTTTTAGAGGAAACAAAAAGGGCCCGTTCAGGCAGTGTCGCGTTCCAACATTGCGGAAGATCAACTTTATGCGCGATGACGACCGAATCTGACCATTGAGAGAGAAGACGCTGATCGTCCGGATGCATCGACTGACTGGTGTCAATCAGGATGACGCGACAGTCAGCCTCATTCAGGACTTGTTCTGCCCGTTGTATTCCTTCCGCTTCCAGCGGTGCAGCCTGTTCACGGAGGCCCGCAGTATCAGAAAACTGAAAAGGCCAACCCTCGATGGCTGTATTCGCCGTTAATACATCACGTGTGGTTCCCGCTTCGTCAAACACAATCGAACGGTCATAGCCGAGAAGGGCATTGATTAAACTCGACTTACCCACATTCGGACGACCCGCCAATACAACACGCCAGGGAGACGTTAAATGGAGTCCCAGGCTTTCCCAGTGAAGCAGGTTTTGGATACGCGATTGATACTGTTCAGGGAGAAAAGATGTATTTGTGTCAGGCAGAAGAGATTCAAATGCAGCCCGTAATAAACCATGTGATTGTCGTAGTAGAATTTCCGCAGCCCGGAATGTGGTGGCGGCAGTTACAGTTTCCTGCAGCTCGACCTCGAGCATGTGTTCGGTATTTCGTGCTATCTCCTGGCTGGAACGGATCACGCATTCTTGAGTCTGTAGATCTTGCAGAATACGGTCGATGGCAGCCAGTCCCCCATGACAGTGAATATCGACCGTTTTATGATCAAGACGACAGAGCACAAGATCTTCGCTGTTTGCATCTCCCCAGAGTCCATAAACGATACGATTAACGGGTTGTTGTTCCCATGGTTTCTTATTTGCCGCGTTGAAACAGGCATTGATTGCTGTGACCAGAGAAAGTGACTCGCCATGTACGCGAATCGTCGCAACGGCTCCTCTGCCGCGGGGTGTTAAGAGTGCTGCAGAGCAGGGTTCTGATTTTGTTTCGGAATGGTCTGGCATGTGATTATCTGGCACCGTTCATTTTCTGAGCAACTAGTGCCAGGCCCTGCAATGTCAGCAAAGGTTCAAATTGGATGGAGCCTTCCAGGTATGGCGCTAATAAATCAGAACCGCCGCCTGTTAATAAAACAAGCGGAACGATTTGGCTGGAATCAGCCAGTGACTGATCACGTAATTGAGAGACGAGTTCACGAACCGCTCCCAGTTGCCCCCAGAACAGTCCGCTGCGAATCGCATCAGTGGTATTCTTTCCCAAGACGACTGGTTCTACCTGGCGTAATTCATCAACGGGGATCAAGGGGAGTAAGGCGGTATAATGATGCAGCGCTTTAGCAGATAATTCAAAGCCGGGAAGAATCGTCCCACCAGCAAAACTTCCGTCCGGGTTGACAACATCAACTGTCGTTGCGGTTCCGGAATCGATAATGATCGTGGCTTGTCCTGAATTTCGTAGTCTGTTGGCGGCGACCGCGTTGAGCAGTCGATCGATGCCGACTTTGCGGGGTTCGTCAACACAGATTTCCAACGGAAAATCAACTGAGTTAAGAATTTCAACGGGCGTCGGCAGTGTTCCATCTGGCCAGTTATCAACGACTCCTTCGATTCCCCGAGGATTTGAACCCGCGACAATCGTCTGACATTTCATAGCCGAGGTGCCCTTGAACCAGCTTTGAATCTGTTTCCAGGGGAGCGGCTTCTCAATCAAAGACGAGCATGTATGCAGAACGAGCGGAAGCTGTTTGCTCTCTTTTGCTTGAAGATCACTCTCAAGCAAGATAAATTTGATCCGACTGTTGCCGACATCAATGGCCAATTGTTGGAGCGATTGTGACATAGCTGATTCTATCGTGATCTCGGTGAAAAGAAAGTATTTCGCTTTTTAGAACAGAGTACGATCGTTATTACTTTCATCTTCGTCATTTTTTTTAGAACTGCTTTTGCGTCGTCCGGTTTTCGCAGGACCTTTGGTGTCAATTGAAGCAGTGGCATCAAAATCATCTAATACGGGATTACCATCCGCATCAACGCGCGTCAATATTTCGATTTTCTGCTCAGCCGTTTCGAGAGATTGATAACAGGATCTCAACAACTTCACACCCCGTTCAAAATGCTGCATTGATTCTTCCAGGCCGGCTGTTCCTTCTTCCAGCGTATTGACGATTTCCTGTAGTTCCGTTAAAGATTCTTCAAACAGTGGTGCTTCCGAATTTGCTGATTTTTTTTTTGCCATGTGATTAGATCTTTATAATAAAACTGTTGTTATTTGCAAAAACGTCTCGTTTAATTTGTTGTTTCTGATTGCGGTTCCTTCGCAACTGCCTGAACCTGGCTGGTAATTGTTCCATCAGAGACCTGTGTCTGTAGTGTGTCTCCCGGTTTGATTTGCTCGATCGATTTGATCAGAGCCGTTGTTTCAGATTCTTTTCCGGTTTCCACGCGTGAAATACTATAGCCGCGGCTCAAGACTTTCAGGGGACTCAAGGCGTCGAGTGCTGAAGATAGCTGTGTTGTCTGCGATTGAAATCGGGAGATCAACTCTTGAGTACTTCGTTTCAGTCGGCGGTCCAGTTCATCAAGTTGTGTCGCACGGTGGTGAATCATATCCAGGGGGCGTGTCAGAGCTGGACGGTCTGCCAATGCATCCAGTTGGAAGCGAACCTGCCGGGCGCGTTGTTTAAGATTGGTTACTAACTGATTTTTCCAGTGTGTTAATGTTGCTGAGATATCAGACTGCAAGGGGACCGCAAGTTCTGCCGCTTCACTGGGAGTCAAAGCCCGGCGGTCGGCGACAAGATCAGCAATGCTGATGTCGATTTCGTGCCCAACGGCACTGATGATCGGTATCTGACATTCGAAAATGGCACGGGCCACGACTTCTTCATTAAAAGCCCAGAGATCTTCCAGGCTGCCGCCGCCTCGACCGGTGATGATGGTATCGACTTGGGGAAGTCTTTCAGCAACTTTGATTCCGGCAGCGATTTGTTCTGCGGCACCTTCTCCCTGCACGGCGACAGGAACAATCACAAGGTCGACGGCGTTCCAGCGTCTCGTGATCACTTGCAGCATATCGCGGACCGCAGCGCTGGTTGGGCTGGTGACCAAAGCTATTTTTCGTGGGAATTGTGGAATGGGCCGTTTATATTCGGCATCGAACAATCCTTCCGCGGCCAGCTTTTCCTGCATCTGACGAAAGGCCAATTCGAGTGCACCGACTCCCTGCGGAAGCAGTTGTTCAATATTGAGCTGATAAGTGCCACGCGCCTGGTACACTTCAATGGGCCCGGCTGCGACGACTTCCATGCCATCTTCGATTTGAAATTTCAGTCGAGATGCGGTGCGTTTCCAAATGACAGCTCTCAGTTGGGCGGCATCATCTTTCAGCGTCAGGTAGACATGGCCAGAGCCAGCGATAGTACAGTTGGAAATTTCACCAATGACCCACGTGTAGGGAAAATTTCCTTCAACCAGATTTTTAATCTGGCGAGTTGTATCCGTAACGGAATGAATTTCGGGTTCCAATGCTGACATAGAATTACTTTGGAGAAACGTTTGAGATTAGATGAGAACTGATTCCAAATAGGATATCGCGTTTTGACAGTCTTTCAGTCGCTGATCTCCCTGCGTGCGATCAACGATGAGCCAGCCCTGATAATCGGTTTCCGAAACGAGTGGCAGGAATTGATCCCACATGACCATGCCTTGTCCCAGCGGAACTTCAATACCTCCCCGGTCCATTTCGCGAACGGCATCCCGCAGGCGATATGTCTTGATCCAGCTATGAAGTTCACGAATCGATGATTCCGGATCTTGTTGATTGAATATCATTTCTGCTGTATCTAATTCGACACCAATCAGTCCGCTACGGACTTCAGAAACCAGTTCACGGATGATCGTGGGCGAATTATTTTCACAGGAGATACACAAGTCTATGCCGATATGGGAAGCGAAACGTACCAGATCATTCAGAACCTCACAGACGCTTGCGAAATTCCCCTCTTCGCCTGTACGAATCAATCCAGGATGAATAATTAATAATGGGCCTCCTAATCGCCGGGCAAATTCCAGCGCGGATTTAATAGAGTCCACTCTCTGGTCAAGAAACTCCGGTTCGGTGAGAGCGTGTCGAGAAGGCAGTCGCAATGATGCGACCTTAAGATTAAATTCTTCCAGGTATTTTCGAAAATGGCGATCACCCGTCCCTCCGAATGATGCAGGTGAGACCTCATTCTGAGCATCTAACTGTACTCCTCGCGCTCCGATTTCGGCGGCTGATTTGATTGCCCGTTTCACAGGCAGGCTAAAGCAGCGTGTGGCGACAGCGAGTTTAAGTCGTGACATTATTTTCCTTATTGGCCATTTCTGACTGGCTGTTCACTGATTGAGATAATTGTGACAATTAGATCAACTGACAAAGTTTATCTAACCATCTGCTAAAAGAGAATAATATCCCGAGGTTAATGAGAAGGATTGGAAAAACAGGGTTTTCCAGCCCGTTCCGGATTTAGATTCCATCAAAAAATTGACGATCTTTTAATAGCGGAATATTCAAATTCGGGAAACTTACATGATACTGTCATCGCTTACAACCTGCTACCTTGCCTTACTGGCCGGATTACCCATCGAAGGAAATCTGGTAGAAGATACGCTACCGATCTTGACCTATTCATTTGAGACGAAAGAAGATCAGGACTTTGATGATCACCCTGATGACTGGTCCCGCCGCAAAGGACCGGGATATCCTCAGTATGTTGAAGTGAACATTGATCGAAATTTAGGACACACCGGACAACAAAGCCTGCATTTTAAAGTCAATGGAGGACATGCTACCGTCTATTCCCCTCCTGAAAAGATTGATGCCGACCACGCTTATATCTTTCGAGGTTATATCAAGACACAGCGATTAAAAAATGACGCGGCGATGATCTCCATTTCATTTTTGGACCATAGACGACAGCGTATTCAAAAATTTATGACTCGACCGGTGACAGGAACCCATCGTGGCTGGGCGGAAGTGACCATTGGCCCGATCACTCCAAAACCAAATGTTCGATTTATTGTCATCGGCTGTCATGTCGCTCATAACAAACAGAAAGATATTTCAGGAGATATCTGGTTTGACGATCTTTGGTTAGGCAGCTTACCACAACTGGATATTCTGAATAATTATCATCGTCATTTTATAGATCATTCAGCGCAAGTTCGTGTCAGTAGTCGCATTACCGGACTCAATCCTAAAAACAAGTATCATCTTGATCTGGAATTAGTTGACAGCATGAATCGCAGGGTTGCAGAGTCTTCTCTGAAGTTGTTAACGAAACCTGAAGATGCAAAAGGCGTTGTTGACAGTCGCTTATTGGATGGGAATAAGCATACCGAAGTCTGGCGATTGAAGCCGATGGAATATGGTTTTTATGAAGTCAGATCAAATTTGGTACGCGATCAAAAATCGATTCTGGCTAAGAAAACAACATTTGCCGTCATGGATCTGGTCGTGCCTCGGCCGGAAGGAGAGTTCGGTTGGATCATATCCCAGGAAAATGATCAGTTGCCTATTAATGAGTTACCAGATATTGCCGCTCAGGCGGGGATCAACTGGATTAAATTTCCGTTGTGGAATGCCATGACGTCTGATGATCCACAGAGACCCGGTCGCATTGCAGAAATGCTGGATCAATTTTCGACGAAGGGAATTACACCGGTCGGGTTACTGAACCATCCCCCTAAAGAATTGCGATCTCAATTTGCGAAAGACTGGCAGGGAGTCAGTGGGATTTTCTCGTTACCAGCAAGCTTCTGGTCCCCTTCGTTGGAAGAGATATTTGCCCGTTATACATCACTGGTAAATTATTGGCAGCTGGGTGGTGATGATGATCTGAGTTTCATTGGGATGCAGAATCTGAATGAAGCATTGAAGAGTGTGAAAACGCAACTTGATTTAATTGGCCGCGATACCCATGTCGGAATTCACTGGGACTGGAATACGCCACTACCTGCGAATGGTCCCGCGCATACTTTTATGTCCATCAGTAATAAAGAGCGGTTATCACCAGAAAGTCTGGCGGAAAAAATTCATACTGTAAAAGAGTCGCCGGGAACCAGTCCGAAATGGGTGACATTAACACCACTTCCTAAAGATGGCTATTTACCTGAAGAGCGGGGTGTGGATCTGGCGAAGCGAATGGTCACTGCAAAGTATATGGGCGCTGATGGGATTTTTGCATCCTCTATCTTCAATGAGCAGCACGGGCTCCTGAACCAGAATGGCTCTCCTTCACTTCTGTTTCTTCCCTGGCGAACAGTGGCATTGGCACTTCAAGGGTCCAAGTACCTGGGTGCTTTCAATCTTCCCAATAAAAGCACGAATTATGTGTTTGTAAGAGATGATGAAGCAATATTGTTCATCTGGAATCATGAAACAACAGAAGAAGTGATTTATCTGGGGGAAGACATCTATGCGACGGATGTCTGGGGGAGAAGAATCACCTTAAAACGGGATCCTGTAACACGACGTCACATTCTTCCTGTAAGTTCTGCTCCCCTCATCATACGAAATTCGAATAAAGATATTGCTTACTGGAGAATGGCGGCACAATTTGAGACCGGAAAATCCAAGAGTGAGTACGGAGGCCACGCGGATGCCATTATCGGAAAAAATACATTTTCACAGAGTATTCGTGGTAAAGCAATTTTAAACGTGCCCAAGGGTTGGGAAACAGAACCAAAGGAGTGGGAATTTAATACGGGTGCGGGAGAAGATTATCGTCTCGGAACGTTTATGACACTGCCTTCGAATGCCAGCCTGGGGAAAAAAGATGTCTCGATAGATTATGAAATATTTGCGGAACGCAAATATTCGATCCGTGTCCATAGACCCTATCATGTAGGGTTGGGAGATATCGTGATTAAGGTTATAGACAAAAAACTCGAAGGCAATTTACTGGAAGTCGAGCAAATCATTATCAACAATACATCACCGCTCGAAACTCTTCAATTTCGTTGCAGCCTGTTCATTCCCAGTATGAAACGTTTGCAACGGTTTATCACTGAACTCAAAAGAGGTCAGGATCGAAAGCTGTATTATCTACCGAATGCAGATGCCTTGAGAGGAAAAGAACTCTGGATACGTGCAGAGCAGACAAATGGTCGTCGGATCTTAAATTATCGCTGGATCGTTGGTGAGAACTGGGAGCATCCCGATACGATTTCAAAAAAACAGATTGAAGTCAAAGATCCCAAAGTGCGTTAACTGCAATCTCTGTTGAAGTTGGTCATAGTCAGGCTGCCGGTAGATCTTGATCTGTTTCTGATGGAATTTCCGTGTCGACTTCTGGTTCCGTTTCAGAGCTTGAATCAATAGAGAGCTCTGGTGGTCGAGATTTTTGTTGAGGCCTGACTCGAAGCTTTTCCCCCATTGGTAATTCGTCCAGACTTTTCAATCCGAAGATTTCCAGAAATTTCCGTGTTGATTCGTAGAGATAAGGGCGCCCCAATGAGTCATCTTTACCATTGATTCTGACCAGCCCGCGATCCATCAATTGTTTTAGCATTTCTGCACTCTGGACTCCACGAATCGACTCGATGTCGGCACGTGTGATCGGTTGGCGGTAAACGACCATCGCCAGCGTTTCCAGTGCCGGTGTAGAGAGCTTTAGGGCCGCCTGTCTTTGATGGAGCTTGTTGAGCCAGAATGCATACTGAGGCTGAGTCATCAGCTGATAGCCGGTTGCAACGCGTTTAATATGAAATGCGGAATTCGTGGAAGCGAACGCGGCATTAAGTCTATCGATGAGTTCTTTTGCCTCCGCGGCATTGGCAAGGGTAGCTAATTGTGAAATTTTTCTGGTAGAAAGTGCGCTGTCAGCAACAAACAGCACCGCTTCTACTTTAGCCATCTTCAGGCTGCGTTTGGTTTCCACTGCATGTTCAGAGGCAAACTGCAACGCTTCCGCCTGCGTCGGATGAATCATCAAGTTCCAGCGGAATGATCTTGCTGATGTATTCTGGTGCCGAGTAGTAGCGAGCGAATGACTCGAGGTGCCAACGGGCCCCGGGTTGCAGTTCGAAAGAGAAGGACTGGAAAACATTCGTGGTTTACCGAACCGTAAAGTTTTGAGTGTAAGTGGCTACTTTCTGGCTGATTTCGTCTTCCACAGTCAATTTCATGATGTGCGGTCCCAATGAAATATTGCGTGGTATTTCAAACTTGTAGCTATGAAAGTAATCTTTGCGAACATTCCGACAGAGATCCTCTGTCGTATCAAAGGGGATCTCTGCAACCAGATCTCCATTAGAGCCCGCTTTGAAAATTTGAACTTTGGATTTTAAAAGAGTTCGATACATTCCATCGGCTGTCAGTTCGCTGGTGAAGTTTTCTATTTCTGAATAGACGAGTACTGGGCGGCCAGGCGTGTATTCATCACGTTCGAAGCGTTCGTAGCTTCCAAAGCTATTAATTTTATGACAGAAGGCAACATTTTTGAGTTTGAGATTGGCATTTTCCTGTAGTCGGGCCGTTGCCTGTCTCAACTGGGATACTGTTTGAGTCGCACGGTCGGCCTGATCCGGAATTGCTTCGCGATCGAAATAGTTGGCAACAGCCCAGAAAGTCTGCTGCCAGAATTCTTGATCAGCGGGATTAATTCCGGGAATCGCTTCTAAAGCACGTTCGTGTTGATTCGCCATCAAATACAACATTCTGAGATAAACGTGCCTTTCAATGAAGTTTTGTTTTTCCTCAGGTGTTGACCCTGGTTCTAATTGTGAAATTTCTGCTTCCGCTACCGAAATCAGATTTTCCAGTTGATTTGCGGAAGAGTAATCAGCTAATTCTGTTGGATTGACGGTTGGTATGGGTGTGGCATTTTCTGGTTCGAGTTGAGAAACAGGGGTGCCGAGAGACTGTGTGGCATTCTCCTGCGGGCCCGAAATTGCAGTGCTCGTGCGTGAAATTCCACTCTGCAAAGCAGATGTTCCCTGTTGAAAAGCAGATGACAGCTTCTTTTTCACTGTTCCGACGACAGGGATATTGTTGAGTCCCCGACTGATTGTTTCTGATCTGGAATAAGCTTGAGGTTGTGCAGGGCTAATTGCAGGCAGACCTGTTTCAGGATATGTGCCGACTGATTCCAGGTTCCCCAGACTGACTGGATTTGATGTGGGGTCCGTTTGAAGAGTGCCGGGAGACAATTGACCGGGAGGTTGGGTTGCTTGAACGCTGGTTTGAACTACCTTCGATTGTAGATCTCCTGGTTGAGTGTGTCCCAGTCCGGGTAGAGACACAGGAGAAGACTCACTTGGATTTTTTCCGGCCAGTTGTTCTTTGCGCTGTTGCTCCATACTATTGACCATTCTCCGCGTACGGAGAATGTTTTTGATCATATCCGGATCAACGCCTTTGAAACTATCTAAGTACTGTGCGCGTTCCTTAGGTGAGGCATCTTTTAGTTCCGCATTAATATAGGCCAGGAGTTCGACATTATGGGAGGTGATGTTGCCTGCTTCGTCTTTCGCTGTTGCCTCTATCTTTGATTTCGCATCACTATTCTCTGGTTTATCTTCAATTGCTACGACAGCCGTTTCTTCTGGCGCAACTTTCTTTTTCGAAACAAATGATTTCCCCCATTTCCAGGGCGCAGTGGGGGCTTTCCAGGCCATAGTTTTCTGGCCGGGTGTTGAAGTGCATCCACTTATCAAAAATAAAATTAGAACAGCAGGGAGTACCATGCTGAGCCGGAATTGTTTCATTACGTTGTCCGGATCATAAAGGTAAGGAGCTCAATTAATTAGGAGCACAATGGCTGTGCCGATCATTGAAATGGTAAAGGAAATGGGTGAACCAGAAGAAAACTGATTCATGTCTCAGTCTTTGAAGTGAATAGGAGAGCTGTTTTTTATAAAAAAATCCCAAATGAAGCAAGATCGATTCAAGATCTAAGTAAACAGGACCGGGAGACTGGCGAAATTCTGAGAAGAAATGAGCTGCGAGAGAGAAATATTGCAGATATCAAACGTTGTAAGTCCTGTATTTTAAATTGCTTATGAGTGAAGAGAAGGGTTCAGTCTATTCTCCAGATTCCATTTTCTTTTGAACATGGAAAAAGTTTCCGCCTTTCAATTTCATATCATCTGTTCCCCAGGATATGGTTTTGTCCTGTTGGGAGAGTAGTGGAATATGTTTTGAGCAATGAATGTAAGCCTCTTCCACTTCAACCTTGACCCAGCGTTCTGGCTTTTTACCATTATCCGCTGCGATGTCATTCAGAATTTCTAGTGGTGTCACATTTGATTCCAGAAAATCGCAGTTTTCTACAATGCTTGCTTTACCATTAATGTGAAGGCCAATAGTGGATTTGAAGAAATCGAGAAACATCAAACCAATATGTGGGTTTTCCGAAATATTACCAAGCGAGGCTAAGACCCCGTTTCCACGGTATTCCGGATATGCAAGCGATTTTTTGTTGAGAATTCGCACAAAACCAGGGAGTCCGGCGCGAAATGAGCTGTCGCATTCCCCTTTGGAATCGGAGGTCGCAATAAAAAGCAGTTCCTGTTCCCGGATAAACTCCTGCATGTGGGGATTCAGGAAGTCGATCATCTGCCGTTCGTAAAAGCGATCAGCTCTTTTTTTGGTTCCGTATTTTTCTTGTAGCCTCCGCTCACCGTTTGAGCCGAAACAGGATTCTTCATATTCCATTACGTTATCCAAATATTCCTGTTTTGATGAAAACTTACAATCGTTTTTGATCCTGACTTATGGCAAATTCCAGTTGCTGTCAAACAGCTCTGCCCAGACTGTTTTGTTTTCGAACGATCCTGATTTGGTTTTCTGGAATTGAATAATGGCGATGTCTCCCAATTTCGGGAAGAGCCATGAATTGGACGCACGAAAATCTTTTTCATGCATCGTGTGTCCGGAGTTAATCACCACATAGCGGGCAGGGTTCAATGGATTGGGATAGATCAGAACGACGCCGTGATTTTGAGTCTCGTAGTTTTTTCCATTGACAGTAATTTGGTCTTTGGCCCATTGAATGGGAAGGTCTTCGACGATTTTAGCAATCAGAGAATTGGAGCCCGGATCGCCAAATAGAATCAGATTTTTATCAGCGATGATTTTGTCACTGACTTCGTGATCATTGATGACTGGTACTTTTGCTCTGAGCCACTTATCAAATTCTTTTTCAAACAGAGCCAGAACTGACTGAGACCATTCATGGAGTTCATTATTCCAGGCTTTGCCTGTGCCTTTCACGCAGACAAATGGAAGTGTAAACGCATCATCGATGGGTCCTTGCAGATTGCGTCGTTTTTTCTGGTCCGGATTTTCGATAAATGTTCTGGAGTCTTCATATTTTAAAACATCCCAGCCATTGTTGCTTCTCACATAATACACCTGCGGTAACAGGCCTTCTGCGGCCGATTCGAGGGGGAGCAGGGTTCCATCCAGTTCCACTTTGTAGGCGATATCCCGGGCTATTGAGAGCGCGTTTACATTTTCGGTTTTGAGAACCAGATTTCCCGATTCTTTTTCAATGCCTCCCTCTACGATAGTCGGTTCATACATTTCGTCAAGTTCTTCGATTGTCAGCCATTCGCACTCATTGAATTTGGGAGTATATGTGATGAAGCGAATCTGTTTTTTTCCGGGCCAGGCAGGGCGACCCTGTTTTGAGTGATTCAGTAAATCAGCAAGGTAATCCTGAAAGGCGGGCATCCGACCCTGATGGGCCGCTTCCGGGCTGATATAGAGTGCGATGTTAATGTCATGCGCTTTCGCCTTCTCCACCATTCTGGTACTTGAGACCAGTTGCTTGTCCTTACCACCACCATAGGTCACGACGGGCACGTTGGCTGCGTTCAATGCGTAATCGATCGAATCATAAATACGAAGAGTTTTGTGTTGGTAATGTGGCAGTTTTTCTTTGTGGTTCTGGTACTGATAAAAGTCGACGAATCCAGCGCCGGGGCCTACTCCACACCAGAGAGAAGGGTAATGCAGACCCAGATGCCAGGCACCAGCGCCCCCCATCGAAAAGCCACGCATTGTAATGCGTTTCTTGTCGATCATGTAACGTTGACTTACATCTGCAATGGCTTCGTGCACATCGGTTTCGCCACTCCATCGCCATCCATTATTAATACGACCGAAGGGAGCAAGATGGATCCAGTTGTGTCCTTCTCGTGGTGCCCTGCGGCTGGCTTGATTAATGAATGAAACTTCATTGAGTGTACTGCCACGACCATGTAGTTCCACATGCAGAGGCCAGCGTTGATTCGATTTTGTTTTAAAGTCTGAGGGAAAGGTGATCGCATAAGGCTGGGCGGAACCGTCAACTTTTGAGTAATAGCCGAAGATGACAGTTCCGGTTTGCTGCAGCCACTTCGGTGTGCCTGCCTTGAGTTGTTGGGCTCGCTTTAATCCTGTTTCGAGAACCTGATCGGTATATTTCACATATTGGGGTTTGTAAAATTCGTTGTGTCTGAGAATCCATTCCGCGGCCTTGGCGTAGACCTCGACATCAGCGAGCAGAGGTCTTTTGATTTTTTGATCCTGCTTTAACTGAGTAATTTGAGTTTGAAGCTCTTTAAGTTGCTGCTCCAGTTTGGCACGCTCTTGTGGCGCTGGCTCTTGCGCTCCCAAACGTTGGGTGTTCGCAAAAAAGGAGGCCGACAACACTAGTGAGATAATGATGCTGAAGCAAAAGAGGCGATTCATGGTGGAACCCTGATAATGACCAAGATTAGTTTCAATCCGAAATGAAACGGCAACTTGCCGCTAAAGTAACATTATCACGGATGGAAAGGCCAGACAAGAGGTACGATGATTACAGTCATAATCCAGACGATCAAAGTCAGTGGCCCCCCAATTCGGAGGTAGTCACCATACTTATATCCACCAGGGCCGAAAACCATCAGATTGGTCTGATAGCCAATGGGTGTTGCAAAGCAGGCGGCTGCGGAGATCACCACAGTAATCACGAAGGGCATAATGTCGACACCCAACGAGTGAGCAGCAGCGATGGCAATGGGGAAAATCAGAGTCGCGGTTGCTTTGGCGGTTATCAAGTTAGTAAAGATGAGTGTGGTTAACGACAGAATCGCCAGCATGATCAGAGGGGTATTAGATGAATTGCCAGCCACGCTTACAAAAAATGATGCAATCGCGTCGTCCGCGCCAGAACTATCCATGGCACTGCCAATTCCCAGACCTGCCGCGATCGTGATGAGTACACCCCAGTCAATAGAACGTTTGGCTTCCGTAGCACTACAGCAACGCGTAGCGGTCATCAGAGCGGCTGCCACCATTGCAGCGACGATCATTTTGACATTAAAAAACGCGACCAGCACAATCATAGCCAGTAAGATACAGCGGGCAATCAAGGCTCTTTCATGGCGAGGGGGAGTAGAATCTTCAACCTGGCTGACCAGAAAGAATTCGCGTGAGTTTCTTTGCTGGTCAATAAACGAGGGATGGGCTTCGATCAGCAGGGTATCGCCGCGTTGAAGTTCAATGTCACCAATTTTCTTATTGATGCGCTGGCCGTTGCGAGCCACAGCAATCACGGCGGCGTTGTAGTTCGAGCGGAATTTTGCCGTTCGAATGGACATATTGATAAATCGAAAACTATCAGACACGACCGCTTCGATCAGGCAGCGATCAGAGCGAGGTCCAGAGAGTTTAAACAGTTGATCGGTGGCAGGATTGAGGCCGGGAATTTTTTGCAGATCGATGACCGATTCCACAACACCGACAAAGACAAGCTGATCATTGGCGGCCAATCGTTCATTAGAGGAAACAGCGGCGATCACATCACCGTGCCGATCAATTTCCATTAGATACATGCCGGGAAGATGACGCAGGCCCGCCTGCTCAATCGTTTTGCCGATGAGTGGGCAGCCAGGCTCTACAACCATTTCTACCGTATATTCTCGCGGGTCATCCATGGGGGTAATGGCTGGTTTTCTTTCTGGCAGTAACCAGCGTGAGAAAACCAGTAAGTAGATCAGGCCGACGATCATAATCGGAAATCCCACCCAGGCGATCTCAAACATGGATAAGCCAGCCTGGTTTGGTTCGTTTTGCAACAATCCATCCACGACCAGTGTCGTACTCGTGCCAACCAGCGTGCATAAGCCTCCCAGAATGGCTGAATAACTTAAGGGAAGCATCAGATGAGATACCGAAAAACGCATTTTCTTGGCCCAGTCAGAAATCACGGGCATCATCATGGCGACAACGGGTGTGTTATTCAGGAATGCACTTAATATGGCTGAAGGTAGCATCACACGTGATTGTGCATCAGTTAGTGATTTAGGACGCCCTAATAATTGTTGTCCGCTGAAGGCGACTCCCCCAGTTTGTCGAATTCCTTCACTGACTACAAACAGAAACGCAACAGCGATGAGTCCTTCATTGGCAAAACCGGCAATAGCATCTTTTGATGGCACCACGCCGGTGACGACCAGTATGGTGAGGCCTCCCAGCAAAATGGTATCAGCGCCGGCACGCAGAAACGTAAGAGAGCCAATGACTCCTCCCAAAACTAGGAACGTTACTACAATTTGCCAGTCCATATCAGTAATAATTCATAAGCTAGATGGAGATCGGTGCGAAGGTGAAGTGATTGTTTCATCGCCCTGTTACTGGTCGGTTGCGAGTTTGTTCAGAGTTTCAATCAAGCCGAGGTGTAATGGTCCGTTCGTCACAATGACCCCCTGATTATCAGTCAGTTCAAATCCGTGATTCAATTCCAGCGGTTTTCCATTGATGTCAGTCACTGTGCCACCTGCTTCTTCTACGAGCAAAACTCCGGCTGCATGGTCCCAGATTTTTTCTCGATAACCAACGCGTGTGGGCAGTCTCATGTAAATGTCTGCGTCTCCCTGGGCGACAACAGCATATTTGGCCTGGCTGTCGAGGCGCCGCGGTTCTTTTTGAATTCCCAGCTTCTCAGCCACTTGTTGTGAAAGACCGTGTGAACTGTGTCCTGATTCCACCGATTCACAAAATCGGGATTGAGAAAAATTACTGGTAGAAGTCACACCAATGGGAACGGCTGCCTGTTCCTGATCCAGAGGAATCGCGAACGCGCCCTGACCGGCGACGGCATAGTAAATCGTGCCCTTGATCGATTCATTAACCGGGTGAGGTAAGTTGGGGCAGCCTAGGACGCCGACTACTATTTTACCGTCGATAATTAATGCCAGCGAAACCGCATATTGTTCTTTGCGTAAAAAGCCTTTGGTTCCATCAATGGGATCGAGAGTCCAGAAGCGGCTGCTGTACTCTTTGGCGCCTCCCTGGTCGATCCAGCGGCACGTATTTTCAGCATTCGATTCAGGAATGCCGGCAGCACTCAGCTCTGTGACGATCTTTTCCAGAAACTCATGATTTTCTGTCTGACGTAATTCAGCAGCATCTTCTTCACCGATGATGGGATCTTCCGGAAATGCAGCGTTGAGCGCCCGGCAGATGACAGCCTGACTGCTAAAATCTGCAACAGTCACCGGACTTTTGTCTTGTTTCTCCAGCACTTCATCTGTAATCGCAGCCTGAACCGAGCGACATATCAGCGATGCCTGCCTGACTGCAGCAAGCGCTACCTGTAATTCCCGTTGAAATGGTGTTGTCATAATTCTGCGTCATCAAGTGAGCTAATTTTACATCAGGTTAAAAATTTGATGGTTTGGAGTTTATGCCTTCCATCATCGAATCAATTGATGATTGAGGCAATCCCAGTCAGTCACAAAGGGCTCTTTAAGAGACATGTCACAAAGGAAGGGTCACAGGTTCATTTTTTTCACAACTCAGGGCAACCGCTTCTGTAAATTCCATATATTTGACTCCTGTGGCAAAGTCGGTGAAGTGGACGATTTCTTCCCCCCGAATTGCGCCGATAAATTCTGCTTCTACTCTCCAGAAACCCTCTTCTTCTTTCGGAATTTGGATTTCCTTCATCTGGTCTTCCCCCAGATGCCCGACAAATATTTTTTCTTCGGGAGTGAATTGAACTTTAATCGTTCCATGGTCACCGTATAAGTGGATCTGAAGTCCAGGGCCAAACAAAATCGAACCACTTAAGTGGTAGATCGCATTTGCTCCTCCGAGCAGTCTGGTCACGACTTGCAGGCTTTCAGGAATCGTGACATCTGCGTTCCCCTGACCGTGTGCTGACGGACGTTGTGGTTCGAAGATGGAGCTTTGTGCAAAGACGCTTTCCGTGGGAGGTACCCAGCGGCTTAAGGTTTCGTGTAAGATACCCAGAGTCAGAACATTGTTTCCGCTGATTTCCTTATCCTGCCTCCAATGTAATTTATTACTGTAATCCCAAAAGGTATCGTCGGCTCCCAGCACAACGACTTCGCGCAAGTTTCCCAGATAGGTTTGCGAAATCAATTTGATGACTTCCTGATTACATTTCAGACCAAAGGGGCTGGGAACAACCTGTGCAACCAGATCAGGGCGCGCCTGGGAATATTTCAGCATTTTCTCTGCTTCGGCGAGATTGCGTGCCATTCTTGCTTCGGTCAGCACATGCTTGCCTGATTCCAATGCCATGCAGGTGATATCACAGTGCAGATTGGGCCATGTGCCAATCATGACGGCATCGATTTCCGGATCTTCGACCAGCTCCTGCCAGGAAGAATAAGTTTGTGGAATACCATATTTTCGTGCGACTTTTTCTGTCGAGGCAGGCGTGGAGTTTACGACACCCACAATTTCGACATCTTCAAGAGCTTGAAATCCCGGAATGTGGCGACTTTTTGTATTTGCCCCGGCGCCAACAATTCCAATCCGAATCGTTTTTTTTCCCATTAGTATATGTAGTCCCGATAATCCAAGATGCTTTTCAGATTGAAAGGTTCTCTTCAGCCAAAAGCGGTTTTTTGCTGATAACCTGTCTGTATTCTCATATCCGATGATTCTAACGAGGGGATTTCATGAGGACCATGTACACAAAACAAACAATTGGATGTTCCCTAAATTCTCATTGGAAAGTCGTTGTTTTGTGTCTTATTTAACAGAAAACAGAGCCCACTCTGCGGTCCAAATGTCTACTAGGCTGCTACTTTTTGTTGAGGCTCTGTCTCAACGTGGCGCAAAATTGATTCAGCAGCCTGCGCAGAGGCCCCAGGTATCACGGTTTCCTGGTAGAGAGAGATGAGTCTATTTCGGGCACGCTCCAGAGAAAGTGGAGTACAGAGCCAGTCACTGAGAATGGCGTTTATTTTTGCGATATCTTTTTCGGGCGATCCTACGGAAGGAAATTCGGGCATCAATTCTCGATTGGCAATGAGATTTGGCAGCGACATATATTTACAGGTAATTAAGAGATTCGCCATAACATACATGCCCCAATGACTGCGGTATATCACAACGGCCGGCGTTTTTCTCGCCAGTAACTCGAGGCTGATTGATCCTGAGACCATCAGACAACATTGAGCCGCTTCGATGACTTCGGATGATTTTTTCAAATAGAGCTTTATGGGAAGGTCTGTTGCCGCTTGTTGTTCTATCCATTTTTTGCAGAGTTCACGGTGAGATTCTTTATAGCAGGCAACGGGAAATACCGAATTCGGAAACTGTTGTGAAAGTTGACGAATGATGCGCAACATCACTGGAAAGTTATAGTTGACTTCGCTTGTCCGCGAGCCCGGCAGGATGCCGACGATTTTTTCCCCGGATTGCGAGAGTTCGTCCAGCACGCCTTGATCAAGCGACCTGGAGGCCACTTCATCAAAAAACGGGTGACCAGTGTAGTCTACTTTGACGCCACGTGATTCATACCATTGTTTTTCAAACTGTAATCCAGAGAGGACATAATCTATATTTTTACGAACGCGTCTAATTCTCCAGGGAGCCCAGGCCCAGAGTTGGGGAGGCAAATAATAAAAAACAGGGATGCCAAGCGACTTTGCTTTTTTGGCAATCCACCAGTTAAAGCCGGGGAAATCAACCAGGATTACGGCATCAGGGCGTTGTGTTTCGAGAAACTGGCCTGCCTGTTTGAGCAACTGAATGAATTTAAAAATCAGTGGCAAAACACTAAAAATTCCCATCACTGCATAGTCGGTGAGTCGTACTTCCAGCTCACAACCGGCGGCTTGCATTTCCGGTCCTCCAAATGCTGAGAAGCGCGCGTCTGGACGGCGATTACGAATTTCATGAATGAGGTGCGCGGTATGCTGGTCACCACTGGGTTCGCCCACAGAAAAAAACAAGTGCATCAGAATATCCTTGGCACATTATGGAACTGTTTTTTGAATCAGCGGTCTGGAACAAAAGTAGATTCCTCTGCTGAATAGATCGCAAAAACTGCGTAAAGTTACGCGGAATAACCGTTTTTGGTCAACCCCGTTTTGAATGACAGGCAGTGGAAAAGTCGGTAGACAGTCATACCCGGATACGCAAAAAGCTCCCTGAAATGAAATTTCAGGGAGCTTGACGATGCAAGGCTCTGATGTATTCTAATGTACGTGTTCCCCGCGGTTTTTATCGCTCAGCAATGCCTGGGAACTGAGTTCCTTAGCCTTCAGTAGTTGCTGGTTCGGGCTCTTCTGCTGCTGGTTCCACGATTTCCAACCCGGGTACATTGATCGAGTTGATGCGAACGGTTGTGTATTTCTGACGGTGTCCTGTATGGCGGCGGGAATTTTTTCGACGTCGAAGTTTCTGGATTTCGAGCTTTTCGCCTTTAACTTCCGGCAGAACGACTTCCGCTTCTACAGAAGCTCCCTCAATGAGAGGTGCACCAATACAGCTGGCTCCACCACCATTGGCAAGCAGAACGCTTTCGAAAGTAATGGAATCACCTTCTTTTGCTGTAGCACGATAGTCAATGGTCAGGATATCTCCTTCCTGAATCTGATGTTGGTGGCTGCCATCTTCGATTACTGCAAACATCCTCAAACCTTCTTTTCTACTTACACTTTGATCAATAATTTGCTGAAGTCGGATTGGGATCTCAAGATCAACCCGATTTGTATTCAGAATCAATAGCGCAATGCCATTGTTAATAGATAGTTAACCCCCCCAGGCTTCATGCCGCGTCTTGAATCAGCGAGGCCGTGAGGCGCAGAATCCGTGTCATTGACGCGGATAGCGAGCAGGGCATTGTAAAGTGTCACTTTTGAAATTTCGAGTCAGAATCGACTAGAAATTCACTTCATTTCCAATATCGTCGTAACAACGCGCGATTAAATGCTCCGGCTCGACATCTGTACGGGCGTTGATTATGATGGCGCTTTTCGCTGATTCTTCCAGATTCGTAATATCTTTTCGCCTTTTATTATTCAAATAATTCGCCACATTTTCATGAACATTCAAAACGATTCGTGAAATCTTTTTCTTATTCACAGTCGTCATGAGAGTCCGCATGACTTCGATGGCCATGCTTTCTGCGGTTTTCACCTGACCTGTTCCCCGACATGACGGACAATCTTCATACATGCTTCTTCGTAGAGAAGGTCTGATTCTCTGCCGTGTCATTTCAATCAGGCCGAAGGGGCTGATTCGGAGAACTTTGGTCCGGGCGCGGTCTCGTTTGACGAGTTCATTTAATCTGCGTTCAACAGAGCGTCGATGTTTTTCTTCCCGCATATCGATAAAGTCAATCACAATCACTCCGCCCAGGTCTCGGAGTCTGATCTGGCGACTGATTTCTTCTGCCGCTTTCATATTCACTTTGAATGCAGTTTTTTCTGCATTGTCATCCGCACGATAATTACCACTATTGACATCAATGGCGACCAGGGCTTCGGTCTGGTCAATGACGATCGACCCTCCGCCTTTCATGGGGACATGTCGATTTTGAATGCTGCAGATTTCGTCATCGAGGTTACTGTTATAAAAAATCGGATCGTTGCCGGTATAATGTTTAATCCGATTGACGTGCTTGGGAAGCACGACTTTCATGAAGTCTCTGGCGCGTTGATATGCAGTCGCTTCGTCAATGTAAAGTGTATCGATTTCACTATTATAGATATCACGAATCGTCCGGATCATCATATCGCTTTCCGAGTAAATCTCTACGGGGGCGGGCAACTTTTTGATGCGGCCTACGATTGTTCCCCATAGTCGGAGTAGATAATTTAAATCTCGCTTGAGATCTTCTGCCGACCGATCTATCCCCGCGGTCCGAACAATGAACCCAAGTCCGGGAGGCGGAGCCAATACAGTGAGGATGGCTCGTAATTGACGTCGGACATCTTCATCCGTAATTTTACGACTGATGCCCACTCGCTGCAGCCCGGGCATAATCACCAGGTAGCGTCCGGGAATACTGATATAGGTCGACAGTGTAGGGCCTTTGTTTCCGAGCCCTTCCTTGATGACCTGCACCAGGACTTCACTGCCTCGTTTCAGGATTTCCTGGATGGGAGGTTTATTGGCAACACTTCTCTCATTCACACGGCGCCCTTTTGGGTTTCTTTCCTGTGATGGTTTGCCGTTTTTATCTTCTTTTTCATTGAGGTGTTTGTAGTATTGGTGTTCGATATCACTGACATGCAGGAAGCCATTGCGGCCGACACCAAAATCTACGAAAGCAGCTTGAATACTGGGCTCAATATTGACCACTTTCCCCTTGTAGATATTACCTACCAGGTTTTCGAGGCTGTTTCGTTCTACATAAAGTTCTTCTAGAATACCATCTTCTACAATGGCGATTCGACTCTCCTCCGGTTGGAGGACATTAATCAGCATTTCCTTTTTCATGGAATACCCTTTGTCGTGTTACACGACGAATGATGTATTCCTCATCTGTCGCTGGAGTGACGGACTTTCTATGCACATCTGTTGGATGATTTTCATAGTAGTGTCAGTCAGTAGTCTGCTGTCTGGATGGATCATCCAGGGACAGACCGGTTTCTTTAAGTGTGTTGTGTTTCTTCGAATTGAAACGGCACAAACACAATCAAAGAGTGTTTCCTTGATGCGACTGATGAGTCGAACCATTTCCTGATTAATGTCTCGAAGGAAATCTGATCCGGTTGGGGCTGGTTTTACTCTGATTTCATCATTGTCAGGTTCAAAGGTAACGTGGCGCAATTCATAGTGCGGCACGTTAATGTTATGAAACTGATGTGAAAAACAGACCGTCCTAACAGGTTCGGGGGTTCCTTGTTGACTCTGAAATTGCGGAATAAAATCTGCAGCAGGCCGCCGTAAATTGGCCTGAGCCGATTTACGAACTGGTTGTTTTAATTTTGCAAACATTTTATTCATGCTGTTACCGTTGTGAACAGTCAGAAAGTAGAAAGGTAGAACCTGGTGCATACGATAGACTCGTTATGCTTGCAAGGTTCCCAGTACTTTTCCACGTTCTAATCACAGGTGATCGATTTCAGTGCCAGGAAATGATTTTTAATACATTTCGTCTTGATTGAATTAGTTCTTACTCGATCCACTCGCCGCCGAGGCAATATGGATGGCAGTTGATTCATTTCAGTTCTAAATGATTGGAGTCAACTACAAAATGTAAACGTTGAATTGTGACGATTAATACAAACTTGAATCATCTATACTAATCAGGTGATTGATGTGTACTGGCTGTCTGAAGCTTTATAACACTCTGCTCAGTCACAGAGGCATTTCTTCATCAAACAGGTCAGGACATATTTTATACAGTTCTCCTCGTAAATAACTTTCTACATCACGGGCAACATCGATCGTCATCGCATGTGCGGTGATCTCCTCAGCCCGTTCTATTGTCAGATGTCTGATGACTTCTTTTACTTCCGGAATCGCCAGTGGTGTCGCACTGATCTGTCGAATTCCCATGCCGACCAATAAGGGGATTGACTTCAGGTCAGAACTCATTTGACCACAGACTGTGACCGGGATATTTTTCTTATCCGCTGCGTGCACAACCATTTTAATGAGTCTTAAAATCGAAGGATCTGATGAGTTGTATAACGATGATACCGCAGGATCAGACCGATCGACGGCTAGAGTATACTGAATTAGATCATTTGTCCCAATGGAGAAAAAGTCAACTTCCTCAGCAAATTCTTCAGCCAGAAGTGCAGCAGCCGGGACTTCTACCATCATTCCAATGGGGATATTCGGGTTGAAATCGACTCCTCGCTCTTCGAGGTCTTCCAGGACGTCGCCCACGATCATTTTGGCCTGGCGCCATTCTAAGAGTGTGGAAATGAGCGGAAACATAATGCGGACGTCACCGTGGACTGCAGCGCGAAAGATTGCCCGGAGCTGAGTTTTGAATAAAGGCAAGTCGCGCAGGCTGAGTCGAACACTCCGCAGGCCCAGTGCCGGGTTCATGCCCTCTTTGGCTAAATACCTGTAACCTCTGGGAATTTTATCGGCTCCCAGATCAAGTGTGCGGATCACGATGGGTCTGTTTTGGGCGGCCTTCACGACACTGCAATAAGCATCGTAGTGAACTTGTTCAGTAGGCTCTGTGTTCGATTGAAGATAAAGAAATTCGGTGCGATACAGGCCAATTCCATCCGCACCACGTTCCGTGCAATGTTCGACTTCATTGGGAAACTCAATATTGCCCATCACATGAATTCGAATACTGTCTTTTGTTTCAGAACGGATTTTTCGCCGGGATGCTAACCGGGCTGCCATTGATCGTTGACGCTCACCGGTATCGCGATACTTTTCCAGAGTTTCTTCATCCGGGTCGATGATGACTTCGCCGTTATTGCCATCCACAATGACCGTTTCGCCACCAGAGATATCAGAGAGAAACTCGCCCAGACCCACTACAGCTGGAATTTCCAATGCCCCGGCAAGAATGGCTGTATGACTGGTTCGACCACCCACTTCTGTAGCAAATCCCAGCACGAATTCTTTGGCGAGGCTGGCTGTTTCGCTGGGAGTGAGGTTGTTTGCCAGAACAATAATGGGTGTTGTCAGATTAGAGAGTTCTTCCCTTTTTTCGCCGAGCAGCTGTTTGAGCAGTCTTTTTTCCAGATCGATAATATCGCTGGCACGTTCTGCGAGATAATTATCGCCGAGATGTTGGACGAGTTTCGTGTAGCGTCGAAAAACTCGACTGGATGCGTGTTCGGGCGAGTAACATTTTTCACGAATTAAGGTTTCAATCTCGTCTTTCAGTCGTGGTGAGCTGACCATTTGTAAGTGAGCAGCGAAGATGGCCCCGTATTGTACCCCCAGTTTATCAGAGGCCAGCCGTTCATTTTCAGCGATTTCTTCGCAGACCGCATCCATGGCTGTCCTGAGACGTGCGATTTCAGTCTCGATCGCATTCACACTGACAAATTGTCGCGGAATGCGAAAGTCCTCGGTCCCCAGAATGAGCGCGGGGCCGAAATTCACTCCCGGTGAGACTGCAATTCCACGTTTAACAAGCATTCAATTAGAGCCTAGTAGGGCGCTTTCCAACAGACAGGGAACTGGTGGGACACCACTCAGTCGGAGGATACGGGGGTTATTTAGATGGATCAGTCGACTTCTTCGAATTTTTGATATCCTGATTCAAAAAACTGAACGATTTCTTCCATGAGCTTACTGGCATCATCTCCATTTGCTTCCAAAACAAGCTCGGTTCCAGGTAAAGCCTTGAGCTCCAGCAAGTCATAGACCTCTTTGGCATCTCCTGCGAGATTCCCATTTTTAATTTTAAAATCGCATTTATAGAGCCGGGCGATTCTGACAATTTCCGAAATGGGGCGAAGGTGAAGCCCTTGCTTCATTTTGACAATGACGATCTGGCGGCAAACAGATTCTTGCATGGCACAATTGATAACTACTCAAGCAACCTGAAAATCAAACCATGTCTCATTCAGGAATGATGACATTTTCAGTAAGATCTCGTAATTACCCCTTTCCTCTTTGTTCAACCAGTAATGAGCCCGAGCGAAGCACATCTTCCGATTTTCAGAATCAATGTCCGGCTTTGGGACCAGCTGTAATCTGAATTGGACCAGTTTCTTCCTAACTGTGATGCCTCGCTACTCAGTCCAGCTGGTTACTGTCAGCTTCGTTGAGTAATTCAACAATATCTTCAATATTTTTTGAATGGCGGAGAAACTTACAGAAGTTTTGATTCCTCAAGTGGCGGGAAATATTTTCCAGCCCGCGTAAGTGATCTCCAGGACGATCCAGAGGTGAAATCAGTAAAAATAGTATAAAGACATCCTCACCATCCAGGCTGGCGAAGTCGACTCCCTCGGGAGAAAGCGCAACCGCGGCAGTCAGGTTTTCAACAGAGGAATGTTTGGTATGCGGGACGGCAACGCCGTTTCCTATCCCGGTGGAGCCAAGTTCCTCCCGTTTTAGTATCGCAGAGACAATACCTTCCTCATCATCAGGTGAGATGCTGCCTGCATTTTTAAGACTTGCGACCATGGTGCGAATCGCTTCTTCTTTGGTCGTTACATTCAATTCCGGAATAATGGCTTCCGAAACCACGAAGTCTGTTAACTTCATGTATTCTTTCCTTCTAACTACATCTGCAAAAAAATCAGTCTCTGCGGTAATGACGCAAGACGTTATTGTAAATCGTTACAGCCTGGGAATACTCAATCAGAGGTGAATCTTTCCAGGCTGATCACACGGTGCTTCTCTTAAAGACAGTCTCTTCGTCACGCTGAAAAAAGCGTTGTGACGATTCAGGAATTATTCCGCTTCGGATTCTGACTCCGCAATTTGATTTTCTACGATTTCATTCAGCGGACGATCTCGACGGTGATCCTGAATTTTTTCCTTATATTTTTTTATTTGATGTTCCATTTTATGCAAAGCGGACTGAAAGTTTGGTTTAACTTCATCCCCTTCCGCATGGGCCACAAAATTATGCTTATGTTCTGCATCAACGAGAATTTCGACTCGATTCTGGTTTTGACCCTGATCGATCGTTACTTGAATTGCAGTTACCCTTTCGAAGTACTTCAATAACTTCTCAGACTTTCCAGTAATATAATCACGAAGACCATCTGAAACACTACCATGACGACAAGTAATCGCAACTTGCACTGTCGACTCTCCTGCTTAAAAAATATCGGGCTTGTGTACTTACGTATCTATTTTTGAGTTCAGCAATAGATGATGCTAACAGATTCTATCTGGCCAGGTCCAGCAATACCAGTCACTAATTCTCAAGGATCAAGTTCAAAAACCGGTCCTTTGCATCCCCTTTTTGATTCGATATGATCGCATTCAGGGAGAATCGATCACCATCTGTCCCTGTTGCGAGGTTTGAGGGCTCATTTCAACATCCAGCTCATTAGGCAGGTAATGCAGTCCTGGATCTATTTAATTTGGCAAGATGAGCCTTGTTTTTGGTGATTCCTGTGGGTTTTGCTCCGGGAAAAAGCAAAAGTAATCTGATTTTCACTGGTTTCCCCTGTGTCGGGTATGCCAATATAAATGTAAGCTGTTAAGAACAGTTATGGGGGAATCCGGCCTCAAAGTAATTTTTGGCTGATTCTGAATCATATCCTTGCAGAGTCGAGAGGTAAAAAAGTAGCGATGCCTACTTATGTATATGAGGTAATTACCCCGGATGGGACTCCGGGCGAACGTTTTGAAGTCATACAGAAAATGAGTGATCCCATATTAACCGAACATCCTGAAACGGGTGAAGCGGTAAAAAAAGTCATCACGGCCGCTTATTTTTCCGGCAAATGGTCTGACGCCCAGGCTAAGCGGACGTTAAATGATGACAAGCGCCTGGGAGAACTTGGATTCACAAAATATGTCAAATCATCAAAAGGGACTTATGAAAAAAGGGCCGGGGATGGTCCTGATATGATCTCGGCAGATTGAATGTCGAAGATATATTTCAAGATTGTGGAATATTGCTGTTTGCGAAATCTAATCGATTATTGCCTGAGAGTTTGGTCGATTGAGGGAGACTAATTTGAAATGAAACTACGAATCGATATTTTTGTTTTGATCTTGATACTGGTATGCGGTCTCGTTTCAGAACGTCGGGCCGCGGCACAAACGAAATCAGAACAGAAGAAAACAACATATTCAAACACACAATGTGAGGGAGTTTATCCACATCATTTACAAGGTGTTTGCATTGATGGCCAGGGTAATATTTTTTGGAGTTTTACAACCGAACTGGTAAAGACCAATGCCTCTGGCAAGGTTCTACTGAAAATTCCTGTGGGGAATCATCATGGAGATCTCTGCTATCAGGATGGAAAAGTCTTTGTAGCTGTTAACTTTGGTGCATTCAATCATCCGGAGGGAAAGTCAGATTCCTGGGTTTATGTGTATGATGCGAAAAAACTTTTATTGATTGCCAAGCATCAGACCCCCGAAGTGATTTATGGTGCAGGGGGAATTGCCTCTCATCAGGGTAAGTTCATTGTCGTGGGTGGTCTCCCAAAAGGGATAAATGAGAACTATCTTTATGAATATGACGTGAACTTCAAATTTGTCAAAAAACATGTTTTGAAAAGCGGGTACACTCTTCTGGGAATTCAAACGGCCACCTTTGCAGACAATCAATGGTGGTTTGGCTGTTATGGCACGGAACTTCTCAAAGCAGATGCCAACTTTAAGTTCATCGCCAAGCATCACATCGATTGCAGTTTGGGAGTAGAGCGAGTGACTGACAAGCTGCTTTTGGTAGCACGTGGCGCGAGGGACAAAAAAAAGATGAATTCCGGCCGTGTCTATCTGGCTGATCCGAATGAAAAACAAGGTTTTATTATTCGCAAGAAGTGAGACTCGTTCAGGATTTCAACGGAACGGAATCAATCTGTCTTATACGATCAGCGATTTCCACCCCCCGATTGCAGGTTGGATGCTGCCAGCCCAAACAGAGCACCTTCGAGCAGGTGGCGTTCAATAAAGGCTGCAATTGCTTCAGACTTTGTATATTGCAGGATGACATAGTCGCCGGGTTGTATGAGAACGCGTTGACTGGGGTGACGGACTGCTTCGTACAGATCGACTTTGATCGGCAACTGTGTTCCGTTGGGAAGCTGCCTGAGAATGATGGCATTGCTGGCACTGATTGTGACATCCTGATTCAATGCAGAGGGGCCCCCGCTTGATCTGTCGCTCCCTCCGGTTCCTGCCGCCTGTGCAATCGAAATTGCCCCCAGGATATCCAGATCATAATCGCGAGGCAGTGTGTATTGTCCGCCACCCAATAAACCGCCTGTATAGAAAATTTCAGTGTCGCGTGATTCAATAAACACCACATCGCCATCATGCAGGATAATTTCTTCCGGTGTCAGATGAACCTGTTCTCCCGGGCTCAAACGAATGGGGATTTTGATAATTCCCGATCTTTGCATTGTAGAATCATTATTGATGGTCGGAGCCATAGAGTCACCGTAGAACGTTCCACCGTCGCTTGAATAGAGTGGTTGACCAACCTGAAACGAAGGATCTATCTGGCCTCCATTGGAATTCGGAATTGGCGTATACGAATCAGAAACCTGTCGAATATTTTGTGGTGAATTGGAATTCCGAGGCGAGGTTGAGCCTGTATGAACGGGTTGTGGGCAGATCGAATGATTCAACTTATGTGCGGCGCCTCGAATAATGTAGATCGAATTTTCTGCATCCAGTCCTGGTAGTCCGCCTGTTTCAGCCAGGGCATGCAGGACATCATTATTGTAGGCGGGCAGGTTGACAACGCGACCTGTGCCCCGTTTTGATCTTCCGATATTTAGAACGCCGCCACCACCACCAACAACATCATTGGCGTTTTCCTGACGAATCACAAGGACACGGTAAGAGCGTGGTCTCTGGAGGCTGATCAGAATTCGGTCGCGTCCTACTTTTAAGATACCCTTTTCAGTTGTATATTTGCGTCGGATTGTTTCTTCGAGTTGATTTAGTGTAAGGCCTCTGGCAAACACGTTACCGATCAGCGGAAGTGAAATCGTTCCATCTTCACGGATGGGAATCGGATAACCGAGAGAGGGTGCCACTTCCTGTGTCTGAGGGAAATGTACCGGGGGTACTTCTCTGAATTGCCCCAATACACCCTCGATGTAAACTCCCAGTACATCTCCGGAATCTAGCAGGTAGTGTGTTGGCGCCGGTTGTCTCAAGAGTGAAAGATCGATGGTTTCTTTTCCAGAACGCACTTCCGCCTTGTATTCAGACGGAATGTACTGCGCAGGAACTCCTTTGATCGGGTGAATGGCAGCACATCCATTCAAGATCACCGTCAAGAACAGCGCGCAGAGAATATGCCAGACACTTTCAGGCATTGATAAGGAAGGTTTCTGCATTCTGATCGAACCTTTTAATTCGATAATCATGTTCTTGAAATGTTGCATCATTCTATTGTCTGGATCCTTTGTTTAGATCCGCATTTGAAAACATGCTGTCTCCGATATTAATCACACTGATTAATATTAATATCTGTTTCCATAATCTCGACGATCGGGAAAACGCAGCAGGCGATGGGCTGCGCCTGATTGCTCTAAAGATCTGTGATGGTTTGTTTGCGTCTGACTTTTGGGTAGTGGTGTATAAGGATACGACTGTAATGAGTACGGATTAGGTGGGGGATCATCATTAATATATACTGGTGGCTTAGAGTGCTGTGTTTCTGGACGGTGTTTGTTGGCAGCAGGGGCAGGCAAGGGGATTCGAACCGGAGGCTTGGGAGCCACTAACGGAGGGGCCACGAACGGTGGGGCCACTAACGGTTGCGGGTTGTGAATCTGTTGTCGAGGCAACGCCGGGCGAATTTGCTGTTGCTGTAACAGTGGCGATTTCTGCGTGCGTTCAGAATTGCTGCGTTGTGGAATTGGTTGTAAGTGTTGTTCCCGTTGATGTCCGGGTGTCGGCGGTAAAATTACTCTGGGTGCTGGTGGAGTGTGTTGAGAGTTACTCAGCGGTGCAGGCAAAAGTTGCTTCTGATTGGTGTCCGGCTCGGTGGGAAATTGCTGATCGTTCGTGTTTTCGCCCCAGTAACCTGACTGGGATTGATCCCAGCCTACCAGGGAATAGGGAGTTGCAATTTCGTTATAGTCGTATCGTCCATCGGCCAGAGCGTGTTCAGCCCCCAGTTTGTATCCTGTGAACCATTGCTGGCTTTCAAGATAACCGACGGGAGTTCGATAATGGGCAGCCCAATACTCTTCTGGTGGAACCGGTGGAACTTCTCCCGAATCTCCTAAGGCGATATCAATGTAGGCTTGCTGATATCCATCGCGGAAGGCCTTGGATGGCTTTTCTTTGCAGTCACAAGCGAGCGTTTTCAATGACTGTTTGGCGCATTTTTTTGCAGCATGTTTGACCATTAATTTATCAAGATCGGTTTGATAACCGTCCAAAGAACGATAAGGATGCGGAGAACATTTATCTTGATGAAATAGAAAGCATTTTTTGACACGGCTGGAGATGGGAGAATACGTTTCTTCGTAACTACACTCTGTGCTGGCACAGCCCGTAAGTACAGACAGAATTGGGATGAGAACAGCGCAATACAGAAATCGGAATTCTGTGATCAACTTAAAAAATTGATTGAAGTCGTTTGAAATTTTGGAGTCCACTTTTCAGCCACCATGCGCAGATTGATTGTTAATCCATACGCTGGTTTTATCGGACTCGTCTAATACCACTGTGTAAGGTTTTTCCTGTCTTACTGATTATAAGGGGGCGTAAGACAGATATAATCGTTTGATATTCAAAAATCGGATTAATCGGCATAATTCGGAAATTCAGGCTGGCTTACCTGTTTTAACAATCGCAGGAATACCGAGAGCGATTCCGTATGAAAGTGGCGGGATTTGCTGGTTTTGGGCTGGGGAAAACTATTCCGCTAAAAAGTAGTCTTTTAAGAGTCTGAAAACTCGATTCGCGCGTCGTTGGAACAGGGTTGGTTTCTTGACCCATCCCAGAGGAGAAATGGTAATGGTGATTTCTACCAGGGGTGTCGAGGCCCGACTCGTGGTCGTTGCAGATGTATTTGAAGAAACAGAGCCAAATTCTATTTCCACTTGAACTGGCTGGCGGTCATCTGTTTTTCCCCAGAAAGGGAGTAAGCCTGATTTTCCAAGTCGCAATACTGCCCGATTTGTCCTCACCTCTGTCAGGTGGGCACCATTGTCATTTACGAAGCCGCCCAGTTTATAAACGATAATGTCTGATGAGATGCAAGCATTGAAAGACTGTTCAAAATCCATTGCATCAACGGCTGTCTCTTCTGAATCAGTGAGTTGGGGGACGGCTCCTGTCAGTGCCTGTTGATTGGTCAACGAACAAACCCGGTTTCGGCCCGTTTCTTTAGCATTGTATAAGGCTTTGTCAGAGCGGCGAAACAAACTTTCCACTGTGTCTCCCGCTTCGACTTCAGCAACTCCGAAAGAGGCGGTCAGTGGTGTTTGATTCAAACTTTCCATATTCAGGTTACTAAGCGCCAGCCTTAAACGATCTGCTTTTTTTACCGCATGTTTCAAGTCGGTCTCCGGACAGATAATCACAAATTCTTCCCCGCCGTAACGACCAACCAGTTCTCCCGAGTAGGTTTCATGCTGAAATAACCGTGCCATTTCGATCAGAACATCGTCACCAATGGAATGTCCTAAAGTGTCATTGATGTTTTTAAAGTGATCGGCATCAATAAACATAATACTTAATGGAGCAGGGTTTTGTTCTTTATTGAACCTGCTCAACATGATTGCCAGTTGGGTTTCCAATTCACCTCGATTGGCAACAGACGTCAACGCGTCCATACTGGCTGCCAGTTTGAGATCGTTGAATTCCTGAGGGCGTTTTAAACCACGAGACAAGTCTCGAAAAATTTCTGCAACGCCCACCAGATGCCCGTCATCGCCAAACATCGGAACCGACTGAACTTCGATATTAATCAGACGACCGCCCGGACGTTCCAGCATGAATTCGGAAGTCATTGGCTTACCATTTGTAATCACTCGGTTCATCGAACAATCGGCAGAGTTAAGGCTGGCTCCTTCCGTATTGGTGAGTGGTAAACTGTTTTTGGTCCACGCGGTTCCCAGGAGCTCGATCGCATTGAAGTCGGTCAGTTTTTCCAGACCCGGACTGAAGAGCACAAACTGAAAATCGGTATTAACGATATAAAAACCGTCATACAAGCTCTCAATCTGAAACAGATATGAAAAAATGTTACTAACCAAATTGACTTCTTGAGCTTCACGTTCATTAAGTTGCTTAGGTTCATAGAGTCGGTTGACTTCCAGTAATGCGTTGTGGAAAGCAACTTGTTCATTTTGTTCCCAGCGTGAAAGCGCACCTGCGATGTTCCCATCAAATTGTGTACCCGCGGATTCCATCAGAATGGCCATGATTTCATCATGTCCTTTTCCGGATCGATAAACCTGATTGCTTGCCAGAGAGTCGTAAGCATCTGCTATGGCCAGGATGCGTGCACCCTGATGGACATCACTGCCGATATATTGATAGCCATTGGTGGCACCACTGAAGTGATAGCGTGTTTGTGATAAAATCGTCAAGACTTCGTTATCAGTGCCGCATGCCTGCAGGACATCCAGACCGATATTGTGGTAATGTGACATCAGTTCAATTTCATCCGATGTCAGTTTACCGGGCTTGAACAGGATGTGATCCGGAACACCAATTTTTCCGATATCGTGTAGTAAAGCGGCGATTTCCAGTTGTTTCAGGTGGATTCCCTCCCAGCCTAAATTCGTTGCCATTCCCTTTGCCAGAAAAGCGACACGCCTGGAATGGCATAAAGTGGCGGCATCGCGTGCCTGAAGCGCAGTCAGCAATTTTCGCAAGTGTTTACGCGCGATGACCTGATCAATATAGTCTGTCTCGGCAGACTCGAGAGAAAGGTTTTCCTGTTCGGCTGAAAGCGCAAGCAGTTCCTTCAGAATCAGCGAAGAGTCCATATTATAACTACCATGCACGGATTGCTGTTGTGGCATGGGATTATCATTTGCTACGAGTGGACTATTCATCTAATGGCCTTAAGGTGGTTCCGAACATCGAGCTGAGCTTTGACGCGACTCGTTTTGAATAAAACGTTGATCTATTTGCGTACCACAAAATTGCTTCTTTATCGCAATCGTTTTATCTGGGAACAGGTTTGGTTAACTTAATTGCAGGCCGGGAGAGCAAGGGTTTCTTAATTTGTCATGTCAACTCAAAGTCAGAATCGCAGAAAGCATGTTTCCCACTTTGGTCTCTGGTGCATGTCATTAGTCGAATCCATTTCATGCATCATTGTTGACGGTCTATGTTTAAGTTAGGTCGCGAAAGTAAGATGTCAAATGATTCTGGCCTGGAGTCTGAGGGTAACTCCTGACTGCGACGTCTGATGAGCCGGGTAGACTGTTCACCGTAAAAACAGCGATCATAGCGATCGGAACGGTTATGACTGAATGGACCCCATCAACCCTCAATTCGCCCTCTGATATGCTGAGGACAATTATGATATAGTATGGTTGTATCAGTTTTTCGGATTTACCATTGGGTCGCTCGTTGACAATGAATTCATATATGGAATAGAATTCAATAGTGGAATAACGAAACAGTCAGGAACGAGAATGATCAAACTCGTTCCTGAAAGATGACAATATCACGGGCATCGCGAGTCCCATCAAGAAAGCATCTTGCTATGAGCGCAAGAGTTAGATTAGTGATGGTATTGATTACGATACTCTGGCTGAAGTCAGCAGTACTCTGTCAGGCAGACGATCTCTTTCAAAAAAAGGCAACCTATCAGGCCGACTTTGATCGCGTGATTGCGCCTTTAATTGCCAGTCGTTGCCTGGAATGTCATGCGGGCCTCGATGCTAAAGCAGGCTTCAATTTTTCCAGTCGTGCCACCGCTTATCAAGGAGGGGAAAGTGGCCCCGCTTTGCAGCCGGGTAAACCTGATAAAAGTCTGGTTTGGAGCTATATCGACTCAGACGAGATGCCGCCGGAACACCCACTCTCGAATGAAGAGAAACAGATTTTCAAACAATGGATTCAGGCGGGCGCTCCTTGGGGCACTGATCCGATAGATCCTTTCAGCAAATCGACAAAGAAACGGGGCGGTTATGACTGGTGGTCATTGCAACCATTACGTCAGGCTGTCGTCCCTCCGATTCAAGAGAAGCAGTGGCCTCGAAATTCGATAGACGCATTTATTCTGGCAGGTCTCCGAGAACATCGTCTTCAACCCCAGCCTCGCGCAGATCGCAGAACTTTAATTCGGCGTCTTTATTATTCTGTCGTCGGATTACCACCCGAGCCGGAAGAAGTGGAAGCGTTCGTGAATGATACCGCCTCTGACGCTTATGAAACGTTGGTAGATCGTTTACTTGCGTCTCCTCATTATGGAGAGCACTGGGCGCGCCATTGGCTGGATGTGGTTCGTTTTGGTGAGAGCAATGGTTTTGAGCGGGACCAGCCACGCAGTAATGCCTGGCATTATCGGAATTGGGTGATTCGCGCATTCAATCAAGATCTGCCTTACGATCAATTTGTCCGATTGCAGTTGGCCGGCGATCTGCTGGAGCCTTCAAACCCGCAATCGATCATCGCCACCGGTTTTCTGGTTGCAGGACCGCATGATGTGGTGATTCCTCAGAGCAAGACGATGCGGGAAACGATGCGCCAGGATGAGTTAGAGGACACCATCGGCGTTGTCGGCCAAACGTTTCTGGGCTTGACGGTCAATTGTGCCCGCTGTCACGATCATAAATTTGATCCCATCAGCCAGCAGGAATACTACCAGTTTGCTGCATCGCTCTCCGGTGTCAATCATGGCGAACGCGACCTTCCCGATACCCGGTATGAACAGGCAAAACAAAAACTGGCACAAATTGAGAAAAAACTTCGGGGAGTTCACGCGGCGCTCTTTAAGCTGGAGTCGGAGGCTCGCCTGCGGGTGATGGCGTCACGCTCAACGCAAGAAAAACCAGATTCACTCCCATCATTCTCGTCCCCTATCGCTGCCTGGAACTTTCAGAAAAGTACTCAGGATCAGGTGGGAGGCTTGAAAGGAACATTGCAGGGTTCTGCGCAACAGACCAATCAGGGATTGGTACTTGACGGTAATCAGTCTTTCCTGAAAACAGAACCACTCAGTCAGAATCTAAAAGAGAAGACACTCGAAGCCTGGGTGAAGCTGACGAACCTCGATCAGCGAGGCGGGGGTGTGATGAGTGTGCAGACCGTAGGTGGTGCCATCTTTGATGCGATTGTCTTTGGCGAGCAACAGCCGGGGCATTGGCTGGCGGGCAGCAATCACTTCCGCAGAACGAAATCTCTACAAGGACCACGAGAGCAAAATGCATCAGAAAAAGAAGTACAGATTGCCCTGGTCTATCATGCGGATGGAAAAATCGCCGCTTATCGCAATGGAGCGCCTTATGGGGTTGCCTACCAATCGCAACATTTACAGCCGTTTTCATCTGGAAAAACGGAAGTCCTGTTTGGTCTGCGACACGGATCTCCCGGCGGGAATCGACTCTTAAAGGGAGTCATCAGCAAAGCGCGTCTGTATGATCGGGCATTGACGGCTGAAGAAATTGAATCCTCTGCCAAATGGGGTGGAACTTTTTTCACAGAAAAAGAACTAACGTCAGTCCTGACAAAACCGGAACAGAGTCAACGAAGCTCATTCCGTGAAGACCAACAGAAACTGCAAGCGGAAATGAAACGTTTACAGGGGATTCAACCGACTAAGGTTTATGCTGCCCTTTCCCAAAATCCGGGAATTTCGCATTTACTGCGCAGGGGAAGTGTGAATGCACCAGCGGGTATTGTGAAACCAGGAGGGCTCAAAGCGGTTGTCGGTGTGAACAGTGATCTGGGACTATCAGCTGACAGCTCTGATCGTGATCGACGAATCAAGTTTGCAAAATGGGTGACCGATTCTAAGAACCCAATGTTTGCCCGTGTGATCGTGAACCGAGTCTGGCACTATCACTTCGGTCAAGGCCTGGTGAACACACCCAATGATCTTGGTTTTAATGGTGGGCGTTGCAGTCATCCGGAATTGCTCGACTGGTTAGCGGGCAAACTGATCCGTGATCAATGGAGTTTGAAATCACTACACCGTCTGATTTTGTTATCTGCCGTATTTCAACAGTCATCAGAGCCGAACCCAAGTGCTCTTAAGGTGGATGCCGACAATCAATGGCTGTGGCGCAAAAGTCCCCAAAGAATTGAAGCGGAATCGATTCGTGATTCGATCCTGAAAGTTTCCGGTCAGTTGAATACTGAAGTAGGTGGGCAGGGGTATCAAGACGTGAAATCGTATTTCTTTAAAGGGACGCAATTTTATGAACCGTTAGATCCGGTTGGTAAAGAGTTCAATCGTCGGTCGATCTATCGGTTTTCTGCGCGGGGTGGCCGTCATCCTCTGCTGGAAACATTCGATTGTCCTGATCCTTCCACGACGACTCCTGACCGGGCATCTACCACCACTCCGCTACAGGCACTCTCTTTAATGAATACGTCTTTCGTATTGCGGATGTCAGACCTGATGGCAGCACGTGTCAAACGGCGGGCCGGTGCTGAGCCTCAGAAACAAGTCATGGAACTGTTTTTATTAGCATATCAACGGCGGCCTCAACCTCGGGAGGCGCTACTGGCGAATCGATTTGTCGCGCAATATGGATTGCCCGCTTTGTGTCGCGTGATTCTGAATAGCAATGAATTTCTCTATGTGAATTGAATGGATGATGCCGGAAAAAAAACAACAGCACTTTGAAACTGCTTTTGCTTCAAACGCCGAAAAAATGTCGCGTCGTGATTTTTTTTCCTGGGCCCAGACCGGTTTAGCAGGCACAGCACTGATGGATCTGCTCTTGAAGCCAAAGCCATTACGGGCGGCTGAACCAGTCAATGCATCGTTGACGACGACACATTTTCCACCGCGCGTCAAACGTGTGATTCACGTCTGCTTGATCGGGGGCTTGAGTCATCTGGACTCGTTTGATTATAAACCCACTCTCAAGAAACTGCATGGCAAGGTCATGCCGACCGACAAGAAGCCGGAAACATTTTTCGGCAAGATCGGGTTACTGCGCAAGAACGATTTCGAATTCCAGCAACGGGGTCAAAGCGGTCTCTGGATGTCGGAACTGTTTCCGCACATTGCGAATCAGGCAGATGAGTTGACGTTGATTCGGTCCATGAAGGCGGATTCTGCGAATCACACACCGGCCACATTTCAGGAGAACACCGGGTTCCGTCTGAATGGATTTCCGGTATTGGGGGCCTGGCTCTCTTATGGACTTGGATGTGAAACAGACGAGTTGCCTTCATTTGTTGTCATGCCTGATGTTCGTGGATATCCCGCTGCGGGAACAATCAACTGGTCGAACGGCTTTCTGCCGGCCCTGCATCAGGGTGTGCCTTTTCAGAGTCAGGGACCAGCGATTCGTGATTTATTCCCCGGGCGTGAAATTTCCAAATCCACTGAAGTCGCCAGTCGGCAATTATTGAACCAGTTTAACCAGGGTCATCTTGAAAGATCGGGAGTCAACAGCGATCTGGTAGCGCGGATTCGCAGTCATGAACTGGCAGCAAAAATGCAGTTAGCGGTTCCCAAAGTGACCGATTTATCCGGGGAGACGGCTGCGACGAAAGCCCTGTATGGCATGGAGCGTGAAGAGGCTGCGCCCTTTGGTCGCAACTGCCTGTTGGCAAGACGGCTACTTGAACAAGGTGTGCGTTTCGTGCAACTGTTTTCGGGAGGCCCCTTTGGTTCGCCTCGGATTAACTGGGATGGACACGAAGATGTCAAACGTAATCATCTCCGCGAAGCGGCCCGCATTGATCAGCCTGTGGCAGGACTGCTTAAGGATTTAAGACAGCGCGGTATGCTGGACGACACTCTGGTTTTATTCTCTACCGAGTTTGGGCGCACACCTTTTACTCAGTCTGCTTCGAATACGGTGGGAACGGGCCGCGATCATAACATGAATGGTTTTTCTGTCTGGATGGCCGGTGGGGGGCTCAAGCACGGCTTAAGCTACGGTGCCACCGATGAATTCGGCTGGAAATCGGTCGAAAAACCAGTCGCCTGGCACGATTATCATGCAACAGTCCTGCATTTTCTGGGTATCGACCATACCCGGCTCACTTATTATCACAATGGAATTGAACGTCGCCTGACCAACGTACATGGTGAAGTCATTCATGACCTGCTTGCCTGAAACCGGTCCCTGCTTCTGATATTGTCAAAAGAAGGTCTGAATTTTCCAGGAACCCAATTTCCGCGCGGTGGCGAATTGTCTAGAATGGCTCTAGTGGGTTTCATTGATCAGCAAGATCGGACATGCTTTCTTTCGTCTGATTCACATTCACGGCGTGGCTTAAATTAGTTTCATGAAAGATTTACAGAGTTCTAAAAAGGGATCTGAAACGAAACAGGTTCTGATTCTCGGTGGTGGTTTTGCCGGTTTGAACGCGGCATTGGAACTGGGTGGCGTTCAGGGAATGGAAATCACCCTGGTTGATCGTCAAAATTACCATTTGTTTCAGCCACTTTTATATCAGGTGGCCATGGCCGGGTTGAGCCCCGCTGACATTGCGATGCCGATTCGCAGCCGACTCTCACGTTATCAGAATACCAGCGTGTTATTGGGAGAGGCTCAGAAAATTGATCTTGCCGGTCAAAAAGTAAAGTTTGATTTTGGTGAATTGTCCTATGATTATCTCGTGTTGGCCTGCGGTGCCAATCATAGCTACTTTGGTCACAATGAGTGGGAACAGTATGCACCGGGTTTGAAAACGATTTCTCAGGCAACGGAAATACGTAAACGTGTTCTTTCTGCTTTTGAAAGTGCAGAACGGATTTCGAATTCTGATGAGCAAAAGAAATATATGACGTTCGTGATTGTGGGAGGTGGTCCCACAGGAGTGGAACTGGCGGGCGCCATTGGTGAGATGAGTCGCTTTACTCTCTCCAGGGATTTTCGGCACATCAATCCCAGTCAAACGCGTGTGATTCTGGTTGAAGCCGGTCCCCGGATTTTGCCGATGTTTTCCGAGCAGCAGTCAGATCGGGCAGCCCGAGATCTGGAAAATCTTGGCGTACAAATCTGGACTTCCTCGGTCGTGACGAATATCAATGAAGAGGGAGTAGAACTTGGTGAGGAACGAATTAGCGCTGCCACCGTGCTCTGGGCAGCAGGTGTGGAAGCTTCTGAATTAGGTAAATCGGGTGGCATGCCTGTTGACAACCGGGGACGTGTGATTGTCGAACCGGATTTGAGTTTGGAAGGTTACCCGAATGTATTTGTCGCCGGTGATCAAGCCAGTTTTACTCATCAGACGGGAGAACCTTTGCCGGGGACCGCACCTGTGGCACTACAGCAAGGAAAATATATCGGAAAAACGATTCGACAGGAATTAAAAGGAAAACCGCGCAGCAATTATTATTTTCATGACAAAGGTCAAATGGCGACCATTGGTCGCAGCCGAGCCATAGTAGAAATCGGGCGATTCAAAATTGCCGGGTTTATTGCGTGGGTTGTGTGGCTGGTCGTGCATATCTTCTATTTGACCGGTTTCAAGAATCGCATTCTGGTCGTGATGCAATGGGCCTGGTCCTATCTCAGTTTCAGGCGTGGTGCGCGTTTGATCGTTGATCGGGACTGGAAGCCTGATTCGATTGACGCTACAAAGCCTGAGGCAGAAGAACCGGAAATCCCCGTTTCCTCAAAGCATTAAAATGGGGAGTCCAAAATGAAACTACAGATCGCTTCTTTTCGTTTTGATGTCACGCCTCCTCTGGGCCATTCCCTGTGTGGAGGTTGGATTCCCGCGGCTGCTCAAATTGAAGATTCACTGGAAGCCATCGGATTAGTTTTATTGAGTGAGCAGCGTCCGATTGTGATCTGCTCCGTGGACTGGACCGGGCTCTGTAACACCGCACATTATCAATTGAGAGAAGCATTGGCGAATGCAGCGGGCACCAGTGCAGAGCGTGTTGCCGTTCAATGTGTGCATCAGCATGATGCCCCATTTGCCTGTCTGGAGACAGATCGTATTGTGCGCGCTCAGGGAGATTTGCCGCCTAATATGGATCCGGAATTTTTCAAAGTCTGTTTGAAGCGAGCGGATTCTGCAGTGCGAAAGAGTTTGAAGACAGCCCGGCGTTTGACACATATTGCAGCGGCAGAATCCAAAGTGGAACAAGTGGCGTC
Source organism: Planctomycetota bacterium (assembly GCA_022600195.1). Classification (GTDB taxonomy): domain Bacteria; phylum Planctomycetota; class Planctomycetia; order Planctomycetales; family Planctomycetaceae; genus Gimesia. The sequence goes on from JAHZKX010000045.1 coordinate 105,507, forward strand.
GAATCGGCGGTTGCTGGATGATTCTGGTAAGATCTTAAAGAACCGTAGCGTTGCCGCCAGTAGCGACGATGTGCGCGACTTGCCGACGGGCGTGATTGATCCCTGGTTGAAAACGGTTGCCTTTTATGATGGTCGGGAAAAAGTCGCCGCCTGTTATTACTACGCCGTCCACCCCATTAGCTATTGTTGTCAGGAGGGCCATGTCACCAGTGAATTTGTCGGCCATGCGCGGCGATTAAAAGAGCAGCATGATAGCCCGGATTGCACGCATCTTTACTTCACCGGTTGTGCAGGGAACATCAATACCGGAAAATTTAATAACAGTTCTCACAAGGAGAATCGTCAGGTATTGACGCAACGGGTCTTTGAGGCGATGGAACAGGCGTCCGAAAAATTACGGCCGGAGCCGATTAATAATTTGAGTTGGAAAACGACTGATTTTCTGCCTCCAGTCAACAAAACGTTTTCCGCCGCTCAAATCGAAAAACAGATTAATGATCATTCTCGAAGGGTTGTGCATCGAAATCGGCCTGCATTTACTCTTGCATGGTTGCGACGTCACGCGCAGAAAACGCCGATCATTTTAAGTGCGTTGCATGTGAATCAAATTTCTTTATTACATTTGCCGGCTGAACCGTTTGTCGAATACCAGTTACGTACTCAGGTATTGCAGCCCGATCGATTTGTGGCGACTGCCGGCTACGGTGATGGGGGGCCTTGGTACATTCCCACCTCAGAAGCTTATTTTCAGGGTGGTTATGAAGTCAATGTGGCATTCAGTGGACCACAGGTCGATGGACTGTTGATGAAAGGAATCCAGACATTGTTTAAGAGTTAAGCCTTCAGAGCCGTGTCTCTTCTCGTGAGAAGATCGCTGAAAAGTGAGGGAGGTTCTGACCAAACTCAGATCAGTTCTGAAATCGGTTTCCCATGCGGCAAGATCGGAATGGGACGGCCCTGGTGATCAACAATGGATTTGTTGTAATCAATGCCCAGGTGTCGATAGATGGTAGCCAGCATATCCTGTGGAGTGTAAGGGCTATGTGTTGGGAATTCTGCTTTCGAATTTGTGGCCCCTACGACTTGTCCCATCTTGAGATTTCCACCTGAGAACAAAGCGGTATAAGCCTCTGGCCAGTGATTGCGGCCTGTGCCCGAGTTGTTCGAGGAGAGACGCGGAGTTCTGCCAAATTCTCCGACGGCGACGACCATGATTTTCTTATCGAGATTTCGCTCGTGAATGTCTTCAATGAGGGTCGAGAGTGCCTGGTCCATGTAAGGCAAACGCACTTGCATATATTTTGCAAAGTGTCCCGGACGACTGGCGTTCATAATATGATCGTCCCAATTCGTAAATTCCTGACCGATTTTTGGCGTGTTAAAGTAGAGCGAAACGACGCCACAACCTGCTTCTGCCAGACGTCGTGCGAGGAGACAGCCTTGTCCCCACATGTTGCGACCATATCGCTCGCGAAGCTGGTCATCCTCAAGGGCGATATCAAACGACTTTGCGGCCTCGGGGCTGGTCAGCATCTGAAATGCAAGGTTGCGAAACTTTTCACTGCCTTCCAGATCACCCGAAAGATCGAGATCATTTCTCAAGCGATCAAATTGATTCAGCAGGTGGCGACGTTCCAGCAAATGTTTGCCATCCATGCCTGCATTCAGTTTTAGCGAAGGGGGTCGATAATTTTTAGCCGACGGTTCACTTGATTCGAATGGTCCATGATGCATGCCCAGGTAGGTAGGTTTGACCATGTAAAACTTCGAAGGAATCGATACATAGGGGGGCGTTCCTGCAGCCGACATACCTCGGACTTTACTCGTGATCGAACCAAAATCGGGATGTTCACTTTTCGATTGAGAAGTGGGGTCCAGTTTGGAAGGACGTTTGCCTGTTAGAACGATGATCCCGCCATCGCTGTGTATTCCCACATCATGATGCAGTGATCGAACCAGTGAGAATTTGTCAGCGATTTTGGCTTGCTTTGGAAACAATTCACAGATATCCATTCCCGGCACGTTTGTGGAAATGGGTTGAAACACCGAACGATAATCAGAGGGTGCGTCAGGCTTGAGGTCGTATGTTTCCAGTTGCGAAGCACCGCCATGCAGATAGAGCAGGATCACAGAGGTGTCTGGCTTTTGTGGGCTTGCTTCACTGCGCAACGCCATTATTTGCGAAAGTGTGAGTCCTCCCAGACTGAGAGAACCGATTCGCATGAACTCACGCCGGTTTAATGGCCCGCTACAAACGTTGCCTGACATACGGTTTTTTCCATTCCGCATTCGTGGGGTGGACGACGGTTTAAAGTTGTCGATATATCAACGAATGATTATATGTGTTCATGCCACAAAATGCCAGAGGAATCGTGCTAATAAGGGAGAGTCGCCTTATCTCTGGCGATATTACTCTTAATTCGTTTTCTCTTCGGGTGGGATCGGTCTGCCGTGCGGGTCCTGGTCTGTGGCGAGGGTGTCTTCGTTCAATTTTTCACGTAACTGTCGGTCGGTGAAATGTTCCAGTTTTTCAGCCTGTTTATGAATGTTTTCAGCGGACATGCCAGCGTGCTCAACCAGGTAATGTTCCCACAAGCGATGAGAGCGGACCAGTTGACGTGCATGGTCGCGGCCTGTTTCTGTTAACTCATAGTTTCCATTTGCATCAGAGAGCTGACCATGTTTTGTGAGATACCGGAGTGTGAGTGAGGTTGGAACAGAGTGGGAAAACAGGATCTCTCTCAGGTAGGTGGCGTCCGGTTTTAGCTGGGGATTCCTTTCTTCGATGCGGTACATTAAAGCGATAATATCTTCAGCCAGGATCTTCCAGGTAAGAATTAGCCGACGAATGAAGACGACAACGATTCCATGGCGCGGCGCAAACAAAGCCGCCACGAGAAACAATAAACCGGCGGCGACGGCCATCATGCCGGCGGTGGATGTACTACCATAACCAAACCAATGAGGAATGGTGATCGCACTGATATGTCCTGTGACAGCAGCAACAGTTCCCAGGATCGCACTTATGACAATCATTGTTCCCAGTCGGTCTGTCAGCATATACGCGGCAGCCGGTGGCACAATAAACATCGCCACGACAAGAATATTTCCCACGGTTTCAAAACTGGCGACTGCTGTGATGGCGACCAGTGTCATTAAGGCATAATGAATGATCGTTGCATTAAACCCCGTGGTGGTGGCTAGCGCCGGGTCAAAAGAACTGAGTTTCAATTCTTTGAGAAAGAAAATTACAAACGATAAATTAATCAATAATACGATAGAAAGCACCACCACAACGCGCGGGATTTCCCAACCTGCAATCAGGATTGTATCGAGGGGAGTGAGTTCGATGGCACCGTACAACACACAGCCCGGGTCCAGATCAACGTGATCCGCGGCCTGTACGATCATTACCAGCCCCAATGCAAACAGAGAGGTGAAGACCACACCCATGGCGGCCCCTTCATCCACTTTGCCGAAGCCCCGAATCCATTCTGTAAATAATGCGGTCAGAATACCTGCGATCACGGCGCCGAGGAACATGGGTAGACTGCTGCGACTGTCGCTGATCATAAAGGCTGCTGCCAGGCCGGGAAGAATCGCGTGCGTGATCGCATCGCCGAGCATGCTCATTTTGCGCAGGACCAGAAAATTTCCCAATAATGCAGAGGAGATCGCACACAAAATACCGGCGACGATGATCCAACCATCCAGATACCAGTTCCACTGTTCCAGTCCACTCATCAAGTCGACCTCCTGCGAGAGGAGTGGCGTGCTTTGATTTCTTCCTGATGGATCTCAATGGTATGCGGGCTCTGCAGAACACCTTCAGTCGATTGTTGAACGAGTAGTGATTCCAGTTCCGCGATCACTTCCGGTTCCAAAACGTGTTCGATGGCGTCTGCATCCTGATCGACTTTGCTCGGTGCAACATCGGCATATGTGATCAGATATAATTCCCACAAACGATGTTCGCGTACGATGCGTGTCGCTTCCAGAAGTCCTGCTTTGGTCAGTCGAATCTGATCTTCCTGGAGTGTTACGACTAGCTGTTCCTGCTGTGCTCGTTTTACAATTTTTTTCAGTTTCGCGGGTGACCAGCTCCGCATTTGAAGTAGTTTCGACAACGGGACAAATGTGGATTCTGAAGATTGTTTTTCTTTGAGTCGTCCCCTTGCTTCCAGAAATTCATAAAGACCACGCAGCAGGTGTTGTCGATTTACTTTCCTGTTCAATTCGTATCGTCGCAGTTTTCGAATTAAAATACCGCGTGGAATACCGAAAATCATGCTGAACAAAAACATTGCCGTTGCGACCAGAACAATCATGGCGCCAGAGGGGAGATTGGGAAAGATGGCACTCATGGCGGAGCCGATCATTCCACTGAGGGCACCTAATATGATGGCGACCATCGTCATGTTGACGATTTTTTCGGTCCAGAAGCGTGCCGCTAACGGTGGAATGACCAGCAGGGAAATCATCAGGATCAGTCCGACTGCCTGTAAGCCGATAATGGTGACGACAACCACCAGACCCATCAATGTCATGTCCAGCAATACGACAGGAAAGCCTCGTGAAACTGAAAAACCTTCATCGAAGCAGAGCAGTGTTAACTCCTTATTCAGCAGAATGGAAATCAGCATGCAGGAGAGGCCCGCGCATCCGATGAGCCAGGCATCGCTGGCGACCATCGATGCGGTTTTTCCATAAATAAACGATTCCAGGCCGGCCGCGTGGCCTGTTTTCATTTGTTGAACGATACCCAACAGAGCGATGCCTGCGCCAAAGAATACACTGAGCACAATTCCCAACGCGGCATCTTCTTTCAAACGCGTCATGTTTCGGATGAGAAGAATCGTGGCGACACCCAATAAGCCGCTGACTGCAGCTCCAACCAGCAGGACGGGCAGTGCTTTTCCATCCAGGCCCAAACCAGTGGCGATGATAAAGGCAATTGCGATACCGGGCAGCGTGGCGTGACTTAATGCGTCTCCCATCAATGCGCGTTTGCGTAATAACGCGAAACTCCCAATCATACCCGCTGCCATGCCCAGCAGAGTGGTACCGAAAACGACGATCCGCGTGTTGTAATCTTCCAGCAGGAAAACACGTTTCCAGTCATTCCATTCGGGGATGTCAATCCTGCGATCGGTGATTGAACTTTGAGATTGAACTTCACTGTGGTCGCTTGCCGCGAAGATCATACATTCTGGCCAGAACATCGCGAATAGCAAGACCAGAACGAAGGGTCTCATAGAGACTGCTCCCGGCGTCGCATGGTTTCTGTGGCTTCTTCGAGCAATGTCAGTCGACCACCATAGGTTTTTTGAAGATTCTCGGGTGTGAAAACATCTTCTGTCAGACCATGATCAATCACGCGCATATTGAGAAGTATGACATAGTCAAAATATTCGGGCACTGTTTGTAGATCATGGTGTATGACCAGTGCGGTTTTTCCGGCCTGTTTCATTTCCTGCAAGATTTGCACAATGGCTTTTTCGGTGGCGGCATCGACGGCGGCGAAAGGTTCATCCATCAGATATAAATCGGCGTTCTGCACCAGGGCACGGGCTAAAAAGGTGCGTTGTTGCTGTCCGCCGGAAAGCTGACTGATCTGGCGGTGTGCATAGTCGGCAATTCCCACACGCTCCAGTGCTTCCATTGCCCGGGCACGGTGTTTTTTGCGAACGGGAAGACACCAGCCGATTTCTTTGTAGAGTCCCATCGTCACAACATCGAGGGCATCTACGGGAAAATCCCAGTCGACACTTTCACGTTGAGGAACATAGCCGACACGGTGTCGATTTTTCTGGTAGGGCTTTCCAAAAATTTGGACACGTCCGGAAGCCTTGGGAATGAGTCCCATAATAGCTTTAATCAGAGTGCTTTTACCGGCTCCATTCGGGCCGACAATGCCGACTAGTTTACCCGGCGGAATTTCAAAACTAACATCCCAGATCACAGGTTTGCGATGGTAGGCCACGGTTAAGTCATAAACGGAGACTGGCGTTTCTTCAGGAGACAATTCAATCTGTTGGGATGATGTGGGATTTTCTTTTGTATTCATAAGGCCGCGTATAATTCATCAAAATTCAGAGTGAAAAGAAATTGTTTCCAGTATCGACGGTAACATTTCATAGAGCAGTGTTTAACAGAGTACTGCCCGATATTGGTCAGTGGGAGAGTTTGCCTTGCATACCTTTTTCGGGAGCGTTTCCTCCCAGGGCACGTGTGACGATTGTGAAGTTGTGATCCAGCATGCCGACATACGTGCCCTCATAAGTGCCAGCCTGGCCCATCGCATCAGAAAATAATTCCCCACCAATTTTAATTTCGTGACCTTGTGCTTTGGCCCCATCGATGAGTGCAGTGATATTCTTTTTGGAAACACTGCTTTCCACGAATACCGCTTTGACATTTTTCTTAACCAGCATATCGACGAGATCGTTAATTCGTTTCAGTCCGGCTTCCGATTCTGTTGAGATTCCCTGAATGCCCTGAACGTTCAAGCCATAGGCACGACCGAAGTAATTAAAGGCATCGTGTGAGGTAATCAAAATACGACTGTCTTTGGGAATAGATTTCGTCGATTTTAAGCCATATTCATGTAATATTTCCAACTGCTTTTTATATTCGGTGGCGTTCTTTTGATAGGCTTGCGCATGCGTGGGGTCGACTTCAGTCAAAGCGTCTTTGACTGCATCGACACAGAGAGACCAGGCAGCGACATCCATCCAGAGATGGGGGTCATAGTGTCCGTTGAAATCTTCCGGTTCGAGCAATGATTTTTGATCAATTAATTCAGTCACGGCAAAAACCGGTTTGTTTCGCGAAACTTTGATTAAGGTGTCTGCCATTTTTCCTTCGAGCATCAGTCCGGAGTAAAAGACAATGTCGGCATTCATAATCATCTGCACATCATCGCGGCTGGCTTTGTGCATGTGGGGATCAACGCCCGAACCCATGATTTGCGTGACGGTAACATACTCACCGCCTACATTCGTAACGAGATCTGCCACCATACCAACAGTCGCGGCCACCGGAATTGGGTAGCTGAGCTGTTTTTCCGCTGGAGATTGATTTGATGTCTTACCCGTTGAGGGAGTTTCCTTGGTTTGGCAACCGACTAAAAAACTCAATAACAGGGTGAAAGCGAAAAGCCTTCTCATTCATAAGCTCCCATCAGGATATTGCTGTACTGAAACCTAAAATGTAGCCAAGGCTACATTTTATACTATTCTATCAGAGGTGGGAGTGCTGTCAACTCCTGGGTTGATTCGAGAGATCAGGGCTTCAAGTGCTTGTCAAAAAATCCGATGACTTTTGGTCTGAGGTCCTGCTGTTTAGGTTGCAGGTGGAAGCTGTGTGGTGCGTCTTCGATAATGATCAACTCGGCGGGGATGTTCCCTTTTTTAAGTGCTTTCGACAAAAGTTCAGATTGGTTTACGGGAACCAAGCGATCTTTTGTGCCATGCAGAATGAGGAAAGGGGGATCATTCTTTGAGATATGATTCACAGGCGAAGCCTGTTGACAGAGTTCTTTTTCTGCATCCGTAAAAGTGGAGAGCATGTCGCGAGATTTAGCCAATGCGGTCATATCATGCACACCATACATGGGAACGACGGCCTGAATGCTTGAAGAAAAGCCGGCATATTTTTCATCCGGGCCCGGCTTCGTATCATCGCCGGTCATTGCCAGTATTGAGACCAGATGGCCTCCTGCAGAGCCGCCGATGGCGCCGATATGATCGGCGTCAATTTGATATTTGTCTGCGTGTTTCCTCAAAAAGCGGACTGCGGTTTTGCAGTCTTTCAGGTTTCCCGGCCAGACCTGTTTCAAGTTATCGGTAAACTTCGCACGTTTTTTTGCCAATTGGTAATTGATGCTGGCACAGACATATCCCGCTTTTGCCAGGTTGTTTCCGATATTGATTTCTCTTCTGGCTGCTTTATCTCCACCATGCCAACCGCCGCCGTGAATGATGACGACTGCTGGGTAAGGCCCTTTTTGAAATGTGGAGTCGGGCAGATACAGGTCGAGTTTCTCTGTACGCTTCTGCCCCAGATAGCTGATGTCTTTCTTGACACGTATTTGAGAAAGCTCCTGTTTGACGCGGCTACTGGGTTCGATGAACTGAACTCTTTCTTTACCTGCTAATTCCACAATCTGTCTAATATCAAACTCTTTCAGTAAACCAAAGCAAAATAATTCAGGTGCCTGATTGACCGATTGATTGTCTTCAATCACTTGTTTCAGCGAACCCATGGAACCAATCAAGCTGACGCTTGAAATAGCCTCGGGTTCGATTGTAGCAGCCAGTAGAGTAAAAAGACTACTGCGCGGACCCGTTGATTGTATTTTTACGGAAGTCTGCTTGCGTTTGTCGCGTAACCAGCGGGCAATTGCCGTTAATTGACCTGTCTGAATTCCGAGCGGGCGTTCTCCGACGGCAGCCACTAGAAGTCCGTACAGAAAATCGCGCTGGCTGATTTTCGATTCGCCGAAATAAAACGGATCGATGGCCAAAACGTTTTCGCCTTTTGCTAGTAGTTTTTCTACGGTTGGCGCCAGACTTTTTCGACCTTCATCAGAGACAACGATGGTTGTTGATTTTGAAGGTCCTCTCGAGAACTCGACAGCGGGAACCGTCCAGTCTTTGTCCACGTTCAGTTTCCAGAATTTCACTGTCGTGTTCTCTTTTGTTGTCTGGTTGGTTTTCGTTCCCTGTACCTGGGATTTTTTGTAATGCACAATTTTTTTGAGTGCTTTTAACGATCCGTTTTCAGAAGACTTCGTTGCTGGTCGCGGTAGATTCTGACAGAGCTTGAGTGCCAGGCTATGAAAGGTTTCGTTGTTGGATGGCAGTTCGACTTTGAGTTCGTCGAACGATTTGATTTCCGCGCTGCACTCGATTTCTTTCACAGGTAGTGGTTTTCCCGTTTCGGAAAAGTGAGCTGAGAGCATGCGATAGAGCGCTTCCCGGTTGTCTTTCAGAAAATTATGGTCGCCGGGATCATGATTCACATGTTTCTGCAAAAAGTCTTCTTTGTCGTATAGTTTGTAAATGGGGAACGCTGCTTTCAAAAGTGGTGGCTGGGTATAACCTGATTCAAAGCAGCAGTTGTCTTTTGCATTATTGGTGAGCAGAGTGGGGCGTGGGGCACGCATGGCTGTGAGATGTGTGTAGTCTGCATAGATGCCTAAATCGTTGGGAGTCTGTTCGGAATCGCCGAGGTCTTTTGTGTGATACACACGGGTCAGGAAACTGGAATAACCGGCGACGGGGTTTGAGAGTGTGACACGTTCATCGAGTGAACTGATAAAGATGGTCTGCCAGCCACCGCCCGAAAGGCCGGCGACGGCAACACGATTCGGATCTGCATTGGGATGCGCTAACAGGACGTCGAGCCCACGTTTCATGGAAAGAAAGTGGGGTGCTAATCCGCTTGTACCACACAGGTCCAGTTGGTTCATGCGATAATGCATTAAGCCGGGCACATTCAGCTGGCCCATGCCCACCCATTCGATATTGAGTGCGATCATGCCTCGCTTGGCCTGATTGATACAGCGCACCTGTTTATAGTCGGCGGCTTTTCCGTTTTTTCCGTCGTGACCATTCACGTTCAATACAACGGGCACTTTTCCTGAAAGCTGATTGGGCAGATAGAGCAGCGCTGGTATCCATAGTCCGGGCAGTGCTTCGAACCGCAACTTCTGAATTTTGTATTCGGGGCCGCCTTCAATCGTCTCCAGCCAGACAACGTTCATTTTAGAATCGCGCCACTTTGTCGCTTCGCCACGATAAACGACTTTGTTTAAAACATCGCTTCGCACTTTGGAAATATATTTTTCCCAATCTGTAACGCTGTTCATCTCAGGCATACCCAGGACACGAGGTGCGATATATTTCTGCACTTCTTTCCAGGGAAGATCTTTCTCGATGATCGGTTGAGACAGCCAGGATTTCAGATCCTGCTCAGTAGCAGACAGCGGCTGGATACTGAGACTCATCAGACAACAGATTACAAATAAACGGCGAGGACAGTGGTTGAGCATGTTGGTGTCTCCCGGTGTCATTGGGTGGGATTTTTAATGGAGGTATGGTTCCATTCTGGGAAAATCCAACGGGGAACACAAGTTCGTTAATAAAATTAAAGAACTGTGCAGGAGAAAAAATGGCTCTACAGAGGAAGTGGTTAGCCAACCAAATTCAGTGAGGACTTGGGTGTGTCCCTTGGGGTTCAAGATTTTTTGCCAAGTTCGATCGATCGATTGGTGGCAGCGCTGACGGCATTCATCAGGCTGTGTCTTAATCCACCCGCTTCCAATGCGTGAATGCCGGCAATCGTTGTGCCTCCCGGACTGGTGACGGCGTCTTTCAGTGTGCCTGGATGTTCGCCGGTTTCGAGTACCATTTCTGCCGCGCCTTTGACCGTTTGGGCGGCCAGTTGGAGGGCGATGTGTCGGGGCAGTCCCATGCGGACTCCTCCATCGCTGAGCGCTTCAATCACTTGATAGATATAAGCAGGACCGCTGCCCGATAAGCCAGTGACGGCGTCGAGTTGTATCTCAGGAACTTCAACGGCAATACCCACTGTCGAGAGTAGTGATTCTACGAGACTGGCGTCTGCTTCTGTTGCCTGTCCCCCGCGCGCGAAGGCGGAAGCTCCCTGTTTCACGAGGCAGGGGGTGTTAGGCATGACGCGAATCAGTCGCGCGTCTAAACCCAGTTTCTCAACAAAGAGGGATAAGGGACAACCGGCTGCGATGGAGACAACCAGATGCTGATCGGTGTGTGTTCCCTTGATTTCCTCAAGAACATCAGCCACATGCTGCGGTTTCACAGACAGAATGATGACTTCAGCCTGTTCCATGACTGTCAGGTTCGATTCGACGGCCTGAGCACCGGTCTCCCGGGCAAACCGTTCTCGGGCAGAGTCGAATGTATCGCTGGCCCAGACATTTTCTGAAGAGGTAAAGCCAGAAGCGATTAAACCGCCGGCCAGGGCAGTTGCCATACGACCAGCTCCAATGAAACCGACTTTCACATCTCTCTGTTTTGACATGCTTTTATGCTTTCTAGCCTGTGTCCAGGTTTATTACAGCGTCTCCAAGGCTATTTGAAACGAGTATAATGGAATGGAAGTCGCTATGGTTAAATGGGATACTCTAGTAACTGTAAAAATGAGATTTTCGTCTGATTCTACCGCCAAATTTGGTCTGACCTGTAATTTTCGGCTGGATAGTCACTGATTAAGAGGACTTAAGCTGCTAAGATGTCCCGATCTGGACCGAGTTAATTGATTCAATTCAAATTGTAACACCAATAGGCAGTACGTGCATCAGAGCACGTTATCACACCGGTTTACTATAGTAGTATGAGCTGATTGCGAGATGAAGATTGCTGACTATAATAAGTTAGACAATGCAACTGGAAATGAAAGCCAAACGATAATGTCTGACTTGATTCCACCTCCCATTCGTGTGGGGGCGGTCTCCTATCTCAATTCGAAGCCTTTGATCGAAGATCTAGAAGATCTCGCTGAAAATGCTGAACTAATGCTAGATTATCCCAGCCTGTTGGCTGATGATCTGGCAGAGGGTCGAATTGATGTCGGATTGATTCCCTCAATTGAGGTGATCCGGAATTCGGACTATGAGATCATTTCGAATGCCTGTGTGGCGACACAGGGGCCGGTATTGAGTGTGAAAATGTATAGTTACGTTCCTTTGGGAAAGATTAAGCGGCTGGCATTAGATATGGGGTCGCGCACCAGTGCGACACTGGTGCAAATTATGCTGGCCGAACAATATGGGGTGTTTCCGGAGGTCGAACCGTTGCCAATGGATCAGTCGATCAAAGCGACAACCGCGGATGCGATTTTATTGATTGGTGATCGTGCCATTCATACGCCTGATACCAAATTCGCAGCGACCTGGGATCTGGGAGAGGAATGGTTACGCTGGACGGGTCTGCCATTTGTCTTTGCGATGTGGGCTGTTCGCAAAAATCAGGAGACCGGTTCATTAGCGTCCGCTTTGTGCCAGGCGCGTGATCGCGGGGTGACACAGTTAGATGAAATCGCCCGCCGGGAAGCGCCCAAATTGGGTATTGAAGTTTCTGTCGCACAAAGTTATCTGAAGAAAAATTTGAGTTTTCACCTGGGACCTGCAGAATGTTGCGGGTTACAATTGTTTCAAGAATTAGCCATTAAAACGGGACTGGCTCCCGAGGGAGTTCCTCTTGTCTTCCGGAATTGCATCTCTGCTGGATAAAGCGGTCGCTGGAGAGCGTCTGAATTGTGAAGAGGGGCTTCAGTTACTGGAGTCTCATGATCTGGTTGCGTTAGGCCGCGCTGCCAACGAAGTCACGAAACGTCTGCATCCCGAGCCTTATCGAACTTATAACATTGATCGCAACATTAATTATTCGAATTCCTGTACGGCGGTCTGTGATTTTTGCGCCTTTTATCGATCTCCCAAAGACCCGGAAGTTTATGTGCTCAAGCCTGAGCAGCTTTACGAGAAAATCGAAGAAACGATTGCTTTGGGAGGCGACCAGATTTTACTGCAGGGTGGCCTGCATCCCACTTTAAAGCTGGAATGGTACGAAGATCTATTGCGTGATCTGCGCGAACGCTATCCGACGGTAAACATTCATGGTTTCAGTCCTCCAGAAATTTATCATTTCACAAAGCTCAATAATTTATCTTTGGAAGAAGTACTGGAACGTCTGAAGGCCGCTGGTTTGGGAAGTCTTCCTGGTGGAGGCGGAGAAATACTGGTCGATCGTGTGCGGAAAAAGATCACGCGTGGAAAAGTATTAACCGATGGTTGGCTGGAAGTGAATCGGGTCTGGCACAAACTGGGAGGGATCTCAAGTGCCACGATGATGTTTGGTCATGTCGAAACTCTGGCCGAACGCATTGAGCATCTGGATCGTCTTCGCACGCTACAAGATGAGACTGGTGGGTTCTCTGCCTTTATCTGCTGGACACTGCAGCCAGAACATACCGATATGGAATATGTACCGCCTGCAGGTGCGTTTGAATATTTGAAAACACAGGCTGTCAGCCGATTGTATCTGGATAATTTCAAGAACATTCAATCTTCCTGGGTCACACAGGGAGAAAAGACTGGTCAGATGGCTCTGTTTTTCGGTGCGAATGATATGGGTAGTCTGATGATCGAAGAAAACGTCGTATCACAGGCGGGAACCACACATCATCTGACCGTTGAGACAATTCGTCACTGTATTTCGGAATCGGGATACATTCCCCGGCAACGCAATGTCTTTTACGAATATGTGGATGATCCTGATTCAAATGGTCCTGCCAAAGGCGCAGGCCATGCTCCTCTGCCGGTACTCAACTGAAAGAAAATCCGTTCGAGACACGACTCAAGCGAGCCAAATCGCTGCCATAGGCTATGTTTACAGATATAAATAACGTATAAGTCAGCCTCATCATTCAGTTTGTCAGCGCGCAGTTGATGGTCTGGCACCGTAGGCATTAGGGATAATGGACGGCTATGATTCATGTCGAGAAGCTAAGCAAGAGTTTTGATGATTTGCGTCGTGGCAGTATTCTTGCGCTTGATTCAGTGAGTTTTGATGTTGAAGCGGGTGAAATCTTTGGGTTATTAGGACCCAATGGTGCAGGCAAAACGACATGTCTCCGCATGTTAAGTACGGTTTTGCAACCGACGGGAGGCATGGCGACCGTCGCCGGCTATGATGTTTTCACACAGCCTCAGGATGTACGTACTCATATTGGCTTTATGTCCTGCAATACCGGCATCTATGATCGAATGACCGCCTGGGAGATGGTGGAGTATTTTGGTCGACTGTATAGCATTGAAGAGAATGAATTACAGGAGAGGCTGGACCGGATCTTTACGACTTTGCAGATGCAGGATATCAAGGATCTCTTAGGCTCAAAAATGTCGACCGGGATGAAACAGAAAGTTTCGATTGCCCGGACAATCATACATGACCCCCCCGTTCTCATTTTTGATGAGCCGACAACCGGCCTGGATGTATTGGTGGCACGCGCGGTTTTAAAAGCGATTGAAGCGCTGCGTGAGGAAGGCAAGTGCATCATCTTTTCCACCCACATCATGCGAGAAGTCGAAAAGCTATGCGATCGTGTGGCTGTGATCTATAAAGGGAAAATTCTGGCGATTGGTAGTCTTCCAGAACTGGAAGAACAATACCAGGAGTCGGATATGGAAGAATTGTTCTTCAAATTAATCCAGGAGCACGAAGACCAGTTGGCGATGAAAGCCCAATAATCAAGATGATACAGTGGAAAAATATCAGACTCATATTGATGCGAGAACTGCGAGATCAGATGCGCGATCGGCGTACTCTGTTCATGGTGGCAATTCTCCCGCTATTGCTCTACCCGGCAATGGGTATCGGCATGGTGCAGATGACGGTTCTTTTTTCAGAACAACCTCGGAATGTGGTTATTCTTGGGGCCGATGATTTACCAAAACATCCACAGCTATTGGATGGCGACCGTTTTGTATCAAACTGGTTTCTAATTCCCACCGATGCAGACAAGTTGCGCGTAATAACTGATCATAAGTCTGTTGAAAAGACTGATGAGAAAGCAGGTATACCTGCGGATATTCAAAGTCAGAAACTACTGAAAGAGGCACGTGATCTGGAGGTGGTGCTTAAGAAACATCAGGAATTACTTGATCAGTGGGATCAACTTGAAGATCAGGAATCTCCCGAACAAAAAAAACTGTTAGCTCAAGAAATTACTGATACGAATGTAAAGCTCAGCAAGCTATTTGCCGAAAGCCAGATTCAGGTTTTGATATTGATTCCTAAAGGACTTGCGCAAGGAATAGAACGGGTCAGTGAGAGACTGGCACGGCATGAACCGATTGATGATGATCCGGCGGTTTCCTTGCGGCCTTTAGTTCTGAGGAACAGGGCTGACGAAAAATCAAAGTTAGCCTACAGTCGAGCACGGGAAGCGATGGATTCCTGGGAGAAGGAAATATTAAGGGCGCGTTTGAGTCGCGCGAATCTCCCGGCATCTTTACCGACGCCCATCAATCCGGAAGTCATTGATTTAGCGCAAGATGATCAACTGGCAGCGAACCTCTGGAGTAAACTGTTTCCTGCAATGTTGATCATCATGGCGGCTACTGGTGCTTTTTACCCGGCGATCGACCTGGGGGCCGGCGAAAAGGAGCGAGGTACGATGGAGACATTGCTTATCTCTCCAGCCAAACGTACGGAAATAGTGTTAGGCAAATTTTTGACTGTGTTGGTTTTCAGTGTTTCGACGGCATTATTGAACCTGGCCAGTATGGGCTTCACCGGGCGCTATATGGCTAATTTAGTCGGGGCGGGCGCACTTTCAAAAATCGGTGATCTTTCACTTCCTTCGTTTTCCGCTATGTTTTGGGTTATCGTGTTGCTCATTCCACTCTCGGCTTTGTTTAGTGCGCTGTGTCTTGCGTTTGCCACATTTGCTCGCAGTAGTAAAGAGGGGCAGTACTATCTGACGCCGTTGTTAATGGTAACCCTGGGGCTTACCGTATTCTGTTTATCGCCAGCTGTGGAAATCAATCCCTTTTACAGCATGATGCCTATTGTCGGGGTGGCGTTGTTGTTAAAAGGCATGCTGCTATCGTCGGTCAATGCAGGTATTTTATATGTTTATGCAATTCCTGTTTTGGTGACGAGTGTCGGTTACAGTTTGCTGGCACTCTGGTGGGCCATTGATCAATTTCAGCGTGAAGATGTATTGTTTCGTGAAGCGGAACGGTTTGAAGTGGGTCTCTGGTTGCGTCATCTGATGAAGACCAAAGATTCTCTACCCAGTTTTGCGGAAGCCGGATTCTGTTTTGTAATCATTATGTTGTTGCAGTTTGGTGTGATGAACAGCATGAGTACTGCGATTCAAGCGGCAACAGATGCAGAACGTCCCACGCGGATGATGCAGCTGTTGATGATTCAACAATTGGCGACGATAGCGACGCCTGCTCTGATCATGGGAATTATGCTGACGACCAGTGTCAGAAAAACGTTCCGTCTCTATCTACCCAGTTTTGGATTTCTGGCAGCTGGGATTATATTGCCATTCTTGTTGCATCCATTATCGCTTGAGTTGGCGAATAGTTTAACCTGGTTTTTTCCCAAACTGCGTTCATTTGCTGCTTTGAAAAGTATGTCTGATCCGTCCCAGTCAATCTGGCTGGTTTTGACAGCGTTTGCTTTGACACCTGCTATCTGTGAAGAGCTGGCGTTTCGTGGTTTCATATTGAGTGGCTTTGGTCAACGCGGGCGTGTCTGGCTGGCGATTGTTCTATCGAGTCTCACATTTGGTGTGATGCATATGATTCCTCAGCAGGTCTTTAACGCTTCCTTACTGGGTCTGGTATTGGGTCTGATGGCGGTTCACAGCCGCAGCTTACTGCCGGGAGTTGTGTTCCACTTTATTTATAATTCGCTTGGAGTGTTGCATGGTCGGATTCCCGAAGCATGGGTTCCTGAGAATGGACTAGAGTATTTTGTGCGGATAGAGCAGGGTGCTTTGCGATACTCATGGCCGTTACTGTTGATTTGCGGAGTGATCGCTGTCCTCATCTTACGTTGGGTACAGAAACAGTCTCAATCGAAGACGGATCTCTCTGCATCAGGGAGTTCAGACTCGGATTCCTTCGGCCGTCGTCTGACTGATGCTAAATAATGACCAGCCTTTTATAATGTCGCGGTATTTTTATTCTTGTATGCAGCATCCCTTTTGAAAAAGCATAATTTTGGAACGCCAGATCTTAAAAGCTCGCTGGGTATTTCCCGTCGAAGGGCCACCGCTTGAGGGTGCTGTAGTGGAAGTTGAAGGGTCTCGGATTGCTGCCGTTTATGCTGGCGATCATCCCCAAGCCACAGATTTGGGAAATGCAGCTTTGATTCCAGGTCTGGTGAATGCGCATACTCATTTAGAGTTCAGTGACCTCGAAAAACCGTTAGGTCCCGTTGCTCCCTTCACCGAATGGATTCGATCGGTAATGAAATCGCGTTTTGAGAGTTCTGGTCCTGCCGAGTCAAAAATTCAGCAGGGGATCAAAGAAAGTTTAGGAGCGGGCACAACCTGTCTGGGTGAAATAGCCACCAGTTCCGAAAGTTTACAGCTTTTAGAGCAGAGTCACCCTGCACCACATTCGGTGGTATTTCGTGAGTGTCTTGGTTTTTCAGCTGATCGGGTTTCTGAGCAGGAACAAATCGCCGCTGATTTTTTTGAGGAGCGGACGGGACCAGGTCATGAAGTGCCCATCGCCAGGGGGCTGAGTCCGCATGCCCCTTACAGTGTGAATCCGGATTTGTATTTGAGGCTGGTTCAGCTTGCCCGTGACCGGGGTGCACCTGTCGCCGTTCATCTGGCAGAGACTCGGGATGAGCTGGAATTTCTGGAACGAAAACAGGGGCCGTTTGTCGAATTGTTGACTGAACTGGGGCTCTGGGATTCGCAAATTTTACGGGATGGTTTGAGGATGTATGATTATCTGGCTCCACTTGCAGAATTGAGTTCTGCATTGGCCATTCATGGTAATTATTTTGGTGAAGCAGAAATCAAATTTTTAAAGCAGTCGCCGCAAATATCTGTTGTTTATTGTCCTCGGACGCACCATTATTTCGGGCATACTCCTCATCCCTGGCTCAAGATGATTGGGCAAGGAATCAATGTGGCGATTGGAACTGACAGCCGGGCATCGAACCCGGATTTGAGTCTCTGGAATGAACTTCTGTTTTTACGCGGGCAATTTACAGAGGTTTCCACAGGTTTGATATTGGAATGCGGGACGTTCTCGGGCGCGCGTGCATTGGGGCTCTCTCAGGAAATCGGCTCTTTGGTAGCGGGAAAACGAGCTGATATGGCTCTGATTCAATTAGCTGACAGTTCAGACCCGCTCTCAGGCAGTGATCTTTTGTTAAATTCCCGGTCCTATGTTTCGCGTGTGATGCTGAATGGGTGCTGGGTCAATTGATTTCGCAGAAAATCCGGTTACTCTATAATCTCTTAATACCGCATTTTGTGTGCTGGTATTTCAATGAAACAAGAGTAGATCTATCTGATTTGAATTGTCTTCAAAGTACTTTGAGCAAGCATCTCGAGCGTTGTTGAGGGAAGATGAAATGGAAGAAAACGTGTCAATCGAATTTGGTCAGTCCGTACCCCAACAGTTATTTTCTTTGTCGGATGAAGAATTTTTACAGACGATTCAATGGAAGTCAAAACGAGCCGGAGAATTATGCAAGGCAGCCCAGGCAGGCGATGTCAATCGCTTCAGCAGGGCGTTGTGCACACACCTGAAAGAAGTCTCGAAGCAGAAGAAGCAAGGCAAGCATGCAGCTGAAATGTTGTGGGCATCACTCTGGTCGGAGGAGGCTGAGGAAGGAACCAGCCGCTCGTCTGATTTAATCAGTCTGGTCAAGTCGGGCATCGAATTGTCGAACAAGAGCAGTAAGGCTTCCAAAAAAGAAAAGCGAAAAAAGTCACCTGAACTGAGCTGGGATGAGGTCAGTCGTTTGCTGGTGGTCTGGCTGGACCAAGTAACGATAACGGATCCTCTGCGGCCTTACGAGTTATTGCTGTTAACGGAATTATTAGAAAATGTTGGTTTTCGTTTGGCGCCTTCCACGCTTGTGCGTGTGTGGCGGCATAGTTTATTTGCGGCTGCTTCACTTTGCTTTAATTTGGAAGAGACAGATTTTTCAGAAATTTCAGAAGACCAGATCATTCTGGTTTCAGCGGAGTTACCCTGGCGATCAGGTTTTTTGTATTCGGAAATTTCAGGCGCAAAAAACTTTCGACAACTGGGTCAACAAAATTTACGCGATTGTTTTTTTGATCGAACCGATACCGACGGAACCCCACATGCAGATATTCTTCCCCGCCTGGATTTCTGGTTGGCTGCCTTGACGCGATCATTATTTATTGGCCGTGTCTGGGGAAAGTCTGTCTGGGATCAAGAAGCGCAGGATCGATTTCAGTGGCTGGTTGAGACTCTTGTTTCTGCTTATGCTTGTTCTGGAAAAATGGCACTTTGTTCCAACCATACTGTAGCGCATCATGACCTGTTGACTTTAGCCACTTATTTTTCAGATCTTGGCGGCAGGAGTGTGGAACGGCTTTATTTAAAGTCACTGGATTCAGGGAAAAAGAATCCCAGGTTCTTCATTCAATCGGATGAACGACCTTCGAATCAGTCTGACTGGTCTGAGTGGGCTGTGCTCAGAAATTACTGGTCAGATGCCTCAAACCTGCTCGTTGTAACCTGGAATGGCGACCTGCCAGTTCTGAGTCTGTCGGCGATGGGTAAGTTATTGTTTGAGGGCTGTTGGGATTTTTCTCTGACTGTTGACGGGAAAGCTATTTCGGGTGATGGTGATTGGAGTACCCTCTGCTGGAACTCTGATGAGGATGCAGACTATTTAGAATTGCAGATGGATTTGGATTCAGGATACAAACTGGAACGCCAGATCTTACTTCCGCGCAATCAGCATTTTGCCTTTTTATCTGATATCGTTACGGGAACGGAGACAGCGAACATGGAATACCGTTCTATGGTCCCTGTTGCACCGGGAATGACAAGTTCACTGAATGGCGAAACTCATGAGCTCATGCTCAAAACCAAAGGATTATCTGCCCGGGTCTTTCCGATTGGACTGCCTCAGGAGCGGGATTTCTTTCAACCGGGTGGTTTGAAGTTGAATGATCAAAGTCAGCTCGAACTGCATCAGCAAGCCCCTGAAGCGAACGCGCTTTATGCTCCGTTGATTATCGATTGGGAGCCGGAGCTGAAGCGAAAAGCTGCAGACTGGGCATCTTTGACTGTCAGTGAAGGGGGTAAAATTTCAGGCCGCGATGAGGCTTCCGGTCATCGATTGCGAATTGGCGCACATCAATTACTGGTTTATCGCAGTTTGAAAAAAGGCGAAACTTCACGAGCGGTATTAGGGCACAACACTAATTATGAATCCGTGATCGGTCGATTTGATACGAATGGTGATTTATCGCCGCTCCTATTTGTCGAGTAGTTTGCCTGAAATAACGTGAATCTTCCCTTTCTCGATTGGCAGGGTACTCAGGACAGCTGAGAATTCTTACAATGTAGACTGAGTCATGGGGACTTGAGTCAGGCCCGTCGAGCCAGAGATCAGTAAAACTGTAGCGATCAAATTGAAGAGAAAAATCATGTCTGAAGATGTATTTGCAGAACTGGAAACATTACAGCAGGAATCTCCTGAAGCTGTTCTTGAGCGTTTGATTGAAACGTTAAGGGCACAGAAAAATTATCATCGACTGTTTGACGCATTGCTGATGAAAGAGAAACAGTCGATGGGCGTTGAGTTGCTTCAGCCGACTTCGTTTGAGAATGTGGGAGAAGATCAGAAAAAAGAATTCGAGCTGGCCTACGTTGACGCGGCCCGGGAAGTGGGTCGCTTGTTTCTTGTTGAAAATCTCTACCCCGATGCCTGGTTATATTTCCAGACCATTCAAGAGCCGGAACTGGTTGCAGAGGCGTTGAACAAGATCAACCCCCGGACCGTGCCTGAAGATAAGGTGGAAGAGTTGATTCAGGTGAGTGTGTATGAAGGTGCCAATCCGGAAAAAGGGTTTGAGATCATGTTGGCCGTGAATGGCATCTGTAACACAATTACCGTGTTTGATCAGATGAATGCACAACTCAACCCAGAAAGTCGACAGAAGGTTGTACGATTACTGGTCGATCAACTCTACGGAGATCTTGTCCAGTCACTGCAGTATCAGGTCCAGCAAAAAGTTCCCATGGCGCCACCGACCGACAATCTACGTGAGTTGATGGCGGGAAGAGACTGGATGTTCGAAGCAGGTAGCTACCATATTGACGTATCGCATTTGAATTCGGTCGTTCGCTTCGCCAGACTTTTATCAGGTGATGATCCCTGTATCTCAAAAGTTATTGAACTTTGTGAATACGGCTCACGCCTGGATGAACAGTTTCAATATCCGGGAGAGAGCCCGTTTGAAGATTTCTATCCAGCGCATCAGAATTTTTTCAAGGCGTTGGTGGGAGATGAGAATGATCGCAGTCTTGGAATTGCCTATTTCGAAAAGAAGCTGGAACAGGAACCGGACGATGAAGATAAGCAGTTGATTGCCTATGTTTTGATCGATCTGTTAACACGTGTCGATCAAAATGAAAGAGCGATCGAACTGGCTGAAAAGTATCTGAGTCAGTTCGAGGATCCGAATACGTTTTCCTTTACCGATCTCTGTCAGAAGACGAAACACCTGGAAGTTCTGCAAAACGTCGCCCGCGGCAAAGGGGATCTGGTAACATTTGCAGGTGCGCTGCTGGATGCACAACGTCAAACGCAAACTCAGGAATCTTAAGGTAACTGCCAGTAATTGAGAGACGCGCATGTCCCACCTGCCCATCAACCGCGCTGCCTGGAATCGGTTGGCAGAGATTCGCAGCCAGTTTACCAAGGTTGCGACCGATGAAGAGTGTCGTGCTCCGTTAAAGACATTAGATTCCCGCGGCTGGCTGCCTGCATCGGTGGAAGGCAAACAGGTACTCTGTCTGGCGTCGGGAGGTGGTTGGCAGTCAGTTCTCTACGCATCAGCCGGGGCGCAGGTGACAGTGGTCGACCTGAGTAATCAGATGTTACAACTGGATGAACAGGAATCGCGTCGGCGAGGACTTCAAGTGCATCTCCTGGAAACATCAATGGATGATTTGTCTGAATTGCACGATGCTCAGTTTGATATTGTGCATCAACCAGTGAGTACCTGTTATGTTCCGGATGTGGAAGCGGTTTACCGCGAAGTAGCGCGAGTCTTGCGACCAGGTGGGCTGTATATCAGTCAGCATAAAACTCCCACCAGTTTGCAAATTACCGGACGGGATCAGCAGAATACGTATGTGGTTGGTCTGGAATACTATCAGCAGGGTCCTTTGCCTAAAGGGGATGACCATTCCTACCGGGAGGAAGGTGCGACCGAATATCTGCATCGCTGGGATCAATTAATCGGCGGTTTGTGTAGAGCGGGATTTGTGATTGAGGATTTGCGTGAACCGTGTCGGGCAGACCCCAAAGCCCCTGTCGGCCATTTTCGACATCGAGGACGATATGTTGCGCCCTACGTTCGGATCAAAGCACGCCGCCTGGAGACACATACAAACGACGAAAACTCTGCTGGGATCTGGGTTCCTTGAGATCTGGTTTCTTATTCCGCATCGTAATGGATCAGCGAAAAGACATCGCAGCCATTCATTTTCTCGCGTGCTTTCAGAAATGAGAGTTCAATCAGAAAAGCACAGCCTATGATTTCTGCTTGCGAGTGCTGTGCAAGCTCGATACAGGCTGAGATCGTGCCTCCTGTCGCCAGAAGATCATCTACAATCACCACGCGATCATCGGCGTGAATTGAATCGGTATGCATTTCCAGTGAATCCGAACCGTATTCCAACTCATAATGGAAGGCCTTTGTTTCGAAAGGGAGTTTGCCTGGTTTTCGAATGGGAATGAACCGTGCGCCCAGTGCCAGTGCTAGTGGAGCTGCAAAAATGAATCCACGGGCTTCGGCTGCCAGGACAGCTGTGATCTGTTTGTCACGGTAGTAATCTTCCAGGCGGTTGATGACTTCCTGAAATGCTGCCGGCTCTGCCAGGAGTGGAGTAATATCTCGGAAGAGAATTCCCGGCTTGGGGAAATCGGGAATCTCGCGGATATAGTTTTTCAAATTGATTTGATCATTCATCAGAGGAGTTGGCTTTCTTGGTTGCGGTCGCATTTTTTTCTGCCTGAATCAGTTTTGGCAGGTTTTTAAGATTATTTTTCGCATTTAAGATGATATCTTTAACTGCTTGATCTTGATCCTTGTCGTATAACACAATCAGAGCCTTCCAGGCCGCCGCCGCTTCTTCGAATTTTTTCTGTTCGAGCAGCGTATCTGCGTTCGACATCGATTGTGTCAGCATGACAAATCTTTGTGCGTTAATGGGAGAGTTGTTTTGTAGATCGTTCAGCATCTGTATGGCAAGGTCTCGCATTTCTTTTTGATCGGTATTCTGATAGAGCACGTCAACCAGTGCGGAAAGGATCGTTTCTGCTTGAGAAACGTCGCCTTCTTCCAGATAATGTTGTGCCAGTGAGATGAATCGCTGTGGTTCATTTTGTGGTCCTGTGCGGGATCTGCGTTTGGCCGTCATGCCTGCTTTGGAACGAAGTTCATAGGTATTGATTCGACTGAGTTCCGGTTTCACCAGAGTTTCCCATCCAAGAGGATCTGCTTCTAGCAGTGGCAATAAGTATTTGTCACGGGCGGTATACCATTCAGGGTTTCCCGGCTGTTGCAGGATCTGCTTCGCTTGATCGAACATTTCCTGCGGAGAAAGTTGCCTTTCCTGAAACCAGAAATAACCCCCTGCAATTAAGACAGCCAGGACACCAAGTAAGAAATAGGTGTTATCAAAGAGCTGCGCCAGTCGAGATCCTGTGCTTTCGGATTCCAGTTGTGCCCGCATCAATCCCTGCATGAGGGTTCCTTCGCCGGCTTCCTGTTCAGATGCGGATTGAACTACGGTGGGAGTCACAGCCGCGGCGCCACTTCCTGAAAGGGCGTATGTCTCATCAGAGTTTGATAATTCGTGTTTGTTTAATACTTCCTGCAAACGACGTGAGAGGACATATGCATCAGGAAATCGTTTTTCAGGATCTTTTTCCAATAGCTGGCAGACAATTTCTTCGAGCCAGATTGGAAGATCATCAACATATCTTCCGGGCCGATCAAACTGGCCGTATTTCTGCTTTTGAATAATCGCCAGCATGGTTTTTCCACTGAAGGGAGGTTTTCCAGTGAGCATGACATACATGACGGCTCCCAGAGCATACAGGTCGCTCTGTTTGGTGACCCGTTTCCCTTCCGCCTGTTCGGGCGACATGTATTCTGCGGTGCCAATGATTCCCCCAGTGACGGTGAGTTTTTCGGACGCGAATAATTGTGCGACTCCAAAGTCAGCCAGTTTGACGGTGTTGTCATCTTTAAGAATGAGGTTGGAAGGTTTCAGGTCTCGATGAATAATGCCTGCATCGTGAGCGGCCTTCAGTGCGGAACAGATTTGGATGGAGATATCGACGGTTGTTTTCCAGTCGATACGTTTCTCTCTGCGGATCCGTTTAGTTAATGTTTCTCCCTCAATGTATTCCATCACATAGTAGTAGATTTCGTTTTCAACGCCGCTATCATAAAATTCAATCACATACGGATTGTGCATTTTTTTCAGGGCTTCAATTTCACGATGAAATCGTTCGACAAACCCGGGTTCTCTGGCGAGTGCCCCAGGCAGGACTTTGATGGCAACCTGTTGATCCGTATGGACGTTGGTGGCCAGATAGACTGACCCCATACCGCCGGCGCCAATTTTTTTTCCGATCAAATATTCGCCCAGCCTGTCCGGGGCCGATTCGTGTTCTTGTGTATTCAAGATTTCTACTCGATATAGAATAAAAAACGTTGCTGATTTGTGATGTGAACCAGAGAATCATAGATTAAACGATGTACAGTGTCCGGAGACAGGAAGAAGTCTATAATCTTTCAGGTCGTACAGAAACTTTATTATCGTATTCTCTATTATGGTTGATTCCATGTCCGATGCAAGAACGAAGGCTGTTCTCCTGATTGCTCATGGCAGTCGGCGTGCTGCTGCAAACCTGGACCTTGTCAAACTGGCTGAGATGCTGAGGGAACGCGAGTTATTTCCGATCATTGAGATTTCTTACCTCGAACTGGCAGAACCAACCATTCCAGAAGGGGCCGCCCGTTGTATTAAAGCCGGGGCAAATGAGGTTCTGATGCTACCTTATTTTCTGTCGGCTGGTGTGCATGTGCAAAACGATCTGGAACAATATCGTGGTGAATTTTCGGTCGCTTATCCGGAGACCTGTTTCCGGCTCTGTCCTCATCTGGGGTTGCATCCCTTGATGCTGGAGATTGTGCTTGACCGGTTGAAGGGCTCAGCGCCTCCGATAGTGTGACGTCATAGTCATAAAAAAAAGGCACTCCAGAGAGTGCCCTTTTTCTCGCAATGAAGAATCAGTCTTTTGACTAATTCGTTTTCGTATCAGAAATTTTTCCAAAGGCTTTAAACACGATGGGTTCGCCGCGTCCCGCAATGGTGACGGTGAATTCTTCTGAATAATCACCGGGTTTATTGGGGGGAGTAATCGTCAATGGTAAAACGTGAATCGGTTGTGATGCTTTTGGCATTCGAATTTTGAACGCTTCATCATCTGACTCGCATTCGATTTTATTGATTTCGAAAGGTTTTTTTCCACGCAGTACGACGTTCACCGTTTTTTCCTGACCAGGCACCATCATTCCTAATGAGACGACTTGAGGTGTGATCGTAATATCGGATTCTACTTTCGCTTCCACCAGTAACGGCACGGTTTTGAAATTGACATCGTTCGTGCTCATCATGATCTGCTCGCGAATTGGTCCCAGCGGAGTTCCCGGAGCCAGCGTGAGTACCAGATTGTAATTGACACGTCCGCCTGCTCGGGATGTTTCGATGGCTTTGGCTGTCAATGACGAATTCTTCGTCTCGATTCCAGTAATGGCCCAGTCTTCGCGGCCCGCATAAGCCAAGGCGACGGTTGTTTCGGCTCCTTTACCGACTTCGAGAGAACCGAAGTTAGCAGCACCGGGAGTGAAGACAACATCAGTACGAATATAGGCAGTAATCGGTATGCGGATTTCCGCATACTGGGGAGCATCGATGGTCACAATCACGTTCGAATCTTTGCGTCGTTGAAATCGTTTCGTATCCATTGTTACCTGGATGTAACCTTCTTCACCGCTTTCCAGAATGCTTTTGGAAGGTTCCGCAGCCGAACATCCGCATGTCGTACGAACATTTGAAATATGGACGGGGTCTTTATAAATGTTTTTGATCTTCAGACGGAACTGAGCATCAGAACCTCGGGCAATGACACCGAAGTCGATTTTGTCCTTGTCAAACATCTTCTGTGCCCATTCCTGGCCATAAGAAGCAGAAGTGCTCACCACAAACAAAAACAGACTCAGAATTCCAAATCGGAAACTACTCTTTATTAACATTATCGAATCTCTTTTCTGCAAAAGAAGAATTAACTTAGATGTATCAATGAAAGTTGAGGTATTGAGGTTTGTTAAAAAGTGAGTAACTTAACGGACATCCAGCACACAATACACAATAACTTCATCAAACACCCTATAGTGCAGAATCCATTCACAGAGACGTTTCACACTACTATTACAATCCAGCGATCAATTTCTCCGAAGGTCGTCTGAAAATCAGAAAACAAGCAGAGTTCAAATGGAATTAAAAAGATCGTTGGTATTATACTTCAATTATGTGTCCGAGATCAATTTTGATATTCAGACCATAAGTTCTTGACGTGTGTGACAAATACATCAGTCGGCATCGTCACTTATAGAGATGGCAATTTAGTTCTCATAGGTTGAATTGTCAATGTTGTCTCTTTCTCTGGGATTTCCCTCATCCTCGCCGGATTAAATGGAGTAATCCGACCCGATTCAGGTGCTCTGACGGGCATGTTTGGAATGTCACAAACAGTTTCTGTAACTGGTTTTGGGTGAATACTGATTGCAGATGGAGTTTCCCTTAAAACTGGTCGGAATTCCTTCAATCGTTCTGCTTTGCCAGGCTGAAATGCCATATTTTGACAGGCTTATCTAATCTGAATGAGTTGGAATCTTTGCCAGGTCGTAAGGACTCCTAAAGCAGTTTATCTCGAATCCCAAATAACGGGTTTTCTTTGAATTCCTTCCCGCACCACTGCTGTCGGGTGATAGGTTTGAAAATAGAGTGTGGCGCATTGCCAATCACTCTGACAAATACAACGGACAAACAATGATGTTTGTCTGACTTTATGATAAGGAAGAGTGGGATCTCTTTCGCTATCAGGCCAGTCTGGTTTTTTTGAATCAATCAACTGGTTCGTTTCATACAAGATACTAAGCGTATAACTTTATAGTTGATGATTATGAGAGATGTCATCGTGTTTGCGATGATATGGAGAACCTCAGTTCGGTCTCATTAAAACAGGGAGCAATAGGTTAAGATGATAAAAAAACAAACTGCCAAGGCAGGTCTTGCCGGACTGTTGGTTCTGGGCATGGCCTGGTTTACGATGCCAGACCGGTTGGAAGCTGGCCATAAATGTGGAGGCCATTGCAAAGGTAGTGGTTTCCTGAAACATAGTAAATGTGGAGGTCACTGCAAAGGTGGTGGTTTTCTGAAACATGGAAAATGTGGAGGTCACTGCAAGGGTGGTGGATTTCTGAAACACGGAAAATGTTGCAGTCCCTGGAAGTTGGGGCATAAGCATAAACATAAAGGTGGCTGTCAGGATCAATCCTGTGGCTGTGGGTCCATTGCAGATTACTATTATGAAGGAGCCGTCTATGGTATGGGAAATAATGCGGGCGGCGGTTGCCGGTCGTGTCAGTCCGGAGGTGGTTATGCTGGTCCTGATGGGATGGGAGCCGGTGGTGTTGTATCGCCGCCAGTAATCGCACGCGGGGTTGGGATACATCCTACAATATTACATTATCCGGGAACGATGGGAACAGCCTATCAACGTCCCACACGAGTGATGCCTGCAGATGGTCCCGAAGGGCACCCCCGCGATGCAGGTTTAGATATTTATGCACCTGGTGCAACGGATATTCGGGTCGTCGCGTTGAATCGACAGCGGGACGAAATGGTTGGGTATCGTGACCCTGCGAATGAGGATATCTGGGAATTTGTTACGAAGCGTCCTTTGATTCCTGGAATTCAACACATTTATCAGGTCTATGCGATTTATCCTGAGACGGGGAATGTTCCCCAGACCCGACGCGTCCGTTTGATTATGGGACGAATTGTTGAACTCAGTTACAAGTAGAGATAGTGCTGATCACACTAGTTTGTAGCGTTTTTGGAGCCATCTGCGTCTGATTTCAGACCGCGAAGTATCGCGTGATGTGTTCCAACGAGTTCCAATTTGTCCCATAGCGCCCACGCCTTGTTGAGAGCATGGTAGAGATTTGAGTTGTGAAGACTGGCTGGAGATTAGCCAGAATGATTCCACTCAGCTATCATGTTCTGAACAGGGCGTGTTTTTTGTAATGGCACCGCCGGCTCCTTTCATAACTTCGAAATTTGAAGCAGGCTGATTTGTGAACGAAGTGGAATATCTGAGAATCATCTCAGGTCAGAGACAGGACTGGCGCGCCCGACTATTGAAGGTCTGCCTGGGTATATCCTGCTTCCCCTATCGTGTTGCGGTTGCGCTTCGTAACCGGATGTTCGATTGGCGTCTTCGATCGACGCACCAAAGTGCCGTTCCCGTGATCAGTTTAGGTAATCTGACAACGGGTGGAACGGGGAAGACGCCTTTCGTCGCCTATTTGACTCGGTGGTTTCAAGAGCAAGGCGTCAATGTGGCGTTATTGAGTCGTGGGTATCGAGCATTGCCGGGTGAGGTGAATGACGAAAAATTATTGCTGGATCGTTTATGTCGCGGAGTTCCTCATTACCAGAATCCGAATCGAAGTGCTTCAGCAGAGCAGGCGGTTGCAGAGGGCGCTCAGCTTCTGATTCTGGATGATGGATTTCAACATCGGAAACTCGTGCGTAATCTGGACATTGTCTTAATCGATGCCTTGAATCCCTGGGGGTATGGATCTTTATTACCCCGTGGTCTGTTACGAGAGCCGAAGTCTGCATTACGACGAGCCGATTTTGTGATTCTCACCCGGGCAGATCAATGTTCACAAACAACTTTGGAAAACCTGCAAGCGGAAATTGCGAACGAGTTATCTCAGGATCTGATTGGGCAGGCTGTGTTTCGACCTCTGGGTTTAGTGAATGCAGATGGCCAGACGCAAACGCTGGAATCTGTCGCCGGGAAAACGGTTTGGGCGTTCTGTGCCATTGGTAACCCCCTTGGTTTTCGGCAGACATTGGAGAACGCTGGCTACCGTGTCGCGGGGATGCAGATATTTCCTGACCATCATCATTATTCAAGCGAAGAACTTCAGGAGATTGGAAGTCAGGCGGCTTTGGCCTCAGCAGACTTGATTCTGACTACGAGTAAAGATCTTGTAAAATTGAGTGAACAAAAATTGTCTAAAGTTCCGGTCTGGGCGGTCGAAATTGGAGCCGAGATGACTCAGGGGAACGAGGCATTTGAGGGACTTTTGCATTCTCTTATTCTTGAAGTGTCCTCTGGCTGAGATTTCCGGTTGGATGTGGGTGCTTCCGATTTCGCTCCTGATCCTCAAAAACAGTGCCTGTTGCGTTAAAATAGGCTGTTGATCCAGAAAATTGGGATATTCTCGTTTCGTAAATACTTGATTTTGGGCCTGAGTTCTGTCATTCTTGAGAGTAACGAGATTTCGTACATTGAAGGTGGTTTGTAGAGAATACTGATCTTACCTGACGAAAGCCTGCCCAAAAAACGGGTCACGTGTCTAGAATGCAGTGTCCGTCTTCCTTCCCTCCCCGCGATGGTCTGTTCAAAAGTTATTCAATTAAACGAGGTTTTTAATTATGCAAAAGATGTCTTTCAGCCAGATTTTTGTTGCTACTCTTCTGATTTGTGGTGTGAATTTACTCGTGCCAACAGATGTCTCTGCAGAAGGATGGGGAACGGTGACTGGTCAGTTCGTATATGATGGTCCTGTGCCTGAAAAAGTGATTCAGCGGAAAAAAGGGGATGCATCCATCAAAGATGCTGCCGTTTGTGCGAAAATGGATCATTACAACAATGATCTGGTGATCAATCCCGAGAACAATGGGATTCAGAACGCCTTCATGTTTCTTAAAAAAGCCAAAGTGATTCACCCCGATCTGAAATCATCCAAGGAGAAAACCGTAGTTTTCGATCAGAAGGGTTGTACTTTTATTCCACATGCGATGGTGGTTCGAACCGATCAGAAAGTGCTCGTGAAATCAAATGACCCAGTGGGCCATAATACGCATACCAATCCATTCAGGAACGAGCCCGTTAATTTTATGATGAACCCCAATGACCGTAAGGGAACAGAAGTAGCGAATGTGATTGGAGAAAAATATCCGACGAAGGTAACGTGTGACATTCACCCCTGGATGACCGCCTACTGGTTGATTGTCGATCACCCTTATGCTGTAGTGACTGATAAGGACGGAAAGTTTACGATTAAAAATCTACCTGCAGGTAAGAACGTATTCGGTTCCTGGCACGAAAAAAGTGGACACCTGGAAAAGACGATTACAGTAGATGTGAAAGCTGGTGAAACGGTCGACTTGGGCAAGATTAAAATCAAAGCTAGTAAGTTCAAGTAAAAAAACGCTACTGTCTCACGAAGAATAGAGAAAGAGGGCACGTCCAACAGGACGTGTCCTTTTTAATGCCCTTTAACTATTGCTGACGATGATGAGGTTTTCCGAACCATGCAAGTGCCTCGCAGATTCATCATTCTGGTTTTGCTGGCAACATTTTGTTGTACAGCGAAGATCAGTCTGGCTCAGCTGGAGCAAAGAGGCACTCCAGGGAAATTTCGCGAATCAGTTTCTTTAGATGTGAATAACGCGGTTCTCAAAAAAATGGGTTCCGTTCGCGATTATCTGTCTGAGAAGCAGTGGGAAGACGCTGTCGATATTTTGGTGCAGGTTTCCGAGGAAGATGGCGACTCGCTTTATCCGGAATCGACGGGGCGTTATCTACGTGTTTCTGAATACTGTCAGAATTTGCTGGCAGGTTTTTCAGAAGCAGCGATTACCATTTATCGTGAAAAAGTCGATCCTCGTGCCAAGCGCTGGTATGAGCAGGCGCTGGCCGAATCTTCTGAGCAACCGCTTTTAAATATTGTCGAACAGGCGTTGATGAGCAGTTATGGAGATGACGCTTTGTATCGACTGGGGGAAATTTCCTTTGAGCAGGGGGCTCTTTCGCAAGCCCGATTTTACTGGAGGAAATTAATTCCTGCAGCAGGAGCAGCGCAGCAGAGTGGTGAGGTGGGTGTATTCCATTATCCGGATACCGACTTGCCCATTCCTGAAATTCTGGCGAGATTGATTCTGGTAAGTTATTTTGAGGGGGATCTCAAGCGGGCTCAATTTGAATTGAGTGTCTTTCGTGAGAGGTATCCGCAAGCCTCCGGATTTCTGGCGGGAAAGCAGGGAAATCTGGTCACCTTGTTATCGTCAATACTGACAGATCGCGGATTGGTTTCACTTCCCGAGACCGGGTTGGAAATGGAGACGTTTGCGGGTCATCAGACACGCAATTATCGGGCAGAAAAGAAAATTGAAGTGGGAGCAGTCGAGTGGGCGTTCCCGATTCCTGGTGCCGGTTTTCCGGGGTATGTCCGGAAACCTGCGTTTGCAAATCCCGTGCCTCCGGGCTTCTTTCCGGTAGTTCATCGAGAACATGTTTTCATTAACAATGGCGAACGGATTTACGCGCTGAACTGGAAGAATGGATTGCCAGCCTGGTCAAATGAAAAAGAGGACAGCCCGGTGATCTACCCCTCTCGAATAGAGGGAGCACCCCGAGTTCCGTTTCGTCCGGTAGTTGGAGTTCCCCGTTTCACGATGACGATCGCGGAGGGCCGACTTTACGCGCGGATGGGAAGCCCGGTCACTTCTGTCGCGAAAGATGAACGGTTGGGTTTATTTTCAGAATTGGTATGTCTTGATCTTGATCAAGGGCAAGGGAAACTGCTCTGGAAAATTTCCTCTTCCCAATTGCGCGAACAGAATTTTGTCTGGTCTTTTGAAGGTGCTCCGGTCATTTCAGGAAGCAGGCTGTTTGTTGTATTACATCGCGGATTTCCTGAAGTACAGACGAACGTGGCCTGCTTCTCAACAGAAACCGGGGAATTGATCTGGAATCAAAAAGTCTGTCTGGCTTTGAGAAATATCGAAGAGGGTGTGAACTATATCAGTCATTTGTTACTGACATTGGCGGAGGGACAGCTTTATCTTTCAACTGATATGGGAGCCGTCGCTGCCCTGGATACGCGAGAAGGAAAAATCAACTGGATTGTCACGTATCCTTCTCGAGAGGAAGTGACGCGGAAAGAGTTAAGCGATCATATGAAAACCGGTCTGGTGCCTTGTCTATACGACCGTGGAATTCTTTTTGTTGCGCCTCAGGACTCGACACAGTTAATGGCGATTGACGCCGATTCTGGTTTATTGCTCTGGCAGACGGAATTTCCGGTTCAAGTCCGGAATTTACTGGGAGTGAATTCATCAACTCTGATTGTGAGCGGTAATCAGCTTTTGGGAATCGATCGAGAGACGGGATCGGTCAGATGGAAGGTTGGTTATCATGATCCGGAGGGATTTGGTTATGGTCGGGGCATCCTGGCCGGAGAAGATGTGTATTGGCCATTACGGGAAGAAATACTGGTTGTGGATGGAGAGCAGGGTATTCTTAAGCAAAAAATTGCCTTACGTGATTTGCATGGAGAAACAGGTGGCAATTTAGTCATCGTCGGCCAGCAGTTGCTGATAGCGCAGCCTCAGAAAATAACCGTTTTTGGAAATTATGGTAAAATGCAATCTGATGAAGAGAAGAAAATCTCTGCATTGTTAACGAAGTAAATATTCTCACGTGTTTGTTACAATCATGATTCAGCTGGCCAGTTGCCAGTTTGAAAACTATTTAAAACTTTAAAACAAGGTGAAAGACATGAAGGTATCGTATCGTAAAATTTCCTATTCGTGGTTGAGTCTCATTTTTCTGTGTGGTCTGTCTACCAGTGCCTCTGGTCAGATTTCGGGACCTCCAGGCAACGTCGATGTTGGCGATTCGGCACCCGCATTTACTGCCAAAGATGACAAGGGTAAAGGCTGGAAGTCGACCGACTATATTGGCAAAAAAATATTGGTGGTCTATTTCTATCCAGCGGATTTAACAGGTGGTTGTACCAAGCAGGCTTGTGGATTTCGGGATGACATGAAAAAGCTGCAAGGTAAAGACGTAGAGATCATTGGTGTCAGTGGGGATTCGGTACGAAATCATCAGCTCTTCATAAAAGAGCATGATTTGAATTTCACTCTGCTGGCTGACGAAGATGGTGGTGTCGCCAAGAAATTTGGTGTACCGTTGCGACCTGGTGGATCTATTAAGCGAACCATTGATGGTAAGGAAGAAACCTTAACGCGTGGTGTTACCGCCGCCCGCTGGACTTTTGTGATTGACAAAAAGGGTAAGGTTGTTATGAAGAATACGAAAGTCAAAGCCGCTGATGACAGTAAAGCGATTCTGAATCTGGTCAATAAGCTGAAGTCGTAATGATAGATTGTGGGTTCCTAATCCGGTGATTCGTCTGTAGCTCGCCTGCAAAATTGGTCATTCGTACTCGACAGTGAATGTGCTGAAGACATACAATTGATCTTGCAGGTGAGGTTACAGTTTGCATGATGATCAAATCGAACCGGGCTATCTTATAGGTCAATTGAATGATGCGGGAATTCAGGAAGTTATTGCCGGCAACAGATTAATCGTGTATTTATCCTGACGCCAGCGAGTTCAGACAAGATAAACGTTTTCGATGTCTGTTCGCGTTTTATTTTTAATGAATGCTTATCTAGGAAGTTGGATTTATTCCTTTGTCTATGGTTTCTCAATCTCAGCAAGCCAGATTCACCGGATCTCGCCATCACCTCATTTCTTTGCTGGTGATTGTCCTGGTGCATTGCATGATCACTGCAGTTCCTTGCTTCGCGCAGACCCTACGCAAAAAGGACTCTGATCTGTCAGATTTACATAATCTGTTTCCGACGAGTCGTCTCTACTCCAAGAGCTTTAATTCTGCTGTGAAGTTGATTGGAGAGAAAAAGTATTCCGCAGGTATTCCTGAGCTGCAGGCGATACTGGAAGCGCCTGAAGACTATGTTTCTGCTGAAAAAAATCAGAACTTTCTCAGCCTGAAACGCTTGGCCCAACAGGTCATCGCTGATTTGCCAGAAGAGGGGAGACGATTTTATTCGCTGCAATATGGCCCCACTGCAGAACAGCTTTTTAAACAAGCGACGGCTCAGGATGATATCGCACTGTTGCAGGAAGTGGTTCGTCGTTTTTTCTTTACCAAAGCAGGCGCTGATGCTGCTGATGCTCTGGGCGCCTATTACTTTGAGCGGGGAGATTTCCGTGCGGCCATTCAGCAATGGGAGTCGCTGGGAAATCAGCATGATCTGACGAAGTCGAAGGAACTCAATCTGACATTTAAACTGTCAGTTGCCTGGTATCATTTAGGGAACTTGGGAAAATGTCGTCAGGCGTTGATGCAACTGGCACGTTTGACTTCCGGAAAGACTTTTGAATTTCCGAATGGAACAAAGGCGACACTGTTTTTCAAAGAAGACAATCCGGTAGACTGGTTAGCCGGTCTGGTGGGGAGTCTGGACCTCAGAGCGGCCCAGGAACAAAAAAACTGGACGATGTATCGCGGCAGTCCCTCGCGATTGTCGTCCGCTGCATTTGCCGTACCTTCCGCCGAACCTATCTGGCGATTTTCGACTATTCATGATCCCGCTCGCACTGATCTTACAGAAGGACCTCAACTGGAGGAAATGCTTCAAAAACTCGGCAAACATCGCCGCGAACATCAGGAGGGAGTACTGCCTGCTGCCAGTCCGCTGGTGATCAATGATAAGGTGATCTTCAGGACACACCGCAATTTGAAAGCCGTTTCCTTAACAACAGGTGAGCTGAAATGGGAAACTTCTATTTCGAATGCGCTCTATCAGGAATTGTTAAAAGATCCGCAGAATCGGGATGAAGAATTTTTAGGACCCCCGCGAACTCCTTTGGAAAATTATCTGGCACAACGCGCCTGGCAAGATTATACGATCGGGCATTTAAGCACAGATGGAAATTTGGTTTACTGTGTGGAAAACGTGGGATTTATTGCGGGGTTTTATCATTTCAGTCGGCTCGACTCAGAGAATATTCTGGTTCCTAAATCGTTTAATCGTCTGATGGCTTTTGAACTGGATTCGGGAAAATTCGCCTGGGAACTGGGAGGCCCCCGTCTGCAGAATGCGATTGATTATTCGGGTCACTATTTTCTGGGTCCCCCACTGGCTCTTCACGGGAACTTATATTGTCTGGCAGAGGAAGGGCGAGAATTCCGTTTGCTGGTATTGGATGCCCAAACAGGAAAAACACTTTGGACGCAATCTTTATTCCGCAGTGAAAACCCGATTGCCCGTGACTATACCACCGATCGTCGGCCGATGGATCACGTTCGTCGGAGGATGGGGTTAAGTCCTTCCGCAGCACATGGTGTCATTGTGTGTCAGACGGGTGCAGGCTGCACTGTCGGCATTGATGCCGTGACGCGAAGACTGCTATGGAGAAAAATTGATGCTGGCGAGGAGATTTCACCTTATTCTGCATTTTCGCGTGTGACCAGTCAGAATGAAGAAGGCTGGGCAGAGTTTACGCCGATGATTTTTGATGACCGTGTGTTGATTTATTCTCGCAAGCGACAAAATATCCAATGTCTGAACCTGTTCGATGGAAGATTATTATGGTCGCAACCCCGGCGGGGCAATCTATTTATTGCAACCGTTCATAAAGGAAAAATATTACTGGTTGGCAGCGACCAGATTGATGCGATTAAAACCAGTGATGGATCGGCTGCCTGGTCGAAAGCATGTCCGATTGTCGCGCCGAGTGGCCGCGGAATCGTCGTGAAAAATACGTATTTCCAACCAGTTGAAACGGGCGAGATCCTGAGTATTCGTCTTGACGATGGATTGATTCTGGCCCGTTCGCGAATCGAAACAGGCTCACTTCCTGGTAATCTGGTGGCAGCCCAGGGCATGCTGGTCTCTCAAAACGAGACCGAGGTGGTTGGTTTTCAATCCATGGATACGATCCGGAAACAAATTCGGCTGGCGAGTTTATCCAGTAAGCCAGAAGATCTGGCCTTGTCTCAGCTATTGCGGGGCGAGCTCGATCTGTTTTCCGGTGATGTGAATCTGGCGATGAAGAAAATAGACCAATCGATACAAATCAAACCGACGTTGCGTGCCAAACGGTTGTACGCAGATATGCTGTTGGAACGTCTGGATCATGAATTCGAGCAGCATGAAAATCAGGTTTCCAAAATGGAAAATCTGCTGGTTGACGACGATCAACGTAAGCGATTTTTCCAGATTCTGGCTCTGAATTATCAGCGGGTGGGTAATCTGGAAGCGGCTCTTCAAAATTACCTGAGACTGTCACAGCTAAAGAATGTTTTCAAAGCTAAGAAGATAAATGGGGGCTCGTTTGTACGCACCGATCGTTGGATTCGTTCGCAGTTAGAGCTGATCACCATGCGTGCTTCCACTGAAGAACGCGATCAGATCCGGTTGTTCTTTTCGAGATATTATTCAGATCATCTTAAAGATGCCAATCGGGAAGAGCTGGAACGATATCTGAAATGTTGCGGGAATTTACCGGAGACACAACAGGCGCGAGTGGCTCTCGTCGGGAAATTAGAGCAGGCGATACAAGACAGTTCAAGAAACGAACAGACAGACTTGCGTCGACATTTAATGGTACATCTGGAATACCTCAGACAGGCAAAACAACCTGTGATGGCCGCGTTTGCAACCGCAAAACTGGCGCAAATCTATCTGGGGGGAAGTCAACAACTTCAGGCGGAAGAGTTGATTCAGGAGCTGGTCACGCGGTGGCCTGATGTGATTTGCATGGATGGGAAAACATCGTTGCAGTTAGCGCAGCTCTGGCAGTCATCGCCGGAATTTCAGAAGTGGCAAGCAGCTGGTTCAAACTGGCCAGACTTTCCGGCTCAAGTGTATCGCGATGAACAATCTAAAGGGCAGAATACATCTTTACCTGTTGAAGTTGTCGGTCTGTCAAATTCATTCTTCGACAATTATCGGTTTGAAGTCGGGCCGGCCAAAGAATTTCTTTTGGCATTCAATGGGCAGGGGAAGCAGCAGTGGGCGTTTTCATTAGAACAGGCGAAGATTGATGTTCCGCGGCAATCCTCATTCTCCGCAAGAGTCTATCAGCACTTTCTGGTCGTGGACTTTGGATCTCATTTTTTCGTGTTGGATACATTAAACCGGGATGCAAACAATCAGCCTGTCTTGTTGTGGCAGCAGAGACTCATTGCCGGCCCGCCCAGTCTGCACGATTATATTTCGATTGATCGTAAAGGTGTGGCTCCCGTCTTGCGCGAGTATCAGACAAGAAATGCTGATCGAGAGTTGCTGGGACGAATTGGTACGATTAATGAGGAGTTTATCTGTTATCAGGTTGCCGATGAATTGATCGCAGCCGAATTGTTAACGGGCAGGGTTTTATGGAAACGCCAGGGAATCACTATGAGCAGCCGTCATTTCGGTGATGCCAATCATGTCATTGTGATGACGTCTGATGTGCGATTTGGTCGGCGTTTTGCTGTCTTGAGTGGTCAGAGTGGTGAGGATCTCAGGTCTTTAAAACTGGATCAGGAAGAATCGCCGGTATTTTCATTCGAGCGGTATTTACTGACGCTGACTCCAGAAGCAAATAATACACGACGGCTGCTTTTAAGAGACTTATCTAATGACAGAGAAGTCTGGAGTCATGTATTAAGCGAGTCCACGACTTACACACTGGGGCAAAGTCGTGAGATCGCGATGATCAATGCGGAAGGGATGATTTCCGTTTTGAATTTAAGAACTGGCGAAACAAAATTTGAAATCAAGGGGAAACCGTTATCCAATATCACTAATTTGCTGTTGCTGAAAAATTCGCGGCAATATTTGTTTTTTGTGAGTTTGGAATACAAGGTGAAAAATGGTGTTTCTTATCGAACATTATATTCTTCATACCCTTTTCATGGCGTAATCTATTCCGTGGATCGGAAGAAGGGTCAGTTGATGTGGTCGCTGCCTCTGGATGCCCAGGGTTTAGATCTTTCACAATTTCTGGACCTGCCTGTCTTGACGTTTGGCATCCGTAAATTCAAAGGCATGCCTTCCAGTGCAGGAACACAGATTGATTTGAAGATCGTCGATTTACGAAATGGCGATATCATTTTCAATGAAACCTCGCGCAGCAATCGGATGCGGATCTGGGTTGTTCCCGATGTGGACCAGAAAAACATTGTGATCGAACCGTTTCAGATCAGGCTGAGTTATGAAGCGCCACCGGTGGCTGCGAAAAAACCCTGACGCGTTCTAGTAGCTTTCCTGGTCGTCTTCTTCATCGAAATCGACGTCATCGTCGTCTTCTCGATCTGGATGCAGTGGGCTATCTGGCGAGAAAAAGAAATCTCCCAGTCCCATGGGCATCATATTCCCGCCCAGGCTTTGCGTTCGTTTTTCTGAAAGCGATTCCAGATCGAGCGCATCATCTCCCAGGCAACTTTTGAGTGCTTCCAGCCAGAGGACATCTTTACTGAGTGGATGATCTTTATCCTGAACGGCGCGTTTCAATGCCAGCCGTAAGACATTAATTCCATCACGGGTTGAGAAATCCAGTTTCAGACTATGCGACTGTTGCAGGAAATCGACAGTCAGGTCAAGCATATGTTCGTTGGCAAAGGGCAGATGATATTTCAGAATCATCTTTTCATCTTCCCGATTGGGATGTTCCAGAGAAATACTGGGCTGCAGGCGACTGAGAATATAGTCGGGGATTTCAAACGTCGATTCATCTTCGTTCATAGTGACGGCACAACGGAATTCGGGATGAGCGGGAATGGTCAAACCCGCTACGATCGATTCCACATAGCGACGATGGTCAAGCAAAGGTGCAAGGCTGGCCCATGATTTTTCATTCATGCGGTTGCCTTCGTCGAGCACACAAATTCCGCCTCGAATCATGGCGGTTACCAGTGGAGAAGTGTGGTACGCAATTTTGCCGCTCTCTGCCAATACGGGTGTGATCAGTAAGTCTTCCGGCCTGGTGTCGGCGGTACATTGATAAATGTAAAGCTCCTGCTCTCGCGTTCTGGCACCCGCGATAGCGAGCGAGGTTTTTCCGATTCCCGGCGTACCCACCAGTCGCGGCGTTAAAGGCATATCTTTTTCATCTATCACCAGCCAGCAGGCCAGCAACTGTTTTAAGGCTTCATGTTGTCCAATCCACTCACCGGTTGTCTGATCGGCGCGACCGAGGTGCAGGCCTACGCCATCAATTTCCACTCTGCTTGACATTAAAATTCGATTTCTATGTTGTTTGAGACAGATAGAAATTCTTGCCATCCAGCTGCAAGATTCCTGAAGAGCTTTCATTTTTTAACCAGTATCGATTATAGGCGTCTGCAGTCTATTCTGATAAGTCTGTTATTCCAACTCTTATCACATGATTCAGAAATAGAGTAAAAATTACAGCGGAAGACGATTTTTCAGGAATCGATTAAGTTCTTATCTTGGAAGAAGATAAAGGTCACAATGATTAGCGGAATCGGACCTGCTACGCGAAAATCTTTTTGAGATTCCCGGAAATTCCTGTTAGAATAAGCAGGTTTCCCACATTCGAGTTTTCGATAACGTATTTCACGTTATTTCATTTCTGAAGTGAGAACACACATCTTCAACGGTTATTCATTTCTTTTGTAGTGTGTCTCATTTTTCTTAGAGGTCCGCAGTCTTCATTTTACAGGGGGAGTAGCGATGGATAAGCCCATTCTCGCAAAGAGCATTATGGTAACGAAGTTAATTACATTAACTCCGGACATGGATGTTTTAGAAGCAATCGGGATGCTGTTAAAACATCGTATCTCAGGAGCACCTGTGATTGATCCTGAGAACAGAGTGTTGGGTGTGTTTTCTGAACGCTGTTGTATGGATGTGCTGATCAAATCCAGCTACGAGCAACTTCCTTCTTCTCAGATCTTTCCTTTTGTCGATACTGAGGCGCGCTGCATCTCTGAAGAGACTGATTTACTGACGATTGCCCAGATATTTCTCAGCACTGCGACACGCAGGTTGCCTGTGGTTCGCGAAGATGGCTCTCTGGTAGGACAAATCAGCCGTCGCGATCTGCTTCAGGCCAGTAATAAGAATTTGAAATTTCAAACCACTATCCCGCATGAGAAGAACTTGCTGTACTTGAGTGGCTTAATGAATCGTGAAGAATCCCCCATTTCTTGATCATCGGATTGTAGTGATGGTGATTTTTGAGTGGATTTACTCTTAAAAACCAGCTGGACCTGTTTCAGCTGGTTTTTCTCGTTCCTGATGGTTTGATTTTAATAGCCGGTCAACTAAAATCAGTCCAGAATTGATTCCGTTTCCAGGGAATTGGCTCTGTATTGTGAGATTTCGTATTGCAATTTACATAGTGCAACGGAAAGACACGATACATTTGGGAATTGGTATTTCCAGGATCACATAAAAAATCTATTTAGATAAAGCATCATTTCGGAGGACTTGTAGCATGGACCAGGATGAAATCTTACTTGATACCGAAGAGAGAATGGACAAAGCGGTTCACGTTTTGCAGGGGCAGTTGCAGGGGATTCGCACCGGTCGTGCAACGCCGGCTCTCGTGGATTCGATCAGAGTAGATTACTATGGTTCACCGACTCCTTTGAAGCAGATGGCAAATATTAGTGTTCCTGAGCCTCAACAGATTCTCATTCGTCCTTTCGATGGTCAGATGGTGGGAGAGATTTCCAAGGCTATTCAGGCCAGTAACTTAGGATTGGCCCCGAATAGTGATGGGCGCGTGGTGCGGTTGAATATTCCCCCGCTTTCTACGGAGCGTCGCCGTCAACTTGTCTCCCGCGTCAAAGAACTGGCAGAAGAGGCCCGCGTTTCTATTCGAAACATTCGACGTGATGCGAATAAGCATGCCGATCAGTCAGAAAAAGATAAGGTGATGGGGGAAGATGAACGCGACAATACTAAGACCGACGTTCAAGACCTGACTAAAAAATTTGAAGGCAAAGTGAACAGTATCGCGAGCGCCAAAGAAAAAGACGTCATGGACGATTAGTCTGTTTTCCCGCGTTCTGTCGGCGGCAGCAGTTTTGACTTTGAGTCGAGATGGCAAAAATCATAATCAGGAATACTTTTCAAAATAAAAGTGTTCGAAACAGTATCATTATACCTCAAATTCTGAATTGAAAGAGACTGGTTCAAGTTTCCATGGCTAAGAAGACAATTGAAAACGTAGACGTTGCAGGCAAGACCGTATTAATGCGAGTGGATTTCAATGTGCCTCTGGATGATGATCTCAACATCACCGATGATCGGCGGATCAGAATGGCGTTGCCTTCCATTAAGTCGGTCATTGATCGGGGCGGACGTCTGGTTTTAATGAGCCATCTGGGTCGTCCGAAGGGAGATGGCGGGGATGCCAAGTATAGCTTGAAACCGACTGCGTCCTGTCTGGGTGAGTTACTCGGTCAGGATGTTTCATTCGCGACGGATACCGTCGGCGATGATGCCAAAGCCAAAGTAGCAGCATTGGAAGCGGGGCAGACATTGATACTGGAAAACCTGCGTTTTAATGCGGGCGAGAAACAAGGTGACGCTTCATTCGCAAGTGAATTGGCAGCATTTGCAGATATCTACTGTAACGATGCGTTTGGAACTTGCCAACGTACGGATGCTTCGATGGTCGCGGTTCCTGAAGCGATGGCTGGCAAACCGAAGGTCATTGGATTTCTGGTACAAAAAGAAATTCAGTATCTAACCGATGTGATTGCCAACCCCGAACGTCCTTTTGTCGCCATTCTGGGAGGCGCCAAAGTCTCTGATAAAATTAACGTGATCAATAACCTGCTGGGAATTTGTGACAAAGTATTGATTGGCGGGGCAATGGCTTATACCTTTTCGCTTGCGAAAGGGGGCCAGGTGGGTGACAGTCTGGTGGAAAAAGACAAAGTGGAACTGGCTAAGGAATTGATCGAGAAGGGGGGCGATAAGTTGATGTTGCCCGTCGACACGCATTGTGGTGACGACTTCAACAGTAACTGTAATAAGCAGGTCGTCAAAGCGGGCGAAATTTCGGATGGTTTTGAAGGACTTGATATCGGTCCCGAGACGGCAAAGATCTATGCTGAAACCGTGAAGTCTGCCAAAACCGTTGTCTGGAATGGTCCAATGGGTGTCTTTGAAATGGCTCCCTTCGACGAAGGTACCAAAGCCGTAGCGCAGGCGATTGCCGACAGTGATTCGACGAGTATTATCGGTGGCGGTGACAGTGCCGCTGCGATACAGCAACTCGGATTCGCCGATCAGGTGTCCCACGTGAGTACGGGAGGCGGTGCCAGCCTGGCGATGCTGGAGGGTAAGGAATTTGCAGCCGTCAACATACTGGATGAAGCATAAATCGGCTCTCTAAACCGCATTTCAGAGAATCAGATAAAACACAGCGCGACCACAATCGGGTTGTGTTTTTGTTTCGGGACGCAGTGATGCTCGAAACGAGTGTTGAAATACGGTAAAATGAAACCTGTGATTCGTGAATGGTGGTACCCTGGTGGTTTCCTTTCATCGGTACATACAGAGTGAATGCTGGTTTTCAACTCGTTCTTTTGAGAATGTGGAGAAGTAAGATGGCTTCGACGTTATTCACTGCAGAACAATTGGCTCAGTTTCAGCAGGATGGTTTTCTGGTAGTGGAAGATCTCTTCAGCCAGGAAGAAGTCAGCTTGTTGGGACAGATTGGGCGCGCCGATCAGGCGATGCAGCAGGCGACTTTCAGCCGCGCTGATGGCGAAGGGGGCGCAGTGAAGCTGAATATCGAAAATGAAGTGCATGATGACATTTATGGTGCTATCGCGCGCAGTCATCGGGTTGTAGACCGGATGGAAGCGTTACTGGGTGATGAGGTCTATCATTACCATCATAAGATGATACAAAAGGAAGCCCGCGTGGGTGGTGCCTGGGCCTGGCACCAGGATTATGGATACTGGTACGGCAACGGCTGTCTGTTCCCGGATATGGGGAGCTGTATGATCGCGGTGGACCGTGCGACTGAAGAAAATGGCTGTTTGCAAGTGTTGCGGGGGAGTCACCTGATGGGGCGCATCGATCATGGGCAGGTCGGTGATCAGACGGGGGCAGACCCGGAACGGGTTGAGGCCGCGTGCGAGCGATTTGAACTGGTCCACTGCACATTAGAGCCGGGTTCTGCGGTTTTGTTTCATTCCAATCTGTTACACCGTTCTGATCAAAACAAGAGTGAGCATCCGCGTTGGGGTTTTATCTGCTGTTACAATACGCGCCACAATGATCCGTATAAAGAATCACGACATCCGCGTTATACACCTTTAGCTAAATGTGACGATGCAGAAGTACTGAAGGTGGGTCGCGCACAGTGGGAACAGATTCAAGCTCATCCGTCGGTATAATTCAATGCGTCAGCGTTAGAGAAAATAATGAGCGAAGCATCAGATCTTCCAGTACGCGATCAAGGTCAGCAGAGCGCGATGATCAAGCGGC
Source organism: Planctomycetota bacterium (assembly GCA_022600195.1). Taxonomy (GTDB): domain Bacteria; phylum Planctomycetota; class Planctomycetia; order Planctomycetales; family Planctomycetaceae; genus Gimesia. The sequence goes on from JAHZKX010000045.1 coordinate 148,978, forward strand.
TGGCTCTAGAAGCAGGCTTCGATCTGGCGGGGATCGCACCGGCGGTGACTCCGGAAGGCTATCATCAGTTTTTGGATTGGCTCAATCAGGGTTACGCGGGCGAGATGAGTTATATCGAACGCCGTAAAGAAGCGTATCAGCATCCTCAATATGTGATGAGTTCCGTTAAGAGTGTGTTGATGCTGACGTTGAATTACCGAACGGAGGAACCTCCGCCACGTTCTGGGACAGAGGCACGGATCTCACGATATGCCTGGGGTAGTACTGACTATCACAGTGTGATCCGAAAGAAAATGAAACAGCTTTCACAGAGAATTCGGGAGCATTTTCCGGATTGTGAAACGCGCGGCGTTGTCGATACCGCGCCCCTTCTGGAACGGGATTTTGCACAACTGGCAGGGCTGGGCTGGATTGGAAAGAATACGTTGCTTTTGAATCAAACCGAAGGCAGCTGGTTTTTTCTGGCGGGCATGTTATTGAGTGATGAGCTGGATTACGATGAACCTTTTCAGACATCACACTGCGGCACATGCACACGCTGTCTGGATGCCTGTCCGACCGATGCGTTTATCGATGCGGGAACGCTGGATGCGCGGAAATGTATTTCATATCTGACGATCGAACTCCGCGATCAGCCGATTCCGCTGGAGTTGCGAACGGGCCTGCAAGAGTGGGTTTTTGGTTGTGATGTCTGTCAGGATGTCTGCCCCTGGAACCGGAAAGCGCCCGTCAGTCGTGAGCGATCATTTCAACCTGTGGAAGAATTTTCCCCCCTTGATGCTGTCGAGTTATTATCGCTGGACGCGACAGCGTTTCAGGAACGATTTCAGAGTACGCCGATGTCCCGGGCACGCCGGGCCGGGTTGTTGCGGAATGCGGCGATCGTGTTGGGAAACCTGGGGGATTCTTCAGCGCTCCCGGTTCTGCTGAAATCGCTCCACGATTCTGAACCTCTGATTCGGGGTGCCGCGGCCTGGGCATTAGGAAATCTGGGAGGGGCAGGGGTTGCTGCTTCGCTGGAAGCGCGGCTGGCGATTGAGCCGGAGGCGGAGGTGGTGCAGGAATTAGAGTGGGCGCGGGCAGAAATTAAAAAACAGGGTGAATAAACTAAAAATGCAGGTAGAATGTAGCAGGCCTGATTGGAAAAGTGGGGGGCCGTCGATTACGATCACTGTCAGTCGTCAGTTCCGAATAATTCAATGTTGAATATAAACAGATTCAGTAAGTGGGAGTGAGAGATGGGTGAACAACTTATCGTCGGAGTGAATGGTGCCGCTGGTCGGATGGGGCAGCGCGTGGTCGTTCTGGTTTGTCAGGATCAGGATTTGAAACTCGGTGCGGCACTGGATTCAGAAAATTCTCCCGCTCTGGGGAGGGATGTCGGCGAAGTCGCTGGCGTCGGTCCGGTCGGTGTGACGATTCAATCGGAATTGACGGAGCGAGTAGATGTGATCATTGATTTTTCCTTGCCGGACGGCCTGGTAAAAATTTCCAAGGTGTGTGCAGAGCGTCAAATTGCACTGGTGGCTGCGACGACAGGACTGACACCCGAACAAAAGAATGAAGTCTTGACGGCTTCGCAAACGACGCCTCTGATTCTGGCGCCGAATATGAGTCTGGCCGTCAATGTGATGATGAAGCTGGTACGCGAGGCGGCTCATTCATTGAAGAGCTCTCCCAATGGTGTGGATGTAGAAGTGATTGAACGCCATCACCGGTTTAAAGAAGATGCCCCCAGTGGGACGGCTTTGCATTTTGGTGAAATCATTGCGGATGAAATGGGACAGACCGAGCATGTGCATGGTCGGCATGGTCGACCGGGAGCAAGGCCGACCTGCGAGATTGGCTATCATGCCTTAAGAACGGGCGATAATGTCGGAGAGCATACCATTGTGTTTGGCATGATGGGCGAAACCATTGACCTGACAGTACGCGGCCATACGCGGGACAGCTATGTATACGGTGCGTTGACCGCCGCCAAATATCTGGCGGCACAAGGCGCGGGGCTGTATACGATGGCTGATGTTCTGGATTTGAATTAGGCAGATTCAAGGGCTGCAGGTGAAAATTGCAGGAGTTCTACGCGCGTTTGTGGATGATGATTGCAATTATTTTCTACCACGAAAATTACGAAAGACACGAAAAATTCTGTGTCTGAAATCCTGAAGAATGTAAGATCAAACGAACCAAGCATTTTTGGAACTGATCAGGTTTCGTCAATTAATACATTGTATGGAGGAGTTAGCCAATGCAGGATCAGTCGCCTACAGAGATCTCTCCTCAATCGAAAACAGTGATGATATTGATTGTCGGTGTGTGGCTTCTAGGATTTGTTACTTCAATAACTATAGTTGTGTTGATGTTGCTAACTCAAGAACCAAATCTCGATGTTCTTACCACATGGTTAATTGGAATGGCATTATTTCAGATCAGAGCTTCAAGATTTCTGTTCAAATATGGAGAGAATATTTTAGTTTGCCAGAACCTAAAAATCGTTCTATTGAAATCCAGTGTGGAGATTCTCGCATGGGTTTCTTACTTCGCTGTTATCTTGTGGTATATATTAACTCAAGGACCCAATTTCTACGTTCTTGTGCCTTTGTGTATTGGAATCGCTATGTTTCATCTCTTCGTAACGAGATATCTGAACAAAAAATTAAAAAATTTGAGAATTTCTTGAATCGTCAAGACCACATAGAAAATAGCAAAGAAACCGGATCTGCTTAGTAGAAAATTTATTTATGACGGACGAATAAAAGTTGTCCGAAATGCAAAAGTGTAATTTATTTTCTACCACGAAAAACACGAAATGATTCTGTTTGTGAAACGCTGATCAAGTGGGAATAAATTACAGCGTTAGACCCTGACTGTTTTCGGCACAAAAAGTATTTTGAAACAAATGGTCGAGTCAAGAACATGAATGAAACCGAAATTCTTGAATTGGAAAGTGCTGCGGGATGTCAGCTTCCGTCATCCTATCGAGAGCTTCTGCTGCACTATCCAGAACAGCTTACTGCGCTGGCAGCCGAACTAGGAGAAGATGAACCTGCGATGCTATTTCATTCAAAGGCATCGCTCTCTTGGGGGAACGTCGACGACGTTGAATGTGTTGAATATATAAAGTCAATATTTCCGCCTCAGTTCTTCATTATCGGTGAATCTGGATGCGGTGACTACTACGCGATTGACACAGGAAACGTCGATGCTCCCGTCTACATCGGTGGTCCACACGAAGGCGAATATCCGGAGGACGACAATGAAAATGCACTGCCGCTCAATGACTCAATTCACTCGTACGTCGAAGACGTCATCGCGCTATATGAGGAATTCGTGGCTGAGATGGGTGACGATAAAGTATTTACGCCGCCAGGTAAGTTTGCTGGATACATTAGTCTTTGTTTTAATGTTTGCCTGGGTGTTTTCTTGTGTGTTCTGTTCATTCCCATTTACATCGTCTTCACGCTATTGTTGATCATTCTGTCGGGACCGTTCTCTCTGTTAATGCGAGCGTGGGATCGTTGTCGGCCTTCCCAAGACTGATTGGTTCTTGCTTTCGAGGCCGAGTTTTTTTATGAGCTGTGTTGTCTGCTCTGTACTGCTAAAGGAGCGGTTCGCGCGTTCGTGGGGGTTTTTATGAAATTATTTTCTACCGCGAAAAACACGAAAGGCACGAAAAAACCTGTGTCTGGAAGTCTGGAGAATGTAAGATGAAATGAAACACTTTTGGAGCAACAACTTCGTCCTGGGAGCAACGCCCAATTGTAAATCAAAAATTGGCTACCGTACTATTCGTCTTTGACACATTTTTCCTCCGCTAAAAAGATACTGTGATTAATATGTCAAATACTCATATTGCATCCACAAAAGTACGAAAATATCAAAAGCATCTTCGGCGGATTCGTGTCGTGATTATTTTGCTTACCTTTTCACTGAGTTGTATGTTATTCATATTTTGGGATCTACTTCGATCTCGTTTTACCCTTGATTTATATGTATTATTAGTAGCAGTAAGTGTGCTGCTATTCCTATACGCGTTTGTTCTCAACGCTCTTGATTACATTCATTACCGTAAAAAAATACACAACGAGAGCAAGCCTCTCAAGGAATCATAAGATGATAAAAGGTGCCATTCGTGTCAGGAATCATATAATTGAACAGAAAGTAAATCGATGTTGCGACGAAACAACGTTTTGACATTGCTGAGCATGCTGTTATTTGCATTCTGCTTTGCATCTGATCAAATTATTGCTGAAGATCGCATTGGTTCCCGGTTTACTTATCTTGATGAACGCGATCCTTATTACCCGCATGCGGATTTTCCTAAACTCACGACGCCAATGTGGGTGGGGGAAGATGGGGTCGACGCGGTCATTCTGTTGTCAGTCGATGATATGGGCGGTCCTGCGTTTCGTCCACGCTATGATGTGAGCCCAGAGGCGTTCGCGCGGTTTCTGTCGCCGTTGATTCAACGTCTGAAACAGATAGACGGTCGCGCACCTGTTGCCATCATGACCTGCCAGTCGCCGGCAGACAGCAAAACGTCGCAACAGTTTCTCAAGGATGGCCTGTCATTGGACTGCCATACATTCACGCATCGATTTCCGTTCTTTCGCAGTAATGAAGGCTACGGACCGGACGAGGCTCTGGCACTCGCGCGACTAGATTACCTCGCCTGCCTGGAGAATTTGTTCGAGGTGCCGGGCAACCGACCAGTGGCGCATCGTATGCCCGGCTGTGATGCGCAGAATTCTGTCTCGCCACGGTTTTTCACCGAAGTGTTCCCGCTGCGTACCGAAGAGGGTCGGTTCCTTACCTGTGACAGCAGCATCACCACCTGGTTTCCGTCAGATGACAAGACCCTGCCGCGAAAGTGGCGGTACGATTCCGAAAACCGACCGCGATTTGATAAGTACGTCAACAAAATTCCGCAGACGCGGCATTTCGTGAACTCGATCAGAAACTATCCTTATCCCTATGCCATCAATCAATTGATCTGGGAGCTGCCGGTGACGATTCCCGGCGATTCACATGGCGTTCATCAGAACAAAGCGAAAAGCTCTAAAACTACGGACGACTGGAAACGCGCCGTAGATATCTGTGTCCAAAAGCAGGGACTGTGCAACCTGCTGTTCCACACGATTGGTTACTGTGACGCTCAGCAGCTGGTGGATGTCATCGACTATGCCGACCGTACTTACGGTAAGCCTGTGAAGTTTTTGAACTGTCGCGAGATCTATGATCGTCTGACGAAGAACGTACTTGGCGGTGTGGCACTTCGCTCAAAAAGTGGCGGTGACAATGGAGTACGGCTGCTTGATGTCAACGCCGATGGTTTTCTGGACGCGGTCATTAGTAATTCAAAGCAACAGACAACGCGTATCTGGGAACCAAAGTCAAAACAGTGGCGTGAGATTCCGCTGCCTGTGCAAATTCTCTCCAACGAAGATACGGGTGCCTCGAAATCTCACGGCGTTCATTTTTTCACGGCGAGCCGCGCGGGACACGCTGGCCTGGTAGTTGCCAACGAAGGGCAACGTGATGTCTGGCGCTTCAAGGGCGGACAATGGGAACGCCTCAAAGGAGCGCTGCCGGAACAGGTCGATGGAAAACCTTTGCGCATCGTGGAACGGGGTGTTGACCGCGGCGTTCGATTCCGCGATCTGGACGGAGATGGTGTTTCTGATCTGATCGTCAACAACGATATACAGAATGCCGTCTATCTTTGGAGCCATCAGACAGCGAACTGGCAACGCGCTACATTTGCTTTACCCGAACGCGGTTGTCTCGTCGACGAACGCGGGCTCGATCAGGGGTTGCGATTCGTCGATCTCGACGGTGACAAGGATGACGATATCATTCTGTCAAATGAGCGTGGTTATTGGGTTCGACTCTTTGCAGGCCTGCGCGAGGGTTGGTCGAAGGAAGTGGTGAGAGGAAAGCCCGGTGATCAAGCTGCGTTGCCGATGATTGTGCGCGATGGCAAACTCAATGGTGTCTGGTTTCATTCCGGTGCGATGATTCTGCAGAATGAACATACAGTGATGAACAAGGACTACATCACACGAATACCCTTCAGCCAGTTTCATGACGTCAGACAGCCGTGAATGCTGTAAAGCTCAGGTGCGGTAAGGTAGTCGTTATTGCGACGTCTGCTTTTTCTTTCTGCTACGGGACCTGCCTTTTAATTCATTGATTCTTCTATCAGTTTCCTGCTCGCTGCGCTCGGCCCGAATTGCATTCGGGCATACCCGGTGTTGTTGTGTGAGGCGTTGCTGAGTTTACCTATTTTACCAAGTCGGTGAAATGGTCAAGAGCCATACAGCCTATGCCGATATAAAGAAAACGGTCGGTACCTGTTTTCCGCGATTTTCTGGTGGCGACTATGTTTCCCTACTTCCAGCCATTCAGGGATGAAGCTCGGGTTTATTGTTGAAAAAGAGTTTTACTCCTCGAAGGAACGAGAGATGAGTTGGCTTAAGTCTCTAAATGTCAAACGCTTTCTGAAACTGCCCGGACGGGATTCCGCAGAGGCAAAGCATCGATTTTCTTTGCCGATTCCCTGGAATCAGACAACAAAAGTGATGACCGGTCTCTTGGCGAGCGTCTTTTCGATGATGGCGCTGATCACTTTTTTCGGATCTTTAGAACCCTCCGAATCGATCAATGCTTCCCTGTCAGAAGAAACGGATCTGGGATTCGAGTTGGGTGACAGCGATGAGCTTTCGCTTGAGTTTGGGCTGAATGCCAATCTGCCGACAGGAGCGCCTGAATCTGGTAAGGAATCCCATCCACCAACATCAGTCATCAAAGCGGTCTCTGTTCAACAGGTAGCGGGAACAGTTCAAGATGATGCGAACGTGTACCACGCTGTGGGGCAAGATTTTGAGGGCCAGCAATCTGGGAGGCAAGTCAAGCAGATTGCCGGTGAACGGCCCGTTTATATAAACAGTTTGAGACCAGCGGGTAATTCGAGCCGTTCAAGAGATTCAGGTGCCGTCTGGCTGACTGGTGAAATCGAAGAAACAGATGACTTGCCTGTGAATGGCTCGGCTCGTCGTGTGAGAAAATATTAACAAAGCGTTTCCTTCTGGAACTTATCATCGAAATCAATTCCCGGGAATCAGAGTTTATGTATCAGAGTTACTGGAATTTACAGAGTGGTCCTTTTGAAGAAAAAATGGATGCCACTTTTTTTCACGAAAGCCACCCTCATCAGGCGGGATTGCTGAAACTTCAGTATCTTATTGAGAACAGTAAGGGGGCGGGTCTGCTTGTCGGTGGATCCGGAATCGGTAAGTCTTTTTTGTGCCATGTACTGAAAAGTCAGTTGGCAGAGATTTATCAACCATTCGTGCATCTGGTATTTCCTCAGTTATCACCGGTTGAACTGATTTCATATCTTGCTGTGGAACTGGGGGCCGAGGAAGCGGGTATCGAACCGGTTGTGTCGGGCAAAGATCGTATTGTTCGGGCATTACACCGGCAGCTGCTGTTACTTTGTGAGCAGGGTCACAAGCCGGTGATTGTGATTGATGAAGCTCATTTGATTGCGGATCAGAAGATTTTTGAAACGCTGCATCAACTTCTCAATTTCCAACAGACATCCGAGATTGATTTTACTTTGCTGTTAGCGGGCGACCAGCTTTTACTAAGCCAACTGCAGCGGTCTGCTCAAATTGATGACCGCATTGCCGTACGTTGTCTGCTGAAACCGTTATCTCTGGAAGATACCCGGAGCTACGTGGAGCATCGGTTGGAAGTGGCGGGTCGCAACGAGCCGGTTTTTGAAGAGGGTGCCTTCGAAACGCTGTACGAGTTGACTCAGGGAAATCCTCGTAAGATCAACCGTCTTTGCGATCTGGGATTACTGGTTGGCTATGCAGACGAACTTTCCTTGATTACCTCCGATGTGCTGGAGGCAGTCGCCGAAGAGCTGGTGACTTCGATTGCCGACTGAGACGTTCTGTTCATTTCACTTCGACAGATTTTTATTTGACCTCATTGGGCAAATTTTCATTTCCATTGCTCTCTTTTCAGCAGTGCATTCTGACGCGCATCAGAATAATTTTCTGCAGTTCTAATGAACTCTTGATGAAAATGATGTTCAGCCCTTGCGTCGAAGTTGGAGTCAGGCTCACAATAGGCGAATTCTGTTATTCGAATTTATTTATTGTGAGTTTTCAGAGTCTGTCTGACCAATGTATCATCAGTGATTGTCGGTGATTGTCGGTGATGGTTTCGTAGAATGCTCTCTCATTCGTCAAGGTGTATGTAACGATGTGGTCTTCGCGACTGTTCTGGAAGCTTTTTCTGGTTTATGCCGGTTTAAATATCGCGTCTGCGATTGTTTTTGTATTGATCGTTTCGGGGCGTCAGCAATCTCAGGTCGTCGAACAGGTTCAGCAGCGCCTGCATGACTCTGCTGTGATCATGCGGAGCAGTATGGATGATGTTTTTCAGCAAGGACTTACCGAGCATCTACAGGATAAGGTCAAAAAGCTGGGTGCCCTGACGGGTACACGACTGACATTGATCGATATGGATGGTATTGTGATCGCCGATTCTGACCAGGCTACTCTGGAGATGGTTCGCGGAATGGAAAATCACAGAAATCGTGTTGAAGTCATCCAGGCGATTTCGACCGGTTCTGGAACGTCCGAACGAATCAGCCCGACCTTAAGTGAGCCGATGCTGTATTATGCTATGCTGTTTGAAGAAAACGGTCAGCCGGCAGGCGTTGTGCGTGCCGCCATCACAATGGCAAAAATTCAGAAGGAAGTTTCTTCCGTTGAGAAACTGATCTGGAGTATTGCGTTTCTGGTCAGCCTGACGGTGATGTTTATCACCTATTGGGTTGTGGCCCGGATGATCCGTCCCTTGACGATTTTGACCAATGCCGCGGAATCCATAGCGGGCGGGGATTACGATCAAAAGCTCTATTTTCCGCAGCAGGATGAGCTGGGAATTCTGGCGCAGTCATTTAATCATATGAGTCAGGAAATGGCTGAGCGCGTCAGGCAACTGCAGGCAAGTGGAGATCGATTGGGTACTGTGTTGGAAGGAATGGTGGAAGGTGTGATCGCCACGAATGAGCACCAACATGTATTATTTGCCAATGAATCTGCGGGTCGCCTCCTGTTTTTCTCTCCTGAAGAGGCTCAAGGCAAGCCTTTGTTTGAGTCAGTCCGCAACCATCAGTTGCAAAAAGCGGTGACTGAAGTGCTGAATACTCTGGAACCTCGGCGAATGGAAGTCGAGCTGGAGAGTACCAGTGATCGAATTTTAGGAGTCACGACGACACCATTGCCCGGAGATCCCTGCCCGGGTCTGGTGATTGTATTATTCGACATGACTGAGCTGCGCAGGTTGGAATCTTTAAGGCAGGAGTTTGTGGCGAATGTTTCGCATGAATTGAAGACTCCTCTGAGTTCAATCAAAGCTTATACCGAAACACTGATTCGGGGCGCGATGGATGATCCGAAGATCAGTCAAACTTTTTTGCTTCGCATAGAAGAGCAGGCCGAACGATTACATGAATTAATCATGGATCTGATCAGTCTGGCCAGCATTGAGTCGGGAAATCAGGTGTTTGATATCGTTAGTATCGAACTGAGGCCTTTTGTGGAAGCGTGTCTGGTTGACCAGCAAAAAGTTGCTGAGTCCAAAAACATTGAACTTCTGATTGAAGAAAAAGAGCCCGGAATCAAAATGAAAGCGGATGAAGAAGGGCTGCATCAGATTCTGGGCAACCTGATTAATAATGCCATCAAATACACTCCCGACCAGGGGAAGATTACCATTCGCTGGCTATGCGAAGATTCGCATACGGTACTGCTTCAAGTGCAGGATACAGGCATTGGGATTGAGGAAAAGTATCAGGCGCGTCTCTTTGAACGGTTCTTCCGTGTGGATAAAGCCCGTTCACGCGAACTGGGTGGAACGGGCCTCGGGCTTTCCATCGTGAAACATCTGGTCCAGTCACTCAATGGTACCATTGGAGTTACCAGCAAAGTCGGTGAGGGCAGTACCTTTTCGGTACGACTTCCGCGTGGTTAAGATTTCCGTCGGACGTGATGTAAGTCCTTTTTAATAAAAGGATTAAGTAGTTCGCATTCTGCTTTTTGAATGTTGAGGAAAGATTAAGTACTTCACGAATTCTTAATATTATCTTAACACTTCACGGGTATGTTAATGGGCATCTGAAAAAGGTGTGCCGAACGCTTTTGGGTCATTCTGGCCAGTTTGTTTCACGCCTTGTTTTAAAGCAAATATCTATCTTGATTTCCAGCATATCGCATTGGGAGAGCTACACGAAATGGTCACAAGAAATATTGGGAAAGCAATGGGAGTGCTGTGTCTGGCGATAGGAATTTCCCTGATTGGCGTTGGATGCTCAGGTGGCAGTAACGATGGTACTGGCTCTCAATCACAGGCGGGAAATGCTGGAGGCGGAACGCTTTCGGGTAAAGTGCAAATTGATGGATCGAGTACCGTTTATCCTATTAGTGAAGCGGTTGCTGAAGAGTTTCGTAAAGTGCAGCCGGACGTGCGTGTTACTGTGGGAGTACACGGAACAGGCGCCGGAATGAAAAAGTTCATCGCCGGAGAAATCGATATCTGTGATGCTTCACGTGGCATGAAGGAAAAAGAGGCCGCTGCGTGTAAAGAAAAAGGGATTGAATTTATTGAACTGTCCGTTGCCTTTGATGGTTTAGCTGTGATTGTGAATCCTAAAAATACCTGGTGTGAATGTTTGACAGTTGGCCAGCTCAAGGAATTGTGGCGTCCTGAAAGTGGAGTGAAACAGTGGAAAGACCTGAATCCCAAATGGCCTGCCAAAGAGATCAAGTTGTATGGGCCTGGTACTGATTCTGGTACTTTTGATTACTTTACGAAAGTAATAGTCGGTGAAGAAAAAGCAAGTCGAGCGGACTACACCGCCAGCGAAGATGACAATGTTCTCGTAACGGGAGTCCAGTCAGATGAATATGCTCTCGGTTATTTTGGATACGCGTATTATGAAGAGAACAAAGACAAACTGAAATTATTGGGTGTTGACAGTGGTGCTGGTTGCAAAAAGCCAACTGTGGAAGCCGTCCGTGACAATTCTTATGCACCCCTTTCGCGTCCTTTGTTTATCTACGTACGAAAATCAGCCTTCGAGCGTCCAGAGGCAGTTGCCTTTGTGAAGTTTTATCTGGAAAACGCAGCTGAGCTTGCCTCAGATGTAGGTTATGTCCCGGTTTCAGATGAAGTCGTCAAAGCGAACCAGGATACCCTTAAGGGAGCATTGTCCAAGTGACAGAAGAAGTTTCCGGTAAAGAACAATCGGTTGAGATGGAACTCGGCGAGGCAGCGGTTATCAAGCTACCTCGCCGTACGTCTTTAGTAAGAGCGGATGGCCTGCTGGTTCGCCTACGTCCTTTCTACGAAGGTGTCATTCATTTCACTTTGTTCATCTGTGCCAGTATTTCTGTGCTGGTCACTGTCGGAATCGTTGTTATTCTGTTGTATGAATCCGTTCAATTTTTCTTTGACGTTTCGATCATCGAGTTTCTGACGGGTACGAGGTGGACTCCGTTATTGAAGCCACAGCATTTTGGGATTTTACCTTTGATGTGTGGAACGATGTTGGTTGCCGGCGGTTCTGCGATTGTTGCGGTTCCTATTGGACTGGGAACCGCCATCTATCTGAGTGAATATGCGTCTCCGCGATTCCGGGATATCGTCAAGCCGTTTCTGGAAATTTTGGCTGGCATACCTTCCGTTGTTTATGGATATCTGGCCATTGTTACTGTATCCCCAATCATCCGTTATTTATTTCCCAGTGCCGGAGTGTTTAATGCTGCCAGTGCCTGTATCGTCGTGGGAATCATGATTCTGCCGATGATCATTTCGTTAAGTGAAGATATTTTACAGTCGGTTCCACTTTCTCTGCGCGGAGCCGCTTTTGCGTTAGGCGCCAACAAATTCGAAGTGACGGTGCGAGTAGTCGTGCCGGCAGCTTTATCGGGAATTATTGCCAGTTTTCTATTGGCGATTTCCAGAGCCATAGGAGAGACGATGGCAGTCACTCTGGCAGCCGGTGCCACACCCAAGCTAACTTTGAATCCTCTGGAAAGCATTCAAACCATGACAGCCTACATTGTGCAGGTCAGTCAGGGTGATACACCGACGGGTACGGTCGAGTACCGTACTATTTTTGCGGTGGGTTTAATGTTGTTCATTACAACGATGGTAATGAACGTGATCGCGCAATACATTCTCTCTCGAGTGGGAGAACAATACGAATGAGTGCAAAGCTCGATATCTATACAGCAAAACGACGTGGGCGGATTACGAACTTTTTATTCACATCGGTTTGTTTTCTGGCGACGATTACGTGTGTGATTGTGCTGTTCGTTTTGATGTGGAATATCATTCTGCAGGGAAAAAGCTGGCTGAGCTGGGATTTTGTGGATTCATTTCCCTCTCGTTTTCCACACAAGGCGGGGATCAAGTCTGCTTTATATGGAAGCATTTGGTTGATTGGTCTGACGGCTTTGTTTTCTGTTACGCTGGGAGTTGGCGCTGCCGTTTATCTGGAAGAATATGCTCCTAAAAGCAGATGGCGCAAATTGATTCAATTAAATATTTCCAATCTGGCTGGTGTGCCTTCCATTGTTTATGGAATTCTGGGCCTGGCTTTATTTGTGCGTGCATTAGCCCTGGAGCGGAGCGTTCTTTCAGGGGCTCTGACACTGACTCTGGTTGTACTTCCGATTATTATTCTTGCTAGCCAGGAGGCACTGAGGTCGGTACCCGATTCAATTCGTCGTTCGGCATACGCTTTGGGGGCCACCCGTTGGCAAACGGTTTGGTACCAGGTCTTGCCGGCATCTCTCCCTGGAATTATGACGGGTGTGATTTTAGCACTTTCTCGAGCATTGGGAGAAGCAGCTCCTTTAATTGTTGTGGGAGCAATGGCTTATGTGCCTTTTGTGCCAGAAAGTCTCTCAGATGAGTTCACGTCATTGCCAATACAGATTTTCAACTGGACATCACGGCCCCAAGAGGATTTCCATCACCTGGCTGCTGCTGGTATCCTGGTCCTCCTGGTGGTATTAGTCAGCATGAATGCGATCGCGATCTTTGTACGTCATAAATATGGAAAAAAGATCCGCTGGTAATGCCGGGAGTTTGGGATTGAAATGATAAATCAGAAAAATGAGTGACACATAAATAATAAAAAGTATCTATAATTTCACTTAGCAAGGATTCTCAATCCATGGCTTCTACACCCTTGGTAAAAAAAATGATACAACCTTCCGATAAGGCGACTTCTGACTTTTCAAAAGCCCCCATCGTCCGACCATCGATTCCATCAGGCAAGCGAATGCGGACAGCGGATGAATTGGCACAGGCTACTGAAAAAATCAGTGTGCGAGATATGTCATTTTATTATTCAGAGAACCGCGCCTTAACTGATATTTCACTTTCGATACCTGAATGTTGTGTAACGGCTTTTATTGGTCCTTCCGGTTGTGGTAAGTCGACATTTTTGCGGTGCTTTAATCGTATGAACGATATGATTGAAGGAACGCGGGTTGAGGGAGAGATCTTGCTGGAAGGTCAGGAAATCTATTCTTCCCGGACGGATATCGTCACGTTGCGAAAGCGAATTGGCATGGTGTTTCAGAAATCAACACCATTTCCGAAATCAATTTTTGATAATGTTTCTTTCGGTCCTAAAATAGCTGGTATCCGTAAGAAAAAAGATTTATACGAAATTGTGGAACGTTCGTTGCAACGATCTGCACTTTGGGATGAGGTGAAAGATCGATTAAATGAATCAGCTTTGAATTTATCGGGTGGACAGCAGCAACGGTTGTGTATTGCCCGTGCCTTAGCGAATGACCCCGATATTTTACTGATGGACGAACCTGCATCTGCGTTGGACCCTGCATCCACGGCAAGAATTGAAGATTTGATTTTCGAACTCAAAGAACAGTATACGATCGTGATTGTGACGCATAATATGCAACAGGCAGCACGGGTTTCTGATCAGGCTGCCTTTTTCTATCAGGGATTAGTAGTAGAATCCGGGGCTACGGAGGCGCTTTTCACGAATCCTCAAAAACAGCAAACCGAAGATTACATTACTGGCAGATTTGGATAAGCCAATGACAAAACATTTGCAGCGCGATATGGAATCGCTTGAACGAGAACTGATTACTCAATCTTCTCTCGTAGAAGAGATGATTTCCAAGGCGAGTCGTGCGCTCTACGAAGTTCAAGTTGATCTGGCTAACGAAGTCATTGAAAAAGAACGCGCGATCAACGAGAGTGAAGTCAAAATCGAAGAGGACTGCTTGAAAATTCTGGCGCTGCATCAACCTGTGGCCGTCGATTTACGTGAAACAGCAACGGTGTTAAAGATCAACAATGACCTGGAGCGCATCGCTGATCTCGCTGTTAATATTGCAGAACGGACGATTGGACTGTCGCATTATCCAGACTTTCGCATTCCTGCCTCGTTGGAACCAATGACGAAGGTCACAGTTTCGATGCTTCGCGATGCGATTGATGCTTTTATTGATTTTGATACTGAAAAAGCGCGGGATGTTTGTAAGAGAGATGATGTTGTTGATGAGTATAATCGGGAAATCATCAATGAAATTTATCTATTGATGCAAACCGATTCAGAACTGATTAAACCAGCATTACATTTTTTTTCTTCAGCGCGCCATATCGAGCGAATTGCCGACCATACTACTAATATTGCTGAAGATGTGATTTATTTGACGGAAGGCGAAATTGTTCGTCATCGTCATAAGGAAATATTTTCTAACTGACTTGTTTTTATATAAGTGATCTAAGAAAAAAATGTCAAAGAAACGTATTCTCGTCATTGAAGATGATCGTAGTCTCTCCGAAGTTCTCGCCTATAATCTGCGACAGGAAAAATATGATGCTGTCGTTGCCCTGGATGGGATGGATGGATTAAGGCAGGCACAACTCAAAGCACCAGACTTGATTATTCTGGATTTGATGCTTCCGCAAATGGATGGACTGGAAGTCTGTCGCAGACTACGTTCCGATCCTGTGACCAGCAATATACTGATTCTCATGCTGACTGCCAAATCAGAGGAGACAGATCAGGTTGTCGGTTTTACACTCGGAGCAGATGATTATGTCACCAAGCCTTTCAGTGTAAAAATCTTGCTGGAGCGAATCAAAGCCTTGCTCCGACGTCGTGAAAGCAGTGGGGAATCAACGGAAACGATTGTGAGCCAGGGAGTGATGATTGATCGTCGTCGTCATCGAGTCATGATTGATGATGTGCCTATTTCACTGACACGGAGTGAATTTGAATTACTCGAAGCCCTGGTCAGACAACCGGGTCGTGTTTTTTCGCGAGCCGAGTTGATTGATGCCGCTTTGGGTGATGATGCATTGGTTCTGGAACGAACGATTGATGTTCATATACGGGCATTGCGTCAGAAGCTGGATCAGCATTCCCAGCTGATTGAAACTGTGCGGGGAGTGGGATATCGGTTTCGGGATCCGGATACTGCTTTTAAAAAGCAGACAACATGAGCGCTGCTTACAGCGTTTGATACTTGTGAGTATCATTCCTGCTTCACAGGGGGATTTTGGTCTCTCAAGCATCAGATGAACTGTTTATGTTACAAACACGTGTTTGTATGTGCGCTTTATTGGCCGGTAAACTCCTCCAAAGCCGGTTTTTTCTTTTTTCAAAGTAGTTGACCTGCATTGGGAAGACCGATATAATTGGCGTTGTTGAGACTGAGTCTCATAGTCTTTCAGTCATGGGATCAACCCGGAAAAGGGGTTATCTCAAGTCCTGCCTACCAACCCTGCCGTAACCAAGATTTTAAACTCTGAAATAAAACAGCGTCTGCCACATAAGATGCGACAGACGCTAGGATATGAAGTGAAATGTCAATTGTTACACAGAGCAAATTCAGTCAATCCTCATCAGTTCAGATTAACGAATCTGTTCCGCGTCAGCGATTACTCTGTCATTGCCTGAGCGTATCTCATGAGGAAGTCCAGCAATGTATCTCTGATACAAGTGCGGAATCTGTTCATGAAGTGATGCGTGGTTGCGGCGCAGGAAAAGGCTGCACAGCCTGCCATTGTCGAATTAAAGACCTGTTGGCAGGGCTATGTGATGATTGTGGCGAATCAAAGCGGCGTTGTCTCTGTGCTGTTGCCGTCGGCTAAGTTCTTAATTTATTCCCGGATTTGCTCCGCGAGGTAGTTCTGAATTCCGACTTGCTTGATCAATTCCAGTTGTGATTCGCACCAGTCGACGCTTTCTTCAGACTCAACAACCATCTGATCCATCAATTCCCGGCTGCCAGCATCTTTTTCCTGATGGCAGAGTTCGATTGCTCCATTATAAGTGGCAACTCCCCTGGTTTCTAATTCCAGGCTGTTCTGGATTTGTTCTTCCACGGTTTGTCCGACTCGAATCACGTCATATCGGGCAATTTCCGGCACTCCGTCCAGGTAGAGAATCCTGTCGATGACTTGATCAGCGTGCTTCATTTCTTCAATCGATTCATCATAGAAGTGCTTGGCCAGCTTGTCGAAGCCCCAGTCTTTGCACATTTTTGATGAGATGAAATACAAATTGATTGCCGTCAGTTCGATGGTTAATCCACTGTTTAAGGCATCAATGATTTTCTGGCTACCCTTCATTGGTATTGCTTTCTTTCGTGTTTTCTTGAATTACTGTTGTTTGCAGGTTCGGGCAGGATTCATTTATTCTGCGAACCAGAGGATAGTATTTGTAAATGAGCGAAATAGTTCCAGACTCAAACTCATGAAAGTCCATCATTTCAGTGTATTGAAACAAAGTCTCTGTAAAGAGGGCCTGTTAGTGCTGGTTTTTCTGAAACAGATTCTCAATACCAGTTGGTTTCTTTACGGTTTGAGTTTCATGAGCTCCACTTTTCGGAATTCGATGGGATGGCTTTCTGACTGGAGAGAAATCGTGCCTTCCTTCAGCATGATCGGGGCTCCGTTTTCAATGAGCTTTTTGGCATCTTCATCTTTGTTGTCGAGTTGGGGCTTTGTGTAGGAGAGAACGGTCTCGCCATCAATGATATGTTTAATGATTTCATTTCCGCGGACTTCGACTTCCACTGTCACCCATTGGTCTCCATGGTAGGTTTTCGAACTGGAATCCGTACAGTGGGGTTTGAAAAGTTTATCTTTCATGAAAACATGAGTTCCCGGCGTGCACAGGTTAGCGGTATGGCGTTTTCCCGAGCCTTTTCCTCCCAGTAATTGCACTTCAATCGACACGGGAAACCGTTGATCTTTCGACATGCTTTCAGGAGATTGGCCATGGACCATAATCCCACTGTTGCGAAATGCCCAGCCAGGGCCCCCCTTTGATTGCTCTCCCGTGAACCGATATTCCACACGGATGATATAATGCGAAAAGGAATCTTTATAAAAAAGATGACCAAACTTATCAGCGAACTCATCGTATTGGTCATAGCCAACTTTCAGTAGACCATCTTCAACACGAAACGTCTGTCCGAAATTATCATTCGCATCATAGCCACGAATTTTTACCGTCCAGCCATCCAGGTTTTTTCCATTGAACAGCGGAATCCATTTCCCTTGTGACCTGGCTTCCTCTGCTAATACCGTGTCTGGCAAACAGAGGCTTAAAAACAAACATAAACAAAGTGTCAAAACAGATACTGATTTCACAAAAGTGTTCCTTTTTATTCGAAGAATAATCTGAGTCATACATAACTCCGAAACGAACAACGTGAGCAATGTTGTTTCACAGAAAATGAAAAAGCGATCCTTTTAGAGGAAAGAGGATTTATTATAATGCGAAGCACAGGGAATAGCACCGTTTTGTAAGTGAACTTTTTAAAATGCGAAGTCTGTGATCAATCCGAGTGAACGAATTCCGAATCTGATTTTCGAGCGTAGTAATGTTCATTGATACAATAAAAAACGCCCGTTTTGCGAACGGGCGTTTTCATTTTCCTGTATGTCACCAGAAAACTGGCGGCGGTAATTAGCTGCCAGATTTTTCTTTTTTAGGCTCTTCTCCGCCTTCCTTTTTGGGTTCTTCTCCACCTTCTGGTACTTCTGCACCAGCGCCACCGGTTGTAGAACCTGCTTCTGCGGGCTGCTCTCCTTCGGGGATAAGAGATTCTGCTGGTTTGTTTGCGGAGTTAGATGCAGGGCTACCACAACCGACTGCCCAGGCTGAGATACTGATACTAGTAAGCACGACGCAAAGTCGGCCTAATTTTGTCAAAGACATTGTATTGTCCTTTCCGAATCCTTAGTTCATGAAAATAAGTTGAGTTTTTCCTGTCTTGCACAGGCATAAGTCTAGAAGCATTAAAAAATGAGTCCCCTCAGATTTCAAGCGTTGTTAACTATATAAAGTCAGAATTCAGTTTGAAATCGGTGAATGGAACAGATATATCTGATTTGGGGCGTGATTTCTCTCTTTTTGTTATGACAGTCAAAGAGAATAAGTAGACTAAGATGATTTCTAGTGGCTCTACCGAAGGAGGTTGAGGGGTGCCAAAAAGTAGCTTCTAGATCAAGTATAAATTTCAAAAAACAAGGAATTTGACGAATAATGCCCGGAAATGGGCTTTTTCGAATTCTCAAAATTTTATGAGAAACTTTGATATAACAGTTTGCTAATTCGATTCGGGTTTGTCACACTAAATTTCAGATTGAGGGAATGAAGGTTCCTTAAAACCTTGTTAGGGCTGTGGTCTGATTCTCTCTTTCTCATAAAATTATTTCATTATTATTGCGTTATAATACGCTTTGCGTATTTTTTCAGAGTGTCACTATTTGAATTGCTTTTGGCTTTCAATGGTGATCAGTTACAGAGTGACAATAAACTCCGTTTTATTGTCGAGCGACTTTTAAGTTAGAGGATGGGCTTTATGGCCACTGGAACAATTAAAAAAATTACTGAAAAAGGGTTTGGCTTCATTAACGATGGTCAACAGGATATCTTTTTTCATCTCTCGTCATTGGATGGCATCACATTCGATCAACTGGTAGAAGGTCAAACTGTAGAGTTTGAAACCGAAAAAAGTGATCGTGGCCTGCGTGCAGTTCGGGTTACTACTTCCGAGTAGAGTTCACATTTCAATCCCACGCTTCTACGGTATTTTGTAGTGCGCCCAGCCCTTGTATCTCGACAATAGCCTGGTCTCCAGGTTTAAGATATACAGGAGGTTTGCGTGCCATTCCTACTCCAGGGGGCGTTCCGGTAAAGATAATATCGCCTGGTTCGAGTGTCATTAATTGAGACACGAACTGGATTACCTGTTCTACGGTAAAGATAAATTTATCGGTATTGGAATTCTGCATTACCTTTCCGTTAAGAGTCAATTTAATGGGCAGGTTGTTGGCATTACTAATTTCATCAGCCGTTACGAGGTAAGGGCCAGTCGGAGCGAAGGTGTCCGCTGTTTTTCCTAACAGCCACTGTCCGCCCGGTCGGCCTATTTGCCAGTCACGTGCTGAGACATCGTGGCCGTTCATGTAACCTGCGATGTAACGGGGAGCGTCCGCCTCGCTGACGCAGCGGCATGTTTTCCCGATGACAACAACGAGTTCTGCTTCATAATCGACTTCTCTGGCGATTGCTGGAATGCGAATGGGGAAGTCCGTTCCGGTAACGGCGCTGGAAAACTTGCTGAAACAGACTGGTTCATCCGGGAACGGCATTCCAGTTTCCTCAGCGTGATCCCGATAGTTCAAGCCTATACAGAGCACTTTTCCCGGACTGGGAATTGGCGCTAAGGGTGTGCCTGCAATCAGTTGATTTGCCTGCTCTGCCTGTCTGGCTGCCTTTCGGGCACGTTCCAGCCCTCCTTCCAGAGTGAGGATGTCTTTGAGAGATCGTGGCAGACTTTCATCAAAAGCGTGCAGGTCAAAAAATTTCAGTTCTTCGTCCTGATCAAGTACTGAGGCCACGGAATTTCCTTGATCTGTTTGCAAAGTTGCCAACTTCATGCAGTGATTCTCCTGATTATTTAAAATATATGTGTGAAACAGAAACTGGTATCTGTTTTTGGTAGCATTGCAGGAATTTTGGGCTGCCTTTTTCTATGAATATAGTGAACGTCAGGATCATATCTTTGAGTTCTGATAGAATCAATCTCGGTGAAGGTTTTCCCGGCCTGGCTCTCAAATAACTGATACGTAAGATTTTCTTCTCATCTAGGGAATGCTATGCTGGTGAAAGTTGATCGCCCGATCTACAGGGTGGCATATTTACTAGATCCCAACCCTGAATCATTTCTTTCATATTCGGATGACATTATGACTAAAGCGACTTATAAAGATGCCGGCGTTGATCTGGATCTCTATCAGAAAGCGATGTCTTCCATTCATCCTCTGCTGGCGAAAACTCATTTGGCTCAAAAGTCCCGGGTGATGGATTTGCCGGGAGGGTTTGCCGGTTTGTTTCGCCTGAATAATCCGGAACAGGGAAAGTCGGGTCGCAATTATCAAGATCCTGTCCTGGTTTCGGGAACTGATGGCGTGGGAACCAAGATCAAGGTTGCCATAGAAGCGGGGATTTATAATACGATAGGCATCGATCTGGTAGCGATGTGTGTGAATGATTGTCTTTGTCTCGGCGCAGAACCTTTGTTTTTCCTCGATTACATAGCACTTGGGAAAGATGATCCTGATCGCCTTGTCGATCTGATGGAAGGAGTCAGTAAAGGTTGCGTTCTTTCCCGAGCGGCTCTGCTGGGTGGAGAAACTGCGATCATGCCCGATCTGTATGGTGATGGTGATTTCGATATGGCTGGTTTTTGTGTCGGAGTCGTTGAGCGCAATCAGATACTGGATGGTCACGCAATTCAAGCGGGAGATGTAGTGCTTGGTTTGGAGTCGAGTGGTTTTCATTCCAACGGCTATAGCTTGATCCGCAAAGCTGTGTTTGAAATGGCAGGTCTGGGAATTGACGATCCGATTGAGGAATTAAACCAGCGGACTGTCGGTAGCCTGCTTTTGGAACCAACGCGGATCTATACCGCCGCCATCAATTCGATTTACGAGACATTTCCCGATCAAATCGTATTAAGCGGGTTAGCACATATCACAGGCGGGGGATTGGTTGAAAATGTGGAACGCATATTACCCGCCAATCGACGGATCGAAATGAAGAAGTCGGCCTGGGAGGTTCCCGCTCTCTTTGAATGGCTGCAATCTCTGGGGAACATAGATGAGGAAGAAATGTTCCGAGTCTTCAATATGGGAATCGGCATGGTGGCGATCGTGCGAGCCGATCATTCGGAGGCGGTTCAGGAAAAACTCCAGTCCAGCCAGATTCTGACTCACATATTAGGCAAAGTGACAGAAGGCGAAAAAGGGGTCACCCTGTCCTGAAGGACGGGACCTGCAATAAGAATGACATTTCTGCTTGCTACACATGAGCAAGATTGCTCCCTGTGCTGCCGATGAGATCTCGCAACAGTCCGAAAGCTTGAACAGTGCGGTGAATCAATTTCTCTCGACGATCTGTTCCAGTTGAAATCGTTCTTTAGAGTCGGAGATGAATTTTGTTTTTTTCCAGATGGCGCACGATGAGCCACGTGATCCAGAAGAAGAGGACAAAACTTCCCCAGGCGTACCACTCAGGGGAATCTTTGGTAGCGAATGGTTTGACTGATTCCATGACGAGGTCGTGCAGGATGTAAGCGACGAGAGCATTCGTACCTAAAGTGCGGAAGAGGGGCAATTGGAAACTTCCCCTGTCACAGGCCAGATGAAAGAGCAGATACACAAACAGGGACAGACCAGCGGTAAATACCAGGTATGCGAGTGTGCCTGCTCGCTGGCTCATCATCCAGTAGTTCCACTGTCGTTGTTGCTGTTCGGGCGGTTTGACGAAAGGTGGTTCCGCCAGATATGCGTTGAATGGTTTTCCCTGCTTCGCTTTGAATTGTGCTGCATCGGGAATGACAGGGTGTGCTGCTAACTTCTGATTTTGATAGGCGGGGTTTGATTGTTCTGCAACGGGAACATCATAAAATCGCGTGCCACACGAGATGCCCCATCCCAGCAGCATTAAAATGGTTGACCAGATCAGAATTGGTTTGACGCGCGGCAGGTCTTTCGCTTCCACGACCCAGTCACAGGCGAGTGTGCCGATGATTGCGGGAATGGTCCAGGTCAAAAATCCAAGTGGCCCGCCATCGATGCCGTTGGGTGGCGAGTTGACCCATGTGAAATAGAAGTAATACGAGAGCACGACATGTGCAGCTGCTGAGAAAATCATATAAGCGATCCGGACACTCGCCCTCGACCGGATGACGGGTAGGATCCAGAGTGAAGTGACCGCGATGTGCATCAGGGTTTGAAACCAGTTCCGTTTGAGCGGCCCCGCGATGGTATCCCAGACGCCGATAGACTGGAGTTCGCTCCACGTTTTGGCGATCGGAGAAACACGGTAGATGATTAATGAAACCAGTACCAACCCCAGTAAACGCCTCACGACGCGCATATAAGCAGAGAAGGCGCCTTCCGATTTCACACGTCGACCAAAGGTCAGGCGAAAGGCAAATCCGACCGCGAACAAAAAGTGAGGCATGATCGTATCGGCATAACTGCAGTAGGTATTGTGGTGCTTCAAGACAACCGGACAGACGACAAAAAAGCCCATGTAGTTTACGAGGAACATGCCGGCGATGGTGTAGCCGCGAAACTGGTCCAGAGAGACGATGCGTTTTTGGACTTTCTCAACGGGTGCAGGGGAATCGGTGTCTGTCATGTTGTTCCGTCGATTCGTAGGTGTTAAGGAAAAAGCGAAAGCGATAGGTATTAATCTCTATTAATATACGGTTTGTTACACAAATTGGAATAGGATACGTGTAAATTCAGATGAAAGCATTTACAAACTGTGAAGATAAGAAAATGCAGGATGAGAGAGATTATGTTGAGCTATTTATCAGTGGGCGTGTTCCTGATCGCGACGATATTTTCCGGGAGTGGTTCCGGTCTGCTTTTTAAACGCGACGTTTAGATACTCGGGATGTTGAAACCCGGTGCGTTCGGCAATTTGGATTAATGATAAATCGGTCTCTGTGAGCAGCTGTTTGACGCGGTCGAGCCGGATACGCATGATTTCTTCGTGAGGTGAGCGGCCAATCAATTTTTGAAATCGGCTTTCGAGTACACGCCGTGAAAGGGGTACGGATTTGAGTAGATCCTGCACGTTAATGCCATCACAGGCATGGTGGCGAATGAAGCGAACGGCTTCTGAGATATTTTTGTCATCGATGGCTTGAATGTCGGTGGATTGTCGCGTGGCAATGCCCAATGGTTTGATTAAGTGTGCATCAGAAGAAACCTTTTGGCCTGAGATCATTCGATCCAGCAAAGCAGCAGCTTCGTAACCGGTTTGATGTGTATTGGGAATAATACTGGAGAGGGGCGGTTCCGAAAGATTGCAGAGGATTTCGTCATTGTCCACGCCAATGATGGCGACTTCTTCAGGAACAGAGGCATTGATCGTGCGGCAGGCATCGAGTAACTGTTGCGCTTTGATATCATAACAGGCCATCACACCCACCGGTTTGGGGAGTTGCTGAATCCATTCAGAGAGACGTCGTTGTTCTACTTCCCAGGGGATGTCTTTTTTTTGTTTCGTTTTTTGGGGGAATACATGGCAGACAAATCCTGCATCAGCGATGTGCTTCTGAAAATGTTCTTCCCGCCAGCGAGACCAGTTGAAGCGAAGGTCTCCACAAAAGGCATAGTGTTGAAAGCCGCGTTCGACCAGGTGTTCTGCAGCCAGATTGGCAATGGCACAATCATCGGTTTCTACCCAGGGGAGTGAAGGGGCCAGCCGGGCAGCGCTCACATCGACGGCAGGTACGCCACTGTTCACAACAGCTGCTGCTATTTTCGAATTTTCAATGCGGGCGATCATGCCATCGCCGTGCCAATTTTTGAGCCAGTCTACGTGAACGCTGCCTCTCCCGTGTTCGGGCAGGTAGATTGACCACGGATGATGTTCATGGATGTAGGACATGATCCCGCGCAATAATCCCCGCGCATAGGAATTCGAAGATTCAATCAGCAGGGCGATCGAAGGGCGTTCTTTCATGATCTGACACCACGTGCATTAATGAAGAGGTGACATCAATGTGATATTTTAAAGGGGGTTAGCTGGCTGATTCCTTAGGGGCGGCTAAAATTCCCTGTATTTCGAGGAAATCACAGAGATTTGGCTGGTGAAATATCACAATTAATTATGCGCAAGTTTACATGGTACTAGAATTATGGCGTTTTACAATGAATAAAGGGCCTTTAATTCTGTAGGGATATGGCATTGCAACAAGCATCTGAGATTATTGCATCGTAGAAGGAATATCATGAGTGAGAAAAAAAATAATATCGCGTTAGTGGGGCTCGGTTTCGGCGCAGAATTTATTCCCATTTATCAGGCGCATGCGAACGCCAACATGTACGCCATCTGCCAACGTTCGGAGGAGCACCTGAACCATATTGGTGATACGTTTGGAATAGAGAAGCGTTATACCTCTTATGATGAATTACTGGCCGACCCGGATGTTGATGCCGTTCATATTAATACGCCGATTCCTGATCACGCGCCGCAGTCGATTAAAGCGTTGAAAGCGGGTAAGCATGTTGCCTGCACAGTGCCGATGGCGACTACAGTTGCCGAGTGCGAGCAGATTGTGAACATGGTCAAAGAGACCGGCTTGAAATATATGATGATGGAAACGGTGGTTTACAGCCGCGAGTTTTTATTCATCAAAGAGATGTATGACAAGGGAGAGTTGGGCAAGATCCAATACATGCAGGCCAGTCACCCGCAAGATATGGAGGGGTGGCCAGATTACTGGGAACGCATGATTCCCATGCATTACGCCACGCATGTGGTGAGTCCGGTATTGGGCATGGTGAATGGTCGTGCTGAGTATGTAAGTTGTTTCGGTTCCGGTACGGTGAACGATGACATTGCTGTGAAGTCTGGTAACAAATTTGCTGTTGAGACGTGTCACATCAAAATTAAAGACTCTGATATCGCGGCTCACATCTGGCGGTTTCTGTTTGATGCGGCGCGACAATACCGTGAGTCAGTTGATGTATATGGCACGAAAAAATCTTTTGAATGGCCTTTGATTGAAGGGGAGAACCCGGTACTGCATACGGCCAAGAAGCCTGAGCCGGAAATTCCGGAACGTGTGGAAGTGCCTGATTATGCTCATCTGCTGCCACCTGAGATTCAAAAGTTTACACGTGCGATTCATGACGCCGACCATCTTTCATTCTTACAAGGGGCAGGGCACGGCGGTTCGCATCCGCATCTGGTGAATGCATTTTTGAAGTCGATGCTTGAAGACTGTGAACCCTGGCCGAATGCACCGCTGTCTGCCAACTGGACTAGCGTGGGAATTTTGGCTCACGAATCGGCGCTGGCGGGTGGTGAGATCAAAACCTTGCCGGACTTCACTCTCGAGTAAACTACGAATTGAACTACGAATTTCTTTTTCTGATTCCATTGAAAATTTAATATAGATTACTGAGGGAAATGGTTATGGCTCGTTACTCCCTGTTATTGTTACTGCTGGCAAATGCGGCCCCACTTTTTGGCGCTGAGGATTTCACAATCCATCAGTTTGAACGTCTCCAGTTGGGGAAAACATTCTATGCAGAGGGAGCCACGTTCGGCGATGTGAATCGTGATGGTCATCAGGATGTGATCTCGGGTCCCTATTGGCACGAAGGTCCTGAATTCAAGACGAAGCACGAATTCTATCCGGTGAAAGAATGGAGTATTAATGGATATTCCGATAACTTTTTTGCCTACGTGCATGATGTGAACAACGACAAATGGCTGGATATCGTGATTCTCGGATTTCCGGGTAAAGAAGGATTCTGGTATGCAAATCCGCAGAACAAAACAGGGCACTGGAAAAAGCATCTGGCGCATCCTGCGGTCGATAATGAATCTCCGACTTATGCCGATCTGACTGGAGATGGGGAACCGGAGCTGGTATTTCATACGGGTGGTCAATTGGGCTACGCGGGGCCCGGTAAAGATCCGACACAACCCTGGAGCTTTCATGCGATTTCTCCCAATTTGAAATACGGTCGCTTTACGCATGGTTTGGGTGTGGGTGATGTGAACGGAGACGGAAAGCCGGATATCCTTGAAAAAAATGGCTGGTGGGAGCAACCGTCTAATCTGAGCAAACCAGGTTTCTGGACGCGACATCCCGTCAAATTTTCCGCTGCGGGTGGGGCCCAGATGTATGCCTATGATGTGGACGGTGATGGAGATCAGGATGTGATCACCAGTAAAGCCGCACATGCTTATGGGCTCTCCTGGTTTGAGAACGTAAAGCGAGATGGTGAGATCACGTTTGTTGAACATAAAATAATGGGTAGTAGACCGGAAGAAAACAAATATGGTGTAGTTTTTTCTCAGTTACATGCGGTTGCTCTGGAAGATATGGACGGCGATGGCGTGAAGGATATCATCACCGGCAAACGTTTCTGGGCGCACCAAGGCCATGATCCCGGCGCCAAAGAACCTCCCGTGAACTACTGGTTTAAAACCGTGCGTACAAAAAAGGGCGTCGACTTTTTACCATATCAGATCAACGATCAATCGGGCGTAGGCACACAAGTTGTTGTGGGAGATGTCACAGGAGACAAACTTCCTGATGTGGTGGTGGGTAATAAGTCTGGTGCGTACTTATTGGTTCATAAGAAGGTCAAGGTTGACGAAGAAACCTGGAAGAAAGCACAGCCTGAAAAGTTCGTGCCCAAAAAAGTTTCACTGAAAAACGAATTGAAACCGGGTGAGTTTTTTGCCACGAATGCCGATGGCAAGCGTGTGAATGTTGACTTTGAACTAGGTAACTTGAAAGACTGGATTTCCGAAGGTGAAGCATTTAAGCGACAACCAGCCAGGGGAGACACCGTTTATTCCCGACGCAGTGACATGCGGAGTCATCATCAGGGTCAATTCTGGGTGGGGACCTACGAATTTCTGGAAGACAATCCTGTGGGGACATTGACGTCTGCTGCAATCAAAGTGACTCAGCCTTTTGCTTCGTTTTATGTGGGTGGCGGTTCACATGAATCAACGCGTGTCGAAATTGTAGACCGGGCAACGAACAAAGTGATCGCGAAAGCCAGCGGTCGTAACCATGAGCGGATGCATCAGACGCTGGTTGATCTGAAAAAATATCAGGGCAAAGAAATATTTATCAGGCTGGTAGATCAACACAGTGGTAGCTGGGGCCACATTAACTTTGATCATTTTCGTTTTCATGAGAAGAAACCAGCGGGGCTGGAGCTGGTCAGCAGTGGTGCGCCTCCCAAAACGCATTCGCAGAAATACGATGGTCTACCCGGTCCGAAAGCCGCAGAAGTGATGACGGTGCCGGATGGTTTTTCGGTTTCATTGATTGCTGCCGAGCCCGATGTGCAGCAACCGATTGCGATGACCATAGATGATCGCGGGCGTCTGTGGGTGGCGGAATCCTATGCATACCCCAGCAGACAGCCTGAGGGTAAAGGGAAAGACCGGATCCTGATCTTTGAAGATAAAGACGCGGATGGAAAGTTTGAAACGCGTAAGATTTTCAAAGAGAAGTTGAATCTGGTGAGTGGTCTGGAAGTTGGCTTTGGTGGAGTCTGGGTCGGACAGGCACCGTACCTGTTATTTATTCCCGATAAAAACGGTGATGATGTTCCGGACGCCGCGCCTGAGGTTTTGCTCGATGGCTGGCATTACGAGGATACACACGAGACCCTCAATTCTTTTATCTGGGGTCCTGATGGCTGGCTCTATGGTTGTCACGGCGTGTTTACTCATTCCCGCGTCGGCAAACCGGGGACACCTGATAAAGAGCGGCAGCCGATTAACGCAGGCATCTGGCGCTATCATCCTACGCGTCATGAATTCGAAATCTTTGCACATGGAACCAGCAACCCCTGGGGCGTGGACTTCAATGATCAGGGTCAATGTTTTCTGACCTGTTGCGTCATTCCTCATTTGTTTCATGTCGCACAGAATGCCCGCTATCGCAGACAGGCGGGACAGCACTTTAACCCCTATACCTACGATGATATCAAAACGATCGCCAGACATCGCCACTGGACTGGCGGGCAATGGAACCAGTCAGACCGCGTGGCTTCGGATCGTGTAGGAGGCGGACACGCCCATGCGGGGGCGATGATTTATCTCGGCGGAAGTTGGCCGGAAAAATATCGCAATCAGCTGTTTATGAATAACATACACGGTGCCCGGCTGAACCAGGACGTTCTGACGCGACAAGGATCAGGATATGCAGGGGATTTTGCTCCTGATTTTCTATTCGCCAACGATCGTTCTTCACAGATTCTTTACTTGCGTACTGGCCCGGATGGACAGGTTTATTTCATAGACTGGTACGATACAAACCAATGCCATCACCGTGAATATCAGAAGCACGATCGTTCGAACGGTCGGATCTTCCGGGTGGCTTACAAAAATGCGAAGCCGGTTCAGGTCGATCTCAAAAAATTAACCAGCGCCGAACTGGTTAAGCTACAGTTACATAAGAATGACTGGTATGTCAGGCAGTCTCGCAGAATTCTACAAGAGCGAGGCGCGGACCCGGAAGTGTATGCACAACTCTCGGAGATATCGTTTCATCATGCAGATGTAACACGTCGTTTGCGCGGGTTATGGGCGCTGCATGTGACGGGCGGGCTTTCGGAACAGAAAATCATGCAGGCGCTGAAAGACCCCAGCGAATATATGCGGGGTTGGGCCATTCAATTAGCACTCGAAACCGGAACACCCTCTGCTGCTCTCTTATCGAAATTGGCTCAACTGGCGAGTCAAGATCCCTCACCGGTCGTTCGTTTGTATCTTGGTTCAGCAGCCAATCGATTGCCTCTGGATCAACGCTGGGAAATTTTGACTGGTCTGGTCGGTCATGCGGAAGATCAGAGCGATCATAATTTACCGTTGCTTTACTGGTATGCAGTAGAACCATTGGCGTCCCACAACATGCAACGCTCGTTCGAATTGGCATCGAACTCTCGAATTCCATTGATCGAATCTTATACCTTACGACGCATTGCAGACATCGGCACAGAAGAGGCGGTTGCCTTTTTAGTTCAACAACTGGGACAGGCGAAAACAGCCGCGCGTCAGAAAGTATTTTTAGATTCGATCAATAGCGCCTTGCGCGGTCGCCGTAAATTTCCGATGCCTGAAGCCTGGTCTGTTGTGGGTCAGAAACTGATCTCCAGCTCTGATCCGGTGGTGAAATCGCAGTCATTATCATTGGCGGTGACGTTTGGTGATCCTGAAGCGATGCAGCAGCTTCGTGAAATTGTAAGAGACCAGAAGAGCAAATTGACGGGCAGAAAATCAGCACTCGCGTCATTACTGGGCGTGCAGGATCCCAAGCTGGTTTCGATATTGATTCCCCTGCTGGATGAAAAAGGATTGCGCCGCGAAGCATTGCGTGGGTTGGCTGGTTATACTGATGCGGCAGTTGCTCCTTCAATTCTTGAACGTTATCAACAGTTTGATTTGAATGAAAAACGGGATGCACTGAATACACTCGCCAGTCGGGCCGACTATGCGCATCAATTGCTGGCTGCAATCGAATCGCAAGAAATATCCGCCAAAGATCTTTCGGCTGAAATTGTTCGTCAATTGGGTAACCTGAAAGATAAAAGTCTGAATCAGAAAATTGGCAAAGTCTGGGGCATTGTCCGCGAGTCAGCAGCCGACAAGAAAAAGTTGATTGCCGTTTATAAAAGGATGATCTCTCGTCCGCGTCCGAAGCCGGATCTGTATCTGGGCAGAGCCGTTTTTACGAAGACATGCCAGCAATGTCATAAGCTGTTTGGAACCGGTCAGACGATTGGTCCGGAATTAACAGGTTCTAACCGTGCGAATCTGGATTATCTCCTTTCGAATGTAATCGACCCGAGTGCCGTGATGGCGAAAGATTATCAGCCAGTCGTCATCGTGACAGAATCCGGTCGAATTGTAACCGGGATTATTAAGAAACAGGATCAGAATGCCGTGACTGTCGCAACTGCCAATGAAACTGTGATCATTCCCCGCGCTGAAATTGATGAAATGAGCCTGAGTGACAAATCGATGATGCCTGATAATTTGTGGAAGCAGTTGAGTTCTGGTGAGGTTCGGTCACTGGTTGCCTATCTGGCCAGTGGAAAGCAGGTTCCCATGCAGGCCACAAAGGATAATTTGAAGTTGTTCTTCAACGGGCAGAATCTGACTGGCTGGACTGGCAACAGCCAACTCTGGTCTGTTGAAAATGGTGAAATTGTGGGTCGGTCTCCGGGGATTAAATCAAATGAGTTTCTGGTGAGTGACATGTTGGTTGGCGACTTTGAACTGAAGGCCAAGATCAAACTGTCACCGAATTCCGGCAACAGTGGAATACAGTTTCGCAGCAGACTAGAGCCAAATGGCCATGTCAAAGGTTATCAGGCAGACGCGGGAAAAGGCTGGTGGGGTAAACTGTACGAAGAGCTTGGGCGCGGACTCTTATTCAAGAAGTCGGGCGAGGAATATGTGCGTGAAAATGATTGGAACGAGTATCGCATTGTCGCGGTGGGCCCGCGGATTCGGACTTATATCAATGGGAATCTCTGTGCAGATTTGAACGATCCGCAAGGAGCCAAGTCGGGGATTATTGCTTTCCAACTGCATTCCGGCGGTCCGATGGAGGTTCGCTTTAAAGATCTGGAGCTACGTTTAGGTCCTGATATTGATTAACTCAATCACCCGCTCATTCGTGACGAAATCCTTGCTGCATCGTATTTTATTTTGGTTGAGAGATTATTTTCCAGATCTCTCAATCAAAGAAGCCACATTCGCGTAAATATTGCACACTTTGTTTGACGCGCTGATGGTGTTCTTCCAATGGGGGATCAGCTTCTCCTTCGATGCCTTCAATTTCCAGACTGTAAGGGCCTTCGAAGTTCTGATCTTCCAGGAGGAAACGGATTTTGAGAAAGTCAACGCCGCCGGCTTCACCAAGTGCGATAAAGTGCCAGTCTTTGAATTTGCAGTAGGAATCTTTGAGATGAACGTGTTTCACGAACGGAGCTACTTCACGTAGTTGTTCCACGACATCAACGTGCTCATTGTAATAATTGATGTTGCCTGTATCAAAGTTAAGTTTTAAGTGCGGGTGATCCAGGTCGTTCATCGTACGCAACATGCCGGCTGCATTGACACAGATTCCCGGATGAGTTTCAAAACAATAAGTAATCCCTTTTTCGGCTGCGTAGTCGCCGATATCTTTTAAATGTAGATAGAGGGTCTCTCTTTGTGATTCCTGTTCGATTTCACCTGCACCACCCACAACCAGAGAGACCCCCAATTGTGATGCCAGATCGAGCTTTTGTTTTGTCATGAGGACGATTTCAGGGTCAAGTGGGTTTCCGCTGGTAATATTGCAACTGGAAAGCTGTACCTGATTTTGTTTCAGGAGTTCTTTCACTCGATCAATGTCAGCCTCAGTAGAGCCATTTGTGAGCAGGGGTGTCTCTTTGAAGAATGAAGGGACCCCATGGTTTTTGATATTGAGTTCCAGATGTGAGAGACCTGCATCGCGGATGTGTTCCATTGCAGCGAGAGGGCCAAAGCGACCATATGAGTTTGTCAGACAAGAGACAAGAGCGGCCATGATTCGTTTTACTTTCTGTATCAAGGATCAGTGAACAGTTATTGCAGTACTGCTGTTAGAATGTTACTTTGAGCGGGCAACAAATACAAAGATACATGGCAAAACTTTTGATTTACGCTTCCTGGGTATGGAAATGGAATAAATCCTCACATGGTAAATGTACAAGAAGAACTGAAAACAGCATTAACGCACCATCAATCAGGAAAGCTGGATCAGGCAGAACAAATCTATCAACAAATATTGGAATCTGATGCACTGCAGTGGGAGGCATTGTACTATCTGGGAACGCTGCAACTGCAGCGAGGAGAGTTAGACACAAGTATTGCGAATTTTCTCAAGGTTGTTCAAATGCGCCCGGAGATGCCGGACGTCCATAATAATCTGGGAGTGGCCTACTATGCTTCGGGCAAGAGTCAGGAGGCAAGACAATCGTTCGAGCGGGCTATCCAAATTCATCCCCACTATGAAAGTGCTTACTTCAATCTGGGTTCTTTACTGGAAAGTCGTGGTGTATTAACGGAAGCTGCCAGCTGTTTTCAAAAGTCGTATGAATTGAGCAAAAACAATCTGGAAACCTACGAGAAGTGGGCCGATGTATTGAAGCTGATGGGTGAGTTAGAGCAGGCAGAGCGCATCTATCGGGAACTGCTGGAAAAAACATCAGCCGATTTTAATCTCTCAATGAAACTGGCCTATGTCCTGGTATTGCAACGTCAGTATTCAGAAGCGATCCAGTTATACGAATCCGAATTGGAAAGCAATCCCGATCATTATCAGATTCTGGTCAGTTTGAGTTACGTCTATGAATTACTGGGGGATGTTCCTGCAGCGGTGAAGACGGCGCAGCGCTCGATTCAGGCGGCCCCCGATCAGCCTGAGGGTTACAATAATCTCGGTAACTCATTCAAGTTGCAACATAATATCGAAGGTGCCTGCGAAAATTTCGAGAAAGCGCTTAGCCTGCGTCCTGATTTTGCCATTGCCGAATTCAACCTGGCCACTATGCAGCTGCTGAAAGGCGATTTAACAGCGGGTTGGCCAGGTTATGAGCGACGGGTAGACGTGGATCCTGTATCTGCTGGTTCCAATCCCTCGGGTTCTCGCTGGCAGGGAGAGTCGCTGTCAGGGAAAACCATATTGTTATGGTGTGAACAGGGATTTGGTGACACGCTACTGTTTATTCGGTTTGCGATTGAGTTGAAAAAGCGAGGGGCCACTCAAGTGTTATTGCTCTGCCAGAGAGAATTGGCAGAACTTCTGAAATTAATACCCGAGATTGACCAGATTTTGGTCGAAGGTGACGAACTGCCTGATTTTGATTATCAATGCGCGTTGTTAAGCGTGCCTTTTTATCTGCAAACCAGTCTGGAAACGATTCCCGTTGAGATTCCTTTTTTAGTTCCCGGATCAGAAAGGCAACAATATTGGTCTGATGAACTGGCAAAGCAGGCGGGCAAAAAAGTCGGTTTAAACTGGAACGGCAATATCAAATTTTCACGAGATCAATTCCGATCCGTTCCGTTAGAGGAATTTTTGCCTCTCAGTGAAGTCGAAGGTGTGCAGCTCGTCAGCCTACAGCAGGTCAATGGGTTAGAACAGATTGACCCTTTAAAAGCGTCATGGAATTTGTTTGAACCGGGTGCAGAATATCAGGCTGAGACCGGTTCATTTATGGAGGCGGCTGCACTCATTCAAAATATGGATCTCGTGATTACCACTGATACTGCGGTTGCACACCTGGCCGGTTCGCTGGGGGTTCCTGTCTGGATTCTGGTTTCGCAGATGCCAGAATGGCGCTGGTTACTTGACCGAACAGATAGTCCATGGTATCCGACTGCCCGGCTGTTTCGACAGGAAAAACTGGGTGACTGGGAGCCTGTGATTGAGGAAGTCAAATCAGAGCTGAAGCAGTTATTTCAGTAGGCTTGATCCTGTTTTTCTTTCAGAAAACAAAATTACGGTATAAACCTCGCGCTTGAATTGAGAACACCAATCTCGACGCTAAGGCTTTGTCAGTATTGCGGTTCACGTCGTTGTCATTTTTGACAGTGGAGCCTTCCGGTGCCGATTATTCTATCTGAAATCATTGTATTGGTTTTCACTGGTTGTGAATCTCGTTCATTCGCTGCTGAAATTTGACCAGCGTTATTTTTTATACTAAATTCAGGTACCTCTCTCCCGACACCTCTCCAGTTAGCATTTCCTTCGCGCGTGATTCTCTCTAAAGATGCTGGATTTCCATTCCGCATTTCCCTGGTAGATTCATTTTATCTCAGTTTCATTAAGTTTTCGTTTCGATAAATTTTAAGTCGAGTTAGCAGGTTTGGTCATATGGTGGATGTAAACGAAAGCAGAAGAATAGTAAGCAGTTCCAGGGAAGTTAGATCTCCCGAACTCGAATTGGATAAGAGGGATGCTGTTCTGGAAGCGACGAAACAGTTTTCCTGTTTGCGTCGGATACCTGAAATAAATAAACTAGCTGAGACGGTCGTTGCCAGTTGGTATCTGGAACCGGCAGCATTCAGTAGTCGTAAATGGCATCGAATCCCTTGCGAGCGGCCGATTGGTCTGGCAATGATTGACCTGAAATCGAAACAACTGGGGCCACAACTCCAGATCGTACAAGGTCGTAACCTTTCCATTGAAGGCTTTTCTTTTTCTCACCGAAAGCCGATTACTTCTCGAGAAGTGGCTGTGACATTCGATCTGGAAAAACCCGTGATGGAGTTTCTGGTGATTCGTCTGGCCTGGAGCCGATTTTCAGAAGATCGACTTTTTCAAAGTGGTGGCAAATTTCTCTTCCAGCTTGAAGCGGCTGCTGCCCAGTTTATTGAGTGAGAGACTCAATCAGTTCCATTTTGCCAGTTCAGCATGAACTCGCTGGAGCATCATTTTAATATCAGACTGTTCCGATTCAGGACAACTTTTCAGACAGCCCTCGAGTAATTCAACAGCAAGGCTGAGTTGTTTTGTCTGATAGCTCAGGGCCGCCAGATCTTTTTTGAGTGTGTTAGAAAGTGGACTTAACGCGAACAGTCTGCGTTGTACGTTCCATGCCCTCTGGTAGTCCTGCTGTTCTTCATGAATGCGTTTGAGGTTCATCAGCATTCGTACCACAATTTCACGATGACTGGCTGGCTTTAAGAGTCTGATGAGTTCATTGCGGGGAAATTCTCCCAGTTGGGCCAGATGAGCTATGCATTCCTCTTCAGTGTAAATGTCACCTTTTGAATAGGGATCAAGAAAGAGAGGACCCGCCTGCGAATCATATCGTACAAGAAATTGTATGGGAGCAGCGACTCCCTGGATATCGATGCCCAGTTCTTTTCCAACTGCCATATAAATGAGCGAGAGTGAAATGGGCAGTCCCTGTTTGTTTTCTATGACACGATTCAAATAGCTGCCTTCTGCCTGATGATAGCAGATCGTATTACCACTGAGTCCGTGTTGTTTTGTCAAGCAGTCCACAAAGCATTGCAGGAGAGATCGATCATCATTGGCCAGTGCAACGCGACCGGAAAGCTCGGCAGCCCGTTGCTGAATCCATGTATAAACCGAATCAAACTTTAGATCGGGTTGATCATCGCGGGCGAGTTCCAAAGCGGCCGTTGTGAGATCGATATAATTATCATGGTGCAGGAGTTTTGAAAATTCCTGATCTTGTTTAAATTGGAGTATATTTGAAATGTCCATCAAAGACGGGCTTTACTTCAGGTATGCGAGAGGCGGTAGTGTCTGAATTTTAAATGAGAGCAGAGGTATTCTCAGAAGGTCATTCTTGTAACGGATTTTGCAGAATTTCATCAATGCCATTTCATCTCTCTGAAGAAGAAAAATATGACTCTTTGTAAAAATGATAAGACAGAATGATTTCAATCTGGTCGAATGAGTTCCATTCCCAAGACCAAATACTGTAAGTTCGCTTCACAAAAGGTGCGATTCAGTGAGAAGCTCCTCTGTAAAAACTGGATATTATCATGGGATAGCTCAATAGGTCAAATCGTATGGAAATAAACGGTCAACATGCTGCTGCATAGATTGACGCTTGTAGTTTGAGTCGACAAAATGGGCGAAACCCTTTTTTAGAGTCACTTTATTGAGATAGAGTCTGGTACGTTTCATGCAATTTTTGCCTGTGGAAGAACAATTGGCGATAATCCGCCGTGGTGTTGAGAAGATCGTTCCTGAACAGGAACTGGCGGGAAAGCTCAAATGGAGTCGCGAGACAGGAACTCCGCTGCGGATCAAATACGGGATTGACCCGACCGGGATAGACCTCCACCTGGGGCACACGGTTCCTATGAGGAAGATGCGTCAATTTCAGGAGTTAGGCCATCAGGCGGTTATTATTATTGGTAATTATACAGCGCTTGTGGGCGATCCCAGTGGTCGGGATGAAACCCGGGCACGTCTGACAGCCGAACAGGTAGAAGCCAACGCAACCGATTATCTCAATCAGGTGGGAAAGGTGATTGACCTTTCCAACGCGGAAGTCGTACGGAACGGCGACTGGTTCGCCAAAATGAATTTCGCCGAAATTCTGGAACTCTGTAGTAAAGTGACGGTGGCCCAGTTACTGACTCGGGATGATTTTTCCAAACGTTATCGTGAAGAAGCAGCGATTTACCTGCATGAGTGTTTGTATCCGATCATGCAGGCCTGGGATTCGGTGGAAATCAAGGCTGACATTGAACTGGGGGGAACCGAACAGCTCTATTCTTTCATGCTGGCCCGCGATTTACAAAAAGATCAGGGATTGCATCAGCAGGTGAGTGTGATGT
Organism: Planctomycetota bacterium; assembly: GCA_022600195.1. Taxonomy (GTDB): domain Bacteria; phylum Planctomycetota; class Planctomycetia; order Planctomycetales; family Planctomycetaceae; genus Gimesia. Next base: position 185,501 of record JAHZKX010000045.1, read on the forward strand.
CACCGATTCTGGTGGGCACCGATGGTGTCCGTCGCATGGGGAAAAGTCTGGGCAATTACATCGGCATTAGTGAATCTGCATATGAGATGATGAAAAAATTCATGCAGCTTTCTGATGAAAGCATGCCGATGTTTTTTGAATTGTTGACAGACTTTCCACTGGAAGAAGTGAACGTCATATTGAAAGGGCACCCCAAGGACGCCAAGGTGCTGTTAGCAAAAACGATAATTACCGAGTATCATGATGCCGTCGCAGCCGATGAAGCAGCCGAACGCTGGCAGAAGGAAATTGGTTCGGGAGGCTTACCCTCAGAGATTCCCGTGGTGTCATTATCGAAATCAGAATTAAACGAAGATGGGACTCTGCCTGCGGCGAATTTGTTGAAGCAAGCCGGTCTGTGTAATTCCACCAGTGATGCGCGCAGGTCGATTCAACAGGGAGGGGCCAAAATGGGTGAAGAGAAATCAAAAATCGAAACCCATGATCAGGCGATTCCTGTGGAATCGGGACTTCTGTTGTGGGTCGGGAAGAAACGATTCTGTCAGATCGAGTTAGTTGATTAAGATGAAAATGGTCAGAATCAGCGGCCTTTTATTCGCAAACGGAGGAAAAGATTCTGCCCTTATTGCAATCATGGTTAATACTTCGTAAAACGAGGTTCTAACCTATCAGAAAAGATTTTGGTACTTCCAAACCAGCGATTGCCGCTGGTGGAGACAGACACTTTTTTTTTAAACGAACGACAGGAAGCAACAGTTATGGCAACAGGTTTTGGAATTGTCGGCTGTGGCATGATTTCGAATTTCCATGCAAAGGCTCTCGAAGAAATTCGGGGAGCCAAACTAGTCGCCTGCTTTGATCGATTTGCAGGATCGGCTGATAAATTTGCAGAAGCGAATGGTTGCACGGCCTATCATGATTTGGACGAAATGCTGGCAGATCCGAAGGTGGATATTGTCACGATTTGCACTCCCAGTGGTGCGCATATGGAACCGGCTGTCGCCGCTGCGAAAGCGGGTAAGCATGTGGTGGTGGAAAAGCCGCTGGAAATTACACTGAAGCGTTGTGACGCGATCATTGACGCCTGCAAAAAGAACAAAGTCAAGCTGGCTACAATTATGCCGTCTCGCTTTGGAACCGCCAATCAGGAATTGAAAAAGGCGATTGATAAAGGTCGGTTTGGAAAACTGACGATGGGCGATACCTATGTCAAATGGTGGCGGACCCAGGAATATTACGACAGTGGCGGATGGCGTGGTACATGGCTAATGGATGGAGGCGGCGCGTATATGAATCAGGCGATTCATAACGTCGATCTCTTATACTGGTTTATGGGTGAAGTCGCCGACGTAAACGGTATGACGGGAACGCTTGCTCATAAACGGATTGAAGTGGAAGATACGGGAGTGGCCACGATTCGTTTTAAGAATGGCGCCCTCGGCGTGATTGAAGCCAGTACCAGTGTTTTTCCAGGTCTGCTCAAGAAAACGGAAATCTCTGGTACACAGGGAACCGTGATCATTGAACAGGATGATGTTTTGCACTGGGAGTTTCAGAAGGAGCTTGCCAACGACAAAAAAATTCGTAAGGATCTCGCAAAAAAGAGTGGTAATACGGGCGGCGCCAGTGACCCTTCTGCGATTTCTTACGCAGGACACATGGAGCAGTTGAAAGACTTTATCAAATCGATCAAGTCCGGCAAGAAACCACTGGTTGATGGAAACGATGGTCGAAAGAGTGTAGAAATTATTCTGGCCATCTATCAATCTTCATGGACGGGAAAACAGGTTTCATTGCCATTGAAACGTGATCCCAAAATTCCGAACAAGAAGAAAAAATAATCTCTTTTGGAGAGACTGCGATACGCATTCAGAAACAGGCTGGCTTTCGAGTCAGCCTGTTTTTTTGCATATCGAGTTGGAAAATGATGGACTAATTAGTCTTGAAAGAGTCTGATTTACTTGGCAATCATTTTTTGATAAACGGCACGGGCTGTATTGAGTTGCTTGTGAACATGTTCGTGTTGTTCGGGTGTGGGAATACGGTTCCGTTGATGTAATTCCATTTCCAGTCGGTCGATCCAGGCCAGGAACAATTCTGCTTCGACGGCTGATTCGACAGGCTGATCGACTACCTCCAAATAGACAGGGTTAGTGTGTGCATAGATCCGATTTGCATGGTGATCAGCGTGTTTGGGACCCGAAACACGAAATGCAATCCAGCCACTTCGCTCAACCTTGATCGGTTGATCGAAGACGAGATCTCCTTTTTGATTGGGCTTTGTCTTCGAAATGACTTTACCATTCAGGATCAATTCCCCTAGATCAAGGGGGAACTGGGAAACTCCTGTTGCCTTGAGCTGCACGTTGCCTGGTTTTGTGAGCTTGATTACAGAGCCTGCCATCTTGTCGTTGACTTTAAATTCCAGCATCGGGCAATTTGTGACAAAGGAACGACCGGCACGCAATCCGTCGATCCATTTTTGATAGTCCAGTGGGCCATCTATGTTAACGTAAAGGCGATCCTCACCAGGATAGCGACTGCGAATACGATTCAAAAAACAATCGGTTCCCGCCGATGCCGGCAATCGAAAACCACAATTCAGAAACTGGTACCAGGCTCCCAGCGGCGTGGGGTAACCGGAATTAATATCAAGCGAATCGATATGTCCCAAAGCAACATCAACGGGTATGCCTTTCGCGGAATAAGGTCCTTTATAAGGATCTTCAAAATGTCGAAAGGGATGCGTGTAGTTAGAGTGACCATGATGACGGTGCGTTTCCAGAGCGATATCGCTATTGGTGGGAACGTCCCAGGGGTTTGTTGTATTTTTAAAGCCTGTAAAAATGGGTTCGACAAGTTGTTTCAAATTCACCAGTGTCATATGTCCCCAGAAGGTACTGCGGAATTCCTGATTCCAGTACAAAATTGTTTCTTGTGTAGAAAGATGATCGGGACGTCCGCGGAAGAACTCTCGATCGAAAACGGCATCCGTGTCCGAATTCGCGACAACCAGATTGCAGATATTCAGGTTTTCTCCCGCACACTGTGCAAGAACGGTATGTGGCTGGTTATACCAGTGGCCATATCCATAATTGGCGTGAATGTGATTCTCGCCGCTATACCAGCCCCTGGCAGGTTGATTGATCCAGCGTTTTAATGTAATCGCTTTTTGAACATCATTCGGTTCATTGGCATTGATGGTGATTTTTGTATGCACCGGACGATATTCAAATCCTCGTTGCACGGTGACTTCATAGGTTCCCGGAGGTAAATCGACTTCACATTTTCCGCGGCAGTAGAAAAAGCAATCTGTATCTCGTATCGAAACGCGGTACAGGGCATCCAGGGGGGCAAAGTATTGTCTCTTGTCTGATTTGATGACGACGCGTGTTGTGATGGGCTTTTTTGTTTGTTCATCAATCGTGGAAAGCTGAAGTTTCTTGACACGCGGTCTGGAATAATGCACCACACTTTGGTCGTTTGTCTCCAGGTCGTGCAAGACAAGTTGCGTGAGTCCTTTGTGATTATCGGTATAAAGAACTTGTGAGCCGCTGATGTCTGTGGAAGGGTGATCTTCATCGGCTTGTCCGAAGGTCATTTTTTTCATAAGTCGCTGCGGGTCATCCAGGGGGACTTTCCAAAGATCGTTGTGCACGCCTCCCAGTTCAGAGACGACGATCAGTTCTCTCTTCTTTCCCACCCAGGCGAGATCATGAATACGGCTGGGAAATTGCATGATTTTTTGAGGCTGCCCTCCCGTTGCCGCAATTTGCCACAGGTCTGCCTGAGGGCCATTATTGCCCGTTTGCTGGCCGAAGAGGTCCATGGTTTTCGCATAGGCAATCGTTGTACCATCGCCGGAAAGTGCGAGCCATCTGATATATTGAGGTGGTGAATGCAGGGGGCTTAGCTTGCCTGTTTTCAAATGGAACCAGCTCAAGCCCATCTTCTTTGTCGGCAAGTAAAAATTTCCTAGAATCTGGGAACCGTCCGGATGAAAGTAAAGTTTGCCGCGCGCGATGACTTTTTTCGGTAAGGAAACCTCTGTTTTGGTTTCCACATCAATGATGTTCAATAACCCTGTGGTAAAGGGGGGGCTATGGATATATGCGATCTGTTTGCCATCGGAGGACCAGGTTGGTTCGATGTCGTAAGCGGCACCGGAAGTTAATTGCTGCAGTGTGCCGTCCGGAAGGGAGTTGATCCAGAGAGATCCCTGCCATGAAAAAACGATCGCTTTTCCATCAGGAGAAAGTCGTGGATCGATGGCACCGATTGCTGTCGTTTTGATTTTTTGCAGCTGAGCGTTTTCTGAGTATGCTCGTTGCGGTTGAAGAATCAGACCAAAGAACAGGACAATGAGAAGAGGTAGAAAACGTTGATAGGCAAACATCGTTCAAGCTTTCCAATGTTATTGGTACTCTACAGAGAGATGATTAGACCTCTGAATTTTCAGTGATCACCTGCTGACGGTAAAGTCTCAAAATGTAGACGAAACATAAGAAGTCATAAATGGTATGAGTTGTAATAGGGATCAGTAAATTTTGTGGTGAGAAGAATATGAGCAGCAAGCTCAGGTAGACACCCATCAACGTGGCGATGACCACATACAAGCGGGTGACGGAGTGAACGATTCCAAACAGAAAATTTGTGAAGATAATCGCTGCTAAGATTCCATATTGGGAAGCCCAGGATTGTAAGACGCCGCGAAACAGCATCTCTTCACCCAGTCCGATAAAAATGGAGAGAATAAACAGCTCCAGGATTGAGCCATGTTCAATTCTGGGTCCCAGTTCGGCTAACAGAAATTGTTTGATCTTTTGAAATGACTGGATCGGAACGCGAACAGAAATGAGAAAAAATAGAAACATTGGCATTGCTGCGCCGATGCCGATGAATAAATCAGTCCAGTTCCAGTTAAGGTGCTGAAGGGGACTGACTCCCAACAGCCAGCCTACTCCGAAGGCAATGAAAATAAATGCAATGGAAAAAAGCGAGCCACCCAGAATGAAGAATTGTTGTTCTTGCCCCAGGGTTTCGTTAATTTCTTCTTCATCTTCCGAATCAAACATGGGTAGTCTGTCCACTCTCTCTCGATAAAGCATCAGCAAATATCATAATGAATTGTTAGGCACCGGGGCCGGAATGTCTATCCTGAGCTACCAGGATTTCCTGTTTTATCTATGGTTGGTGGTTTCAGAACTGCATCTTGCAGAAAATCACCATCTCGAATACATTTTCCCAATCTTAACAGGATGTTTCGTGAATCGCAGGCTTCTTAATGGCTGACGACTGAGAATGCCGCGCGTTTACTTTTCAACAGTTTACTCTTTTTCATAAGAAGCGGTAGTGCAAGGATGCTGCACCGTTTACGTCAATGGATCTGCCCTGACCTGGCGATTGATCTGGGAACCGCAAATACGATTGTGTCTATCCAGGGCGAGGGGATTGCGCTGGATGAACCCTCAGTCGTCGCGCTGCATAAGGGGAGCCGCAAGATTCTGGGTAATGGAACCGCGGTTGGCAAGTTAGCCAAACAGATGTTGGGCCGCACGCCCGACAGCATCATTGCCGTCCGTCCTCTGAAAGAGGGTGTGATTACCGACTTCGAACTTTGTGAATCGATGTTGCGCTACTTCATCCACAAAGCCCGCCACCATTCACGCGGACTCAGGCCACGGGTAGTGATTGCTGTGCCCGGCAGTATTACCCCAGTGGAAAAACGCGCTGTTTTTAACAGTGCCGAACGTGCAGGAGCAGGGCGTGTGTATCTGATTGAGGAATCGAAGGCCGCTGGTATTGGTGCCGGATTACCAATTTCGGAACCAATGGCGAGTATGGTGTGTGACATCGGTGGAGGTACGAGTGAGGTAGCCATCATGAGTCTCGGCGATACGGTCATCAGTAATTCGGTTCGCATTGGTGGAGACAAGTGTGATGAAGCCATTGTGGAATATATGAAACAGCATTTTTCCTTACGTATCGGCGTGCAGACGGCTGAGGAACTCAAACTAAATCTGGGGAGTGCTTATCCTCTTGAGCAGGAATTGACAGGGGAGGTCAAAGGGCTGGATATCATCAGCAGTATTCCGCGTAAGGCCATTGTCACCAGTGAGGAGCTTCGGGATGCCCTGCATGGGCCGCTGGAGTTGATCTTGAACTGTTGTAAGCAAACCATCGAACAGTGCAAGCCGGAACTGGTTGCGGACCTTGCCGACAACGGAATGGTGATCACCGGAGGTGGTGCCCTGCTGCGGGGGATCGAATTATATATGAGCGAACAATTGGGAATTCCGGTTCGATCAGACGAAGATCCGCTGCGCTCAGTTGCACGGGGAACCGCCATCTGTCTGGAGCATCTGAGCCAATGGCGGCATGCTTTTGATAATGGTGAAGGCGACTTTTAAAGAGACGGATCTCGATATATGAAGCGTGAGACGCGGTCATCGGAAATCAAACTGGCTCTACTGGCAATTCTGACAGGCATCTGCCTGTATCTGATGCCGTCTGCCTATTCAAGCCGCTTGTACAATCTGATTCGTGATGCCTCCAAGCCTGGTCTGGTTCTGGTACAGCAGATCAAAAGCTTGCGATATGCTTCTGCAGAAACACCCTTGCCCCAGACAGATGTGAAACAGCTTGAGACAAAATTATCTGAACTGCAGCAGGAAAATCGACGTCTCGAATTACATTCTCTGAAATTGAGCGAACAGATAGGGCAACTCAAACAAACGGGTGTTCCCTCCTATCAATCAGAGGCGGGGGAACGGCTGCTGGTTCCCGATTTGATTGAGGCTGAGTTACTGGGCGATTCCTCCATAGCCTTGTTAAAAGATGAAAAACTGTTGAATCAGGGACGCGAGCGGGGCGTGTTTGAATCATCCTTCGTTTTAGAGTCGGACCTGCCTCTTATCGATCAGGGAGAGCAGCAGGGTGTCAAAGCGGGTTATTCGATTTATGCCGGGCAGGCAGTGATTGGAAAAGTCAACGAAGTGGGACGTTGGACAAGCAGTCTGATTCCTGTGACATCGGTTGACTATCGCGGATCAGCGCGAATTGCCCGCAAGACAGAGCAGGGATTGCAAATGGGCGTTGATGGAATTCTCGTCGGAATGGGTGAAGGGAGATGTCAGTTATTACAGATCCCGCCTACAGAATCGATCCAGGTAGGACAAGAAGTTTATACGGGAGAAGTCGACCGTGAACTCCCCCTGAGTATGCAATCGACTTTGGGCCAGCCGATGTACTATGGTCGTATCATCGATGCCAAACTCCCCAGAGGGGCTCCGTACTGGAAGATCATCGTTGCGCCTGCCGTCAAACTTTCCGAAGTCAAACAGGTAAGCGTACTCCGAAAGATAGTAAATCCGCGTCGCATGCTGACAAACTGAGTGAGGAACCGATATTTGAAATTATTCAGTCTATTAATACTCTGTTATATCCTGTTGATCATTCAGATCAGTGTTGTACCTGAAGCGACCGTTGCCGGTAGTCGCCCCCATCTGATTTTAGTGATGTTGTGCTTTGCCCTGTTCTGGTCCCGGGATGCGACAGTTTTTCTCTGGGGAATTCTGGCAGGGCTGATTTACGAGACCTTTGATTCCGCGATACCCGGTACCGGAGTTTTGCTTTTGACGAGTCTGGTCTGGGTGGCGTTCCGGGTTCAGCTTCATTTTCAGATCCGTTCGCTCATCAGTCGCTTTATGTTGATCTTAGTGCTGGCGTTTGTGTTTGATGGTTTGTTCCACATTCTGAATCATCTGGAAGCGATTAGGCTACTCGATCTGACCTCACTGGCTCAACATGCGGCTGGCAATGCACTTTATACCGCTGTTGCAGGACTTGGTCTTTTAGTTTCTTTCAAAATCATTTCGCGACTTGTTCCCATCGAATTCGGGCAGAGTCTGCGAAACGAATCCGTTTATGAATCCCGGTTTTCTCACTAAGTGAATTTTCATCTCGATGCGAAATCGTCCCGGCAATAATGATCCCCATTCAGACAACGATGCGTCAGGGCAGTCGTTTCAGGTGGATCGTATGCCCGGTGTGCGCGTTTTTCTGTTAGGGTTGTTGCTGGTGGTTCCTCTACTGGCGGTGAGCGGCCGTCTGCTGTTCATTCAGTTGATGAGTGCAGAATTATTTTACTCTCGTTTTGGACAAACCACGGAATCATTCGAGACAATTCCCAGCCGCGACGGACGAATCGTATCAATCGATGGCCGTGTACTGGCGATGGATGTGGAACAGTTTGACCTGCAGATGCATTATCGCTGGATGGAAGAACCTCCCAACTCACGTTGGTTAAAGCAGCAGGCGCTGATGTTACTGGAGCCGTTAGATCGTCGAAATTCTGACAAGGTCGAAGCAGCAAAGGAACAGGTGCTGGCGCGTCGTGGGCAACTCTGGGATGAACTGGCGCAGGTGACGCATATGACACCAGAGGAATTACAGGCGTCTCGCCAGAAAATTCAACAACGGATTCAGACAATCATTGAAAGTGTCAATGAGCGAGCAGAAAAGAAGTCAGCTGAAACGCAGCCATCAGAAGTGGGTGTCGAATCGAAGGCAAAAACCAAAGCGGATGAAATGATGGGGGTCTGGAAGCTTCTGAAAGAGACATTAACGAGGCCTCCTCGTCGTTCACAGAAAGACCGGATTGTCGTACGCGAAGAACTCAACTACCACACGATCATTTCAGGAATTCCCCGAGAAATGGCCCTGGCGATTTCGGCGCATCCGGAGCATTTTCCAGGTGTGAATATTCAAATCGCAACACTTCGAGAGTATCCGCAGAAAACAGTGGCACCGCATGAAATTGGAATTCGGCATCGTATAGACGAGAAAGTTCTGGCCGCCCGAAAACAGCGATTCCCTGATGGAGATCCCCTTGATTATCGGGAAGGAGATCGGATTGGCAAAATGGGAATTGAACGGTCTTATGATCGTTTTTTACGTGGATTACGCGGTTTGAAACGGGTTGTCAAGAATCGACAGGGTGAAATTATCCGTACGGAGGTTCTTCGAGAAGCGAAGTCTGGTGATGATGTCGTACTGACATTGAATACCCAATTACAGGGAGAGGTTCAGGATCTGCTGGACCAGACATTGGAGGGATTACAACAGCCGGCTGATGAGAAAAACGAGACTTCGCTGGAGGTTTCTGCAGGCGGATGTGTGGTCGTGTTGGATGTGCGAACCGGAGCGATAGTAGCAACGGCTTCTGCGCCGCGCTATGATCTGAATTTGTTATTGAATCCATCTCAGGAAGAATGGAATGCGGTACTCAACAATCCCAAACGTCCTCTGTTTCCACGGGCGACCCAGATGATGCTGCCTCCAGGTTCAACGTTTAAAGCACTCACTGCCATTGCGTTACTGGAAAGCGGCAAGATTGACCCGGATGAATATTATCAATGTCGTGGTTATCTGGATCGACCAGATCGACATCGGGATTATATTTATCGTCACTTTGGAGTCGGGCATAACGATATCAATTTGTCGCAGGCATTGAGCCAGTCTTGCAATGTTTATTTTTTTCAAGCAGCTCGCAAAATGGGGCCGGAGACGATTTATCATTGGGCCGACCAGTTGGGCTTTGGTAAACCGACGGGCGTGGATATTCCTGGTGAACGTGGCGGTCATTTGCCGAACCCTTCTCCCGCAAACCCAAAAGGAAAGTCTCGCTGGTATCCCGGTGATACATTGGGTGTTGCCATTGGTCAGTCACGGTTGACGGTTACTCCGTTACAGATTGCACGTTTGATGGCCGTTGTTGCCAACGACGGGGAATTAATCGTTCCGCATTTGGCGCACAGCATTGTACCCTCCTCCGAATCTTCAACGACAACGCGGCAGATGATTTCACATCCCCATCGCTACGTGAGAGGTATTCACCCCGGGACCCTGGAGCGAGTTCGCGAAGGGTTGATCAAAGTTGTCGCACACCCTCGCGGAACTGGTTATAAAACCGTCCGCATGAAGGAAATGACAATCGCCGGTAAAACAGGAACCGCAGAAACGGGTGGTGGAAAAAATGATCATGCCTGGTTTGCTGGTTTTGTGCCGGCAGAACGACCGAAGTACGCTTTTGCCGTTGTGATTGAGCACGGGGGATCGGGTAGTCGCGTTGCGGGACCCGTTGCTCAAAAACTGGTTCGCACATTAATCGATACCGGCTTACTGACTTCCACGGTCGTCAAGTTGCAGGCGAACTGAATTTTGCGAGACCGGTTACTCCTTCTTTTTTGGAGGGATCAATGCCTCTGGCTGATCAATGTGCAGATAGTGTCCATGGTCTGCAGTGAGAATCACCACTGTCTCGTTCCAGTTGCTGTTTTTTTCAACCCAATCGGTAATCACTTTGAAGGCGGCGTCACCACTTTTCACGGCGCCGATCGTGTTATCAAGGTTATTGTCGTGATTCGCCCAGTCTACATCTCCAGCTTCCACCATCAGCCAGAAACCGTTTTTGTTTTGGCTGAGTACCCGGATAGCAGAATCGGTCATTTCAGCGAGCGTTGGATTCTCTTTCAGATCTGATTTGGAATAGACCTCGGCACTATTCTTTAATCCCGGAGCCGGTTGGAAATCACCGTTGGCTGTCTGGTACGGCAAATGGGCCGAGTATTCTTTAACACCATATACGCCCAGTAATCTTGTTTTATTTTTGATCGCGAGTTGAGTGGCTTTTCTTAATCCACATCTCCCTTCTTTGTGGGGAGTACGAACGGCGACGGTATATTTACCCTTATTATTTACGTCAACTTTCTTGATCGTTTCTTCAGAAATATATCTCCAACCGGGTCTAAAGTTCGTTCCCTGTTTTTTTGCTCCCGCTGGGGTTTCGACGGTACCAAAGCCACCACCCAGTACGACATCCATGCCGGGCAGCGGGTTTTCCGGGTGTGAAATCGAAGGCTGACCCAGCAGATCACGGGCCAGATCCTGATAATCATTTCGGCTCACATTATGTGCGTAGGCAGCAGCGGGTGTTGCGTGGGTGACAGGTACGCTGGTGACAACACCAATCGCGTAGCCTTTTTGTTGTGCCTCATGTGCAATGGTAGATACGCGGGCTCCCGTGGGATCGACATTGATGGCACTGTTATACGATTTAATGCCGGCTGTCATCGAAGAAGCGGTATTTGCAGAATCGGGATAAGCGTGTTCGCCGTAATTATTTTTCACACTGCCGACCAGATATTTTTTATCGTTACCGGCAGTCCAGGGATTGGCTCCCCCTTTCGTTGCATTATAGCCGCCTCGCTTTTTGCCTCCCGGGTTAATGACGCTTTGTTGATTGACATCAACGGTCGTTCCATCATTATGAGGAGCCGTCACCATGTAGCCAAATTGTGATGTGCCCTTTGCGCGGTAATTCTGAAAATGCAATCCGGTACCGCGACCACTCTTGTAGTTGTCTTCACCGGTATAGAAGAGGGCGGCTGCTTTCGTGGTCTGCCAGTCCATGCCGTCAAAGACAAATAAAATAATGTTTTTCTTGCCTGCTTTGAGAGCCGCCTGTTGTAAGTCATAAAGATTCGTCTGATCCAGATATTTGGCTTCTGCATTCAAAGTGTTCTCTGGCAGGAAACCATAAATCTTTTCTAACGATTTTTGATTTCGATAAGGACTGTTTTTTCTGGCATAGGAATTCAGATTGATTCCTTTCCCTTTTTTTCGAGTACCAAATGTGTAGACAGGAATCAGACGCAATGAGTGGGTCGACCATTGTGTATAATTTTCGGGATCAAAACCCCAATGCGCAACCGGGCTTTTCTTGTTTTGAATTGCCTCTGTCTGAATCTGACGAATGTGGTCTGTATTCGATTTCTCTGTCGAGACGGGTTTCTTTGCTGAAACCGGCGTGGCAATGATCAGTAAAATCAATACCAGCAGACCACTGGAAATGGCGCGTTTCATTTGATCCTCACAAGCAATGGAAAGTAGTAACGGAAAGAGTATGGGAAGGCAGGAATTCATTATAGCCAGACTGGTCTGGGGTTTGTAAACAGTCTTAGCGTGAAGCGTTAGTTAAGTATTGAAGATTCAGAATTAGGGCCCAGGATCAACCAGGTAGATTCTGAAAACGCGTGAATTTCCGGGATGTTGAAATTGAAAGTGCTCAGGAATCTCTATTTATACTCTCTCATCATGTTGAAGGAGATTTGTTCCCCGGGTCGATGATATTCCCCTGGTGTATATGTACGCATGGATAATACTGCCTGTTTATTGAGCAATATTCTGGAATGGTATATGTTTTGCATTATAAAGTAATTCTGCTTTCACATAGAATCTTTCATGTATGACAAACTCAAATCAGGAAACGAAGATGACTCCACGGGAAGTGCTCGCCCTCTGTCGTGAACGGGAAATTCAGGCCATCGACCTGCGATTTATGGATTTCCCCGGAACTCAAAAACATTTTACAATTCCCGCTAAGATATTGGTGGAGAAGAGTTTCGAAGACGGCTTCGGCTTTGATGGTTCTTCCATGCGCGGCTGGAAGGCGATCAACGAAAGCGACATGTTGGTCGTTCCCCAACCTGAAACCGCGTTTGTCGATCCCTTTATGTCGAACACACTCGTGATGACCTGCAATATTCAGGATCCCATTACGCGTGAAGACTATGCTAAAGATCCGCGCAATGTTGCCCGAAAAGCAGAAAGCTATATGCGGTCGACCAAAATCGCGGATGTTGCCAATTTTGGGCCGGAAGCCGAGTTCTTTATTTTTGACGATGTCCGTTTTGACCAGAATGAGCATGAATGTTATTACCATGTGGACAGTATTGAAGGTCAATGGAACCGGGGAAAGGCGGGCGGTTCCTCCAACGCCGGCTATAAAATCAGATATAAGGAAGGTTACTTTCCCGTTCCACCCGCTGATACACTTCAGGAAGCGCGTACCGAGATGATGCTGGCGTTGATGGATTGCGGCGTTGAAGTCGAAGCGCAGCATCATGAAGTGGCCACCGGCGGCCAGTGTGAAATAGACATGAAATATGCGCCGCTGTTAAAGACGGCTGACAATTTGCTGCGTTACAAATACATTGTGAAAAATGTCGCTGTGAAACATGGAAAGACCGCGACCTTCATGCCCAAGCCACTTTGGAATGACAATGGTTCCGGGTTGCATCTTCATATGTCGCTTTGGAAAGAGGGCAAACCATTGTTTGCAGGTTCGCGCTATGGGGGCCTCAGCGAGATGGGCATGTATGCAATGGGTGGAATCCTCAAGCATGCTCCTGCACTCTTTGCGTTCTGCTGTCCCACGACCAACAGTTATAAACGTTTGATTGCCGGCTACGAAGCTCCCATCAATCTGACTTACAGTTATCGCAACCGAAGTGCGGCGATTCGAATTCCCGTGCACAGTCCGCATCCCGAAAATAAACGATTCGAGTTCCGTTGCCCCGATTCATCTTCGAATCCCTATCTGGCCATGTCAGCAGTTCTGATGGCCATGCTGGATGGTATTCAGAATAAAATTGATCCTGGTCAACCTCTGGAAAAAGATATCTACGATCTGAAAGCAGATGAACTGGCCGAGCTGCCGGCGGTTCCTGATTCACTCGAGCAGTCACTGCAAGCTTTGCGAGACGATCACAAGTTCCTGCTTGTCGGCGATGTCTTTACCGAAGACGTGATCGACACCTGGATCTGGTACAAAACGAATAAGGAAGTCGCCGCCCTCCGCGAGCGTCCGCATCCTTATGAATTCGCCATGTATTACGATATTTAAATCGTGATCCGAATTGTGTTCTTAAAGCGACTCCCGTTCCCTTTGAACGCCTTCCGCCAATCGCGATATTCATGAATCGCACCAGTTCGTACTTTCATAACGACGTCCAGTCTCGCCAGTATCTGGTGAGACGCCCGTCATGAAAGTCCCGCGCTGAGGAATGGTATCGCCCAAATCTAATACAAAAATGAGATTTCAGATGCCTTCCTAATCCGGCTGTGTTATAATGCTGGTCCTTTGGGCATTGTCCCGCCTTTTTTTGATCAACCACAGAAACGCTCATAAGTCCTCGGAGAAATCCTCATGAAACAGGCACTTGGTTTATTGTTTTTTGTTGCAATACTGCTTTCCCCTCAAATGGCACCGGCTGGTGAAAGGGTACTTCATGAGGATTGGCAGGGGATGTCGCCTCGTGAAGAACTGCGTCCGAACATTTCCTGGGACGCCAAAGCGGGTCGGAAAGGTAATGGAGCCTTCCTTCTTCAGGCAGATGGCCGGGAAGGTTTGATGGGGCACATACAGAAAACATTTCCTGTTCAAGGAGGCCAGACTTATCAGTTCACCGCTTTTCGAAAAACCGATGGCATCGATTTGGTTCGCCGCGCAGGCGTGGCACGCTTGAGATGGCTCGATCAGAAGGGAAGGCGTGTGAAACGGGATAAGAAATCGTATGCATCCTATCGACCGGGTGAACGTCCTCAGGCAGAACCGGAATTTCCAGCAGACCAGGAAACCAAGGCTGGTTGGACAAAAGTCGCCGGGCTCTACCGGGCACCTTCTGAAGCGACTCAAGTGCAAGTGGAATTGCATTTTCGCTGGGGGCCCCCACATTCAAAAATTCAATGGAGCGATATCAGCTTTGAAAAGTCGGCAGAGATAAAACCACGCATCGTGCGGCTTGCTACGATACATCATCGTCCTCAAGCAGGAAAACTACCCAGTGATAAACCGGCACAGTTCGCTAAGTTGATTGAAGAGGCGGCGGCGCAGAAAGCAGACCTGGTAGTACTTCCCGAATCGATTACGGTTTATGGAACCAGACTGCCCTATGCCGAGTGTGCAGAGGCCATTCCTGGTCCCTCCACTCACTATTTTGGTGAGCTTGCCAAAAAACATGATCTGTATATTGTGGTCGGTCTTTATGAACGCGCAAAGCATCTGGTTTACAATGTCGCCGTGTTGATTGGGCCGGATGGAAAGATTGTCGGAAAGTATCGCAAAGTCACACTGCCGCGTGGCGAGATTGAAGGGGGAGTGACACCGGGCAGCGAATACCCGGTCTTTAATACCCGTTTCGGAAAAGTGGGAATGATGATCTGCTACGACGGTTTCTTTCCGGAAGTGGCACGCGAACTGAGCAAGAATGGAGCCGAAGTGATTGCCTGGCCTGTCTGGGGTTGTAATCCGATGCTCGGTGCAGCACGTGCCTGTGAGAATCATGTTTACGTCATCAGCAGTACGTATACAGACACGTCTTCCAACTGGATGATCTCTGCCATTTATGGCCTGGACGGTAAACCATTGGCTCAGGCGAAAGAATGGGGTACGGTTGCCATCACTGAAGTCGACTTGAGTCAGCCTCTGCATTGGCAGAGTCTGGGAGATTTTCGCTCCCAGATCGAACGACATCGCCCTAAAGTGGCTACGAAGCCTTAGCAGACATTCTGGGTGGATCTCGCAGATTGTCTTTTTCACAATCAACGCAATTCATTTAGTCGTTTACGGGAAGCAATCCGCAATGTTTATGATTGTGCCTCCGCCACCCGTATTAACCGTGGCACCATTATTATTCGCCGAGAGGTTAGGCAGGTCTTCTACGTTGATAGTACCACCCACGGCAGCAAAGAAGTCGAGAGACGTGTTAGTCGTATTTCCTGTCGCCTCTACACAGAGTAGATGAGGTGAGCCGACAAACACGTCGAGTCCTACCCCACCGCCACCCGCGCCAAAGAGTATATTATTATTGACCTGAATGCGGGCGGCACTTGCCGTGCCGCTATCCAAGAGCACTTCGATACTATCATCAAAAAGCCCACCGGTCTGTGCAATCAAGTTATTCGTGACGAAGATATCGTGATCTGTACCACGATCAATGTCCAGCGAGATCCCATCGTCAAACAGAGCGGCAAGGACATCATCAGAAATCGTGTTTTGATCTATGGTCGTATCTGTAGTGCCTGTTGTATTCAGGCCGAGATAGATACCTGTTCCAAACAGATTGACCAGATCATCCGAGTCGATCGTATTTTGAGAGATGTTTGTTGTGGCTGACCCTGAATTGTAGACCACACTAATACCATCTCCGAACACACCTGCGGTATTTTGGATCGTGTTGCCGGTAATGGTGGTCGTCATGGCGCCGGTTGAGTTACTTGTGTAATTTATTCCATCTCCAAATGCATTCAGGATACTGGTAATCTGGTTGCCTCTAATGCGTGTTGTTACATTACTGGCTCCTGAGGTAGAGACTTCGATTCCCGTACCCGCTAACGCAAGCACACTGGAAATGATGTTATTGTCAATGTCGACGGTCGCGTCTCCGTTGATGTTGACATCAATGGCGTCATCGAAGGCTGTCAGAATACTCCGGATCGTATTTCCGCTGATGGTACCGTTGCCGGAACCATTTGTGACTGCGATTCCATCAATGCCTGCATCATCGATTGTATTGGACGAGAAATTAAAATTCGTGACATTCTGGGCTAAGATACCTTCACCGGAGGGCGTGTCAATGGTCGTACTCTTGATGGTAATATTTTCTGAATTAGAAGCATAAACCCCGCTCCCTCCACTATCGGTGATGGTCCCGCCGTTGAGAGCGAAACTGCCACCCGTCAAGTTGTCAATCCGGACGGTATCGGTGCCGGAATCTGTGCTGTTGAGGTTGTTGATCGTAATATTCGCGGTACTGTTACTGACATTAACAGGAGAGGTACCATTTGTCGTTGTGATTTGTCCAAACAGTATTGTTCCGCCAGCATTTTGGATATCGATGCCATTTCCGTTGGTATTGGTAATCGAACTATTGGTGAAGGTGACATCTCCACTACCCCCGGAAATCGACACGCCCAGGCCACCCGATTTTGTGAGGGGCGTTTGGTTGAATGTGGCGGGGCCTGTTAAATTCGTCAGTTTAATGGCGGCACCGACTCCCATATGATCAATGGTATTGTTTGAAACGGTAAGGTCACCCACACCACTGGCAGAAATCGAAGGATTACTACCTTCGGTGATAATGTCGAAGCCAGAAAGTACACTACGATTGTTCAACGTGAAGCTACCGGCAACCTCTGGGGTCAGGCCGCTATTTGAATCGGGGAGTTGTATTAGTCCGAACTGGCTGTCGATGAATTGTGCGGGACCTGTTGAAAGTACCTTAGTATTGGTGGCGAGTGTGAAGTCACCTGTTTCTGAGTCATTGCGATGATCGTAAACAACAACGTCACCCATTTGTGTCCGTGGGTCAGCAAAGGCGGCTGCCAGAGTCGCGTAGGGATCTTCGTAGGAACCGTCGCTGTTTCCACCTGTGGCAACATGCATGAAGTGGTAAGGCAGTCCCGTTGATGGGTCGATGATCAATCCACCATCGGGGTCTTCGATTTCCTAGTTTGCGACAACGATGCTACGAAGTCGTTCGGGGCTTTCCCCCAGTCGATCTCTGGCTTTCAGATCGGAACGGGGACCTCCTCGCAAACCTGTGATACTGGGCCACTGGATGCCGACGGCAAAGTTAACAGTTGTGTCGAAGACCCGGTCATTCTGCACGCTGAGATTGAGTGAAACCATATCCGAGATACGGCTTTCGATACGGGATTTCCAACCCCAGGCCTGCTTGCTGCCTTGGGCTTGAAAATGGTACCAGCCTGCAAAAGCGCGAAGGTCCATGTAGTCGTTGGTATAGAACTTGGCTCCCGCTTCCATATCCAGGCCCTTCATGGCGGCCTGATAGTAACGGGTAAAA
This sequence comes from Planctomycetota bacterium, assembly GCA_022600195.1. Classification (GTDB taxonomy): domain Bacteria; phylum Planctomycetota; class Planctomycetia; order Planctomycetales; family Planctomycetaceae; genus Gimesia. The sequence goes on from JAHZKX010000045.1 coordinate 203,209, forward strand.
GTACCACCAGTCAGATGATGGCCGACGAATTTGTAGCTACCACTACTGGTGTGTGTCGTTCCATACTGATTGCGTGTCTGTCCGGTGGGGACATACCAGTTGAGCCGCGCGTCCCAGATGTCTCCGAGTGTTTCGATACCGCCGGAGACCTGATCGAACGTGGCATACCCTGCATCGCGGGTATCGTAGTAAATGTAAGCCCCGATGGTGCGTTGATATTCGGGAATATATTGGCGGGCGCCAAAACCCACATTCGAACCCAGATTATGATTATCGTCACCCAGCAGCAGCCGCGCGTCGATGAAGGTTAACCAGTCGCCGTCTTCCCCTTCCAGGATTGGGAAGAAGGCATCAAAGGATGAAAGTCCCCCGATGCGTCCGATGGTGTCTCCTGCTTCGTAGCGGTAACCGAAGTGGGGTCGATAACGACCGAACCAGGCTGAATCGCCGAAGAGTTCCGAGGCATCGCCACCATAGTTTTCATTGTCGAAACCAGGCTCTTCATAGGCTGGATCAAGGGGCTGGGCGAGGAGCGTACTCGGTACGAAGAGGGCAATCAGTAAAGCAAGGCAAAAGCGTTTCATGGAATCCATTCCGCAGTAGACGTAGAGTTATAAGATCTTTCGTCATAACAGAATGCGGGGCTGAAGCGGTTTTCGCGATAAGCGCTACCGATGATATCTACGATTTTGGTTAGGGGGAATAGGGTGATTTTGCCAGCGAGTGTGCGTGGTTATGCTTCCCTGGCTTGCAGATGAATAAAAAGAGGTATCTGGATTGTCACAATTTCCATTCGACCTGAAGAACGGTTGCAAATGAGGTGATTTCCGACTCTCCCCTTGAATCAGACATTGCGTTTTTTAATACTCCACCACATTTTTTGTGGGATGAGACCAATTGCAATGATCGCCAACTGTGAGAGCATGAACAGTCCGAGCGCCAACAACACACCATCGGTGAATCCATAAGAGTGCAGTCCGACGCCGAGTTCGTTTACACCAAACCAGGACCAGCTGGTAACGATGTTTCCGCCGATGGCCAGTATGGCCAGACCGCGGTCTTTAATCATGCCTCCCCAGCGTGCATGCAGGACGAGCGCGTTCCAGAGTACGATGATGAGCGCGCCATTTTCTTTGGGGTCCCAGCCCCAGAAGCGTCCCCAGGAATCATCGGCCCAGAGACCACCCAGCACGGTTCCGACGAAACTGAGGAAGATCGCGAAGCAGAGAACGCCGTAGAGCATGCGAATGACTTCTTTGCCGGCGTCGGCCGTCATTCGCGGAGTACACGTTCCCCACAAGATATAGAACAGTCCCAGTAAACCAGCTACGAAGGTTGCTGCATAGCCGAGTGTAATACAAACCACGTGTGTTGCCAGCCAGAACTGTGTATCCAGTACAGCCTGCAAGACTGTCATTGTGTCGCCATCACCGGCCAGCATGTGAGCGATGAGCAGTGTGGAGAAACCGGCGACCGCGGCCAGCAAATTTCCGATGCCCAGTCGATTCATGCGTTCGATGACCATGCCCGCGACCACAGCGCCCCATCCGATAAAGACGGCAGAGGAGTAAAGATTGGTAACAGGGGGGCGGCCCGAGATATAAATTCGGGAAATCAAAGCAAACGTATGTACGGCGAATGTCAGTACAATGATCCAGAAGGCGGCGTCACCCAAAGGTCTGTTCCAGAACAGGAATGAGAAACAGACCAGCACGAAGGCGATCAGATATAAAACCGAACAATAATAAAAGGGTTCAAAATGATTGAAGAAGGCTTCGTAATCAATTTTGGAGAGATCTGTTTCGGGCAGATCAGCCTGATGTTTTTTCAGCCAGGTTTGATAGTTGCGGACTTCCTTATTAAATTCTTGAACATCGTCACGAGCATAAGCGACTAAAATTTTAGTCCAGGCTTGTGTGGCTTCGTGTTCTTTGTCTTTGGAGAAACTGGATTTTACAAGATCTCGAGTCCAGGCATATGAATAAGTGTGCCATTCATTATCGTCTTCTCCTTCTGCTCCCGGTGGAATGGACCGGGGAGGATTACGTTTGTCGAGAGCTCCATGACGGCGGATTGCTTCCATTAAATCTTCACGCGCTTTTTCTGGGCGAATATTCGGAGGGGTAAACGATTGGAGTATTAAATCAATCGTCCCGATTTTACTTTCCAGATCAAGGACTTGAGATTGATATAAACTGGCATTTCCTTTGCCTGCCTGACGTGCCAGAGCAGCCTGCTTGGAAAGTTCCGGAAGTTTTTCTATAAAGTCTTCAAACGAGTAACGGAATCCCTGCCGTTTCTTAAGATCGAGTGTATCCTGCAGTTCCTGACTTTCGATACGAACGACCTCGTATTTAAAGGATTCTTCGGTTTTGGCAATCGTATCCAGTAGCCACTTGATGGCGGGATATTTCCTGGTAGTCGTCTTTTTCTTCTCCTTCTTAGCTGCTTTAGAATCTGAATTGTCTTTTGTGTCTTTGGATTCTTTTGCTGCTGTCGCTTCCTCTTCTGCTGCTTTCTCTTTTGAAGCGGTGGTGACAATATTGCCATCTTCATCATATTCGACTGTAAAGTCCTGTCGGCCGGAAATGATTCGCAGACTGTTGCGGGCCAACGTATCGATGGGTTTGGAACGTCCCTGATAGAGAATGGGAAGCTGGCCGAATTCGTACAGGTTCATTTTATGCGAGGGGGTTTTGGGAATTCGAGCTTTGCTCATCAGATAGCCACCGAACATGACGAGAATGAGAGCGGGGATCAGGTAGGTTGTCAGCTGAACTGCTGCTGATTTTTTCTTAGTCCCGCCGGTGTTTTCCACATTGCTGAGAGGTAATGATTGGCTGACAGCAGTCGCTTCTGTTGTTTGTTTTTCGCGTCTTCCCAGAAATCGCAACAGCGTGATCATGAAATGATACAACATGCCGACGGCAACAATCATGCAGGAGACATAGGGGATCATCCAGCCCATATTGGTGACGACCGATAGTGTTGTCATTTCCTTACCAGTGTCGGGGTCGGCGTGATAACCGCTTTGATAAAACGTTTCGCCACTATAGCGGAGCGGGTTATTCATCCAGATTTTAATTTCCCGATCGACGCTGGTTGTGGGGTCCACCAGTTGAATATCGGAAGAATAATTCCGAACCATACCAGTTCCTGCGTAATCATCTTTCCGCACATCAATCAGTTTTACTGTATAAGGTTTGTAGTTGCGTTTGAAACGCAGGGAAAGCTCATAGGGTTTACCGTCGACGGTCACCTTTTCACCGAAATCCTGGAGTCCCATTACCAGACTGAGCAGATACACGCCGAGAGACTCGGATGTATTTTTATCGATAATTTTAATGTAAGCGGCCGGAGTGTCGACATCGCCGCCCGTATCGGTTCCTGTTGCAGTTCGAACGGGTAAGGCAATCCAATCCATGCCGCTGCCCGTTGTGGCAGGGTTCGTTGCGAGTTTTTTTTCTTCGGGGCCTAAAGAGGAAATCTTCCTGAGAGAGGCGTTCTGATAAAATTTGACCAGTTCGTAATCAAAGGGGAGTTTGTCGCTGGAAACGACCTCTTTTTGTTTTTCAAGTAAGATCGATTTTGGAATGACGGTAACCAGATCATTTTCGGGGTCAGATTCATCGATGATGGCCAATTCGATTTCACGAATATCATGCACATAATTCGCTGATTCCCCTTCAGAAATCGTCATTTGTGTTTCGACGGCCATCGTGCCCACCATCAACTCGCTGAGCATCATTAACCCGACGCCGCCATGCAGCAGCACAATGCCGGCCCGTTTTTTAAACAGGATGATACAACCTGCGAGCAGGACAAGACCGGCAAAGGTTGCTTTGATTAACTGCCAGAGAATCCGCATTGAGGAATCGCTGAAGCGTGCCGCATCTCCTTGTGATAGAAACCAGGCCAAAAGGCAGGCCAGCAGCAGGGTAGCGCCTACCGTCAACCAGCGTTCGACTTTTCGAAATGATTCCAGCTGAAAAAAGAGCCAGAGGCCCCCGATGATCGATGCAGCGATCCCCACTTCGATTAAAGTCCATAACGCAGACCAGCTCAGCAGTGGAGTTTCCTGAAACCCGTCTTTATTCGAACCGCTGCCAATCACAATCCAGGTTATGAATAAGCCCAGACCAATAGTAACCCAGCCTAAGATCCGTCGCGATTCTTTGGCTTGTACTTTAAAGCGAATAAAGTGCGCGGCGAACAGATTGATGCCCATCAGAAAGCCAATCAGCCAACCGCCGGGAAAGTAAAAGAAACCGGGGATATTTGCCTGATTGAGGTTCGGGAAAAACGAAGGGGGGAAGAAGATTTTGAGTTCAATCCGCGCGATGCCGGTGCGAAAATATTCATCAATGACGACCCAGATGTCTTTATTGACCTGCGCCAGTGTACCGGCCAGGATGATAAAAATCGCCATTGCAAACAGGATAACAGTCAGTTTCAGAGACGCAAAGGGTTTCAGGAAAGTCAGGAACAGCTCATTGAAATTGTCGGAACCGGGATCGAATTCCGGTGCGACAAAATCGTTGGAATTGTCTGAATGTGTATTTGTCGACATGCTGATTTCCTGAAACTAAAATTCAATATGTTGTGTCGTGAAGTTAGTTCTGGTAAAGAACTATTTAAATCGTATGGATTGAAGAAACTGCTTGAAATGTGTTTCTTCGAGCTCAGCCAGTTTCGCGGGGCCAGTAAATTTGACGAACCAGGCGAGTTCATTTCGATAAAGAATCGCACCCAGAATCGCTTTGCGTGGTTTTGCGCTTTCCGGTCCGATCAGTTTGACATAGGTGGCTTCCAGATCGCCGACTTTTAATTGTTCGGAATTTTTGGGTAGATCCGCTTCTGAAATATCTTTCAGTCCCACTTGTCCCCGCCAGCGATTGATATTTAGCAATAAAGGGTTTGCGGCTTTGGCCAGATCGATCACGGTGACCTCTCCGGTTTCGTCTCCTGCTGCGATATTAAAGCCCGCTTTTCTCATTCCGCCACTACGTCCTGGCTTCCAGCCTTCGGGAGTCGTATATTTGAGCTGGGATGAGGCAGCAGGTGTTGTCGCAGGACGTGGGGAGGGTTGAGTACCGCCTCTCATTCCTGAAGCGAAGGGAGCCCGGCTCATTGGATTGCCAGCCATCATACCTTTTAAACTGACAACGGTCAGATTTTGATCGCCGTCTTTGAGAGTAAATAATTCCGTATCCAGGGCGGGGGTATCGGAAGCCGCCTTGATCTCTTTGGCTGTGATGTTGGATAGGCCGACCTGACCACGCCAGCGGTTGATGTTTGAGAGCAAATCTGTCTCCAGCGAATCACTGGCAGGCAGCGGGATAACGGATATTTCGACCGCGGGCTCACTGTCTTTGACTTTGAGGGTCGCGAAACGCATGGATCTTCCTGGTTCCTGAACCCAGTTTTCCGGAAGTTTCCAGGCAGGTTTCCCCGCTTTCATGGTAATCGATTTGAGAAATTCGACGAAGGGTTTGAACTCGGTTTTTACCTGTTCGGGAGTGCCTGTCATTTTGAAAAACCAGTTTTGTGAACTACCGGGCAATATCGCAGCCAGCATTCGAACTTCTTTCGCGGGTGTTTTTGTGTTGTCCGATTCGATCGGACTGGTACCGTTGGCTTTCTTCGGAACAGTGTACGAGGTGATCTCTTCCTGCTTTGAACAACTTGTTGAGAAAAGCAGTAGGAGCATCACGCAGAGCGAGCAGATTTGTTTCATGGGATTCCGTAGAGCATGTGGTTGATACATAAGCGTTTCAAATTCGATTCTGTAAAATACTAAAAGCGATTCAGCGAATTTAAGGACTTCTTTCGAAGTCAAACCGTGGTTTTGCAGATTCGCCATCGGTATAAATGTATAGAGGACTTCGAGAGTATTTCTGTCACAGTATTCAAGGCGGGATAAAATTCAGAAAGACGGGGTCTTTCTGCAGGGTTGTAAGTCATTATATATCAGTTGGATAAGTGAATATTAACAAGGTGCGATTTTCCGGGTGTGCTTTGAAGAGAATCGCTATGACATTATAGTTGTTTCAGAGCAGAAAAGTACACAACCAGTTTGACTGCCCTGCGAAAATCTTCCGCATTTGCTGTGGCCTGACGCCAGAACCGCTCCTCTGTTGCCATTGCAAAAAAGTCTGAAAAATAAGGTAAAAATTACAATGCCTTGCAATAAATCCACCAAAATGGATTCTGTGAGATCAGATTGTAAAAGGTTCCAGAGAAAATTCTATTTACAAAGAATACTCTTTAATGTATTTACGCTTCCTCGCGAATATTTCGCAAAATAAATTGTCTTTATGGCATGTAAGCTGCTTATTTTTAAATGACCTATCCCAAATGGGATTTCGATCCTGTTTCTTTAACATACAACCTTTCAGGTACGGAACCGACAATTCAAATCGATGAGAGCAATTGGTCAGGAAGACCGGGCTTGATTCCCCCTTTTAATCTATCCAAAAACAACCTAAAGGCATGGAAGCCGCATAGTGAAGCTATTTTCACATACATTGTCCCTTGATTCGTTCAACCGGGCTGTGAATTTTCGAACTGTCGCCTCTCTTCAGAATAAGAGAAGTCGAAAGCAGTTTATCGCTCCTCTGGGGATTGAAGCTTTCTTTCCTTGCTCTGCTTCTCTGCACACGACAACCGGTCCGGTTGTCTGCTCTGTTCCGCGAACTGTTTCTTGTTCACGTCGCGAGCATAGAGTCTATACCCCTTTATCTGATTCCGTAACGCGATCAGCGTTTCAACCAACCTTATTGAGGAGTTGGTAGATGAAGTTTTCGACAACTGCAATTTTATCATTGATTATTTTTTCCAGTTCCGCCAGTGGCGCGTCACCGAAGGGAGTTCTTTTGGACTTTACGGCGACGTGGTGTGGTCCCTGTCAAAAAATGAGTCCGTTGATTTCCCGTCTCAAACGCGAAGGTTTTTCGATCAAAAAAGTGGACGTGGATCAAGAGCCGGAATTGGCGCGGCGATTTAAGGTGACCAGTATTCCCGCTTTTGTTCTGGTCATCGAGGGGCGCGAAGTGGCGCGGTCTGTCGGATCGACCACTGAAAGTAATTTGAGACGGATGCTGGCACGTATTCCCACTGCCGAATCGCAAAGGCCTGCCAATTCTGAGGATGTGATTTTTGCTGACAATCAGCGAAAAACGAGTTCGTCAGCAGAACCACCCATTCAGTTGGCACAGAATCAAATAAAACCAGAAAAGAAATCCCGTGGATTCAATATTCCTTTCTTTGGAAAATCGAAAGAGATCGACGAATCGGTGCCTGTCGAAGAACCTGTCATCCGGGCTCAGTTCGGTGAATCAGCCAGTGATCGTAGAGTAGAGGCAGTGCAGCAACCGACGGTCAACGACTGGCGCGAGAGCACGGTTCGGATTCGCGTGAAAGATCGCAAGGGGATGGATCTGGGCTCTGGTACGATTATTCACAGTGCAGTCGGACGGACATTAATTGTGACCTGCAGCCATATTTTCAGTGAGTTAAAAGACGATTCGGTGATTGAAGTAGATGTCTTTCAGGAAGGCAAACCCGAAACATATGTGGGAACTCTGGTTCGCTATAACATGGAAGCAGATGTCGGGCTGATCACGATTCCGACTTCAGCGACCGTTCCTGCAGCGAAAGTTGCCAGCATTGATTATCAGGTTAAGGCCGGTGATCAGGTAGCCAGCATTGGTTGTAATGGTGGTGAGTTGCCGACACTGGAAAAAATTAAGGTAACGGAGCTTAACCGATTTTTAGGTCCCGACAATATCGAATGTACGGGGATGCCCGTGCAGGGACGATCGGGGGGCGGGTTGTTTGATCGTTCGGGTCGTCTGGTGGGTGTTTGTTTTGCCGTTGATAAGGAAGACCAGCGCGGTTTGTATGCCGGTCTGCCCGTGATTCACAAATTACTGGATGACTCCAAGCTGTCTGCCCTTTATCAGCAGCCTGAAGTTCAACCGAGTCATACCGAACCCCAAATGCCTCAGGTGGCGCAAGTGGAAACCAATCAGGAATTGCTGGATGAATTTCTGGAACGTGCAATGCCGGCTCGGACAGTGACGTCTCCCACAACGGGCAATCCTGATCTTTCTCAATTGCAGGCTGCATTAGAGCAAGCCGGTGAATCGGAAGTCGTTTGCATTATTCGTCCGTTGAATCAACCGAAGTCAGCCAGCCGCGTGGTTATCATCAACAAAGCCAGCTCAAAGTTTGTGTCTTATCTTTCAGACGAAGTAGGTAACCAGCCACAGCAGACATCAGCACGATTCAAGCCAGAAGAATTTCTGGACCGCTCGTCACGAATGCAACAGAATACAAGTACAAGAAGTAAACGCATTAGTCGCAGTCTGCCAAGCTCGGCGAGTGTTAATCAATCGGGTCTGTCTCAGCTGGAAGAGTCTGGGTTTAGACGTCCTGCTTCAATCACTCAAACTTCCCATAAAGCAGCTGTTACCAGTCAGCAGAAAAGAGACAAGATTCAGCAGGTCGAAAATCAGCTTCAGCGATATCGTCGTTCAGCTGAGTCTCGTCGCTGAAATCATAATAATAACGAATCTGGTACATTGTTGAAACCAGCCTGAAAAGTAACATTCTTTTCAGGCTGGTTTTTTTGTTTTTCGCTTTCAGACTTTTGTTCTGGTACAGTGACCCTATAAAATGGAGAAACTGTTGATGCTGTCAGCAGATCGACGTCTACGGTTACATCCCCAAGCCTGCCACCAGGAGACTCCACGTGAATGCTTTTCTCAAACTGGCTGCCTGTTTCAGTCTGGTATTGATTTCAACGACCTCGTTGTCGGCTGAGGACTTGAAATTACATCTGCGTTATCAACAGGAAACAAGTAAAGATTCGGGCCGCTATCATCGCTTGCACCGTACTGAAAACTGGGATCCTGCGCAGACGGCGGTCATTGTCTGTGATGTCTGGGATTATCATCACTGTCTGAATGCCGTCAGGCGTCTCGAGGAGTTTGCACCGCGTCTCGATAACCTGTTGAAGACAGCTCGTGAGCAGGGCGTTACGATTATTCATTCTCCCAGCGATTGCATGGCCGCGTATGAAGGGCATCCCGCACGTCATCGTGCGATGCAGGTTCCACAGAAAGAGCCGCCTCCTGCCGGCATTAAAAACTGGTGTTCGAAAATTCCGAGTGAAGAACGAGCCGTCTATCCCATCGATCAATCAGATGGGGGAGAAGATGATGATCCGGTCGAGCATGCCGCGTGGGCGAAGAAACTGAAATCACTGGGACGCAATCCCGGTCTTCCCTGGAAGAGCCAGTCTCCGCTGATCACGATCAACGCCAATAAAGATTTTATCAGTGACAAAGGGGATGAAGTCTGGAATATTCTTCAAAGCCGTGGTATTAAAAATGTGATTCTCACCGGCGTACATACCAATATGTGTGTGCTGGGTCGTCCCTTCGGTCTGCGACAGCTGGCCAAGAACGGGAAGAATGTTGTACTCGTGCGGGACATGACCGACACAATGTACAATCCAAAAAGCTGGCCCTATGTCAGTCATTATACCGGCAATGATCTGATCTTCTCGCACATCGAAAAATTTATCTGCCCGACGATTACCAGCGATCAGATTCTGGGCGGCAAACCTTTCACATATAAGCACGATCAACGTCCACATCTGCTCATGGTGATGGCAGAGGCCGAGTATCATACGAATGAATCATTGCCCGAATTTGCCAGCAAGTATTTAGGCAAACATTTTCGGGTGAGTATGGTTTATGCTGATGATAAAGATCGTAATTCGATACCGGGAATCGAAGTGATTAACGACGCCGATGTTGTGCTCTTTAGCGTTCGTCGCCGCGTCTTGCCAAAAAAAGCGATGCAGGCGATTCGCAACTTTGTCCAATCCGGAAAGCCTGTGATCGGCATTCGCACAGCCAGTCATGCGTTTTCGTTACGAGGCAAACAGCCTCCCCAGGGGTTAGCTGATTGGCCGGAATTTGATGCTGTTGTGTTTGGCGGTAATTATCACGGGCATCATGCCAACGATGCCAAGTCGCTGATTTCGATTAACGAATCGCAAAAACGAAATCCGATTCTAACCGGAATTCCCGATAAACCTTTTCCGCAGGCCTATTCTCTGTATGAAGTCTCACCGCTGGCGAAAAACACAACGGTGTTAATGACAGGCAAAATTAAAGGCGCCCCTGTTGAGCCGGTTGCCTGGACATTTCAGCGTAAGGATGGCGGCAAATCGTTTTATACATCGCTGGGGCATCCGGGTGATTTTGAACAACCTGAGTTTGTGCGACTGCTGGCCAATGGAATCTACTGGGCCGCCGGTCTCGATCCGGCTGATGTCACGCTGTCCGAAAAGGTCACGGTTCACGATGCGCCGCATTGGTCTGTAGTAAAAATTCCGGGTTTGAAGAAATCAGAGAAAACGGACCAGAGCCGCTGGTATCGCTGTGTGGTCCGCGTTCCCCGGCAGTGGATGTCAGGAAAACCGTTATTGCTGAAAGTTGCTGAAGCAAAAGGATCCGAGGCCAAAGCCTGGTTCAACGGTGCACCCTTAAAGAAAACAGATGCTGGTTTTCGAATTGCACGTGAGTCGGTGGTCGTCAATGATGCCAACCTGATTGTTTTACAAGTGACAGGCCAGACGAAAGCGGCGGATTTCCGTAGCGTACCACAATTGGTTTCCGCATCGGGTGATTTACCTCTGGCGGGGCGCTGGCAATATCGGGTGAGCAATGATTCCCAGCTTGCCAATATGCCTTTGCCTGCGAAATTCGGCACGGTGACCGATATCGTTTTTAAGCCTTGATTTCATTGGCCGATATTGGCGTTATGGTTGTGCTTTAAATTGCTTGCCGTTTTTCAGGAAAAACTCCAGCCAGACGGCAGTGATGGCATCTCCGATGGTTTTTCCTGCCTTGTTTTCGTCAATGGTTTTGCCCCAGTAAAAACCGATCCAGCCATCAGCGTGCTGTTTTGATTTCAGGAGAAACTCTTCAAATTCTTTCGGCGAACTTTTCAGCGGAAATGTTTCTTCGATCACCAGCGGTTTTCCGATATCAAAACCTTTGAGTGTTTCCAGCGCGGCATCGACTTTCCCTTTGACGGGATAGATGTGCACAGAGATAAAATCCAAATGCTTGCCGATTTTTTCGGGGACAAATCCTGACTGAAGTCCGCGGCGTTCCAGGCTCCAGGGAACCAGACCGACTGTGATCAAATGCCGTTGGTCCTGTTTGCGGATTGCTTCTACGAGCGTTTTGATCCAGGCGGCTGCAATCTCGGGGCGCGGACGTTCATCCGGTTCGAGGGTAATGCGCTGCACGAAATGCTTTCCGGCAAAGCCAGGGCCCAGCCAGTCGGTTCCTTTTTTCTTGCCCCCATGAACGACGGGCTCATTCATGAGGTCATAACAAAAGATTGCAGGGCTGTTGGCACACTGTCTGGACACAGCTTCCCAGAAATTCGCTTGTGCCTGCCAGCGTTCGGCATCACTCAACCGGTCATACCATGCCGGCACATCCTGTTTGTGATAGCAACCCAGACCCGTCAAATTGAGATACAGGCCAGTATCTTTCGCGAGTTTCAACAACTCCCCCAGCTTCTTTAATGCTGCGGTGCGAGGTTGATCAGTGGTTGACATGAACTTGCCGAATTGAAGATGAATCCGGACGACATTCGCGCCCAGCTGTTTCATCTCGGCGAAGTCCTCTTCAATGGCTTTCCAGTCGGTGTTCCAGTAATCTTCCAGGAGCAGGCCACCTCTGTCGTGATCGTAGTTGAAACCCCAGGGCACAAACTTCTTCTGCGATTTTGCAGTCACGAATGATTTTCCATCCGGACTGACCTGAATCCATTCCAGTTCCGCTGCAATGGAAGTGCTGGTGGTGAGAAAGCTCAAGGCCAGTATTAAAGAACACATTCGCATTTGTCTAGACCTTAAAACAGGGTGGTAAGAGTGAGTGGTGGCGTAAATATGCACTTGCTTCTTCTCATTTTAGAGTTACCTTGTTGCCGTTTGCAATCCTGTGTGAAGGGTGCCATTGTCAGCATTGGCTGCTCTGGTATTGAGACTGACAGTAAATTCTCTTATCGTGGAGATACTCCCTTGTGAATAAATGAAGAGGTGTTTATGAAAACTTTGATTTCTGTTTGTGTCGCGATTGGTTTTCTGGTTTCAGGAAATAATTCTGCAACAGCCGACAATGAAACCAGTCCGCTGACATACAAAGTGGATTTGCGAACCGTTACCGAAGGATTTGATGGCAAGACCTGCTGGGTTCAAGCGAGGACAGGTGCCATTCCCCAGACCGGAAAATTCCCTGCAACGATAGTCCTGACGATGCAAAAGTTATTACTCAGCGGTTCAGATGTGTTTTATGCACTGAATGAAATGCGTTCCACAGATGGTGAAAAATGGATCGGGCCGACTGAGCATTCGACGTTAGGTCGGCGCCGTCTGTCGCAGACGCGGGAGATAGCGGTCTGCGATTTTACACCCGGCTGGCATGCCAGGACAAAAAAGTTACTGGGAACGGGGCATTCGGTGCGCTATGAAAATAATAAAGTGATGCACGTTCGCAAGCGGAGCGTGGTTTATTCTGTTTATAATCAAAAAGACCATGTCTGGTCGGAATGGGCTGCGATGTCCATGCCGGATGTACCGGAATTTGAAAATTGCGGTTCCGGTTCGGCGCAGCGCTTTGATTTGGATGATGGTACCATCTTGTTACCCGTTTACTTCAAGAAGAAAACAGCGAAACAATACAGTTCAGCTGTTGTACTATGCGACTTTGATGGTGAAAAGATGACCTACAAAAAGCATGGCAGTGCGCATACGGTTCCCATCAAGCGTGGTTTGTATGAGCCCTCAGTGACGAAGTTTCAAAAGAAGTATTATCTCACCATGCGAAATGATGAGAAGGGGTATGTTTCTGTCAGTGATGATGGTTTGAACTATTCTCAACCGATTGTGTGGAAATTTGATGATGGGCAGGAGCTTGGCAACTATAACACACAACAACACTGGGTTACGCACAGCGAGGCATTGTTTTTAGTTTATACCCGTCGTGGTGCGAATAACGACCATGTGTTCCGTCATCGGGCACCATTATTTATGGCACAAGTCGACCCCAAAACACTGCGAGTCATTCGTAAGACCGAACGCATTATTGTTCCGGAAAAAGGGGCCCGGATGGGTAATTTTGCCGTGGTGAAAGTCAGCCCTCACGAATCCTGGGTAACGGTTGCCGAATGGATGCAGCCGGTCGGTATCGAAAAGTATGGTAGTAACAACCGGATTTATACTGCCCGGATCAAGTGGTCACGGCCTGAGATATCAGAGTAAAATTCAGCGGATCATTTGTTTTCGGTCAGCTCTTGCAGCGTTTGCATCAATACTTCTTCCACTTCGGGAGCGGTGCGAGAGACGCGGCTGGTTTCGTAACCTCCCTGTGCATACGCAATTTTGGTTCCGATGTAACCGGGTCCCTGATCGCCGTAAGCCGCCATGCAGACGAAATCACCGGGCGCCATTTTCTGAGCTGCCAGTTGATATTCTACGAACAATTCTCCCGGCATGTGAATCACCTGCGCCGGGCCGATTTTAAGACGTGTGATATCGATTGTTTGTCCCGCTTGTGTCCGCTGCAGATAGATCAGGTCGCGTGCTGCGCGAATTCGATCGGTGCGTCGTGCTTTGGGATTTTTCAGAATGGTGGTCAGTTTTTCCTGATCCAGTGTGTCGCGCAATGGAAGCAGGACTGGTTTTGATTTCCAGCTTACGTCATCTGCTGTAACCGGCTTTTTTTCTGTGGATTCCCAGGCTTGTTTCATACCGGCGGCTAAGCGCTGTGCCAGCAACGGACGGTTTTTGGGATCGCCATTATTGTATTTTCCCGCACCAATATTGCCACCGGCGCCATTAAAGTGGGCATGAAAAACACCGGCCAGTTTTTTCTCACGAATTGTCCGGGCCAGTCCGACCGTATCACAGCTGACGCCTCCTTTGCCGTAATAGCTTTGAGGGTGCGTGGCATAATAACTCAGCGCGGCCAGGGGCTGGTCTTTGTTCCAGAGACTGAGTACGCGGACATAAGGATCAATGGTTCCTTCAGGAGCCGCTATCGCCTTGGGGTTTCGAGAAGAACTAAAACGCACGATTTTGACTTTTCCATCCGTTCCCAGGATGCGTCGGTTTGAAGCAAACTGTTCGACTTTGCCTTTTCCCATGCCCACGTGTGTCACCACTTTTGGTGTTTGAAGGCTCTTCTGTGCTGCTTCAATTGTGCGTTGTATCACATCTTCCACGTATGCTTCGTCATACATCAAACCTTTCAGATCATTTTGTTTCAGTAGCGCATTCGCAGAAATGTCAACTCCCGGCGAATCGTGTTGATGTAGACAGTGAACCGCACAATGGTCGGGAGTGGTGTTGAGGGCTTTGGCCAGTCTCTTCTTCCAGGCATCCTGTGCGCCATTATTGGCACCCACCCAGTCGAGTGCCAGCAGGACAATTGGTTTTTTGCCTCCCAGAATGATGATGCCCCGCGCACTCAAAGGGTCAACGATTTTTTTTGTGGGGGCAATATGTCCGTAACAGAGAGGGCTGCCAATGGGGGGCGTGATGTCGCATTCGAACGTGGCAATATGTAAGGGGTGCGCCGTCGTGGTTCCTGCGGCCTGACTGGGCATCATGGGACAGATCACGCTGAACAGAAAAACTAAACCAGAGAGTAAGTTGATAAATTGTTTTCGGTGGAAAGACATCAGTCGGACTTTCATGAGAAAGAGTGCGTGAGGATAGTTCTGGCTGGAATGACATAGTATAACAGAATTTCTGTCTGAGACTTCAAGTCTGTTTTGACACTTGATACAGAAAAACCGATTCCTGACGAGATAGCTCTGTTATTGATGGATCAAAGATGCGCCGTTTTTTTCTGGGAAATTATGATTTTGAACATCAATTGGCGAAAGAAGTTTATGCGGCCTCCGGTGGCGCGACTCCGGCTCTGAATATAAGTCTGGCCAGTAGCTGGATCGGGTTGGCTGAAGAGGGTGATGTGATTTATCTTCCCGGAAACGTTCCTTCCGATTTTATCTCACGACTCACAGGTGCCGGCTTGCCGCGTGTGGAATTTACGAATCAATGGCCCGATGGAAAACAGGTCTCAGAATTCCAGTTGATCCCGTGGGGCTGGTCAGACGCGGTTTCTCAGATAGCGGCTACAAAAGGATTTCAAGGTGAAGTTCCAGATCGACGTGCCGTCCAAACTGTCAATGCGCGCACGTTTTCGTTTCAACTTGAGCAGGAGTGGGGGCTGACATTGCCGGGCAGTGCCCGGGTGGAAACTCTGGCAGAACTGGAATCTGCACTGCGCGATTTGCAGGACGTTCAAGGTGCGCAGGAAATCGAATGGGTGGTCAAAGCCAACTTCAGCATGTCGGCCCGCGAACGAATGCGCGGGCAGGGGTCATTGTTACCGAGTCAAATCAGAGGTTGGGCAGAGAAACGGCTTTCACAGGGACAGCCCCTTTTTTTGGAGCCCTGGGTGAAACGAACGGTCGAGGTGGGGTTACAGTTTGAAATTCCCAGAGAGGGTGCCTCACAGTTGATGGGAATCGCGCCGCTATTGTGTGATGAACGGGGGCAATATCGAGGCAGCCGAATCGTCGTTGATGAAAAAACGGAAAAAGAGTGGCAGCCGGCGATCGAAGTGGGGCATCAAGTCGCGGAACGAGTACAAGCGGCAGGTTACTTCGGTCCGCTTGGTATTGATGCGATGCAGTATTCGGATGCGCGAGGAGAATTGCAGTGGCGGTTGATACAAGATTTGAATGCCCGTTATACCATGGGGGGGCTGGCATTGGGCTTTTCGCGATTTTTAGAGCCAGATCAGGTTGCCAGCTGGTTACATTTTCCGTGGAAAGAGTCGTATGGTATCGTGTTTTCAAACTGGTTAAGATGTATGTCAGAACAAGGAACATTCGAAACAGAATTGATATCCACATCACCCGATCAAATCGACGGGCAAACATTGCCTCTGGTCAATGTATTGTTGAAAGCCAATACAGCAGATCAATTATGTCAGAGGGAAGCAGATCTGATGCGGGCGGTTTCTGAACTGACAGAGGCCGCTTGCTGAGGTGAGCACGTATCTCAGAAGAGAATAGATCACAGCAGCATGACCGAACCACGGGACCCTCAACCACCGAGACGCAGTTGGCCTCGTCGATTACTCAATCGAATGGAAGTCAACCGGGCTGTATTTTATGCGCTGGTGAATCGATGCTGGCAGTTTTTGACCGGTCCGATCACGATGCTCCTGGTTGTCGCCTTTTTTTCCAGTGAGCTGCAAGGTTACTATTACACGTTTGGTGCTTTGATCGCGTTGCAGGCATTTGTTGAAATGGGCATGCAGGTTGTGACCGTGTATCTGACCAGCCATGAGTGGCATAAGCTGGAAATAGATGAACGCGGTTACCTGACAGGAGAGTCGTCGGCGTTATCGCGTTTGAGAAGTTTGGCTGCGCTCGTATTGAAATGGTACGCCATCGCGGGAACACTGTTTGTGTTGGCGATCGGATTGGCCGGCTATTATTTCTTTTTGTCGCAACCAGAGACGGATGTCATCTGGCGGGCTCCCTGGATTTGCATCGTTGGATTGACGGCCGTCAATTTGATGGCGGCTCCCTGTATCTCATTACTGGATGGTTGTAATCAGATGTCGGTGACGAATCGGTATCGCGCGATGCAGGGTGTGATGGGCACGCTGGTGGTCTGTGGTACAATTTTCTCGGGCGCTGGTTTATGGGCGTGTGTGGCAGGGTCTGCGGTGCGCCTGGTTTGGGAACTTTGGTTGATAGCGGTCCGGTATCGACGTTTTTTTGCGACACTTCTGAAACCGCAACCGGGACCTCAGGTGAACTGGTCAGAAGAAGTCTGGCCTTTGCAGTGGAAGCTGGCGGTGCAAGCGATGGCCGCCTACTTCACCAGTGCTTTTGTGATTCCTTTGATGTTTGAATATCAGGGAGCAGAAGTTGCCGGTCAGTTGGGGCTGACCTGGACCGCGCTGATGACATTGCAAATGGCCGCCAATTCCTGGATGCTGGCACGGGCTCCCCTGTTCGGCTCATTGGTGTCTCAAAACGACATCACCGAATTGAACCGTGTATTTCGCCGTCTGTCTCAGGTTTCGACGGTCGCGTTGCTTACGGGGGGCGCTCTCTTTTGTCTGGTGGTCTGGTTATTGCAGTTGATCAAAGGCGTTGAATTACCCGTCGCATGGAACAGTTTTGAACCAGCGTGGAGTCTCATTCAGAAAGTGCAGACCCGAATTCTTCCGCTTTACCCGACGGTTCTACTCACGCTGTCCCTTTTTCCGATTCATATCGCCCAGTGTGTGATGGCGTATATTCGCCCTTTCAAACAGGAGCCGTTTCTGGTTTTGAATACCATCTACCAGTTGCTGACCGGGCTTTTGGTCTGGTATTTCGGGAAAACTTATGGTCCGGTTGGTGCGGGCTGGGGATTTCTGATCGTGGGCTATCTGTTGTCCGTTCCCGGATTTCTGTTGATTCTCAAGCGGTTTGTCTCACGGATGAACTGACTTATGGTGCGACCTTGGTTCGTTGGCATCTGGTCGATATCGAATCATCCAAGAAAAAAGTTGACATGTTGAGTTGGGCCCTTTAACATCAAGGCATATCCATCATTTCATTCTTTTCACGCTGATGTTCTCAATCTTATTTATTTCATTTCGCAAGCCCGTTTTTCGGGAAACAGAGTTCGCGTATTCGAGAGCATTCATTCCATTTCTAGTTTCTCTCTGCTATCAGTGAAAAAGAGAAACCCACTCTCTGAAACGAGAGTTCCGGTTTCATTTCAAAGAGGTACGATCAGATTCGCTTGTGAGGGCGATCGATATTCTTAAAGTGCAGGAGTTGATCATGAGTGGGATGTTGAGACAGAAATATGTTGTTGCACTGTTGGGTTGTCTGGCTGCAGGCTGGTTGGTGATGGCGGTGAACGCCGAAGAGAAGCAGAGCAAAAAAAAGCAGAAGCAATCACCCTCTGTTTCCCAGGCTGTCGTGCCGAAAGTAAAACCCGTAGCCAAACAATCTGTCAAAGAACCGAAGCCGATCTTCTATCCCGAATTAACGAAACGCGAATTGAAAATTCAAGAGGCACTCAATTCAGATTCGGAGTGTGATTTTTCGGATGCGCCTCTTTCAGAGGTGATCAAGTCACTGGCGGATCGACATGGTGTCACGATGCTTCTCCTGGAGGATCCTCTAGGGGATGAAGGTCTCACTGTAGATGAACCTGTCAGCCTCAGTGTCAAAGGCATTGCTCTCAAGAATGTGTTGGATCTGATTCTGAATCCGATTGGTTTGACATATGTGGTCGATCGAGAGGTGGTCAAGATTACTACGATAGTTAAGGCAGAAGAGGTGTATAAAACGCGCGTCTATCCTGTGGGTGATTTTGGTAACACTCCTGAAGTCTATCTTGAACTGGGGGCGATGATTACGAACAGCAGCCTGGAATACTGGGAGGATTATATCCAGTACGATCCGCTTCAGGGTGTTCAAGGTAGTGGAGCGGGTTCTAACTTTTTTCAAGTGATCAGTGAGATGAACCCTTCCGAGGGTAATTCCCGTCCACGGGATAAAAAAGAAAGGGATGGTGGTACCATCTCTATCGTTCGTTCCAGTCAGTGTTTCGTGATCACTCACAGCTACCACGCACACAACGAAGTCGTCGAATTACTAACCAATCTCCGGCGTATTCGCGCCTTAGATTGATGACATTAATTTGATACTCATTCCCTATTCGTTTACATAAGATCTGTATTCTAAAAAATCAAAATGGTGGCAGGAGTCGACGATGGAAACTAAGACGAAAATCAGTTCTGGGCATCGCAAAAATATGATCGTTGCGGTTTGTGTATTGACTTCAGTATGGCTGGTGATGACGGTCAATGCAGAGGAGAAGCAGATCAAAAAAAATCAAAATGCGCAAGTCCCATCGACGGTACTACCTGAAACCAAACGCTCTACGAATAAAGTCAAGCCGATCTTCTATCCTGAATTAACGAAACACGAATTGAAAATTCAAGAGGCATTCAATACAGAAACGGATTGTGATTTTTCGGAGACCCCCCTTTCGGAGGTAATGAAATTACTGGCGAAACGACATGGTATCACGATTCTAGTCATGAAGTTTGATCTGGGGGAAGAAGGTTTAACAGTGGATGAACCAGTCAGTCTCAGCGTCAAAGGAATCTCTCTCAAGAATGCGCTGGCTCTGATGCTGGGACCAAAACAATTGACTTATGTGGTCGAACAGGATGTCGTGAAGATTACCACGGGAGTCAAAGCAGGGGATGAGGTAAAATTTACGGTGCGCGTTTATCCTGTGGGTGATCTTGCTGAGTCAGAAGAGGACTATGTCGAACTGATAGATACGATACAGAAAGCCATTTCTTATAATTTTGAAGGCAGTCTATCTCTGATGAAATCCAGTAAAGTACTGGTGATCACTCAGAGTTATCACAAACACATGGTAATTGTCGACTTACTGACGCAACTCCGTAAAGCACGTCAGGATCAAGCGGGGATGTCTGAAGAAAAGAAGTAAATAGATACTCTACGTTGCGGGAGTGGCTTTTGTAGTTGACCTCGTAATTTCATTAAGCAAGGGAGTAAGAATCATGAGTGGGATACTGAGACAGAAATACGTTGTTGCAATGATGGGATGTCTGGCTGCAGGCTGGTTGGTGATAGCGGCGAACGCGGCAGACAGGCAGGTCGCCAAGAAAATTCAAGCTGATCAGCCGG
The DNA here is from genome assembly GCA_022600195.1 of Planctomycetota bacterium. GTDB lineage: Bacteria > Planctomycetota > Planctomycetia > Planctomycetales > Planctomycetaceae > Gimesia. The sequence goes on from JAHZKX010000045.1 coordinate 223,057, forward strand.
CTGCCGAAGTGGCCGCACTAAAAGCAAAGCCTGCGGTGAAACAGCAGACGATGGAGATGAAGCAGCCTTTCTTTCCTGCATTAACCCAGTTCGAGAAAAATTTTCAGGAGAAGCTCGATGAAACGATCGATGAAGAATATATTGATACGCCTTTAGAAGACGTGCTCAAACATTTTCAGGAACTCCTTGGAGTGAGCTTGGTTGTATCACGCAAAGCTCTGGATGAAGAAGGGGTCTCGCTGGAAGATCCCATTTCAGTTTCCATTCCAAAGCTTTCTATCAGATCGGCGCTGAGTCTCATCCTGAAACCTTTAGACTTGACTTACGTGGTAGAGCGTGATTTCGTTCAGATTACCACGAAATATCAAGCGCAGGAAATGTTGAAAACGCGCGTCTACCCGGTAGCAGACTATTGCCAGACTCCCGATGACTATTTGGCTCTCGAACTGGCAATTAAAAATGCCAGTGTGGGAAAATGGCGATACCCGAAAACCAATGCTGGCGGCGGCGGTGGCGGAGGTGGTGGTTTCTTTCAAGTTTCCCCTCAGGGTATCATGATGCAGAGCCCTCCCCCTGTTTATACAGAAGAAAACGGCGGTACCATCTCTGTTGTGTTTCCTAGTAAGTCGCTGGTGATCAGCCAGACTTATCAGTCCCACGAAAAAATCGTTGAATTGTTGAACCAGCTCAGACAGGCACGTGACTTGGATTGATGGCTTGTATCGGCATGCGATGAAAGTTCATTTGGATGATGTCGATGCCAATGAAAAAATGAAACACAGAAACCGGAGTCGACGATGGAAACTAAAATGAGAATCAGTGATGCAGATCAAAAATCGGTAATCGTTGCTGTTTGTGTTTTCACTGCAGGCTGGCTGGTGTTTGCGGCGAGCGCAGAGGCGCAGCAGAGCAAAAAAAGTCAAAAGAAACGGACCGCAGTTTCCAAGGTGGTAAAACCCGAAGCAAAACGATCCTCCCTGCTAATCAAGCAGACTTTTTATCCTGCTTTGACGCCGTTCGAACAGAAATTTCAGTCGAAACTGAACGAAAAAGTGGAATTCAATTTCGTTGAAACGCCACTCGAAGAAGTCATCAAAAATTTTCAGGAGTTTTCTGGTGTCAGCTTTGTGGTATTGAAAGATCATCTGGCAAATGAAGGTATCGCGCTGGATCAATCGATCACAGTTCCAATTCCAGAAATTTCACTCAAATCAGCATTGGCCCTGGTTTTGAATCCTTTAGGGTTAACTTATGTTATCGAGCGGGATTATGTGAAGATTACCTCAAAGTATGCGGCTGAAGAATTGCTGAAAACGAGAGTTTACCCGGTAGGAGATTACTGCCAGACCCCCGAGGATTATGACACATTGGAACAGGCGATCAAAAACGCCAGTCTGGGAAAGTGGAGTCCCTGGAAAAATCCCTTTGATGCGAGTAGCGACACGTCGACCGGGACTGGTCGCGGATTATTCGAGGTCCCCAGCGGTAGGGGGAAGGGCTCCAGTGGCGGGCTTGAAGCTGACACGGTCGATGGTGACAACGGAGACCTTCCGGGACAACATGGTTCGGACAAGGGTAAGGAGAACACGCTTTCTCTTATTATTGGGGGAGGTCAAAGAGTACATATTCAAGAGAATACTGAAGGCACGATTTCTATCGTCATGCAGAGCAAGTCACTGGTGATCAGTCAGACTAATCAGATTCACGAAAAGATCGTTGAATTATTGACCCAGCTCAGACAGGCTCGTGCCGATCAGGAGTAGATAGCAGATCAAACTCTGATGCAGGCTGGTGAAACTCCAGCCTGCATCAGGGAGACTCTATTTTTTGCGGTTGGGTGTACGGCTCATGATGTAAGAAAAGAGGTCTTTGACCTGTTGGTCCGTCAGGTTTTTGGTAAGACCGTCGGGCATGAGTGACAGGTCGAGGGCTTTGAGTTCTTCGATCTCCTCTTTGTTGATCAGGATCGCCTGTCCTTTGACGTCTTTTAATGTCAAAGTTTTTGTGGTCTGTTCGTCAATCAGACCGGTGACGGTTCGGCCATCGTCGGTCACGACGAGGAAGTTGGTGAATTCTTCTCGAATGGCGGCACTTGGATCGACCACCGCGAGCAGCATGAAGTTCAGGTTATCGCGTTCGTAACCGGTCAGTTTGGGGCCTGCCTTGCCACCTTCACCAAACAGGGTATGGCAGACGGCACACGATTTGGTAAACAAGGCTTTTCCGGAAGTCAAATCGCCGCCACCTGATTTAACAAGCTTCGCGACGCGTTTCATTTCCTGCTGTTTTTCTTTGGGAGAGGTTCCTCGAATTTTGCCCCAATGTTTTTTGATGCCGTCTTTGATTTCCGGGTCATCGTGCAGCGCCATTTGCTGTACGACATCCAGCGGAACCGTATTGGCTTTGATGCGCCAGGCATTGATTTCATTCAGGAATTGCTTGCTCCAGGCTTTGCGGCTGGCCAACACGCGCTGTGCAGTGCTGCGCACATCATGTTCGTCGAGCAGTGTGCTGTGATAACGACCTAGAATGCTTTTTCCGATTGAGGGGTTATTGAAATTCATCAACGCCTGTAGTGCGACTCGTTTTAAAGAGTGTGTGTCGGAGCCGCTTAAAGATAAAATCGACGTTAAAGGACCGATGGCCTGTTTGGTTTTGAGTTGTCCCAGGATTTCGATGTAGGTTAATCGCGTTGGTCTGTCTGCGTTTTTGTCGGCGATGATTTTGAGCGCACGGCTGGTGGCCGCTTTGTCTCCCAGACGAAGTGCGAGCGCGAGATCAGATTCACCCAGCGTCTTCTGGTATTCTGCCAGACCTTTGCTCAGTTCTTCGGGAAGGTTATCAATTTTCTGGCCGCGGAACGCTTCCAGCATTCCCACCATCAGTTTTTGTTTATGTTCGGCTGAAGGCGCCAGCTTGAGCAGTTTGGCGCACATTGCATAATTCTCATCGCCGCCGGCCATCGCATAGCGTTGCATGATGCGTTCCAGGATATAGTTCTTGACCATTTCGACCTGCCAGAAATCGGGCCGGGAGAATAATCGTAGGACCACATCACGGTCAGAGGTCGCTTTGCTTTCGATGGCCCACCATAACAGGAGTGGGATATGCAGATCTTCGAGATCTTCTTCGCGCTGTAATAATTCAGCGGTAATTGCGAGCCCCGCTTCTGCAGGAAAACGTTTGGCGGAAGAGGCCAGTTGTGAACGTACTTCGGCATACGGTTCGGTTTTGGCTTGCTGTACCAGCGTTTGAGCGAGCTTGTTCGTCATCTGGTGTGAATCGCCGAGCAGTCGGATGGTCCAGCGGCGAATGTGTTGATCGCGATGGCCTAACAGTTCGAGTGCCAGATTGACATCGAAGGCGCCCAACTGGTTCAAAGCCCAGAGTGCTTCCAGCGCACGGTCATCGCTTTCACTTTTCACAATTTTCAGCAGGGACGGAATCATTGACTGATCGGCGCGCTCGCCGATGACCTGAACTGCTTTCTGACGGAACCATTTGTTGGTGTGTCCCAGTGTTGTCAGCAGTTCTTCGTTGGTCTGCTTCGAGAGGTCAAACGGTTTGAGAGGTTTGAAATTGTTTGGTTTCAAACGATAAATGCGTCCGCTGGTTTTGTGCCAGTTATCGCGTGGGTCAACGTGCGTCAGGCGGCTGTCGTACCAGTCGGCCAGATAAACGCAGCCATCAGGGCCGACTTTGATATCAACGGGACGGAACCAGCGATCCTGCGTTAATACAATTGGCGGCATATCTTCGGTTCGATACGTTGATGTATCGGGAATCAGTTGGCTGGCCATCACGCGGTTGTGCAGTGAATTTGCAGCGAAGACGGCACCATTATATTTTGCAGGGAAGGTTCCCCCTTCATAGATGGAAAATGTCTGGCTGAAACGTTCCATATACCCTTTATGCCGCATGTGTTCGTAATAGCCGAAGGCGTAAGAGTTGGTTAACGGGCCGTGTTTGCCCCAGTTCTTTTTGGCGTACCCGCCTTGCGCGTAATGCATGCCGCGTGTACTGCCGTTATTGGTTCCGGAAAAGACGCGGCCTTTGGAATCGATTTCGACACTGAATGTGTTGCCGCCCCCCTCCGCATAAATTTCGAAGATTTTGGTTTCGGGATGATAACGCCAGATCATCTGGCCTTTGAAGTGTACCCTTTTGGTGACTGCCGAACTGACGGTTCCTGTCGTTGTGCTGCCGTTGGCACCGTAGAGCCAACCATCGGGGCCCCATTTGATGCTGTTGGCAACAGAGTGTGTGTCTTCGAGTCCAAAACCGGAAAGATGCACTTCGGGATCACCATCGGGAATGTCATCGCCATTGGCATCGGGATAAAACAGGAGGTAGGGTGGATTCAAGACCCAGATGCCACCTTTGCCTACGGTGACGGCGGAGACAATATTCAGTCCGGTAATGACATCTTTGACTTTGTCAAAAGAACCATCTCCGTTGGTATCTTCGAGTACCGAAATTTTGTCGGCCCCTTTGAAATGATTGGGTGGAGGCGGAGGAACTTTATCGAAGACGGCTCGTAAATACTGGTCATACTTGATGACCTTTAAGCCGGCGGGAAACGGGTATTGCAGATATTGCACGACCCACATCCGCCCACGATGATCGAAACTCATATACAGTGGCTGCATGACTTCGGGCTCAGACGCGATGCTTTCCATCTCGAAATCCTGATGCACCTGAAACAGTTTGACTGCTTCTTCGGGGGGGGTCGGGTCAGATTCATCGCCGACTTCCCCGCGGCCTTTGAACGATTTCATGACTTTATCGACTTCGGCGTTGGCGGCGATATCTTTTTTGAATCGATTTCGTGTTATTTTACCGGCGACGTCGACTTGAGGTGGAGTTTGTTTCAGGCACCAGTAGACGGCGTTGACCAGTGTGTGAGTAAAGGTGATACTTTTGAAATCGCTGAGGTGTCCCAGTGATGTGTAGAAAACGCGTGATTTTTTAGAGGTGTTTGTCCAGGCGACGGGCATCTGTACCGGTTGTCCGTCAACGCGGGCCAAGCCGCGCAGTAAGATTTTAGTCGAACGTTTCAGATTGATACTTTTATACATGGAACCTTTGCTGCGGAAATATTTATTGCGAACGGTCGCCATGATGGGGTCCTGTTCGGCCCGCAATTGTGTGGTGACGTCGGTGGGAGTTTTATTGTTGAAGTCGCCTGCATATTCTCCGCCGAGAACTTCTTTATCGAAATCTTTCCACTCCACATAGCCGTCAGCCGGCTGACCTTTACTGAGTGAGAACCCGTGGCTCGTCGTTCGCAATGCCATCAAAGGTTTACCGGAATCGAGGTACTCTCGAATCAGTTTCATCTGCGCGGTCGGCAATGTTTTTCGGCGAACGCTTAGAAACAGCAGGTCGGCTTGTTTGATGATATCCAGGCCGGGAAAGGAATTGGGATCCTGTTTGTCAGCGAACACAAACTGCGTGCGGAATCCCAAAGGCTGCAAATGCGCTTTTGCAAAAGCGGGCAGGCTTTCTGATGTTTTGTAGCCTTCTTCGCCAATCATGAATACGATTAAGGGTTGATCGGCGGGTGAAGCGGCCTGCTTTTCAGACTGTTTTTCCTGACCTGACAGCGAGAAACAGGTCAGTCCACAGAAACTGAAAAACGCAAACAGACAGAACGTGTACTTCAGAAAACCTCTGTTGAGCATGGTGGATTTCTTCTTGATCACTAAAACTAAAGGAAACTAATTAAAGGCTGATTTCTCATCATAACAGCCCGATTATGGCTCTGTCACCCGACAATCGTGACTTTTATGAAGAAGATCCGGGGTTGAGATCTTGTAAGAGACGGCGGTGTGAAAAATTTGTAAGTCATAGAAATAGAATGTTTTATGTGACTTACTTTGGCGATTTTGGATTTGGATGTGGCTTGGTTGCGGCCGCATTACCAGGCGTACGATGCACAACCAGAGTGCCTGAGCGAAACGCAATCGGCAAATTCCAGGGGTACTGTGTTTGCAGCTGCTTCGGGAATGCGGGGGGATAACTATTAATCCCCAACGGCCCGTTTTCTTTGGCCTGATTCGAGAATAATCCCGCTGACATCAAATTCGTTAATACAAACCGCTGCTGGCTTTCTAGGAGTGTCTTTTTTATTTGAGATCGTTTTGAAGGAAAGTAGTTTGTATGAGTGTTTGAATAAACATAACGCGTGGAGGGTTCCAGGTTGAGGTCACGATAGAGATGTACCAGGTCATTGCTGTGGCAAGTGACTTCATAATCCCCGGCCTTCTGCTGTTCAAGAAATTCACCGACACGTTCGAGATCTTTCCAGTCAGGAAATGGAATCTGTGCAAGCTGATTGCGAATTTCATTCGTGCTGCCATTTTTGAGACAGTCAGACCAGAGCATGATTTTTTCAGGTTTTAACGCCGGGGACAGGTATAAAGCGAGGCAGACAAAACTATAAGCCAACACTTTGTGAAATGTGACGTTGTGTCTGGCACAGTGAAACCAGAGTGTCATAAAGGCGATTCCGAGAAGGAGCGGTGGTACGTGAATGTAATCAAACGGGTGTTGTAAGATGAGGACCTGTAAGCACCAGGCGAGATAAAGTGTTGCCAGTAATTTCAGTCGAATGAGATTGGGTCGGTCAGGAATAAAATTCATTTTGAAAAGGGTAATGAGAGCCGTCGGAATCGCAAACAGATGCACGAGCCAGTAAGGGAACAGGCGAATTCCGAGATTCGTAATGAGCCCTTTGTTCCAAAGCACACTCCCGGAAGAAAGATATTCACGATTCCATTCCAACTGCATTTCCAGGAACCAGGGCCAGCTTGTGCTGGAAATGAGCCACGCAATTCCCATAGCACCGACGATTAAACCTCCTGTGAGCAGTCCCACCAGATCTTTAAGAGACCCTCGACGCGTCGATAGCATGAATAGAGAACAGATCCAGACAGCCAGTGCAGGAATCACCAGATGTGGTTTGATCCAGATGCCAGCACCCCAGATGAGCCCCTCCAGTGAAGCATGAAAGAAAATCGATTTTGTGGTAGGATTCGAGTTTGAGATTCGCTGTATTTGAAAGTACCTCATAGAGATTCCAGCGACAGCCGGGATAAGTAACCAGACATCCCGCTGCACGTGGCACCATTCTGAAACGGAATAATACATGAGTACTAATACAAAACTGAGTTGAAAATATTTAGCCGCGATAAATCGCGCCAGTAAAATTACAATGAAAGAAAACAGTACAAGATCAAAGCTGCGGAGTGCTTCGGTGCTCCAACCAAACAGAGAACGCACACCCATATGAATCCAGACCACACCCGGGAAGTTCGGTTCGACCATGTCACGATACAATACGCCCCCTTTGAGAACTGTTCGTGCCTAGATGTCGTAGTACGAAACATCATTTGTGACTGGCATGCAGATCAATTGCGGCGTGGCAGAAACGACTAACAGCAGAAGGGCCAGGCAAGCTAGAATTGACGAGCTCGACCAGGTCGGTGGGACGAGGTCAGTTTCCGAGTGTGTACCTGGATGAGTCGTAGACATGTTACTTTAATATCATGAAAAAGCAGTGGACCATACATTTTAACTCAGAGCAATCGTTTGTTACCAACCGATATCCTAAACGGGCTCAGAGACCATTCACCAGACTTTTTTATTCAACTCTGTGTAAAATAGCATAGATAATAGACCTTACATGACACACACTGATGAGGGATCCATTTTTAGAAGGTGATGAAAGTCATGCCACGGTTTTACCAACTCCTGTTTTCGTTTTCCGTGTTGCCAGGCTCCTGGCTGGCAATGATGGGCGTGCATGAATTGGGACACGTCATCGGCGGAGTACTAACGGGTGGCACCGTGTCAGGTGTGGTGATGCATCCGTTGATGATTTCGCGAACTGATCTGTCCGTGAATCCTCATCCCGCAGTTGTCGTCTGGGCGGGGCCCTTGTTGGGGGTGTTGCTGCCTTTGGTATTGCTATTGGTGGCGCGCAAGCTGCGCTGGTCTCGGGCGAAACTCATTCAATTCTTTGTCGGTTTCTGTTTGATCGCCAACGGTGCCTATATCGCCGGCGGTTCCTGGGAGGGCATTGGCGATTGTTGTGTGATGCATCAAACGGGCACGCCACTCTGGCTGATGTGGGGCTTTGGATTGCTGACGGTTCCGGTTGGTTTTTACTTATGGCATCGGCTGGGAACTTTACAGGACTGGTGGCGAATGCCCGAAAGCATGACTCCGCGCGCAGCATGGTCGGCGTTTCTGATTCTGGTTGCGATGATCGTGCTGATGGAGCTTTTTTCGGCGCGATAACGAACTCGAGTTTGTTTCTCTGCGTGCTCCGATTCTAGAGGAAATCTGAGAAATCGACCTCGCCTGTGATGAGATGGTAGTAGGCCGACACGATTTTGACTCCGCGAGCTTTGGCGATGATGGGAGAACGCGTTCTCAATTCTTTCGCATTCAGCCGGGCGTTTTCTTTGACGGTCGCTGTAAGCCGGTCTTTCTTATGAATTTTTTTCTTGTCCGTCGCGGCGATGGCGGGGTTGATATGGGCCAGGAGACTGTTGAGGTTGTAGCCCAGGTCAAGCGTGTTGTTTGCATTGGCAATCGCCGCGTTCACCGCTCCACAACTTTCGTGTCCTACCACCACGATGAGGTTCGTGTTCAGCTCGGAAACAGCGTACTCGATACTGGCGATTGAAGTGGTATCGGCGATGTTTCCCGCAACGCGAATGACGAACAATTCGTCCAATCCAGCATTAAACATGATCTCGGGAGAAACCCGGCTATCCGCACAGGACAAAATTGCGGCGTAAGGCTTCTGGCCGTTAGCGAAGTCGGCTCGTTCCTCCTCGGTCTGGTAGTTGATTGGGTCGTGTCCGAGATATCTCTGGTTACCCTTCTTGAGCTTTACCAGTGCGGCATTCGCTGACAGTTTGTTCTTTTTCTTAACCGGGGTCTTGCTTGCTCTCTTCGCCATGTTATCTCTCTCCGCAGAATGATTCAGTTCAGTCGTTTGGCACATCAAAAAAGGTGCCTTGGTTTAAAACAGTCTCTGGATAATATCGCTATCCAGTTCGCAGAATTGTAGCCTAGCATGCGAACGGGATTCTGTCATTACCTGAATGAGAAAAAAATTGCTGTTTGATTGTAGCGCTTGATTGAGGGCGAAACCCCGTTTCCGATACTGATTGTGGTGTTCAAGTCAAAGGTGCGTTTTTTGATGCGATCACGAAATCGGGTTTGCTTCTCTGCGTGCTGGTCTGATATTGTGGGGTTTCATCAGAATCAGTTCCTCAGGAGAATATTCAATATGCGATCAAGATTAAACCGTCGTGAGATGTTGGGAGTCTGTGCCGCCGGTGCTTCTACTTTGTGCCTGCCTGGGTTAATCAATGCGAAGCCACCCAAAACCAAAGTGAAAACCTTCACTTATAAAACGGTGGATGGTCTGGAGATCAAAGCCGACGTGCATCGGGCCGACGATAACAAAACACGCCCGGTGATGGTCTGGTTTCATGGTGGCGCCTTAATCGTGGGACATCGAGGCGGCGTGAGTGGTCGCGTACTGAAGGATATGCTGGGTGCTGGTTATGCCGTTGTTTCCTTTGATTATCGACTGGCTCCCGAAACTAAATTGCCCGGAATCATTTCCGATCTGGAAGACGCATTTACCTGGCTACATCAGAAAGGGCCTGAACTGTTTAATGTCGATACGAGCAAGGTCGCTGTCTCTGGAGGATCCGCCGGTGGTTGCATGACGATGATTGCCGGTTTTCGTGCCAGGCCGCGGCCAACGGTTCTCGTTCCCTTTTGGGGTTACGGCGATCTCGTTGGCGACTGGATCGGCAAACCGAGCCCGCACAAGCGTCATCAAACCAAATTGACAAAAGCAGAGGCCTATCAGCAGGTGAGCGGCCCGCCGATTGCGGATTCGCGCGACAGCAAAAAAAACCGGGGCGGCTTTTATCAATATTGTCGCCAGCAGGGTATCTGGCCGAAAGAGGTTGCCGGCTGGGATCATCACAGTGAGCCGGAAAAGTTTTATCCCTACATGTCATTGAAGAATGTGACCAAAGACTATCCGGCAACGCTGATGGTGCATGGCACGAACGACACCGATGTGCCTTACGAACAGTCTACGTTGATGGCGGAGCAGTTCAAGCAGCACGATGTTGAACACGAACTGGTCAGCATCCCGGGCGGCGAACACGGATTAGCGGGCGGGGATCCGAAACTGATCAACAACGCCTATCAACGCGCCTTTGAATTTATGCACGAGCGCATGGGGTGATTTAGCGAACCTAAGTTTTTGGTGAGTGTCTCATTGCATGTCTATCTGATGCAACATTTACTTTCGCAAGACGCTCAAATATGAGCTTGATCACTTAAGTACCGTAGCATTCACCAGAACGTGAGCGGTACGCTATAGGGGATTGATGAATAAATATTCCTGGAACTCGACAGATTACAAACAGAATTCACAGGCTCAACAAAAGTGGGCTTTAGAATTACTGGGGAAAATCAGTCTGAGTGGCTCTGAAGATGTTCTCGATCTGGGTTGTGGTGATGGGAAAGTCACTGCTGAAATAGCGAATTTGGTAATCCATGGTTCGGTTGTTGGCATCGATTACTCTCGTCCGATGATTGAACTGGCGAAACAGCATTATTCGGCTACCGAATATGCGCATCTTTCTTTCTTAGAAATGGATGCGACTCAACTATCATTCGAGGAAAGATTTGATGTTGTGTTTTCAAATGCAGCTTTGCATTGGGTCAAAAATCATAAGCCAGTTGTGGAAGGCATGTATCGGAGTCTGAAGTCGGGTGGGAAAATACTGCTGCAAATGGGTGGCCAGGGCAATGCCGCGCAGATACTTTCAGTGATCAACGGACTGCAATCTCAAAAAGAGTGGCAACCCTATTTTGAAAATTTTGAATTTCCATATGGCTTTCTTGGAACGGAAGAATATACCAGTCTGCTGAATGAGGCAGGGTTCTCGATCAAACGTGTCGAACTTATCCCAAAAGATATGGAACAAGATGGTCAACATGGTTTAGAGGGATGGATTCGCACTACCTGGATGCCTTATACAGATCAAGTACCCGAAGAAAAGCGAGAACAGTTTATTAGAGAGCTCTCATCAAATTACATCAAAAAATTTCCACTGGATTCTGAAGGCAAAGTTCATGTCGCAATGGTGCGGATTGAAGTCGAAGCAGAAAAGCTACCTGGGTAGTTGAGATTAAGAATCAGCTTAACTACTGACTGCAAAAATGAGTTGGTGATTCCATTTTTTTTAATATAATATAAAAATGGAATTGAATGTTGTCTCAAATATTTGAATTATGCAAGAAAGATCACTTGTATTAATTTGACAGGAATTTTGAATGACGGATTTCAAATACTCGCCAATCTCTCTCATGGCCGTGGCATCTGCACTGCTGGGAATGATGAGCATCCTGGGCCTGATCTTTCCACTGGTTGCCCTGTTTGCGGTGCCCGGAGTTCTATTAGGCATCGCCGCCATTTTGGCCATTCGTCGATATGAACTTAACGGTTTACGTTTGGCGAAAGCGGGATTAACTCTGTCGCTGATCTTCGGCATCGTGTCGCCTGTATGGGCCGTCACATGGTTTGAGATTTGCTTTCGTTCGGAATCGCTGCCCGGTTATAAACGCGTCAACTTTCGGGAGATCATGCAGGACAGAAAACACTCCGCGAGCAGACTGGCGGCTCTGGTGGGTCAAAATGTCTGTTTCAAGGGTTACGAACTGTATTCCAGCAGGGAGAAACGAAATTCATTTCGAATGTCTTGCCAGAGACCGCCCACTGGATTCGGGGGTCAAGCTGATCCGGAGGATATTGCGTTGGTCAAACTGCTTGAGGGAAAATTCTGGAAATGGCGTAATGAGCTGATTGCTGTATCGGGGAGACTGGTTAGAAATCCAGACGCTGATCACAATCCCGAGGCACCGAAGTTTATATTGGAACAGAGTGAAGTGTTCGAAGCACGCACGTTGAATGGATCACTGGTGTTTCGTGGTGGTGAAGGGGGTTGTTGAACCTGTCTGAGGTCGGGTGTGTCCTGTCAGATTGAGGGATTACTATCACAGTCGAGGCCAGGACGAATTCAAAGCGTGGAATCTTTTCAAAAGAGTTGAGTTTCATGTCAGCAGCAACCTTTCCTGCTCGTGTTCACATTCTGATCGCCAGAAACAGTTCTGATGCGGTTGTGATTCGGCGCGGACCGGCCAGAAAGACCTGTATCATTGGCTGGGATCGAAAGCAGAATACCTTTACAGTGGGCCAGTGGCTCAAAGGTCGCATTTATGAAAGGCGATCCGATATTGCGCCTCCAGGAAAACACTGGATCTATTTTGCCATGAACGGGCACTGGGATTCCGAGACAAAAGGCATCTGGACGGCGATTGCCAGAACGCCTTATCTCAAAGCTCTCGATTTGATGGGAAAAGGTAATACTTATTTCGGAGGCGGATTATTTATCGATGACCATACATACTGGCTCAACGATGCGCATCGAAGTCTTAAGACTTCGGGAATCTTCAAACAGGGAACTCCCGATGTTAATTTACGCCACTATGGCAGCGAATGTCTTTCTGTGTATTACCCCCGTCTGGAACGCGACGGTTGGATCATGCGGAGTACTACGCTGGGAGAAACAAAGTATGAGGGAACGCTGTTTGAAAAGGAACTTCTCGAGGGATGGAAGCTGATTAAAGTTTGCCATTCCGGAAGTTCATTTGATTCGCCTGATGGGAAAGGCTGCTACTGGGACGAACATATTCTGACGAGCGCGAATGGTGTGATTATTGCTAAACCGGACTGGGAGTGGGCGGACTGGGTCGACGATTCTATCACTTATGTAGAGCAGGGTTGTTTGTATCAGATTGAAATCGTGGATTCAGATCAGCTTGGTGAAGCAAAACTGTTACACGATTTTAATGGATACAAATTTGAGGCTATAATGGCACCTTATTGAAAAAGGAAACCTGTCCGGAAGAAGCCTTGCATTTTTGATTGGCCATTTAACAAAGTTGATTTCTTTGAATATGAATTTCTATGAGTGTTCGTCTGGCAGAAAAATTTATCAGGTTTGCAGAGTTGGAGTGCCTTGAGACTTCTCCGCTGTATTACCACTTATCGCATGCAATTGCCTTGGATGAAAGGGTTCTGGAAATTGCCAGTCACGCCAGAGCGGGGCAGCCGGTTCCGAATCTGTTGTTTGCGGCTGTGCACTATTTACTGGTCGCTGATCCGGCGCACCCTCTGGCTGATTTTTATGCGACGTGTTGTGCGAAGCCTTCAAATCCAGCCGACGCGTGGCCTGTCTTCAAAGACTTTGTGCAGAATTGGCAAGAGGAACTGATCAGACTTTTGCAAACTCGTCTGGTACAAACCAATGAAGTCAGACGTTGTGCCTTTCTGTTTCCAGCTTTTTTTCTGGCAACCCGTTATTTCGATTCCCGACCGCTGGCTTTGATCGAAATCGGGACCAGCGCGGGCCTCAATTTGCTCTGGGACAAGTACCAATATTCTTACGGTGGTTCCGAGACCTTCGGTGATTCCAGTTCGCCCGTTTTGATCACTTCTGCGTTTCGCGGGAACAAACCTGCTATTCTGACAGAGCCTTTACCACAGATTTCTCACCGGATCGGCGTGGACCTGAATGTGATCGATACCAACGTTCCGGAAGAGGCAGACTGGCTGCGGGCTTTGATCTGGCCTGAAAATCACGAACGCAGAGAATTATTGGATGCTGCCATCAGGCAACGTGCCTCCTTACAACTTGATCTCAGAACAGGTGACGGCTTTGCGATGATCAACACCATAGTGGACGAGATTACGGAAGAATCGCTGTTGTGTGTCTATCACACGCATGTCGCGAATCAAATTTCGCAAACGGTGCAAGAGTCCTTTTTAAATTCACTGGAACAGCTCGGTCAACAACGTGATCTGATCCATATTTTTAATAATATCAAGCAGGCAACTCTTCATTTGACCGCCTATCGCGGCGGTCAGTTGATTGATGTGCCACTGGCAAACACCGATGGTCATGCGCGATGGATCGAATGGTTGCCCCATAATTGAGATGTAAACCAAATGACTGAAGCTGAAGAATATTCGAAAGTATGAGAGACATACTTTGTCCCTACATTGTATCATACATTCTTTGTTGAAAATGAGCGTCGTCATTAAATGGGATCAGGCATGGAAACGAAAAACCGCATTGTGATCGCCGGGGGAACGGGATTTCTGGGATTGAGTCTCGCACGCCATTTGACTGAGTCTGGAAATGAAGTCGTTTTGTTGTCACGCCATCGTTCAGCGGAAGATTCTCGCTGGCGGCATGTGACCTGGGATGCGCGGTCTACAGGAGATTGGGTGCGTGAGCTGGAGGGTGCTACGGCTCTGGTGAATCTGGCAGGTCGGACCGTGGATTGCATTAAGACGCCCGATCATTGTGATGAAATATTGCGTTCGCGGGTGGAGGCGACAGAAGTATTGGGGCGGGCTATCAGAGAAGTTCAAACGCCGCCGCCTGTTTGGGTTCAGATGTCGACGGCGCACCGTTATGGTGATCCCCCTGATTGCGTATGTGACGAAGATTCTGCCTTCGGCTATGGTCTAGCTCCGTTCGTGGCACAGGAATGGGAGGCCGCGTATGCTCGAGCCGTGCTTCCAGAAATGCGACAAGTGATTTTGCGGACCAGTTTTGTGATGGGGCGTGACGGTGGTGCCTTGCAGCGGTTGGTCAAGTTAGTGCGCTGGGGGCTGGGAGGAACTGTCGGAAGTGGTCGGCAGGGCATGAGTTGGATTCATGTGCAGGATATGAATCGGTTGTTTGTGCGGGCCATCACCGATGAAAGTATGCAGGGGGCTTATCTGGCGACCGCTCCCGAGCCGGTGTCGAATGCAGAATTTATGCGCGAGCTGAGACGTGCGCTCAAGATGCCGATCGGACTACCAGCTGCCAGTTGGATGGTGCGAATTGGCGCGCCACTTGTGATGCGCACAGACCCGGAACTGGCGCTATATGGTCGATACTGTATTTCGAAGCGTCTCAAAGAAGAAGGTTTCGAGTTTTCGTTTCCCGATTTGGGGTCAGCATTTCAGGATCTCTACCAATGATGAGGATACGTTTAATGCAACACCAGGTACTGACATTCATGTTACTGATTTTTGTCGCTGGTTGTGAATCTTCCATAAAACCCAAACCAACAGAGACTACAAAGAAGGTGAGTCCCAGACTGAAAAAACGGAGTCGACTCCCGTCAGCCTGCCACCCAAGTACAAGTCAGTGGCTGTGAAAATTAATAATCACAAATTTGGAGAGTCAAATGGATGCACTACCACATTTTCACCTCGGCAAAAATCCTCTAATGTTAAGGTAAAACATGGTTCGAGATGCGGGCACCCTGGCGCTGTTTCCAAATTGAATTGGGAATATCTGAGAACTGACGAAAAGGGTGACCATTATCGTTTTGAAAGAAGTTTTCCTAACGACAAGCCCAATTATACAGTGGTAACAAAAGAAGTGCTTTATCGAGGTCAGGAAGTAATACTATTTGAAGATGATGTCCAGCGAATCAGCATGTTCCCTGCAGAAGAAAATAAGCTAAAATGAGGGTTCAGACATCATTACCAAATTATTCCTGAAGGTCGTGCGGTCTTATATCATTTCAACAGAGACAACTAAATTGACGTTCAACACAACCTGGTTCAAGGGTGTACCCGGTATGATTGTGCTGCTGGCAGGTAAGACAATTACCGCGTTCAATTTTGCACTGGAAGCGGGCTGCATTACTCAAATCCACACCCTGCGCAATCCGGACAAGCTGCGCTTATTTGGCTCTGTATAAGAAGAGCTCGAAGTCTGATTGATATTAATATCTCTCAATCTTTTCGTATTTCATTTTCATTTATTTTGGTATTTCGGGCAGCAGGATGTGTGAGGGGTGTTGCCGGTCGTGGTGGATGGTGTTTGTGGTGGTCAAATTGCGACGCCTTTTCCATCCGGAATCAAATGATGCACTCAAAAGGTTTCCAAGAGATACCGTAGCGATTTGATAACAGAAAACAGACCATTCTCCAGGAAGGGCAGATCTTAAGCGACTTTGGTCTCAAGCCGTTATCTCACTGGTTCTTGCAATATTGAGTTGAAAGATGGTTCTCTGCCTGAAAACAGGCACATGCGACCTGTAATTATTTAATAGTTACAGTTGACACAGGGTGAAAACCAACGTTAATGTGGCTGGACCTCTCTTTGTATAGAGAGTACTGAAATTTGTGAATTTCACCCCAAAAACCCACCTAGATTGAACCTCTGATACCTACCTCTGCCAGAATGAATGTTGCTTTCAGATACATTCACTCCTACCTGTATTGATATCAAAAAAACTTTAAAAAAAAGACAGGCACACTATGTTTCGCATTTCTTCATATGCGCTTTGCGCGCTCATTTTCTGCACATTGGCCATACTCGGATGTAGTGGTGACTCTGCAGATCATATAGAACGGGCTGCTGTATCAGGAACAGTTACATTTAATGGTAAACCACTTCCCGAAGGCAGTATTCAATTTCTCCCTGACGTTGATTCCTCTGGAAAACCGATGCGTGGAAAAGTTGTTCAGGCCATCATTTCAGAAGGGGCTTATAGCCTGAGTGTAGAGCAAGGCCCGACTGTCGGAAACAATAAAATCATGATTAATGCGTCCAAGAAGACGGGAAAATTCCAGAACTTCGATGGCAAAAAAACAGAGATTATGAAGCAATATATTCCCGAAAAATATAATGCGAATACGACACTTAAGTACGTGGTTAAAGCAGACCAAAACACAGCTGACTTTACACTTGAGGCAAAATAACAGTTCGGATGTTCTCTGTTCGATTTATTGGATCGACGTGAGATATCCTGAGAATATTTTTTTGCTTTACGATTCTATGACTTTACTACATGGGAAAACCAAAAGATGAAATCAAAAATTCTGAAGCGCTCACGAGGATTTACACTTATTGAATTGCTGGTGGTGATTGCCATCATCGCGATTCTGATCGCGCTCTTGCTGCCGGCAGTGCAACAGGCTCGTGAAGCGGCCCGTCGATCTACTTGTAAAAATAATATGAAACAACTCGGTCTGGCTTTGCACAACTATCATGACACATTCAATACATTCCCTTCGTCTCATATTCGTGGGATTGTCAGCAGTTGGACCACAAGTCAGATTGGCTGGCAGGCACGTATCTTACCTTACATGGATCAAGCTCCCTTATTCAATAAGATTGACTGGAGTATCCAACCCGGAAATACGGGAACAGCGAACACGGAAGCAATGAACGTGGAGTTGCCTGCTTATCGTTGTCCCAGTGATTCTGGAGATCGTGGCACAACGGGCCAAACGGCATATGGACCTACTAATTATGTTGTCTGCTCAGCAAATACCGGGGTTTTTTCTGCTGGTGGAACTGACTTTGCGAATAATGGTCGGTCGGTCATGTTTCTCAATAGTGCCACAAAAATGAGAGACATTAGTGATGGAATATCCAACACGATGATTGCTTCCGAATGCAAAGTAGGCCACCCCTATGTCGGAGCCAATGCCACATCGAGTACAGTTTGCACGGGAACCGCCAGTGTAAGGTCGAGAGGATATTCCTGGTTTTTCGGACAAGCAATGATGGCGTGGAGTTATACGACGCTGATTGGACCAAATTCAGACTTAACAGAGTGTGCCAGCAGTACAGGCGGACCTGCATTGATGGGCGCTCGTAGTGCACATGTTGGCGGTGTGCATGTTCTCTTAGGTGATGGTCGGATTCGATTTATCTCAGACAGTATTCACCTTGGTACCTGGCAGGACCTGGGACATAAGTCTGACGGCAACGTCTTAGGTGAGTTCTAACAGAAAACCGATTTGATCTTTCGATTAAATTTAAACGGCCATCAGAGTGAACTCTGATGGCCGTTTGTTTTTTTCGATCTTGATCTCACTTTGGTATTACGGGCAGCAGAATGTGTGAGGGGTGTTGCCGATCGTGGTGGATGGTGTTCGTCGCGGTTTGCTTGCGGCGGTTGTCGTTGAGCGGTTCGCCCGTGTTGGGGTTGATGTCGAAGCGGGGGAAGTTGCTGCTGGAGATGTCCACACGAATGCGATGCCCTTTTTTGAAGACGTTCGATGTGGGATAGGGTTTGATGGTGATGGGATAGATTTCGCCCGGCTGCATCAACTTTTCTGTTTTGATGGAATCGCGGAAGCGGGTGCGGATAATGCCATCGCCGATGTTGAGATCGAAACCGCCGGGGAAATCGGAGCTGGGCGGATAGACGTCGATCAGCTTGGCAGTGAAGTCGGTATCTTTCGCGCTGGAGGAAATCCAGAGTTTGACGGACAATTCGCCGGTCACTTCCAGGTCTTCTTTGAGCGGCTCGGTCTGGAAGACGACGACATCATTACGGGTTGAGAGTGGAATCGGATGTCGAAAATTCCAGATGTGCTCGCTGCCTCGTTGATCCCAGCCTCCTTGTACCAGGATGTCGTTGCCACTGGAGATGTTGCCTCCGATTGTGGGAACGGGATTCCTGGGATCAAAGATGAAGCTGGTCGTCGCCTGTTTTTTCTCTGGTACGTTCGTCGCAAGACGGCCCGTGGGTTGCAGATGGTATTTCGTATAAACGGTGCGTGCGAGTGGCCATTCCTGTTCGTTGCGCCAGGAACCGCCATGATTGAGTTTGCCGTCTTCGGTTTTCGAGCCATCGCCGGTACCCATGACAAAGATGCGAACGGGTGTTTTAAAGGGGTCTGCTTTTCCGATGCTGTTGTCGACGCCTTTGAGCCAATGGTCGTACCATTCCTTTCTCCAGCCGAGCGGGTCAGCAATCGCGGCTGCTTTGCCGAATGAGACCTGGCCATGAGAGTGTTTGCCCTGTTGCCCGTGAATCCAGGGTCCCATGATCATATAGACGGGGCCTTTGATGGTTTTGGAGAGCACCTTGAAGTTCGAGGTGTTATTACTGCTCCATGAATCGTACCAGCCACTGACGAGATAGACGGGAATGTCTTTGTATTTCTCGGGGTAATCGATGATGTTGTTCTGAATCCAGAAATCGTCGTTGGCACCATGCTGCATGCCCTCGACGAGCCAGTCTTCGTATTCGGACGCGAGTTTCATCGGCGTCGTTCCTTTACGGAGCGGAAGCCGAAACAGATATTGCATGCGGTTCTTCGCCATTTCCTGCAGGACGGCTGCGGTGCCGGGATCGTGTGACTGACGGCTGCCTTTGCCGGCGTTGAGATAGATCCAGTTCCAGAAGCGGAGTTCAAACGCACCGCCGTTCCGCATGCTGGCATAGCCAAGGTTCGACATCGCATCGACGGGGATCACTGTTTTGAGTTCGGGTGGTTTTTCCATCGCCATTGCGTGTTGCGTGCCCCCGACATAGGAAGTGCCGATCATGCCGATCTCGGTATTGGACCAGGGTTGTTTGCCAATCCAGGCCGCGGTGTCGACGCCGTCTCGACCGTCATCGGTGAGCATATGCCAGATGCCTTCCGAGCCATAGCGGCCGCGCGTGTCTTGTGCCACGTAGACATATCCATGCGAGGCGTAATAGGTGCCCGCACTTTTAGAACCATTTTTGTTGTAAGGTTTGCGTTCCAGAATGGTTGGCATTTTCTGGTCCAGGACCTTTCCGTTTTCAATGGGCAGATAAACGTCGGTCGCCAGCTTCACACCATCCCGCATGGGAACCATGACATCCTTGCGGATTTCGATTTGATACGGACCACTGACGGCGAAGACCGGCAGAGCAGAAACCAGAGTGATAAAGAAACTGGCGGCGAACACACTGAACTGGCGACGGGCTGGATGAGAGGCGGGCATAGCAAACTCTTTCTGAAGCAGGCAAACTGGTTCCGGGAAGTTACGAGAACATGACGGATATATGCTTTTCTGCAGGCTACTTGGTGGGAGGGAGGTTGTCAACGAGTTGGATGATCGGAGGTAATCGGATCCACCTGTTTTCTGGTGTGTTCCTTTGTAGAAGCTGCGTTTTCAGATCACTTTTGCAAGCCAGAAGTACCACCCTGCCGTCGCAGATTGTCTTTTCTGGCCTGGAAATTAAAGGGTTCGTTGACTCGGTTTTTTGGTTCCGGTACCCTTTGTTTGTTTGCAAATGGCGATTCATGATCACAATCTGACATTGATTTTCTGATATGGGTAACAACGCATGAACTTCAACGCTTCTCGATTCATTCTTTGGTTTTTGCTCAGCTGTTTCCCATTTTTATTCAATGCCATTGGACAAGCTGCCGAGCCGATTCATATTGGTTCCCGACTTGAGCCGCTGGTTGATGAGGGGCTGATTGATTCTCTCGAAGGAGGCGCACGGCTCGAGTTGCATTCCCCTCGGCCCCGTGAAGTTGCTTTTCAGTTTGATCAGCCGTGGGAAGGAAACGCCAGTGGCTATTGCACGCTTTTTCGGGATGGCGACATCTACCGCATGTATTATCGCGGGCATCGTTATCTGATTGATAAGAAACCGCTCCGCATGGCACAAACGGAGACGGTTTGTTACGCCGAAAGTAAAGATGGAATTCACTGGACCCGTCCGAATCTGGGTCTCTATCCATGGGAGGGTTCCAAAGACAATAACATTATTTTCATGGGAAGCCCCGAAGCCCACAATTTTTCCCCCTTCAAAGACAGCAATCCGGATTGTCTGCCCGAACAACGTTACAAAGCGGTTGGCGGAACCACAACGACTAAAGGTCTTTGGACTTTTCAATCGGCCGATGGCATTCATTGGAAACGCCTCAGCAAGAAGCCTGTGGTCACGAAAGGTGCCTTCGATTCGCATAACACCGTTTTCTGGGACGCTGAAAAAAAACGCTATTCCATGTATGTGCGTTACTTTAGCGCTGGTCTCTATAAAGGGCTGCGACTCATTGGTGAATCCCATTCAAAAGACTTCATTAACTGGTCGGAACCGACGGGGCTCAACTACCCTGGCTCTCCGCCTCAGCAGATGTATACAAACCAGATTCTGCCCTACTACCGGGCCCCCCATATCCTGTTTGGATTCCCGACGCGCTATACCGCCAAGCCGTTGATGAAACATAATAAACAACTTCCGCCGGTTGCGTTACGTAAACAGTTGACTTTTCTGTCACAGCGCGTCGGCACGGATCTGACCGATGGCGTGTTCATGTCGAGTCGAGATGGACTTTCGTTTCAACGTTGGGACGAAGCATTTCTGCGTCCCGGTCCGCAAGCTGAAAATCGTTGGATCTACGGTGACAATTATTCCAGTTACGGTTTGATTGAAACGAAATCGGCTACTCCGGGATTGCCCAATGAAATTTCGATGCATTATGACGAAGGTGCCTGGCGCAATGAGATTCACCGTGTTCGCCGTTACACGATTCGGCTGGACGGTTTTGTTTCTCTGAACGCCCCGTATTCCGGCGGCACGATGACGACAAAACCATTGGTCTTTACTGGTTTTCAGCTCTTGCTGAACTATGCGACATCGGCTGCGGGGACTTTGAAAGTGGAAATCCAAAATGCCGACGGTTCACCGATCCCCGGTTTTAACCTGGAAGATTCGACCGTACTTTATGGTGATTCCACGAAACAGGTGATGAGTTGGAAAAACGGGTCTGATGTCAGCTCGCTGGCCGGTAAACCGGTGCGACTCAAATTCGAATTAAAAGATGGAGATTTGTATTCATTCCATTTTGTGAAAGGTCAATGATTACCTGACGGATTCAAGACCCCTTTTACGTCTCCTATTGTATAATCTCGCAATCGGGTATTGCTGCCTTCAATTTCAACACTCCCTCTTTCGTGACTTTAGTGTCGTACAACGATAATTTCGTCAGATTTGTCAGCTCTTTGAGATGCACAAGTCCTGCATCACTGATGTTGCAGCGTGAGATATCGACTCGAATGACATTGCCCGTGTCATCAAGATCAATTTTTCCCCCAAGTGCCTTGATCGCTTCGATAGCCTTGTTTTTCGAGTCGGTATCTCCCTGTTTAGCTGCTTTAACATGCTGTTCAAACTCCGGGCTTTTCTCCTGTTTCTCCATATCGGATTTGATTGAGATGGAGTTTGATTTAGGTTGTGAGGCGGCTCTTTGATCATCTTGACATCCGCTAGTCAAACAAAAAAAAACTGCAACAGTGCCAATCATCTCTTGCCACATACCTTTTTCCTGTTTTATTTTCATAACTCATTCTTCTATTAAAACATCGAGGTAAAACAGAATTGTACACACTTCATTTTGTCTTTAGGAAGACAGATAAGTGGTCAGGTTCAGAAAAAACGAGTCCTAGTATTTCGCCTTCGAGCACTGACGTCATTGTAGATTATTTTCTACCACGAACAGCACGAACAGCACGAACAGCACGAAAGGCTCGGCTTCACATTCCGTTTCCTGCTCGCTGCGCTCGGCCCGAATTGCATTCGGGGCCACCTCTTTTTCTGGTGTATTCCAGTGTAGAAGCTGCGTTTTTCAGAGCACTGTTGCTAAGCCAACAGTGCCACCCTGCCGGATCATTGTTGGTTTTTCAACATAATATACAGCGTTTTATGATTCATACTTCGAATCAATCATATCGCCGAGATCCTCCTTGTCGTACCACGAAGCGTAAGCCGAATCGATTTCTTCCGGGGAGCTTTCATCGAATTCCTGATCGCCAAAAGCGAACAAACACCGGACGAGAGCGCTGCTGACGAGCAGTAGGGTAATCTTGAACAGACAATTGCGTTGCTGTCATGTCGTCGATAAAATTATCAGATCATATCTTATGACATCATATCATAATCAGAGCTGTCTCTAATTCGTTGGCGGAACGATCCTCGGGGTCTCTCTACGCTGCGGAAGTCGGGGAAGGCTTGATGAAAAACAAAGATGGGCCTGACGACATTTACTTTAGCCCGGAACCGTCCATGGAAATGGAACACAACTGGTTCAATCCGTGCCGGAAAAAGGCTGGCACACGATAATTCCGTCTCCAGGGTTCACTTGAGGCGTTCTACGACAAATTATAGAAGCCGGTCAATCCAGAGTTAGTTGACCAAGTACGCGTCCCAAATCGCAGACCAAGACATATCTTGCAATAAACATTAATACTGATGAAACGGCGATGAGTCGCATTTCAAGAGAGAATCTATCTCCTGTAAGGAGCAATATTATGAAAAAAGTACTTCTCATTTCCATTCTGCCAGTCATGGTATTGCTGGTATTCCAAACGTGTTTTGTCATAAGCCCTGGCCAGTCTGTAATGGCGGAAGAAGTATCTTCCTCGAAATACAAAATGGACAGAACCGTTCTGCCAATCAAAACACCCCAATATGCACCCATTAAAGTCCTGGATGCGAGGGATGCCAAGAAGCCTCCCATGTTTCAGATCAAACCGCCGGCGGGTGCTCCCAACGTCGTCATCGTCCTGATCGATGACATTGGTTTTGGTGCGACAAGCACATTCGGTGGTCCAATTCCTACACCTACGTTTGATCGTCTGGCAAAGGGTGGCCTGCGATTCAATCGATTTCACACGACCGCTCTGTGCTCTCCTACCAGGGCATCGTTGCTGTCCGGAAGAAACCATCATGAAGTCAACGTGGGCTCAGTGATGGAGGTTGCAACGGGTTTCCCTGGTAACCAGGGAGAACGTCCCAACGACGCCAAGTACTTTGCAGAAACTCTGCGCCAAAACGGGTACAGCACGGCCGCATTCGGAAAATGGCATGAAACACCCACGTGGGAGGTTTCCGTGTCCGGTCCCTATTTCCGCTGGCCAACGCATTCCGGATTTGACAAATTCTACGGGTTTATCGGCGGCGAAACCAATCAATGGGATCCCACCATTTACGACGGCGTGACGAAAGTCGAGAAGAAGGACGATCCCGACTATCACTTCACCGTGGACATGACCAATGAAGCCATCAATTGGATGAAGTTCCAAAAGGCGATGACGCCGGACAAACCGTTCTTCGTCTACTTTGCAACGGGTGCCACACACGCGCCGCATCACGCACCTGAAGAATGGATCACGAAATTCAAAGACAAATTCAATTCCGGTTGGTTAAAGCTTAGAGAAGAAACTTTTGCTCGTCAAAAAGAGATGGGTATTATTCCCAAAGATGCCAAGCTGGCACCCATGCCAAAAGATATCAAAGATTGGGAAAAGCTGAGTGACAAAGAGCGTGAACTGTTTGCGCTGCAAATGGAAACCTTTGCAGGTTTCGCTTCACAAACAGATCACGAGGTCGGAAGATTGGTTGACGCCATTGATGAACTTGGCGTGATTGACAATACATTATTCATCTACATCATGGGTGACAACGGTTCGAGTGCCGAAGGTGGGTTGTCGGGCACATTCAATGAACTCATTCACTTGAATGGTATATTTGATGCCGAAACAATAGACAGCATGCTGGCGCGGGCGAAGGACTGGGGAGGCCCGAATTCCTTCCCCCACTATTCAGCAGCATGGGCGGTTGCGACGGATGCGCCTTTTACCTGGACCAAGCAGATGGCTGCCGATTTTGGTGGCACCCGCAACGGGATGGTCATGCATTGGCCCAATGGGTTTAAGTCCAAGGGTGAAATTCGTTCGCAGTGGCACCATGTTAACGATGTCGCGGCGACTGTTTTGGAAGCGACGAAGTTGCCGCAACCAACGATGGTCAACGGCGTCAAACAAAAGCCGCTTTCCGGTGTCAGTATGTTGTACGCAACGGATGATGCAGACGCGAAAGGCAGACACACGAAACAGTATTTCGAAATGTTCGGAAACAGGGCCATGTACCAGGACGGTTGGATGGCGCGCGCCGTGCACATGGTTCCCTGGGAGGGCAAACCGCTCCATACTTTGCAAAATGATGTTTGGGAACTCTACAACATCGACAAAGATTTTAGCCTTACCGATGACCTTGCAGCAAAGTATCCTGAAAAACTCAAGGAGTTGCAGGACCTGTTTGTGAAAGAGGCCATTGCCAACAGCGTCTTCCCGTTGGATGATCGCCTGTATGAACGCTTCAACGCTGCGATTGCCGGTCGTCCTGACCTGATGGGTGACAGAACCAGCCTGACGCTCGGTCATGGTATGACAGGGATTCTCGAAAATACTTTCCTCAATGTGAAGAACAAGTCAAAAACGATCGTTGCCAATGTTGATTTGAAAGGCAGTGACCGCGGATTGATCCTTTGCCAGGGTGGCAAGTTTGGTGGTTGGGCTCTGTACATGGATCAAGGAAAACCCGCTTACACTTACAACTGGTTCGGATTGAAAAGTTATACGATCACGTCGCCCAAGGTGATTGAAAAGGGTACGGCGGAGATTAAGTTGGTCTTCCAGTACGAGGGCGGCGGTAACGGTAAAGGAGGCCAAGCCACCCTCTATGTGGATGGTAAGCAAGTCGCCGAGGGCCGCGTTGACAAGACTGTACCGTCCGTCTTTTCAGCTGATGAAACGGCTGATGTCGGCCAGGATGACGCAACACAAGTGGCTGACAAGGTCTTTAAGGATGTTGAGGACTCTAAGTTCACCGGCCATGTGAACAAAGTCACGATCAGCATTCCCAAGAAGTAAGACGATCAAATCCACCAACGGCAGGCATCTCCAGACGGGATGCCTGCCGATGGTTCTGCAAGAATGATTATTCCCAAATCGCTTTTGCTTCTGCTGCTTCCAGAGCCTGATCGATTTGTGCCGTATTGCGTGCGCCAATCAGAACTGATGTGATGTTGGCTTGACCCAGGACCCAGGCTAACGCCAGTTGAACCATCGAACGTCCTGTCTGCGCTGCCAGCGTTTCCAATTTCTGTAGTGTGTCGTACCCATGATTAGTGAAGTAGATGGGCTGATGTCCGGGAATGACATCGAATCTTGTCCCCTTCGGCGTTTCCTGGCCCCGCCGATACTTACCAGTGAGGAACCCGGCGGCCAGTGGGCTGTAGCTAATCACGCCGACTCCCTGATCTGCACACAGTGGTAACATGTCCGCTTCGATTTCTCGTTGTACAAGATTATAGGGTGGTTGAACTGACTCCAGACGTGCCAGGCCTTGTTGCTGAATGAGAATCAGCGCCTTGCAAATATGCCACGCACTCCAGTTGCTGCAGCCAATCGAGCGAATCTTGCCTAGTTCAACGAGTGTTGTCAGAGCCTCCAACGTTTCTTCCAACGGTGTCTGATCGTCCCAAATGTGTAACTGAAACAGATCTATTCGGTCGGTCTGTAATCGTTTCAGACTTTCTTCCACAGAGAAGATGACTCGCTGTCTGGTAAGGGTTCCCGAGACCTTTGTGGCCAGGACGATCTGATCTCGTACTTTACGTTGAGTCATCCATTGCCCGAGTACCGTTTCCGAGGCACCTCCCGCATAGGCTTCGGCCGTATCAAACAACGTAATACCCTGCTCCAAAGCGTGATCCATCACTTCAAAAGAAGTCGGTAGATCAATCTCACGTCCAAACGTAACGCACCCCATACCAATGGAACTCACCTTTAGATCCGATTTTCCCAAGGTGCGGTATTGAATCATTAAATTTTCCTACGGTGCAGCTGAATTGATTAAGCCGAGATTCCCCATTGGGGTTGAGCCTGAAACCGCTCCAGGCCTGTTTCGCTACCTATCATAACATGACACCCCGCCCCGAGCCTACTGGTTTACGGCTGCGAACCTGGCCTCGCGTTATAAATAAATTTCCAACTGCGTCGTAAAATGTGTCATCTGATTTTCAGGTTTGGTCTATCTCGCTACTCCTGCAACGTTTACTCAAAACCTCAATAGCCCAGCCGGGGTTAATTGGTTGATGTGCAGCGCGTCGTGCAATGTCGCAAGGACTCGTTTCGCGGGATCCTGTTTCGTCAACGACGGCATCCCATGTTCGAATTAAAAGGAGAACTGGCGCGGCTCTTTCTGGCCGCTACTCAGACTGGCGATTAGAGCCTGCATGAGAAAATTCTAACGATCCTGAAGTCGATGATGAAAAACAATCAAACATACGATCAAAACTCTCTCATTCTTGAGGTTCCCTAATCGATTGTCCTGTTGCTCTCGGATATGGTTTTGGTAGCAAGGTTGGGTCGAACTTACATCGTTTCACAAGTCGTTTAAGTTGAATGTTGAATTCGTGAAGTGACTCACTGTGCCTGGTGAGTGCAGTTCGGGATGTTCATCTCGGGCTTTGTGTGGCTATCGGGTAGAATCTTTGTTCGTGTTTTTATTGTTTTATTACGCTAGCGGATAGACACATGGGTCTATTCCTACTTTTGATATTGGATTGTTTTTTTATGAGTTTGATGTATTGGGTATATTGTTGTTGTTTACTTATGGTGGCTGGTGCCATTTCTCCCAGGGTTTTGTCAGGGGTGGTTCAAGCTGCGCCGTTTCTGGCTGGGTTATTGATGACTGCCATTGATTGTTGCGAAGGGCGTCGGGGAGTCAAGTTTATTTTAATGCGCGAAGCGTGGTTGATCGCTGTCGAACCGTGTTCGAACAGTGGTTTATATGCGTCGAATCGTGACCGAAACGCGTCGATCAAGTACGAGACAGCGGGAACCGGTGAGGAAATGACAGGTGAAGATTTTCAAAACACAGGGACTTTTATAGTAGTGAGAGATTCAGTGTTCGCGAAAAGCAGTGCTCATAAAACTCATCTCGCGCGCGACGCTTATAACGCATATTGGGATACTGCGTGACGAAGTCAAGTCCAATTTCAGCACTGGTTTATGATCTGGGTTGAGGCAGCTGTGTATACAGGTTGATGAATGATTATTCAATCGAGCTTTTCACCAGATACCGTTTGAGCATGGCTTCGTCGATTTCGATGCCGAGGCCCGGACCAGTGGGGATGGCGATGGTGCCTTCCCTGATTTCGAAAGGTTGGGTGATGATATCGTTTTCGAGGCTGTAGTAGGTGCAGTCGTTGGCCAGGGGGAAATTTGGTGAGCTGCCCGCCATGTGCAACATGGTGGCGGTGCGTAATCCGAGATCGTGGGAGCAGTGGAAGATGCAGGGGACGTTGGCTGAGGCAGCGATTTCACCGACGAGTTTCACAGCCCAGAGGCCACCACACTGGTAGGTATCGGGCAGGAGAAAGTCGGCAGCATTCAGCTCTAAAATCTTACGGACGTTTTCCATAGTGGTGACCGATTCGTTCAGGGCGAGTGGAGTTTTTGTCTGCTGGCGAATGTCGGCCGATTCCTGGAGCAGGGCTTTGTCCATTGGTTGTTCGAAGTATTGTAGATCATAGGGTTCCAGATCTTTTGCCAGTTGCAATGCGAGTTCAGGCGAGTAACCCATGTTGGGGTCGATGCGAAGATTCAAACGGTCTCCCACTGATTCCCGAATCGCACGGACCATCGCGAGGTCTTCTTCCGGCGAACGCCCGGCTTTTGTTTTCATCGTTGAGAAGCCGAGGTCTACATAGTGTTTCGAAATGGTGGCGGCTTCTTCGGGTCCGCGAATGCCCATGCAGCAGGTGACTTCGACGCGGTCGCGATACATACCACCCAGCAAACGATGCAACGGTTGCCCGCACTGTTTGCCAAGGATGTCCCAGCAGGCCATCTCGACGAGGGCCTGAAGATACGGTTCTTCGATGCCCCAGTCGGCATATAAAGCGGAGATGTCGGTTGGGTCTTTGTCCAGCAGGATCGGACGGAAATAGCTGGCTTCCTCACCGGTAAACGATTTCGCATTTTGAAAGGAGAGACGTTGTGGCGTTTCTCCCCAGCCGACAATTCCTGAGTCGGTTTCAATACGCATGATCAGAGCGCCGGTCGAGGATGAAGAAATATACCGTGACTGATAAGGAGAGACCGGCGTTTGCATGGGAATATCAACAAGAAACGTTTCGACGCCTGTGATTTTCATGGGAGGCTCCATAGGTAGGGGAAATCGTGGGAACAGGAAAATGCTAACAGTTCCCGAAGTGAGGGGCAAGCAGGTTCGCGCGTTCCTCAATCGTGGCACGCTTGTTGTGTCGGCTGCTGTGATTTAAAGTAGAGACAGATTCTCTGCTGCAGAAAATTATTCTCACACGTCCGTATCAAGAATGAAATGATGGTTCCTGAAATATTCAACCTGTTGACTCCGCTTCAGAGGAGACCTGTCGAGGAAGTGTTTGAGGAGTTGTTTTGTGGTGCCTCGTTTCGGGTCGAGCGGATTGTGTCGAGCGGTCAGGCGACCCCTGAGGGTAAATGGTATGATCAGAGGCAGGCGGAGTGGGTGGTTTTGCTGTCGGGTTCTGCGATTCTGCGATTTGAGGGGGAAACGGAGGGGCGTGCACTGAATCCCGGCGATGCGGTGAACATTCCGGCGTTTTGTCGGCATCGTGTGGAAGCGACTGCAGAGAATCAGGAAAGCGTTTGGCTTGCAATCCACTATGAGCCTGTCGAGAATGGATAAATCGTAAAGCAGATTACCACCATAAAATAGATTTCAGGAAAGAATTTCAGACTGATGAAAAAGAATCCGGTTAAGGCGGCATTGTGTGAAGGAAAACCTCAAGTGGGAACATGGCTCTCATCGGGGGATGTGATGATGACCCGTTTGATGGCTCGTGTGGGATTTCCCTGGCTGACAGTGGATATGGAACATTCGCCGATTGACTGGTCGCAGGCGGCTCTGTTATTTGGTTCGATTGCAGACGCGGGCTGTGTTCCGCTGTGCCGGGTTCCTTTGGGAAAATATGAATTAATCAAGCGGGCGCTGGACGCCGGCGCGCATGGGATTATTGCTCCCATGATTAATACTGTCGAACAGGCGAAAACAGTCATTGATGCGGTCAAGTATCCACCGGAAGGAAATCGGTCTGTCGGTGGTGTGCTGCATGCGATGAATTTTGATGCGACCGCTGGCGATTATTACAAACATGCCAACGATGAAATTCTGGTCATTCTTCAAACGGAATCACCTGAAGGCGTGGAAAACGCCGAAGAGATTTACAGTTTGCCCGGCGTCGATGGCATTTTCGTTGGTCCGAACGACCTGACATTTCAGATGAGTAAAGCGACGGGCGTGCATCCTTCTCCCGACGAACTGGAAGAACAGTTGCAGAAGATTTTAGCGACCGGCAAGAAAACGGGCACACCCGTCGGCCTGCATGTGCAGACAATCGAAGCGGTCGAACAACGTATTGAAGAAGGCTGGCAGTTTATCGCGTGTGGCAGTGAAGTGAAATTCATGCTTAACGATGCACAGCGGATCGTTAGTGGTTTGAATCTGAAAGCAGAAGCGGCCGACCTGGCTCGGTATTAAATCGCACTCAGTGAGAAGAATAATCAAAGAGGCCATCTGGAAACAGGTGGTCTTTTTTTATGAATGGAATGAACGGTTATTCTTCACCTATTTGAATAATGGTCCGTTCCTGGTGGCTACTTTTGAGGATGCTGTCGACGGTTGTGGCAACTTGATCCAGGGTAATCACCCTGGCACGAGAATCGAGGTCAGTCAGTTTCCATTCTGTAGCCAGTTTCTGCCAAAGTGCGGTTCGTTTTTCGATGGGGTACCAGGCGGAGTCAATGCCGGCGAGTGTCACTCCGCGGAGGATAAAGGGAAACACGGTTAAGTCGAGTTCGGTTCCGCCTGCATTTCCACAGGCGGCAACGCAGCCTTCCGGCTGGATCGAACGAATGAGATGACTCAATAGCGAACCGCCGACGGTATCAATGGCGCCGGCCCATTGAGCCTTGAGCAGTGGTTTATCAGAACCCGTATTCACATCAGTGGGGGCGATAACCTGTTTCGCACCGAGATCGATTAACCGTTCTTGCAATGCTACTTTACTCGAGACGGCGGTGACAGAAAAGCCGAGTTGGTTGAGTAATGAGAGGGCGAACGAACCTACGCCTCCCGAAGCGCCGGTCACAAGGATACCCCCCGCATCAACGTTGATGCCGTGATGGAGGAGACTGCTGACGCACATGGCTGCGGTGAGGCCGGCGGTGCCTAGAATCATTGACTCTTTTAATGTGAGTCCGGCTGGCAGAGGTACTATCCATTCGGGCTGCACACGAATGAATTCGGACCAGGCGCCCCAGCGTTCGACGCCGAGTTCATAGCTCGTGACGACAACGGATTGTCCGACTGTGAATTGTTCGGCTTCGGATGCAACGACAACTCCCGCAGCATCGATGCCGGGAACGTGCGGAAAATTTCGGACCACTCCCGGATGTCCGGTGGCGGCGAGCGCGTCTTTATAGTTGATCGAGGAATAGACGACGCGAATAGTTACTGTGCCGGTAGGTAAATCGTCAGGCGAGGTCAATTCTACGCCGGCTGTGATTTCCCGCTGTTCGTTTTTGTTAACTTGATAGCAGTCGAAAGTGTTCTTCATACGGTAGTACGATCCTGAAAGTGACGTTTATGATTTAATTTGTTACCAGGGGCCGTCGGTTGATTCCATTTCCAGACTGCGCCAGCAATACCAGCTGGCGACGGTACGATAAGGCTGCCAGCGCTGGGCAATTTCGATGCAGGTCTGTTTATCGGGGCGCGTTTTCAATTGATAAATTTCCTGAATGCCATTTTGGATGCCCAGATCGTCGTGGGGAAAAATGTCGGGTCGACAGAGGCCAAACATCAAAAACATTTGAGCGGTCCAGTTGCCTATGCCTATGCCTTTGACTTGAATCAATTCCTCGGTGACTTCCTCGTCGGACAACAGATGCATTTTATGCAGACGCACGTTGTTCTGCAGTACCATCTCCGCAAGATGCAGCACATAGGTGGCTTTTTGATTGGAGAGCCCGACCGAGCGGAGTTCCTCGTGTGAAAGGCGGATGATCTTTTCTGCAGTGGGTTGACCTTTACCGCTGAGAGTGTGCAGCCGTTTGTAAATCGTGCGTGCCGCCGAGGTGGATATTTGTTGTGAAACAATCGAACGTAAGAGCAACGCAAAACGGTAGCGATACGGTTTGAGCGGGCAGACGCCAATGGTGTCGATAACGGTTTTCAGGCGAGGGTCTGCTTTTCTCAGATGTTTCGACGCTTTTTTGAATAGGGCCGCCTGATCGTTCATTGTAAATTACCCGCGGGCGTATGTGTGGCGAGGTCGGAAATCATATTATGCGTGGCGGCTTCGATGGCCTGTTCCCATTCTGCGGGCGAGAACTTTTCTGAATAGGGTGCTTTGCGGATGGCGAAGTTAATGCCTCTTGAACTGTTAATAATGGCACCAAGTCCACTTTCATCAAAGGCGCCCGCGACATCGCCGGCTCCGGCGCCCTGGCTTCCATAGCCGGGAACGAGCAGGGGAGTGTGAGGCATGAGTGCGCGGAGTTGATTGAGTTCTTCGGGGTAGGTGGCCCCGACGACGGCCCCGATGGCTCCATAGTTGCTGGCGCCTTTAGTCTTCAACGCAAGTTCTTCGACGGCAGCAGCCACACATTCATATAGATTGGTACCTTCGGTTTTGCGATCCTGAAAAGTTCCCGCTCCAGGATTACTTGTGCGCACTAAAACATAAATGCCGGCGCCTCGTTCGACTGCGACATTCACAAACGGTTCCAGCGTATCGCTGCCAAGATAGGGGTTCACCGTTAAACAATCTGAGGCCCAGAGGGCGCTATCGGGGTTTTCGCCGGCGAGATAACCTCGGGCGTAGGCTTCCGCGGTGGAGCCGATGTCTCCGCGTTTGGCATCACAGATGACAACCAGCCCGGCGTCGCGTGCTTTTTTGATGACGCGTTGCAGGGCGAGACAGCCGGCGGGTCCCCATTCTTCGAAGAAAGCGGCCTGCGGTTTGACAGCGGGAACCAGGGGAGCCACGACATCGATGATGCGGAAACAGAACTCTTCAAAGGCGGCAGCTACGATGTCGGCTTTGTCGTCATGACGGGATTCGGCGGCTTTCACAATTTCTTCCGGAAGCCAGTCAAATCGGGGATCGAGGCCGACCAGAGCGGGTGTTTTTTTATTTTGAATGGCGAGGTTTAAACGGTCTGAAAAATGGTGCATCTGGTAACTGCTTTCAGTGTTACGAGTTAAGCGTCAATGGTATTTGCTTGTGGCAGAAGTCTCACACCTGAATCATACAAAGTTGAAGCGACAATCGGAATCAAAGCGGTTTTGGAATTCGAATTCTCAGGGAGGGAAATCTTATTCCTGTTCGATGACAAGTGCTTGGGTCCGAGATCGTTTCAAATGTATAGAGATAGTAATTCTCATTGACAAAAAATGGGATGTCTGCGATGCTCGCGCCGCAAATCGGTTCATTTTTGTCTGATTCATGGAAGAGTCCCAGTTATGTTGGAAGTTCTGAGCCCTTATCAATTTAGCGAACAGAGAGCGGAATATGATGCGCGCGTCGCTCGGATGCGTCATTCTCACTATATGGACTATCCCCGACATGTGCATCTGGAGACACTGGCCCGGTGTAATGCGAGCTGTAATTTCTGCCCTTATCCGAATCTGAATCGTCAGCATACAAAAATGAGTGATGCGCTGATTGATAAAGTACTGAATGAACTCACAGAGTTGCCACCAGAAATGAATTTTCAGATCTCGCCGTTTAAAGTGAGCGAACCGTTTCTGGATACGCGCTTATTTGAAACGCTGGGCAAGATCAACACGTTGATTCCTCAGGCGAACATCGCTTTGACTTCGAATGCTTCGCCGATTACGGAAGATAAGTTGGAGGCACTACAGGAAGTCAAAAATATCGGCTATCTATGGATCTCATTTAATGACCATCGTGAGGAAGAATACGAGCGCGTGATGGCACTGCCATTCCAACGCACGCGAGAGCGTCTGGAAATGATTCACGATGCCTTTTCAGAGGGTGAGGTTTATTTTCCGGTTGTGCTGTCTCGTGTTGGCGATGGGTCGAAGGCAGATCATGAGTTCGTGGAATGGGCGGGCATCAACTACCCTCTGTTCAAAGCGAGTGTCTTTCCACGCATGGAATGGATGGGGCAGGTCGAAGGGCTGAATGTTTACGAGGTTCCCAATATGGGTTGTGAACGCTGGTTTGAACTTTCGATTACCGCTACAGGAGAAGTGGCCCACTGTTGCGCAGACGGTCAGGCGGAATATCCGATCGGCAATGTTAATGATCAGCATGTGCTCGAGATCTACAACTCGCCTGAATATCGCAAACTCAGGGAAGCTACTGTTTCACGTTTGAGTGTAGAACCCTGCAACAGATGCACTTTCATGTAGTGGAAGTCGATTGATCAGTTCAATCGTGTTTGCCTGCGTTCTGTTTGAGGTAGGGTTTCAGGTCGGGAACTTGAGTGGGAATTTCTTCGATTACCAGACGCGCAATTTCGCGTGCACCGTTACTGGTAAAGTGGCTCCGATCATCTGGTTTGGGGCTGAAGTAGGCACTCTTCTCATCACCCAGTTTGTTGAACATTGCGACACTTTTCTGATGCAGGTCAATGACCGGTACGTTTTTCTCGCGACCCACTTTAAGCATGGCATCTGCATAGGGTCGGAGCGTGGTCCAGATCATGCCGTTTTGAAATCGTCTGCGTGTGACGGGAGTGACCAGGATCGGATTGATATTTACTGCGCGGGCTTCATCAATATACTGGCGAAGGTACTGTTGATAATCAGTCGCGGGGTCGGTCGTCCGGTCCCCTTTGCCCGGACAGTCATTGTGGCCAAACTGAATCAGCAGGTAATTGGCTTTTTCAGCGACGACTTTTTTCCAGCGACCTTCGTTGATAAAACTTTTTGAGCTGCGTCCCGAGGCGGCACGATTGAGGATGGTAACATCGGCGTTAAAAAATTCGCCGAACACCTGACCCCATCCAGTCAGGTCAGGACGGTCTTTGGGGCGTTTGTTATAAGTGGCAACCGTCGAATCGCCGATCAACAAAATCCGAATTTGCGGTTCACTGGCTGAAGTGGGAACCGGGAAGGAAAGCAGGCAGGAGATCAGAATCGTAAACGCGATTCGTAATTGCATTGGGGAAGATTTCATGGATCAGCATTCCTATTGGTGGTTAATCGGTCTCACTACATATTTGTGAGAAATGGGTTCGGTTTAGTTGGTTTTTCAGTTGAAAGAGGTTGAATCTGTTTGAATAGTGTGTTGACATCAAAGAAAAAGTGTCTAAAATGGACAAAAGCATCCGATATTAGGTTTGTTCCTACCTTTTTCAGCAGATAGTAGTATTGTTTAATAGTGCGTTAGTTTCCCGCCTTTGTTTCAGAGTGACATACCCATGCATTCCGATTTTATGAAAGTCGCGAAAAGCGGCATCCGCCTGGTTGGACTATTTGTTCTCTCCT
This sequence comes from Planctomycetota bacterium, assembly GCA_022600195.1. Classification (GTDB taxonomy): domain Bacteria; phylum Planctomycetota; class Planctomycetia; order Planctomycetales; family Planctomycetaceae; genus Gimesia. The sequence goes on from JAHZKX010000045.1 coordinate 258,337, forward strand.
GTTTGTTTCAGATGCCCGTGGATCTATTTGCGCAAGTCAGTTTTGAAGAAGCGCCGATCAATTATAACAAAGCGGAGCCAGAAAATCTGATTACCCGTTTACAAAAAAAGATGAATCAGGGTCAGATCAAGCTGGATTATATACGGGACAAAGGATTCGGTTATTTACCTTCGGTGTTAAAGTCTCTTGAGATTCCGGTCTCTTCACAGGTACTGGTTTTTTCCAAAACGAGTTTGCAGGTCAGGCATATCGACCCGCAATCGCCGCGTGCTTTATATTTTAATGATGATATCTATATCGGGTATGTTCAAGGTGGTGCCGTGCTGGAAGTTTCTGCCAGTGACCCGAAACTGGGAACGGTTTTTTATACGCTCGATCAATCTCAATCCGCCAAACCGACCTTTGTGCGAAAAACTTTTCAATGCACGCAATGCCATGCATCTTCACTGACGCAGGGAGTACCCGGTCACATCATGCGGTCTGTGTATCCTAGTCCCGATGGAATGCCCGTGTATCGTGAGGGAACCTATCGCAGCGATCAGTCGAGTCCCTTTGAGGAGCGCTGGGGTGGCTGGTATGTATCGGGAACGCATGGAAAAATGCGTCATATGGGAAATATGATTTTTCGAAAAGGGGACAGTTCCAATAATCTGAATCGAGAGCGTGGGGCCAATGCCGTTGATTTGGAGAAGTGGTTTGATACAGAAGCTTACCTCGGACAACATAGCGATATTGTGTCGTTGATGGTTTTGGAGCATCAGTCCAAGATGCACAATTTGATTTCCCGTGCACAGTTTGAAGGTCGAATTACAGTCAGAGATGCAGAAGTAATGAACAAAATGCTGGAGCGCAAGGCCTCTTTTCAGAGTGACAGCACCAAACGACGTTTCGAGAGTTCTGCCTATCGATTAGTAGACCACATGCTGTTTGCAGATGAGCTGGTTCTGAAAGATCAGATTGAGGGGGTAACCAGTTTTCAAACCGATTTTACTCAGTCAGGACCGCGCGACCGTCAGGGGCGCTCCTTACGGGATTTTGATTTGGAACAACGTCTGTTCAAGTATCCCTGCAGTTTTTTAATCTACTCTGAGTCATTCGATGCCTTGCCTCGTCCGATCCTGGATGTTGTCTATCGTCGGTTATGGGAAATTCTGTCGGGCAAAGGTGATCCTAAAAAATATGCGCACCTGAGTGCCGCGGATCGTCGAGCCATTCAGGAAATTCTGCTCGAAACGAAGCCCGGTCTACCTGATTACTGGAAACTATAGTCTTCTCAGTACTTTATAGGCGGTTCCTGATCTCCTGGTTTGCTCTGCCGCCAATCCTTTCTTCTGGAAATCGGGCTTATCGCGCACATCTGCTTTAATATTGGTTGTTTCAGCGAATTGGCCTGCATAGAATGACGGGAACATTAAGACTGGCTCTGTGCGACATCCCTTCTGCCTGATGTCAATTTTGCGAATGGTATTCCCGCGCAGGGCTTAACCAGTCTTTCTTTTCGTATCAATCATCATCAGCTACTGAGCTTATACTACGAGGAGCTAACGGGAATGTTGCCCCGACGCGAAGTGTTTTCACACGTCATCGAAATTAATTATCAGGCCAGACAACGTTTGGGGTGTTGTGTTTACCTTTTATTCAATGATCAGAATGAATGGATGCTGATTGATATTGGGTATGAAGATACTGTATCTGAAATTATTGAAATGATCCGCCAGATGGATTTTCCTCTGGCCAATTGCAAATATTTGATTGCGACTCACGCTGACGTAGACCATATTCAGGGTCTGAGTCGCGCCAAAGAGCTGCTGCCAGCAGCTCAAGTGGTTGCCCATCCGAGTGCTGCCCGGTTGCTCGAAGTAGGAGATCGTATCAGTACTTATGCAGAAATCAGCGCTCAGGGCATTTCGATCGATATGCCTGCCTGTCAGGTTGATACAGAGGTCAATGAAGGCGATGTGATTGATCTGGGTGGGGATATCAAGCTGGAAGTCTGGCATACACCGGGTCATACGGATGGGCAATTGGCCTTTCGTTTTGGAGACCTGCTCTTCTCGGGTGACAATATTTATCGCGATGGATGCGTGGGACACATCGACGCACATCACGGGTCTGATATTCCAAAATTTATCAAGTCGTTGGAGCGGATTCGCGACTGCGATGCAAAGTGGCTGCTTCCCAGTCATGGTCCCATTTTTCAGAACAAAAAAGAACTCCTGCAGGCGACCATTGATCGTTTGGATACATATCAGCATATGGCGGACTTCGGAACCTGTGCCGTCGATTGGCCTTTGCAGGATGAATGGGACGAAGAGCTTTCGAAGGGGTTTGATCCCGATACCGCTCAATAAGTCTAAAACTCTTATGGCTTTATGTCCATTTTTGCATCATCTTAGCCGTGTTCTCTGGTTACTGTGCTGAACAGGCAGTACAAGGTGTCTGTTGAATCGCAATTTTTGTGTCATTTTGTGCGAGTTCAGGTTCTCTGATCGCCTATTCCTGCTGCTATAATCCGTAAAATTGCTATCATTATCAGAATCTTTATCACAAACACAAATGTTGCTGTTGTTGCGACAAGTTCAACCCGATATGACGACGAAAGATACCGATACGCGAGGATCGTAAAAAGTGACATCGGTTTAGAAACAGAAGCAGGCTTTTCATTTTTTTTGTACAATCGAGATTGATTCATTGAGTGAAAGTGTGACAATTCAAAGAATCTGATTTGAATGAGACTTCGAATATTCAGGAAGAAAGCTCAAGTCAGATCAGAATCGATTGTTTCACAGTTTTGAATCAAACAATTTTCGATGAATTATAATGCCGTGTTCACGGACTGAAATTCATCTATTTGATAAAGCCTCTTCGGGCTATTGGAATCATTAATGTCTTCGTTCTTTCAAAAGCGCGACCCCTGGGGACATAGTCTCTCGTTATGGGTTTTGGTCGCCATGATCTTCGTAACTCCTGTTCTTGTTGGAGTTTTGCGGGATATACGACAAGAAAACAATGTCGAAAACTGGCTCCCGCCTGACGATCCCCAGTCTAAGGTGCTCAGCTGGCATCGTGAAAGTTTTGGAATTGAAGATCGAGTACTCCTTTCCTGGGAGGGGAGTTCGCTGACAGACCCGCGGTCAGAACGTCTGAAAACGCTTCTACTGGGAACAGCTGACGAAAAAAACATTCGTCGTGGAGGCTCACCTTACATTGCAGACGTTGTGACACCGCAAGATGCCATACAGAAAATGGTTGAGAACAAAGTTGAGCCAGAGGAAGCCCAACAGCGATTGAAAGGCGTGTTGCTCGGTACGGGGATGCTCAAGGTCCGGTTAACTGAAGCCGGCAGGAAGAGGCAGGAGCAAACAACCCAGGAGCTGATCGAGAAAGCGAAAAGTGAGTTAGGTTTAGTTCTTACCGTAAAGCCCGCTTTCAAAGAGTGGGTCGAGATGATTGATGAATCTAAGGAAGAGATCATCAACGAAGCTCCTGAGAATCAGGATGAAGATCAGGTAGATTATCAATCTCTGGTGGCTGCGATTCCAGCCCATGATTTTCAGCTAACCTGGCCGCGCATGCAGCCTGATGCTGAACTGACCAATCAGTTAAAAAAACTGGCACTTTCACTGACACGTCCCGGGATTTTAAAGTTATCATCTACCGACAAAACGAAAGAAAATGCCGATTCTGCGAAAACACAACCTGCTCTCGTTGAAGATTGTTTTTTTGCCGTTGGGACTCCCATAGCAATTGCAATTGAGTTATCAGGCACAGGCGATGCAGATCATGCCGCCGCAATTAATGCTATCGTTATTGCGGCAGACAAATCTGGTATTCCTGAAGCGGGTCTTCATCTGGGAGGCAGGCCCGTTGCTGGAGCTGCCTTAAATAAGATGGTTAAAAAATCATCTTGGAATACAGCGCATCCCGTTTGGCAATTTCACAAACGGTCTGTGACTCTGTTTTCAGGATTAATCGGAATTCTGCTTGCCTTTTTAATGTTACGGAGCCTCAGGCTTTCCTGTCTGGTATTGTTAGTTTCTTACTACACCACGTTTGTAGCCGTCTCCATTGTTCCTCTGACAGGGGGAACAATGAATATGGTTCTGGTGGTCATGCCGACGTTATTAACTGTGCTGACGCTTTCCGGTTCGATCCATGTCGCTAATTACTGGAAACATGCTGCTCATGTGGATATGAAAACCGCTGTGACACAAGCTGTTGAAATGGCGCGGGCGCCCTGCATGATGGCCAGCCTGACAACCGCCATTGGTCTGGCATCCTTAATGACGAGTCCTTTATCCCCGGTACGTGATTTCGGTCTGTATTCTTCGATTGGTTGTCTCATCTCGCTGTTGATGGTCCTGATCGGTTTACCATCGTTATTACAATTATGGCCTGCCAAACCGCCCAAGGCATCTGAGATCGATACCAAGCACTGGCAGAGGTTCGGGCGCATTCTGTCTCGGCACCAAATCCTGGTTTCCATGAGTTGTCTTTTGATCTTTGTCGTCTCCTGTTATGGCTTCAAATGGTTTAAGACTGAAACCAAGGTCATTAAGTATTTTCCAGATTCTTCACGCGTGATTCAGGACTATTCGTTTCTGGAACAAAACCTTTCGGGGATCACACCGGTAGATACTGTGATTTGCTTTGATGAAAATGCCCAGAAAAATTTAAAATTTTTAGATCGTATTGAGGTGGTCCGCAAGATCCAGCATAAAATCGCGGAGCACCCGGAAATCAGTGGTTCTATTTCACTGGCTGATTTTAGTCCAGTTACAGAACCGCCTAAAAAAGAGGCGCGTACTTTACAAAAACTGGCCTATAACAGACGAGCCCTTCTCACGCAAAAAAGAATTCAGAAAAGCCTGGGAGATGGGACTGCAAAATCGTTTTTGTATATTGCTGAAGAGCCCGTTGAACTGGAGCAGGAAACAGCAAACGGTCCCAGATCTGTTGAGTTAAAAAAGGGAGACGAGCTTTGGCGAATTACTTCTCAAGTCGCCATTATGTCCGACCTGAATTATGGGGAGCTTACACGGGACTTAAACCAGGTCACTCAGTCTGTTCTACGTGATCATGCAGGAACGACACATCTGGTGACGGGGACCATTCCTTTGTTCCTGCGAACTCAAGAGGCGGTTCTGGAAAGTCTGATTCGAAGTTTCGGATTAGCTTTTGTTGTGATTGCTCTTGTAATGATGGTCCTGTTACGAAGCCCTCTGGCCGGTTTGATTACGATGTTGCCGAATTTGATGCCGATCGGTGTTGTTTTTGGGCTGTTGTGCTGGATGAATATATCGATTGATATCGGGACAATGATCACCGCTTCAGTGGCTTTGGGTATTGCCGTTGATGGTACTCTGCATCTACTGACCTGGTTTAAGATCGGCATTCAAGAAGGCAAAACCAAAAGTGAAGCTGTTGCTGCAGCACTGGGGCATTGTGGCCCGGCAATGTGGCAAACCAGCGCTGCAGTCGGAATCAGCCTGGCCATGCTATTTCCCGCAGATCTACTGCTAGTAAGCCGCTTTGGAATTTTGATGAGTGCGTTGATCGCTGCGGCCTTGTTAGCGGATATCATCTTTTTGCCCGCACTTTTGGCAGGTCCCCTGGGCTCTTTGATTGAATCGTCATTAAATAAAGAAAAAAAAGAGACGGTGCCAGAGGATGTTCCGCTGTTGCAGGAAGGGAAAGCGACGAAACCGCATCTTCCTCAAGCCATTAAGCGGGTGCAATCTGAAAAGACACTCGAATCTTAATAGTGATTATCGAGCTCGCGCTGGGTCTCTGATGCTTTTGAGAAACTGAAAGATTTCCTGTGTGGGAATGTCGTCTTGAGCACCAATTTCACGATTGATTGTGAGATGTGTTTTCCCTCTCGCGGAAACGACTTTTGCAGAGACGCGATTTGCTTTCAGTTTTTTTCCCAGACTTTCCGACTGTCGCCGTGAGTCGGCTCGGCTTGCGACATGCAGGATGAGAAAGGGCGGAATCGATCGATTCGCACGGACATAGGTTAGTGGAGAGGCAGCCTTCCATGTTTTCTCATCCGTTCCAAAAACCGTCGTATAGATCTTTTTAGCAGTTGGGCCAGCGGTCTGGATTCGTTCGGTGATATCATAGCCGGCCCCATCCAGTAAAATGGTTCCTTTAATGGCTTTCAGAGAGAGGGATTCCGCTTTGAGATAAACCGGGTTCGTAGAAACCAATGCCACCAGGTGGGCTCCTGCGGAATGTCCCATGAGGAATATTTCGTTCGGATTACCTCCATATTCTTTTGCGTGCTCCCGAATCCAATAGATGGCCTGTGCAATATCATGTGCCTGCTGATCATAATTAGCCTGGGGATGGAGACGGTAATTAATGCTGGCTAATAAATAGCCGTGCTGTGTAAAAGCTTGAGGTTTGTTATTCACTCCCCGTTTATCGCCGATTTTCCAGGCTCCGCCATGAACCCAGATCACGATCGGATGCTGCTTGCCGGAGACGGGAGTGTAAAGATCCAGGCTCTTGAAATGTTTTCCCAATTTGATGGTCTTGTCATAAGGGAGATTCTTGAATGTTTTGAATTTTTCCGCAGTAGTCTGGTCTTCAGATCGTGCAGCCTGGCAGGGTAAAGCTAAAAGGATGCCTGCTAATACGAATATCATTTTCCAGGAATGTAATTGGAAAACAGAGTGATATGTCACGATTTCTGGCCTGCTTGTTTTTTCATGAAGTGAATGTCCATACTCGATTTTTGCAGCAGGTCATATTTCTCCCAGACAGACGGACATTCAAACTCAGCATCGCGGGGTGCTCTCAGAATCAGGTGACAATCATCAGAGGAGACAGTCTCCCGTGCCAGTCGCTCCAGTGATTCATATAATCTGGAACCAGGCTTGAGGTCATCGAGCATTTTGTAGGGTGGATCAAAGAAGACGAGATCAAAGGGGACAAATTCCGGAACATTTTTGGGGCGGAATGAGGAGAGCAGGGCATTAGTCTTCCAGCAGAGCGTCTCATTTTCCGCTCCAATACTCTCTACGTTACGTTTGAGCAGTTCGTGAGCTTTGCGATCCTGTTCCATGAAAACGACACTGCTGGCCCCCCTGCTAAGTGCTTCCAGACCCAGTGATCCAGTGCCGGCATAAATGTCGGCTACACGCTTTTCCTGAACGGTTTCCCCTAACCACTCGAATAGAACTTCTTTTACAAAGTCAGTAATGGGGCGTGTTGTCTGTCCAGGATTGACGTGTAATTTTCGACGACGATATTTACCTGCAATAATACGCACTGAGTTGTCGTTTCAAAAAAACAGGTGTGAATCAGAACTTCACACAGATAGTGAATTTACTATAAATCCGGATTGTATAAAGACTTGATAGTAATGAGAAGCATTACTCACTCTCTGCTTCCTCTTTTGCAACGCGTTCCCAGTGTTTTTTGATAATATCAGCAGCTTCCTCTGCAATGGAGTGATATTCTTTTTTGTCTTTGGGTTTGGAAGCAGGAGGTTTTGAAGAGGGGGCAACCGCCTCAGCTTGTGATGCAGAAATAATCGTGGTATCGCCTGGTGAGGGGTCCGATTCATTGATTTCTTCCGAGAGCCAGCTGGAAATGGCATCATCGGAGAGATCGTCGGTTGAGTCTCCTGTATGGGTATAATTGCTCGGTTTTTCGATATTTTTTTTCGCTCCCACAAGCTCAAAGACCATCGGACCGACTCGTAGCTGGTCTCCTGAATGGAGCTGCGTTTCTTCCTGGATTGGAATATCATTCACACAGGTTCCATTGCGGCTCTTTAAATCAACTACATAGAGCTCGCCCTCACGGGGCACTAATTCGCAGTGCATTCGACTGACGTCAGAATCTGCTACACGAATGTCACACTCCAGTTCACGACCGATTGTGATGGTCCTTTCAGGAAGCTTTAAAGTCTTTCCCTTATACTTTCCCGTTTTGATAATGAACTTTGGCATGTTGGCCCTCAAAACTAATTAGAAATTCAGGCTTGTTGAACCTGATTGTCATTGACTCAATGTTTTGATCTTTCAAAGATCAAGTTGGCGGTATTGCTTTTTAAGGTTTCATTAGTGAGTGATTGACGGTTTGAAACAGATGCGTTTTCTGTTCAAATTCAAACCGGGATTTCTTTCCTTAATCATGCAGGGGAACTACGAGTGGTTCTTTACATGTAGGGCAAGTCATTGTGCGTCCTCGATGTTTTGTACGAACTTTCAATTTTTTACCACAAGGACAGAAAAAATAAACTCGTTCTTCGGCGGTTTCTTTCGAAGGGGGAAGATGTTCCTGCTCCCAAAGATCATTGGAAATTTCTTTGATCAATTCGAGTAATTCTACAGGATCAAATGGTTTTAAGAGATAACCATCTGCACCAACGCGCGATGCTAGTTGACGCGATTCGGGAGAATCAATAGCAGTGACAATCAGAATGGGGATATGGCTTTCCTTCTGTTTCATTCGCTCACAGATTTCAAATCCGCTTTCTTGAGGCATGATTAAATCCAGAATCACAAAATCAGGTTTGTGCATGGTAAATGCAGAATGCGCTTGCCCTCCATCTTTTGCGACTGTGACACGATAGGAATTTTCTTCAAGTAATTTTTTCATGAACAAGGCGGTATCTTCTTCGTCTTCCACAACCAGAATGTGGTTGACAATCGAAGCTGTCATATCCAAACGTATTTCACGTGTAGCCATCTGGGAGACTCCCTGTTTCAATAAGTCCGATTCAGTCAGGCTCTTTTCAGTTTCGGATCTACTTTGCAGAAGAAATATTTGCTAATACGTTACAGCAACTTACAAGCGCTGTTATACATATACGATGATTCGTCAATAGTGGTTCATGGTCATTTTTGGAGTTCGCAGAATAAAAGTTGCCCGTTTATTATCTCAAAGCAACAAACAAATGACATGGCAAAAAAAAAAATCAATGGAAATGACAAAAAGTCCTGAAAAATAGGGGTAAACACATTGACTTTTGGAATTCAGGTCACTTTACTTACGCTTGGTTCGGAGAGAGCAATGTCTCATTTTCGATCACAGCCCAGATTTGGCAACCCATTATGACGAGGTGGTAACTCACTTCTTTCATTTTCAATTCCAGTATCAGGAGTTCACGATGGCAGCAAAGGCTACGACTAAAGATAAGCCACTTACCAAAACAGAGATCCTTAATGCATTGGCTGAAGGTTCTGGACTAACTAAGAAAGAAGTTACTGCTGTTCTTGATGAACTCAGCGGACTGATTTCCAAAAACATTGGGAAACGTGGTCCTGGTGTTTTCAATATTCCAGGGCTCCTTAAAATTCAAGTCCAGCGTAAACCTGCCACAAAAGCAACAACCCGACCTAACCCATTCAAACCTGGTGAAATGATGCAGGTAGCTGCCAAGCCAGCTCGGAATGTTGTTAAGGTTCGGCCTCTCAAAGCCTTGAAAGAGATGGTCTGATCTCCTTTCAGCTTTGCCTCTGAAACTAGAACATGAGGTGCAGTCTCCCGAAGTGGAGGCTGCATCGTGCATGTTACTATTTTGCAATGTTTGATGCCGAAGGTATAGAGATACGAAAAGATACTAGTTATTTTTCTTGTAGTAAAGTGCCTCAGGTTTTCTCTCGATCATGAGTCTTTCCAGGGAAAAAGCAATTTTTATTTGAAATTTCTTTATTTTTGTGTAGATAAGCATCATTAAGTTCCTCAAAGCAGATGTTGTTGTAAGTGTGTATTTGAAAACACTTTACATCTGCAGTGTATAACCTCAGATTACGATGTGCTTCAATTCTCAGTCCACTTTGAGGTATCTCTGCGCTGATGGCTTGCGCTAGCCTCTTGACGGTATAAATGTGGGCATGTAAAATCTCAACATATGTAATTGATTAGTATTTCTACTGATTAAGAGCAGTGGTGTTTAACCTCCCTGAAAACACTACGTTTAAGTTTACGTGGGATGCATCAGGCATCCTGAGAGAGAACATGGCATGTTAGTTTTATCCCGCAAGAAGAATGAGAAAATCGTCATTGATGAGAATATCATCATTACGATTGTCGAAGTACGCGGTGACAAAGTTCGCCTAGGAATCGAAGCCCCTCGTGAAGTGCCCATTCATCGTAGCGAAGTCTATGACGCAATCCAGAACGAGCAGAATTCAACATCAGAGACAAAAAACGGAGCCTCTGAGTTATTGCAATAGTTTTGAATTGCTCAATTATGAATACCACAAAAGCCGCTCTTGAGCGGCTTTTTTTATCAGTTACTCTCTCGCTGGCATTCTGACTGAGGTGTTGGATTTAAAAAGTATTTTCAGAGAAGATGGATTCTCTTAACTCCATCCGCTTGACTTATTTCATGGAAACCGTAGATTACTATTTCGCATGGGCCCCATCGTCTAGTTAGGCCCAGGACATCGGGTTTTCATCCCGAAAACAGGGGTTCAAATCCCCTTGGGGTCAATTCAAAGCAACGATTATTCCATTGGATAATCGTTGCTTTTTTTATGTCTCAGGTTAAGTGGATTGTGCGTATACATATGAGTAATTTGTGCAGCCTGGTCATGAATATGAGATATTGCTTGTGCGATCGTTTTCATGTTCTTCTCATCAGTTAATAAAATTGGATGATGAAGCACAACGAGATTTTGGTCACACAAGGTAGCCACCGGTAATTGATTGACCTGTTTGAATCGTTTATTGCTGTGAATCATGTGCAGCGCCCTGAATCCTGGAAACAGGGCAATTCCCTCAGCTTGCATGGAGTCGCAGAACCGTTCTCGGGACAGGCCTGCAAAGTGATCTGCGTTATATTTGAATCCCAACTTGTAATAACCGGGATAAGACGAGGTGTCATGTGTATAGTCTGTGTTTGTGAGGCTAGTCAATCCCGAGTTTTCTCCCAGCTGTTGCAGCAGATGTTCTACGTTGGTCTGCCGTTTTTGATGATGCTGTTGAAGAGTTTGCAGTTGTGGAATGAGCAAACCGGCTTGCAGCTCTGTGAGCGGATAGGCTTCATTTCCGCGGTAGGAGTAAAGTTTGACTCTTTGTGCGATTTGTGGTGAAGAAGTCATTAAAGCGCCGCCTCGTCCTGCAGTCAGCAATTTACTGCCTCCAAAGCTGAGGATTCCAATCTGGCCCCAACTACCTGCAGTACGTCCCTCAATATTGATACCCGGTACCTGGCAGGCATCTTCAATGATCGGAATCCCTGTTTTTGTTGAAAAATTTTCGAGAGCCTGCATGGGGACCATTCCCCCGTGCAGATGGGAAACCAGAATACATTTTGTGGATTTTGTGATTGCCTGTTCCAGCAGGTTCAGATCCAGGTTGCAGTTTCTGCTGTCGACATCTATGAGCATTGGTGTGGCACCGACCGCCAGAATATTTTTGAAATTTCCTTCGAAGTCATAAGCCGCCAGGATGACTTCATCACCCTTTCCGATTCCCAGACCACGCAGTGCAAGTTCAACGGCCACGGTTCCACTTGAGCAGAGAATGACTTGTTCCCTCTGGTGGAGCGTGGCAAGTTCCTGCTGTAACTGTTCTAAGTAGGGGCCATGATATTTCCCCCATATTCCTGATTGTTGTGCCTCCTCCAAAACCTGATTGACTGCTTTGTCCGGAAAAGGCCATTCGGGAGGACCTTGGGGAAAGCAGGCAGTTCCACCCAGGATTGCCGGTTTTTTTTGAGATAAACTGTTCATAAGCTTTGATAGCTGGTACTGATTTTTGCGTCGGAAATCGGAATTCGTGAATCAGATAGTATTGTACTGAAGAAGGTTTGACTAAACTATCTATAACGTACTTTTGCTATTCAAGGCCAGTAAGTCGTGCCGTTTTTGGCATTTGTCTGAAGTCAGGTCACGTTTCAGATTTTTAGTTCAGTTTTTGCCAGTAACAGTCAATGCAGGACAGCCTTTCTTTGCAGATTATACTGTCGGCAGTTCACAGGTTATCTTCATTAGTGAGTGAGTCATGTCACATCAAATTAAATTTATTATGGTCGGTGGTTTTTTAGGGGCGGGAAAAACCACAACTCTGAGTCGACTGGCAAAATATTATTCTGGCCAGGGACTGAAAGTGGGGGTCGTGACCAACGATCAGGCAGCAGATCTGGTAGATACGAATGCACTGCGCTCACAAGGATTAAATGTAGGCGAAGTGGCAGGGGCCTGTTTCTGTTGCCATTTTGACGCTCTGATGGAGACGATTGAAGAACTGGGCTCAAATGCCAGACCTGATGTGATTCTGGCAGAGCCCGTCGGTAGTTGTACCGATCTGGTTGCAACCGTGATTCAACCCATCAAACGCTTATTTGATGCCGAATTTTCCATCCATCCTTATACCGTTCTCATGAAGCCCAGCCATGGCAGGAAGATTCTGAAAAATGACAAGGGTTCCGGTTTTTCGCCGAAGGCTGCCTATATCCTGAAAAAGCAACTGGAAGAAGCAGATCTGATTCTGGTCAATCGTATTGATGAACTTTCTGTTGAAGACGTCGATGAACTCATTCAATTAATCGGAGAGCACTTTCCCGGCACTCCTGTTCTAAAAACATCTGCGTTAACGGGTGAAGGCTTTGAAGCTTTGACAGCGTTTCTGGAGCAGGAGGGCGACTTTGGGAGTAAAATCCTCGATATCGACTATGACATTTATGCAGAGGGCGAAGCAGAACTGGGTTGGTTGAACAGCAGCGTACGCATCTCATCAGAGACTTCTTTTTCTCTGGATCAATTATTGATGGATGTGATTTCGCAATTGCAGACCTCATTTAAAGCAAAGGGAGTCGAAACGGCCCATCTCAAGACCATTGGTTTATGGGAAGGTTTTTTTGGTGTCGCGAATCTGGTGAGTAATGACAGTCAGCCCACATTATCATTATCATCAGACTGTACAGTGAACGAAGTTGATTTGATTGTGAATGCACGTGTGGCCTGTGACCCTGAAGCATTAGCAGGGCAGGTGAAGAGTGTATTACAGAATTGTGCGAAAGAACGAAGTGCGAATTTAGAGTTTCGTCAGACACAGAGTTTTCGTCCGGGCAGACCTGTGCCAACACATCGCTATGCGGCACCTCAGTAATCCTCAGCATCAGGACTGTTCCGACCCTTAGCATTAGTTGATTAGCTGGAATTCAATGTCTGAGCTGAATTCATTATTTGATTCCGAAAGGCGGCAGAGATTTCGCCGACAGTTAATGTCGTGGTATGCGACCCATCAGCGCGATTTACCCTGGCGTCGGCGCAATGATCCTTATGCTGTCTGGATCAGTGAAATCATGCTGCAGCAAACCGTTGTCGCAGCCGTGATTCCCTACTTTGAAAAATTTATGGAGCGTTTTTCCGATGTGCAATCACTGGCAAGGGCCGCCGAAAGCGAAGTGTTGCAGTATTGGGAAGGGCTCGGGTATTACAGCCGGGCACGCAATATTCATAAATCTGCCAGGATCATCACCGAAGAACTTCAGGGCAAGTTTCCCACCGATGTGGTAGCGTTACAAGAGCTACCGGGAATCGGACGGTATACCGCGGGAGCCATTTGTTCCTTTGCCTATGACAAGCCAGCGCCAATCGTCGAGGCCAATACATTACGACTGTATTCTCGACTGATGGGACTGGAGGAAGATCCCAGGTCAAAGTCAGGGCAAAATCAATTGTGGGAGTTTGCGAAACTGATTCTTCCAAGAAAATCACCTGGAAATTTCAATCAGGCACTGATGGACCTGGGAAGTCTGATTTGCACGCCCCAAAACCCTGACTGTGCTGTCTGTCCCGTCAGCTCGGGATGTGAAGCATTTTTGAAACAGCGTCAACATCTAATTCCTTTGCCGAAAGTGCGTCCGGAAATTACACCTCTGACAGATGCCAGCATCGCCGTATTCACCGAGGGGAAAGTGATGATCAGACAACGGACACCGGGAGAACGCTGGGCAGGTTTATGGGATTTTCCTCGTTTCACTCTGGAAGAAATGAATGGTTCTCCGCATCCGGTTGTGACTAAGAACCAATCAAAATCGCAAAAGAAGGCTGTGAAGTCAAAGAAGAGAACGCCGAAGGAGCAAGAGAACATTCCTGATGGCTTGACGCAGGAAGTGATACCTCGATTGGAGCGGTATTTACTGGAGCAGGCAGGGGTCAGGGCATCAGTAAAGAATTTTGCAGCTGAGATTCGGCACAGTGTCACTCGTTATAAAATTCGTTTGCTATGTTTCGTCGCACATGTTGAGTCTATTGATAATAAGCAGCTTGCTACAGACCGTCAGAAAAACAATCACCAGTCTACCTATCAATGGGTGACGGTGGATGAACTGGAAGAGTATCCCCTTTCTGTTACCGGCAGAAAATTCGCCAGACTTCTGGCAGAAACGAATCTTTTACTTGATTGATTCAGATTGAATTGGGTGTCGTCATAGTGTTTATCAGTCACAGTGGCGCAAAAAAATCCCCATTCTCAAAATTGCCTGAGATTGAGAATGGGGAAACGTATTTGACTCAAGAGAAGAAAGCGGCATCCGTGCCAAAAAAGCCTTCCATGGTATTAAGCCTTTAGGGGGAATCGGATGTGAGTGGAGTAACTGAATGAGTTGCTCACTTCTCCCGTAGTCAAAGACGCTGAAGAACAATGTGTATTGTTTTTTGAAAGTGGGTTAACCAGAGAGGTCTTTGAAGAGTGTACCGAATTCAGGCATGTCTTGTTCAAGTAGATTCTGCCATGCTTCAGGATTCCAGATTTCAACGCAGATAACAGCGCCAATGATCATGACGTCCTGGTTTGGTTGAACCCCCAGAAACTCACGAAACCCTTCTGGAATCGTACAGCGAGATCGATTTGCTAACTGGATGGTGCGATTTCTGGTGGACAGTAACCGTCCCAGTCGTTGCACTTCATCCCAGCGGTTTTCCAGTCGGTGTGCCTGGATTTTTTGTTTAATCAGATCAACACCCTGCTGTTGTCGGGCTTGCCAGTCTTCAGCCTTCCAGAGACTCAGGCAACCGGCTCGTTCTTTGGTTAACATCGTTTCCCCGGATTCATCGGTGATCGCTTGAGCCATTTCCACGGGCAGTGAAATACGAAAACGGTCATCGACCGTCCGCTTCACCTCTCCCGTAATAAATGTTTCGCCGCTCATAATCAGCCTGCAGAATGGGGATGTATATTTATCGACTACCAAAATCATAAAAGAGATCGATATTGTACTGGGTAGGTAACCCACATTCAACTAGTTTTCAAAGATCAATTGGGTAAGAAACCCACTAAAGATAGAATCTACATCTCATTTATTAAAAAGGCAATCATTGATTGGCTGTTTCTCCCGATTTTGTCAAATTTTCTTATTGGCGCTGTTTTTCATGCTGTTATTCGAAACCGTTCCATTTGCTCTCGCACTCATTTTAAAGTCCGAAAGTCGATCTGCTGTTCACGGGATTGCGATTTTCTGATCTCGATGAAGTTTTTGTTGTTGATGAGTGTTACCCATGTGTCCGGACGCTCTCAACAACGGGTATCAATTTTGATTGGGGAGGGAACACTTAATAAAAAAACTCCCCCTGACAGTCAGGAGGAGTTTTGTGTATTAAAAAAGAGACTTAGCGTGAATCTTAATATTCACGACGTTTCAAGATACCAGGCAGTGGTATGGGATAGGAGCCATCGGCTCGGGCCAGAACCGGAGCAGGTGAGTCCATTGTCAACTTATCGACATCGGGAGCAAATTCCTGTTCACAATTCAGCATTTCATCGTATGTCACGACTTGTCCTGTATGCGCCGCCATTCTTCCCATGGAAGTCACCAGACTGGCTTCCGCACCACGTTTGACCTCATTATACGGTTTATCTTGTCGAATCGCATTGATCAGATCATCCCATTCTACCTGATAAGGATTCGGCTCTGGTTGTGGATATGCCCACAGAAGGTTTTCTTTTGTTTCATTATAGCCTTTGTAGATTCGAGCTTTTGCCGGATGGTGGGCTGAGGTGGAGATCACAGCCAACCCTTTGGTGCCATGTGCAAAGCTGGCAAATTTCTGACGACAACCGGGAATGGTTCTTCCTCTCAGGAACATTTTTGTTCCATCGGCAAAGGTATATTCGACACTGTAGCTGTCAAAGTTCTGATCAACATTATCGCCTCGGTAGTTGCGGCCTCCAGAACCATCGGCTCTTACCGGCCAGGCATCTTTCATCCAACAGCTTTCGTCGATATTATGAATCAGGAAGTCACTGAAGCCTCCACCACTGGCCCAGAGAAAACCATGAAATCTTGAAATCTGATAGAGCAGTTCGCTCATTTTTTCGGGTTTTGGCCCGGTTGCCGCAGAACCTGTCGGTCCCGCCATCCGATAGGCCCGCAGTTCCAGAAGGTCGCCAATTTGTCCGTCTTTGATGCGATCGTGAAGTTCTTGCCGTGCGATACTGTGACGGCACATCAGTCCCACACCGACCTTAAGATTTTTCTCCACAGATTTTTTACCCAGTTCAAACATCTTGCGCGTGCTGGGGCCATCCACGGTAAGTGGTTTTTCCATGAAGACGTTAATCCCTTTTTCGATGGCATAACCAAACTGAACCCATCGAAACGCGGGAGGTGTTACCAGCAGCACCACGTCTCCAGGACCGAGACAGCTGATGGCTTTTTCATATCCGTCGAAGCCAATAAATTTCTGATCTTCGGGAACATCTACTTTGTCGCCCAATGATTTTTTGAGACTTTTGTAACTGTTTTCCAGTCGATGTTCGAAGACGTCTGCCATTGCAACCAGTTTAATGGGACCGCTAGTCGTTGAGAGTGCGTTTGCTGCTGCACCTGTTCCACGTCCACCACATCCGACCAATGCAATTTTGATGGTATTTTCATCAGCCGCGTAGACGTGTGGGATCGCAGTACCAGCCAATACAGAAGCCCCGGCTGCGAGTCGACTGGAATTCTTTAAAAATTCGCGACGGGATGAGGTATTCTTGGGTGCTTCACTCATGTTAGGTTCCTTGGTTAATCGTGGAATAAATTGAAGATCAAAGTGGAATCTCGTATTGGCTGATTGATCGATTGAAAATGGGAATGCAGAATAACTATTGATATTCAGTACGTTAAGAATGCAAAGGTCGTTCGGTAAAAACGATAATTTTAACTGATTATATCAATGCGAGAGCGGCACTTGCAACTTGTGGGGGTGTTTCAGTCGCACGGGAAAGAAAAGGTGGATCGCTCAACTGTGGCGGCAAGAAGAAAAAACCCGAAGACTGAATCTCAGCCTTCGGGTTCATATTTGTAAGTGATGTTAATTTATCTGTTTTTGCTTAGTAATTATAAGCAGGATTCTTGGGATTGAAGTCAGCATCTGTCAATCCAGTATTCGTACGGATGTTTGTATAATAATAATCTTCCACCAGTTCCGGAGCCCCTCTTCTCTTAGTGGGCCAACCATATTGCTGTACGCGAACCGGCAGATTCGTCGCTTTATCGATATACAGCCTTGTCATCTGAAAACGAAGCCCCTGCTTTTGTTGCGGGTAGCTGGTTTCAAGAACTTTGCACTGCGTGCTGCCAAGTTTTGCATTAGGGAAATATTTGACAACGACACCTGCATCAAGTTGTTGCTCTTCTTTCCATTGCTTCAAAATCTGATACAACATTTTCCGAATGCCAATGGTCGTGATTGGGTAGCGGCTTTCATCCATTGCCTGGGGACTATTGGGTTGAAGCGAGACTGTTCCAATTAATCCTTTAATTCCTGTTTCATGTGCAAGGATCTGATTTCCATTGCGACCATGGAAATAGATGACTTCTCTGCCGTCATGTGGCTTCTTAAAATTCAGATACACACTTAAGGGTTGCTCACGAAACTTGATTTGAATCGTATGCATGGGCTGCATTCTTCGGCCCACTTTTTCCTGTTTAATGAAGGTTGCTTGAAAGTCTTTAATATTAGACGTTTCTTCATAGCTCTGCATGGCGAGTCGAATTACTGGATCGAGTTTGTGTTCCGCGTTGGGACCTGCGGCGATCAGTAAATTGACCTGAGCCAGATACGCAGTCACTGTGAGAGTGAAAGCCCCGGCGATGGTAGCCACCTTCTTAATCTGGTGTGCCAGTTTGTTGCTTGATTGGTAAGTGTTTTGTTTTACCATTGAATTTCGTGACTCCCTTTGTCGAAATCCTCTTGCTTCTGACTCATTTTGACAAGAAAAAATGGTCAAAAGCTAGTAAGAAATATAGACCACTCTGTAAAAGGTGATTTTTCTATGAATCCCCTATTGTGAAACGACAGGGGCTCATAATTTGATGTCGAGAGTAGATTCTCTCCGTGAATCGGCTCGACACATCATTATTAATCGAACTTATTGGCAAATCGTAATTACTTAGATCGCGTGTTCTCTTCGTTTTTTCGCAAATTGTCAAGAGATATTCTTTATATTCTCTCTTTTGACATTCAGCAACTTAGTACCTGGATTTCGTTTCAGGATACATTATCTATTTTACCATAAGTTAAGTGGCAGTTAACGTAATGAAATAAGTGAGATTTACTTATTTATTGAAATAAGGAGATTCTCAGAAACTCCAATTGTCGGTTTTCTGGTATTTCTGTATGATCCGCCGCCTTGAGTCAGGCCCTTTGAGTTGAAACAATCTCACAGAGTTTTTCTCAATAAAGGTTAGTCAGTGTTTTGCCAGTTCAGTAATCAATGTAAAACAATCCCTGATTGACAAATTTTGTGGTTGACCACGATGGTTTCTGGAAAACCAGACAGTGAGAGCAAGGAGTGTTCTTATTGTTCAAGTCGGATAGTTTCCGATAGCGTGATTGCGAACATGGAGGAGAAACGCAAATGCGCTCCAAATCAAATGACTTTTTTTCAACAGTGCTGATGCTGATACCTTTGGTTGCAGTTCCGATGCTGGCCATATTTGGTATTCCCGAAATTGCACCTGTGAAAAAGTCTTCAATCAATGAAAATGATCTATTTGATAGTGAAGGATCTTCTCGTTCCCAGTTCGAAGAAATTTCATTTGATTCTTCATCACATGAAATTGATTTAGGGGGCGAAGGAAATCTCTCCGGCCAATCCCGTTCAAATCAAAATCGGGGAGATCGCGGGGGCTCTTTTGAGAAAATGGCTTCTTCTCGAAAAGATGCTCTCAATCGAGAGGAATGGTTACCTCCCGCGGGTGCTTTGGAAGGATGGGAATTGGAAGAAGTTCCTTCCCAACTGAATTCAGATCAAAAAAGTGTCAAATTAAAATCGGCGGGATCGTTGCCAAAATTCGCTTTGGACAAGAATCCCATTCAGCAGGCGGCCTTCGAAGAAGGGCGACCCTCCTCAAATTCAGTGACGCCTATTGGACAGGAGATTCGGCAGGTAGAGAACGAAGGGAATCCCTTTGAACCGTCTGCGCAGGCTCAATTAGCACCAACAGAGCCTTCCTCTGTCCCTGCCAGACAGGCTGCAGTGAAGGAAGTGGATCAACAGTTTCGCATACGAGCTGAAACGATGTTACGTCGAGACCCGGCAACCTGGAGCGCTGCGGTTCAAAAATTGAACGACCTGGGTATTAGAGATTATCGTCTAGAACCGGGTGTTCGTCCGAACGAATTTTTGTTTAGCTGTTCCTATTCTCCACCCAATAATCCACGAATCTCAAGACGGTTTGAAGCAGAAGCGCTGGACCCATTGAAAGCTGTGATTAAAGTTTTGCAGCAGGTTGATGAGTGGAGTCGTAATAAGTAAATTGATGCGTTCTATAAAAAAACAGCCCGCTTTGAATGATCGTTCAAAGCGGGCTGTTTCATTTATGAATCTCAATTTAGATTTGATTGAGATAGATCATGCTTCATTTTTCTTTTTCTTGTTTTTGTTTTTCCGCTTGATGGATTTCTTTTTTTCCATTTTCTTTCGCAGTTCTTCGGACTTGGGAGGCGCCTTGCGTTTGATAGTGGACTGTTTCTTTGCCGCCTTCTCAGCACGCTCAATTTGTCCACAGAGATCGGCGCGGGAAATCTCAACATCCTGCTGTTGATAAGAAGAACCAGCAGTCCAGGCCCGGCAGCTTTGGTGCCCTTCAACGTGATAACTTTGATCCAGGCTACGAATGGCGAGGCCAAATTCAACCATTTCATCATTAATGGCCGTTGAAGCAGCACTCAATCCAACCGTTGCACCAAGTACGCCCACAGTTCCCAGCACGACGAGTTCAGCTGACATCACCAAGCCGGCTTCGTCACTCCAGAATTTTTTTAACAGATTCATCATCAAACCTCTCAGAAAGCGGTGACAGTTCAATTACGAGCGAGGTGAGAGTGAGTTCCGCCTGTTCCGATTGTATCGATTGTTCGGATAATAGGGATTGTATCGATATATTTCGGTATGTAAATATAGGTAGAATAAAAAGATTGGAAAACAGTCTGTTTTGTTGTCAATAAAATCTATAAGTACATATAAGGAAAAGAGATAGCGAATATTGATGTTCCTGTTCTTGTAGTGGATCTTATAGTGTCTAGTATTGGGATGCGTGATTGAAGGTCAGTTTGAAGTAGTTTGAATACCTGTGTTTTTGCTTTGGTTTTCTACTGGGCCAGAGATTTCTCAGCAAAAACATGTGAAGGTGCAGGCACACTTACCGATGATTCAAAAGAAATTTAAAGGAGAGAAACCCTTTATACTTGCCTGATTTGTACTTTCGGGACATGATCGTATCGATCAAAGATCCAAAACTCCCGTATTCAGCAACAGATCATGAGAAGGGTAAGCCCAGCATGTCATCACAGCAATCACCATTAGTCATTGGTATTCGACTTTCAACAATGATGTTCCTCGAGTTCTTTGTATGGGGAGCCTGGTACATGACCGTGGGCAACTATATGAAAGCCCACGGAATGGAAAGTAGTATCCACTGGGCCTATACCGTAGGTCCGATTGCTGCAATTATTTCTCCGTTCATATTGGGCATGGTGGCAGATCGTTTCTTTTCTTCGGAACGAGTACTCGGGGTATTGATGATTGTTGGCGGAGCAGTCCTTTATTATGCCCCAAGTGTGGTGGTGGGCAAGACTGGAGAAGGCAGCACTACCTTCATCCTGTTGCTGCTATTACACATGTTATGCTTTATGCCAACATTGGGGCTGACCAATACGATTGCCTTTTCCCATTTAAAGAACCAGAAAGTCTGGTTTCCTTTAATCCGAGTGTTTGGAACGCTTGGCTGGATTGTTGCTGGTATCATCGTCAGTAAATACTTGGAGGCTGATGCTTTACCAATACAATTTTATGTTGCAGGGGGAGTGAGTGTTCTGATGGGAATTTACAGTTTAACGCTGCCTCACACTCCGCCTCCATCTAAAGGAAAAGCAGTTTCCATCCGCGATATTCTGGGCTTAGATTCGCTGGCCCTGTTAAAAAATCGTTCATTTCTAATATTTATGGTGAGCTCTTTACTCCTCTGCATACCGTTATCCACTTATTATGTGTATACACCGATCATGATGGGTGATGCCGGATTGGAGAACCCTGGGTATCAAATGACATTCGGTCAAATGTCCGAAGTTGTGTTTATGGTCTTGATGCCGCTCTTTTTTAAATTTCTGGGTGTGAAACGTATGCTACTGTTTGGCATGTTTGCCTGGGTAGTCCGTTACGCCTTGTTTGCAGCAGGTGCACCTGAAGGAGTTTACTGGATGATCATTTCCGGAATTGTGCTCCACGGTATTTGTTATGACTTTTTCTTTGTCACAGGGCAAATTTATGTCGACCAGGCTGCAGGACCTGCCATTCGGGCTCAAGCACAAGGATTTTTGGTATTGGCAACACAAGGGTTTGGAATGTTGGTAGGAGCTCAGATCAGTGGCTGGTTATTTAACAGAATCGTTACAGGTGAAGGGGCAGCTAGTCTACCGACTTGGCAAACTTTTTGGATTTATCCTGCAGTGGCAGCATTTGTGATTATGGTTATCTTTATGCTCTTGTTTAAAGATGATTCCAAGGGATCGCAGGAGATCAGTGAAGAGGATGTCGCAAAAGCCGCCAGTAATGAAGAGATGGTTTAGCCCGGCAAAATGGGACAATAAGATGAAAGCCCCCTGTACAAGATGTGCAGAGGGCTTTTTTAATTAGCTCAAGGTGCGAAGCAACTCTAGAACGGTTATCGACCAGGTGGTCGGGATACAGGTGCTTGCTGCAACCGAACTGGCATCATCGATTCCACAAGAATGTATTCGCCCCGTAATTCAGATCGGAACCAGCGTTTACCTGTGACTCCCATGGAGCGTCCCAAGGCAGAATCCAGATTAATTTGAGGAGACACCGGTTGTAAATACGCAAGAAATTGTCCATTGGGAGCCACCAGAGCGTGGGTGGGCATACCCTGTCGAACATTTCGTAAACGTCGCACAATACCTGCTCCCGAGAACTGGGGCTGAGTTGGTTTCGTAGGCTGAGTCGTTGCCCCTGGTTGGGGAACCGTGGGTTGAGGGGCACTTGGTTGAGGGAGAGGTGTCAGCTGTGGGTTCGGAGACGGAGGTTCCGTCGCGGGTTCAGGTGTGGGAGGAAGTAACGAACCCGTTCCCGCCGCGTTTTCCGGGTCTGGATAGCGACTGGTTTTATTTTGATCGGGTGCCATTGAGACCAATGCTGCATCTCGTTTACTGGTTTCTTCTGCCAATTTGAGAAAATCCTGAAATTCTGCCTGCACCTTTCGATAACGGTCGACGGCATCCAGTCTTAAATCAATTTTACTGGCAATGGCAGGATGTTTGATTTCCTGCTGTAATGTTTTGTAATCTTGCTCTAATGCATTTAAGTCCCACGCCGTCGGCTCTGCCTCTATCATGGCGCGAAATTGTGTATCGATGGTTTTGATGGCCTGTTTGGCAGCAGCCATTTGATCGACTTCCGGAACACTTCGACGCGCTGAGCCATCAGTGGGAGTTTTGATCATTTCCTGTTGAGGTCTTGCAGAATGATTTTGTGTGATGCCTTCACTAAAGGGATCTTTCCCACTATTGGCAATTGGGGCATCGAATGGGGCAGGTGCACTTTTCCCTGGTTGAGATTGGTTGGCGGGAACCAATAAATGCCCTTCCATCCAGCGCCATTCTCCCTTTGGTGGTTTGATTTGATACATCAAGATATTGCCAAATTCAGAGCCAACATTTTTACTACCAAGAATCGTGACTTCATCATTTTTAGAAAGGCGAATCTGTTCGACGTCACGGTTTTCACCAAAAGCACTACCGACTCGAACCACGACACCATTTTCCATGATCCGACCACGATTGGCGGCCATTTTTTGTACGTATTCTGCGCGAATCCAACTGAAACTTCCTTGTGGTGGGGTAATCATGAACCACCCACCCGGATCATGTCGATGAACAGTTACGCGGCTACCCCTTTGGAGTTTGAGCGTGGGATAATAACGGCTTCCGTTGCCGCTTCTTACCAGCGCTTCCTCTGCGTTCACAATCGCTTCGTAAGGGAACGTGTGTTTTTTGGCAGCGACTTCTTCTGCCAGGCAGAGAAGTAGACCTGTTATTAATAAAGGTGTCAGGATCCATCGGTCTAAAGGACACATGGAATAAGCCTCCGTGCTGACTTGATACAGCCCATTTGAATAGGTTTAATTGTGGTGTTGTAGGTGATTGTAGAAACAGGATTGTTTTTGAATCACGAGTCGAAAGGGATTCGAATGAGGGATAGGTAGAGATCGAGAATTTGAAAGAGGGGCGTTTGATAATGGATTTTTTATTTTATGGCAAGACCAAAAAAGAGATGGAATGGGAAAAAACGTTTCAAATCTGTAAAAAGGCTTTTAAAACCCCGTTCAATGGATTTTGATTAAAATTCCCAACTAGGGAATAGATAAAGGAATGCCCACTTTTTCGTATTGACGTAAAATTCAAACTATGCAAAATTATCGCCCTCTCAGTATGGTCAGTTTGGTTCCTCTATCAGGAATTCCGCTGCATTATCAAAATAAAATTGTATATTTAAAAGGTTTTGATTACGAAGTTGTCATCCAGAGGCTGGGTATTACTTCGTTACCAGATAGAGAAAAATTTCAATTCGTTTGATTGCCACTATGGAGAGTGGTCTATTCTGCAAATCTGCAAAGGAGTGCTTCGGTCGTGAAAAAGTTATTAACATCAGTTACCGTTCTTGCCATCGTGGGTTGTTTTTCCTGTTTCATTGAAGCAGCGTCTGCACAAGCTCCCGCACAGCCCAATGCAAAAGCAGCAGAACACAAAGTGGGCCTGATTGATATGGCGCATGTGTTCAAACACTATGAAAAATTTACAGCGCTGCGTGAAGAATTAAAAACAGAAATCCAGCAAAGTGATGGTAAAGCCAAGTCGATGGCTGAAAAAATTCAAGCCATTCAAAAAGAAATGCAGGATTTCAAACAGGGAAGTCCCGAGTATCTCGCTCGCGAAAAACAGTTGGCACAGGCTGCCTCCGACTTTGAAGCGTTTCGAAAAGTGGCTCAGCGCGATTTCCTTCGTAAAGAGTCGCGGATCTATCACACCATTTATATGGAAGTGACGGATACGGTCAAGAAGTATGCCAAAATCTACAATTATACTTTGATCATGCGGTTTAATCGGGAAGATCTCGATACCGACGATCCGAAGAAACTGATTCAAGGCATGAATCGTCAGGTGGTTTTCCACCGGGCCGATGATGACATTACTCTGTCTGTTCTGGATTACCTGAATCGCAGCTATAAGCCAAAAGCATCAGCCACTCGGCCTACACCGGGCACACCAAAACGCTGATACACTTGCTTCTTGAGCATTCTTGTTGGATGCAGGCAGGCGTATCAGCCAGCCTGCATCCTTTTTGCGATTTTTTCAGCACGACATTTAGAATTTCTCCATCGAAGGAGCAGGCAATGCGAACTCGGAATCAGAGAACGCTGGCCAGATCATTGGAATGTACCGGAGTTGGGATTTTCACCAATGCCGATGTGAAGATTCGTTTTTGCCCGGCTCCCGAGAATCATGGCATTCAATTTGTTCGTACCGATCTGGCTGGTTCCCAGCCGATTCCTGCATTGATTGAATATGCCGTTTTCAAACAGCGACGGACGGCCATTGAGTTTCAAGGTGCATCGGTCGAAATGATAGAGCACGTCATGGCTGCATTAGCAGGCATGCAGATCGATAATTGTCGTATTGAAATTAATGCTCCCGAGGCACCTTGTTTTGATGGTTCATCACAAGAGCTGTCGCTGGAATTTCTGGAAGCAGGTATTGTCGAACAACCATTCAAAAGAGACGTGATTTGCATCGAACAACCGGTGTCTGTCGAAGATGATTCCGGTAGTTTTATTCAGGCAAAACCGTTGAATCGATCTGTAATGGCTGTGGGCTATTATCTGAATTATGGTGAAGATTCACCTATTCCGCCACAGTGCCTGACACTGGAAATTAATCCTGATACCTGGATGAACCAACTGGCATTCTCTCGTACTTTTGTACTGGAAGAGGAAGTCGAAGCCATGCGTGGTTTAGGTTATGGATTGAAGCTGTCTGCGGAAGATCTACTGGTCATCGGACAACAGGGTGTAATCGATAATGAATTAAGAACATTGGATGAATGCGTTCGTCACAAAATATTAGATTGCCTTGGCGATTTTGCTTTGATCGGTTGCGACCTGCAGGGTTATTTCTGTGCACAGCAGTCAGGGCATGCACTAAATCGGGAATTGATCAAAAAAATTAAATCAACACATCAATCTCGTTTATCTGAAACAGCTTGGAAAGTTGCTTGAAAATTTAAGCTTCGTTTAATTTACAACATTTGTTATTCATATTCTGGTACGTCGTTGACTGCAGATTTTTTTAGGATGTCGAACATGCCGACAAATATTTCAAAACTCTCCTATGTCGATCCCAAAGCAGAAATAGGGGAAGATGTCACGGTCGGACCGTTTTGTCACATCGGGCCTCATGTGACGATTGGAAATGGCTCAGTGTTAGACAGCCATATTTCTGTTTCAGGTCATACGACCATCGGTGAGAGAAATCGATTTTTCCCGACTGCAGTGATCGGTTCAGAGCCACAGGATGCGGGATATTCGGGTGCTCCGACCAAAGTCGAAATTGGCGACGATAATCAGTTTCGGGAAGGTTGCACGATTCATCGCGGGGCAGAAAAAGAAGATCATTGTACTCGCATTGGAAACCGGAATACATTTCTCTGTAATTCGCACGTGGCTCATAACTGTCGCATATTTGATGATGTGACTCTGGTTAATGGAGTGTTACTGGGAGGTCATGTGCACGTGCATGATCGGGCGATTATTTCAGGGAATACCGTTGTGCATCAGTTTTGTACTATTGGTACACTTGCCTTTATCACAGGTGCATCACGGACCACTGTGGATGTGCCTCCCTTCATGATCTGCACGGGTGCCGATCAATTCCGAATTCGAACCGTCAATATTGTAGGAATGCAGCGTGCAGGTATTTCTGAGAGTTCCGTTGCCGCCATTCGTAGAGCCCATCGATTGATCTATCGCAAAAACAAAAAGCTAGATGAGGTCCAAAAAATATTCAGTCAGGAACTAGATGGTGTAATCCCCATCACATTGAACACCCTGTTCGATCATTTTGAAGGCATTAAGGGCAGTAAAGCTGGTAGAGGCCGCGAAGAAGCAGCCCGCAATGCTACGTACATTCCAGAAGACAACGATAAAAATTCAACTCGGAGAGCAGCATGAGTTCATTAAAAGTAGCGGTGGTTGGTGTGGGAGCATTAGGGCGTCATCACGCCAGGATTATAGCTGGTCTTGACGGTGTCAATTTAGTGGCAGTCGCTGATACGAATCCCGATCAGGGACGGGCGATTGCAGAACAGCACGGCAGTCGGTGGGTTTCTGATTATCGTGATTTATTTCAAGACGTAGATGCTGTCTCACTGGCTGTACCAACACACGCCCATCTGGCGATTGCCAGTGAATTTTTATCCCGTAAAATACCGGTTCTGGTGGAAAAGCCCATCGCCTGTAATCTTCAGGAAGCGGAAGAACTGGTGCAGATCGCCGAAACAAACAATACTTTACTTCAAATTGGTCATGTAGAGCGTTTTAATCCAGCGACGCAGGCGGCGTTTGAGCGGTGTTCGAGTCCCCGTTTTATTCGGAGTGAACGAGTAAGCCCTTATACGTTTCGATCAACCGATATCGGCGTGATTCACGATTTACTCATTCATGATATTGATCTCGTGCTTTCTCTTGTAAATTCTCCCGTTCAGAATGTAGAAGCTTTTGGTGTCTCCGTAATGGGAGAGCATGAAGATGTGGTTCAAGCCCGGTTACGATTTCAAAATGGTTGCATTGCCGATCTGACGGCCAGTCGAATCTGTCCCAATGCAAAACGGGCCATGCAAATCTGGGGAGCCTCAGGTTGTGTGACCGTCGATTTTAACAGCCGGGAAGTCACATCATATCAACCATCCGAAACACTTTTATACGGAACTCCTCCGCTGGAACGTGCGCGAAAAGCGGGTGCGAATCTTGAGGCATTGAAGCAGGACGTCTTCGGAACGTTTCTGAAGGTAGACTCTCCCGATGTCTCAACAGCAGATGCTTTAACTGCCGAATTGGATAGTTTCGTAGAAGCAGTTCGGACAGACTCCGAACCACTGGTGGGAGGCACGCAAGCATTGCAGGCAATGCAGGTTGCAGAACAGGTTCTTGAAGCAGTCAACTGCCATGAATGGGATGGAAGTCAACAGGGACCCGTCGGGCCGTTTATTCAGTTTCCAACAGAGCAACGCCGAATGGCTGGATAAATCAGCCAGTCGGTGTGACAAACGGAATTGTCAGGCTCTGTCAAAATTGAGTTCAGTTAAGCTCTTTCAACGCTTCGGTCACTTCATCGGCGTGACCATTTACTTTGACTTTCGGCCAGGCAGCAGCAATCTTTCCACTTTTGTCTATTAAGAAAGTAGCGCGCTGAATGCCCATGTATTTCTTGCCATAATTCATTTTCTCAACCCAGACTCCATATTTCTCGGCAATCGCATGATTTTCATCTGACAACAGGATGAAAGGTAGTTCGAATTGTGTCGCAAATTTTTCATGTGAAGCGACTGAGTCAGGGCTGATTCCCAGAATCACTGTATCATTTCGTTTGAATGTGGCGACACGATCCCTGAAATCACAGGATTCGGTAGTGCAGCCAGGTGTATTATCTTTGGGATAAAAATAGAGGAGTACATTTTTTTCATCTTTGTACTGACTCAGACGAATTTTTCCTTCAGGGTAAGCAGGGAGATTAAAAGCAGGAGCGCGCTTTCCAACCTCTGGCACATTGCTTTCAGTAGCCATTATTAAAATCTTTCAAATCGAAGGGATGACGGAATCGCAGCTTGGTGAAAACCGCGCGATTGAGGTATCCTGAAAACATATCAGGGTCTAGTCCAACAATGCTTTAAGCGATTATATGATAGCAGGCAGACTTTCAAAATTCGACTAAGAGCGGTACTTCTAGATTGCATCCCATTTAATCATAGGGTCATTTATCCTATGGTACTCGTTTCAAATGGCCTTGAAGACGCTGCAATAAACCTGGACACAGGGTAGATCAGCGAAGAGCCAAAATCAGGATCGCCAGTATTGTTTGTGATATTTTGTGATTGTTTCCAGAGCGGGTTTGGCCTGGCCGTCAAGATTGATCAAACCAGAGTGCGGGAAGCGGCTGGGGTCCTGATCTCGAAATTGGGACCAATAAACACCTGTAACAGCTGGTTTGGCCAGCAAAAGAGGCAGGTATAAGTCGATCCATTCTGCCTGTGCCGCTTCGCTCCAACCTGTTTTCCACTGACTTGTTTGTACTTTTGAGATGTTCGAATTCTTTTCAGATCCAACGGAGGCATCGCTGGGGAATGCAAGTGTGATGTGTAAAGGCAGATTTAATGTACTCCATTTGTCAATCAGTTTGGAGATATCCAGCAAATCATGATGATGAGAACCATTAGGATAGTAGCCTATACTGAGCTCCAGATCGATTCCGGAAAGTCCGACTCCCAATCGATCGATCGCATCAACAAACTGCATTGGTGAAAGCTGGTGTTGTCCTTTGGAAAGATAATCCCCACAGGGCTGCTCTACTCTGACAAAACATTGAATCGAATCATCAGTCTGTTTGGCAACTTCTATCGCTCGTGCTGTTAATGTCAAACGCGTTTCTTCATTGAGACCAAAGACACCGCCAGTATTCATGGAAGAAACCAGTGTCCAGGTTCGGATACTGCCCGTATAACGCGTGATTGCAGTTTCAATGAAATGTGAGATGATGCTCTGGAAGTTCACCATGTCAAGTTTCCAGGATTCAAGCCAGTCAGGTAATCCCTTTGGGGAAAAATCCAGTAAACACCCTCCGCGAATCAGGAGGTTGTTCTTTTCGCACCAGTCCACCTGTTGATCACATAGATCCCAGTTCTGATCTCCTTCATAAGCCTCGATTATTTTCCAATTAATCAGATCAGTGTTGACCGCATCAAAGGCTTGTCGGATGAGCTGGCTCTCTGATGCACTGGGAACAAACTCACCCAGGTTACAGCCCAGTGAAACGGGAAGCTTCATTGACTGAGATCGTTGATGCAGAATTGTCAAACGTTGTCGGGCATAAAGCTGTACCAGCATCTCTGCTGCGGCATGTGCTTTCTGTAACGCGACACCAGACAGTTCGGAGCATTCTTCCAGTTGGTCCTGGATGATTGCAGCCTGCGAGAAAGCAGTAAATGCTTCGTCATGCAGTGTCCACAGCGCGGCAGGAATATTCAGTCCGGCGATTTGCCAGACACTCAGCTGGTCTTTCAGTGTTGATATTTTTCCCCGCGCCAGTTCAAGTAACAGAACATAGGGTTCTTCCCGTTCAGAGAGCGAAGCCGATCTGACCATAGGTCGACCAAAATCATTTACATTCCAGACGATGTTGAGTTTACAGCTTTGAGAGGTCTGGCGACGAAATGTCAGAAGATTTCCATCAACTTCAATGCGCGTCGGAAAGACGCGCCCATCGACAGCGTTCAAATAGGCGCGATGCAGATCAGACCAGTCTTCAGGTACCTGAGAGGGTGCTATTAAAAAACGCAAATTGCCCATGAAACGGGTCACAATCGTTGTCTGAATTTTTTAGATGATGTTAACTTCAAGTCACATAATCCATTATCACGTTTGTGAAGCATCAGGCAAGTGTAGACTCGTATGTATGTACATTGAAACGAGACAGAAGGCCAAGTAGGCAGGAACCTGACGATCACTCATTTTGTGCGGGATTTACGGGTTATGATTTTCCGGCAATTGTTTAGCGCGTGGGTTCTCGCTACACTTCCATTGTTCAATTTCATGGGATTTTAATCATGGTGGTTACGACTAATGGCATCATCTGCGCTTATTGAAAGTTCACTATCAGGTATTCCGGTCAAGCGGGGAAAAGTACGTGACGTATATGATTTTGAGGATCGATTATTATTTGTAGCGACCGACAGAATCAGTGCATTTGACTGGATTTTGTCCCCTGGTATTCCAGATAAAGGCAGGATATTGACGCAAATCAGTCGTTTCTGGTTTGAGCGTTTTAAGGAAATCCCCAATCATTTGCTCAGCATGAATCCCGCTGACTTACCGCTTCCGGATCAGGCTGACCTCGATGTACTTCAGGGGCGCTGTATGGTCGTTAAAAAAACAGAAGTGGTTCCTTTTGAATGTGTTGTCCGTGGTTATCTTTCTGGTTCCGGCTGGAAGGATTATCTTTCAACACAGGCCGTTTGTGGAATTGAGCTCCCTAAAGGTCTACAACAGAGTGACCCGCTTCCACGGCCGTTGTTTACGCCAGCTACAAAAGCAGAAACGGGACACGATGAGAATGTTTCGTTTCAGACGATGAGTGATGCCATCGGTCAAGAACTGGCAGAAAGGCTGCGGGATCTGAGCATCCAGATTTATCAACAAGGTTCAGACTATGCACGCGAACGGGGAATCATTCTGGCGGATACAAAATTTGAATTTGGTATACTGGATGGCAAACCGATTCTGATCGATGAAGTGTTGACTCCCGACAGTTCCCGTTTCTGGCCTGCTGAACGTTACGAACCCGGAGGCCCTCAGCCTTCTTTGGATAAGCAATTTGTACGTGACTGGCTGGAAACCACAACGTG
The DNA here is from genome assembly GCA_022600195.1 of Planctomycetota bacterium. Lineage (GTDB taxonomy): Bacteria > Planctomycetota > Planctomycetia > Planctomycetales > Planctomycetaceae > Gimesia. The sequence goes on from JAHZKX010000045.1 coordinate 289,486, forward strand.
GGATAAAAACAGCCCTCCACCTGAACTTCCTGAAGAAATTGTGTCGAAAACACGAGAAAAATACTTTGAAGCATTTCGGATGTTGACCGGCATGGAATGTGTCTGGTAGTCAGCCCATTTCTTCTTTAGATTTACAGGATTTTATAGCTATTTGCACTAGTTCTGTTTATACTGGGTGATTGCAGGTTTGGTTGGGGAGGGAGCGGTATAAATTCATTTCTATCCGCGAGATTTCGTCGTTTAATCTTCCTGCCTTCTGCAGAATTTATTGCCATATTTTTTTATTTATTCATGGTTTATCTCTGCGGGCTCATCAGGAGAATGGATCAATGTCTTCACCAGAAACGCCCTCCCCAAAAGGGGCAACCTCTACGAACAAGATCACCCATTTAGGGGAATTCAGGCTGAAACGTAAACTGGGAGCCGGTGGCATGGGCGATGTCTATCTGGCAGAACAGGAGAGCCTGGATCGTAAGGTCGCGATCAAAACACTGAAAAAAAAGTTTGCCAACGATCCTGGTTTTGTAGAACGGTTTTATCGCGAAGCCAAAGCGATGGCCAAGCTGGATCATCCAAATGTCGTCCGCTGTTATGCTGTAGGGGAATCTCATGGATTCCATTATGTTGCCATTGAATATATCGATGGAAAAAGCATGCAGGATTGGATAAATGAAGTGAAAACACTTTCTGTGGGAGATGCAACGCATATCATTCTCGCCTGTTTGGATGCACTTTCGCATGCTCATGAAACGAAGATCATTCACCGTGACATTAAGCCAGATAATATTCTGGTCACAAGCAAAGGTGTTGTCAAAGTGGCTGACCTCGGGTTAGCCAAAGCCGTCGATGAAGATAACTCCATGACCCAAAGTGGTACCGGGCTGGGAACGCCCTTGTATATGCCTCCCGAACAAGCACGAAACGCAAAACACGTTGATTACCGGACTGACATTTATGCTTTAGGAGGAACATTTTACAACTTTCTCACAGGCAAGTTTCCTTTCAGTGGCGATACAGCACTCGAACTGATCATGAAAAAGGAATCGGGTAAATTTGAATCCGTTCGAAAACTCAATTCGGAAGTTCCAGAAAAACTCGATTTACTGATCGAGAAAATGATGGCCAAAAATCCGGATCATCGATTTAAAAGTTGTGCAGAAATTATGACTTTACTGGAAGACATGGAACTGGAATCACCCACGCTCAGTTTTATCGATTCCGTAGAGGCAGCCAGTGGTTCAAGAGTGCGCCGAAAAGGCAAAAGTAAGGTCTCCTCTGTCCCTCCTCAGAAGCGGAGTAGCGGACATGAGGTTTCTTCTGCTAAAGATGCGGCACAGTCTGCGAGCAAATCGAAAGAAGTGGTCGAAAAGCGAGTCTGGTTTATACAGCATCAGAACGCAGCAGGAAAAGAGATGGTCAGCAAAATGACTGTTGCTCAAATCAAACAGGGGGTGAAAGCCGGGGTGATTAATACATCCGCTAAGGTCAAGCGAACGGCGGAAGGCAAGTTTATTTCACTGGCACAATGTCCCGAGTTTGATTCCGTGATGCAGGTACGCACGATCAAAGATAAAGCGGATGCGCGTGCTATGAACATGGAAGATAAAATTAAAGAAATCAGCCGTGATTATGATCGCAGGCATCGGCGGCGGTTTTTCAAGAATCTGGCAGAAGGCACCTGGGGCTGGATTTCACTGATTATTTACTTGGGAGTTATAATCGGAATAGGTTACCTTGCTGTTATGTTTGTTCCGGAATTATGGCGTTGGATTGCTGAAAAAATGAATTTAACCTGATTTTTTACCACTGAACGGATTCTAGATACGTAGGTAAGTCAAAGGAGCTTTATATTTCTCAAATTCTGGCAGTCAGTATGTCGATGAAATCAGTATGACCGTACGATTATTTCCTGAATCTGTTTCCTGCTATCGTCGCTCAAACTTCGTTTTGAAAAGAGCCCACTCTCGCTGGTTGGTGTTCTTTCTCCTGGCAGGCTTGTGCTTACTTCCCGTAAATCTCTCCGGAGCAGGGGAAGTGGAGCTGAAAAATGGCACCATTATTCAGGGTGAGCTGGCCCCGATTCTGGGTCTGACAGATGCCCTGGCTGCAAAACTTCAGGGAAAAGGTCCCGAAGATCCGGATCCCAAAGCACCGATTATAATGATCGATAATGGAATCATTCGGTACTTTGTTCCCACCAGATTAATGAAAAGATTCAACAATGATCAGGAACTATCCCGGCTGGAAACATTCCTTCTGAAACAACAGACGCGCAGTCGCAATCATATGTTGAAAGAAGTGGGATCTTTCAGTGATGTGACTGACTTTGACAAATATGGACGTCGCACTGTAACTCTCAAAACCAGCAAAGGTGCTTTAGCTTTGCTTCAGGGAGTGACAGAGATTACTCCTTCTTATCTGAAAGTGATCGGTTTAAAACAGCAATGGGAACTGGGGCTGCGGACCACTTCTGTGAAAGAAGAAATACTGGCTGCCATGTTAAAGAATGCCATTGATCCATTGAACCCCAATGAGCGAATCTCCGTGGCGCGGTTTTACATTCAAGCGGGCTTGTATATTCCCGCTGCTCAAGCATTTGCTGACATCGAAAGGGATTTCCCGGAGTACAAAGAGAAAATTGCTGCATATGTGAAAGATTTACGATCGCTGCATAGCCAGCAACTCCTTGATGAATTGCAACAGCGTCGCAAGGCAGGACAGCATCGACTGGCGCAGGTAGCGATTACAAAGTTTCCTACAAAAAATGTCAGTCAGGGAATTCTCAGACAGATACGCGAAATCGAAGAAGATTATCTCACGCGCAGTGATCAAGTAGAGAAAGCGTTATTACGCTTGGGTGAGCTGGAAGCGGAAATAAAAGACCAGAAAAAAAAGAATCTACTACAGGCGTATCGTCGGGAAATTATCAATCAACTCAACTTTGAATCCATTGATCGTCTGTCCGCCTTCCTGAATCTGGAAGGCGATGATTCACTCTCTGCTCAAGAGAAATTAGCGATGGCCTATTCGGGTTGGATTCTAGGTGCTGCTCATGTTGTTACCGATTTGGATACTGCGTTAAATTTCTGGACTGCAAGGGCACAAGTACTCGATTACTTGCGTAACGAGGATGAACAACAGAGTGACTTTCTGATTGAAGATCTTGAAAAACTGGAAGGTGTCTCGACCGAGGTGGTGAAGCAAATGATTCCGCTTTTGCCTCCGATACTGGATGCTCCCGTCAGAGAGAATGATGATGTGTTTTCAATTCAGGTGACTGATGAGGGGGCTGAAGTTCCAGTCTCCTATTCGGTATTGCTGCCGATCGAATATAATCCGCATCATAGCTACCCGATGATCGTGGCGCTGCGTCCTTCTCACCTGAGCGCAAAATCCGAATTGAACTGGTGGGGTAAGTATAAAAATGGTCCTGGCCAATCGCAGCGTCGGGGTTATATTGTGATTGCACCAGAATATCTTCAAAAAGGGCAGGAGGCATATTACGATAACGAAACGGCCCATTATGCGGTAATTCAATCCATTCGCGACGTGCGAAAACGCTTTAATGTCGATTCCGATCGCGTGTTTCTTGCCGGACATGGTACCGGCGGTGATGCTGCTTTTGACATAGGCATGTCACATCCGGGTTTATTTGCCGGCGTGATTCCCATTACGGGGAAAACAAGCGCGTTTAATCTGCACTACTGGGAAAATGCAAAGCATCTGTCCTGGTATATTGTGGGAGGCGAACTCGATCGTGATACGCTGGAGCACAATTCTCTGGTCGTGAATCGCATGATGCGGCATGGCTATGATGTGATTTATGCTGAGTTTAAAGGACGGGGTTATGAAAATTACTATGAAGAAATTCACAACCTGTTTAACTGGATGGAATTGCAGCAGCGTTTAAAATATCCCAAAGAGATAGAAGAAAAAATTCTGCGTCCAATGGACAATCGTTTTTACTGGGCACGTACCGAAAAAATTCCTGCAAAGATCATGCAGACGAAATTAGTAAACGGAAAAAAACGCATCCAGGCCAGGCCGATTCGTTTTAATGTCAGCATCAAAGTGGGCAACGTTATTTATGTAAATTCTGGAGGCAAAATTAACACCTTGTGGCTCTCCCCAGAACTTGTGGATTATGAAAAGCGTCTTATGGTTCGCGTAGATGGCAAGCGAAAATTCAACGATTTTCTACGACCGGACATGAAAGCCATGCTGGATGATTTTCGCAATCGAGGTGATCGGCAGAAATTGTTTGATGTTCGACTGGATTTCTTTTAGCCTGAATCAGTTTCCAACGAAATACATAATCCGGGCTGCATGACCTTTGCTGGAAGATTTCTTACTCACGCGAATTTTTGCTTGATGCTTGCCCGGTTTCAACTCGCTGCTAAATACAACCGAGCGTGGATAATGCAGCCCTTTGCTGTAATGGTGATAAAGATCGAATGGTTGAAATGGCTCACCGTCGATGCTTACTTCCAGTATCCCTGCATCGGGACCAGCAACAATAAAGACGCCGAGTGCTGTTCCGTTAAAAGCCAGCTCCGTTTCAGCTCCTGCTTTCGTTGCACACAACATGGGAATGCTGGTGAAACGACTTCGTTTACTTCCGGGAATGGAGTCCCATTGTGGAATCTCAATAATCCAGCCTGAGTCCGATTTTGCATTCTTGACATCAATCAGCCGCCCATTTTGAAAACTGAATGGATCGAGCAGTTTCGTTGGAGAGGCGTGTTTCGTTCGTTGGCTTGTTTCCTGCCAGTATTTGGTGAGCAGTTTTTCAATCATCGCGGCACAGATTGCATTTCCAAACGGCGCCGGGTGAGTTCCCCCGAATTGTTTCCAGGTTAATTGTTTTTCTTGTATGAGTCGCGCGACCTCACTGGCTAAATCAATGGTAGAAATATCATAATGCCGGGCAACTCGTTCGTGGCTGGAACTGGAGAGCGGCTTCTTTTTCTGCTGGATCGTTTCCAACATAGAAGGGTTTACAAAGTGAACCATGACGATATCTGCATAAGGATTGTGACGACGGATTTGTGCAATCACTCCTTCCATTCCCCGGACAGCAGCTGTACCAGAATGTCTGGCGTCCTGGTCATCATTCACCGCAAATTCCACAAAAAACAGATCAACGGGTCCCTGGCTCAATACATCACGACTGGTACGAAAAGCACCAGTGTTGGAACATGTAGAAGAGATGCCCGCATTCGTAAACTGGAATTTGGTTTCAGGAAACGTTTTTTCCAGAAATTGACAAACCATCGGGCGGTACCCCTTCATCTCAGTGATCGAACCACCCAGAAAAGCAACGTGACCGGTTTTTTCTGTTTCAAATTTTTGTTTGCTATTCTGATAACTGCCTCGCGGATGTATGTGTTCTGCAGAAACGGTCGGGATTTTCAACGGATTTTCGGCATTCAGGTCTGTCTGAAACGAAAGCAGACAGATTAAAAGGAAACAGAATGTCAGGTATGTTTTCAGTACGTAGTTCTTCATGCTGCTGATGATCTCATATAAAAGAAGTTGAAAAATGATGTGTGAGGGAATCTTGGCAGATTTCTAATACTACCAGCATGCAGATTCTGTGGGGGCAGGTCAAGAGTTCTCCTGTTCAACAATTGATTTAGGCCCCATTGATCCGATACGATGGAGGCTGAATCGAAGTTAGTTGTCAAACTTCAAACAGATAGAAATCCTCAGGGTTGGCAGGAGTATTCATGAAACCGTTGTCTTATCTCTTGATGTGTTCTTCCTTTTTAATGCTGGGAACAACGATTGTTGTTGAAGCTGAAGCCGCAGAGAAACCGCATGTCGTTTTCGTGACCGGCGATGATGAGTACCGTTCTGAGGAATCCATGCCTATGCTGGCGAAAATACTGAAGCGAGATTATGGCTTCAAAGTGACGGTCTGTTATTCGTTGGATCAAGACGGAAATATTGCACCAGGGAATCAAAAATCGATCAGTGGATTGGAAGCACTTGAAGATGCCGACCTGATGGTTTTGTTTACTCGATATCGAGATCTACCTCCCGAGCAATTTCAACACTTCTTGAATTATGTGAAAACGGGAAAACCGATTGTGGGATTTCGGACTGCAACTCATGCATTTCTCTTTCGGGATCCGAAAAGCCCCTATCGAGACTGGAATAACAAAAAAATTGCGGAACTCGTTGGCCAAAGATGGATCACACATCATGGTCATTTTGGTGATGGGCACGAACATTTGACCAAAGTCACAATTGATGATGCCTCTAAAGACCATCCTGTTTTAAGAGGAGTTAAACCGTACAAAACCTATTCATGGTTGTATCATGTACACGGCGGGAGTGACGGACACAAATTGGCCGGTAACAGTAAACCGCTTTTAACCGGACATTCACTCAAATCGGGTCATGAGCAGAAAGGAAATCTTGAGAAATATCCGCTGAGCAATCCTGTTGCCTGGACCAAAACTTATGCAGGTGCAAATGGAAAAAAAGGACGTGTCTTTTTCACAACAACCGCACATCCGTTTGATTTCAAAGATCCGAGTGTGCGAAAGTTATCCCTCAATGGAATTTTGTGGTCACTGGGTATGGAAGACAAAATTCCCACCGAAGGTGCTAAAGCAGATCTGGTTGGAAAGTATGAACCCAATAATTCCGGAACTGGTCCCAAAAAATATAAAACGAATCAAAAGCCAGAACAATTTTAGCAGAAAATCCAGATTAACGAATGTGAGTAGAGCATGCGCCTGGTTCAGGACGTGCTCTTTTTTTGCGTCAATAGTTTTTCCAGAAGGATGGCACGAACAATACCAGAATGGCAAACAGCTCAAGTCTTCCTAATAACATCAGAATGGTTAACAGGAATTTACCAGCAAGGGAAAAGTCGGCATAATTTTCTGTCGGGCCTAACTCTCCAACGCCCGGGCCGATATTATTCAGGGTTGCTACAACGGCACTGGTACAGTCGATTAATTTCTCAGGTTTATGCATTTGCCATTCTGTATTTGGCTCTATCGCAGTTAGCAGAAGACTACTGAATATGAATATGACCAACACCAGGCTGAAATAAACAGTAATATCGTTTCGAATGTCTTGCTCAATGTTTGTGACTCCAATGCGGACTGGGCGGACCACATTAGGGCGAAATGATTTTTCGATTTCACGCCAGATGATTTTGCCAAACAGCACAAAACGAATGACTTTGATTCCACCTGCTGTAGAGCCGGCACAACCGCCGACAAACATTAGTAAGAGCAATAACATCTTCGAAGATTCATTCCAGGTGTCGTAGTTTCCGGTGCCATATCCAGTTGTGGTCATGATGGAAACGGCCTGGAAACCGGCATAACGCAGGGCATCGGCAGGATTATTGTAAATATGATTACTCATCAAATTGTACGTCAGAAACAGAATGGCAGACCCTAAAATAAACAGATAAATGCGAAACTCGATATCATTTCTAAGGGGAGCGATGAAGTGTTTCCACGATTGATCCTGCGAACGAAGATTTCTTAATGAAAGAAAATACAACGCAAAATTAGTGCCGGCGGCGATCATAAAAATGGCGATCGTAAATTCGATGAGCGGGCTGTCGAAGTATCCGATACTTTGATTGTGTGTGCTGAAACCACCTGTTGCCATGGAACCAAAGCTGTGACAAAACGCATCAAATACACTCATCCCTTCCAGCCAGAGAATCAACGCCAGAGCCAGCGTGAAAGAAACATATATACTCCACATGACAATCGCCGATTCCCGGACGCGCGGTCGAACTGCATCACTGGTAGGACCAGGGACTTCACGTTTCATCAACGCTTTCCCGCCTGCGCCCAGATGGCTTAAAATAGCAACGAATAATACAATGATCCCCATGCCTCCCAGGCAGTGAGTGAAACTTCTCCAGAAGAGAACACAGCGGGGAACCAGCACAGGGTCTTCCAGTTCTCGTAGTACAGAAGCACCCGTTGTAGTGAATCCGGAAATCGATTCAAACAGGGCATCGGGAATTGTCATGGGTACGTCAGTCGCCACCATCGAACCTGAAAAAAGAAAAGGGAGGCAGCCAAGAATTCCAGAATAAATCCAGCTCAAACCGACAACCGCCAAAGCTTCTTTTCGTAATATCGTACCGAATTCATTGCGTCCCAGAAAATACAAAAAAGAACCGGATATCAGACTGCAGGCAATGGCACCGCAAATGCCCCAGAAGCCGGCAAATTCAAATTCTGTGGTTTCACCAAATATCGGAAATGCCCAGGGCAGGCTGAAGACCATGGAAACCCCGACAAGCATTCCCACAAGACCCAATAAACGACAAAGAAGTAACCAATTCATTAAATTTCAACTTATTGATTCTGTACTGATTTGAACTACTGGATTTATCCAGACCATTAGAGTTAAATATCTTAATTCATAATTATCTGAGATTATAGCACGTCTCTTCTTATTGAACGATAGCTCTCATTCCGTTTTAGGAAATTCAATTATGGTCACTCAACATCTATTTCGAATTGTTTTTCCGCTATTCACTCTCAGCTTGATGTTTTCAGAAATTGGTTCAATCTCTGCTGAAGAGTTAGAGCAGCTGACATATCATAATCCAAAGCTTGAAGTTGATTTGGGAGTGGGCTTGTGGGCCTGGCCGCTCCCCGTGGATTATGATAATGATGGCGATTTGGATTTACTGGTTTCCTGTCCGGACAAACCATCTAATGGAACATATTTTTTCGAAAATCGGTCGGACGGCAAAGAAAAGATGCCTGTCTTTGAGCCGGGCGTTCGACTCGGGAAAGGATATCATAATACATGTCTTTCGTATGTAGACGGAACACCACGCGTTTTAGTTTCAGGGCGCGAGGTTGTCGATTTTAAAAAGAATGGTTTTGACAAACTGGTTTCTTTACCCGTCGAACGAAATGTGCATGGCACTAAAGTCCGTGGAAATCAATGGTACTATCTCGACTATGATGGCGATAAAGATCACGATCTCATCGTTGGAGTCGGCGACTGGGGGGACTATGGATGGGACGACGCCTACAACGAACAGGGCCAATGGACCAACGGGCCACTTCGTGGCTTCGTGTATGTCTTGAAAAATTCGGGTACGGATAAAAAACCAAAATATTCCAAACCGACCAAAATTCAGATAGGAGATCAGCCTCTTGAAGTTTTTGGCTGGCCTTGTCCCAATTTCGCTGACTTTGATCACGATGGTGATCTAGATCTGATCTGCGGTGAATTTCTTGATCAATTGACTTATTTCGAAAATACAGGAACACGGGCTGTGCCTCGCTATGTAGCCGGTCGCCGCTTATCCAGTAATGGGCGATCTTTGCAGATGGATCTGCAGATGATTGTACCTTCGGCGATTGACTGGGATCAGGATGGCGATACAGATTTCGTAATTGGCGATGAAGATGGTCGCGTCGCTTTCATGGAGAATACGGGGGAATTAATAGGAGGTCTTCCTCAGTTTCTCCCGCCGCGCTATTTCCGTCAAAAAGCGGCAGGTGTTAAGTTTGGTGCGCTGGTAACCCCTTATGCATACGACTGGGATGGAGATGGAGATGAAGATCTGATTTGTGGAAATACCGCTGGCTATATAGGTTTGATTGAAAATTTGGATGGTCATGCCAGGTCACCTAGACTGGCTGCACCGCGGTATCTAAAAGCAGGCGGACACCCGATTCGAATTCAGGCGGGGCCTAATGGTTCCATTCAAGGTCCTTGTGAAGCAAAGTGGGGCTACACTACTCAAACCGTGGCAGATTGGAATCAGGATGGACTTCCTGATTTACTCGTGAATTCCATCTGGGGAGAAATTCTCTGGTATCAGAATATAGGGACTCGGCAAGAACCAAAGCTGGCTTCAGCCCAGACGGTGAGCGTGGAATGGGAAGGGGCTGTTCCCAAGCCGGCCTGGAACTGGTGGAATCCCCGGGGTAACCAATTGGTCACTCAATGGAGAACAACACCGGTTGCCATCGACTATAATCAGGATGGTCTCACAGATTTAGTGATGCTGGACCATGAAGGATATCTTGCATTTTTTGAACGGATTAGTGTGGGCAACGAATTCAAATTATTACCTGGTAAACGAATCTTTGTGGATGAAACTTTGAAGCCAATTCGAATGAATTCAAAACGTGCCGGAGGTAGCGGTCGCTATAAACTACATGTGGTTGATTGGGACGGCGACGGTCGATTGGATCTGCTTGTGAATAGTAGGAATGCTGATTTCTATCGTAATGAAAAAACGGTTGATGGAAAAATCGTCTTAAAGAATCAGGGGCCCATCAGCAAACGAACGCTGGGCGGCCATACAAGCAGTCCTTGTACTGTCGACTGGGATCAAGATGGAATTCGCGATTTGATTATTGGAGCCGAAGACGGATATCTATATTGGATGAAAAATCCACGTTCGCAGAAAAAGTGATCGGGTAGCTTTAAAAGATCAGGTAAAACGATGCTGACACAGAATCAAATGGCGTTTAAAGAGTGGGGTGCAGTTTGCGCTGCTTTAGGGCAGGGCGTACAATCAGTTCTTGTCCGAAAAGGAGGCATTCACGAAGGACAAGAAGGATTTCGTGTGGATCATCGGGAATTCTGGCTTTTTCCGACACGTTTTCATCAAGAGGCAGATCAGTTACAGCCAGCGTACAGCGATTTGCTCAAAGCACCGATTGCCATAGAACCCGCATCGGGTAAGATCATGCTGGCGCTCTATGCTGTCGTTGAGAAAGTTCTGGAAATCAACGAACCATCGGCGCTTCCCGGTCTGAATTCCATTCAAGTATTGAATCGAGAGACAATCCAAAAGCGATTTGAATATAAAAATCCGGGACTGTTTGTATTACTCATTCGTACCTACTGTTTGGCTCAACCAGTTGAAGTCGAAAACGAAACACGTTATGCAGGCTGTCGAACCTGGGTTGAACTATCCGAAAAATATCCGACCAATAATCTAACTCCATTACTCACCGACGAACAGTTCCTACAGCAACAGCAAGAGTTTGAACAACTGGTTTCCTGAACTCATCAAACAACAGGCTGAAATAAAAACAGCCCGATTCAAAAAAATCGGGCTGTGGAGCTGGATCGCTCGCTTAAGCTTTGTAGATTTTTTCCCGACCTTGAGTGACCTCTTTCGTCGCGTTTCGTGTATCAAGAATCATACTTGAATGTTTGACGATAAAGTCGTAATCATAGTCACTATGATCGGTGGCAATCAGCACACAATCTTGTTGCGCCAAAAACTCAGGTGTCAACTCCTGGCTTTCCATCGCTGGAACGTTATGATGCCGCATCTTGGGGAGACTGGGGATGTGTGGGTCATTGTAAGTAAATTCCACGCCCCGTTCGAGCAGTAAGTCCAGCAGGTGGAATGAAGGGCTCTCGCGAGGGTCGTCTACATCTTTTTTGTAGGCGACTCCCAGCATGCAGATTTTGCTTCCTTTAAGTGGCTTCGACTGATCATTGAGAAATTCCGCCAATCGATCAATCACATAACGTGGCATTCTGGTATTTACTTCTCCCGCTAACTCAATGAACCGTGTCGTCAAACCTTCCTTACGGGCCAGCCAACTCAGATAGAACGGATCGATGGGAATACAATGGCCGCCCAAACCGGGACCAGGATAAAAAGCCTGAAATCCAAAAGGTTTGGTTTTCGCTGCATCAATGACTTCCCAGACATCAATGTCCATGCGGTCGAATAAAGTTTTGAGTTCGTTAACCATCGCAATATTCACAGCGCGGTAAGTATTCTCCAGAATTTTACACGCTTCAGCGACTTCAGGAGAAGACACAGAAATGACGTTTACAACCGCATGTTCATACAAGGCGGCGGCAATCCGTAGACTGTTTTCTTCCATGCCGCCTACCACTTTGGGAATTCCTGCAGCGGAAAAATCCGGGTTGCCGGGATCTTCCCGTTCCGGGCTATAGGCGAGATAATAATCTTCACCCACTTTCAGGCCTGTGGCCTCCAAAATGGGGAGTAATACATCTCTGGTCGTTGTGGGATAGGTTGTACTTTCTAATACCACCAGTTGCCCGGGACGTAATGTTTTAGCGATGGCACTGGTTGTATTTTCCACATAGGCTAAATCAGGATCTCGACTGGAAGTAAGCGGTGTTGGAACGCAGATCAGCAATGCGTCTGCTTCTTTCATCCGTGATGTATCGGTCGTCGATTCGAACTGTTTTTTCTCAAGCCAACTGGCTACGGTTGCAGAGGGAATATGTTGGATATAACTTTTGCCGGCTTGCAGTTGATCGACTTTATTCTGATCGACATCAAAGCCTAAGGTTTTGAATCCCGTGTTGACAAAAGCATCAATTAAGGGGAGCCCGACATAACCCAACCCGATGATGCCAATAATTGCCGTTTTATCTTTAATTGCCTGCTCAAGATGATTTGTCATCTAAATACCGTCCTTGTTTAAGTCTTAAATGCAGGAGAACTGGACTGCTGAATTGGCAGGATCATATCACTCGAACTTATTTCCTGCAAGCATTTTAGCGTAGAGGCTGAAATCGCCGTATTTCGAAAATCATCACCTGATTCAATACCGAAGTTCTCGCGTGGTACCGCGTCGACAGTACGACAGTCGCTAGACGACTTTTTGCTGTTATTTTGACTACAATCAGAGCGCACTCGAGCTGAATATCCCAGATTTTCAATGTGGAAATCAGTGTACGAGCATACGATCCTTCACCGAATCAATGTGCGACTTGCTTTTTAAATCAAACCAGAATGCCTGAGAAGTGGTTCAGGGCTTGGCTCGCGTCCCCGGAATTCTTTAAAGAGTTCCATCGGATGACGACTGCCACCCATTGCGAGAATCGTATCTCGGAAGCGTCTGCCCGTTTCGATTACCGCTTGCTCATCATCAAGGCCCGCATCTTCAAATGCGCTGAAGGCGTCGGCACTCAGGACTTCAGCCCATTTATAGCTGAAATAGCCGGCTGAATAGCCTCCTGCAAAGATATGCTGGAAGGAACACAGGAAACGGTCTTCGGGAAGCATCGGCAAGACTGTCGTTGTTTGACCGACATCGCGCTGCACGTCGAATACGGTTTGCGGGCCATCAGGGTCGAATTCACTATGAAGTTTCAAATCGACAATTCCAAACTGGTTTTGTCGCAGCATTTGTGTTGCTGCCTGATAATTGCGTGCTGCTTTGATTTTTTCAAATAAGTCATCTGGCAAGGTTTCGCCGGTTTCATAATGTTTAGCCATGCCAAGTAAGGTTGGTTTATGGTAGCACCAGTTTTCCATGAACTGACTGGCCAACTCAACCGCATCCCATTCCACGCCATTAATGCCGGCTGCATCCGCTTCATTAATTGTTGTCAGCATATGCTGCAATCCATGGCCAAACTCGTGGAAGAGCGTTTCCACTTCTCTAAACGTCATCAGTGAAGGCTTCGACCCGACAGGCGGAGTCGAATTACAGATCAGATGTGCGACTGGAATTTGAACCTTTCCTCCGACAATTTTGCGACCCAGACAATCATCCATCCATGCACCTCCCCTTTTATCTGCAGGTCGTGCATAGGGGTCGAGATAAAAACCGGCTATCGTTTCTCCCTCTTCATTGGCAATTTGGAAATAGCGGACCTCTTCATTCCAGAGCGGAATCCCAGTAGAAACAGGCGTGACGGTAATTCCAAACAGTCGGTTTACCAGCTGGAAAAGACCATCCAGTACTTTCTCCAGAGAGAAATAAGGACGCAATTCTTCGTCCGTATAACTGAATCGCTGCTCGCGTAATCGTTCGGACCAGAAAGCAAAATCCCATTGGATGATGGGTTCCGTTTCGCCCTGTTCTGCGGCAAAGGTTTGCAGGTCTTTCAAATCTTGTTGACCGGCATCCCAGGCAGCCGAACGTAGTCGTTCTTCCATCTCCAGAACGGCTTCGATGCTGGGAGCCATTTTTTCTGCCAGACTGATTTCTGCAAAGTTTGCATAACCAAGGAGCTCTGCTTTTTCCTTGCGTAGTTTCAGGATCTGTGGGATCAGTGGAGTGTTATCAACCTCTCCCTCGGAAGCGCGAGTGATAAATGCCCGGTAGACATTTTCTCGTAATGTTCGATTTCGACAGTGTTGCATGAATGGACCGAAGCAGGGGAAATCCAGACTGATTCTCCAAGGCCCCTGCTCAGGGGTCGCTTCGGTGTCATCCTCTTTTTCGTCCCAAGTATTGTAGGACTGGGCTGTCAATTGTTTCAGGCTTTCCGGGAAACCAGCTACATCTTCAGTATCGGTGATGATGAGTGTAAACGCTTTGGTCGCATCCAGGACATTGTTGGCAAAGTTAGTGGCAAGACTTGATAACTCGGTAGCAATTTCATTAAATCGCGTGAGTTGTTCCCCCGTGAGAGCGATGCCAGCGAGTTCGGCTGACAGAAGATGTTTTTCAACAATCCGCTGTTGCGCATTATTAAGCTCGTCCCATTTACTGCTGTTCCGTAGTGACTTCATTGCGTCATAAATCGGTTTGCTTTGTTTTACACTTAACGAGAAAGCCACAATCTCTGGTAATACGCTTTCGTAGGCTTCACGTAATTCAGGGGTGTTTTTGACACCCAGTAAATGTCCAACAGGCCCCCAAGATCGTTCCCAGGGGTGGTCCAATTCTTCCAGAGGTTGCAATAAACCTTCCCATGTTGGTTCAGCCTCTTCTTCAATTTTTTTCAAATTGACCTGGGACTGTTTGAGCAGCGCCTGGACGGCTGGATGAATGTGATGTGGTTCGATGCGGTCAAAGAGGGGCAGCCCTTCTGAAACGAGAAGAGGATTGTCTGCTGATGTAGCTTGCTGGTCCATTCGAAATACGGTCCTTCTAGAGGAAATCTCTGATTCTCAAAGTAATTAGCGATCTACCGCTGGATGATGGTCTGTCTGTGAATCGAGGGGCTATCATAAAAAAGTCGAGGACTTATTTAAAAGGCATTCTATATATTCGCCGAATCGATACAATGCTTTGTAGGAAATTACTTGGTAAGAGCCAGATCGTGATAGCGTGGATTACGAAATATGCAAAATAACTTATCTTTCTGGTGGGGAATCGTTCTCGTAGTCTCATTCTCGGCGAATTGTGGTGCCGATGAACCAGAAAAATCGAATCTGCAGGAAAAATATAAGGAATTTCAAAAGAAGGTTCTACAGATGAAAACGATGGGCGGACGTCAATTCTGGGGTGATGTACAGTTTTTTCAAGGCTGGAAAATTCAACAGAACGTGATCAGCAAACATTATCGTCTGTTGAACTCTGCAGATCAGCGTCATGCAAGTGGAACACTGGAAGAATGTCAGAAACGATTGGAAGAAATCAAAAAAGCCGAACACTTGAAACCAATGCAGGGGAAAGCTGTGATCTTGATTCATGGTATTATTCGTTCCTCAAAATCATTCGATAAATTGAAGGCCGCCTGTCAAAAAACAGGTCGGATGGTGGTTCCGTTCGATTATCCCAGCACTCAACTAACGATACCCGAGAATGCAAAATATCTGGAACAGGTAATTCATTCATTAGAAGGAATTAAAGAAATTGATTTTGTCGTACATAGTATGGGGGGGCTCGTGGTTCGTTCATGGCTTGATCAACAATCGGTCGTCGATACCCGAGTGAAGCGGATGGTGATGTTGGGTGTACCTAACAGAGGCGCTGACATGGCGGACCGGTTTCGTTCCAACCTGTTGTTTAAAGTTATCTTTGGTCCCGCTGGTCAACAGCTGGTAACCGAGGAGAACAACGATTTTATTGCCGACCTGCCCACGCCTCCCTTTTCTTTTGGCATTATTGCCGGCGGTCGGAATACGTTGAAAGGATACAATCCACTGATTCGTGGAGACAATGATGGTACAGTGGGAGTACACAGCACACGATTACCGGGTGCTGCCGATTATATCTTACTACCCGTTTTACATTCCTTTATGATGAATGATTCAGAGGCGATTGCACATACTCTACGGTTTCTGGAGACGGGGCGATTTCGCGAGTCAGATGAAGTGCAACCGATTCCTGTCGCGGAAACAGCTACGAATCCCTGAATTCAAACGAGAGAGAATTTTTAAGTATCACGTTGAAATGGTGAATTTTTATAATCAAAAAAAATGAATGATAATCAGCATGGATCAAGACAAAAAACATCTTAAGCGACTTTCCCAAATACAGATTCTTTATGGAATTCTGAACCTGTTCGTATCTTACTTTTACTATCAGGAAATTTTTGTTCTCGTCGACGGTTATCGAAAAGACCTTGAAAAAAACAATCCGGAAGTACAAGTGGCGCTCTTGATAGGCTTCGGTTTTATACTGTTTTTAATTGGGATCGCAATTTTGTTTTGCATTATTCTGGCAGGACAATCTCTGGCTCTCTATGAGAATTATACTCTTTGTCTGGTCGTGGCAATTGCGGAATGTCTGATCGTCCCCATCGGAACCATCATTGGCGTGTATACCATTATCATCCTGCGACGTGATTCTGTGAAAAAGCTGTTTGCGATGCCCAAAGAAGAGAGCGGTTCAAGTTGATCTTTTGAGTCTACAATCGCCTCGTCTCATTCTTTCTGATAAAGCTCATTCTGTTTATGTCCGATTCACAAGCTACGCCCTCTTCGAAGCCCGTTCCCGCCTGGGGTTGGAAATTGATTAAATGGGCATTGCTGGTGTCGGTCCTTTATTATGTGGGACGTCAGGGATATCAGCTATATCAGGAACAACGTGAAGCACTCACTGACATTCAAATCAAACCGATGTGGCTGATTTTATCAGGCGTATGCAGTGTTGTTGCCTGGCTACCTTCTGTCTGGTTCTGGCAGCGAATGATGATTGAATCGGGCGACAGTCCGGGTTTCTTGCCCACAGCGCGGGCCTATTATTGTGGTCATTTGGGAAAATATATTCCCGGTAAAATTTCAGTCTTACTCATTCGCGCGACACTAATGAAAGAGTTTGGAGTGCGTGTTTCGGTAGCAGCATTAACGGCTGCCTATGAGACGTTGGCGGTGATGGGTGTGGGGTTGGTGCTTTTTCTGGCGCTGGTGCCTTATGTCATCAATGTAGATCAACTTGCCGAATGGCCCGCCTGGATTCAGTCCATTCAATCGCGGCCTGTGTTGGTACCGACACTGATTCTATTTGTTTTGTTTATCTCATTACCCTTCTTATCTCGTCTGATAAATCTGTTTTCACAAAAAATAACGAAATCCGATCTGGATGCATCCAAAGTAGAGAACCAGTCTTCGATTTCCATTCAATTGCTGTATGTGGGAGTTATTGCTTTTTTGATCAGCTGGGTTTTACACGGTTTAAGTTTGGGTCTGATTATTGCGTCGTTAGGGAATTCGGGACTGGATTGGCAGGAGTGGCCTCTCTGGACTGCTGCGATCTCTGCAGCGTTTGCCTTAGGTTTTGCTGCTTTATTTGCACCAGCAGGACTGGGAGTCCGCGAAGGACTGATTGCCTTGATTCTCGCTGGTTCCCCGACAATTGGACCGGTTAATGCCTTTGTTGCCGCGTTATTGATCCGAATCGTCTCATTTGTTAGTGAATTATTGACAGCCTTTGTTTTATACTACTGTTTCAGTAATCGTGTTCAAATTAATCACAATTCGACACAAAAAAATCCTGAAACACTCTGAAAAGTTGTTTTTATCTGTCGAGAGAAAGGGTTCAGTCATGCTCTCCATCATGATCCCGGTATTGAATGAAACCGAAAGTTTGCCGCAACTATATCAGGAAATCTGTGACACGAGCCAGGAGCATAATATCGATCTTGAAATGATCTTTATCGATGATGGTTCGACGGACACTTCCTGGGAAACTATTTCTCGTTTGGCGGCCAATGATGAGCGAGTTTCAGGGATACGATTCCGCAGAAACTTTGCCAAGGCGGCAGCGTTGACGGCGGGCATGCGGGCCGCACGTGGTTCTGTCATCATGATGATGGATGCAGATCTGCAGGATGATCCCAAGGAGATTCCCCAATTTTTAGAAAAACTGAATGAAGGTTATGATGTCGTTAATGGCTGGAAAGAACGCCGGCTTGATCCCTGGCATAAAGTCTATCCCAGTAAAGTATTTAACTGGATGGTCGGGAAACTGACTGGACTTCATCTGCACGATCATAATTGCGGATTGAAAATATTTCGTAAGGAAGTCGCAGCCGAAATTCGCATCTATGGGGAATTGCATCGTTTCATACCAGTACTCGCTGATGCTCGTGGCTTTAAAGTGACAGAAATTACCATTCATCATCGGGAACGACAGCACGGTCATTCCAAGTATGGAGTGAGACGTTTTCTACGAGGTTTTCTTGACCTGTTAACCGTGCGATTTTTAACAGGTTATGGGCAGCGTCCTCAACATATGTTAGGAGCCGTTGGTATCTGCTGTCTTTTCCTTGGTCTGTTGGGGCTCGGGTATCTGGGGTTTATCTGGACCCTCACTAATCTTTTTGGAATGGAACTGGGGCCAATCGGCAATCGACCGTTGCTGGCCTATTCAGTGGCCATGACAATTCTGGGGGGGCAGGCAATCAGCCTCGGTTTACTAGCGGAACTTATTGTCGCTTATACCGGTCGGCATCAGGATTCATACAGCATCGCGGAGAGAACCGGGAACGCAGCAGAGAATGAGCAGGAGTTGATTGTCTAAAGTGATGCAGCATGCCTCACTGTCAATTCCTCTTATCTCCTGACTCTGTAGTTTTGTCTGAAAGTACAATTTGTAATGAAGATTACTTTTCTCGGAGCAGCCGGCGAGGTAACTGGCAGTCAACATTTGATCGAAACAGACTCGCGACGAATTTTGCTGGATTGCGGATTGTTTCAGGGTCATCGTGAGGAATCGTATTTAAAAAACAGCCAGTTTGCATATCCGCCGGAATCTCTGGACGCTGTTTTTTTATCACACGGGCATATGGATCATTGTGGCAATATACCACAGCTTTACAGCAAAGGCTTTCGTGGACCGATTTTTTGTACTTCGGCAACAGCAGACATCGCTGAAATTATGCTGAAGGATAGTGCCCATATTCAGGCAGAAGATGCCCGGTATATGGCAAAAAAATTAGAAGAAAAACATCCGCCCATTGAACCGCTCTATTCACAAGATGATGTGATTGAAGTTGCCAAGCAATTTGAACGTCTGGAGTATCACGAGTGGCACGAATTGGGAGAAGATCTCAAGGTGCGTTTTTTAGACGCCGGTCACATTCTAGGTTCTGCCATCATCGAATTGAAAATCAAAGATCAGAGGGAATGGAGGCATCTGGTCTTTACCGGCGATTTAGGTCGACGAGATTTACCTCTACTCAGAGATCCGGAAACGATTGAAGGCTGTGAGATATTAATTTCAGAAAGCACCTATGGAAATCGAGTGCATGAAAAGGCCACAGACCTGAAAGAGGAACTTTTTCAGATTATTGATGAAGCATATCGTGTTGAGGGGCGTGTCATCATTCCAGCATTCAGTTTAGGCAGGACACAGCAGATCATTTATTATTTGAATGATCTATATAATGAAAAACGGTTACCACATATTCCTATTTTTGTTGACAGCCCGCTCTCAACAAAATTGGTTTCCGTATTCCGACATCATATTCATGAAATGGACAATGAAGTTCAGGCTGTGATCGAATCGGATCGAGATCTGTTTGGATTTTCATTACTCGATTATGTCTCTACGCGCGAAGAAAGTATCGCGCTCAATAAAAGAAAAGGGGCCTTTGTCGTCATTGCCGGGAGTGGTATGTGTGAAAATGGTCGTGTACGTCATCATCTGAAAAATGGAATTGAAAAAATAGAAAATACTGTTGTACTCATGGGCTATCAAGCTGCTCACACCCTGGGGCGTCGATTAGTAAACCGCGTACCCAAAGTGAAAATATTTGATCGATATTATCAGGTAAAAGCGAAAGTAGTTCAGCTCAGCGGGTTGTCCGGTCATGCAGATGTTGTTGACTTTAAATGGTGGTATGAAGAATCGGCAAAACGTGGAAATATTGGCCAGGTGTTTCTAGTCCATGGTGAGCCCGAATCCGCAACGGCCCTCTCTGAATTGATTCGCGATCAGTGTGATCTGGAGCCCATAATTCCTCAGTATCAGCAATCTTTCGAAGTTTAAAGCTGAGATGAAACAAGCAATCAAACATCCTGATAAAAGTCTGCCTGCATTGGGAATTCGACAACCCTGGGCGGAACTGATTCTGCGTGGAATTAAAACAATCGAAATCCGCTCCAGCCAGACCCGGATTCGTGGACCAATCTATATTTATGCTTCCAAAAAACTGGCAAAAACGCCGCATGCTGATATAGCAGCCGAGAAAGCGGGGCTCAATGTTGAAGAGCTGCCCAGGGGCGTATTAATTGGGACGGTGGAAATCGTTGACTCGTTTCCCGTTCATCGAAAACATACTATTTCTGCGGGAGTTCCCGCCCAGCTTCTAAAAGGTAAATTCGGCTGGAAGCTGGCGAATCCTGAACGCTTGCAGACACTGATCATCCCCGACTATCTGCCGTATGGTGTCTGGTTTTATCCCTATTTGCGTAAAAAGACCGGCGTTCGAAAGAAGTAGTTGCGCTATGAGATGAAAACGATCAACCTTTTGTTGCTGCCACCATTTCGCCAGCATAATCGCCGATGGTTTTGATAACGGAGTCATGACTTTGATTGGGATCAGAAAACGCAGCAAATTGTTTCACGATAGCCGAACCAATAATAAACCCGTCCGCTTTACCTCGTAGCGTGTTGACATGCTTTGGTTGACTGATACCAAAACCAACGGCCAGAGGCAGATCTGTCAGTTTACGCAATGATTCCAGATGTGTTGTTAATTCTGGTGGAAGCTCATCACGAACACCGGTGATACCTGCGACCGAGATACAATAGATAAACCCACTGGCGGCTTGCATAATGCGCTTCGTACGACCTTCCGGGGTCAGCGGTGAAACGAGTTGGACCAGATCCAGGTTTGCCACATTAGTCTTCTCTGCAAATTCCGGTGCTTCATCACCTGGTAAGTCAGGCACAATCAGTCCGGAGAACCCGGCAGTTCGAGCTTCCTGCAAAAATTTGTCTGCCCCATAACGATAGATAATTGCATAAGAGACCATGCCCACTAAGGGAGGTAGAGTAATAGATTGATCTGCTGACAGCACTTTCAAAGCTTCGAACAGCCTATGAACCTGAAATCCGTTATTTAAAGCCCGAGTGTAAGATTCTTGAATGACGGGGCCATCTGCAATAGGGTCGCTGTAAGGAAAACCGACTTCAATCAGGTCAACGCCTCGGCTTGCCAGCTCTCTTAAAACGGCGACTGTGGTATTGAGGTCTGGGTCCCCAGCAGTGATAAACGGCATGAACGCCATTCGGTTTTCTGAGGCCACCTGCTTAAATTTATCAGAAATTGATGTTGTCACGATTTAATACAATACTTTTACAGGAAGAAGAGAAACGTTTAATAGACGATGTGGATGGATATCAAGGAATTAAATTTCCTGGCCTAACAGGCGAGCGACTTCATTTACGTCCTTATCGCCACGACCGGACAGGCAGACGACGATCGTCTCATCAGGACTGGACTCACGTGCCACTTTGAGGGCGTGGGCGATTGCATGTGATGATTCAATAGCCGGAATAATTCCTTCCAACTTAGCCATCACCTGGAAACCTTCCAACGCTTCGTCGTCGGTAATCGCTGCATAGTTGACGCGACCTGAATCTTTCCAGTAACTGTGTTCCGGCCCGACTCCCGGGTAGTCCAAGCCTGCAGAAATCGAATGCACGTCCGAAGTTTGCCCATCGTCATCCTGTAAAACATAACCAAAGCTACCATGCAGCACCCCTTTGGCACCATAGCTGAGTGTACTGGCATGCTCGCCCGGTTCCGGTCCTCTTCCGCCAGCTTCCACGCCTGTCAGTTTTACTGATTCATCGTCAATAAACGGGTAAAACATCCCGGCTGAATTAGAACCCCCTCCGACACAGGCGATTACCTGATCGGGAAGTTTACCCGTCTGTTCGAGACATTGCTCTCGCGTTTCAGAGCCGATGACAGATTGAAAATCGCGGACCATCATAGGAAAGGGGTGAGGCCCGATGACAGAGCCGATGATGTAGTGAGTCGTTTCCACACTCGACATCCAGTCACGCATGGCTTCATTGACAGCGTCCCGCAAAGTGCGAGAACCGCTGGTCACACTCCTCACTTCGGCCCCCATCATTTTCATATTGAACACATTCAGTTTTTGACGGCGAATGTCCTCTTCGCCCATATAAACGATGCATTCGAGACCGAAGCGGGCACAGGCGACCGCAGAGGCAACACCATGCTGGCCGGCCCCGGTTTCCGCGATGATACGTTTTTTCCCCATTCGAATTGCTAATAATGCTTGACCGATGGTGTTATTGATTTTGTGAGCGCCCGTGTGATTGAGGTCTTCCCGTTTAAAGAATATCTTTCCTCCGCCACAATGTTCAGTCAGCCGTTCCGCAAAATAAAGCGGGTTAGGGCGTCCGACATAATGTTTTAACAGATCATCCAGCTCGTTCTGGAAAGTGGGATCCTGTTTCGCTTTCTCATATTCCTCAGTCAATTCCTCCAGGGCATGCATCAGCGTTTCAGGTACAAATCGCCTGCCAAATTCGCCAAATCGACCGGCAGAATCAGGCACGTTAGATAAACTCGTTGTCATAATGGGCTCAAATATTTTCACTGTAAATTAAAATAGGGTTTGCTCTGACCATTATTGAATTCCCGGTGCCGATGGTCAATGCCCCTCAAACGGACCGTTGAGATTCAGGAAAGGTTCGACACAGATTTCAGTAATTCGGGATTGTAATGAGTTGCTATATGTACTTTGGTATCATGCTTTTGGGTCGTTTTAGACACAATTATGGAACTGTCCAGTCAGAATGGTGTAGGAATTTCCCAAAAATATGATAAAATGCGGGGTGCGAATTGTGAAGCGATTTGTTTCACAAGAAGTTTAAGAGGGAGAATGAATTATGAATGCGTCAGATCAAAAATTGGCCGAAGCCATTAATCAAGAATCCGTTCACATTGATGAATTGGAGCGGTATTGCCTCATAGAGAGCAAACCCCGCGGTTATCAGAATTTGGATGATAGCGACATTATCATCCCTTCTTTCGGAAGCGCGCTCCGCGCTGCTCGTCGGGAATTAACAGACTTCGAGTCTCCTGTAGGTTAAGTCTGTACCAGAGAAAAGTTATCCTTATGGAGCAACTGGAAAGATTTGAGCTGTGATGAAGTAGCGCTCGCCTTCTCGCTCAACGATCAGTTCTGGAGCCCATCTCAGTATTTCTTTTTGTTCATCTTTTCGGAATGCATCGAATTTTCGATAACTAAACTGGTTCGGCAATGGAGGATTCAGGACTCCTTCTTTCACGAGGTTTTCAAACCGAGATGGTGTAACGTAACTGGTAAAGCCATAGGTGAGTCGATATCGCAGTATTTCCCACCAATTCACATAGACATAAGCGAGATGTTCTGCCTTGAACTTTTGCTTGATCTCTTTCACAGGTTTCATGGAACGCAACTTCTCAGGCACATCAGGTTCAGATAGCGATGTCCATTTTTGAAAAAGATCATGATCGAAAACGGTATTATAGATTACAGGAAAATCAGCATAAAAAAGTTCTGCATCACCAACAGAGAGCACTACCTGCTTTGGCCTTAGCTTCATCTGATTTAGCTGCATGATTTCCGGTCCGGTCATCGAGAGTGCAAACTTGCGCGCATAGTTCAAATCACTCAAATAGGCGTTGTAACCACTCAGGCCACTCGTTGCGATGCCGAGATTAAAAAGAGCAGCAAATAGAATGGCAATGGACAGACTGATTTTCCAGATTCGCTGTGTGCTCCAGGTGGCACCAACGCCCGCCAGTACTGCAACCACGGGAATCAGCGGAACCCAGAATCGGTCAATTCGGTGAGTCATCAACCACCATGAAAGAAAAAGGAATCCGACATAAATCCACAGCCAGTAGATCAGCTCGCGGTGTTCGCGCTTCAAAAGGGCAAGTGGTGCTAAGCTGAACAACAGTGGGCTCAACCAGTCACTTTTTAGCGTGACATCAATCAGTTTAACTCCGAGGTCCTTCAAATCATGTGCATTCGGGCTATGGGCGGTTTTCCACTTTGCATTTAGTTGTTCATTCCAATCGGCTCCGCCAAATACCGAATAGAGCAGGGGATAAATGGGATTACCGGTCTCCACAATATTTTTCAATAGCCAGGGACCGATAGCGAGTAGTGTGCCGATAGCAAAGACGACTGCTAGTTTGAACGTGATAGCTGTTCGTAATTGCTTATCTTGTTTCAGGATACCCCAACTGAATCCTAGTAATGTGAGGCCAAGAGGGATGACGACCGACAACACGCCCGGATATTTACAGGCCATCGCCGAACCGGATAATAAGCCGGTCAGACAGGCATAGGCCCAAAGCGAAGACTTACCGTTTTCTGGAGTGGGTTGAGCGGCTGGTTCCTGCTTAGATGGTTTTTCGGGTATTAAAAGTTTTAACGCCTGAATCGTAAGAATCAAACTCATCAAACTGGCCATTAGATAAAAAGAAAGAGCCCCTTCAGTATATGCGATAATCGAAAGCCGATAGGTCCAGGGGGTGGTCAAAAAGATCGTTGCTGCCAACCAGCCCGCATTAGAACCAAACCAGCGCCGTGCAGTTGCAAATACCCCTAATGCGGTGAATAGGGAAAAACTCATCAGAACGAGTTTTCCTGCTTGCGCGCCAGAATACAAGTTGGCTTTTAATGTCATCGCCAGTAGCGTCAGCATCTCGGTCAGAAAGGGGAAGCTGGTATAAACATTATGCGGCAAAAAACCAATAAAACCTTGTTGGTAGTATTCTTTTGGACCTCCGAAATGATATTCCAGTACATCAAAATCGGTAGAGGGTAACATGGAACCCAGGAACATACTCAGCACAAATGGGGTGATCAACAAAAGACAGACGCCTCGAAATAGCATATCGTGTGTGATGGCGTCGGGCAGAGAAAATGTGCAGGGCAAGGCGGAGCCGGTTTTTACTTTCGATTCTCGACATGCTGAAAAACATCCCAGCAATGCCGACAACACCAGTAGCAGGTAACAGAGACTCTGGGATAAAATTCCGAGCAAGCCTCCGCCTAAGGTAAGCAATGTAATGACAGAAATTCCTACCCCATAAGCGAATACCGTCCGCTCTGCTGTAAAAGGGGCTAACGGAATTTTGATCAGCTTTGTGATCATCTGACCCAGACCCCAGGCCCCCGCAAGGATGACAAACGCAATCCCGATCAACGGAAAACGTTGTGGGAAGTAGGCCCAGCCTGATGGGGGCGGGTTCTCCACAGGCAGCGGGTCCACCAGATCCAGTATCAGAAAAGGGAGATGTGTCAGTACATCCCAACGGCTCGTAGCGGGATTACTATTAGGAAGAGTGAAACTGATGAAGGCGACGAAAAACAACCACAACCAGATCAAAGCGCCGTTCATGAAATTCGGACGATCTTCCAGATCGGGAGTTGTTGAATTTAGTGCAGCTGGCTTAGTCATCAGTGGCAGTCTAAACAGTATGAAAGTTGATTATCGATTCATTAAGAATGGTTCAGGTGCATTGTTTCCAGTCGAATCCGAGATCCAGTGAGATAGCAGAATGTGTGAGCGCGCCGATACTGATTCGTTCCACTCCCGTTTCCGCGATACTGCGAACACGTTCCAGGTTGATGCCTCCCGATGCTTCCAGCAATGTGGTCGGCGATTGTTCATTTCGTAGTTGTATTGCCTGTTTCAATGTTTCCGGCTTCATGTTGTCCAGTAGAACAATCTCGGGCTTTGCCTGCAACGCATCGACAAGTTGATCAAGTGTGTCAACTTCTACTTCAATTCCTTTTTCCCCATTGACTGATTCTCGTGCCTGTCTAATCGCATCTGCGATTGTGGAGTCTGAATTTCGTGTGGCCCATGCAGCCAGATGGTTGTCTTTAATTAAAATACCATCATAAAGTCCGATGCGATGATTGGTGCCTCCGCCGGCTTTAACCGCATATTTTTCAAGTATGCGCCAGCCTGGAAGTGTTTTACGAGTATCGAGAATTATAGCGCTGGTTCCCTGGATTGCCTGCACATATTTTGCTGTGAGGGAAGCAACTCCACATAAGTGTGTCATGAAGTTCAGGATCGTCCGCTCACCAATCAGAATTGATGCCAAAGGACCGGAATAGGTTGAAATAATTGAACCAGGTTCCAATGTATCGCCGTCAGACAAATGCTGAGTACATTTCACTTCCGAATCCAATTCAGAAAAAACGAGCGAGGCAAGTGGCGTACCAGCCAGAATCCCTGTTTCTCGGGAGACGATTTGGATCTCTCCCTGGTCGACCTTATTGATCAAAGCCCGGCAAGTGAGATCACCAGCCTGATTCAGGTCTTCCTCCAGACTTAGTTTGATCAGTTTTTTTGCTGCCGCTATCTGGATTTCAGTAAAGGTTATGGTCACTGTGAATTCTCTGGCTTTTCTGGAAACGATACCTTTGTCGGTAAGCGATTGAGCAGGTTAAAATTGAAATATGTTGTTGGAATCAAATAAATAGTATAAAAGAGCAAATATAGAATATCATAGTCGTCTGTAGTATTACATGTAATCAGGAGAAAACCATGATTGTGGGGGTGCCGCGTGAAATCAAGCAGGATGAGTACCGGGTTGCTTTAATTCCCGTGGGAGCAGAGGAACTGACTTCTGCAGGGCATACTGTCCTTGTGGAACGCGGTGCCGGCTTAGGTAGTGGAATACCCGACGAACTCTATGTAGAAAATGGAGCCGAAATTGTGGAATCGGCAGAAGAACTGTTTTCTCGTTCAGAGTTGGTAATTAAAGTCAAAGAGCCACAACCGGTAGAATGGGCATTACTCAAACCGGGCCAAATTTTGTTTACCTATTTTCACTTTGCCGCGGACGAAGCCTTAACACGCGGTTTTCTGGAAACTGGCGCGACAGCAGTTGCTTACGAAACTCTGGAAGGAAGCGGTGGGCAACTACCATTATTGACCCCCATGAGTGAGGTTGCCGGGCGCATGAGTATTCAGGAGGGCGCCAAATATCTTGAACGACCTCAGCTGGGGCGTGGAATACTACTGGGAGGTGTTCCCGGCGTGCCACCCGCTCATATTGTGATACTCGGTGGTGGAGTTGTGGGAAAAAATGCAGCCCAGATAGCAGCTGGCTTTCAGGCTGATGTCGTGATACTTGATATCAATGTGGATCGCCTGAGATATCTTGAAGATATCATGCCCGCCAATGTAAATACGTTATATAGTGACCGCCATAATATTCGTGCAGAACTGGAGCTGGCTGATCTGGTGATTGGTGCCGTTTTGATTCCCGGAGCCCGCGCACCTGTATTAGTACCTGAGTCGTCACTGAAAATGATGAAGCCGGGAGCCGTGCTCATTGATGTCGCCGTCGATCAGGGTGGCTGCATTGAGACATCACGTCCTACAACGCACTCTGATCCCACGTTTGTGGTAGAAGGGGTGGTACATTATTGCGTTGCCAATATGCCGGGCGCAGTCGGTCGTACAAGCACTTATGCTTTATGTAATGTGACTTTGCCTTATGCATTGAAACTGGCCAATCTGGGACTGAATGCAGCCTGCTCGCAGGATCATGGGTTACTGACGGCAGTAAACATTCATCAAGGACAGATCACCAATCATGCTGTTGCAAAGACGTTTGGACTCGAATGGAAAGAGTATATCACTTGATAAAAAAAGAGGTGAGAAACTGATTCTCACCTCTTTGAATAACAGATTGATTTAAAATAAATCAGACTGATTAAATCAGTGGTCCTGACCAATCGGCAAACTGGTTGTCAAATTCTTCGTCAATCATTTCATGATCGACGATTTCTTCCAGTTCGAAATCATGGGCAAAGTCAAATCGAGATGATGTTTCATCAATTCTGATTTTTCCGAACTCATCAAACGGAATTTGTTCAGTTTCATAAGAATTATCAAGCAAGGATCCAACCAGTTGATCCAGGTCAGTTGGTGCTTTAGTGCTTAAGACGGAGTTTTGCAACTGGGATAAAGGAGCTGAAATCCATTCAGATTGTTGTTCTGATATGACAGTTGTTTCCTGACTGACAGATTGAACAACTGTCTGCGAAGGCTGAACTGTTGACGGTGCAATCGCCGATGAACGAACTGATTTTTTAATGGATCGAGTTGTATTCGGTGTATTGCTGACCGGAGTCGCGGATGCAGCCATGAGCGGAGCACTGATGGGAACAATAACCGCCCCGGCAGCATCTGCATAAGCGGCTTGCAGAATTTGAACATCTAATGTCGAGATCATTTTCCGTGTGGAGGGATCAAGATCGTGCCCCATGAGGTCATTGGGATAGAAGTTCTCATCAATATGTAGCCCATCGTCTGACAATGGAGCCACAAAATCCCAACTGGCAAACTGTACCTGCCCGGAGTTACTGGTTTCCACATGGTCCGAGAAGGCAGAGTAGCCTGTGCTAAATCCGGCAGCATGGCCGACTTCATGTAAAAGCACGGTGTAGAGATCGTAGTGTCCTTCTGCTGCAGAGCCTGCGATGGCTTGACCATTACTGTCAAAGGAAAGCCCTTCGATGGAAGAGTACCAACCAAGGCCGGCTGCATCGTCATCAATATAGACGCGCCCTTTAACCGGAATACCGTTTTCATCAAGTTCCAGAATCTGGCCTTCACCAAGCTGTTGACCACCTAGATCAGTCACTACAACCTGAATCGCCAGGTCTTCGTTACCAGTCGCTGTTTTCCATTCATCAACAGCAGAGTCAATCAGTTCATTTAAGGAGTTATCGCCTTCTGTTGTAATTGAAGAACCATACCATTCTTTCGGGAAGTTAGAAGGGAAGGCCACATCCTGACCGCTTGCTCTGTTACTACCGTAGTTTGCTGCAAAGTAAGTCAGATCTCTAAAGTTGATTTTTCCACTTTTGTCAAAGTCCAGAGACCAGGAAATTCCAGATGTAGAATCGATGACAGACGTTCCATAATAAGATGCAAAAGTCATCAAGTCCCTGAAGTTAATAACTCCATTATCGTCCAGATCGAAAGGAACGGCCCATAATTCTGTAGTTGGTGATTGAGCTACCGAAGCAGTGACGCCACCAAAGTCGGAAATATCAAGTTGAGCATTGATGACTTGAATTCCCAGGTTATGTGGGCCTAAGAAACCTGATGTTTTATCAATGGAGACACCGTCATCACCTAATGATTCAAACTTCACACGTCCGAGGAGAACCTGATTTCCGGATCCCAGTGTGACATGATTATTTTGGCCACTAATGCCTGAAACGGTTCCATTCAGATCGTTAATCGAAGAGGAGTTAGAATTACCAAAGGCCGAACCAAACTCTACAGCAGTGGCAGTAAAGAAGTTTGTGTTGTAATTCAAGTCAAATGTACCACCACTGATTCCTGATCCATCAGTTGTTGTTCCCCAGACTTCAATCCAGAAACTGTCCCATTCATCAATCCACTGTTCACTTTGAGGAACAGAACCAGTTTCACCGTTGGCGTCCGTTGATGTGGGGGTTGAAACAAGTGAAGTACTAATGGTTGTTTTTGCAGAGGCTGTACCCGTCAGTGGTGCGCCGCCAGGATCAAGGATTGTTCCAGTGGCGACAGTCGAGGGGAAGAATTCCAGGATCTGCAAGCCACTAAAGGTGTCAGCCACAAATGCCAGTGTGCCTGTGACATGTAAACTACGGGCACTTCCCGGAGTGTCAAAGGTATTAGCTAATGTGGGATTAGTGGGGTTCGTGATATCGACTACTTGTAGGCCCGCAGCAGAATCTGCAACGTAAGCAAAATTACCTACAACGCGGACACCCGTGGCGACTCCGGACGTATTCAAGCTGCCAACAATAGAAGCCGTTGCCGGTGTGCTGATATCAATAACCTGTAATCCACCTTCTCGATTTGCGACATAAGCGAAGTTACCAACGACATCCAGCCCAATAGTAGCCCCGCCGGGAGTTGCCACATTGTGAATTTGTGTTGGATTTGTGGGATCGGTGACATCGACAATCTGCAGACCATTATTGCCATCGGTAACGTAAGCAATATTTCCAATCACTTGAACACCGCCGGCCAATCCACCCGGAGTCGCTACGCCGAAGCTCCCCAGATGAGCAGGGGCCGCAGGATTTGTCACATCAAAAATTTGGAGTCCACCGCCGTTACCGCTGTCGTCAGCGACATAAGCCAGGTTGCCAATCACTTGAACTCCACGTGCACGGGCCGGAGTTGCAACACTACCAACAAAGGTTGGGTTGGATGGATCAGACACATTCAGAATTTGAAGACCTGCTTCACCGACAGCCAAGTAAGCCAGGTTTCCGACAACATCAATACCCTGGGCGATTCCGAGGTTATTAAAGCCGTATGCTCCCACATTAAATGGGTTTGATGGGTCAGCAACATTAAAGACTTGCAATCCACCATCGCGATCAGCGATATAAGCAAAGTCGCCGACAACATCAACGGCGACAGCCGCGTCTGAGGTAGCAGAGCTACTACGAGATGCAATACTGGTTAGGAAGACGGCTCGTCCATTGGGGTCAAGGTTTTCCAGAATGACTTCAAATGTTTCAGGGCCTTCTGTAAAACCGTCATCAAATACCGAAACATTAACAGGTAGCTGAGTGACGCCGGGATTGAAGGTCAGTACTTGACCGTTGATTCCCTGGAAATCAATAGGAATGTTAATCGAACTGGCAGTACCATCGATTGTTGAAGCTTCAACTGTGATGGGAACATCAACCGGATTGGAAAGTTCGACCAGGAATTGGAACGGGCCGTTATCTTCGGTGTCAATGACCGGCGTAATTGAGAGAGTTGCAGTATCATCATTTCGTATGGTCGCCTGACCGCCTCCTGTTCCCACTGTTACTCCGCGACCTCCATCTTGCAGGCTCAGTGCATCTAAGAATGTTGAGAAGAGTTCGTCAGCTTCCACGATATTGTCATTATTGACATCGACAGTAAAGGTTTGAGTCAATTGGCTGCCAGAGACAAATGTAATGACTCGATCGCCGTTGTTCAAAGCGGTGAAGTCGCCATTGGCGGCAATGGCTGTGTTATCTTGAGTCAGGACATCGATAGAAACATCAGTGTCGACTTGATTCGAAAGTGTGACGGTGAATGTGAAAGGACCGTTGGACTCCAAGGTTGAAACATTATTGATTGTTAATTCTGCTGCATCATCATTTTCAATAGTACCCTGGGCGACTGGCCCTAAAATAATATTGCGTCCGGAGTTAACAAGGTTCCCCATGACAATATCGAAGACTTCATCAAGTTCGACTTTATCATCATCTATGACATCAACAGTAAAGGTTTGGGTCTGAGGTCCACCAGCTGTGAAATTGATGACTTGATTGAGAATAGCATTAAAGTCACTATCAGCAGCGGTCGCAGTATTATCTTGCGTCGAGACATTAAAGCTGATGTTGGTATCTATCGGGTTGGAAATGGTAGCCGTAAATGTGAAAGGACCATCTGAACCATCCTCTTTCTTTGATATGTTGTTGATTGTGATGAGGCCAGAGTCATCGTTTCGAATGACACCTGTCCCATTCGTGCCAAGAATCACATCGCGGCCATTGTTTACCAGATTGCCTAATATTGTTTCAAAGATCTCATCCAGTTCAACGATATCATCAACGGTAACCTGTACGTCAAAAGTCTGGAGCAGAGGGTCACCAGAGACGAAAGTAAGAGTTTGGCTGCCCAGATTGATGGGTGTGTAATCATTAGTGGCGACAGTAGCTGTTCCATCCTGAGTGGCGACATCAACAGCGATATCAACATCAACGGGGTTCGACATCGCAACAGTGAATCTAAAGACTCCGGGGCCAGCACCGATATCTGAGTCTTCAAATTGAGAGACATTTCCGATACTGAGAATCGCCTGGTCATCGTTGAGGATGGTCCCGGTGCCGAGTGCCCCAACGGTGCTCACATCTCGACCGGTGGCATTTAAATTACTGAGAATGGCAGTGAAGATTTCGTCGAGCTCTACTTTATTATCGTTGGTAATATCAACAGTAAAGGCCTGGGTCTGTGATCCGCCACTCACAAAGGTTAATGTTTGATCTCCGATACCGACCGGTGTGTAATCATTGTCTGAAACAAGGGCGGTGCCATCCATCGTTTCAATATCGACTGTCACATCGACATCAACTGCGTTCGACATGGAGACCAGGAAGATAAAGGGTCCATTTCCTTCATTCAAAGTGACATCACTGATGGTAAATGTCGCAGTATCATCATTAAGGATCGTACCAGTGGCTTCACCACCACTCAAGGCGGGAGCAATTTCTACGTCGAATCCGTTCGCATTCAGACTACTCAGGGCAGCAGTTAACCGTTCGTCCAGTTCGACTGTGTCATCATCGATAATGGCCACAGTAAAGTTTTGCGTTAAGGGATCACCTGAAACGAATGTTAGCGTTTCACTCTTAGATACATAATCATTATTGAGCACAGTGGCTTCTAAATCCTGTGTAGAAGCTAGGACACTGATGTTGCCAGCAACTTGGGTTGAAAGTTCTACTGTGAAAGTGAGTAGTCCGGAAAGGATATCTTCTGAGACAGATTCACCGACGATTGTGATCTCAGCCTGATCATCGTTCTGAATTGTTCCTCGACCATTGGTCCCGAGGACCACGTCAAGTCCACTCGCCTGAAGATCGCTCATGATGACATCGAAGTATTCTTCGAGTTCAACAATCATGTCTGTATCGACGGTCACGGAAAATGTGTTGGAGAGAGTGAGTGCAGCGATTGCAAAATCATCTACGAAAACTGAAGTATAATCACTATCACCAACAGCAGTGCCACCAGCAACAGCAGTACCATCTTGGGTCTGTAAATCTACAGTAACGCTCGCGTCAACAAGATTTGAAAGGGAAGCCGTGAATGTAAAGACTCCAGCACCAGATCCTGCGTCTTCATCTTCGAATTGAGTAACCATGTTAATGTTGAGCACAGCCTGATCATTATCATCAATAGTTATCTCAGCTGTGTTCTGACCTGTCGGATTAATCAGGGCGTTGAATTGAACACCGGAGATCTCAAAATTAATGGTCTCATCTGCTTCCACGATATCGTCACCATTGATGATGATAGAGAATGTGGTTTGCAAATCATTGGCGGCAAACGAAACGGGTGTGTTAGCGGCGAAGGCCGCATAGTCGACTCCCGAATCAGCAGAGCCAGTAAGAAGGTCGGAAATCAAAACAGTCGAGACTGCCCCTGATTTATCTCGGGTCAAAGTGACATCCAGAGTTGTGGTGGTAATACCATCTGTTTCTGTGACAGTATAGGTGGCTGAAGAAAATTGAACCGTTGGTGGATCATTGACCGTGATTTCTATGATATCTGTATCTGTTTCATCAGTGCCGTCAAATTCCCCTTTATCATTTGTAAACATGGTCAGCGTAGCTAGACCTGTCACACTGGCAGATGTGTAGTAACCTGCATCTGGTGTCCAGGTGGTTCCTTCCAGAGCAGCATTTACATCAGCCAGAAGCCCAGTGAAGATTATATTTGTTGATGTTGAGGCTGGGTTCACCGTGATATTGTTGGTTGAACCAAGGACGATTGTTCCATTGACTGCAGTCAATGTTACTTCAACTATGCCATCTCCCAAAAATGCATCGGGGTCTGTGACAGTGAGTGCATTTCCATTCGCGGCTGAAAAAATGAGAGGTGTTTCAGCTTCCGTCTCTACATCAAAGTTTGGCGGAGCGTCTGGAATCGGTGTGCTATCAATGTTGTTAACTGGTGGATCATTGACACCATCGGTCACAACAACGGTAAACGAGGTTGATAAGTCTGCCTGATTGGGCTGCAATGAGTTTCCAGCGAGATCTTTGACACCCGTCAAATCTGAGTTGTCTACATCAATCGTGTAGAGTGTGTCCAGACTGAAAACGCCAACAATCGAAGTGAAGATCGCTTCATTAGTATTAGAATTATAGCTGAAGAAATAATCTGTACCTTCAACCAGAGTACCTGATGTGGAACTGGTTTCGAACGTCAATGTAAATTGCGATGAATTGATCAGAGTATCATCAATGCCAATTCCAGTATCCTGTAATTCCACAATCATGGTTGTGAACAATTCGGGGTTGGCTATGTAAACTTCTGTCAGATTGTTATTAAGATCAACGCCATTGGCATCATTGTCAGCAGGTAAGGCAATAATCGCCGTCGGTCCTACAAAGTCAGCTCGTTCAATTGCACCCCGATCTTTAAAGATGTTAGATCCCAGTCCTGGAGGGGGAGTTTGAGTTGGGTCATCAACACGTAATTGTCCGAATGCATCGTAATTAGGTGCAAAGATATCAGAATTGGGCATTCCAAATGGATCTTTGACATTCACAAAATCGGGCCGATCGGCCAAGCTGTTCAGGGAACTGTCAATGGCTTGACTGTTATCTTGGAGATAGAAATTTCCTTGCTCGGGATTTACGAATAAAGGATCGTCAGCTCCAAGCAGAAGCGCATTACTACCGATTGTTCCATTAGCGCTATTCCCTTTGAATAAGTTGGCGCCAACTACATTCGGGATACCGGTCGCAGATTGCAAATCGATACCAATATCAGTGTTTGCGATAATGTTATTCAGGATCGTAGTCGTGGCAAAATTTTCGACGACGATACCTTGTCCTGCAGTCGGGACTATCGCATTAGCTGTTCCTGCTCCTGCAGAAACAAAGGCGCTTGCATCCAGGACAGAAAAGGGACCAGTGTCTAACATTTCACCAATTGGAACAGGATTCAGCAATTGAACACCGGGTGCCTGCAGAGGAAATGTATCGGCGGCACTCAGGTTAACAACATACCCCAAGTCTGCCAAACTTCCAATCGTAACTGTACTGATTGGATTCGCCACACCAGAATTCAGGAATCCAGTCATCAATTCATTATTCAAATCTGATTCTCGCCAGTGAGCATCATTTGTACCGGGACCGGCCGAGCCTTCGACTGGCACATCTACGACACTGCGACCCAACAGTGCATTGTATTGGGCGATCGCTTCAGGTCCAGTAAAACGAGGGTCTGTAGTACCACCATTCAATAGCAGACCGAGACTGTTCCAAATTGTGCCAATTCCGATGACATGACCCATTTCGTGCAGAATCACATCAACCAGTTGGCCGCTGGCTTCCAGAGCTGCAAGATCTGCACTGTCAAACTGCATAATTCCAGAAGAGGGAATGAAGGAACCATTCCGCACAGTTTGAGGACCAGCCTGTCCCAGAATTCCGCCGACACCATCAATAGAAGGAGCGGAAGCTTCGATTACCAAGTCATCGACCAGACCGAAGCCTGTAACCATGACGTCGGGAACGTCTCCGAGAATGATTTCGCTCCAACGGTTAGCCGCCTGTTGGAAAATCGCCTGCTGGCTGGCAGTTAAACTTGAGTCCGTAAACACCACATCAATTGTGTATTGAGACGCTGGTGACGGTGTGTCAACGCCGCCACCCACAAGGGTGTTGTTAACAACTTTGGTATAAGAAACCGCAGCAGGATTATTTGAAGTGCTGCTGTTGGCATCACCGCTGACTCGAATACCGCCGAGTCCATTAGCGAATTCTGTAACGACGTTATTCTGAATAGTAACGCCTGGTGCAAAGCCGAGTCCGCCATCGAAGAAGTCATTTAACTCGGGGCCGTTAATCACACCACCGGCTTGAGAGCGTTCAGTGGTTCCGCCACCTGCAGTAGGGCCAGCGTTAACTGTTTCGCGTAAACCAGCATCGATATTAATTCCATATCCAGAAACACTGCTGATAGAATTGGATTCGATGGAGATATGACCCTGCTGACGCTCCAGGTTTCGATCACCAAGTTGACCATCCTCACGAATCAAATTGTCATTCGTATCCAATTGAGTACTGATGACAAGATCAGGAAGTTGATCATTGGGCGGTGCAGCATAGTCCGTGCCACGTCGAATTTCTAACTGATAACCTCCTGAAAGTAATTGAGTGGGCGCACCAAAAGTTGGATTTTGAGGTACATTAAAGAAATCGGTCTGGTCTGCCTGGGCGCCGGTTACCAGTTCGCCACGTTCTGCAAAACCGACGATAATGTCATCAATGTAGAAACCTTCAAAATCGTTGTTTTGTGCCTGTTGATTACTGATTGGGTTACCAAATGCATCACCAGGCATATCTATGTCAGGACTGATGGTACCGGATGTGCTGAAATCAAAGCGAAGCCTTAAATTCGCGTCTCCAGCAAATGTTCCCAGGTCAATACGGGCTTGTCTCCAGACCCCTGTATTATCAAACAACTCTTGAACGCGCTGATTCGGGTTTCCTGTTCGATCTTCTCTTTCGGAAGTGGTGATGTAAGTTGATAATTCTCCATCACCGGGGCTTGTAGGTGGGGCTAATGTTGAGTTGTTGGTTGCTAATTCAGTCCAAGTCGCGCCATCATCGTTTGTGATAAAGACACGCGCGGAATCGCGCATGCCACCCGTGATGGAGTTTGCGCCCTGTGATTCCAAGAAGTAGTTAAAGTACAGTGTAGGCAGGTCTGTGCTGCTATAACCAGCTAAACTGAAGGGCGTTGATGTTTCCAGTGTTCCATGGGCGCCACCGGCGATATTATAGTTGTCACCAATGGTGGTGTTGGTGGAGAGATCTCGTTGGAAGTTGGAAGTCAACACACCATATTGTGCATTTCCAACGTAATCGATGTAGTCGTTGGTGGAATCATTGTTTTGCAGCCATTCTTCAAAACCAAAGTAAAAACTGGCTCCCCCCTGTTGTTCACTGTGCTCTCTGGTACCAGGATAAGAATCTCTACCGTTGCCACCGACATCAGTTCTAGTCTGGTCGAACGTATTATTGATACCATGGCCGGCTTCAGTGTTTTGACGGAACGTTGGATGCCACAGGTTGAAGTCCAGCGGCGAAAAGGCGAGACCTGTGACACCACTGGTTTCGCCAACGTTGATCGATGTTCCCCCTCCAGAAAAGATGTCGATACTACCTAAAACAGGGTCAGTAACTGTAGTAAGAATCGTTTCCAATGCGGGGTCAATCGCATACAGGTTTCCTGAATCGGTAATCGCAAACAATAGGTCTTGAAACGCTCCATTATTCAGGTTTTGCGGAGCTGCGGTGAGCCCGGCAAAGTTACCGCTGATCTGACCCGATAAATCGATACCGGTACTTAAACCAGTAGCACGATTGATGGTTAAAAAATATCCGTCTTCAGTGACACCATAGAGTTGCGATTGACTGGATGATGAATTGATTCCCCGAAACGCCAACCCGGTGACATTTCCTATGTTGAGGAATCCTCCACCCCCGTCTGAAACTCTAATATCTCCCCTTACAGTAAATGTATTTCCTGCGTCGGCAGGATTGGTCGAGCTAACCACTTTATTATCACCGGCATCTCCATTGGCAGGATTTCCCTGGTAGAGAGTGCTGATATTACCATCATTGACCGCATAATACAGGTTGTAGGTAGCAACTCCCGTTCTCTGGAAGGCAAGTGCACCGACAAGATCGGTAGTCAATCTTACAGGATCATTAAAGGCACCAGCTGTTGTATCTATATTTGGAATTCCATCATTGAATGATGAAATAGTCGCTCCAGTGCCTGCATTGAGTTCCCGCAAGCGTCCTGCAGTATTTTGAACATTTGTAAGGCTTTCATAACTATAGAGACGACCATCCGAACGAATCGTAATGTCAGAAGTCGAATCATTGCCCGCTGTCGAAAGCGCACCCACATCAATAGTATTGGTGGGGGCAGGAATTCCACCAACGGAATCAACTACACGACCATCATAGGCGTCTGCAATTCTGAGCCGACTACCTTGTGATATGTAGAGGTTTACGTCTGCCAATGTAAAAGCAGCCACATTCGCGGCTAAGGATGTGGTACTGGAAATGTCAAAAATACCCGGAGTTATGGGATCAACTTGTGAAGTGGGACCTGCTAATTCGTAACCAGAGGTGTAACCACTGAAGCCGATGTGATCTTCCACGATTCTCTGGACAGAGCTGACCGGTTCCAGCCGAATTTGTTCGTTTAAGCCATTGGAATTAAAGGTTGCATTCAAGGCTTGCGGTAAGCGTGCATTGGAAGAAACAGCCACGTGATAACGGAAGGTGGTTCCCGGTGTTGCGGTAGGAAGCTGTACCGAACCAATGTAAGGGTCAAAGGTACCGAAACTTCCGCTACTCAAATCCTCGGTATCATTGTTTGCCTGGTCGTCTTCAATATCAGAATCACGGCTGATGAGAATCAGTCTGCCTTGATCGTCAAAGACAGAGAGAGTCGTATCTCCGCGTGTTAAGCCATCTGCATAATCAATGTCAAATATGGTTGAAAATGTTTTAGCTCCGTCACTACGGCCACCAATTACCTGGATCAGGTCATAGCCCATCTCAAAGGTGTACCAGTCAACGTCGGAGTCGCCGGATAGTGTACCTGAAACAGCTAGCGTATTGCGGTCGCTGGTCAGCAGGTTCCCCAGTCCCTGTGCATTGGTGATGGTATCGTTCGTACCCGTTTTTTCTGATGATTCGCCGAGTAAAGGTGAGTGCGAAGGTTGGCCCAAAACTTCGACACCATTCGTTGCATAGCGAATGTCAGCGTAGCGGACTGTCGAACCCGGTTTTTCGTCCACTTGTCTTAAGCGAATCTGTAGTTGGTATTGACCGGAAGTTTGACCACCGGTGACATCAGTTTCATTCCCGGCAACGGGTTGACTGCGGACACGAACGAAATAAGTACCGACAGCACCAGTTCCCGTAGGATCTGGCAGTACAACACTAAAGCCGGCATCACCTTTGTTTTGTGAATAAAAGTCACCCAACAGATGCGCTGTTTGCATGAGATCTTCAGCGGCTCCACCCAGGGTAGCCATATCAAATGAATCCCAGGATGATGCTAATACATTCCCAAAGATGTCCACGAGCTCAACCACACTGTCAAGAGACGACGCAGTGCGATCGATGTCTACCCAGATCCTTGTACCTGCGTTCGCTGAAAAACTATAGACATCAACATCATCCGGAGCATCGGCACTAATGCTACCTAGCACTTCAAAGCCCAACGCTCTGTTCTCATCACCGCTGATTTGATCGGGTGCCAAAACGCCAAGGTTTTGTGCAAATCCCGGGATGCCGTTGGTATCTACGCCGCTGGTATTATTACCTTCTGTTTCGAAACGGACGACGACATTTCGGTCATTGCTGTATCGATCCAAACGAATACTGCGCCAGTCGCCGGCTGTGGGAATGCTGGCATCACCGTCATTATTAGTATCAGTTTGAGGAAATCCATCTGGTGTAAAGCTGGCACCGACAGTGTCATCTGCCAGTGATGTGAGCACGACAGGGAAGCCCGGCTGTCCAATAATTTGGACGGTACCACCAATGCGGTCGTCAATGTCCAGTGGAAGACCATTAGCAGTGAAGCCTCCACCCGTGCCCAGTTTGACAACGAGGCCTTCATCGAGATTACTCTGCAACCGAATACCACTGAAGGTGTGATGCTGAATGACTTGAATCTCTCCATTCAGGATATGTACGATATCAGTATCATCCCAGATCGTCTCTGTATCAAGCAGCGCGGCACGTACTTCCATGCCGTTGAGACCGTTGTTCTCCATGCGGTTTAGACGAACCAGCGCACCCTTATTATCTGGGAACTGTTGATATGCATCTACAAATCCGGTTGAGCGGCCGGAGTCAGACTTCAGCTTATAGTTGAGTGAATTTGCATCAATGCTGATGACAGTCCCGGCATTGTCCTCAAAAATATTATCTACAATAATTGGTTGTGCACCACGGACGAAGATTGTAGCACTATCATTTCCACCACGGCCATTTCGGTTAGAGGTCGACCGTCCATTGGCATTGTCTTTCAGAATACTATTACTGATACGAAAATCTGCCTGATGGACTTCAATTGCATTAAAGTTATCGAAGCTACCTTCGATAGGTACTAAACCACCCCCATTTGTGATCAATGCATGATCAATACTTCCAGAGGAAGCGGCGTTGAAGATAATACCACCCCAGTTTCCTGGTCCAAAAGCAGTGTCTCCATCATTTGATGTGTCAAAAGTTGTTCCCGCGCCATATCGATCATCACTTAAAGAAGTGAAAATGATGGGGTTCTCTTCGGTTCCCTCGGCTATGAGCTGTGCGCTGCCACGCTCTGCTTCTATTCTGGCTCCAGAAAGTTTGACAACAGTTCCCGGATTAATTTTTAAACGACCATTGATAGTGGGATTACCTGCTGCATCGGTCTGACCTCCGGGTGCACCATAGATCTGCAGGTTTTCTGTAATCACATGCGTAATATCATCATTGAAAATACCGGGGACATCCAGTTTGTTGATTTCGCTGCCAAAGGGAGTATTAATTCGAACAAATAAGCCGTTCACACTGTTGTCAAAAATCTGATTGTCGAAAATTTCCAGACCGTAACGATCCATAATAAATGAACCATTTTCAAACCGGCTGTCTTCAAAACTGCGCGGGTCTGCAGAGATAGCGGAATCGGCGTTACTGTGGATTGTGTTCTGCCAGATAGTCGGTCGTGCCGATTCAGTGTAGATCGGGGAGAATATCTGTAAAACTGAATTCACAAAGACACTTCCACCACCATAGCTGATATTGGCGTTATTAACCGAATTCAAAAAGACTCCGGAATCCTCAAGGTCAGAATCAGCACGGAATACAATGCCTCCCCAATCTCCTGGGTTGGCGCCATCACTCAGGCCATCATCGTCGCCACCAAGGTCGTCATTTCCGTAGGCAGTCATGTAGACCTGATTATCAGGGGTGCCTAAAATCTGTAATGCACCCTGGCTGCGGTCAACGAGTATGTTGTTCGAGCCGACATCAATGTTGGCTTTTTGGAATTTGAGGATGGCACCTTCATCGACCATCACAGTGACATCTTGCGGTATATTAAAGGTGGCTCCATCTTCGAGAGGCTGGAACGTATCTGTGAGACCAATCAGATAGGCTTCGTTGTTGTCAAAAGTGCTGGGGTCACCAACAATGTCATCATCTAAATTATTACCGACAATCCGTACAATCTCGGTGGTGCCACTGGCAGCAGCTGCTGAAAGCGCATCATCGATATTAGAATAAGGATTGGCCAAGCTACCATCAGCGAGGCCCGCTGACTGTGTGGCTTTATCAACAAAAATGGTTTCACCCGACTTGAACCAGAAATCAAAAACACCACCTGGTGTCCCATCTGCGTCTCCGTCTAGAGCAACTCCGGTCGAGTCAACCATGAAGGTATTCACAGGTGGTTCGGGTGTGAAGTTAATATCGAGTGTATAATCACCGTCAGTGCGACCACCATATCCAGAGTCAGAGACTGTTGGATCAAAGTTGGTATTTCCAACACTGGTGACAGCCAGATAGTACGTACCCGCTTCCAGCTCCAAATCCAGAAAAGCGTCTTCTCCAAAGTAATCATCATTGCGAGCGATAATTTCGCGTACTTCGAATCCTGGAAGACCTGTTTCTTGGTAAAGCGTCAACACACTATCAAGATGACTTTTTACAGCCAGCCGATCTGCTGTAATTTCAGCTGTGAATCGACCTGCTGTTGCCAGTTCGAACTTTTGCAGGTCGATATCGTTGCTGAGTGCCGGACGGATGCGGTTGATGTGTGTGATGTCAAAGTTGGAAGGGAATATCGGTTCACCCGCAGTTGTCCCGCCAACATCTCCACCACTGGAACCCATCACGGAAGGTAAATCATAAGAGTGACCCAGGCCGAGTGTATGGCCAATTTCGTGGAAGGCGGTTGTGAACCAGCCACCACCATAAAGACTATTACCCCAGTCCAAAGCACCGTTCATAATCGCATTGCCACCAGCGATACCACCCGCAGCCAAAGGGGGAATATTGGGGTCACCGGCACGAATATCGCCTGTAATAATGCCGGTACCGCCACTGGCAACTTCCTGAACTTCAATACCCGTTAGATAACTGTAGATTTCATAAATCTCACGGGTACGTTGTTTTTGGTTTTCGGTAATTTCGTTAAAGAGTCCCCCACCATAAGTTTCCGGGAAAGAGAATCTTATCGTAGGAATTGCTCCAGGAGTGGATGGGGTTGTACCAAC
Organism: Planctomycetota bacterium; assembly: GCA_022600195.1. Taxonomy (GTDB): domain Bacteria; phylum Planctomycetota; class Planctomycetia; order Planctomycetales; family Planctomycetaceae; genus Gimesia. The sequence continues at coordinate 331,726 of JAHZKX010000045.1, forward strand.
TGCCCCAATATGCGCTTCGATAGTGATTTCACGATGACCGGGTTCATCATTCCCGCCTGGAAGTTGCGGTTGGGCTATTGATTGTGGCTCAATTTGCGCGTTGATTTGAATTGTTCTAGTGTCAAGTGTCAGTAGATTCGTAGCATTGTCAAAGCTAGAATTGTCATCACTCTCATTGTTGATACGAATGACCTGACTATCCAGGGTGTCTGCAAAGTAAACTTTTCCAGAATTATCTACTGAAATTCCAGAAGGAGAGTTTAAGTCCAATTGATCTGCTTGAACTCCGTCTGCAGGGACAAGGGCACCATTTCCTGCAAGAACAGTAATCTTACCATCAAAATTAACACGAAGAACTCGACCATCGTCAGTAAGATAAATATTTTGTGCGCTATCAACTGCCAGGCCAATAGATAATGGTGATCCCAGTTGCAGGTCATCGATGGCATCGATTCCATCAACGGGTGATACACCTGTTCCGCCGCCAGCTACGATTGTGATTATTCCGGAGACACTGTCGACCGCGATGACTTGGGTTATGGAGGGGCCACCGTCAATATGGGTATTTGTAAAATAAATATTTCCGAATGTATCAAGGGCTAACCCCGTTGCGCTTTGCAGATCGAGTGATAGCTCTGTTGCATCAAGTCCATCTGCTGGTACTGTAGTCGCTCCTCCACCGGCAACCACAGAGATAATACCAGTGGCATGGTCGTGGTCGTGGCCGTGGTCGTGGTCGTGACCAACACGAAATATTTGGTTTTGGACAGAGTCAGTGAAGAAAACATTGCCTTCGCTGTCCACAGCAATACTCTTCGGAGCAGACAACTGGTATTCAGTTGCTAACCGATCAGGGGTAATTGTTGTTTCCGTTCCTCCGCCAGCAATCACAGTGATTAGACCATCATCTTTATTCACACGAATTACAAGATCCAGGCCACTATCTGTGAAGTAAACATTACCGTAACTATCTACGGCGATACCTTCCAGATCATCCAATTGGAGGGATGTAGGATCATCACCATCGGCGGGAGTCGTTGAGCCTCCTCCTCCAGCGAACACTGTTACTGTTTCGCTATTTGAGTGATCAATCTGAAAGATGCGTTTAGTACCGCCGTCATCATCAATGTAATACGAGAAACGGCCTTCGGAATCGACTGCCACAGCGGATGGCGAGTCTACAGTGGCAGCATTGTCAGAAATGATATCAATTAGATTTTCATTTGTAACTACGACAACTTCAGCATCAGTGAAATCAGGAGTTGCTGACTCACCAATTCTCAAGTGGTAAGTGCCATCTGCGATATCAGCTGTAAAAGTGATTGTGGCTTTGTTGTCTGCAGAATCATAGACGACAGTATCGATAGGTGTTGGGGTGGTTTCCCCATCTTTAAAGAGTTGGTAAAAATCTTTGTTTTGCGCAGAAGCTAAATCTAGTTCATCATTGTTAAAGTAGACGACAATTTGGTCGAGCGCCTGGGTCAGGCTGCCTGTGCCACCACCTGAAACAGGTTGTGGGACAACGGAAACAACTTTGGCACCTAAATCCAATTCGAAATTAATAACCTGATCAACACCATCCTGAAATGCTTCGTTGGGTTGGCCGGCCTGGTCATTAAAACTCTCAAGTGGTGTCGCACCTGTTCCGAAAATCGTTATTTGGTAGGTATCATCAGGCAGTGATTCCGCGAAGCGAAGAATTACTTCATTTGGGTTATCACCTATGCCAATATAACCTGGTTGAATTGCTACCGTGCCGTTATCGAAATCATCATCCAGTCCACTGCGAACGATCTGAATTCCACCCAGTGAAGCTGGATCAATCTGTTTACCTGGTGTGAACTTAAAAGTAAGTTCACTGGGAGCTTCGTTGTAGATTTCTCCTTCCGTCAAAGCAATATCGATGTTCGGTTCGATATTCACTAAAGAAGCGCCAGCTAATAGCGTACGATCTTCCAGTTGTTCGGCTGTGGTGTAAGAACACGCAAAACTTCGAGACTTCTCTCGGTTTAGGCGTTTTCTCTGACCTCGGCGCAAACAGCTTAAAAGAGAAGTAGGTTGGCGAAATGACGACATGAAGGGTAGACGGCCCATTATCATGGTTTCAGTCTCTCTAGCAAAATTGGTACGCGAATCTAAAGAGTGTGATTATTAGATTCTTCAGATTGGCCAAGAATATTATCGGATTTATTACAAAGTATTACAAATGCAGAACTAAACCTTTTTAAATAATGCGTAATGTAGCAATGATTACACATATGCTAAATAAGCTAAAATGGTATATATGGGGGAGTCAATATAAATCTACTCAGATAAAGGTTTATCTCTTTAAAAACAATTATTCGCAGATGTGGTTATTCAGTACCCTTACTCTTGAACCGAATATATCCACGTAGACCTAAGACGTTAAACAGAAGTAAGATATGCCTTTTAAAACGACTTTTTAGAAATTGGTTTAGAACAGACTAATTGGACTCGGGTGAATCAAACAGACTGCATCTGACTAATTGTATACTATATATTTGTGTTTTGCCCATTTGTGACAGAGACGCATTGTTTTACAAAATCTAACTGTCTATCTCAGTACTTTCTACCAAAATTGTCAGAACCTTTGTGAGCGGGCCAGCCCTTTAGTTTTGCTTCCATTTTATTTCAGTGTCAATTAAACTTAGAAAACATAAATTGTCCTAAGTTATTTAATATTAACACTTTCAGTAATCGAAAACCCTTATGGCCAAACCGCTGATTGTCATTAATGTTGTCGGTTTCACCCATGCAATGTTAGGTGAAAATACCCCCCACTTAATGCGTCTGGCAAATCTGGGATTTTCCAGACCAATGGGAACGGTATTGCCTGCAGTGACCTGTACTGCTCAGTCCACACTTTTGACGGGACTTTTACCCCGCGAACATGGAATTGTGTCGAATGGCTGGTATTTCCGTGAGTTGTCTGAAGTCATGTTCTGGAAACAGTCAAATCGACTGGTGCGTGGTGAGCCGGTTTACGAAGCTGCCAAACTTAGAGACCCTGCTTATACGACTGCGAAAATGTTTTGGTGGTATAACATGTATGCTCCCGTAGACTGGTCCGTGACACCTCGTCCCAGTTATCCGGCCGATGGCAGGAAGGTCTTCGATTCTTACAGTCAGCCTGAAGGCCTGAAGGACGAATTGCAATCAGAGTTGGGTGTATTTCCACTACTAAGATTCTGGGGCCCTGGTGCGGATATCTCAAGTTCTCGTTGGATAGTCGATGCCTCAATCAAAGTTTTTCACGAGAAGAAACCGGACCTGACCTTAGTTTATCTACCGCATCTTGATTATAACTTGCAGCGTCTGGGGGTAAGTCATCCTGCCATCGATCAGGATATTAGAGACATTGATCGGGAAGCAGGGCGTTTGATCGAAGTGGCCGAGAATGCGGGTGCGGAAGTCGTTGTACTTTCCGAGTATGCTATTACGGATGTTGAGAAGCCGGTGCACATTAATAGAATCTTAAGAGAAGCGGGGTGGTTAAAAGTACGTAAAGAGGTTTTGGGTTGGGAATCTCTGGACTGCGGCGCTTCTGCTGCGTTCGCAGTATCCGATCATCAGATTGCTCATGTTTATATCCAGAACTCAGCTCACATTTCTGAAGTCAAATCTACACTCGAAACTGTAGATGGTGTTGAAATGGTTCTCGATCGGCGACAGCAAGCCGAATTCGGTATCGATCATGATCGGTCTGGTGAGCTTGTGGTGGTGGCAGCGCCTGGAGCCTGGTTTACTTATTATTTCTGGTTAGATGACGGCGTTGCACCCGATTACGCGCGCACGGTCGATATCCATCGTAAACCCGGATATGACCCGGTTGAGCTGTTTGTTGATCCGAAAATTCGGTTGCCAAAATTACGAATTGCTCAGAGGTTGGCTCAAAAAAAACTGGGTTTTCGCTACTATATGGATCTCACCAGTCTGGATGCAAATCTCGTCAAGGGCAGTCATGGTCGCCTACCAACACCGGGAAAAGAAGAGCTGGAAGCACCAGTGTTTATCAGCTCTTCTCGATCCATAGAGCGGGATGAGATTCCTATGACGGCCGTTAAAGAGATGCTATTGGAGTTACAATTTGGCAAATAGCCAGCCCCTCTCCGGGTTTCCCTGGGTACGTTCGGCGAGAGATTTTTCAAAGCTCGTACTGCTTGATCGCATTTATAAAATATTTAGACCCAGTATTGTCAGGCTACCTATATTTCCAGAAAAGGGATTGACTCAAACTTGTATTCTGATGATGATTCCGCAGCCTGTGAGAATCGCAGATCGCATTGACTCAACTGGATTTATAACAATATCTGAAACGTCTATTTTATGTCTTATCATTTAATCAATACCATTCAAAAATTAGGGCACCCAAAAATTCTGGTTCTGGGTGATTTGATTCTGGATCGCTATATCTGGGGGAATGCAGAACGAATTAGCCAGGAAGCGCCTGTGATTCTGTTACGGGAAGATGCTCAGGAAGTGCGACTCGGCGGTGCGGCGAATGTCGCCAACATGCTGATCGGTCTTGATGCTGAAGTCACGATGGCAGGAGCGATTGGCAGCGATTTGGATGGAGTTGTAATCAAAGACGCTCTCGAAGAGAGAGGCGTCGATTGTTCAGCCATGATCCATGATGCCAGCCGTCCTACAACTGTCAAACAACGATTCATGGGGCGCGCACAGCAGAGGCACCCTCATCAAATTCTCCGAGTTGACCGCGAAGTAAATACTCCTTTAGATCAGCCCACGTCCGAAAAATTGCTCAAGTTGATTCTGCCGATGATTTCAGAGCACAAGGCTATTCTTGTGAGTGATTATGCCAAAGGAGTCTGCACTCCCGAAATATTGGCGGCTGTATTGGAAGAAGCGAGAAGAGTAGGAGTTCCGGTGATTGTAGATCCCTGTCCTGGGAGAGATTACCAGATATATTCCGGTGCAACAGCAATCACTCCGAATCGATTGGAAACATCACGAGCGGTTGGTTTTGAAGTTAATTCACAAGAGGATGCATTTCGTGCTGGTCGCCAGTTATGCAGTGATCTGCAACTCGATTATGTATTTGTCACACTCGACAGTGATGGCATCGCATTGACTCAAGCGGATGGATTGACACAAATCCTGCCTACCCGCAAACGGGAAGTGTATGACATTACCGGTGCGGGAGACATGGTGTTGGCGACGATCGGAGTGGGAAGTGCTGCCCGATTCGCCCCCGTTGATCTTGCCCGTTTGGCGAATGTCGCCGGCGGCCTGGAGGTCGAACAGATTGGTGTAGTCACGATCAGCCGCGAGGAGATGATTGCGGATCTCTTGATGGGATCGCGTGTCACCAGCGAAAAAATATTACCCCTGGAAGAATTAAAGCGACACTTGATGGCACGACAAAAGCTGGGTCAAAAAGTGGTTTTGACCAATGGCTGCTTTGATGTTATGCATGTAGGACACGTGACTTATCTGGAGCAGGCAGCCGCCGAAGGAGATTGTCTAATTGTTGCCGTGAATAGCGACAGCAGTGTACGGTCCTTAAACAAAGGTACGGATCGTCCCATCTTCGGGCAAGCCCATCGCGCTTCCATGTTGGCGGCTCTTGAAGGCATTGATTATGTCGTCGTCTTTGAAGAAACAACACCTTGCGAATTAATCAGCTTGCTCAAGCCGGATTTACTCGTCAAAGGGGGCACATACAAAAAAGAAGAAATCGTCGGCTGGGATATCGTTGAGTCTTATGGAGGTGAGGTCAGAACTCTGGGAGTGACTCCTGGTATCTCAACAACACAAATCCTGGGAACCATTCGCAGTAATCAGGAGCATGAGACCGGCACGACTGCTTTAAAACATCCTATTGAACCTCCGAGACGAAAAGCCGGATGAAAATTGCTGTTTTTTTACCAAATTGGATCGGTGATGCCGTGATGGCAACGCCAGCGCTCCGTGCCATTCGTCACCAGTTTCCGGATGCAGAAATTGTGACGATCCAGAGACCTTATGTGGCCGATGTACTGGAAGGATTGGACAGCATTGATCGCAAAATCTCCTGGCATCGTGGGCAAAAATTGATATCCCGCTTGCGTTTTATGAAACAGTTGAGAGGTGAGAAATTCGATCTGGCTGTTTTGTTTCCCAACTCATTTCGAAGTGCCTGGCTCACATATCTGGCAGGAATACCAAGGCGAGTTGGCATCGCTCGTGACCGCCGTCAATGGTTATTAACTGATGCGCTTCCAGCGAAAGACAAACAGGAACCTCATCCTGCCATTGATGAATACTTACGAATTGCTGCCTATTTGAGTGAAAAAGAGCAGGCTGGATTGGAACTCTCAGAGCCTTTGTCTCGGTCAATGGAACTCTCTGTTACAGAATCCGATCAGAAACGCTGGCGATCATTTTTAGAGAAACAGTCTACCGAGTTTAAAAGCCACCCTCTCATTTGTCTCAACCCGGGTGGCGCATTTGGAGCTGCCAAACATTGGCCGGTAGGGCATTTTGCTGATTTAGCGCGCCGCATCGCCACGGATTTACAGCGATCAGTCTTAGTTGTCTGCGGACCTGCCGAAAAAGCAGAAGCGTTGCAGATTGTGGAACAAGCCGGGCATCCTCTGGTCACTTCTCTGGCATCAGAACCACTCCATCTCGGGCTCACCAAAGCAGCGATTCAACAATCTGAATTGCTGGTCACAACCGATTCCGGGCCGCGACATTTTGCTGCCCCCTTTCAAATACCGGTGGTCACTCTGTTTGGGCCGACACACATTTTGTGGAGTGAAACGTTTTATGATCGTGGTCTGCACATGCAGCTTGATCTGGATTGTGGCCCCTGCCAGCAACGAATTTGTCCTTTAGGGCATCATCGCTGTATGAAAGAACTCGACGCCGATCAGGTGTTTCAGGCTGTCGTATCCCATTTAAACTCTCAAAAAGCAAATGCAGCTTGAGCAGGTCTCAGGCTGCCCATGAGGGATTCTGGTTCTGTAAACTCGCTCGTTCGCGCTTCTGATTTGCCTGATGGAGTTCAGCCCGACTTTCGATATAGACAGTTTGCCAGACCATAAGCGGGATAATTCCCAGAGGCAGGATTGTAGGAGACCAGCCCACTACAGGCAGGAGGAGACGTTCAACACCGCCTGTGCCCAACGGAATCAACATAAGCCAGGCAATGGATGCCAGCAAGGGATGACAGCGTTCTTTATAGCTGACGATCAGTGCCCAGCTGGCAATGGGCGCAGCCAGCAGGAACGTCAGTCTTTCAGTTCCGGGCCCCACCAGTAATTGCCAGCATACCCAGCTTGTGAGTACGCCTGTGAAATAGGTTTCAGTGGAATTGCTTATCTTCGCCAGTCTGAGACACCACAATAATGCCAGTCCAGCTAATCCAAGTTGCAAGAGTGTATAAACGCGGTCATCCACATAAGTTCCGAAGTGTTCTGCAATCGTATAAGCGTCTCTTAAACCTGCTTGTCTGAGAGTGCGGTAAGGACCAGTTAACAAAGCATACCAGTCCTGGTATTGCTGAATGACCACAGGAAAAGGACGAGTGAAGAAAGGGGGAATGACCAGCAGCGCACACGCTGTCGTGAATCGTAATCCCAACTGTCTGGGAAACCGGGCCATGAGTAATAAGGCCAGTGCCACAGGCCAGAGTTTAATATGCACGGCTGCTGCCAGTATGAAGGCTGCTGCCCACCATCGCTCTTTTTTCAGGGCTACAACGGCAAAGACGGCCAACGCGAAAACCAGTGAATTACTTTGTGCGGACCAGACAGCGCGCGTACAACCAGCCAGACATAGAATCAGGAAACAGGCTTCCTCGAACTTTGACCAGTCGCCTGGAAAAATTTCTTTGATTAACAGTCGCAGCGCAAAAACGAGGAGCCCGATATTCAGAGCGGACCAGAGGATACCACCCATTGATGGCGGCAAAATTGCAAATGGTGTAAAGGCCAACGCAAATGTCGGACTATAACGAAAGCCTGTTTTCTGGATGTCATTGTCATACAGACTGCGGTCAGCCCACCAGTTAATTGAAGAGTCTGCAAAGCAGGGAAAAACCGACTTTTTCTCAGGTTGCACAATGGACTTCACACTGACGGCAATCCAGAGGATCACCCATAAAATCAAAGCTCTTTTGAGCCAGATTGCACCGGATGTTTCTTCAACCAGGGGAGAATTGAAATTCAATGGATATTGTGAGAAATGCTTCATGTCAGACCTGAGATAGAGGTATCTTACATGGAAAGACGAGTGAGGTTGTTTGGGGAGAAATATTACAACAAGGGCTTTTATTTCTTTTACTTGATCAAGGCAAGATCAATCGTTTGGAGGCGTTTGCTGGATAGAGTTTTTGAGTTGTTTTCGTAACATTCGAAATAACGCTTTGCGGGACTTGCCAGAAATAGGACCAAGGGCAGAACGTATACAAATGACCCGAAGGGAGAATGGTACGGAGATTCCTTCATGGATGGGCTGAATTGCCAATCGGTCTAGCATATAGACGATGGCGTGAATCAGAGAAGGACTAAAAAGAATGCCAACAGGATCAATGAGCCAAAGCGTAGGTTGTTGCTGCGATTCACTGGCTGGTTTGACGACCACGTTTTCCAGTTTAAAATCTCGATGACGGAGATGAGAACTTGCAAGACGATGGACGATCTTGCCCAGTTCTCTTGCGATTAGATATTGTTCCGACCGAGAGCAGTCTGAGCCAGATTTTAATAAATCAAATGCAGTTGAACCTGAAATGTAAGGCATTTCTAATTGGAAATAATGACCTGATCGATAGACGGGGGTCACCGGTTGCGGCGTATTCACACCTACAGACAGTAATTTCCAGGCACCAGTCAGTTGTCGCTGAGGCTGAGATTGGTTGAAGAGTGATTTCCAGAGCAGTTTCCAGGTAACAGGCCAGCGTTTGAGTGTTGTCAGGCCACGGTCGGGCAGCTCAATTAACCATACCGAACGTAAGTCTTCTTCTTTAAGACAGCGAATTATCGTATAAGGGGTATCGTTATTAAACAATTTGAAGCAGGTATTATCTTCGTCATGTAAATCAGACAATTTCACAGGGGCTTTTCATGATTTTGTCGATTGCCCTTTTCGGGATGGCAGAATCCTGCCAAACTCTTGGCAATCTTGATGGAAACAGAGCGTTTGATAATAATTTGGGTCATTCAAGTACCCTCTTTTAACAGGATCGTGCGTGGTTGACAATCTTGAAAATTGATCGACTTTCCCGTTCTACGTTGCTTCTTCGTATTTTCGTATCAAAGTTAGCTTTATGTCGTTATCAGTCATTATCATTGTGAAAAATGAAGAGTCATCGATTCGGGAGTGTCTGGCTTCAGTCGTCTGGGCGGATGAAATTATTGTGCTGGATTCCGGCAGCACAGATCAGACCATTTCGATTTGCAGGGAATATACAGACAAAGTTCATGAAACGGATTGGCCCGGTTTTGGTCCGCAGAAAAATCGTGCATTACAATATGCCACAAAAGACTGGGTGCTTTCGATTGATGCGGACGAACGGATTTCTTACGACCTGCAAACGGAAATCAAACGTATAATCCAGGTGCCCGGGCGTTACGATGCCTATACCATGCCGCGCCGTTCCAATTACTGTGGTCGCTATATGAAACATAGTGGCTGGTGGCCAGACCATGTCGTGCGACTTTTTTGCAGAGGCAAAGCCCAATTCAGTGATGATCTGGTGCATGAGCGGATCATCGTGAATGGCAAAATCGGGAAGCTGAGAGAACCGATCATACATGAATCGTTACTGACGTTGGAACAGATTCTGAACACCATGAATTCCTACTCATCTGCCGGCGCGAAAATGATGGCCGAGGAAAAACAGACCGCGGGATTGACGAAAGCCATTTTGCATGGACTCTGGACGTTTTTAAGAACATATATCTTTCGTGCGGGCTTTCTGGATGGCCGGGAAGGATTTATGCTAGCCGTTTCGAATGCAGAGGGAACCTATTATCGTTATTTAAAATTAATGGTCATCAATCGAGAGAATCAGGAAGAAGTCTGATCATTTCATGGCTGGATTAGCTGTCATTATTACGACTTACAACTGGCCTTCCGCTTTAGAGGTTGTCTTGGCGGGCTATCTCTCTCAACAGCGTCCGCCCGATGAATTGATCATTGCCGATGACGGTTCCACAGAAGAAACGAGATCAGTCATCGATGTATTTCGTGAACGAGCGCCTTTTCCGGTAAAACATGTGTGGCATCCAGACGAGGGCTTTCGAGCGGGCGCCATTCGAAATCGGGCGATCCAAAGTACCCAGGCGGATTACATTGTATTCACCGATGGTGATTGTATTCCGGCACCCTGGTTTTTAGCGCAGCATTCGCGTCTTGCTGAGGGGCGATGGTTTCTCTCAGGCAATCGGATTTTACTCTCGCAGGAGTTTTCCCGGGAGGTCCTGGAGAAGAAGATACCCACTCATACCTGGAATCTCTGGCAATGGTTGCAGGCACGTCAGCGCAAACAAATCAATCGTCTCTCACCTTTATTCAGAGTTCCGCTAGGGAGTTGGTATCGAAGGCGCCTCGCGAAACAATGGGAAGGTGCAAAAACCTGTAATCTTTCAGTATGGAAAGAAGACCTTCTGGCTGTGAATGGTTTTGATGAAGATTACACCGGTTGGGGAATGGAAGACTCTGATCTGGTATTGAGATTGATCCGAAAAGGGATCTGCCATCAAGATGCCCGGTTTGCTGCTCCCGTTTTTCATATCTGGCATCCCGAGAATTCACGGGACCAACTGGAAGAAAATCAACGCCGATTGCTGCAGTTGATTGAGACAGACCGAATTCAGGCCAGAGTGGGTATCAAACAGGGTTCGTCTGTTTGAGGGTGCATCTGAACTACTGCTTCCGAGAAATTTCAACGAAGAAGGCTCCGCGCGAAACACCATTCCCTTCATCCAGCCAGGTTTGCAGTTTTTTCTGTCCTCGAGGAAGTTCAATGGTAAAGGTCGTTGACAGATCTCCCTCACCCACTTTTTGTTCCTTTTTCAGGTTACCGATTTGAATACGTGCGAGCCCTTTTTTCAGAGGATGATACGCCGATTCAGGACGACAACGAAGAGTGATTTCATAGGTGCCCGCTTCGATGATATCAACGATCCAAAAGCCATTGGCAATGGGGTTCCTGGCAATCAATTGATGATTCCAGGGAACTTGTGCTATGGGGGCATGCCAATCGTGACAGGTTAGATGTGCAGGATTTTCAGATGGGGAGCCAATGCCAATCGCAACATAGCGACTGAACTGGGGAGTGAGACTGTTCCACCACTTATCGTATTCTGCAGTGAGGTATTTCACGACACCGGCATACTCTGTGGCTACATTTTTCGTTTGTCCCGGATCAGTTTGAATGTCATAAAGTTCTTTTTGGTTTACCAGTCTCCAGCGGTCAGTCATAACAGAACTTTTTCTCCATTTTTCAGGAGTTTCGATTCGCTGTGAATGAACAATCAGCGTGCGATTACGCAGCTCATCTTGCTTACCATTCAGAATTGGAACGAGGCTTGTACCATCCAGTTTGAGTTCACTGGAAATGGTCAGATTACAAAGTTCGGCCAGTGTTGGAAGCACATCAATATGAGCTGTTAACTGATTGATATCCCGCCCACCTGTGAGTTTTCCTCCCGGCCAATGGATGTAAAATGGAACGCGGTGGCCGCCATCATACTCGGAACCTTTCGTGCCACGCATCCCCGCGTTAAAACCAGGCCAGGTGTCTATTATCACGGGTTTGCCTCTGGAAAGTCGGCGTTGCTGCTTTTTCGAAAGGTCTTTTTTCTTAGGTCGTTGAACACCGGCTGCGGTACCATTGTCTGTCATGAAGATCAGGATCGTATTCTCTTCAAGATTACATTCCTTCAGGCGACTGATTAATCGTCCCATGTTATCATCGATGTTGGTAATCATGCCATAAAAAGGAGTCATATTTCCAGCCACACCCTGGTTAGCATAAGGGTCGCTATATTTTTTATCTACCAGATAAGGGCCGTGAGGTGCGTTCGTCGAGATGTAGGCAAAAAATGGTTTGGATTTGCTGGATTCAATAAATTTCAGTGCTTCATCAAACCAGATGTCCGTGCAATACCCTTTGAATTTTTCCAGGTTTCCCTGTCGGGAATAGGTGTCGTCGAAATAATCATTTTGCCAGTAATCGGGAGTTTGTCCCACTCCGCCGCCACCATGTTGTACGACCGTTTCGAATCCCTGGTCCTGAGGTCTCAACGGGTAATTATCACCGAGATGCCATTTTCCAAATAACCCGGTTTTGTATCCATTACTTTTGAATATTTCAGCCAGCGTGACTTCATTGGTGTCCATCAGAGAACGCCCCATGATGGTATGCCACACTCCGGTGCGCGTGGAATAGCGTCCTGTCATTAACGCGGACCGTGTTGGCGCACAGGTGGGATCAACATGAAAGTTCGTTAATCTCAGACTTTTTTGATAAAGCTGATCCAGGTTTGGTGTTTTGATCATCTTATTGCCATGAGCGGCAATATCTCCGTATCCCTGATCGTCAGTAATCACCAGAATGATATTCGGTTTAATTGACTCAGGATTTTTAGCCGGACAGTTGGTCAAGGCGACCGACAAGATCGAGATGAAAATCAGAAGCTGCTGAATTGGTCGCATAGCCCACTCATCATTGTGTTTTGATCTTAGAGGTGATTCAGATATAAATCGATTATCGAAAAAGAACAATTCCAGTTTAACTATCCATCTCAGGGAAAGGTAGCAATAATTTAAGATGTCTTATATTTATACAACTGTCACCGACCTTTTGTTGGCTATCAATGCGATCTTTCCAGAAGAATCAGGAAAAATTAAGCAGCGATCGGTGAATTCGACCATTTCCTTTTAAATCGTGACTACGCTATGATGACCCAAAATTCAATGCAGGTCTGGAGCGACGGAGTGATCGTCGGGTGACCTCTGTTTACATCATCATCATTAATTACTGAAAAGAGCTATGGAAGCTGGAATTGTCGGTCTACCAAATGTAGGTAAATCCACGTTATTTAACGCATTAACTGCGGCGGGAATTGCAAGTGAGAACTATCCTTTCTGTACGATTGAACCCAATGTGGGGATCGTCAATGTACCAGACCCCCGGTTGGAGATCATTCACGATTATATTCCCACCGATAAAGTAATCCCTGCCATCTTGAGGCTGGTCGATATTGCCGGAATTGTGCGTGGTGCTTCGGAAGGTGAGGGGCTGGGAAACAAATTTTTATCACACATTCGAAATGTCGATGCCATTCTGCATGTCGTGCGTTGCTTTGAAGATACCGATGTGATCCACGTTGAGGGTAAAGTGGATCCGATAAGTGATATCGAAACAATCGACATCGAATTAATGCTGGCTGACATGCAGACCGTCGAGTCTGCTAAAGTGAAGGCAGCCAAAACAGCTCGTTCCGGGAATGCCGAAGCAAAGTCGCGGTTGGCTGTGCTGGATGCTTGTGCGGCGCGGTTGGAAAATGAACAACCCATTCGTGGCCTTTCGTTCGATAATCCGGATGAACAGAAAATTCTAAAAGGGTATCAGTTTTTAACAGCCAAGCCGGTACTCTATCTGGCGAATGTGGATGAAGACGATATCAAGGGAGAAGGGGAGTTAGTGCAGCGGGTCCGGGAACGAGCCGCGATAGAGGGTGGCGATGTCGTTGCCGTCTGTGGCCGTCTCGAATCGGAAATAGCAGAACTGGATGAAGCTGACCGCAGTGAGATGCTGGATAGTGTAGGTTTGCAGGAACCGGCATTAGCAGTCGTGGCTCGTGCTGCCTACCATACTCTGGGGCTCCAGAGTTATTTTACTGCTGGAAAAATTGAAATTCGTGCCTGGACGATTCCCATTGGAGCGACCGGTCCTCAGGCAGCCGGAGTAATCCATTCCGATTTTGAGCGCGGATTTATTCGTGCTGAAATATATTCGGTGGACGATCTGAAAGAATATCAAACGGAGAAAGCAATTCGCGAAGTCGGTAAACTGAGAGTGGAAGGCAAAGAGTACGTCATGCAGGATGGTGATATCTGCCATTTTCTGTTCAACGTCTAAATCAAGAGTTTTCCTGTAGGATATCATTAAGAATTTACGATTCAGGCTATCGCGAACTCATTCACGGATGGACGTGTCCAGTTTCAGGTCCATTTCGGATACTTCGTTGCATGTGAATTCGAGTTAATTCATTCCGTTTTTTAGAGATCAATTATGATGAGTCTGTTTCGTTCACAAGTTCAGCAAATGTCAGGTTACACTCCGGGAGAGCAGCCGCAGGAGTCTGGTTGGGTTAAACTGAATACGAATGAGAATGCGTATCCACCTTCACCGCGTGTTAAGGATGCGGTGCAGCGTGTGCTTGAAGGTCGTTTGAACATTTATCCCGATCCACTCGCCACGGAATTTCGCAAAGCCGCGGCTGAGCTGTTCCAGGTCGATCCGGACTGGATTCTACCCGGGAATGGCAGCGATGAAATTTTGACGATTTTGATGCGAACCTTTGTCGATCCGAATCAGCTGGTCTCTGCTCCCTACCCCAGTTATACGCTTTACGAAACACTGGCGGAAATTCAGGGTGCCCGGTTTCAAAAAATTCAACTCAATCCCGACTGGAGCTGGCCTGTATCTGAGGCTCTCGAAGTAGCAGCAAAGAGTAAAATTCTGTTTGTGCCCAATCCCAATGCCCCTTCAGGGAATCGCTGGCCCGATGAAGACATTTTATCATTCATTCCAGAACAGGGAGTTCTGGTGCTGGATGAAGCCTACGGGGACTTTTGCGACAAACCACACCGTTGTGAGTTATTGCAGAGGGATTCGGGAGCAAAAATGATTGTGACTCGTAGCTTAAGCAAGTCATATAGTCTAGCTGGAATCCGATTCGGATTTGCCGTGGCGCATCCGGAATTGATTCAAGGTATGCAAAAGGTCAAAGACAGTTATAACTGCAATACACTTTCTCTCGCAGCAGCTGTGGCCGCAATCAAGGATCAGGAGTGGATGCATGCCAACTCCGAGAGAATCTGTTCGACACGAAACTACTTAATTATCGAACTCAAAAAACTTGGTTTTGAAACAGTGGACAGCCAGACGAATTTTGTCTGGTGTACTCACCCGGATGGTGAACACGAACGTCGCTATCAGGCCTTGAAACAACGCAAAATTCTGGTCCGCTACATGAAGTTTTCACTGCAAACAGAAATTCTCGACGGTCTCAGAATCACAGTCGGAACCGATTCTGAGATTCAGCTCTTGCTGGATGCCATCCGTGAGATTGGGTGAATCAGAGTTATAACGAGTATAGTTTCACTTTGACCCGGGTATGATTAAAGCGGTTATACAATTCACACCGGCAATCACCTTTCTAATTAGTGCCAAGTCTGTTAGCGGCACCGATGCATTTTTGAGAATCAACATCCAGACTGTAAGATTAGAGTAATCAACTTCACGATCCTTTTACACACGAGTTCCCCGAGATGACCCGCAAAGCATCAATCAAACGTGAGACCGCCGAAACCCAGATCGAATTGAGTTTAGAGCTGGATGGAAGTGGTAAGGCAGATATTCAGACTGGTGTTGGGTTCTTTGATCACATGCTGACGTTGTTGGCGCGACATGCGTTGTTTGATTTAACGATTAAAGCAAATGGCGACCTGGAAGTCGATTATCATCACACCGTTGAAGATGTGGGTATCTGTCTGGGGAAAACGCTCAATGATGCATTGGGTGACAAAAAAGGAATTGCCCGCTATGGCTCTTTAACAATTCCCATGGAAGAGACTCTTGTGACATCGGCCCTCGATTTGAGCGGTCGTTCCTGGTTTGTGTTTCAGGTTGATTTCCCGACTGAGAAAGTTGGGCAGTTTGATACAGAACTGGTACGTGAATTCTGGCAGGCGTTTTCCTCAAACGGATTATTAAATCTGCACCTGGTGCTCCATCATGGCGCGAACAGTCACCACATTGCAGAAGGTCTATTTAAAGGGACCGCACGAGCGCTTCGACAAGCGGTAGCAATTGATCCCCGCCAACAGGGAATTCCTTCTTCCAAAGGTGTCCTTTAAGAACGGCAATCAGTCTTGTTATTTCCATTGCTAGAAAAAGTAACTACTGCAGTGTGGACTGTATGTTGTTTTTCGAATGCAAGTCTCAATGAAGGCGAATCTGTCCGATTAAAAAAAAACGAATTTTATTTTCGTGCGCTTTTTCCTATCATCTATGTTGACACTTTGTGAAGAAAAGTTAACCTGAGAAATAGCTTTCGTTTTTTGGGGTGATCAGATCTATTTTGATCTAAAATTGATGAGAATCGCTTTAAAACTCAGAGTGAGTTAACTTATATGATTTCAATTCCGACTTGCCTGTTTTAGTCACAACTTAGATAAGCATTTCTGCCTGATGAGTTTGTTCTTTATGAACACTTTCTTAACAGTCAGACATGTATCAACCAGTAACTGCCTTCGATTGATCCTGTTTGTATATGACTCCTGGTTATATGTTCGCGGTCGGGTTCTATCCATTTTGTAGTTCGGTTGGTCAAATCAGGTTCCGACTTTCTCCGTTCAGGATTGGTTTCGTAAATCAACATAGGGGAACTCCCGGAAAAGCCACTTGTGCCAATACGGATGGCAACTTGGGTTGTTTTGACTGCCGAATGAGAGTGACCTATCTAGTGTCAGCGGCAGCCTAGGACTTGATGACTCTATACGGATTTTGAGAAAGTTGGTTGGTAGTCAAATCTATTGTGATTGAAGCTCACAATTCTTGTTTTCGGGAGTTTCCTTTTTTTCAGGCAGCAGCCTGATTTTCATCAGCGATTTCATAGAGCAACGCATTTTTTTCTTTGCCCGCTAATATGATTGCCCCCGTGTTTCTCAGGCAGTACGCCATTTTTTGCGCCAACCAGCGCTGAATACCTGCAGCCTCTGCTAAATCTTTGGTATGAAATGGGGAAGGAAGTTTCCCCGGAATCAGTTTGAGCAGATCAGCAGCAGTGTTGAATTCAATTTGTTCCTCCACCGAGCGTAATACCCGATCCTGAACCCGGTAATCTTTTCCCTTCCAGCGTCGTGGTTTTCGAGCGATGCGGTGTTCTTCCTGAATCGTCATTGCGACTTCCAGAGTCAGACGCGGGTGTGGAAACACATTAGTAAAGTGGACCATATCGTCAAACAGATCAAAAATCGATCCGCGCCGCGGGCTATAACGGGCCGAAATCGTTTCGCCATTTTTTTTCTGTCGCTTGATGAGGTATTTCCGAAGGGCAATCGGCTTGACAACATGCACATCGTAATCTTCAAGAAGGCATTTAACCTTATCACGAATGGCACCCAGAGAACCGTGCTGGATTTCTATGAGTCGATCTCCATCGACGGCATCAATCCGGTAAGAACCCAGAGTGATTTCCTCACAATCCGCATTTGGTGCATAGTAGGATTTCAATTGTCGATGCAGAGAGGTTTCCATACCAGGTGCGTATTCTGGTTAAAGTGAGATAGTATGAGGGATAAGCGGATATTGCGGGGAATGTTAAGGGAGACTGAAAATTGTGTCTATATGAATCTGAAATGAAAAAAGGCTGCTGACCACATACGGTCAGCAGCCTGTACAAATTTCGGATGAATCATCCAGAAAGTCTCTTTAAGAATCAATGACTTTCAGGCGACCTGTACTATCACCAAAAGAGTTAACCGGGGCACCCATACGATCAAGCATGGAAACAAACAGATTACTCAATGGAGTTTCGGAAGGTACTTTAATATGGGAACCGGTTTGAATTGAACCACCTCCTTTGCCCGCGAGAATAACAGGCAGGTCATGATGGCTATGTCGATTTCCATCACCAATGGCACTCCCATAACAGATCATGGAGTTATCCAATAGATTGCCGTCGCCTTCAGGCGTGGTTTTCAGCCTTTTCAGAAAATAGCCAAACTGAGTTGTCAGGTATTCATCGATTTTCTGAATGTTTGCAATTTTCTTTTCATCATTGCGATGGTGCGAAAGTTCATGATGCCCCGAATTCACACCCACCATCGGGTAAGTTCGGTTGCTGCCGGCATTGCCCACCATGAAAGTGGCAATACGAGTGGTGTCAGTTTGAAACGCCAGAACCAGCAGGTCATACATCAGGTGGATATGTTCCTGTAATTCACTGGGAATTCCATCTGGCAGTTTCATTTCCGGCGGCTTGACTTTCTCTTCATGCGTGCTGCGTTCAATTCGCAATTCGATTTCGCGAACGCTGGAAAAATATTCGTCGATTTTTCTTTTGTCGCTTTTGCCGAGTTGTTTCTTCAATCGATTGGCATCGTTCTTGACCAGATCCAGGATGCTTTGACGGTCTTTCAAATGACGGGCACGCTGTTTTTCTTGTTCGGCGCCTCCGCCAAACAGACGTTCGAATGCCAGCTTGGGAACAATTTCTTTTGCTGTAGGTGTCGAAGGTGTTCGCCAGGAAATATTAGATGAGTAGGCACAACTGTAGCCCGAATCACATTGTCCTGCGTTACGTCCACGAACCAGGCCTAGTTCCAGAGAGGGAAGTCTTGTCTGGTGTCCGACTTGTTGTGCAGCGACCTGATCAACGGAGACGCCCGCTTTAATGTCGGCACCACTGGTTTTGGTGGGGTGAACACCGGTGAGAAAGACCGAGGCACAGCGGGCATGATCGCCGGCACCATCACCCAGAGCACGAGCATTGATTTGGGCTAGTCCGGAAATCACATTGATATCCGACTTCAAACTTTCAAGAGGTTTTAAACTTTTAGGAAGTTGATATTCTTTTCCAGTAGACTTGGGCATCCAGGATGGTCCAATCACGCCATTCGGGAAAAAGATAAATGCCGATCTCACAGGAGGCTTCCCGGCGACTGCGGCGGAAACCAGACTTTGCTGAGGCTGCATGATTTCCAGCAATGGCAGTGCCATTGTGGTTCCTATGCCTTTGAGAAATGTGCGTCGCTTCAAAAGATTAGTCATTTCGAGGACCTCTTTGACGTTTCAGGAAAGGATCGCTTAATACAATTTCGGTGACCAGCGCCGAAAAGCGATAACCTTTGGCTGTAAAATTCGTTGTGATTTCATCAATCGCACACTTGTCGTAGAATTCAATACCACGACCAATGGCATAAGTCAGCATCTTTTCTGTTAAAGATCGGCAGAAACCCTGTTTCTGCTTCTCCAGAATTGTAATTAATTCGATCGGACCATTAAAAGTCTGACCATCAGGTAATAAACCTGAAGAATCAATTTTCTTTCGGCCTTCTTTTTCTCGCCAGCTACCGACGGCGTTAAAATTTTCGAAGCCCAGACCCAATGGGTCCATCAGATCATGACAGGCGGCACATCCGGCTATTTTGCGGTGTATTGCCAGTTGTTCCCGTAATGTGGCATTCGGTTTTGCGCTGGCTGATTCTTCCAGCTCGGGAACATTTGGCGGTGGCGCAGGAGGAGGCGTTCCCAGAATATTTTCCATAATCCATTTTCCCCGTTTAACAGGAGAAGTTCGTCCGGGGTTCGACGTGAGTGTAAGAATACTGGCCTGTGTGATCAGGCCGGCCCGTTTGGTTTTATCGAGATTGACTTTCTGAAACGATTCGCCTTTTACGCGATTATTGCCATAAAATTTTGCCAGACGCTCATTCATAAAAGTGTAATCAGCATTGATAAATTCGATGACACTGCGATCCTCTTTCATGATATAGGAAAAGAATTCTTCGGTTTCACGGCGCATATCATTTTTTAATTGACTGTTGAACCCACGGAATTTTTTGGGATCAGGAGAGAGATCTTCCAGATTTCTCAGGTTCAACCATTGGCCGGCAAAATTTTTGACAAATGCTGAAGATTTGGGATCGTTCAGCATTCGTTTGACCTGAACCTGTAATGTGCGGGGGTTATCGAGTCGGCCTTGCGCTGCCAACTCGAATAATGTTTCGTCCGGCATACTGCTCCACAAAAAGTAAGATAGCCGAGAGGCAATTTCATACTGATTTACTTTTTGTACCCCGTTCGATCTGGATTGGACGGTATTCTGGATACCTTCAATACGGAACAGGAAATGAGGAGAAACCAGTATTGCCTGGATACCAACCTGGATTCCCTGCTCGAACGTTCTGCCGGATTTGACTGTCGCATTTACCAGTTCCACGATCGGTTTGAGTTCCTGTCGCGAGACCGGTCGGCGGAATGCCCGTTCTGCAAATTGCTTGAAAATTTTCTCAGTACAATATTGAACCGACCGTCCACTTCCCGGGTTGCAGGTAATGATCTTTTTATGAGACGCAGGCAAGTCTGTTGGCAGAAGCCCCAGCGGCCCTCGATATGCAATTTCGTTAACATACAGGTTGCGGTCCCTTTTTTTCGGCGGTCCCTTGGGATCGAAAAAGTCGTTCAAAAAGGTAACCGTAAGCACATGCTTGCCTTTTGAGAGCGCAACAGCACGGGGCATCAGATACGTTCCCGGGGCACTTCTGTCGGCTTTGACGTCAAATGTTCTGAGCAATTTTCCATCCAGTTCGACTTTCATCTTCGCCGGGTCCTTCCCGGCGGGAGTTTGGCCTGCCTTGATACGAATTTCATATTTACCCGCCTGTTTCAGATTGATTAAACCGGCGAGTGTTCCCCGAGAATGAAATCCCACACCGCTTTTTCTGATGGTGACGGCCCCTTTTTTCTGTAACTGCTTTTCCGAAATGCTTTTCCAGGGATAACTATCAGGAGTATTAGCAAAAATCGCTTTCTGAGCAATTTGTTCTGAGGCATCCAGATATTTTTCCATCAGCAAAGGTGGTAATGACAGGACATCACCAATGTTGTCAAAACCGTAACCAACATCATCTGAGGGAAAATTTTTGGCGGGTTGGAAATCAATTCCCACCAGATCACGAATCGTATTATTGTATTCATTCCGATTCAAACGCCGGATCGTGACACGACCAGGATTCACGTCTCCTGAACAGTCTATCCCGTAGAGGGTATCATCAAACCAGGCAAGAATGGCTTCACGTTCCTTATCGGTCGGCTGAGTATCAGCGTCTTTAGGTGGCATGGATTGAATCTGGATTCGCTGGACAATTTTTTCCCATGCTTCCCGATGTTTCAGAATGCTGGAGCGCGTCGTGTATTTATCGAGAGACAGACCTGCTTCGGCCTCTTCGCCAGTATGACAATCCAGGCAATATTTTGTGAGCAGTGGTTTGATTTGTGATGAAAATTGTTTTTCAGATTTTTCGACACTTGAAAGGTCTGCGTTAGCCGAAACTACGTTGATCATCAACGGGAGGCAACACAAGGAATAAAGTGTTCCTCTCCCACTTTGAGATGACATGTATCGGAATACGGTTTCGATCATTTGCATTGACAGTTTAACTTTACGGTTGGGAGTACTCAGGGTGATTACTTTTGAGTGGCTGTAAATCAAAATAGTGAGCGTGACTATTTCACACGATCAAGCTGAGGAAGGTCTCTTTCAGGCAGGATTCTGAACATATAGCCTAACCTTTTCAGAGCCCCATTTGCAAGATGGATCATTGTGAGATCTTTTGTAATCAGGCGATTTTGTGCTGCAAATACCCGCTTATCTTCATTCTACTCGAAGGGTACGGAAAGAGTTTCAATTTTTTAGTTAATTAAATATATAGAGAGAGAAGTTCATGTTTCCACTTACCGCTACGTCGCTGGTCGTTGACAGGGTCATTCACTCTCTGCATCCTTAGGATTGAAACCGGCTGTTCTGGTGGCCGATCTCTGTGAATCATATTTACAAACTATTCCTGGTACTGAACTGATGAATCAACGAGTGTTCTTGAGCACGACAGTACGATTGACACTTCTTCTGCTTAGTCTGATGCTTTGGGGAGGGTGTTCTACCAGTACGGTTGAAAATTATCCCGATCGTCCGATTTCCATTATTTGCCCCTGGTCCGTCGGCGGAGCAACCGACCGCACCTCGCGCCAAGTGGCTGTCTTTCTGGAACAGGAACTCGGCGTTCCCGTAAATGTCATTAATGCGACAGGTGGTCGTGGAGTGACCGGACACAGTCGCGGCTTAAAAGCCCGTCCTGATGGCTATACGCTGGCCGTGATTACCGGTGAATTAAACATGCTGCATTGGCAAGATCTGACTTCGCTGACACATCAAGATGCCATTCCGATTATGTCCCTCGTCGATGGCGCAGCTGCCGTCTTCGTGCAAAACGATTCTCCCTTTCAGAGTATGCAGGAAATTCAGGAGTACGTAAAACTAAATCCCGGGAAATTGACGGCGACTGGAACCGCCAGCGGTGGCATCTGGCATTTAGCTCTGGCTGGTTGGCTCGATTTCAGTGGCCTGAAAGCAGATGACATTAAATGGATCCCCATGAATGGTGCCGGACCTTCCTTGCAGGAATTGGCCAGCGGTGGGGTGGATCTGGTTTGTTGCAGTCTGCCGGAAGCGAAGACCCTTTATGAATCGGGTCAGGTTCGCTGTCTGGGGGTCATGGCGGAAGAACCACTTCCAGAATTTAAAGAAGTACCCACCTTTGTTTCTCAAGGAATGAACTGGAACATCTCGGGCTGGAATGGGTTGGCACTTCCTCGGGAGACACCTCAGCCCATTGTCGACAAAATTTCAAATGTGATGAAAAAAATCACCAGTGGCGAAGTAGTGTTGCAGAAGAAAACCTTTCCGGAATTCATGCAGGCTGCCGGCTTGAGTACCAGATATCGAGCCGATAAGGAATTCGCAGGTTTTCTGAAATCAAATGATCAAACTCTGGGAAAACTGTTAACCAGTGACGCGTTTGCTCAAATGTCCTCACGGGGAACAGGACCTTTGGTTTTTCCCGGAATGTTGGCGATTGCCATTTGTATGATTCTCGTTTGCCTGAGCGTTCAGAAAAAAGTGCATGCACTGGCTCCGGAAGTTTCCAGCGATACAGTCACCACACAGGGAATTGTGAATGCCGTTCTGGTTCTGTCAGGAATCATAGCCTATTTGCTGTTTGCGGAAAAAGTTGGTTTCATTTTGACGGCGGGAGCGATTCTGTTTTTGTTGTTATGGAAATTTGGGACGCGCTGGTGGATGAGCGCCTTGATCACGGCTCTTTTTATTCCAGGAATATATACATTGTTTGCTCAACTTTTACGCGTCCCGCTGCCGCGAGGTTTTTTGGGTTGGTAATTATCGCGATGTGACATCGTGCTTCCTTTGTCAGTCGTCAAATTTATTGAAGTTACAACATGGAATCGACATTCATTACCGCAGTACAGAATATTGCATCGCCGGAAGTGCTGCTAGTGATATTCCTGGCAGCCGTCTACGGTCTGTTTGTAGGTTCCATTCCCGGATTGACGGCTACCATGGCGGTCGCGCTGTTGATTCCCTTGACCTTCTACCTTGATAATCTCTCTGCAATTGCTGCGATTGTAACTCTGGAAGCCTGCAGCATTTTTGCAGGTGATATACCCACGACACTGGTTCGTATACCGGGGACTCCCTCCTCGGCGGCTTATACAGACGATGCCTATTCTCTCACGCAAAAAGGACTGCATGAAACTTCGTTGGGAGTTTCACTGGTCTTTAGTGTCGCCGGCGGTTTGTTCGGAGCGCTGGTGCTGATACTGGCAGCTCCCCTGCTGGCAAAAATCGCATTCCAGTTTACCACCTATGAATATTTCTGGTTGTATGTACTCGGTTTAAGTTGTGCTGCCATTGTTTCTACTGGCTCTCGGCTCAAAGGTGCGTTGGCGCTGATGATCGGACTGATGTTTTCGACCGTTGGTTTAAGTGAAGTTCACAGTGTCCCTCGATTCACTTTTGGCTTTGATGAATTGTTTACCGGTATCAATTTCATTCCCGCAATGATTGGTCTGTTCGGGCTTTCTGAAGTCTTTCGAAATTGTCTGACTTCAAAGACAGATGAAAAAGTCCAACAATTACAATCGACATTGAATTCGGAAGACGATCGTTCCGTGTGGAAACATTTAAAACCGGTATTTGGTGGAGTCCTGCCGCAATTCTGGAAAAGAAAATTCAGTTGGCTACGCTCGAGCTGTATTGGTTCAACCATTGGCATGATCCCTGGAGCGGGTGCTGACATCGCAGCCTGGATTTCCTATGCCGTCTCCAAAAAATTATCAAAGACGCCGGAAGAGTATGGTAAAGGGTCCCTCGATGCAGTCGGTGATGCCACCAGCGCCAACAATTCGGCACTTGCCGGAGCCTGGATTCCCGCATTGGTGCTGGGTATTCCGGGAGACTCGGTGACAGCGATTGTGATCGGTGTCTTGTTAATGAAAAACATTACTCCCGGCCCTGAAATTTTTAATAATCCTGATCAACTGGTTTTAGTACATGGTATTTATCTCACGTTTATACTCGTAAATTTGCTGCTGATCCCTCTCGGATTTCTGGCGATTCGCAGCGGTTCTCAACTCGTACGAGTGCCCCGTCGCATCCTCATGCCTTTGATTCTGATGTTCTGTGTCGTTGGCTCTTATTCCATTAATGGCAGCTATTTTGATGTCTGGGTCATGCTGGGAATGGGACTCATCGGATTCACATTAGAAGTATTCGAGATACCACTCGGACCGGTGGTTCTGGGAATCATTCTTGGAGGTCGTCTGGAACAGGCTTTCGTTCAGAACTTAACCAAGGATGACAGCTTTTTCTCTTTCTTCAATCGGCCAATTTCCGCAGGACTCGGCATTTTCTGTCTTGCCCTCTGGCTCATACCACTGGTCATGCCTTTCCTTAGAAAAAAATGGCAAATCGAAAATTAGCTCTCTTTGTTCATGGTTTTGTTCTCGCTTATAGAATGAACGATGAAATCATTGGGACAAATGGCCGTACGCAGCTTGTGACTAGACCATCATGCGAAATGGTACCCGATTGACAGCAGAGCAGGGGAGTTGTGCAGCCACTCCACTCACTCAAAACAGTCAAACGGCTCGGCGTTGCAACAGAAATTGACCGACGCGTACCATTCCCAGACTGACGAACGCGAGAGTTGGAAGTAGCAGAGGCATCAAAAAGCGTTCACCTGCAGCGATCGGAAGATACCAGGCAAATGCCAGCCAGAACAAAATGATCCAAATGCAATACAAACGTCGCGCCGGATGAGGTTCCGCAATCAGACCGATGATTAAAAATGGGACGGCTAACAACCCAAAAAACAGTCGCCCTTCTCCAAAAGGGAGCGGTCCCAGACTTCGCAGAAAAATGAACACCTGCCACAGTAAACCTTTTACTTCCCGATTGATAATTTCAGAAACCGAGTGTGTCTGTAAATACGTGCGCGCGGCCGCTCCCAGGCTACCCTGTTCGATGAGGGCGTGAGGATCACTGAATTCATCTTGAAACAACAGATATGAATTTGCATTAAACGTCGGGCTACCATACACGCGCGCATTGCGAACAAGTAGCGGCGAAGCAATTACAGTGAAGCTCGCCAGCAACAGAGCCAGACTTCCGAAGATCGTTTTCAGAGGTACCGTTGATGTGTTTGTCAGCGCCATTTCCGATTCAGCGGCGACAGTCGTTGCATTACGTAAAAATGAGGGGATGAATCGATGCCAGTTCACAGCATAAGAGCAGAACCAGATGACAAGCCCCAATATCAGCAACAGAGCCGTTCCCTTAGTCAACCAGGCCAGTCCAACGACAATCCCCATTCCTATCAGGAGTCGATAGGGAATTTTGGGAGACTGCCTGAGGTCAGGTAGTCGTAACACAGTGAGCCACAAAACAGCGACGAAGACTAATAGCATTCCTTCGCAGACAGCCCGCCCCGTCAATTGACAGTAGGCGGCGTTCACACTCAGCAAAATCCCGGTGATGCCACCTGTCAAGTTTCCGTAATAGCCGGCGATTCCCATCGAGAAAATGAGCAAAGCCAATAAGCCAAAGATCGCCGAGAGCCGTTTCCCGGTTTCATAATCGGGGAAGTAGGAGAGTACAGCGACATACAATGGGTGCTGGTTTGCTTCTCTATAATCTCCCTGAAAGAGTAACCGGACCAAAGCTACAGGTCCCCCCGCTTCCTGCACAGTTTGTGCCTGGGATAGAAATGCCGCCTGATCGTTGCCTTGTGGAGTAGGTTGCTGCGGTATCAGATTGATCATCACCACAAAATAGACAATCATCGAAAACGAGAGCAGCAAACTGCCTGACCAATGATTAGCGGGATTGGCCAATTGAGAAAAAAATGTTTGCAGGCTTTGCCCTTGATGAAGCACTTTGATCCAGAAGCGGTCCGATACCAGACAGCCGACAATACACAGCAGTGCAGCAATCACACAGCAGATACCGGCCACCGATGCCAGAGAAGGTTGTTGAATCAGAGCGGCCCCTTTGAGTTGGATCATCTCCCAGAGTGCCAGGCTGGATAAGCCAGCAAGAGCCCCTGAAACCAATCGGGGAAAGAGCGTGTTCATCTGGAAACATACTTTCTGAACGGAACTGTCGAAACAACAGCAGTCACTTGAAAAATCGTTTTTGACCCGGATATCACCGTCTCTTGGTTTATACATCAGACCAAATGAATCTGATAGCGCGACAAGAAACGCGATTTCGGGCTAGGCTTAACTTGCTGAATGGTCTATCTTTCGGTCTGATCATCATAGCAGATAATAACCATTCTGAAATCACAGAAATGATCAGAATCTATATTTCAGATACCGGGAGTAATGAGTAACGTGAATTCCGTGATCACTTATCTACAGTGGGACATTAACCGTGTGCTATTTGAACTCGGCCCGATTAAGATACGTTATTATGGCCTCTTTTTCACAGCCGGTTTCATTTGTGGCTATTTGTTATTGCGATGGATGTTTCGGACAGAAAAAAAGAACGTTGACGACGTCGAATCCCTGTTGATCTATATGGTGATTGGCACCATTATCGGTGCCCGCCTGGGACATTGCCTGTTTTACCATCCGGCTTATTTTTTTGAGGACCCGATTCGATTTCTTCAAATCTGGAAAGGGGGATTAGCCAGTCATGGCGCTGCGATAGGGATCACACTTTCCGCCTGGCTTTATTCGCGCAAACATACAGATCAGCCTTTATTGTGGCTGTTAGACCGCCTGGCGATTCCCGTTGCACTTGCCGGATTTTTTATTCGGATCGGGAATTTTTTCAATTCAGAAATTTTGGGACGCACTACAGACGTGCCTTGGGCAATCGTGTTTAAGGATGGACTGGGACTGAAAACGCTGGAGGCCCGAATGGCGCCGCGACATCCTGTCATGCTTTATGAATCATTTTGTTACGGCTGTATCTTTCTCGTGCTGATTCTAGTCTACCGAAAATACCGTGCGGAAACCCCACGCGGATTATTAATAGGTCTTTTCTTCATGATGGTCTTTTCTGCCCGATTTGTCCTGGAGTTCTACAAGTTACGACAAGCAGAGTTCGCACAAACTCTGCCGCTCAGTGTGGGGCAGATGTTAAGTATTCCACTGGTGATTGTTGGAATATTACTCCTCATTTATCGCAAACCCGCTCTGCCAGCTGTCACTGATTCTACGGCAAAAAAAACATAAATCTGTCTGCCAGTAGCGAATGCAGGAATGTTATAACAACTGCGAGATCGGTCGACCCGAGGATAATATGGGAACTGGTCTTCCGGAAAAATTGACGAGATCGTGTGAGTAATCAATGCCGAGATGTCGGTAGATTGTCGCCAACAGGTCCTGAGGTGTGACAGGGTCATGCAGTGGGTATTCTGCTTTTGAATTGGTACTGCCCACCACCTGCCCCATTTTCAAACCACCACCAGAGATCAATGCACTGAAAGCGCCGGGCCAATGATCGCGGCCCAGCCAGGGGCCTCCTTTCTTCCCCGGAAATGTTTGACGGTGACTCAGTCGTGGTGTGCGCCCAAACTCCCCGCATGCGACGACCAGAATTTTGCGATCGAGATTACGCTCACGGATATCTTCAATCAGTGTAGAAATGGCCTGATCGTACTGCGGAAACCGCTCCAGATTGGCATGGACGAGGTGAAACGGCCCGGCATGATCATCCCAACTGAAATACGCACTTTTATTGGAAGGGGCCGTCGCATCAATATTAATCACAGCGGCACCCGCCTCCGCCAGCCGCCGTGCTAACAGACAATTTTGTCCCCAGCGGTGACGACCATAGCGATCGCGCAGAGATTCCTGTTCCTGACTGATATCAAATGCGTTGGCGACTTTTGAACCGGTCAGCATCTGAAACGCCGCGCGTCGAAAGTCCTCTGTACCACCCAGTGAACCATCGAGATCCAGATCGCGACGAAACTGGTCGAATTGTGTCACGAGAGACTTGCGGTCATTGAGTCGTTGACCGTCGATGCCTGCCGCCAATTTCATATTGTTAGGGGCATAACCTTTGACCGTGGGATCTCCCGAGTCAAATGCCTTATGCATGAGGCCCAGATAATTGGGCGCAGTCATAAACGGGGATCTGTGTACTCCGATATATTGTGGTAGCCCATCAGTGCGAGAGCCGCGCATGTAACTGGCTATCATTCCAAAATCAGGGTGAGTTGACTTGTTGGTCGAAGTTGGATCGGGTGCAGCAGGTTCTTTTCCTGACAAAACCGTGATGCTACCATCATTATGCGCAGACATCCCATGGTGCAGCGTGCGAATAATCGAAAATCGATCTGCAATTTTTGCCTGCCTTGGAAAGTGCTCGACAAACTCCATCCCCGGCACTTTGGTTTGAATCGGATTGAACGGCCCTCGGTAAGCGCTGGGGGCATCCGGTTTCATGTCATACGTTTCAAGCTGACTAGGGCCACCCCACATCCAGAACAAAATCACCGATGTCTCAGGATCACCGACACCTGCCATCGCGCGAGCCGCAAGAAGATCTGCAAGTGTTAACCCTCCGAGGGCCAGAGTGCCCACCCGCAAAAACTCACGTCGTGGTAGAGGGCCGGTACAGAGTGAGTCGTGCATTGGATACCTGCAAAGGTGACGGGTGCGATACGTTTTTTTAGTCAGATTCCCGTGTCATTCGAAAAAAAAGAGAGACTCTGAATAGAAATGTTTTTCTGGGCTCAGTTTGAAAACCGCTCCAGATTCACACTGGGAAAAATTTTAACATCGTGACTTCGTGATTGTCCAGCACGGAATCAATTCTCATTGTATTCTGAATCGCGCTTCTGAGTTCCATTGACGACCTGGGTCCTGTTGAACTTACTCCTTCAATTAAAATCAAATAGTACTCTCTTCTTTGTAGAATCGCCTGCTTCAATCTTAATTAAATTAAATCATGCAGCATCTAAAATGCTGGTTATAAAAGGTTTGGGACAAGTCATCTATGAAAATGCAGTCTTGCAGTTTCAAAAGGCGAAGGAAGTACCACAGGTTAGATGCGACTCCTTCAAGCGTCTTATTAACAGTCA
This sequence comes from Planctomycetota bacterium, assembly GCA_022600195.1. Taxonomy (GTDB): domain Bacteria; phylum Planctomycetota; class Planctomycetia; order Planctomycetales; family Planctomycetaceae; genus Gimesia. Next base: position 361,168 of record JAHZKX010000045.1, read on the forward strand.
GGCAATATAAGGTTGGTGTTGTTTTGTTTACTTTCAGGGTCGTATTGCCTTAAATTACAGATCCCTGTAAAGTTCGCAGGCAAAATACACAGATTCTAATACTAATGAACACGCTGAAGACATCATTTTGGATTCGGTGGTTTTTTTGCAACACGGATGAATCACTGCCGTGTATAATGAGATGCAGGCTTAACTCGCTTGCTGCCCTGAGGCAGCGATTTTATTGAATTGAGGCGATTTGTGGCTCTCACGGAAATCGATAAAAATTTACTCAGACGATGTCTGGCAGAAGAGCCGGGTGCGTGGAAGGACTTTGTAGACCGATTCATCGGTCTTTTTACGCACGTCATTCATCATACCGCACACGCCCGCAGCATTCGTGCTACCGAGAGCGATGTTGACGATCTTCTTTCTGAAGTGTTTCTGGTTTTGCTGGCAAACGACTATCGAGTGCTCCGAAACTTCCGTGGAAACAGTTCACTGGCAACTTACCTGACTGTGATCTCCCGTCGTGTTGTTGTAAAAAAAATGGTTGAACGCCGTATGGCTGAAGCCTTAGGGCACGTTTCTACTCAATCGAAACTGGAAAACATTCCCGAAGAACGAACGCGTCAGCAGCAAATACTCGAAGATCAGGAAGAAATCCAGAACATGATCAAGCAACTGCCTCCCGCAGATGCACAGATTGTCGAACAGTACCATCTGAAAGGGAAGTCCTATCAGCAGATCAGTTCCGATCTGGACATTCCTGAAAATTCGATTGGACCGACTCTTTCCCGCGCTCGTATCCGAATGCGAGATACCAAGCCAAAAACACGTTCGCTCTAAGCGAGTGATCGAGTCCCGGTTGATGATTATTCTAAAGCGTTTCTTCATCATAGTCTCGTGGCGACGTGATCTTATTGTTTCGCGACTAGTTTCATTTCCCAGAGGACACTAAAAAGGTCTTCTTCCACCCGGTGGAGGACCCGGTGGTCTCTGTCCTGGTCCCGGTCCACGTTTTTGAAAACTGGGATCTGGTGTTCCCCGATAGTTACGAGGAATAAACGGAAAATCTTCCGTAAGGTAATAGTGGTAGATGCCATCCGGGAATTCGGGTGTGACTCCCATGCGACCATTGCATTCATCCAGATCTCCGGATTTTGCGACGAAGACATAATCTTCCACAAACGTTCCATCATAATTTCCTCCTGGTCCATCAGGTCGTTTTCCCCGTTTGATCTGATAGCTGGATTTCAATTTCTGAATCTTGCTGTTGGGATCATTCGCGTCAGCATAACCATACTGTGCATAGATCGGAAATCCATCCGCGGCGTAACCAATGGCGGTGATCTGATTCGGTTTTTTCAGTTGGGAGATCAAAGCATGGGGTAAACCATGATAATGGTAGCTGCCAGTAGGTTGGACATGGGCGTTGCTCTGATCTAGACCCAGATTGATTTTCCCCGACAGCGCTTCATAATTCCAACCGGAGCGACGATTGCGGCTCCAGAATTCTGCAGTTCCCGGATCGAATAATACCCCGTTCGTAGCCACTCCAAATGCGGAATGCCGGACAGGTGTGATATTCCTTGCTACTTTGGGGTTGGCGGGAATACGCAATTCATATCGTTGCGGTCGGATTGTATTGGGGTTATTGCGATTTGGAAAACGACCCACCTGATGGTCAGGAATTCCATTCGAATAGATGAATCGATATTGACCTTTCGTAACAACCTGCACTTTGTTTGTGGTTTGTGACCCACTCCCGGGAGGTGCAAAACCGGGAGGGGGAAACCCAAACACCGTGATAGAACTACAGAAAGTGGCAATACAGCAGTACGTAAGCTGTTTCATTTTCACAGTATCCTCTCGATCTTTTTCTGACTTGGCCCCGTCGAAAAAACTTCACGAATGTTTCGTGTTTCAGTAGTAACGAGTAGTGGACGATCAAATCCACCAGATTTTTGCCATTTTTGCGAGGATTGATACCAAGTGTCGAGTTCAACTATCTTCTTTTATCTTCACGGGAAACCCATGTTCCGTTGACAGCTCGCCTTCATAGTACAAAAATCGAGGAAATGAATGCCAGTCAGTCGACTCATAAACGAGCGAGACTGATTTCTCTCGATCATGGATTGAGCCAACCTTCAAAATGATTCTGCTGAATCTGGAAACGGATTGTACCCATGCAAGCCAAACGAACTCTATTCACGTTTGCCTTCCGGTGTTCTCTGCTAATTTCAATCGCTTTATTGGGTGCAGTGACTTCGCTGCAGGCACAAACGAAGCCCATCAAAACAGGCTTTGTCAATGCCGTTTATAAAGATGCGACTGGCGAACATCGCTACGTCGTATTTATTCCCAAAAGCTATTCGCCCGAAAAAAAATATCCGGTGATTCTGTTTCTGCACGGTGCCGGTGAGCGAGGCAGTGATGGTTTGAAACAGACGTTAGTCGGTTTAGGTCCGATTGTGAAACAGCAGGCGAGTGACTTTCCGTTCGTCGTTGTTTTCCCCCAGGCAGAGAATATGAAAGAACTGTTGCGGGGAGGTTGGTTGGCAGAAACGGGTGACAGTAAACGGGCACTGCAGATTCTGGATACCGTGATGAAAGATTATTCAATCGACTCTAAGCAGCAAATATTAACTGGTTGGTCTATGGGCGGTTATGGTGCCTGGAGTCTGGCGGCCGCGTTTCCGAAACGCTGGTCGGCGGTTGCTCCCCTGTCAGGTGGAGGAAAATCAGAATTGGCTGCCAATTTGAAACAGGTTCCCATCTGGGCCTTTCATGGCGCAAAAGATCGTGCAGTACTTCCAGCGGAATCAAAGCAGATCGTTGATGCCGTTAAGCAGGCTGGAGGCAATCCGCGTTATACGCTAGTTCCGGATGCGGGTCATGATGTCTGGAAAGTCGCTTATACGAAACCACTATTCGATTGGATGCAGAATCCGTCGCTCATGATTGATTCTTCTGCGCCACTACTTGTCAAACCAGATCAGAAAGCACCAACGGAAGCTGGTGCCGAAACTCCGTTTGTACCGGAATTGATCATTGATGATGCGGTCTCTGTACGGTTAGGAAACCAGTTCTTACAGTCATTGGCTGACGCCGTTCCCAGTATGGTTCCCAAAGATATGCTGGTTGGTAATATCAATGATATTTACGATTCAACCGTGGCACAGGGGCGTAGTTTCTCGGTCCAATTTTCCGGGATTTCCTATCGGGGGGAATTAGCCCGGGCTGCGATTCAGGCTTACGCTGCTGGAACGCTCAACATCCAACTTGGCATTCAAAAGGTGAATCTCTCGATTGGCACGACCTATGTCTCTGGTAATCGACATTCGGCTGTCGCGGGGCCGATTTCCGTAAGTGTCGGCTATCAGCGGCCGGTCTGGTTAAGTTTTGATGTGAAACCTTATATCAAGGACAATCGGATTCGATTACGCCTGTTACGCTCTCGCTTTAACATCCCACACGATAATTGGGATGTCTCAGGGCCCTATGGCGTTTCCACCCGAGGTATCGGGATGACTTCGGAAAGAGTTTCCAGTGGACTGGTCGATGGAATTTATGGCAGCAAAGGGCGTATTGAAGACGAAGTGAAGGCAATCGTCCCGGGACTGGTAGATGAGCTGGAAAAACAGTTGAACTTTGACGAAGCCAGTCAGGTTGTCGATGCCATTTGGCCTTTGCCCGTTTATCATCCGCGGATGAGACTGACACCCAATCAGGTATTAACGGACAAAAAAGGAATTTCATTGAGCTTCGGTCTTACAGTCGCTGCATTGGATTCCACCAAACCCAAAGCAGAAGTGAAGCGGCTGTCGACAGTCGGTCGATCAGTAGAAGAAATTCCCAAAGTGACAGAATTACAGATTGGTGTTGCTCCAGGTATGCTGAAACCATTAACCAACATGCTGGTTAAGGCGGATATAGCCAGAATTCCCGTGCTGGATATCCCCGGTCATTCTTTCGACGCATTGGCAGATCCGAAATCATTACAGCAGGCATTTCCTGACTTGAAACAGTATGGCTCTGATTTCAAAATCTGGTCCGAACTTGTTTTGACCAAGCCCATTCAAGTGGACGACCCAGGTAAGCCCAACAAACCAGGCAGCAATCCTTTCCAGTTTGTTGTGCCACAAGCCGCGATTTCTATGGCAATAAAAAAAACAGCCTCTGATAAAGATTGGATTCCCTATGCAGAATTTTCCCTTTCGGTGAATCAGAATGTCGAGCCGCAAATTATCGATCGCAGTTATTCTAAACGTGCTCTGCGTCTGAATTGGGAAGGAAGTTCTCGTTTAGATGGGAGCGCTCGATTTGCGCCGGGGTACAAACCAAAGAATTCCCAGATCGATCAGAAAAAATTTCAGGATCTGGTACAGGCTGCCTGGGATGGCTGGACTAAACAGGGGCCCGCTTCAGTCGCAGCGATTCCTGACATCGAGCTCGGTTTCGGTCGCTATCGTGTGAAGCAGGTCAACTGGTCTTCCCCGCAATTGCTGGCCACATTTTCTGTACCGGAACTCAAGATTACAAATAAAACCAAGGTAGAACTGGAATACGAACTGAAAAGCCCTTACAGCGATTGGGGCGGTCCCTATAAGTTGAAACCGGGAGCTTCTCATGCTTTCGATGCAGCTACACCACTTACGTATAGACGTAAGGTAAACAATCGCATGCAGGTAAATACACTGGCTGCCGGTTCGCATTATGAATTCTATCCGGAGGAAGGTCCGCAGAAAGCAATGCTCTTTGAAGCATCCGATAATTAATCAGTTTTCTTCGGAGGGGATTTCGGCAGAGTGGGCTGTCATTTCGTTGAGGGGAAATAACGTTTTTTCCAGCAGTGTGGCTGGGGAAACGCCGATCACAATTATTAGCAGAACAGCAGGGCTGAGCGAGAGCCAGACAAGTCCCACGTTTTCGTTCGGCAGACTGCTTGTTTTGCGATCAATGGAAATTAAGTCTCTGCGATCTATGTTTACAAGCTTCCAGAGTGAACGGATCAGCGCGAGATTAAACAGCAGTGTGCCCGTTAAATAACACGTTGCGAGTAGCATATTCTGGTTTGCCAGACTCCAGAGGAATGTCAATTGCGCTGTGAATCCCCCCAGACCCGGAACGCCGATGAGTGTCAGTACCGACAGAGAACAAATCCAGAGAAGCAGTTTACCAGAGCCGTTGCCAGAGTCTGAAGTGATGAGAGGCACGATAAGTAAAATTAGACAGCAGGCGAGTCCCTGAACCACGTTTAATAAAATGAAATTCGGAACCATTGCTGGTTCCGCGCCAAACAGGACGGTCAATGTCAACGAGGTCTGTCCAATCAGAAACCAGACAACAATCTGTAATAGATCTTTTCGCAGGCTGGCAAGCAGCGACGTCAAAAGAAAGCCACTCATTCCCCAGAAAGTCAGTAATGAATACAGGCTCGAGCCAACTTCAGAATTGAGGGGCATCATGAATCGAATCATCCCATAGATACTGATCTTTGTGAGTAATGCCAGCAATAGCAGATACCAGCCAACCATATCAGGCCTTGAACTGCGGTGGAGAGAAGTGAACGTCAACCACTGTGTTAATCCAAAATGCACAGGAAACAGAGCCCCTTTGATAGCAAATCCAGCCAGTAGTAGCAGAAAAATCCAAGGAGAAACGGTGCTCCAATAGGTTGCCGCGAGTGAATAACGCATGATGTCGCTGGCGGTACCCTGTAACAGATCATGAAATTGAAATGTGACTGCCTGCGGTGCTTCCAGCAGCAGACTCTGCATCCAGGAATAAGCAACAGCGGCCAACAGCAGCCCGCCGATGATCAAGGCGTCACCGAGAAACTGCAGGTACATCGTGCTCTCAAATACGATCTGCGATCGGGCACCGCTCACAATACGAATCAGGCAGAGTATGCAAAACGTAGTCAGCAGCAAAAATGTAATAAAACTGATGAGATCATGTGAAACGAACATCCCTGCTATTAAGGCCTGCAACATCAACAGTAGAAAATAAAACAAACGAGATGTAGTTGCGATGCGGCTGGAAAACAAAATTAAAAAAGGCCAGAGACAGGTGGGCAGCAGCAGAAACCAGACCGAAGTGGTATCGAGGGCCATTTGAATGGCGCGTGGATGTGTTATTTCGAAATCAGCATCGGTGCGGGCATAGGAGTCAGTTGTACTGGGCAGTTTTAAACTTACAGAAATCAGGCGGGTTGTTCGTTCCTCGCTTTCTCCACTTCCTTTCCGCAGAGAGGGAGCAAACATTACCACGACCAGGATCAAACAGGAGACCAACGTATTGGAAAATGCGGTCCAGCGATTGAATTCCAGCCCGCCTCTCGAAACGCCCCATCCAATACAGGCACCCACTACCGGCATTACAACCAGTAACACGGGCGATAGCGAGATAATGGCATTCAGAAATGAGTTCATAATTGGCTCTGCAGTAAAATCGATTCAGCAACAAGCGTCGTTAGAAAGAAACAGGGTTTAAACCTGCAATACCATTAGTACAAAAATCAACACGGAAAGAGTAAACAGCAAAACCAGAGTCTGAAACGTAATCTGACCATTTTGCATCTGTACTAACAGAGTTCCCCAATACTCGGGTGTTTTTTCCAGCGAAGCGCGACTGAACCGATTGAGTAGCCATTCATCAAACAGCGAGACGATTTTCGCAAAGAAATGCAGTGGACCAATAAAAGTTCGTTTGAGAATGGTTAATGCATAATAGTGGGACTGTCCCAATTGGATCAGTGCAGACTGCGGTTGCTCTCTCGATTTGCGGAGATTTTTTTCACGCGAGGTCATCCAGGCCAGGATCAGTGCTACGAGGATCGTCAAACAAAACAGGTTGCAAAAGAACCAGTCCCGATCAAAGGGGTTTTCGTGTAGATCTGTCATCAATCCAGGCCAGAGTTGCTGAATGAACGGGACTGGTATGTAAAGCGAAGCACTCGCCAAACTGATGAAAATAGTGATTGCCCACAAAGGCAGCACAGAAAAATGCTGAGGAGGAGTCGTAGGCTCAAATCTGTCAAACAGAGAGAAATAAAATCGTGATGCTCCAAAAACGAATCCCGCAGCGATCAATGGTATGAGCCAGACCAGGAATTCACTGCGAAGGTCAGTTGCCGCAGCTCTGGCGGTGACTAAAGGATTCAGTAAATTGCCCAGGCTGACCAATACGGAAATCATCAGCAGTAGAATACAGATTTTGGTGGAAGCAAGAGACTGCGCAGGCAGGGAGCCGTTCTGCAGTCGAATATGGAGAGGAATCAAAACCGCAATCACGCAGGTCTGCAGTAGAATCATTGGTAAAATCAGTTGCAAGGTATGGCTTGCATTCATGCCGAGTATTGCAGTTGCCACGCCCGCCATCGTGGCAGAAATCCAGCATAGAAAGCGATCATGGTGTAAGCCGTGCGCGAGAGTGACCACTGAAAAAACCGTTAGCAATGCAGAGACGGTTCCCAGCTGAAAGAGAAGTCTCTGGTTAGAGGGAATCGACAGAAAAAAAGGTGCAAAACGGAGCAATAAAAAAAGTCCTGCAGGAATCGCCATCAAATTCAACACGGCCAGCGAGCTGGTGCGCCACGGACTTTGATTGCCAATAATGAGCATCGAAGCAGGGAACAATCCCAGTCGTGGTAACGCGGCAAAAAAGAGGGCCGCCCCGATACCAGGCAGTGCAGTCGTGTTTTTTGCCTGGACCTCTCGAATTGCATCAGGTGAAAGGCAGGAGAGAAAATCGAATGATTCAAAGTTGGTGCCGATTAAAAAAATTGCCAGCAACAGCATCCCATCCGAAAACGTATTCCAGCCCCACCAGTGTCTATCTTGTTTTTCTGGTGGGGTATCAGAGTCAAAATTGACTTCATGTAACAGATTCATGCTCATCGACAGCATAAACCAGAACAGGAGTAATTGCAGGAAATTGGTCGAAAGCACAATGCCCATCGTTGCGAAGAAACAGAGTAAAAACAGCAACGGGGAATATCTATTATCGGACGGGGAAGCGGGAGTTGTGGCAACGAAATAGTCCAATACTACATAAAACAGCGATGCCAGCGAGATTAGCAGATAAAATGAAAGACTGAGTGGGTCAAACAGCACTCCAATTTGCAAACTTGACTCAGGCACACTCGAAAGTGAAAGCCAGCTGATCAAAGTTTGAGAATATGATTGACTCTGAATAGTCGAGCTGAAAAAAATCAGGGAACCAAGTGCCGTCACAGAGGTCAGAAACACGCCGATGAATACAGGCCAGCGCAAGTGACCTTTTAAAATGCGAAATCCTACCAGTGCAGCGACAATCACCATTGCAAATGGAATGATCAAGCTCAGTTGAAGTAATAGCGTGATCGTTTTATCCACGCGGGTGAGATCCTTCCCGAGTCAATAGGTCGCTTTGCTGTGTATTGGATTCCGGTTTCTCTGAAGTCTTGTGTCTTTGAAAAATCAACGCCGCCATCGTGATCAGCAAAGTCATCACGATCAATAGTATGATCAGGAAGTAGAGCTGACTCTCGCGCGATCCCTGATTTTGACTGTAAGAGAAAAAAACGAGACCTGCGCCCTGTAACCAGAGTAGTAACGAGAAAACCATTGCCAGCGGATTCCGCTGCAGTAGCATCCCCAGGAAACCGAGCACGATCAGTGTGATGGCAATCAGCAGATTATTATGTAATAGAGGTGCGGAAGAGAGCAGCATTTTAATGGACCTTCTTCTGTTCGACGATCAAACGGGAAATTCCCACAAATGAAACCGCGACAAACAGCATTAGCAAAATGAAGGTCGGCCAATTCTCCATTAAAAACGGTTGTGTCAACTCTGGTCCTTCAACGTGAGTTGCTGGTGTTGAAGTCGACCATCTCGGATTGATCTGTGTTGATGGAGAATTCCACTCCCGATGCACTACCCAGAGGCAACAGCAAAGCAGTAAGCCACAGACCAGACAGGCAAGAAATGGTTCTCGAAATGGCTGTTCTGAATTGTTGTGTTCAATGTCTTGGTTATTATTTGAAATACCCTGGTTAAGAAATAGCAATACGGATCCTCCCAGAATCATCCAGCAAAGCAAAACCAGAGGCAGCACATCCGCTTGAAGAAAAAGCAAACCGCTGTTGAGAAAGGAGATCGTTGCTGCACTGACTGCCCATTTCAAGTTCGAAGACAGGACTGCAACCGCGCCAGATGCGATCACAGTCATTCCAATTAAAAATGGACTGATCAGAATTACAAACTCCCTGAAGTGACTTGTGGATTTTTCAGAGAGAGGTTGTCCAAACCAAAGAAATAGAACCGCTAATGCAGCTAGAGAGAATGCAGGCCAACCCCATCGTCTTTTTGGTAATGTAGTGACGTTTGTTTTCAGCTGGTTACTTAAAGAACCGTAGATGCCAGTGATCATCAGTAGGACCAGGACAACCAGCGTAAAGAATTGCAGGTTGTCAGCAGTGCCTGGCAGGTAAAATAAAAGTTCATTCATCACAGACATGGTTTCTAAGAAGGGATTGAGGAATTACTCTTGAAGTTCTTGGTCTGCTTAAGGTTCCCTTTTGGTGCGATAAATCCGATCCAAATGGCCAGCAAACTGAAATTCAGTAAAACATGCATTAAAGGATCCGATGTTCCAAGAACATGAAACGCAACGAAGGAAGATGTTACCGAAATCATTGATAACCATAGTGTGATCTTCCAGAGTCGTTCTGTATTGAGATTACGTTGTCTCCTTAAAAATTTTTTGAGTCTTAACACAATGACCATCAAAACGAGTAGTAGTATCACCTGGGCTGCAATCCCTGCAATCTCAGCTGGTGAAAAGTGTTCGTTGACAGGAGAAAAACAACTGCGTCCGTAAATCAGTGGAATAATGATTGAGAGACCGACAATCATCCGCAGTTCACGAATCCAGGTATGAATGGGGCTCACCGGGAAGAGCGCACGCGCGTTGATGATTAAGTAGGGGCCGATCAAAGCAAGCGCAAGAGCAAGACAACCTGCTGGTTGTAGCATACCAAGCCATATTGATGATCCCGAATCTTTTATAATGTGGCTGAGGTCAACGGGAAGATAAGGGGCGAGTGATGACCACGCCATTAAGAGAGGCAGCCAGAAATAGCTATTGAGCACCATCATCGCGGAGGAATTTTGTCTCTCTGTCAAAGCCTGACTGATTTCACCAGCTACCTGCAATAAAATAAGTAATCCCAGATAGACCAGTGGTGCATTATGGCTCTTCACTAGTACAGCCGCTTCAGATTGCTGGAAAAATGGAGGCAAAAACAGAGTTATATACGGGATGTAGACGCCGACGGATAGTACACAACACACTAACGAAAAAAATAATAGACCATATTGCCGCACATCATGAAGATGTTGTTGTGCGAGCGAGATTCGACGCAGCGAATCCAGAAGACGTGTTTTGGCACTTCGATTGACTGGAGAATAGGTAATTTCTGCTAACAGGAATGACAGGATTAGAAGCAGGAATAAGAAAAAAAGCGTCATCAAATAGATCATCAGGACGTCTCCTTCGGATCTATTGTGTGCTGAACCTCACTGGACTCCTTTGCAGTCGGTTCAGAGAACTCAGGCAGAGGTATTTGATTTTCCAACGGAGACTGTTTAGGAAATGCCAGCATACCTGACCAGAACGCCATTCCCCAGATTAAAGCCAGAGCTACCGCAAGTGTGCCGGTGACAGGATTAATGAGAGAAGTGATTTCGGCGAAAAATCCCAACGTCAGGATTAGAGTAGGAATCACAATTAATGTTGCAGTGAAGTTCCAATACAAATGTGGTGTTTGATCAGAGGATCCAGTGTCAGTCGTTAGAAAATTCTCTGGTTCAGCTAAAACCGGCTCCGAGAGCGTCGAAACACGAAATCCCACTTTGATCGTGAACCATACCACCAGCGTGCAAAGCGCCGCGATCAGAATATAAATCAGAAAGGCAAACCATTCCATGGCGGACTTTCAGGGAAGTAATCGTGTACAATCAAAATATCTACGGATGAAAAACAACCTCAGAACAAATTTTAAGGGATCGACCCTGCGATGCGAAGTGTGTTGAGTCCTGCAAATCTTTCAATTAAGGAAAAGTAGTGGTCACTGATCCTTTACATGAATCGTTGCCCATTGAAAAATTACGGAATCTGGGTCCGAAAAGCGCTCACTGGCTGGAACAGGTCGGAATTCGAACCCTGGCAGATCTCAAACAGACCGGTGCCATCGCCGCCTACCTGCTGGTAAAGCAACAGCAGCCGCGATGCAGCCTGAATTTGCTCTATGCCTTGCACGGAGCGCTGATGAACGTTCACTGGAACCAACTGTCTGAGAAAACCAGACAACTGCTGCGGGCAGCCGCCTATAATGAGTAAAAGAAAATCGATGAGTTCAGAAACCGAAACGCTGATTTTTGTCTATGGGACATTAAAACGGGGCTTCTGCCGTGCACATCATCTGACAGGACAGACCTTTCTAGCGAAAGCCGTCACCCGTCCCAACTACCTGATGTACGATTGTGGCGAATACCCCGGGCTCGTCGTTGATATCGAAGATGGCGTAAGCATTCAGGGAGAACTCTGGAGTGTAGACGAAAAAGGTGTTTCACTTCTGGATCAAGTCGAGGGTGTGGCCGAAAACTGGTTTTCGCGCGATCCGGTTGAATTGATTAACCCTGCAGTTAATCAACCCGTGCACGCATATTACTTTCAAGGCGATGTGACCCACCTGTCTCGCTCTGGCAGCAATTGGGTCAAAGTAACATAAATTTACAAAAATTCGGCCTTGTTTTTATTGATGTGTGTTTCAAGAATAGACCAATGTATTTTTGCTAAAGTTTTACCAGCTTGAATAGAATTTGGGATTGTTTTATGTCGACGAAAACTACTAATAGAAGAACCTTGTCTTACGCGTCGCTACAGGAAGTGGTCGAGGATGCCAGACGGCTGACGGAAGCGGATGCACCGACGACGGGAGGTTGGACAAAAGGGCAAATCTTCGAACATCTGGCCCGAACTATGGATAGTTCGCTGGATGGGTTTGCGTTCACTTTTCCCTGGCCTGTTCGCATTATGGACAATATTTCTTCAAGCCTCGCATCTTCAAACACGGCATGTCTCCCGGTTTCAAATTAAAGGGAGCCTCCAAACAGGCATTAGCACCCGACCCGCTCGAGGATCGGGAAGCATTGGAGCATTTAACAAAATCGATTCAACGTCTCGAAGCAGAACCTCAGCGGGCCTTCAGTCCTGTTTTTGGACAGATGACATGCGAAGAATGGGACAAATTGCATCGAAGACATTCAGAATTACATATGAGTTTCATCGCCGAACCCTGAATTGATTTTGAGTCGAGGTTACTTAACACGATCATCCCAATTGTGAATGCCTGTCAGTAGTTGTATGAACTGCCTGCGCTTATAATTTCGCTGAGTCAGTCCGTAAGGAATTTCAGTGATATATTAAAAGGTGCAACATGGCGGAGACAGTACCAGTCAAATTGATCATCATCGGCGGAGTGGCCGGAGGTGCGAGTGCCGCAGCGCGTGCCCGACGCTGTAATGAAGCAGCAGAAATTATACTGTTTGAAAAAGACGAACATGTATCGTTTGCCAACTGTGGATTGCCCTATTATATCGGTGAAGAAATTTTCGAGCGCGAGAAGCTGCTCGTCGCCACACCGGAACTGTTCAAACAACGCTTCAACATCGACGTCCGCACGAAACATCTGGTGCAATCGATAAACTTTGATCGAAAAACGGTTGCAGTACTGAATCGGGTGACAGGCGAAACATTCGAAGAATTGTGGGATCGTCTGATTTTGTCACCGGGAGCTGCTCCCATTGTGCCTCCATTGCCGGGCATCGACGCAGAGAATGTTTTCACACTGCGTAATCTGAATGACGCCGATACAATTAAAAATTATATTAAACAGAACCAATGTCAGAGTGCGGTAGTCGTAGGCGCGGGTTTTATCGGTCTGGAAATGGTCGAGCAACTGCATCGTTTAAACATCAGCACGGAACTCGTGGAGCTACAGCAACAGGTATTGCCACCACTCGATTCGGAAATGGCTCGCCTGATTCAGGATGAACTCACCGTGCACGGCGTCAACGTGCATCTGGGGACGGCACTTGAAAAAGTAACTGTTGAAGGTTCTGCAGCGGTTGGCGTGGAACTGGGAAACGGGAAATCGCTCAATGCGGATCTCGTGATTTTGGGAATCGGAGTGGCACCTGCAATCGCGCTGGCGAAAGACTCCGGTATTGAGATCGGCAATTTTGGTGGTATCGCAGTCAATGAATATATGCAGACATCACATCCCGATGTGTATGCCGTAGGAGACGCAGTTGAATACAGGCACGGCGTTTTGAATCATCCCCTGCGAATTCCCCTGGCTGGCCCCGCGAATCGTGCCGGTCGTATTGCTGGGCAGCACGCGGTTACGTCGAACGCCGATCCGATGGTCTCACCTGTTGGCACGGCCATTGTTCGCGTCTTCGGATTGACGGCTGCGATGACGGGGCTCAGTAAAAAATTCGCTGAGAAAGCAAAACGCACCAATCGTTCAGTGATTGTGGTACCCAAACACCACGCCGGCTATTTGCCCGGTGCCGAATCTCTCTTTTTAAAGCTGACCTACGACCCGGAAACGGAGCAGGTGCTGGGCGCGCAAGCCGTCGGCAGAGAAGGCGTCGATAAACGCATCGATGTCATTGCAACCGTCTTGAAATTTCGAGGTACCATTCGTGATCTGGCGGGCCTCGATCTCGCTTACGCGCCTCCATTTGGCTCCGCAAAAGATCCGGTCCACATCGCGGCGTTTGTCGCCAGCAATGATCTGGATAGCCTTACGTCGATTATTGAAGTTGACGCCGACCTCTCCGAATTTCAGATTTTAGACGTGAGATCTGTCAAAGAAGTCGAAACATTCCGCTTCCCTGAAATTGTCCATATTCCCGTTGACGAACTACGTCAACGTCTGGACGAATTAGATGCATCACAACCCATTGTTACCGTCTGTCATACAGGTCTCCGCGCTTATGTCGCAGCTCGAATCCTGAAACAGTCCGGCTTCAAAAACGTCCAAAACCTCACCGGTGGCATGCTCATGCAACGCTACGTTCGTCCGGATTTATTTCCTCAGAGTTAAGAACCGGTTCAAGTTCGCGTTGTCGTATTCGATGGTAGCACTTTGACGAGTTTCGCTACTTGCTCTTCAAACTTGGATTCGTCTGTTTCCCATTCTCTGAAATCAGCGGCCAGTCGCTCGCACATCGTGTTTTTGTCTGGATGTGCCCAGCTGTCGAAAAGATGCTCATCCAGGTTAAGCGGCATCAATGAACGAACCACGATCGTATCTTTTTTGAGTTGCTCTGCTTCCATGGAAAACGTTTTCGCGATTTCCTGATTTACCCAATGACTGGTTAAGGAATGTTTTGAAGCACATAACAAGATCTTGTCCCAGATCTTAATCTTCCGTTCCACGTGTATCCCATCTGCAGGCAGCAGCGGTTTTTCATCCAGCCAGCAACGAATTCCCCGGGCTTGCAATGCATCATGTAATCGTTGGGCGAATATTTTGTCTTCAGGACTGAAACAGATATAGCAGGAAAAGAAATCGATTGATGTATTTGCAAAATAGGTGGGAACATACGCATTCACATCATCGGGTAGACCGCAGCCTCGAAGAAACTCCTGAGGGATCTTTCCGTTAGAAAGCATGAGAGTGTCCACACCAATGGTACTGGGTCCTCCATGCACGATAGAATTCAAACCCACGACTCTTGACAAATCTAATTCGACCCAAAGAGTGTTGTGTGAATGAGCCCAGTTCAAATCTGCTTCCCGCAAATTGGCTCTGTGCAAATTAGCCCCACTTAAGTCAGCGCCGCTCAAATCGGCGAGACACAAGTCGGCTCTGCTCAAATCGGCCCCGCTCAAATTCGCTCCCACCAGATCAGCACCACTCAAGTCGGCCCCGGCCAGATTCGCACCACGCAAGTCAGCCCCGTTCAAATTGGTCTCAGTCAAGTCCGCACCGCTTAAATCAGCGCCACTTAAGTCCAGCTTGATGTCCGTATTTTCGGTCGAATTCTCAGTCCGCCAACGATCAATGGCGATAGCACCTTGTCTGAAAATCTCAACATACTCAGAATTCGCCACAAAACCTCCACAGACTAAATTGCAATCATCATCGGGTAACTATTCTGACAACGTAACCTGTGATGTGCAATTGACAATACGACCCGTTTACAACGAAGTGCCTTGATTGAAGATAGTTTATCCAGAAACAAAAAAATAATTGCTTGTACAGAGCAATATTTGTAACCTGCTTGTAGTGCGTCTCTATGGAAGGATGAGAACGATCTCATGAATTCTGAATCAAAAGACAATCAGAATAATCGACGGCAGCTTTCGATCTGGTCAGGGTTCACGTTTTTGCTGCTGGTATTTTTCTGGGTGTTGACCCACTTCTTTGGTACGCATGAAGTGCACCAGAGTTATGTGAAACTGAATCAAAGACCTCTCCCTGCAAAACAGATTTTGGAAGACCGAAGGCCCGATGATGCTAACACTGTTTGGGAATTAATTGCATCTCCCCGGGCACCGTTGCCTTTTATTGTTAGTCTGGAAGTCGACTATGGAGCGGGCATGAGCATTTGGGGAGGCCCCCAGCGTCATTACTTCTTCTGGGTTCCCGGCTATCATTCCAAAACCCCCTTCTGGGGCAGGCAGGTCTACGGTACCTATGAGGAAAACGAATAATCTCGTTTTTGTTTTCGTACCCTTCGTTTTTTTCGTGGTAGAAAAATCAAATCGGCCACGCCTCGCCAATACACTCTTTCTGAATCGCCGACAGCTGTTCAATTCCCAATGTCGCCAGTTCGAGTTGTGCATCGAGCAATCCACGATCAAAGGTCTGGCCTTCCGCGGTTCCCTGAACTTCGACAAAATCGCCGCCACCCGTCATCACAACATTCATATCGACTCCAGCGGTGCTGTCTTCGATATAATCCAGGTCGAGCACCGGTTGGCCATTCACTACACCGACACTCACCGCGGCGACGCTGTCAGAGAACACTTTTTTGGGATCAAAAATTTCGCCTTCCGCCAGTTCACACGTTTCGGGAATCGCCAATACGGTATCCAGCAAAGCGAGGAAACCACCGGTGATACTCAATGTTCGTGTGCCTCCGTCAGCCTGTAATACGTCACAGTCCACTGTAATCGTACGTGGCCCAAGTTCCTGAAAATCAACGACGGCTCTTAAAGTTCGGCCGATCAGTCGTTGGATCTCGCTTGAACGCCCGTCTGCTTTTCTTCGTTTTCGAGGTGACGTACTTCCCGGCAGCATATTGTATTCTGCCGTCACCCAACCACCGGGGTTTTCTTCATGCTTTTTCCAGGGGGGAACGCTATCGTCCAGGCTGGCTGTGCAGAGCACCACGGTATCTCCCGCAGAAATCAGGATACTCCCGTGTGTGGCCTTGGTGTATCCACGTTCTACTTTGATCGGGCGAAGTTGGTCGGGCTGGCGGGAATCGTGACGCATGGTGCTGTCCTAAATTCTATGGAGTCAATTAGTTATCTGTGTGGAATTGATTTTTCGTCAAACTTACCACGCTTTGACCGTGCATTTCAATGCAAGGGCCGCCGCTTTCTATTAAGATGTGCGTCATTCTTTGTTCTCCCTCGTTTCAGGATACGATTCTTTTGTTGATCTCAGAAATATTTCACTCTCCGCAAGGCGAAGGTTTATGGATCGGGGTACCCTCCATTTTCATTCGCACCAGCGGCTGCAATCTGCGGTGCTGGTTCTGTGATACGCCCTATACCTCCTGGAATCCGGAGGGGGATAAAATGTCGATCGACGAGATCATGGAGCATATCGCGCAATACGATTGTGAGCATGCGGTCGTGACCGGGGGAGAGCCGATGCTGTCCCACGAAGTCGAAACGTTGACACAACGTCTGCACGCAGCCGGCAAAGTGATCACCATCGAAACGGCGGGAACCATTTTACAGGATGTGTATGCCGACTTGATGTCAATCAGCCCCAAGCTCTCGAACTCCACACCCGTCAAAGATCCCGACTGGGCACACCGACACGATGCAAGGCGGGATCAGCCGACTGTGATACATGAGTTAATGAAAAAATATCCGTATCAATTCAAATTTGTCGTCGATCAACGGAAAGACATGATCGAGATCGAAGCGTATTTAGATCGCTATCCGGAAATTGATCGCGCACATGTCTATTTGATGCCGCAAGGGACAACAGCAGAGATGCTTGCCGAACGCATGCAATGGTTGCAAGAAGCATCAAAACAGATTGGCTGTCAGGTCACCCGCCGCATGCACATCGAACTCTGGGGAAACGTGCGCGGCAAATAATTCAGTCATTAAAAATCGCGGCCCGTGCCTGGTTGACCCGTTCAATGGCACCGGCGGGTGTTTCAGCCAGCGCGGTCAGGTGTCCCATTTTGCGACCAATGCGCGATTCCTGTTTGCCGTACAGGTGCAGTTTGACATCGTTGAATTGTTTCAAGGCGTTCCAGTTGGGTGGGCCGGCTTCCCAGTGATCGCCGAGCAGGTTCGCCATCGCCACAGGACCCAGAGATTGTGTGCTTCCCAAAGGCAGGCCACAGATCGCGCGGACCTGTTGTTCGAATTGACAAGTCACGTGCCCGTCGATCGTCAGGTGACCCGAATTATGAGGCCGCGGTGCGATTTCATTAATCATCAATCGATTGTCACTGGTCAAAAAGAATTCCACACACATCACACCCACGACGTCCAAATGTTCAAAAACAGCCCGCGTGATTTCAATCGCTTCCGCGCTAATCTCATCTCCCACATCTGCGGGAAACACCGAGATATCAAGGATATGATTCACATGGTCGTTTTTCATCGGACCATAAAAGGCGAACTCACCATCCAGGCCACGGACGCCCACTACCGAGAGTTCGCAGGTATAATCTATGAACGCTTCAAGCACCGTTTCGTCTGAGCCCACTTCGTTCCACGCGGTTTCTGCGACTTCAAGGGAATCGATTTTCACTTGCCCCTTGCCATCATAGCCGGAGCTTGCCGACTTCAGCACCGCAGGACAACCCAGCTCATTCAAGGCACTCTCTAATTCCTCAACCGAACGGACGACCGCAAACGGGGTGACTGGAATGCCGGCGTCGCGCAATTCTGATTTCTCACGAATTCGATTCTGGGCAATATGCAGCACATTCGCACCGGGCCGCACGGGCGCGTATTTCGATGCCGTCTCCGTGGTTTCCGAGAGCACATTTTCAAACTCGAATGAAATCACATCGACGTTTTTCGCGAATTCCGCGACCGCTTCCAGATCAGTATACTCCGCGCAGATTTCTACGTCAGCTACCTGACCGGTGGGCGTCTTGCTTTCCGGCGAAAAGACATGCACGCCATATCCCAGACGGCGGGCTTCGATGGCAAACATGCGACCCAGTTGACCACTGCCTAACATGCCCAGCGTCGAGCCGGGGGGAATCAAATCACTCATAGTTCGGAATTATCCAGTACGCTCTCGGTTTGATTCTTGCAGAAGTCGTGCATCTGTTGTCGCAGTTCCGGACGCGAGTTGCTGAGAATTCGTATCGCCAGCAGCGCCGCGTTTTTCGCCCCTGATTCTCCAATCGCCAATGTTCCCACAGGCACGCCGCCCGGCATCTGTACAATCGACAGCAGGGAGTCGAGTCCCTTTAACGCGCGACTTTTAACGGGCACACCCAGAACCGGCAGCACTGTTTGTGCGGCGACCATACCCGGCAGATGGGCAGCACCACCAGCACCAGCGATGATCACTTCCAATCCACGTTCTTCCGCAGTCTTCGCATATTCGTTCATCCAGTCGGGAGTCCTATGTGCTGAAACAACACGGCACTCATGTTCCACGCCGAACTGTTCCAGAATCGCGGCTCCTTCTTTCATTGTATCCCAGTCGGATTGACTTCCCATAATCACGCCCACCAGGGGGGAACTGTTTTCTGACATAATGGAACTTTCCTGTTTGTGGCGATTTTTAGACCGCGGACGAGACGAGTTTCTAAGCGAGATTCGTTGATTTCGATTGGATCAGGATCCGATAATAATCAATTTCCTTACCTGATAGGAGTCTCGCATCCTCTTTTTTTGCAGGCTGCCCCCGACAAGTGCAGATTCGTTTGACATTTTGAGTGCACTGGTCTAGTGTGAGGGACGATTTATTCATTCCCAGATGTGACAATATGAAAGGATCTTCTTATGGCACGCCCTGTAACATTATTCACCGGACAATGGGCCGACCTCCCGCTGGAAGAGATGTGCAAAAAAGCACAAGAATTCGGCTATGACGGCTTGGAATTAGCCTGCTGGGGAGACCATTTTGAAGTCGATAAAGCACTGTCCGACGATACTTATTGTAATCGTAAGCGAGAACTACTCGAAAAATACGACCTGCAACTGTTCTCCATTTCGAATCACCTGGTAGGACAGGCAGTTCTCGATAACATTGACGAACGCCACAAAGCCATTCTGCCCGAATATGTCTGGGGCGACGGAGATCCTGCCGGCGTGAACGAGCGTGCCATCGAGGAAATGAAGAATTCAGCCCGCGCCGCTCAAAAACTGGGTGTGAGTGTGGTCAACGGTTTCACCGGTTCCAGCATCTGGCATCTGTTGTATGATTTTCCTCCCACGCCACGCACGATGATCGACGCGGGCTTCCAGTTGTTCGCCGATCGCTGGAATCCGATTCTTGACGTTTTCCAGGAGTGCGGCGTCAAGTTCGCGCTGGAAGTACATCCCACAGAAATCGCCTTCGATATTTATTCCGCAGAAACCGCACTGAAGGCCATCGACAACCGCGAAGAATTCGGCTTCAACTTCGACCCCAGCCACTTGATCTGGCAGGGCGTTGATCCCGTCGAATTCATTCGGTATTTCCCCGATCGCATGTATCACGTGCATATGAAAGATGCGTCCGTCACGTTAAATGGTCGCACAGGTATCCTGGCCAGCCATCTCTCCTTCGGCGATCAACGACGCGGCTGGGATTTCCGCAGCGTAGGACGTGGCGGCGTGCGGTTCGAAGAAATTATCCGCGCCCTGAACGACATCAAATACAACGGCCCCCTCTCCATCGAATGGGAAGACATGGGCATGAACCGCGACCAGGGTGCCCGCGAAGCCTGCCAGTTCGTCAAGAACGTCGACTTCGCCCCCTCCGACATCGCCTTCGACGGCGCCTTCGGAGACTGATCAAAAAACAGTAAGCTTCGGTTAGATCGGCTCAATGCTGAAAGGGAGAACGAACGTCGTTCTCCCTTTTTTTGCGCGGTATTTTGAAATGGGGCCATTTTGTGATGACCTATGTGATTTCAAAAAACTAAAATGAGCGGCTGGGCGTTAGCCACCGTTTGCTCATCGATACCAAAATTAAGTGTCTCATAATGTTTAGAAACTCCTGTTTTTGTTTCTGTCTTCAGATCGCTCAGTGTAGATTAGCCGATTGTCATTCTTCTAGCTTGAAAGTTACTTCTGGATATTTTTAGCTGCATTCATCACGAATGCGATTTCCCAACCTCTCCCCAGTTCTTTTTATTAAACTGTTCTGACTCCCCTTTGGGAATCGTCAACGTGTTCCAGTTTTCCCCCGACTGAATGCGGGCGACTTGTACGATTTGACCGATGTGGTAGCACGTATGCCCCAGTGATCTTTCAATCGCCAAGGGCACCGTATGTGGCTCGCCGCGGATGACGACCGTTTTTTCTATATCTGACGCGGTCAAATTTTGCAGGGCTGCAAACAGACACGCCCAACCTTGCTCCCAGTATTCCAGTAATTCGGCGCGACTTTTAAACGAGTCTACGAATTCATCGTCTCGATTCCGCCACGATTTTTCGCCGTCCGTTGACAGGAAATCGGTCCAGCGCGAGAGCAGGTTTCCTGCAACATGCTTCATAATCACGGCGATCGAATTCGTATTCTCATCGACGGCGATACGGAGTTTTTCATCGGATACTTGCGCGACGGCTTTCTCCGCCAGCCGTTTGTTGCCTTCAAACGCGTTGATAATCGCTGACATGAACAGGTCTGTCGGTTCCATCACTTCTCCTTATTCCGAACATGGTTTTCAGGTCGTTTATTTTAGTCAGTTGCAGTCAAAGTCGAAAGTGATTTCTCTGGAAGTCTCCCTGATTGGGGTATCGAAGATGCCTTAGCACTCCTGATCTCTGACAGATTTGTTGTACCTGCCTCAACAACTGAGTACAATTGAGAAGACTTTAATCGCATTCCGAAAATCTCACCTCAGTAGAATCCATCTTATTTATGAATCACTTCAAATTACTGCGCTTCCAGATTCTCATAGTGGTCTCTTGCCTGGTTTTTGTTTCCGCAATGGGAATAGAAACTTCCCATGCCAAAGACTGGCCGATGTGGCGACAAAATGCAGGACGAACCGGCGCCACAACCGACTCACTACCCGAAACACTGTCACTCAAATGGACGCGTCAGCTTCCCGAGATCTCACCCGCTTTTCACAGTGCGCGTTTACAATTTGACGCCGGCTACGAACCAATCGTGGCTGATGGGGTTCTGCTGCTTGCCTCTTCGCGTAATGATTCCGTCACAGCCTACGAAGCGTCGACGGGCCGCGAACTCTGGGTGTATCGCACCAATGGTCCCGTTCGCTTTGCACCCGCTGTCTGGAAAAATTCTGTCTGTTTTGGATCAGACGATGGCTATTTCTATTGTGTCGAACTGTCGACGGGGAAATTGCGCTGGAAACACCGCGCCGTCCCCAGTGAACGTCGCCTGCTTGGAAATCGACGTTTGATTTCTGTGTGGCCCGTGCGTGGAGGCCCCGTTGTCTCAGAGGGGCAGGTCTATTTCGCCGCCGGTGTCTGGCCGTTTGAGGGAGTCTTCGTCTATGCGATGGATATTGAGACAGGCGATTTAATCTGGCGAAACGAGCGACTCGGATATCTGTTCGGTCAACAGCCACACAATACAACAGCCATCGGCGGACTCGCACCGCAAGGTTATCTGGTTGTCAACGACGACGAACTCATTGTACCCTGTTCAACGGCATACCCGGCTCGATTGAATCGTAAGACGGGCGCGCTCATTGAATTTAAACTTCCCACCGACGGTGGATTTCCCGGAGGCTGGTTTGCCGCCCTCGATCCTGCGACCGCGAAAGCCATTCGGCGTGGAACATTAAGCTTCGATAAAGTCGTGAACAGTCAACGGCACGAAGACAAAGTACGTGAGGGATTAGGAAAGAAAAGTATCAGTCGAGAGATTCATGCTGACAACCGATTGTTGAAATTCGATGATCCATTAAAGGGTGTTAAAGGCACGATTCACTCTATGATTGTCGCGGAGGGAAGGCTCTTTGTTTCCTCACGCAATGGAACGATTTACTGTTTTGAAAAAACAAGCGACGCATCAACGCCGGTAAAACATTGGAAAGAAAATGTTACCAATCTAACGACAACACAAGATTCATCAAAATTCGCCAAAGCACTGGTCCGTGAATCTGCCGGACCGGAAGGCATTGCCTTTGTCGTCGGCCTGGAAACGGGATCGCTAGTCAAATCTCTGCTAAAGGAATCAAACTATCACGTCATCGCCTTTGATGAAAAGAAAGAGCGAGTCGATCAACTACGTCGTGAGTTACAGCTTGCAGGTCTTTATGGAACGCGGGCTGCCGTGATTCAATGTGATCTGAATAAAGTAGCGTTGCCTCCTTACCTCGCCAGTGTCATTGTTACGGAAACGCCGAACCGAATTCTAGAATCCAGAAATACTCTCCTGCAGTCACTCCGACCATTTGGCGGGATTGCTGTATTAGGAATGAAAGTAAAACCGGCACTTGCTGCTTCGTATGATTTGAAATCATTAAAACCGGGAAATTTTGAGTTGGCGGAATTTGAGTTGACGGAAATAGAACCGTCGAAATTTGAAGAGCAAGTGATTGTCCGTCGAGCAGGTCCATTACCGGGTACAGCCGACTATCGGGGGAACTATCAACACGCTGAAGATACGCTGGTGCGGTTCCCACTCGGCGTTCTCTGGTTTGATGATACTCTCTCGCATTTCAAACGCTCACCCCAGCCGCACTTCTTTGACGGAACCATGGTCTCCCGACCTAAGGACTGGAGTGGGATTCGGCTGCGAGGCGATTATAAGCTCGACTATCCGTTACTTCCGCTTGTGCTTTCAGATATCTATACCGGTCGTGTCCTGAAGCCAACAGAACAACCCAAATTGCGAAAGAATCTGGCTGCCAACCCGGCAGGTCCGCAACCAAGCTACTATCACGCGCCACACCAGAAGAAGATCTTACACCCCGATCCACCTGTGGCAGGAAAACGCATTAACCCGATTACTGGTCTCAAAGAACCACGGGCCTTTCCAAAAATGTATGGCTGTGACGGGGGCGTCGATTACGGTTTGTTCTACACACTCAGAAGTGGTACGGCTTCCTTCTACGACAAAACACTGGAAAGCGGCACGGTTTTTATCAGTGGTCCGCGCAGTGGTTGCACAAACAGCATTATTCCCTCGGGGGGATTATTGAACGTCCCGTATTTCTATGATGGCTGTACTTGCAGTTATCCATTACCGGCAGGTTTGTCGCTGGTCGCCATGCCTGAAAATCACGAACAGTGGTCCGCGTGGGGCGCTGACACAATCAAACCCGCATCCATCCAACGAATCGGTCTGAACTTCGGCGCACCAGGCGATCGGAAAACCCGTGCGGGAACGCTCTGGCTCGACTATCCCTCCGTCGGCGGTCCTTCTCCCAAGATTAATGTTGTCACGAGGCCTAAGAACCCCACGTACCGCTATCGGCATACGAATTGGATGCAGACCGGCGATGCATGGCCGTGGGTTGCAGCCTCGACGGTGGAAGGGCTTCAGGAATTGGTATTACATGACCTCAATCCAGGTGTTTATACAGTCCATCTCTATTTTGCTGAAGTCGATAACATTCAGCCCGGCCAGCGAATACAGACCATTTATCTCCAGGGACAGACTGCCCTCAGCGATTTCGATATTCTCGCTGAAGCAAAGCATCCAATGACGGGAATCAGCCGAAAAGTGGAGAACGTCGAAGTTGACGGCACCTTAACCATCACGCTGCAGGCGGTAAAAGGAGAGTCACTCATCAGCGGAATTGAGCTCATTAAGAAACCATAAAAAAATGTGATGGGGCAACTGCTTCTTTTTAGATGAATGACAAAATTGACACGAACACACATCATCAAGGAGATTCAATATGACAGCTCAAATTAATGACTCGTTTCGACACAATGACACCGAATTCTCGCTCTCAGGAATTAGTGAAGGTGAACTATTTGAACCCAGCCTTCTAGATCTGAATCCTGCTGGAACTTGTACAGCTTGCTGGCGCGGCTATCAAGCCATCTTTGCTGTTTCAAATTCACACTTGGTCCTCGATACGCTCCATGTGAACCTGATCGCCGAAGGCGAAGGTTATGAACCTCAAGTAGGTCCACAAATCAATGGGGTGACACCCACTGGCACAGATGGAGAATTTGACTGGTTTAACAACCACTATGAAGGGCTGGATTACCACTTGGAATACTCTGGTGGTCTGTTAATTACTGATGGGTTTATTCAGGACTTATACGTTCACATGGGCTTTCATGCAGCATGGAAATACAAGAGTGTAATTGAATTGATCTTTGCAAATGGAATTCTACAGCAGGAATTTGATCGTTCAGAACGAATGGCAGAAATTCGTGAAAGGATGATTCAAGCTCGGAATGAAGATGTGGAATCAAAAATGCCCTCAGATGATGAGATTCATGACTTTGTGGAACGGTCATTTGACCGAACTTATCGTATGTAACTAATGAAAGTTGTAAATATTCCTTTGATCTGGCCTTAAAAAAGTTCCTTGTTCATTTCGCGGTTGCCGGTTGTTTTTGAACTGGTATGATTTTTGGAAATGGGTTTCCGGCTTAGGAAACCGGCCTTCTGAAAATGAATCAAACTGAGATAAGAATGACAAAAACAGCTTCGCTACCCGATAAGGAAACGATGTACGAGGCGCTGGTGAACAGGGATTCCAACTTTGAAGGTGTCTTCTTTGCGGCCATCCGTACGACTGGAATCTTTTGTCGCCCTTCCTGTTCGGCTCGCAAACCGAAGCCCGAGAACGTCGAGTACTTCCCTGATGCAAAGACCGCCATCGCAAACGGCTACCGGGCCTGCAAGATCTGCCATCCCATGCTGAATCTGGGAGCCACACCCGAATGGTTACAACCATTGATGGAAGAAGTCGAGCAGGATGCCACAATCCGTTTGCAGGCAGAAGATTTAAAGCAAAGGGGACTCGACCCGGTACGCGTCCGGCGCTGGTTTCAGAAATTGCATGGCATGACCTTTACATCCTACCTGCGCATGCGGCGGATCAATCAGGCCTTTGGTCAGATTCGTCATAAAACGCCGGTGACAGATGCCGCATTTCAGAGTGGCTACGAATCACTCAGTGGTTTCGGCGATGGCTTCAAGAAAACCATAGGCAGCGCGCCAGCAAAAAGCAGCGACCAGCAGGTGATTACTGTAACCCGCCTCCTCACTCCGCTTGGACCGATGTTAGCAGGTGCAACAGAGCAGGGGATCTGCCTGCTCGAATTCGCAGACCGTCCCATGCTGGAAACACAACTTAACCTTCTGCACAAACGGATGAATGCCAAAACGCTGCCGGGTGACAGTCCGTTCTTCGCTCAGCTAGATAAGCAGCTGCATGATTATTTTGCAGGAAAACGAACCGACTTCGATCTCCCGCTAATCACACCCGGAACCGAGTTTCAACAAAAAGTCTGGTCAGCATTACGAACCATTCCCTTCGGCACCACCCGCTCTTACGCGGAGCAGGCCCAAAGTATCGGACAACCGTCGGCAGTGCGAGCCGTTGCCCGCGCCAATGGCGATAATCGGATTTCGATTCTCATTCCCTGTCATCGGGTGATTGGCGCAGATGGAAAGCTGACAGGTTACGGCGGCGGACTGTGGCGCAAAAAACGTTTGCTGGAAATTGAGAATGGTGGGGTGTTCAAAGGGTAGAATAGAAACAATAAGATTTCAGGAAACGCTTCTATTATGATATCAACGAGCATCCTTAAGACGACAATAAATGCAGAGTTAAAAGCCCATGGATTTCTTCGGAAAGGATCGAACTGGTATCTGTCCTGCGAGGAAGTGGTTGTAGTCGTGAACTTGCAGAAGTCAAATTATAGTGCGTTATATTTCCTCAATCTTGGTTTCTGGCTTCAACAAGTTGAGCAGATGCAATATCCAAGAAGTGAGCAATGTCACATTCATAACCGAGCTAGTTCTCTCTACCCAGATGGGAACCCCAGAATTGCGGATCTGTTGAATGTCGATGAGTTTCCCTACGATGAGGATCAACGAATCACCGAGATCCAGCAATTTATTTCAGTAAAGCTGATACCGCTTCTCTTAAAAGGTTCTACTGTATCCGGACTCAAGAAGATGTTATCAGAAAATAGTGGTTATGCAATAAGGGTAGTTGCGCAGGAATGCCTGGGGTTGGAGATGAATTGAGTATACTATAAGCTCAAATCTCCGCGGTCACCCCGCGGTACGTAATCTTAATTCCCCTGGCTGCGAATTTTTCTGAGAGATGTGGGATGTCGTTATTGTGAACGAGTACGATCACCGAATCGCCAGCCAGTAATTTTGTTTCGGGAGTCATATCCTGTTCGACCTCGCCGTCGGCTCGACGGATGGCTACAACCAGAAACCCTCGATCACTGCGCACTTCGATTTTGTCCAGTGTTTTGTTAGCAAATGTGGAATCAGGGGTGACCTGTAGTTCTTCAAACTGTAAACCCAGGTGACCTAGTTCGTCTTTGATATCGCCGTTACTTGTGAGTTGTTCCAGCATATTTTCAGCAGTCGGTCGCATGATTAATTGAGCGACTTTGGTCGCACCGATGGCGGTAGGCAGAACGACGCGGTTTGCGCCGCAGCCCAGTAGTTTTTTCTCAGTTTTCGGGTTTTCTCCACGAGCAATAATCATGATGTCGGGGTTCAATTCTCGGGCAGTGATTGTTACGAATACGTTCGTTGCATCTGCCGAGAGTACTGTTGCCAGAACAGCAGCACGGCGGATGCCCGCTTGTTCCAGAATGTCTTCATCAGAGGCGTCGCCTTGAATGACCCAGTAGCCCTGATCTTCCGCTGCCTTCAAGCGTTGTTCATCGCAGTCAATCACGACAAAAGATTTCTTCTCTGCGTGCAGAGTTCGTGATAGAATTGATCCCATGCGGCCGACACCACAGATAATAGTATGGCCATTCAGACGTTGAATTTCTTTTGTCATTTTTCTCGCTCCCAGAGCCCGATTAATTTCTCCATCGATCACCATTTGCATGAAGCCGCCAACCGTGTAAATTACTGCACCGTAACCAGCAATGATGACCATTATGGTGAGAGCTCGAAGTGCAGAAGACTCAACTGGCTGTACCTCGCCGTAACCTACACCAAAAATAGTGATGATCACCATGTAGATCGAATCGTCTAATGCCCAGCCAGCAGAGACATAACCAATGACTGCCACAATGCATATCGTGCAAAACAGGGCAATTCCTGTGATCATCTTTCGGAATGGCCTGGAGTGCATTTGAGGTTTTGTCTGAATCGCGTCCAAAGCGAAAAATGATTCAGAATCCGTCATGGCTCATCATTTCTTTGACCGTCCGGCATTATCATTTTATTTTAACGAAGTATACAGCAACAGAGCCAACCTGAATACAATATCCAGGTCGGCTCTGATTCCTATAGCCCGAGTTATTGAGCGTTATTGTTACTTGATAAACAACATTTCCTGATAGGTGGGCAAAGGCCAGAGGTCGTCTGCCACGATCCCTTCCAGTTCATCTGCAACAGATCGGACTTTATTCATCAATGGCAGGAGCACGTTGCAGCAATGATTTGCCTCCGCAACCATATCGTCCGACTCACATTCTGTCGCCGCCAGTTCTAATTCTCCAATACTGTCCTGGAGTGTCTTGACCAAATCGGTGACATGGTCCAGAGTCAGGGTGTCGAAATCGTACCCCAGCATTTTCAAGTTGGCACAATTGGAAACCAGTTCGCTTTGATAACGTATGACAGCCGGGAAGATCATCGTTTTTGCCATCTTAATCGTCAAGTTGAGTTCGACACTGATCGACATGATATACTGTTCAAGGTAGATCTCATGACGACTTGCCAATTCACGTTCCGAAAGTACTTCGTACTTCGTAAACAGTTCTTTGGCTTCTGGGGTTTGCAGAGCTGGCAGAGCATCGACGGTTGTTTTGAGGTTAAGCAAACCGCGTTTTTCTGCTTCTGCATGCCACTCATCACTGTAACCGTCGCCATTGAAGACTATCGCTCCATGCTCGTTCATGATTTCTGTGAGCAATTTTTGCAATTCTGAGTGCAGTTTCTTTGGATCGCCACCGGTTGCTTCTTCCAGTCGTGTCGCACAAAAATCCAGGGAATCGGCGACAATCGTATTCATCGCCACCAATGGTCCCGCGATCGATTGATTCGAACCAACGGCTCGGAATTCAAATCGGTTTCCAGTGAAGGCAAACGGACTGGTCCGGTTACGGTCTCCTGCATCTTTTGGCAATGGTGGCAATACATCAGCGCCCACGGTTAGTGTGCCTCTTGGAATTGAAGAATTAGCACCACCCATTTTAATTTGCTCGAAAACATCGGTCAATTGATCACCCAGGAAGACCGAGATGATCGCCGGCGGAGCTTCGTTGGCTCCCAGACGATGATCATTACCGGCAGAGGCGACAACAGATCGAAGTACACCCTGATGCTTATGGACTGCACGGATCACGGCAGCACAAAACAATAGGAATTGAGCGTTCTTATGTGGTGTTTCACCGGGATTAAGCAAGTTACCCTGAGATGCACTTCCCATCGACCAGTTGACATGCTTCCCGGAACCATTCAAACCGGCGAACGGTTTTTCGTGTGTCAGGCAAACCATGCCATGTTTTTCTGCAGTACGTCGCAGTGTTGTCATCAGCAATTGTTGATGGTCGGTCGCGATGTTGGCCGATTCAAACAGAGGCGCGATTTCAAACTGCCCCGGTGCCACTTCGTTGTGCCGCGTTTTGATGGGGATTCCCAGTTTGAACAGTTCTCGCTCTGCTTCAAACATGAACGCCAGCACGCGATCAGGAATCGCACCAAAATAGTGGTCGTCAAATTCCTGTCCTTTGGGTGGTTTTGCACCGAACAGCGTACGACCGGCATTGAGCAAGTCGGGGCGTGCATAATAGAAATTACGGTCGACTAAAAAGTATTCTTGTTCAGGACCTGCGGTAGACGAAACCAGATTGCCGTCCGCATGTCCAAATAAATTCAATATTCTCTGTGCTTGCGTATTCAATGCCTGCATCGAACGCAGTACGGGAGTTTTTTTATCGAGGGCTTCTCCGGTCCATGAGACAAAGGCCGTCGGAATGCAAAGTGTGACTCCGTTGGAGTTCTCCAAAATATAAGCCGGGCTGGTCACATCCCAAATGGTATAACCGCGTGCTTCGAAAGTGGCACGGATTCCACCGGTGGGAAAGCTGGAACCATCGGGCTCACCCTGAATCAGTTGCGAACCGCTGAATTCAGCAATCGCGCCGCCGTCACCATCGGGTGTCAGAAAACTATCGTGCTTTTCAGCAGTAGAGCCGGTCAGTGGATAAAATACGTGGGCATAGTGTGTGGCCCCTTTTTCAATGGCCCAGTCTTTGATAGCAGATGCCACAACGTCGGCCGTGGAGCAATCCAGCTTTTCACCCTCTTCAATCGTCCGAATCAGTTTTTTGTAGATTTCTTTCGGCAACCGTTTCTTCATGACCTTTGTGGAGAACACATTGGCGTTGAAGAGATCGCCTGTGGGGATTTCCTGAAAGTTCATGGGTGGATGGCTGGATTTGTAGCCGGTCACTGCCGCGACGGCCGAGGCACGTGCGGAACCATTGCTCGCTTTGCTGCCATTGCTGGCACCAGGATACGTTGTAGATGAACTCTGCTGAATTTCTGTATTCACTGTTTTGACCTTTTCATTGAGCGAGAATAATACTGACAAAACTGATGTTACTCTTATACCTCCACGAAGCAAGGGACGTTTGATCAATGAAAATCAAGAGTCCCCTCGTGAGATATCCACTTGTAATTTTTTATAATCGACTTTGAATTCAGGCTGAATTGATGAATCAGACGTAACGTCGACTCATCTCAAATTGCTCAGAACACCCTGAAATGCAAAGTATGTGCAGAATATGTGCCAAAAAGATGCTGTTCACTGAAATACGTGACTTCGTCTGACGACTCTAAAATCCGTGGCGAAAAATTGTGTGAGTGCATTGAGAAAAACCTGATAGATTGTCTGAAATTCAGCCTGAATTATTGCTTTTCAACTCCCCTCGGTTAATGAATGTCATCGCCAGAAAATTCATAATTTTTCCTATGGTGAACAGTCATGTGCATGAGATATGCCCGGTTTGCCAAGATTGCCCGCATTTAGTGCCTGAAAATGTAGCAAATAAGAAAGTGGAAATTTCAGGTGTCCGAAACGAATTCCAAGTCGGCTCCAGCTTGCAAAATTGTATGGGGATGACTTCTTTCGGTTCGCCCGATGGTCAGTTCAAAGCGGATCTTGATAGATCAATCTCACGCTCTAGAATGATCGCAAGAACACGTACTGAATGGGACTCTGATCATAGAAGCCTTATACTAATCAAATTGCAAAAACATCAGAATCTTTGAAAACATTGAAATCGAGAATCAAACATGCCAGAAATGAATCAGCCGGAAACAGAAGCCAGTCAACCAGTGGAATCAAGCGAGACTGATACAACAACTTCTGCAAACAGCTTAATGCCGTTACGTATCTGGCCTCCTCTTCTGTTACTGGTTGGTATGCTGGTCACACGCTCCTTGCCGCTACTCATCGAAACGGATTCACGTTTGCCAATTATGGCGACAGTCTTCGGTCCGCTTCTCTTTGGTGGTCTGATCCTTATCTGGTGGCTGTTTGCCAGTCGTGCCTCACTCAAGGAAAAACTGATCGGAACGATTGTCGTCATTGCCGCCGCTGCTGTAACGTACTTTTCGCTTGATCCCACGATGATGGGGCCAGGAATCATGCTCATCACAGCACCCATGGGTTTCGGCCTGTTTGGTATCTCCGCAGTTCTGGTTTCAAGATGGCTTTCATTGAAGAGAACTGTCATTATCGTTTTGTGTTCGGTACTCGGATTTGGTTTTTCCACCTTGCTGCGCAGTAACGGCATGTGGGGTGACTTCAATTTGGATCTGGCTTGGCGTTGGGTACCAAGTGCCGAAGACCGAATGTTGGCAAGTGACAGTCGGAAACCAAAAATTGATCTCAACAATTTGGTAACCACGGAACTGGATCAGAGTCTCAATGCTCCCGAATGGCCTGCCTTTCGTGGTAACCAACGTGACGGTGCACTAAGTGGTGTCTCACTCTCAACTGAATGGGGCGATTCTGTGAAAACTCCACTCTGGAAGATCCCGGTGGGGCCGGGCTGGTCGTCGTTTGTCGTAGCGGGTGACCTGCTCTTCACGCAGGAACAACGTGGAGAGAGTGAAGCGATTGTCTGCTACGATGCCAATTCCGGAGGAGAAGTCTGGATCCAGGAAATTAACTCACGATTTTATGATCCGCTGGGAGGCCCTGGCCCCCGGGCGACTCCGACACTTGCCAATGGTCAACTGTTCGTGATAGGCGCGAACGGCGACGTCATGCGACTGGATCCGAAAACAGGAGAAATAATTTGGCAGCAGGATCTTCGCAAAGTGGCAAAACGGAAACCACCCGGGTGGGGCTTCAGCTCTTCGCCTCTTGTTGTTGATTCACTGGTAGTGGTGCATGCGGGTGGCAAAGCAGATAAAGGGCTGCTCGCCTTCGATACCGAAACAGGCGATTTAAAGTGGTCTGCGCCCGCCGGCGATCATTCTTATAGCTCGCCAGCTTTGATGACCATCGCCGGTCAAAAAGTGATTGCCATGCTGACCAATCAAGAGCTCAATCTGCTCAATCCAACTGACGGGAAAGTCTTACTCAATTACAAGAATGAGATCGAGGGCTACCGCGCATTACAACCACAACGACTTGAAGATGACTCGATCCTGATTGCATCGGGCATGGGGAAAGGCATTCAAAAAATTCATGTGACAAACACGAACGGCCAATGGGAAGCGGAGCAAGTCTGGGATTCCCCAAGATTGAAACCTGACTTTAACGACTATGTGGTTTATCAAGGCCACGCCTACGGATTTGACAGCACGATTTTCGTCTGCTTCGATCTCAAAGATGGCAAACGCAAATGGAAAGGGGGTCGCTACGGAAAAGGCCAGGTCCTGTTATTGAGAGACTCCGGGCAATTGTTGGTCATTAGCGAGCAAGGCGATGTCGTGTTGCTTAAAGCCGATCCGAATGGCCATACCGAATTGGCGAAGTTTCACGCCATCGAAGGTAAAACCTGGAATCATCCGGTGTTAATTGGCGATCAGTTATTCGTTCGCAATTCAGAACAGGCCGCCTCTTTTCGTTTACCACTGGCAAAATAATGGATGTATTGTCAGGAATAAAACTTACTTCTGAATCATCGATTTAATCCAATAATGATTCTGACACTGGACATCTGCGGTACGCTCAGGGGATAATATTCTTTCCCGCCGTTTTAGACTTTTGCAAGCCCGAGCCGTTTTCCAGAAAAAAAATTCCATGCCCGTAATTAGATTTCTCTTGTCGGTGATTGTTGGTTTGTTCGGAGTATCAGTCCTGTGTTGCAGTATTGCTGATGCGGATGGGCTTCCGCCTGCTGAAACGGTGAAGAAGTTTAAGTTACCCGATGGCCTCGATATCAGTCTCGCGGTGAGTGAGCCGCAGGTAGCACAGCCGCTGTCAATTAGTTTTGACGACCGCGGAAGAATGTGGGTGCTGCAATATTTACAGTATCCGATTCCCAACGGATTGAAAGCGGTCAAAGTCGACCAATACCTGCGGACCCAGTACGATAAAATGCCAGCCCCTCCACCCAAAGGTCCGAAGGGTGCAGACCGAATCACGATTTTCGAAGATACCGATGGTGACGGACGAGTCGATCATTCAAAAGACTTCATCTCTGATCTAAATCTTGCTTCCGGGTTTGCCATCGGGCACGGCGGTCTGTTTGTTGCTCAACCTCCTTACTTGCTGTTCTACCCCGATCGCAACCAGGATGACGTTCCCGATTCCGATCCCCAGGTGTTACTCACCGGCTTTGGAATGGAAGACGCGCACGCCTTCGCAAATTCATTAACATGGGGACCGGATGGCTGGTTGTATGGAGTGCAGGGCAGCACCGTGACCGCCAATATTCGAGGCATCGGTTTCCAGCAGGGAGCCTGGCGCTATCATCCGCTCACAAAAAAGTTCGAGTTATTCGCCGAAGGGGGCGGCAATTCCTGGGGTATCGACTTTGATCGTTTGGGAAATCTGTTTGCCGCCGGCAACACGGTCGAACCGCTGTGCCATCATGTGCAGGGGGCCTATTATGTCAAAGGTTTTGGAAAACATGGGCCGCTCCACAACCCGCATACTTATGGGTACTTTCAACCGGTGAAACATCACGGCTATGCAGGAGACAGTCTGACGGGTGGGTTCGTACTTTATCAGGGCGGTGCATTTCCCAAACGTTTTAACAACCAATGCATCGCCCCCAATATTCGACATAGCGCCATGCGCTGGAACACCGTCGAAACGCGTGGCTCCACGTTCGCAACCCGAGCTGCCGGCGACTTCATCACCACGGAAGATCTCTGGTTTCGCCCCGTTGATTCCACCGTGGGCCCAGACGGTGCCCTCTATGTTGCTGACTGGTACGATAATTTCATCGCCCATTGGACTAAGGAAGGCGATGGCAAGAAGTGGTATATCCCCCATCGGGAAGATGGGCGCATCTGGCGTGTCGCTCCCTCCACGGTCAAACCGATTCGCGCCGATGCATTTAATCTGAGCAAGTTATCCAGCGACAAATTAGTCGATTTAATGATGCAGCATGCTTCTGAACCAGAGGGTAATATCTGGTACGCTCGGCAGGCACGCCGCATACTGGCAGAACGTCGTGATCAATTGATCCTGCCTCGACTGGAAACAATCGCCCTCACCAGCGATAACCAGCATCTCGCGTTGCAGGCCTTGTGGGGGCTCTACGTCAGCGGAGGAGGGAACGATGTTGTTGCTCTCAAACTGTTGAACAGTCCGCACGAATATGTCCGCGCCTGGACCGTCCGCTTGCTCGGAGATCAAATTCAAAAAACAAAATTTATCACTGAAGACACCGCGAAAAACGAAATCCTTTTTGGGTCAGTCTTCGAACTGCTCGCACGCAGCGATACAAGTACGATCGTTCGCAGCCAGTTAGCCTCTACTGCCAAACGCCTGCCGGGCAGACAGGCGCTCCGCATTGCAAACGAACTCTTACAGCATAGCACGGATCTGACTGACCCCTTCCTGCCGTTGCTCATCTGGTGGGCCATTGAAGACAAAGCCGTTTCGCATCAGGATCAGGTATTGGAGTTGGTCAAAGCTCCGTCTTCATGGCAACAACCAATGATCAGGCAGCAAATCATCGAACGGCTGGCCCGACGTTATGCGGCTGAAGAAAGCGAACAGACTTTCACAGCCTGTGCCCAACTGATGAAATTAGCCCCCACATCGAGTGATGTCGATCTGGTACTCTCTGGAATCAATCAGGCGTTCGCCGGCCGAAGCTTAAAAACGGTTCCGCCACCGCTGGCAAAACCGCTCGCTTTACTGGTAAAGCAACGGGGCAGCGAGTCATCCATTATCAAACTGGCTGTGCGTCTGGGAAGCCGTGAAGCCCTGCAGACTGCCTTGAAGATGATCAATCAAAATGATGCATCAACAGATTCAAAGCAGGCCACCGCCAATCGCATCGCGTTAATTGAAACAGCAGGCCAGTCCGGCAGCAGTGAATGCGTTCCCGTGTTCTTGAATCTGTTAAAGCAGCAGGAACCCAAGGCCGTTCAGACCGCCACACTTTCGGTTTTACAACGCTTTGACCAACCAGAAATTGCAAACGATGTTCTCAGCATCTATGCGAAGTTACAACCCACGCTCAAGCCCGCGGCCATCGACCTGTTAGCGAGCCGCGCAGATTGGTCGGTTGCCTTACTCAATTCGGTAGATAAAAAATCAATCCCACCAACAGCAATCACAGTCGACCAGTTGAGACAGATTCTGTTGCATCAAGACAAACAGGCGACCGCACTGATTACAAAACATTGGGGTAAAATCGCGCCTGCAACAGCAAAGGAAAAACGCCAGCGCATTGCAGCCATGCTGAAATTACTTGCGAAAAACACCGGCGATGCCTCACGCGGAAAACCACTATTTGAGAAACACTGCGCCACCTGCCACAAACTGCACGGCAAAGGAAATCAGATTGGTCCCGACTTAACGGGAGCCGACCGTAAAAACCTGACCGTCCTGATGTCCAATATCATCGATCCCTCCGCGATGATTCGTCAGCAGTACATTACACATATCGTAGTGACCGCCAAAGGCCGTGTACTGACCGGCTTACTGGCTGATTCAAATGCAAAAACCATCACCCTGCTCGACGCCAAAAACAATCGCATCATCCTGGAACGTGATGACATCGAACTGCTCAAAGAAGCACCCACCTCCCTGATGCCCGAAAAAATTCTGAAAGATTTCACTGAGCAGCAGATCCAGGATCTGGTGAAGTATATTCAAAGTCATTAATCATCAGTTGACAAATTCAAGTCTTCCGAAATCGGCATTCCTCCCGGTTTTCACGTGCACGAATATTCCATATTGACACCCTCAGAACCAATCCCATTATGCGTTATATGCGTCGCGCGCGAGATGAGTTTTTTGCACACTGCTTTTACCGAACACTGAAGATCTCACTACTATAAAAGTCCCTGTGTTTTGAAAATCTTCACCTGAAAAATTGTCACCAGTTCCCGATGTCTCGTAACTTATCGACGCGTATCGAACACGCTTCGACGCATATGACCCACTGTTCAACCACGTATCGACGGCGATCAACCACTGTTCAAACAACATGTTACGCTTGACTCCCAGCTGCCCTTCACAACAATCTGTCACAGTCATCAATAAACAAAAAATGAGCGGCACAGCGAAAGCCGCCGTTAAAAAATAAGTTATAGAGAAACAGAGCAAGAAAATCATGAAAACAAACCTCAAGTATTAAGCAGGGGAAGACCCATGGCACTCCCGCCAAATTGAAAACGATCAACACACCATTCTACTAGAAAGCAACCAACAACCCGCAGATGAATATCCAGCAGTACTTTTAGGAGAGCCGCGTGTCATGGTAGCTGTTACAGATGTTTGAGCCGATTATTCAAAAATCAAATCCGCGATCACCGCCCGATGATCAGTCTCGACGGCGGCTTCTGAAACAACGCGCAAAGGCTGAAACAATTCGTTAATCCAGATTTGGTCGATTCGTAAAAAGGGAACTTCGTTGGTAATCGTGTTTCCCCAACCGCTGCCAGCGCTGGAAAAGGAATCGTGTAGAGCTGCCGGTAACTCAGCAAAAATTGCGTCGCGGGGGTTCGCGTTGAAGTCGCCACCCACAATGAGAGGCAGATCAGAGGGCAGGTCTTGTAGAACTTTGCTGAGTGCAACAATTTCTTCTCGCTGTTTGATCCGATGATTACGAAACGCACGCCAGCAGTCAGGGTTCCATAAATCAAATCGAAAGGGGGGCGGCGACAAGCGTAATGAAACAACGCCCACTTCCTGGTCCGTGGAGAGTCTTACTTTGCCAATGACATAATACCCCGTGGAAGCAATACGCTCGATTTTGCCTCGGGTGGTGAGAGCAGTATCCACGCCAGAAAGTATATCGCCCTCCTCACCAAACAATTCTGCGGCGATGCTTTTCAGGTTCTCAGTCCCCGGCGACTCCTGAATCAGAATCAGATCCGGCTGGGATGGTTTCAACGCCCTCAGAGAACGTGTACTGCCACTACAGTTCAACGAGATCACGCGCAGCCCCGCTGGCGATTGCACCGAGACACTACTTCCCCGTACCAGACTCAAAGGCGTATCAGCAAAACCAATCAGAAACAGCAACCACAATCCCAGCGTCAGCAGGGCAGCCCGTTTACTCGAAGTCCGATGTATCACCAGCGCCAGAAAGAACCCACATAGAAACCAGCACCAACTCGGATAAACAGTCACAGCAGCACACGCATCATATTGTTTGACATAACAGAGACTGAGAAAAGCAAACAACAGCAGAGAAAGCCCCGTCGTGAATCGAGATACAACCCGATTCACGCTGCTTGGGGTTTCAGGTGGTCTCGTTTCATTTGCAATTGATTCAATTTTCATTTCTCATTCGGCCAGTCCAAGTGTTTATGTAGAAAGTCAAAGATGCCCTGATCGCACATTTCTCATCGCCTTTCACTCAAATCACAATTGGTATTAACGACGCACCGACGAGTACCTGTCCGCTGGCGAAGAGAGTGATGGTTGTCGCTACGATTGTGGTCATGCCAAAGCGACGAGTGCGGAGTTCCTGACTGAGTAAAATCGTAGCATACAAAAAAACGATCAACGAACCGGGCAGGAATAACATGAGAAAGACAACCCCCAGGATCGTATACTCCGCAATGACCCACAACAACAGCCAGCTTCCCCCATACGCATTTAATAGAATCACCGCTGGCTCGAGACGGCGATAGCGGATCGATTGCCAGAGCAGAAACACCGGCCCCAGAGCAACAGGAGTAAACACCGTGTTAAACAAGTTTCTGCCTGGATTGTAAATCGATAGGGAACCTCTTCCCACCAGCCAGTAGGACAATGCATACAGAAAACACAACAGACCCGTCGCGGCAAGAAGCCGTTGGAGACTTGATGAAACATGTTGTGATTCTGTATTCAATTCCTCATTCCTCACGGCCTCAAATTATTCGTCTACACTGATGTTACCTTTTTCAACCAGTCACCAACAGATCTTTTCGTGTGTTTTCGAGCTTTTCGTGGTAGTCATAATTTTTCAGAGAAAAGGGGCAGGAATCGAATTTACCGGACCTGATATCGCGCCTGCGGGTACTCTTGAACCTGTTTACGATTCGTGAACAACGTCATCACTTCGCTTCCTTCGGCCAGTCCAAATGCTTGTGCAAAAAATCAAACGTGCCCTGGCCTTGGATAATGTGGCCGCCGGTGAAAAATTCGATTTCGGTTCGCTCGGGAATTCCCAAGGCGGCGTAGTGGCGTCTGACTTTCGCATACTCGTAAGCCACCCATTCATCGGGGGCGACGCCATCCTGGTGTCCGCGTTCCACCATGAAGGGCCGCGGCGAGATCAGTGACGCCATTTCTGCGTGGTTAAACGTGCTGCCCAGATTGAACTGGAAGTGATCGTACTCGTTCGTAAACATGTACGCGGCTCGAAAATCGAGGGTCGTAATCTTGCGCGTCCAGTCATTAAAGCAGGCACTACAGACCGAGAGTGCGTAACCGTCCAGCAAGGAAGGAATACGCACCGCAGACAACCCGCCATAGGAGAGTCCATAAAAGCCGATGCGATTTGCATCGACGTGCGGCAGGCTGCCCAACCAGCCGAGCATGCGTTGATGTTGTCCCATGATGAATGAATACAAGGTCAGCCCCAGCGGACCCGCTTTACGTTGATTCTGTCGGAAGAGGGTTTTGCCACGATACGGATTGTGTGGGGCATACGTGATAAAGCCTCGTTCGGCCAATCGCGTCGCATAGCCACGATAGCTGCGATAGCCTGGACTCTTGGGAATATCGTTCACAACGAAATCGGGTAAGCCCTCCAGACCATGTTGACAGACAACCACAGGCCGTTTTTCTCCCGCAGCGATTCCCTTAGGCACCAGCAGATAGCCCCAGGCAAAGACATCGGGCCAGAC
Source organism: Planctomycetota bacterium (assembly GCA_022600195.1). Classification (GTDB taxonomy): domain Bacteria; phylum Planctomycetota; class Planctomycetia; order Planctomycetales; family Planctomycetaceae; genus Gimesia. The sequence goes on from JAHZKX010000045.1 coordinate 400,230, forward strand.
ATCAAATTTGATTTCATAAGTCGTATACTTTTTCGTCTCGTTAATCTTTCTGGATTTCACAGCCAGAGGCATTTCGGGGTCGGGCAGTTTTCCGGTGAGTTCCTCCCACAGCCGTTTCTTAAAGACTTTCGTCTTTTGGGCCCACTCTTCAGGAGTCCCGGTCGGCTGCGCCGGCTTCCAGTATTTCGCCCGAATCTGCTCTGCCTTTCGTACGGTTTTCTGACAGTGATTCACCAGCTCCGCGACCTGTCGCTCTTGTCTCTGAGCCGGATCAAAATTCGTGCGGGCATCTTTGAGTGTTTCGTTTTTTGTTGTGGGGCGCATTAATAGATAACCAAGTGATTTAAACCATCGTGCATAGGCGCGGTGAGAAATCGGTTCCACAGGATTACTTTTGTTACTGTAAACAAAATCAATAATGCCCATAGGACCCGCAGTTCCCTGAATCAAGGATCGGGCGCGTTCGACTTCTTTTTTGACGGAAGTATCAGCCGGTTGAACCAGAGCGCCCGGCGCAGCAGAGGGACGGCGGTTGGCTGGTTTCTCGGGAGGGCCAGCAACTTCCGGCGCCCGGCTCTGTTCAATGACCAAAGTGCGCGGCGTGATCAGGCTGGCGATTTCCGCATCGCCGAACTCACGCAGCAATCCAAATACATTGCGGTACATGGGTTCGGTCCAGAGTCGATTCCGTTGATTGAAATAGCCGCTCACCAATGTCGATTTAATCCGTTGATCCAGGGCAGACGTGTATAACGCAATCAAGCCCCCTTCACCATAACCGGCAATGCCCACGGGAATGGTATCCGACTTCGTTAACAGATCGACGGCCGATCTCATCTTCAGGACTTCAAGTCCGATAATATGTCGCCCCATTTCATAAGCCTGCCGATAGATCCATTCGCGGTGGGTGATATTCGTCATGGAAATGTCAGGGTTCCCGGACCAGGTGCATTCGCGATTGATCAATTGGGGAATTAAAATCCGGCAGCCTGAATTCGCAAATGGCAGCATATTGAAATGAGAGTTCTTTGAATCGGTTAAGCCAACCAGCATTTCTGGCGTTTGGTCGGCATCGGGAATGATAATCAAATTTGCCACCGGGTTACCGTGGGGTTCAATCAATAATCCTTCACCAGAAACGCCAGGCAGGACAGGCCACCGGACCGCACGGATTTGAAACGCGGTCGTCTCAGCCACAACGGCGGGAGAATCGGGGCCCGACACATATTCCCACTCGGGAGAGGGAATCCGCGCATCAATGGCACCGATGATCTTTTGAAACCGCCGCCGATTCGGTTCGACCGATTTCGCATAGTTTTCGGGCGACAAAAAATTCCGCTGCCAATATTGCTTTCGCTGCGCGACAGAATTTTCCGTAGCCCGCAGCAGATACCGACTGATCCCCTCCGCCATCTTAACCGAAAAGTCACCCGTTTCCGTAAGCGGTTCCGTCCCCGAGAGCACATCAGGTTCAGCACACAGGATTGGTGTAGGTACGAGAGAAAAGAGAAAAATTAGAAATAGAAAATAGAATCGGAGCGGCTTCAGGCTGAGTAGCATTGCTGTTCCTCAATGATCTAAGTAACTGCCATGATTATTTTGGTACAATCAATGTACCATTTTTGAAATCCATCCACCAGCATTGGTACTGAATACGCATTGTCTCAGCAATTTATAATTGTTCGTGTAGAAAGGAGATTTTTCGTTAGAATAGAATCAGGCTAGAAATTCAATTTAGAAACCTTGCTCAAAGGTGCTTGAATATGAAAACCAGAATCATAACATTCACTGTGATCATGATGCTTGTGAATCTTTCGGCGGCTGAGGACCCGCAGGATTTTAAGACGCTCACTCCACTACTTGGCGAGGGTTTCGGCAAGATTATCGAAATCGAGGGGGAAGTCTTTGTGCCACCCAACAAGGGACAGAAACGTTATTTACGGAAGAAATGGATTTTGGTAGATCGGATAGGTGCACGGCGTCTTACTAAGCCCCTTAGCATCGAGCTCGCTTCTTTTTCATCCACTCTCACCATGATTCCAGCGAAAGGTACTCAGATAAAAATACGTGGTTACGAAACGGGGCATTTTTCAGGGATTCCGGCTGGAGCATTTCTCGACATTCAACAAAGAGCTTCCAGGGAATTTCATTTCAAGAATATTTTCCAAGTCACGAAACTCCTGAAACCTGCAAAGGTAGAACTAAAAAAATGAGCGACGTCGTAGCAATCCTGTCATAAACAGTAGCATCGGCTGTCTTGGTCGCTGCAAATGGTATTTGGAAATTCACTAATCAAAGTGCGATTTATTTCTCAGCAAATGATGATAGTGCTGAGCAAAACGGTGCGATTCATCGCGTACGTATTGCAGAAGTCGTAAGCCGTACGAGTGGCGGCTTAGACGGCGGGGTTCGGTTTCGCCGGGCACGAAGACTTCTTCTTCGCGTTTGGCCAGTGAGATCGTAAAGGGAGGTTCCACTCCCAGTTCCTGCATCGCGGTCATGGCCGCGTTGAGCTGGCCTTTGCCGCCGTCGATCAAGAGGATGTCGGGGAAGCTTTCCCCTTCCTGATGCAGTCGCCGAATCCGGCGACTGACGACTTCACGAATCGAAGCATAATCGTCGATCCCTTTGACGGTCCGGATTTTGAAACGTTTGTAGCCATGCTTGAAAGGCAGTCCGTCGATGAACTGCACCAGGCTGGCCACCGTTTGGCCGCCCTGGAGATGCGCGATGTCGACCCCTTCGATTCGGCGGGGCAACTCGGGCAGCTGGAATACTTTTTTCAGCCCCTGCATCCCTTTTTTCGGATCGATATAAAACACTTCTGGCTGCGCATGATCTTCCAGATTGCCGCGCTCGTGCAGGCTATCCAGCAATTGAATTTCATCCCGCAGGCGCGCCGCCGTTTCGTAATGCTTTTCTTCCGAGGCGGCCTGCATCTCTTTTTTCATCTCATTGATCAGGCGATTTTTTTTGCCATCCAGAAACAGTTTCAGCTTGTTGATATCCTTCCGGTAGTCCTCTTTGCTGATCCGCAAATTGCAGGGAGCCGTACATTGATTGATGCTGTGCAACAGGCAAGGGCGGAACCATCGCCATTTTTCGTCTCCGTCTTCAATGTCCAGAGAACAATTTCGGAAGCGGAAGATTTTTTGCAAAACAGTGATCGTCCCCCGCAGCTGCTTGGCGTTGGTAAACGGGCCGTACAGCTTGGTGCCTTTGCTTTGTGGCGTGCGCGTGAATTCCACACGGGGGAAATCTTCACGCGTGGTGATTTCGAGATAAGGAAACGTTTTATCGTCTTTGAGTTCGGAATTGAATCGGGGTCGAGTGTCCTTGATGAGCCGGGCTTCCAGCAGCAGCGCATCGACTTCGGTTTCCGTCTCCAGATAATCGATGTCGGCGATTTCTGTAAAGAGTTCGGCAGTTCGACGATCAACGGCAGCAGCTTGCGTGAAATAACTCGATGCGCGGCTTTTCAGGTTGACCGCTTTGCCGATGTAAATCACGCGTCCTTGAGCATCTTTCATCAGATACACGCCAGGGGTAGTAGGAAAGGTGCGCACTTTTTCCTGAGGTGTTTGCGCAGCTGCCTCCGTCGCCGGAATCACCGGTTCTGTCGGCAAAGATTCATTGTCAGGAAGAGGATCTGTATCAGACACGTCATCAGTTTCCTGAAAAGCTTCGAACGTGATCGGGGAATTCGCTGAGATTCTGAATTATAGATGGTCAACTGCAAAATCAGAAGGTGCGATTTTCTTCGATCATCTGTTTCACGACTTCCCTTCGATCTCCGGTTGCTTCCATGATCTCCAACTGCCGTTTGGCGCCGGATTTGTGAATCAGATCATAGATGCCGTTTAATTCGTTCGTACACTTCAGCTGTTCCGACATTGGGCTAACCAGCTCCACCAGATGTTTCGTGGAATCATGGACTGAGAAAAGTTCATAGCTGTCGCTATTTACCAGACTGGCATCGATTCCATAACGGGTGGCCCTCCATTTATTTTGCTGGACCATCATGGGATGATGCTGCAGTTGATAGGCGCCTTCATCGATTTCATCGGAAATGCATTTGACGAGACATTGCACAAACGCGGTCAGTGAGATGACCTGCTCCAGATTGGCAGGCATATCGCAAACCCGGATTTCCACAGTACCGAAGTTATGATGCGGTCGAATGTCCCACCAGATTTCTCGAATCGTATTGATGAAACCGGTGCTGATTAAGTGATTGATGAGCCACGTGTATTCACTCCAGTTACGCATGGCGGGGGGCAGTCCCGCGGTGGGTAATCCTTCCATGATTTTGGAACGATTCGAATGCAGACCGGTGTTACGACCTTCCCAGAAAGGAGAGTTCGAAGAGAGTGCTAACAGCAAAGGCAGGTATCTCAACATGCGGTCACACACCATGACGGCTTTATCACCGGAATCGACGCCGACATGGATATGTAATCCAAACGTGACCAGTCTGCGGGCGACATCCTGCATCAGGTCGACCAGTTCGTAGTAGCGATCGTTGACCGTAATTTCCTGGTCACGCCAGGAAGAGAAAGGGTGCGTCGCCGCCCAGAACAGTTTCAGCCCCAGTTTGTCTGCAGCCGCGTTGACATCGTTCAGTTTACCTGTCAGATCTTCACGAACATCCGCAACCGTGCGGCAGATTCCCGTATTAATTTCGAGATAACTCTGCATCAATTCCGGTTTGACAGATTTCGCCGTTTCTTCCGGGAGCTGCGCCAGTAACTCCATGATGGAACTTGAGAGGGCAAATGTTTCTGCATTCACCATCTGCAATTCCAGTTCCACGCCCAGAGTCGGGTATTCATTTCTTGCAAAAGAAATTGTTCCCATGTGTTTAATGACCTTTTTTGATGGTTTGCGGGTTCAGTGAGAGTAAGAGCGCCGTCTGCAGCAGGATGCGACTGCCCAGGGCCAGAGAGCGTTCGTCGATGTCGAAGTAGGGCGAATGCAAAAACGCGTTTTTCTGATCCGGTTTCGCACATCCCAATCGTAACATCGAGCCGGGACTTGAATCCTGATAGATCGAAAAATCTTCTCCCCCCATACTGGGCAAATCAATCTGGCCCACCTGTTGATCTCCCAGTACGTCTTTCGCTGCCTGTTCCAAAGTTGCCGTTATAGAGGAATCATTGACTACTGCAGGTAAGGGAGATTTGAAAAGAAGTTCGATTCTTGTCCCTGTACTCAGTGCAATTCCCTGAGCAATCTCCTCAATTTTTTTATGGAGAACATCCCGGGAATGATCGTTGGTCGATCGTAGCGACCCTTTCAGTAATGCAATTTCAGGAATAACATTCGGTGCCTGCCCGGAGGTGATTTGCCCGATCGTAAAGACGGCGGGCGTGCGCGAGTCGATGGAACGAGGCAGATTCTGATACAGGCTGGAGACTAACTGGGCGGCTGTGGTTATCGGATCGTTTCCATGATGAGGCCGCGCCGCATGACCGCCTGTTCCATGAATCTCGAAGTGAACTTCATCGCAGAAAGCGGTCATCACACCGTAACGGACCTTTGCCATTCCTGCATCAATTTCAGGATCCATGTGCAAGCCGATGATGGCGGATACGTTTTCCATCACCCCCTGTTTGACCATCCAGCGTGCACCCAGGCAGATTTCTTCGGCAGGTTGAAATATTAATCGCAAGCGGAGACCCTGATTTGGCCAGTCTTTGTCGTACGTCGCTGCAACTTTTCTGGCACTGAGCGCCACCCCTAAGACGATCGCCGTATGTGCGTCGTGACCACAGAGATGGCCCACACCTGGATTGTGTGAGCAGTAGTCGACTTCTTTTTGATCGGTAATCCGCAAGGCATCGATATCTCCACGAATGGCAATCAACGGGGAATCGGGGCCTGGCGTTCCCAAAGTCAAATCGACAGTCACGCCAACATTATTGTCCATCAATTGTGGTTCAAGACCGAGTTCGCGTAACGTTTCACAAATCAGTTGTGAAGTCTTGAATTCTTCGCCACTGACTTCCGGGTTTTTATGTAGTGTGCGCCGAATGTCGATTAACGTTGGCTCAAGCTCGCTCAGTTCTCGTTCCAGTTGTTTTGAGGTCGACTGATAGTAGGCTTTGATTTCGGACTGATCGAGAGAAAATGATGCCACTGAAAGCTCCGGTGGTGCTAGCCAGGATTGAAATGGACTGTCCTTAATACAGTCTATTAATCGCAGACTGAGATGGAAAACTCGTATTTATACTTCTTATTTTAATAAGATTAAGGTTATCATAAAGGAATAACGTACAAACTAAAGAGTTCAGCAAAAAAATAAATAGTATCACAGTGCACAAAATGATTCATTCAAGGCACCTTGAGTACAGGAAGCAGCTAGATGAAAGAAATCAACTCGGATCGTCGTAATCTTCTCAAAGGGGCCGTAGCCACTTCGCTCGCGTCACTGGCGGGGAATCTGTCCTTGAACACGGCGCAGGCAGCAGGTGCCGATCCCGATTTAATCCACCGCGAAAATTTGAAAGAGGGTTCCGCTGACTGGCAATTGACCCGTGTGCAGCTCGATAAACGTGCCGGTTTTCGTTCCCCCAAGATCGAAGGCTACTGCTCGAAGCAGAGTGTCGCAGCCGGGGAGAAACTGGATATTATGGTTTCCACGCGTCCCGCACAGGAATTCAAAATTGAAATCTTTCGCACGGGTTACTATGACGGGCGTGGTGCACGATTGATGAAAACGATTGGTCCCTTGCAAGGTAAACCACAGCCTGTGCCAAAACCGGGCAAAAAGAATTTGCATGAATGTCATTGGGAGTCTGCTGTTTCGATGACGATACCTGACGACTGGACCAGTGGCGTTTATCTGGGGCGCCTCTCAACTCTCAAAGACAAAACGGGGCATGGTTACTGGCAGAGTTATGTGGTTTTCATTGTGAAGGATGATCGTCCCGCTGATATTCTGTTTCAATGTTCTGACAATACCTGGCAGGCTTATAACAGGTGGCCAGACAATTACTCGGTTTATACCGATCCCAAAGGAAATCAGGGCCCCTGGGCCGACGTCAGTTTTGATCGGCCTTATGCCAAGTATGCGCAGATTTACGAGAACCCGCAGTCCGTGGGATCGGGTGAATGGCTCTGCTTTGAATTTCCGTTTGCCTATTGGCTGGAAAAGCACGGCTACGATGTGTCCTATTGCTCCAACAGTGATATGGTGACTCCCGAACGTGGCTTGAAATGCAAATCGTTTTTATCCGTCGGCCACGATGAATACTGGGACATTAAACAGTATAACTCGGTTGTCAAAATGCGCGATGAGGGAGTCAATCTGTTGTTCTTTTCCGGTAACTCGGTCTGCTGGGTGACACCTCTGTTGGACAGTACCGACGGGCGACCGAAACGAATTATGTTTCGCGGCGGTCCCTATGGCGGGAAATACAAGTACGCAGAAGACCGCGAACGTGATAACGGCCCGTTTCCCCACCGCGGTCCCGATGAAGGTTATCTGATGGGCTCCCGGAATGTGGACCCGGTCAACGGAGGCGGCGACTGGGTATGCGAACTGCCCGATCACTGGATCTTTGAAAAGACCGGTATGAAAAAGGGAGATTCCATTCCCGGCTTGATCGGCTGGGAATATCACGGTGACCCACCGACCGATATCCCCGGTCTGGAAATCGTCGCGAAAGGCACCGCGTTACAGGGGGGCGTGAATCCACAGCAGTGGACCGCAACCATCTATCCCGGCCCTAAAAAGAATTTTGTGTTCAATGCCTCAACGATCTTCTGGTGTCAGGATCTCTCCAGTCCACCCGGGCATATGCTTCCCTGGTCACACTGGTCAAGACCGCATGGACCCGATGATCGCGTGCAGCAGATCACACATAATATCATGCGTCGCGCGATTTCCTGATTGTCCGATAAGCATGATATACAACAGGAACGATTGTCTGCAGGAAACGTTTACTGGTCCAACTTCTCAATACGTGCAATGTGCCGTCCTCCTTCGAATGGCGTCTTCAGCCAGATGTCGATGAGTTCATACGCATCGTGCAGGGATACCATTCGCTCCCCCATGGAAATCATGTTCGCATTATTATGCAAACGCGCCAGGCGGGCCGACTTTTCATTCCAGCAAACCGCACAACGAACACCCTTAATGCGATTGGCGGCGATCGCTTCACCGTTGCCAGAGCCTCCAAGCACAATACCTCGATCAAAGGTTCCTTCAGCGACTGCTTTCGCTGCCGGGAAAACAAAATCTGGATAATCAACCGACTCTGTGGAGTCAGTCCCGATGTCCTCCACCTGATATCCCTTTTTGGTGAGGTGCTCAATAATCCGTCGTTTGTACCGGTAACCGGCATGATCTGATGCGATCACGATTTTTTTGACCGGTTGTTCTGCGGGAGCGGGTGAAGTCATTCGATTAAAATTCTAGTTTTGTTAAGACTGAATAGTCACGTACTTGAATCGCAGGTTCTGCAGCCGAGTGGCATCAGAATCCAACGATAACAGGTTTGCTCTCAAGCACGTAGGAATAAAAATGAAAGCAGGGAATTCAGATGTACTATTTACCGATACGATAGAGTTGTGTTTTTGTACGAATTAGCAGAGTGTCGCCGGCCACCGCGTAGGAAGCCAGTGTTGGAGCCTTAAGATCGTTGCGACCAATCTCCCGGTACTTTTTACCCGCGGCAATCACAGTGGTTTCGCCTGCTTCGCTCTGGAAGTAGATCTTCCCATTTGCATACAGCGGTGAAGCAGAGTAGTTTCCGCCCACGCGTTCTTTCCAGATCAGTTCGCCGGTCTTGGCATCGAAGCATTGGGCAATCCCTTTGTCGCTGACTGCATAGAGTTCATCGCCGACCACGATCAGGGAAGGGGTGTGGGGAATCTGGCTTTTGTTCGACCATGCCAGATGTGTATCGGTGACATCTCCTTTACCATCCGGGCGGATTGCCAGCAATGAAGGCCGATCATAACTGGTAGTCACAAAGATCAGTCCATGACTGAAAACCGGGCGAGGGATAACCGAGTATCCCGTATAGTTCAGCCGCCAGATTTCTTTGCCATCTACGGGTGAATGGCCGGAAATTACATCAGTTCCCGGAGCGACGATTTGCTGATTTCCATTGACGCTAATCAGTAAGGGAGTTCCGAACGAAAACTTTTTACGACCCTCAACATTGCGTTCGACTTTCCAGATAATCTTGCCTGTGTTCCGGTCGAGGGCGACGATGAAATTTGCTCCTTTGCCATCACAGATAATGACCAGCTTGTCATCAACAATAATCGGCGAGCCACCATTGCCGTGCTGCATCTGGTATTTGAGTTCGTTTGTTTTCCAGATGACATCGCCGTCCAGGCTCAGGCAGGCGGTGCCATGGGTTCCAAAATGAACGTAAATCACTTTGCCATCCGAAATCGGCGTCGGGCTGGCGTGGCTGTTCTTCTTGTGAATCCGTTGTGCGGTTTCTTTCGTCTGGTGGAAGATCTCTTTTTTCCAGAGAATCTTACCACTCTCCAGATTAAGACAGATCAGTTGCAGGCTTTGATCGGGAGAGGTTTCTGATTCGGAAGAGACGGCTGACGTGACATACACTTTTTTGCCAACCACAATTGGGGATGACCAGCCAACACCAGGGATATCCGTTTTCCACAACACGTTCTCCGTCGGACTCCATGTGGTGGGCAAGGCTTTCCCTGTAGAATGGCCCTGTCCGGTGGGACCGCGAAATTCAAACCATTCTTCCGCATTGAGCTGCTGAGAAGACAGATAAGTCACGATTGATAGAATGCAGATGCTGGCAATTTTGAAAACACTCACGTCAGCAAGTCCTCCTGTTTGAGGCTGGAATGTGTACCTATGTGTAATTAGAGTTTTGTTAATGATTTAATTCTGGCACAATAGAGCAAGTCTGGCAAGTAATGCGGGCTGTCTCAGGGCCTTGTCCGGCAAGATTTTTAGGCCCGGAAAAGATTTAACCGGGAATTCAAAGATTTGAGGAGGTAGTTCATTGACACTTTAAGGGGGACGGATATGATTAACGAACCTGATTTATTTCCGGTGGGCGAAAATTGTTCGCACATTGGTTTTAAATAGAGTTCTTTGACAAAATGGTTGGTGGCCCCAAATTTTAAGAGTGGAAGCCGGTACGTTCTGGAAGTGATTCTTTCGAGAATTGTGGAAGGAATGTATTAAGGTATTTTTAAATTATTGAGCCAATCTTTAGCGCATCAGGCA
>JAHZKX010000003.1 GCA_022600195.1 Planctomycetota bacterium
TCGTTGGGGTATGTGGCCCCAGCAGAGTTTGCGAGTCGCTGTGCAGTTTCCAATCGGGCTGCGCCCTCACTACAACTGCACAGCGAAATTACCTAAACCAACCTTCATAAGGGCTGGTACAACTTTTTAATGCAGGTCACTATGATGCTTTAACTGGTGAGTTGAAATATGTTGAGTCAGTTCTGGCCAAGTAAGAAGAGATGAATACCATCAGAATCAATTCATCTCCGGCCCTTGCAGGAAACCAATTAATTATACGAGGCGAGAGATTTCTTTATTGCATCGCACAGGATGATTGATGTGGCAAGTTAATGATGCCAGAAAAAACCACAACCAGTAAAAACTATTGAATGACACAGAAAACAACCTTTTTACGATTTTGGGGAATGAAACGAGATAAACACTTTGGTCAATTGTAATCATCACGGGACACGGGTTGGAGGCACATCGCCTCCATTTCCTTCTTGACGGCTCGGTAGATTTTTCTGCCCACGTAGTCGCAGATCATTAGCTCGTACGTATGTTCCCGATCCTTCAGAAGTTGTTACTTTTCCTCAGCCAAAGCCGCGTCCCATGCTCAGCCCGAACATGGCCAAGACAACTAATTTCAAGATTTCGCATCGTAACATTGTGGTACTCATTAGATTCGTTCCTAATCAAGTTGGAACTTTAGAATGCGAATAAAAAAGGGGCGAAGAAAACAAGGGTCAAACAGCAAATTGAAATGGATCGAACCAAGGCACCTGATATTTATGTGAATCGTGCCCTAACCTGTCACCAGTTTCGTTTGGAACTCACCTTCATTGATTGTGGGACGTTCGGGACGACCATTGTACTCATAAACAAGTTTCATACGGTCCAGCCCCATCAGGTGGAGGATCGATGCATGCAGGTCATGAACGTGCATGCGATCTTCTATGGCCCGCAAGCCCAGTTCATCGGTAGCACCGATCGTCTGACCCCCTTTGACTCCTCCACCGGCCATCCACATGGTGAATCCGGTTGGATTATGATCGCGGCCATCTCCTTTTTCTGACATGGGGGTGCGACCGAATTCGCCTCCCCACACAACAAGGGTCTCGTCCAGTAATCCCCGTTGTTTCAAATCCTTGATTAATCCAGCAACCGGAAGATCCATCGTTTTACAGAGTTTGGTGTGATTCTTCTCAATGCCGGTGTGTGCATCCCACTTACTCCCGGCTCCGTGATAAAGCTGTATATAGCGAACACCTCGCTCGACAAGCCGGCGTGACATCAGACACATCCGACCAAAAGAGGATGTCTCTTCCTGATCCATCCCGTAAAGCTTCCGGGTTGCTTCGGTCTCCTCGTTAAGATCGACTGCCTCGGGCGCTTCGGCCTGCATGCGAAACGCCAACTCATAACTGGATATGCGTGCTTCAAGTTCGGTCTGTCTGGAATGTTGGTCTGTAAATCCCTGATTCAGAGATTTCAGAAAAGATAATTTACTGCGTTGGCGAGTATCAGTCATCCCTTCGGGATTATTCAGATTCGGGATCGGTTGCTTTCCTTCTCGTAGTTGAATGCCCTGATAGACCGCCGGCATAAACCCGGTCCCCCAGTTGCGCGGCCCATTTACTACCTGTGAACGATTATCCTGCATGACGACAAACGAAGGAAGATTCTTGTTTTCCGAGCCGAGGCCGTAAGTAACCCAACTCCCTAACGAGGGACGACCGCCGATCAACGAGCAAGTATTCATCTGGCAGACGCTGGATGAGTGGTTAAGGCCGTCTGCCCAGCAGGAGCGTATCACGGCGATATCGTCAACACAGGTCGCGATTTCGGGAATCCAATCAGAAACCCATGTTCCCGCTTCGCCATGTTGTTTCCATTTCCTTTTTGATACCAACAGAGGTGATCGAGATTCACCTGCCGCAGTAAGTATTTCTCCGAAGCTGTCAGGAAGAGATTGGCCCGCCAGCTGATTCAATAATGGCTTTGGATCATATAGATCGATGTGGCTTGGACCACCTTCCATAAACAGGAAGATGACATTCTTCGCCTTCGGTTGATGATGTGGCACTAGTCCGGCAGTGGTCGTGAATTGGTTGGGAGCAGACGCAGCCTCTGTCTGCGCAAGCATGCTGGCCAAGGCAACGGAACCAAATCCGTATCCACTCCTTTCCAGAAACTCTCGACGGGTTTGCGGTATTTCAAAGTGTGGTATGGAGGACATGAAATTTCCTTAATGGACGTATAAAAATTCATTTGAGTTCAGAAGGATGTGACAAAGATCGATAAACGCCTCTCTGCGAGGTTTGCCAGCTGAAGTCATCCGATCATTGTGAGTAATGTCGTGCCGATTGGGCGAGCTGTCCTGAAACATGCCCGGTACGGGATCGAATCTCCAGTACCCCAGCGTACTCTTCTTGACGGATTCCTGTGTGAATAGCAGGGACTGGGCATCCAGTGCTTTCGATGAAAACCGGATATCGTCAATCAGCCCATCAAAATAACTGTTACGATTACGAACCATGCGACCGAAGGCGAGCGGCAGGTGATTACCCCGAACCTGTTTAATTTGATGTTTTTTCGTGATCCGGCCTAACTGCTCATCGTCGTTCGAGAGATCTTTCAGATAGAAGTCAATCGTGCCGGCACGCTCACCTGAGACGTGAAAACTGACTGCAGCATAATACGGCGTATTGAATTCAATATGTTGATCAGAAAAAACGATCTCGTCACCAATTGCTCCATTGCTTTTCTGACCGTATGTACGAAATACAAGTGTTTGCGGTTTACGGCGAGAACCGCGACCCGTGACCCCGAATATCCAGCCTGGCTCAGAAACCTTGCCACTCCACTTCGAAACGAGCGTACGCACAGCCCCAGAGTCGTACACCGACCGTATCTGAAAGAAGGCTTCAATCGAGCAGTTCTCCGGATTCAGCCGTTTGTCATCTGCGACGTAGAAAGGAGATGGCTTATCCGCGTGGAAGACAACAGACTGCCCATTGCGGTATGGCATAGTCGCGGTTTCCAGTTGCTGCAGATTCACTGACGTTTTCTGCTCAGACAACAGTTTCGATTGATGATCGAGAAACTTTTTGGCCAGTGATAATTCTGCTTTGGTAACTGATCGACCGAAAACGATTTTCCATGCCCGTTGGAGAGCCGCGTCCTCTTTTTCTTCTTCAGGGACTGCTGCAACTTCGTTATAAGCCCTTTTCGACAGTTGATTGGCAAATCGCAACATTTGCTGGCTGTTGAACAACTGCAGTGATTGAACCGGAGACGTCGTCGTATCCCGGACAGGCACACTGACGAAAAACCGCGGTAAGTCAAACACGTCTAATAACGGATCACTACTGTTCCTCATCATCCGTAAATAGATTGAACGCCTTGGTACACTGGCAGTCATTCCGGGACCACCAGTCTGAAGATCAAGCTCTCCGGTTACAGTCAATATGGAATCGCGAATTTGCTCTGCGTCGAGACGGCGTGTATCCGCACCCCAGTAATATTTGTTGGCTGGATCGATGGAGACCATTGCCTCTTCCTGTGGATGCTGAGTTGATTGACGATAGGTCGCAGAGGTGACAATCAAACGATGCAGGCTTTTGAATCGCCAGCCACCTTCGAGGAACTTTCGCGTCAACCAATCAAGCAACTCAGGATGATCCGGCGGCCCACCCAGGCGACCGAAATCACTACTGTGCGGCGCGAGCCCTTTACCAAAGTGATACTGCCAGATGCGATTGACGATCACACGTGTCGACAGTGGATTACTTTCCTGAGTCAGCCATCGCGCCAAAGCGCTTCTGCGACTGGTGGTATTCTTACTCTGAGAGCCAAAATAATCAACAGCCGATTCATCAAGTATTGTCAGGAAGCCGGGATCACATTTAGTGCGTTTCTTGGGAATGGTTGTCCTGGGAGCGACCGGGCCGACATCCCTGACCCGCTGTGCGACTGGTAGTGGAGCTGGCTTCATTTGATCAAACTTTTTCAGCTTGCGTCTCAGCGCCAGGACCTTTTCCTTATCCTCTGGTTTCAGTTGCTTGTCGAGGTTCTTGTAATTGTGTTCCACCTGACGCCACGCAAGCAGGACCAGCTGTTGTTCTCGCGCAGACCGTTCCTCCACAGGTTTATGAATCATTGCCTGAATGTTTGGAGGGAAAGACTTAATAACGGCTTCGGCTTTCTTGCGATAAGGGGCTTCGATCTCTGTGAGTTCTTTATGGATCTCTTCAGTTGCCTGCTTCCAGGCGGCCATTTCGAGACGGTATTTTTCAAGCTGTTCCGGTGTGGCAACCTCCCGCCCGGTCTGAATCAGGATTGGTTCAAAGAAAGCGCGTAACTGGAAATAGTCTTTTTGCAGAATGGGATCAAACTTGTGATCGTGGCATCGGGCACACTGCATGCCCACTCCCAGAAAAACGTCCCCGACAGTGTCGGTTAATTCGTTTAACATGATGTCCCACTGACCGGCGACATCACGGCTATTCCATTCATAAATCCCGTGCGTCAGGAAACCTGTTGCAATTTGTGCATCGACATCGTTGGGAAACAGCTCATCTCCCGCCAACTGTTCCTGAACGAACTGCTTGTAAGGCTTATCCTCATTGAGTGAACGGATCACATAATCGCGATAGCGCCACGCATTTGGACGATAGCCATCGGCGCGGTATCCGTCTGAATCAGCATACCTCACGACATCGAGCCAGTGCCGCGTCCAGCGTTCTCCATACCGTGGGCTTTCGAGCAGACGATCGACAAGCCGCTCGTAGGCATCGGGGCGCTGATCTTTCACGAATTTCTGCACTTCCTCGGGTGTGGGAGGCAAACCGTGCAGGTCAAAGTAGACACGGCGTATTAATGCCTCCCGGCCCGCTTCCGGCGCAGCAGTCAGTCCCTGCTGCTCTAATTTAGAAAGAATGAACTGGTCGACTTCATTCCTACCCCAGTCACCGGCAGTAGCTGTCGGGATAGTTACGTCCTGCAAGGGCTGAATCGCCCACCAGGCGCGGTCTTCGTTGGTGAATCCAGGGCTATGGTCCTGGCGAACCGGAACCGAGTCGTCCGCTCCAGGCCAGGGGACACCAAGGGAGACCCATTTTTCGAGTACTTTGATCTGGTCCTCCTTCAGTTTTCCCGCAGGCGGCATCTCATACGATTCATAGCGAACCGCCTCGATAAGTAAACTTTCGTCCGGTTTGCCGGGAATGATTGATTTACCTGACTCTCCTCCCAGAAGCATGTGGCCGCGCGTATCGAGTCGCAGGGCCCCTTTTTGCTCCTTCTCACCATGGCATGACCAGCAGTGTTCCGAGAGCAGAGGGCGCACTTCTTTTTCAAAGAACTTCATTACTTCCGGTGATATATCAGCGGCATTCACCGAAGATCTCATCAGAGAGAAAATAAAAAGGATGCACACAATGTTTTTGAATCTATTAAGCATAAAACCTGAGATCTAGCGTATTATTTAACGGATGGGACCGACGATGACAAATTGAACTTAGCGAACAGGGGAGCACTTCGCTCACGTTGCGTTTGAAGAATTTGGTCCATGTCTTCCTTCAGCAGGTAGCCGGACTTCGTGTATTCGCGGCATTGCGCTGCAAGCTGACTGAGGTAATTCTCCAGTGTGCCATAACGTTCTTCGACCGACTGTCTTGGATCGCCCAATTTTTCGCGATCTGCTTTGGTGATCGGAAAGGGAATATACGAGCCTGACAAACTGTAGAGCTGGTTCGCGGCAGCACCGTTCTCACTACGTAAACGCCAACTTGTATATGTAGCAATCGGAACAGCGACCTCAGGTGCAGAAAGGCAGCCAAGTTCATTGCCATCCGGCCCCGAACGCGGAACAAGCACCGTGTAATCGCCGCGTGGGAGCGGTGGTTGAAGATCCACGATCCGCTGAGATTGCCAGCGTGAGCCGAAATCAAGGAAGGACGGTTGTTGAATCACTCCTGGATAGCGAATGCCTGGGATCTGTGGAAATCTCGTTGCGTTCTGAGTCCAGATTACAAGCGTCCCATCGCTGATCTTCGGATAGACACTTGGCGGTGGCTCGGTCCCATTCTTCGCCCAGCGATCGAGCGACAGCAACAACGCACGCATAAAGGGTTTGTAATCTGCGGGATTGGGGGCTGTTTGACCATCGCCGATTTTAGTCGTGAAGCGGCTCGGGCCATGCTGCGTCCCTCCGAAGATATAGAAACGGACATTTTCGGGAATCTCCACATCAGTTTTACCGAGGGGGTCGGTGTGAGAAAGTGATCCACTACGATTCCAGTACTCCGATGAAGACTGAGTGTGCATCACCAGCGGCGCGGTGCCGCTGGCCCGTGATCGATCAAGAATTCCCTCAGTCAATCCCGACAAGGGGTCTGTCTGTGTGCCGTAAGCGAATGGAAAACGATCAGGTGGGTAATCATGATGATCATGCTGTCCGGCATGACGCGTCGGCTGGGCGAAACGATGGTTGAATGAACCCATGCCGGAACCGGACACGTGAGGAATGATTCCATCAAAGACTTTCTGTCCCTCTTCGTCTGCGTTGAAGCCCCAGTAGATCATCTCGCGCAGAAACCGCCCGCTCTGCGACACACCGATGGAATGTGCTCGTTCAATTATCGGCTTTCCATCATCCAACAAGGGATTGCCTTCCCCTGTCCCATGCTTTAGAGCGGATACCAGGTCACGTACCGAAGTAAATCCGGTCCCCATTACCACGGGATCCTGTGCTTCATAGATCAGTTCGTAGATGTGCAGCTTCTTGAACCCCGTCGGATACTCCAATTCCACCTTCGGCAACTGGGAAGGTGAAGCGTTCTCTACATCGGAGACTTGCAGTTTCCACTCTGATCGGGGAATCCGTACACGAGGATGACCGGCCAGCAAACGGTGAGTCAAAGTCGCTGTCTTCAACCCCTCTGCCGTCGGTCGATAGGAACCATGATTGCCCCAGTTCACCACCGTATGTGTCGTGTCTGATGTCGGCACGATTTCACAGCGCACCTTGCCGGTGATTTTCTTCGTGATCCGCGGTGGAAAAAGTCGCAGCCTATTGTTACCGGGTAACAGTTCGCCGTCCCAACCGCTCCAGACGACGGTAAATCCATGCCGCATCAGAAACCCGTCACCAGCGTGTTTCTTTTCCTTCGGATCGTTGCTGCCCGAGGCGTAGTTTATTAGTCGCAGGGCATTCAGATTACCACGATTGTTGACTCCGTAAAGTAGAGCACCGTTGCCTTTACTAAGTTCCTTCGGTGCCAGGATGATCAGATCGCTAGAAAGCTCAACGCGCCCGCGTTCGTTGCGAGGTGCCAACTTTAAGTCGATTACGTTCTGATTCCCAGGCAGGTCTGGATCGAGTTCAAAATAAACGCGGCCGACAATTCGTTCGTACTCTCCGACCTCTCCAAATGCCTGACCGGAGGCGAACGGTTCGCGTGTGGTAATTACAAAACGTATGACTTCCGCGGCAAGTGGCGAAGTAAGCAGACAGGAAACAATCGTAATGGCAACGACTTGCAGTTTATGATTCATGAAATTCTCTGTTGTTGTTTAAATTCAAGACTCCAAAGGCGTTCCGCCGACACCGTGGTGACGTAGAGTACACGCATTAGACGGAAGATGTCCCAAGCCAATCTCCAGCATTCCCCCGAACGGCTCATCATGCAGTATATCGCGCTCATAGACCGTCAGTCCACCGGAAGCCCTCTGCAAGCCTGGGAATCATAAAATAGTCTTGTTTCATTTGGTCGATGAATGGTTTCGCTTGTCCGTTCGAAACAGAACAGCCACGTAATAGATTAGGGAATGATAATTTGGATTGACAACTCTGAGACTGACCGTGAGAGGCGATTCAGCATGACTGCTGTTACTCGTCTCTGTCTTCAAGTTTCAATCCGCGCCCGCGCGGGCTGATTCTGGAAGTTGAAATATCAAAGCAACTTATTATGGTCCGAGACCTCTACGCGCCTTGGCTCCTGGTAGATCACAACTAACAGTCATTCATGACATACCTGCCCCGACTTGAGTCAGTTCTTTCACCTGTTTTTGTTGTCAAAGATCAATTGCCCGTTGAACTTAGCGGACGACAGTCTACATGTACCCGACGCTTTTACTTTCTGAACGGGTATATCAACCTCAATAAACAGTTACGATCCCGCCAGTGGTCAACCCCTGTTTTGTGGTGGCGGAATAATCTAATTTGCCACTGGCTGTGATGCCCCACTTTCCGGTCGATCCGCTTGCATTCTCAATGTAATCGTCAGCGATCCGCTTCGTCAGGATCACATACCCATCGTCGCCATTCAGGATATCGCGGTGCGTCCATCCATCAGGCTTTTCATTGGTTCCACAAAGAGCAATAGTCCCGGCCCCGGTAAATTTGACAAAGCGCCCTTTGGGGATGGTTGATCCGGTGTTGTTATTCATTCGACGCTTGGGTACCGCATCAGGCGCCCATTCAAGCTGCAAATCAACTTCCGAAACCGGGTGCGACGTGATCGACGCATTGATTTCTGAGATCAGCACAGCATTGCTTTTTCTCGTTTCGTCCGCCGTGAAAATACAGGTTTGACTGCCGATGGTCAGCATTTTGTTGACCGACGAACAGTCGCCAAGACGTGAACCCAGATCATAATCGGTGGCATCCTTGATCCACTTTTCCCCACGGCCAAGTTCGTCCATGGCTCCGAAGATCAGCGCGCTCGCGGTACCGCTTGGAATCTGCCCAGCGGTCGTTTTAAGGACGATCTGCCCAACCGGGTCTACATTAATCCAAGGGCCGTCATGCCGCCCCCCGATCTGCCATGCCACGCGGTCGCGCGCCAGATCAGAAAGCACCTCGTTGCCACTCGATGTTTCGTGTTTGATCAGGTTGAAGTCGCTGTCGATCAGGGTGAGGTGACAGATTGCGGACGGTTCCAGAGTTGAAATCTCAATCCCAACCTGATCCGGCGAGGAACAGCCGCGCATCGTCACCTGAGCGGACTTATAGGACACTTTCAACATTGGGTTGCGGAGTGTTGGCCCGGTATTGTGAAAGCCGAAAGCAGGCTCGGTGGCCGAGGCGTCGAGATGTTCCCCAACCACGTCCTCGAACTCAATCACCTGCCCCGAGGACATGCCGTTACCGAACAGCCAACCGTTGTGCCCCGTCCCACCTTGCAGGCGCAGGCGCTTGTAAGACTGGCGTAGTCGCACGTTTTGGTTTTTGTCGCCCGTGCTGTTTCGGTTGAAGTCATCGGAATGGATGCAGTATTCGTTTGCGGTTTCGCTGACCAAAGTGCAGTCGATGAATTTCCCGCTGGTCCGCTGCTCGATTAGCGGTTCCGGATCGGTGTTCTCGCGGCGAATAAAGGTCCGGTCCCTGCCGTTACCACGCACATCCACCCAATCGGGCAGATAGAGGCCCGTCGCCTTGAAGTCGCCATCATCCACAATGTCGATCAGAACCCGGTTGTGGTAGTGCGCGAACTCGCAAATCGGAGACCCGTTGATCGTGGCCGAGCCGGTCAGCGGTGAATAGGTCGCCTCAACAGCAGCCTTCAACGTGGTGTAGGTTTCACCAGCGCCGCAGCGGATCACCTGGTGCCAGGAATCACGGTCAAGATAGTCCGCGATCATTTCATCTGACATAATGCGTGAGGCATGAATCCCTGCCTGAGCGACCGTTGTGTAGGAGCGATTTGCATCTGTCGCCGCCGACCAGTCCACCGTCATTACGGCATACATTTTCGTTTTTGACGCGAGTGCAACGTCAGTTAGCTTGATGGTGTCCGGCAGCGTAGCAACAAAAGCAGCGACCGTGCTGGCATCCATGGTTTGCGATCGAAATCCGCACACCACCACATTGTCAGTGATGTCCTGGATTTCTATCACGACACGGGTAAGCGGCAACGCGAATTGCTGAGTGCTGAAGGTGCTGATAATGTATTCATGCGTTGGGTCGGCCCCGTAAAGGTGCAATTCCTTCACAAGGTCACGCATGATCCCGTTATCCATCTTGTCGGCAAAAGGGACTTGAGAACCCGGAAACGAGTGTCGCAGTGGAAGATCCACATCAACTGGAGTCTCCTCAGCAGCTATGAAGTTGGATGAAAACATCAGGAAGAAAATCGTCAGTATAGAGCAAGTGTCGTTTCGGATTTTCATAAGAACTGTGAACATCATTGACTTAAGTTCCATCGGCAAGGAATTCAGTTGGACGGCAATGCGACGACTCTGCCCGGATCATTAAGCCTTGCTCATTCAGGTGCGGCAGTTCGGGCATTTTCATGGACATTCTAAAGCAAACTCAGGCTATCACGGTACCGTAACGCTAGTTCCCTGGTCAATATATAAACAAGGATGAGACATGAATCATAAGGTTCCCGACAAAAACAACCAAAATGAATTAACAGATCATTTTGCGTCAGTTTTCACATGATCCAAAGGAGAGAAAGAAGGCAAACTGATAGTCAATCTTGCCTCAGAGTTATCTTCAAATATCGACAATCAAGAAATTGTCTGTCTCGGCACATATAAATTGAGTCACTCATTGGAGCTGTTTTCTTTACTCGTCTTCGATTTAATGAGTCTATCCGGGTTTCCTGAACCGCTGATGGATTCTATCATCGGCCTTTTGAGACGTAACGGACCACAAACAGAAGAATGGATACTAAATGTCGAACGCCGCTCTTTTTCAGCCATTCGATCTACACGATCTGAAACTGGCGAACCGAATTGTTTTGTCTCCGATGACCCGCTCGCGGGCCGGAACTGCACGCATTCCAAACCAATTAATGGCTGAATACTACGCACAGCGTAGTTCAGCGGGACTGATTATCACCGAAGCAACAACAATCTCTGAGGAGGCGAACGGCTGGAATGAATCACCGGGAATCTATACAGATGAGATGGCAGATGGCTGGAAACACACCATCCAGGCTGTGCATAAAAAAGGTGGCGTGATCTTCCTCCAACTTTGGCATTGTGGACGAGCGTCCCATAGTGACTTCCACGACGGCCAGCCCGCTGTCGCCGCTTCCGCCATCAAGATCAACGAAGAATACATCCACACGCCGACAGGAAAGCAACCTCACGAAAATCCAAGGGCACTGGAAACATCGGAGATTCCGCGAGTCGTGGAAGATTACCGCAAAGCCGCCGAACGAGCAAAGGAAGCTGGTTTTGATGGCGTGGAAGTTCACAGTGCCAACGGCTACCTAATCGACACATTCCTCCAGTCGAAGACGAACCACAGGACGGATCAGTACGGTAGGAGTGTCGAAAATCGCTATCGCTTCCTGAACGAAGTTGTCGAGGGAGTCACGTCCGTCTGGCCCGCCAATCGAGTCGGTGTTCGGCTCTCTCCAAACGGTGCATTCAATGACATGGGGTCGCCAGACTATCGAGAACAGTTCACGTTTGTTGCTAGTCAACTTGATCTCTTCGGCTTAGCATATCTGCACGTCATGGATGGATTGGCTTTCGGATTCCACGAACTCGGTGAGCCGATGACGCTCGCTGAGTTTCGTAAAGTGTTTCATGGACCACTCGTTGGCAACTGCGGTTACACACAAGGGACGGCAGAGAAAGCAATCGCAGAGGGACACGCCGACTTGATTGCCTTCGGTCGGCCATTCATCAGCAACCCTGATCTTGTGCAACGGTTCAAGAATAACTGGCCTCTTGCAAAAGCAGCGGAAGTATCGGACTGGTACTCGCCCACAGGAGCCAAGGGCTATACTGACTTTCCGACCTTTTCGTAGCGAGTTTCAGCGTAGTCTATCGAACGACTCAGTTTTGGCGGCGACCATAGTCCAAGTGTTCTCGCAAAGACTAGAAGTAACCGGCTTTGCCGCTTGTTTAACGCGGTCTTGTATCGGCGTAAAACAAGCCGGAACTCCAGACGCTACTTGACGGCCTTCGGGTTGATCTTCCCATCTATGACTTCCTGGCTGGCACCCTAGTTACGGACTATGTAGTTGAATTCCTTTCCATTCGACGTGATGTTGTTCAACTTCGGTCAAGTTCATAGTAGACGGGTTACCGAATCTAAGATGAACTACTTCAACTCTGCGGCCCTGCAGTCAGTGAAGGTTCGGGACGCCATCTTTTGCACCGAAAACTGTGGAGACCAGATACACACCGAATTCCGTCGAAAGATGCTTGTCACTCTAAACATCCCGAGGAACGAAATGGTCTTTCTCAACAACCCAGCGAGAACTACGGAGTAGCGAAAGAAGGAATGAAAGAATCCGTCCTCACCGGAACATTTATAAAGGCCTGGGTGATGGCAAAACCAGAACTCTTCAAAAAAATTCCATCACAAATTCTGATGTAAGATCGCCGCGTAATTTGAGAAAACAATGTCTGCAAATTGAATGGATTGATTTTAATTGGTATTCGTTGACTTGAATGCAAAGACATAAATCAAAGTGGGTTGATCAATTAGAAAATCATTATCTGAAGCAATCAATAAAGTTCTTCTTCCATCCTTTAGCTTTGGCCCGAATGTTAACCCTTCAATCTTTTCTGGCATCTTACTACCTGCCAAGCCATATTCAGGGGTAAGCAAATCTATGAAGACTTCTTTCTTGACGGGAGTCACAGAGGCAGGCACTTCATAAGGTGGCAGAGAATTGATACTTTGAATATCCGAAGCATGTTCAATATTGATTTTGACGATCTTTTTAAACTTTGCGGCTGCCCCTGCTTCACCGTCACGCTCGATGACCAGAAATTCATTTTCATTGATTGTCAGAATTTCGTTCAACTTATTTGTTTCATGATCAAGCTGATAAAGAAATTCTTTCGTCTTTCCTGTTTTTAAGTCTATCATCAGCATGCGGCAGTTTGTACCTGTTGGCTTTCCATTAGGCATCCGCATGCTGTCTTGAAGCAAAGGTGACTGCATCAATCCCACTAAAAAACGACCATCACGAGAAATTGCCAAGCCTTCCATACCTCTATTCGATTGACGACCTGTCTCGTTGGTTCCGTTTTCTTTTTTCTTAGAATCCGCAGGATGTTTTACAAGATAGCGTTCAGGAATAGTGATGCGTCGTAACTCTTTTCCTTCTGGCGAGAACTTGATCAAATTCGGTCCATATTCATCTGAAATAAACAGATTCCCCTGATGATCAATTCGTATTCCTTCTGGATCAAACCGTTGTGCAAAATATTTAGTCGGCTGATATGCAGATGATCTTCCGACAAACGATCGATCTGTGTTGTCTTTTAACATGGTTGTTGAAACCAACGTTGGAACAACAGTTGGTGTTTTATTGGGATCAATTTCAATTGTGAGTGTTTGCACACGGCATCGATAATTGACTGCACCATCTTTCGGTCCTCTGTCGGGAACTGCAAGATACTGATTATTTGCAGGATTGTAATCGATAGCAGATATACCTCCTGCCATGTTATGTAGAGACCCATCCGAAAGTCGTTCTGTTAATCCCGAAGCATCAACAGCATCTCCAGAAATTTCCCCAACACCAATCAGTTTGATTTCAGCATTGCATTCTGAAGAAATGCAAAAAACAAGTAATCCTGTAATAAAATATCGCATATATTTTCCCTAATATCTGTTTTTGAAATAAAAATTCGGAAGCCTCTCTATAACGGCAAGAGGCTTCCGGTCATCATTTATTCAACGGTGAAATTCTTTTCCGTTTAAAATTCACCAGTCACTTCACCACCGGCTCGTGTGCAAAGGTTGACAAACATGAGAGTATCAATATTTTCAGAGAGGAAATGAACGGAACCATCAGCGAATGCAAAATGGGCACCTCCTGTGTGAAAACTATACGCTTCACTCACGTTAATGGCATTGATCATTTTTGGACCATATTTATTTAATCCATCATTGGTCGCCCCGTTGATACTGAAACCACAATCAGGATCAGCCCAACCGGTTCCATCTGCGGGGGCGTATGTTCCGCCGCCTAAATCGACGATTTTATCATCAGTGTATAGTGCAAATAATGCTGGTGTCATCGGACCAGAGGCGACATAAACATTCGGTTGACCAGCAGCTTCACCCAGCATGATTGTGTTTGATGCCCCATCGGTAATATCACGAATTTTATTTGGCAAATACTTCGCCAATGCACCTGCCCTGGCATTGCCTCCTGGGTCAGCCAACCCAAGTACATCTGTGTAAACTTTTTTCTTGATTTCATTGACAGAACCATAATCGCCAGCAGCTGCACCGACGACCCAGTGTGGATCTTTTCTGCTATCACCTGGTGTTGAAGGACAAGCAAACACAGGAATCTGTCTGCTGACCATAGGACGGTTGATCAATGCACTCCAGGCTGCATTATAGTTCATGTTATTGTAAATGTTGCCCTGGTCGATGTAGGGTAAAATCATAGTGGTCCAAGAGTGATAGCTGCTGTCATTTCCCGTATTATCTTCGATTTCAACATCAGGATCGAGGCGACTGGGTGGAAAGGCTCGGTGAGCATCATGATAGTTGTGCAATGCCAACCCCAGTTGTTTCAGATTGTTTTTGCAAGTGCTGCGTCGAGCTGCTTCACGTGCCTGTTGAACTGCAGGTAACAACAGTGCAATCAAAATCGCGATAATTGCAATGACCACCAACAGTTCGATCAAGGTAAATCCAGATTGTCTTTTTAGTTTTAATTTATTCATGTTCCTGTATCCGTAATTAAAATTATGTTTTGATTGATTTACAGTAAGCCATCTGTTTTTATTTAAGAACAAACTCCATAGCTGAATTCTCGGTTTCCAAAATTGTCACTATAAATCCTGAAGTATTGGGGTTGCGATATTTCCTGGGAATCTTTTCACGCAGCTTGTCTTCCTCTTCTTCGCTGACTCCTTTGAGTGGACCTTGCCAGGAAAATGAAACTTTGTAAGTTCCTGCAGGGGCACCATCTCCTTTTTGATACGTTGAAACAGAAAATTTCCCATCCTCATCAACATGCCCACGAGGAAGATATGTGGGAAGCCCATCATCCTTCTTGTTAACCGGATGTAGTACGACAGAGGCATCTGGCATCGGTTTTCCCTTGTAAGTGACAACACCTTTGACAGGGAAAACTTCTCGTTGTTTTGGCTCATTCGGACCAGAACAGCCGAGAAGAAACAACATCAATGTTGCGACACAATTTACTTGAATCTTCCTGATCGTCATAAAACTAAACCCTTTCATAAAACCTGAAACGATAGAGAGAATGCTAAAACAGTGCATCTCTCAATGTTTGAGGGAAACATATCGAGCGATTATTAACTAATGATGAAGAAATTATTAATGTGTGAAGAATGCACTTCAACTTCTCTTTTTCATCGAACAATAGGGCATAAATATATTTTGAAGGGAATCAATTCCAGGGCGATATCAGTAACGATATTAATCAATATTTGGAAAACTGAAGGCTTAAAAGTCGAACCAACATTTCGCACTACGTTTTTTTGTGGGTGGTTGACGAGTTTGTGATGGAGGATTGTTCGGGGAGTGGGGCTTGAGCAATCGGGTGCTTCTGATTTTCTGGAATTTGATCCACTCAATGCTGTTCTGGTGATTGCCCGTGTGACCGGTGGCATACTTGGGGAGGAGGGCGATTCAGTTAACCAGTGAAGTATTCTATCGCTTCCATCTCACCCCATTTCTTGCAATCACACCTGATGTGCAATTGATTGTCGACTCTGAACTGCGTCAACACTGCCGCCCTGCTCTGCCGAGCCGCCGCCGGAATATGAGACGCTCAAGCTCGATGAGATCCACTGCGAGGAACATCTCGGAGGACTGATCAGGTCGTATGAGCGGATTGCGGCATAGATCACATCGAAACACAAGTCATTTCTTCACACTCACCGTACGCGCGTTCGCTCCTGAAAACTCCAACCAACAGTCATTCACGGCATGTTTGCTCCCACAATGACTGTTCTTTCACCAGGTTTTGTTTTCAAAGATCAATTGTCCGTTGAACTTAAGCTGCGACAGTCTTTTTGTACCTAAACGAATGGTGGGGATCTGAAAATTAGCTGGGGTTTTGTGATTCACTTTGTATAAGATGCGTACCGATCCATCCTTCTAATCGAATAGACCGCAGAATCTTTCCGCTGCCAAAACTTTCAGTCTGAACAAAGTGAAAAAGCTGCGAATCCTTTTGTGGTTTTCCAGAGACATCCTGTTGATAAACCGCGACAAGATAAATATTCCCGATGGCTGCAAGGCCAAACTTGGCGACCATGTAACCTTCAAGCGATTTTTCTACCAAAACCCTTGTATTTCAGTCTATTGCAATCCATTTCTACCCGGAAAAATCCATGTTGGTACTCCCCGGCAGCCACTATGAATATTATTCTGGATTTTCAAAAACACGATCATTACCATTAAGATTTCAGCGTTTTCATTATGTGGCATCGTATTGTCAGGTAGGCTCTGGAATCAGCGAAACAATTTCGTAAGACAAAAAGTAAAAATGACTTTTAAAAAAATTATGCTCCCGTTGATTCTGCTGTTATTACAGGGAATGACTGTTGCGAAATCCGCACCTAATGCAGATGACGAATTTGTCGTCTGGTCAAACAAAACCGGTTTTATCCAACCCTTGATCGTGGTGCAGTTTCATCCCGAAAATGGAACCGGAATCGACTGGTCAAAGGCGGACAAGCGACCCTGGCATGACTCATCAAATCCAGCTCAAGTCGGATCCGCTGTCAATTTTCTACGTGAGGGCATTGAAAAAATCTGCGGGCAACGGCTTGACGTCAAAAACTCCAATGATCTCTCGCGCGGGATCGTACTCACAACTCTGGCTGGTGCAACAGATGACATTCGCAAGGACGCCGAAGTTCAAAAGGCTTTAAAAAACGATGGCAGCGATGCTTACAACGATCGCGAGGCCTATTTCATTCGCAGTGAACAGGATCGTCTCTTGATTGTTGCTAACACGGCCCAGGGACTTGTCGTAGCCGTTCCGGCATTACTGGAATCGGTCGGTTATGAAATTCTTGGTATGGGACCGAATTGGATTCATGTTCCGGAAAAAGGACGAGACCGATTGGTATTTCACATCAAGCAAGCGGGCAGGCCAGGCTACTATCTTCGTGGGTTGAATGCGACGAGCGGTCAAGGTTATGGAATGGGCACGATCATGGATCCTAAACTGTTGAGTGATCCCTCCGATGAAACAGTTGACATCAGTTATCGACGCTGGATTCTTGGCAGAAGAACCATGACGCGGTCGATGCCTTATTTTCCAGGTCATGCATTACAGGGCTACCACCGTAAAGTCGTAGCGCATATTCGAAACACTGGGGATACGGATGGATTCCTGGGTACGGTCAAACTGGGGCAGGATTCAGAACGTCCCCAGGCTTCCGATGCGAATCGCCGCTGGTTATGGATTAATACGGACCTGAAAGGACAACCAAAAAATGGACTCGTCTTTCACTCAACAGGGAAAGAATGGAAGCAAGCCAATCTCGCTTCACTTCCCAGGAATCTGGACTTATCGGTTCCAGCCGTCCGTACGATCATACTCGACAACCTCAAACGCAAGTCAGACCTGTTTTTTGAAAAGTCTCCTGACAGCGTGTTTGTTTTTGGTACTGATCCGGAAGATGGCAGTGGTTATGCCCAGTTTGCCCAGTTGCTTAAGAATCCTCAATGGTATCCGCAATACCTTGCCAAGGCGGGAGTGAAATTCGGAAAGCCTTATCTGCTACACAATTTCAATGGATTAGATCAACCGCGTGAGCAATGGGACCCCAGCGCTCCCAGCGACACCGTGTATGGTTTTAACAATTGGCTACTGCGTGAATACGATCGCTGGATTGATTCTCGACCAGAGCTGGAACGTGTTACAACAACGGGCCAATCGCGGAAAGGTGCAATACGCTGTAGCTTCTACTGCTATAACTATCATGATGTACCACCGAATTTTAACCCCGATCCTCGTATTCGCGTCATGATCGCCAGTTATCCCAAGCACCGCGGGCGTGGCAAGTGGAAAGCGTTTGCATCGCAAATGGATCTCGCGCGGGCATTCCGAGTGCTGTTGCCTCGTGAGCCTTCAGGCGACTATTGGATTATAAGCCTCTCATACTTTTCGGATGCAACCCTTGATGGGTTAAAGCCACGCTGGGACGCTTCTCCTCAGTTCCTGGCAAAACGTCAGCAAGAACATTATGACGCTGGGTTCCGCGCACTCAATATGGAGATGGACTACAATTTTGGACGTCTGGGGCTAGGCTATTACCTGATCTCGAAACTGCTATGGAACCCACATCTTTCATCCGACGAACTTGACGTCATTCGTGATCGTTGGCTTCAGCGTGCCTATGGTTCAGGTTGGAAACCGATGAAGGAATACTATGATTTTCTCCTTCCCGCGAATTATCCGGTCAATTCGCCGCATGCCTGGTCCCAGGCAATTCGGATGATTGAAGCGGCCGACAAGTTGATTGACCCCGCGAAAGAACCTGCTGCACAGAGACGCCTGGATGACTTGAAACAGTATTGGTACTTTTACTATCTCGTCGAAACCGGACAAAACAAAACGTCGTCCCCCGCAATGCGCGCGCTGTTGTGGAAGGGTCAGATGTCTTACATGAATGCGATGCACATGGTTTCGCGCCGCGTGTTCGGTACGAGAAAAGTTGCGGAAGCTGTTAGTGAATTCCAAAACAGTCCGGCACATTTCACAGCAGATGAAACGGCCCAGTGGTGGGAGAAAATTCTGGACCACTGGAAGATCATTCCCGTGACACGTTTTGACAAAGCGACTCTGGCAAACGGTCGAAAAGGGAGCGACATCGATCTGAATGATCTCGTGTCGGTGACTGATTTCGGTAGTGAGCCGAGTCGGCAGGGATTTATTTACAATTCAGGTTATATGCCTGCGCCAACGTTTCTTTGTGTTGCTTCGAATTCTGATGAGGAAATCGGATTTCAACTTTACTGGCCCGCCGATCCGACAGGCAAAGATCGATTTTACATCGCCCGTGATGTCTCATATGGAATCGACTGCTGGAATACGCAAACCAAAACCTGGGATGAACTGGTCGATAAAACGATGACTGTGCAACCATCCAAACTGATACAGATTCCTGGCAATAAAAAACAGCATCATTTGGCGACCGTGCGTTACCGTGTTGCTCAACCTGGAACCTATCGCTTTGAAATTAGTCGTGGTGGCAATTTAGCGTTTCTGACCGATCTTAGCTGGAACCCAAAAACCAACCAGCACGCAGGCGGTCGATCACTGGCATTTGATGGGACTGCGATTGGACTGACTCAGAGGCCCACTTTTATCTACATTCCGAAAGGAACAAAGAGTCTGGATTTGGAAGTCTGGGATTCGTACAACAGAAAGTATGTCACCCTCTATCAATCTCTGTCACCATCACGCGGTACGCTATCACGTAAAGTTGATATTAGCGCGCGCCAAACACATCGCATCACACTGAAACCGGAAGAGACCGGCACGATCGCCGAAATCAGCGGTAATGGATTTGCATTTCCAACGCTGTACTCGGTTCCTATGCTGTGGGCGAAGTCTCCGTCCCAACTGGTCGTTCCGCGTGCGATTGTTGAGGCAGATGGTTTAACGGAACGAAAGAATTGACTTTCAGATTCCAGCCTGTTTTAAAAGGGGCTGGAACACAATTTGTCATGGCGAATTGACAGCTTTGTGGACGTTGAACTCTAATATCACTCTGCTCCCAAATGGGCAGAATACATAAATACGTATTGATTTGTCGCCGCAAACAAAGCACAATTCAGGCTGCATTGAGATTGCTTCTATTGAAGAAACGCTCCCCTTCATGCAATACGCACAACCTGAAAGGATGAATCCATGTTGGTACTCCCCGGTAACCACTATGAATGCTGTGATGGAATCTCTCGCCGCGGTTTTCTGCAGATTGGAGCACTTGCCTTAGGTGGCCTGACACTTCCACAATTATTAAGGGCAGAATCACAATCGAGGGGTAAAGCATCGGGGAAATCGATCATCAATATTTTCCTGAATGGTGGTCCCACGCATATGGACACCTTCGATCTCAAGCCACAGGCGCCTGCAGAATTTCGAGGAGAGTTTCTGCCAATCAAAACAAAATCAAGTGGTTTGGAAATATGTGAATTGATGCCGGAACTGGCAGCCGTTGGTGACAAATTTTCGATTGTTCGTTCGGTTGATAATTTTAAAAATGAACACAACGCGCGTCAGTCCGATTCTGGCTGGACCATGAGATCGTTGAAAAATATCGGAGGTCGTCCCGGAATCGGTTCTGTGATGTCCCAGATTTATGGTCCCTCACAAGTCACGCCGGAAGGAGCCGCTCCAACAAATGTTGATTTAAGTAACAGTTCGCGCCCCGGTTTCCTTGGTCCGATGCATTCCGCCTTTCGGCCCAATTCCCGAGCGCGCGCCAATTTAACCCTTGATCGTCGCATCACACCTGGACGGCTCAATGATCGTGCCCAATTGCTGAAAGACTTGGATGGTATCAAGCGGGACATGGATGCCAGCGGACGAATGTCGGCCATCGACAGCTTCACTGAACGGGCGATGGGGATTATCACTTCCGGAAAACTGGCAGACGCGCTGGACACGAGAAAGGAAGACCAAAAAGTCAAAGACATGTATGGTATTGGAAGAGACCGTTACTCTCGAGCCAATGAATCATTTTTGAAAGCACGTCGTCTACTCGAAGCAGGCGTACGTTGCGTTTCTTTGAACTTTGGTGGATGGGACACGCACCGTAAGAATTTTGACATCATGCGAAAACAGCTTCCCCCGTTGAGTATTGCGTTGTCTGCTTTGATTACTGATCTGGACCGCACCGGGCGTCTGGATGACACGATTATCATGATGTCAGGTGAATTCGGTCGCACACCACGCATCAATCGAAACGCAGGCCGCGATCACTGGAGCCGAGCCGGGTTCTTTTTTATTGCTGGTGGCGGCATGCAGCATGGTCAGGCCATTGGTCAAACAAACCGTCTTGGTGAATTCGCTCAGGAACGCCCCGTCAAACTGCAACATATCTTCCACACGGTCTATCACCAGCTGGGAATTGATGCTGACAATGTCACATTTATCGATCCGAATGGTCGCCCACAATACATTGTGGAAGAGCGTGAACTCATTCAAGAATTGATATGATAGGACTTATGCGATTCCGTTAAACAATGACTCCTGACTTCCGCTGGGGTCAATGCAGCTGCACAACATCCCAATCAGGAGACACACTGATTGCCGTCGTCCCGTGCAAAATACTCTTCGAAACGACTCGTACGCGGACTGATTCTGGAAGTTGTGAAACCAAAGGAGCTTACAAAAGTCTATTAAAACCTTAAGGCTGATATCGGCGATGGAAACAAAGTGCAAGTGCTGAGTCTGACTGCGGATGAGGCTCCGCTGAATATTTTACCGTACGCGACAACAGGGTCTGAGTTGCCAGGCTGAAATGGAAAAAAACGAACGAAGAGTTCAGTTGATTTCCACATTTTATTGCGAGGCGGAGACTTTACCTGGTGGTCGGTAGATCCGGAAAGCTTTAATTGGCAGTTTGCCTTTTGCCTGCGGCGTGAGTGTCAGACTGTGATCACCATTTTTCATTCCCTGCGCGAGCACCGTGGAATATTCTTTGGAAGGATCCATGACAGCCGGAGATTCCCAGATGTCCATAAAGAGCGGCTTGGTTTCCCATGTGACTTTGTAGTCTTTGGGAAGGGTTTGTTTTCGATAACGCAGCGACCAGTTCACCATCCACATATTGGGTTCGATCACAACGCGACCGGACCTGGAAATAAAACGCGTTTTGTGATCCCCACTTCCATCGGGCCCCGTTTTGGAACCACTGACTTCATAGCGCAGAACATCGTTTTCAAGATCGCATTCGAGGATGCGGGCGGTCCAGGTTTCCACCAGTAGAGGGGATTGATGATTGATTCGATTGAAGGCCGGGCGCCCCGCGACAGGTGTGGGACTGGGGCGGGTGTGATAGTAGAGGTCCGGGAATTGTGAGGGTGATTTCCCGTCAAGCATTACGGCGGCTTTGGCTTCGTCTGCGGGAGCCGCGATCACATCGATGCGGTTTCCATTGAAATTCAGGGTCAGGGAGCCGTCGTCTTTGTGCTGGATACGGGGATCATTCACTGGTATGTCGGTGACGAGGTTTTTCCATTTGTCATCGGGAAAGGCAGGATCATAGCGCAGATGCGGTTTGATCAGTTCGGCGATAAGGAAGTTCCCTAATTGATTCGGGTGAACCGTGTCGCGCAGGGTGTCTTTCACGACCAGGTTATTTTTTTTTAGATAGCGTTGCATGCCTGTGCGAACGTCGGCCACTTCACAATCGAGTTCCTTGCCCAGACGATGGTAGAGATCTGAAATCGCCTGATCCTGCGCGTCTTTCGCCAGCACGTCAGGATGTTGTGGGTCGCCGTCTGGCGGGACTGACTTCGGCCACCGCAGGTTACTGGTCCAGAGTAACACCTCGGCGGTAGTGCGTTCGCGGATGCGGCGGATGATTTTTTCCTGTTGACCGCTTTCAATCCCACCCCATACGTGAAAGATCACCAGATCAGGGTAGAAAGGATAGAGATCAAATTCTGCGGTGTTGATCAGGACCGGGCCACCATAACCTCCAATGGCTCGATTTTCGATTTCGAGGTCGGCGTGCGGAAAACGTTTGCGCAGGTCATCAGCAACGACTTCCCACCATGGATTTCGAGTGACGGATTGTCCGTAGAAAAGGATACGTACACGATTGCGTTTTTCCGTTGAGCTTGTTGCCAGCAGTGTCATTGTGCGCTGAATCTTAGCGCCGAAAGTAACTGGTTTACCGGCGGGTTCCGCCTTCGCGAATTTTGAGGTTCTCTGTGCGTTCAGGTCAGGGCTGAAAGCGGTAAGAGCAATAGACAGGATCAGCGCTGACTTTAGGAGAGATACAGAACTGAAATTGTTGGTGAATGAAGTCATTTGGGAGCGTAATTCCGGAATATTTGGCTGAGAAGTCTTTCCATCCAGTCTATTTGATTCGGGCGCTAGAACGCAAGGTTGGGTGCGTGTGGAATTATGTTCTCAAGGGAGGAGTACGGAAAGTAGCTTAATCAATCGCTACATAGATTTCCTGAGTTTGGTCCTACTCGTCCCTGGACATCTCAGCAACTCATACGATTTATGCAATTGTAGAAAACCAACGTTTTTCGGGTCTATGTTTTTTGGTACTGTTCAGGGCATACCATTAAACATTCCTTGAAGGTTTCTGAAACTGCCAGCGGCTAAATTGCTTAGAGTATCTACGAGTTTTATGGTTTGATCATCAATCGGCGGATCGTCAGCTCGTTCAGCATCTTGTCGTCAACATCGACTCCAATTCCCGGTCCGGTGGGGATGCGGGCATAAGCATCAGAGAGTTCAAACTGGTTGATCGGGACAAAATGATCCATTGTTTCCTGAATCAACTCGATCCCATGGTCTGTTGGATACTTGAAGCCCGGAAGTGTGGCGAGTGCCAGCTCGCTTGCCATTGAAATACCTGAACCGGTTCGGCGTCCACACCATAGCGGGATCCGTCGCTCGTGACACCAGTCGTGAATCAGTTTGGCTTTGGAGAGTCCGCCGACACGACCAACTTTAATGTTCACGATTTGACAGGCGGCAAATGTGACAGCATTCTCAACCATCGCCAGGTCATGTGCACCTTCATCGAGACACAGTGGGGTGTTGATTCGCCTTGCTAACTCCTTGTGATGGACGAGGTCAAGCGGTGGCAAAGGTTGTTCGAGCATAAGCATATCGAATCGATCCAAACTTGTTAAGTGGTCGATATGTTCTGGAAAATAAGCTGCATTCGCATCAGCCATTAACGTGATGCTGCCGAAGTGTTTGCGAATCAGGGCGAGCGGTTGATCATCCCAACCCGGTTGTACTTTGATTTTGATTCTTCGAATCCCCTGTGCCAATGCGGATTCTATATCAGCGATGTATTCTTGAGTGCTTGAAGCAATTGAATGACTGGTCCCGACTTCGACGGTTTCTCCTTTCCCGCCGAGGAGTTGTTGGATTGACTGCCCGCGTTGCTTGCCAAGAAGATCCCAGTACAGATGTTCGACTGCAGCCTTGGCGTATTCGTGACCGCGGATTGATTGCCACGTCTGACAAACATCCTCTATCGAGTCGAACGACTTCCCCAATACCAGAGGCAGTAAAACTTCAGAGATCATTTCCCAGACGGTGCCGACAGTCTCAAAAGCGTAAAATGGACGAGCATCGATGTTGGCTTCACCATAAACGGTCAAACCGTCTGCTTTGCCTAACAGAACAACAAACTCGCGCGCAGTGATTGCTCCAAGGCTAATTCGGAATGGATGTGCCAGCCGCCGACGAACATGTAGTAACTCAACTCGATCCAGTATCATTAATTTTCCTGGGGTAGAAAGACGTTTGACGACTACCCGAAGTCCTCTTTGAAACCTATCTCGATTATTTACGAACGATAATTTCTAAGTCATGTGTTCGCTCATATTTGAAGTAATGCGATTGCGTGGTCTCATAATGACATAAGCTGCAGGTACGAAATAAAGGGCTAAGAGCGTCGCTCCACCAACACCACCTGCAATGGTAATTGCCAGCGGTGGCCAAAAATCGCCGCCACTGAGAATTAATGGCAAGAACCCCGCGATCGTTGTGAATGTGGTTGAAAGCACATGCCGGGTACAACTATTTACAACGTTCACAATTGCCACTACATCGCCACGACTCGCGTCAGGATCAGCTCGTATTCCGGCCATCACCACAATCGAATCGTTGACGGCAAGCCCCATCAATCCCATCGTACCGAGAATTGCCATGAATCCAAATGGATAACCAAAATACCACAAGGAAGCCGGTCCTAAACCAACGGCTAACCCGGCGACTGAAGCAATAATAAAAGCGATCCTAAATGAACGGAAAGAAACAACTAAGATTAAGACTATCAGCGAAATTAATATTGCAGCGTCTGCAATCAAATTTGTGACTGCTTCATTTCTGGCAGCTGTTTCTCCTGCAAAATCGATTGCGTATCCGGCCGGAAGCTGGAAATTAGATTGTTTTAAACGCTTACGAAAATCAGCCAACACAACCGCTGGTAATTTTCCTGCGGAAATGTACGCTTTCAATTCATTTGTATTCTCACCATTGATGCGTGTAATTGTAGCGATGTCTGCATCTAGTTGAAAATCAGCAATTGCAGACAATGGAGGGCCCTCAGAAGTAATAATTTTCCCACGTTCTGACATCCGAGGTCGTGTTGGCTGAATTATTAAACCCTGTAATTGGTCAAGATCCATTTCTTCAGTTTCAGCAATACGGACCATCACAGGAATGACATATTCACGATGTCGAATTGTTCCCGCTTCGACTCCCTCTAATGCTGCATAAAGCTGGCGAGTGACATCGGACCGAGAAAGTCCCGACGCGTTCAATTTGTCTTCGTCAAAATTGAGTTCCAAACTGGTCGTCACTTCTCCCAAATCAGACCGAGTATAAATCACATCAGGAGTTTCACTTAAAGTTTGTCGCAATTCTGTGCCAAGCTGTTCCAAAACTCGCAGGTCTGGACCCTTTATAAGAATCTCGACTGGGGCATCTACGGGAGGCCCCTGCTCCAGCTGTCGAACTAAAATACGCGCATCATGATTTGATTGGCTCAATTTGGTTTGCATGTCTCTAACAAAACGGGACGTGTTCAAACCAGATGCAAGATCAAGAAACGCCTGCGCATAGTATGCCGCATGCTGTCGGCGGGGGACAATGTTATAATAAAAACTGGGAGCACTCTCCCCAATAAACCAATTCGTATGTAAAACACCCGGCTCGCTTTTAATTTGCTCATTTAAAGATTTTATGACGTCCCGAGTTTGTTGCTGCGAAGTACCGACGGGCAGTTCGACTTCAACCTGAATTTGATTACGATCTGAAGCAGGAAAAAATTGCTCCGGTAATTGATTCGCTTGAACAAACCCCAGGATCGGCAACCCAATGCCCACCATCAATCCTAATATCGGGTGTTGACATACGATGAAAATAGAACGCCGATACATTTTTGCAAACAAAGGAATTGACAATCCCACTGCCTGCCTCGTTTGCCCTGTATTTTCATTAGGCTTTCCAGAGAACATCCCAATCAAAGCAGGTACGACAGTCAGGGCGAGCAGTAAAGATGCATTGATTGCCAGAATCACACTCACTGCGATCGTTCCCACGAATTCTCCAGGTGGACCAGGTAACATCGCGATTGGTAAAAATGCAAGTGTTGTGGTCAGCGTTGAACACAGTAATGGCATAGTTAAATGCTTCACTGCTTGATCAATCGCAGTCGAAATTGATAAACCCGATCGCATGCGTTGCCGACACTCGTCGACCATCACGATTGCGTTATCAATCAACAATCCCAGCGCGATCACTAATCCGGTAATCGACATTTGGTGAATCGGAATTTTCAGTAGCCTTAACCCAGCGAGCACAATCAAGGCCGTCAGTGGTAATGCTAATCCGATGACTGTTGCACTACGCCAATCCATCATCAAAATAATGACAATCATCACTGCAAGCATCCCCAGTAAAAGATTACTAAGCAGTTGCACCATGCGATGTTCGACGAACGGTCGCTGAGAAAAGATGACGTTTAATCGGACATCTTCCGGTAGCTGTTTTTTTAAATCGAGCAATACTCGATCGAGACTGTCAGACCAACGATCAACGCGAAAGTCATCACGCACATAAGAACAAATCACGATTGCAGATTGTTCATCAATTAACGCTGCATTGATGGGCTTCGACTCGCTTTGGATTGTCACTTTTGCTAGATCAGACAATTTGATCGATTCATCGTCTCCTCTCAGCTTAATGATTGTCTCTTTCAAACCTGCCAGGGAATCGAACTGGTCCCCGTAGGTAATGGGACGTTCGATTTGATCCTGCATGAGCGTACCGGCTGGATGACGAGGTTGACTCTTCTCAATTTGCTGACTCAATGACCCAACAGTCAGCCCCGTCAATGCAAGTTTGTTAACATCCACCTCAACGACAACTTCTTCACCTGGATCACCATAGATTCGTGTCCTTTCCGTTCCTGCCAATCGGTCAATTTTGGCCTGCAAATCAAACGCGATCCTTCGCAGTGTGAAGAAATCCGCGGGGTCTCCAGAACGTGAAGTCAACGCCACCATCGCCGCATAGGATTTCATTTCAGCGATACGGATTTCGGGCGGCAATGCCTGCTCTGGTAAAGTTGATTCGGCTTGCTCGATTTTGTCGCGCACACGAGACCAGACTTCAGGGATATCCAATACAGAATCTCTAAGTTCTAGTTTGATTAGCGAAATGCCTGGTCGGGAACGAGCTTGAATCGTTTTGATTTCGGCAATACTACGAATCGCATGCTCGATTTTTGTTGTCACTAATGAATCAACGCGGTCCGTATTTGCACCCGGATAACTGATACTTACAACCGCAACACGTTTTGAAAGCACAGGGTCTTCCAGCCGCGGCGAGTTAATAAAAGCCCCCACACCGGAGGCAATCACTAACACCAAGGCCATGATCAACAGCCGTGGATTTCGATAAAAGAATGTCGAAATCATAAGCTTTGTACTTGCTCCGGTTTTTGTTTATCCTTCAACTCCGTTTTTTTCTGTCTTGCAAAACGCACAACTTGCCCGGGTACTATTCGATGGAGCCCACCAACAACAACAAACATCCCCTCGCGCAAATTTCCGCGTACTAATGCCTGATCGTTACCTACGTCAATCACATCAACGTAGTGACGCACGATCGTAGGTTTTTCATCTATAGTTTCCACAAGATAAATAGACCATAACCCTGCAATTTCTTTCATTAGTGTCGAAACCGGCAACCAATACCCAGATTTTTTTTCTGTCGTGGGAAATAAAACATCGACCCGTTCTCCTACAATTAAAGTGTCTTTCGTCTTAGATCCACTCGGCTGGAGAACCACCATGCGTGTTTGTGTTAAGGAATCGGCAGTAGGATGAATCGATGTCACTTGTCCGAGAACCTTTTGCCGTTTTGTTTCAAACGTTACTTCTTGCCCCAACTTGAGACTTGAAGCTAGTGCTGTTGGTAGCCGAACCCACACTCGATATGCATCCATGTCAGCAATTTTTAGCACAGAATGGCCAGGAGCAACAACACTTCCTGGCGCAATCATTTTCTCAACAACCACTCCAGCATAGGGAGCTGTCACCTTACACGCTACAATTTTGGCTTCAACTTCCAGTAACTGGCCATTCAAATCATTGATTTGCGCAGTCAATCCAGCAATCTTTTGTTGACGAGATTTTTGATTTAACGTCTGAATTTGCTCTTCATTACTTTTCAATCTTTTGTCCAGTGCACTTAAATTACCTGGAGTGGGAAATGAATTCTTCACGTCTAGTTCAATCCGGTCCAATTCGCTACGAAGCTGATTGATTTTCGCCACCACCTGTTCGCTACTCTGGCCATTGTTCTGTTGATTGAGCGAGTTTAAATCAGCGCGGGCTGCCGAAAATTCCGACTGCAATTTGTATTTGTTTTTTTTGAAAGGCTCATCATCCAGTCGTGCCAGCAATTCCCCCTGTTTCACAGCAGAACCGACGTCAACAAATACCTCTACTACCTTACCTGCTTGTGTAAAGCTCAAATCACTGCTACGAACCGGCTTTACTAAACCAGAAAACCGTTTTATGAGAAGCGGTGACTGATTTTGTTTGAGCGTAATCGTCTTTACGCCTATCGATTCTGTTTGCCTCACTTCGCTCGTTGATTTTTTTTGATTGGCATCCGAAAGCGTATCGCAGGCTGACATACAAAACAGAAAAAATATTCCAACAAGTACACAGAGTCTTCGGATCATGCGTTGATCCATTCCATGGAAACCGAGAAAACACCGGTTGACTAGGGCGGAGGGAAACAAACGCAGGTCTGTACATCGACTTGCCCACAAATGACAGAACCTCATTTCAACCTCTTGGTTACGGTCTGTGAAAGTTTTTATGAAATGGCTCAAGGCCGCATCAGCATCATTTCACAAATTTAATAACAGTATTAAAGACAGAATCGATACAGAAATCAACTCAGTTTAAGGCCCTCCGTGAGGGGCGTAGGCGGATCACTCAGATCTGATTGTTTCTGCGTCAAGATCACATCAAAAACTCCTTGGAAAGCATTCTTCATGGCTAAGGATGAGTTTGTAATTGGAACCGGAGAAGCTGGGGTTAAGCCTACTTGTTGTGTAATTTCTGCGTACAAAGTTTCCATTTGAACCAAATTAGCTGAGAACTGCCGATCAAACTCATACCAGTTTAATTTGGAGACCAAGGCTTCATTTTTATTTCGAATAATAGGTAAATTAGAAATGTTGACGAGACCTGAAATCTCCTGACTCGGAATATTTTGATGCCACAAGCGAAAGTAGTCCTGCATATGATGATTTAGATCTGACAGGCGGTTTAACTTTGAAACATTTCGCATATACATTGCATGACTACAAAGTTGTTCCTGCATAAAAATGAAGCCGGATAGTGACCAGTAAATCAAATAGTCCCACATTACTTTGACAGACATAACCTGCGGATTACCGAACAATTGATATTGATTGCGGTAGACGGAGGCCGTGCCGTGGAAAAACTTTTTGAAGATCCGGTCATAACTGAATGCCCGAATCCGATGGCCTCGCCAGGTCAAATCTCGCCAGATCAAATCAGTTAAAAATGTGTTTGCAAATGCGATGAAATCGCTGCCCGGAGAATAAAATGGATCCAGGAAAAACCCAGCTTCACCCGTAATCCCCCAACGATGCCCTGAAAAAACTTGCTGACATTCTCGGGAATAATTTTTATATACAAGGAAGTCTTGAACTTCAGCTTCCTGTTTTCGAAGCTGGCTTGCCAATTGTGGTTCGTTTTTTTCCAGCCAAGCCAGAGATTTCTCTAAGGAGTTGATCTCTGTGAGTGGATGAAACTGCTGTTCCGCGACAATTCCGATACTTGTCGACCCCGAGGCCAACGGAATCAACCAGACCCAATAACCCTGACCCATTAAATGATTCGTGCTGTACCAGCGAGATGTCTTCCCCTCGTGGCCGGATTGCCATTCTGGATCGTCTGACCAATCATCGACCTTCAGCCGACTGTCAATCCGAAACCAGGCTGCATTACATTTTTGGTCCGTCGGTTTTTGCAATCCCAAGTGTTGTTTCAACAAAGCGCGGCGGCCACTGGCATCAACGACCCAACGCGACGCTACTGTTTGAGTCATCTCATCGCGTGAATATGTCACTACGTGCCTGCGATTCCATTTATTGATCTGTAACTTCTTGATGTCAGCGCGATCAAAAAATTCAATCCCCTGCTCTCGGCAGCGCTCACCCAGAAAATTTTCAAACCGTCCACGATCTAGCTGATAGCTTGCTGCCGGAGCATATCGAGTTCCTCCAATTTCCAAGCGTTTCTCAATTCGCGAATTGTCACCATGTGGAAAAAAGAAGCGCAGTCCCAGTTTTGGCAATTGCTCTTCATCAATATGTTGTTTTAATCCAAGCACATCCGCAAAATAATAGGCACCAACTTCGACCGTAGATTCACCTACTTTATGAGTCGCTTCAGGTACCGGATGCGCCATTTTTTCAAGCACAGTAATACGTGCCTTTGGTAATTTCTGGCGACACTGGAGCGCTAAAGATAACCCAGCCAAACCACCACCTAAAATTGTGACATCACTTTGTGTTTCTATCATCATTCATTTCCTCGATAGGAACTGATCGTATCTTATTCAGTTATTTAAAATAATTATTAAGTCAATTGGAAATCGTCTATTACCTATAAATTCATCGCTTCAAAAACCCGATCA
Organism: Planctomycetota bacterium; assembly: GCA_022600195.1. Taxonomy (GTDB): domain Bacteria; phylum Planctomycetota; class Planctomycetia; order Planctomycetales; family Planctomycetaceae; genus Gimesia. Next base: position 30,855 of record JAHZKX010000003.1, read on the forward strand.
AGTCGGTTCTGAGAGCAAAGCCCCACATCCGCCGAAACCATCAGTTCGGGATATTGCAAACCAATTCGCGATGTCATTTCCAACATCAAATCTTTGATGATTTCCACATTCCTCACAAAGCGTGCTTTTAACGTCTTATCATCCAATTCTTCCGACAGTTCTCCATTCAACTGAATCAAAATTTCGATAGAACGTTGATCAACAAATGTCGCATCGATGAACGCGACGTCTTCTCGATCATGCCACTCACGAAAGAATTGCTGCATCTGCACATTCAATGCCCGCATTGCTTCAATTTCTCGTGACAATGACTGAATAAAAGCAGGTTCGGTCAGTTTATCCTGAAAATACAATAAAGCTGGAAAACTCCAGTACAAGGCATAATCCCAAACATATTTCAATGACATAATTCGCGGATTCCCAAATAAGGGATACTGTTCCTGATATGCTAATAAATTGTTCTGGAACAATGTCATAAAAATACTTTGAAAGGCGGGCGCCAAATGGGTAACCGGTCGATTCGCCAAATCGCTTGTAATCAACTCCGTAATCATCGTATTGCCGATTGCGATATAATCGATGCCCGGCGAATAAAATGGATCGAGAAATACGCCTGCTTCACCTGTCAACGCCCAACGATCTTTAGAAAAGACCTGCCGACACCCACGGGCGAGTCGTTTCATTGCCATGAAGTCTTTCAACTTATCTCGATGCGGCTCCAGCCTCGCTGCACATTCTGGTTCGTGAATGTGTAACCATGCGAGTGCTTTATCAAAGCGGTTCAAGTCATTGAGTTGATGTAGTCGGGGATCAAACACAATCCCCAAACTGGTTGCACCAGATGACAACGGAATAATCCAGACCCAATACCCAGACCCCAACAGATGATTCGTGCTTAACCAGCGACGTGGAATCCGCCCTGTGCGTTGCCTCCATTCGGGCTCATCACACCATTCATCAACGCGAATTTCGGCATCCAATCGAAACCAGACCGCATTAATATTATGATCAATTTCTTCGGCGAGATTTAATTTTCGTTTCAAAAAACTCTGTCGACCACTGGCATCAATTAACCAGCGACATTCCAGCGAGCAAGGCTCATGATTCTGTTCGTATTCAATACGATGCAACGAAGATTCTGGATCCGGCGCCATTTCAATCTGTCGTACATGGGAATCGGGGATTAGTTCGGCCCCCATTTCCTGAACCATTCCGGCAAGATAATTCTCTAACCGACCTCGATCGACTTGATATCCCGGAGCTGGAAAAAAATCACTCGTACCCACTTCCGTACCGGCGGACATCGGCTGATCGTGGGGGCTGAAGAAAAACCGCAATCCTAATTTTGGCAAATGTTGATCGACTAAATGCTTTTTCAGTTTGAGCCGTTCCCCTAAATAATGGGCTCCAATTTCTACCGTTGATTCTCCTACCTTATGTGAGGCTTCTGGAACAGGGAACGTTTTCTTCTCGATAATTGTGATCGAAGTTTCCGGGCGCTGCATCAACACTTGTCTGGCAAGTGTCAAACCGGCTAATCCTCCGCCTATGACCGCAACATCACAATGGTCTTTTTCCATTTGGGTGCCGTTTTCTCCACGTCGAGCTTGACTCATTTAACCGCACTCCCCGCTTGGACTAAGTCAGAAATCCAATAGCGTTTACGATCAAATGGATAGGTAGGCAAACTCATTTTCTGTGGTTCCAAATTGGCATATGAAGCCACTAGATCCAATGGACAACCACCCACAAAAAGGCTTGCCAATGTCCTTGTGATCGAACAAGGCGATTCACCATTCGATTGTATACCTGGTAGCAATGTTAAAGATTGTTCTTCCGCCAATTTTTCGGTCACTTCATTAACTGCTTGGCCAACTCCAATTTCTAAAACCAGTTCACAGTTCATTTCGATAACACGCGCCAACGTTTCAGCGATATTCTCCTTCGCGACGGCATGTTCTCGCCAGAAACTCCCCGCCAGTAATTGCTGCATGGGTACCGCTTGACCGGTCAAACTGTTTAATATCAGACGATTCGCTGGAAAGTAATTCAAGGTATCAGCGAATTCTTCAAATTGTTGTAACACCGCTTTTGTAGTTTCATCAAGATTGCTCTCATCAGTTGTAGGCCGAGATGACGTCATACTTGAGTTCTTGAGCAGTCGATCCCGTTCGACGATCAGTTTCAAGCCTTCCTCAGGACTCAACATGCCGGTAAAAATAGCAGCCGCATATTGACCAATTCCAAAACCAGCTACCACGTCGGGTTCGACACCATGCACTTGCCATACTTCGGCTAACCCAAGTTGGCAAACGAATTGAATCACGTCCAGCGGCAAATCAGATGCATTCTTTTCGCCTGTCGAATCGTCAAACCAGCTAGTCAAATCAACAGTCGTTGAGTCTGAATCGGAGTTCGTCAGAGATTGATAGACTCCGTTCAAGCGGTCAACCAGCTCTCGAAACGGATATTGCTGTTGATAGAGAGATTTCGCATACACTAAATCCTGAGCACTCGCATCACGAAACACCCACCCCAGTTTCGGAGACTCTTTCACATAGCCTGCTAAGAAACCGTCGCTGTCCAAACCCAATTGAGTATGATCGGCTTCAGTCTTCGTCAATTGCTCATCTAACTCTTGTAAGCGAGCAGCCATCTCCTCCTGAGTTGCCCCCATCACTCCAATTCGATAATCAAAAACGCGGCGACCCGTTGCGGCTGTAAAACAAAAGTCGGTGAGATTCACCTCTTCGTTCACCGACAGATAATTATAATATCTAGCAACGGTCTCTTTTAAACTTGAAATTGACTTTGCAGACATGGTTAATAGCTGAACTGGAGAATCATCGGACCGCTCGGCAACGGTTCGTCTCTGTGACACTCTGTGTTTCGATTGCGAGCTTAATATGACATGTGCATTCGTGCCCGCTAATCCGAGTGCCGTCACTGCCGCAATTCGCTCTTCAGTTTCTGGCCAGACAGTCTGCTCTTGCACCATATCAAGTGACAAGCGTTTCCACGGGATATGGGGGCTCGGTTCTTCACAGTGTAATTGTGGAGGAATCACGCCATGTCGCATCGCGAGTACGGCTTTGATGAGTCCGGAAATCCCCCCGGCTGCTTCCAAATGGCTAATATTGGCTTTCACCGATCCGACTAACAAACGATTATTCTGATTTCGTCCACGGCCAAAAACCGCAGCAGCAGCCGTCAATTCCATCGGGTCTCCGTACTCGGTTCCCGTTCCGTGGGCTTCCAAATATTGAACCTGTGCAGGCTTGACCCGTGCGTCTTGTAAAGCATCTTGAATCAAGCGGCTTTGAGAGCGACTGTTCGGAGACGTAATACTGCTGCTGAATCCGTTATGACTGATCGCCCCGCCACGCACGACCGCTAAAACCTGATCGCCGTCACGTTCGGCATCGGCTAAACGTTTCAGGACAACGACACCACAGCCTTCACCGCGTCCAAATCCATCAGCCCCTGCAGAAAATGATTTGCAGCGTCCATCCGGTGAAAGCATTCCTGTTTTGGCCATCAACAGCGAATTAAAAGGCGTGAGAATTGCATTCACGCCTCCTGCCAGTGCCATATTACAGTGACCTTCCTGTAAACTTCGCATTGCCTGGCAAACAGCAACCAGCGAACTACTACTCGCCGTATCAATTGCCAAACTGGGCCCTTCAAATCCGAATGAATAACTGATGCGCCCCACACCAGCACTATGTGAAAAACCGGCCCCTTGGAAATCGGCTAAAATACTATGGTTTTCCAGCGTCGATAGCGACGCATAATCTGAGGACATAATCCCCATGAACACGCCGACATTCGAATCCTGCAGCGGATACGGCTTCACACCCGCATCCTCGAGAGCGGTCCAACAATTTTCGAGCAACAATCGATGCTGCGGATCGAGCCAACAAGCCTCTTCCTTTGAGATACCAAAAAAGTCGGCATCGAAACAATCGATATCATCCAGAAATCCGCCTTCCTTGGTATACATCGTGCCGGGCTCCCGGTCCGGACTGTAAAATGCATTCACATCCCAACGGTCCGCAGGAACTTCCCGTACCGAATCAACACCGGCGAGCAAGTTCTCCCAAAATTCGTTAACATCTTTTGCTCCCGGAAAACGGCAACTCATGCCAATAATCGCAATATCATCTCTGGTAAGCTGGTCGGTAGAACCAAGTACGGAGACTGATTCCCCACCTGTCGCTGGTGTTCCTGTCTCAACTTGGGGTGATTCCGTTTCAGCCGCATCGTCGATCATGCTGAGTACATGCTCAGCAATGGCGGTAATCGTTGGATGATCAAACAACATCGTGGGGGAAACCGTATAATCGTCGCCCAACATCGATTGGAGTTGCATGCTGAATTCGACCGCCATCAACGAATCCATGCCCATCTCAATTAACGGTCGATCAACTTCAGGTGCTTCAGGCGTTGACAAGATTTGTTGAAATTGGTTCTGAACTGTATCAATTATTAGTTGTTGACGCGCTGAACCTTGTAACCTTTTCAACTTTCCGACCATCTCGGAATCGCCGGCCTTCGATCTCTGTGAAACTGCGGATAACTTTTCGAATAATGGAGGCGATTCAGAACCGCCGCCCATCCGTTTCCAATCGACATCCAATACGAGTGCTTGTTGCAAACTCGCTCGAACAGCCTTCTCTAATACATTATGGGCATCATCAACGGTTAACGGAGTAATTCCTTGCAGAGCAAGACGTTTAACAATCAATTCATTATCGGCCATCCCTTCCGTCCAGGGACCCCAATTTAAACTAATAGCAGGCAGTCCCAGTTGTCGACGGCGATCTGCCAAACCGTCCAAGAACCCATTCGCAGCGGCGTAATTTGTCTGCCCCGGTGAGCCCAATAATGAAGCAGCAGACGAATATAAGACAAAGAAATCGAGATCGAAGTCACGCGTTAATTCATCGAGCAAACTCGCTCCCAGAACCTTCGGCTCCAGTACTTTCTCAAATCGCTCCCAAGACTGATCGGCAATCAAACCATCATCAAGTACTCCGGCGGCATGAATCACACCTTTGAGCGTTGGCCAATCTGTTCCAAACTTATTGCAAAGTTGCTGCATGTCCTCGCGCGAACTGGAATCGGCTTGATGGATCATCACGCGACAGTTTAACTTCTCAATTTCACTGATCAGTTCCAAGGTCGATTCATGCGGTGGGCGTCGTGATACTAATACCACATGCGCTGCCCCTTTATTTGCCAGCCACAGTCCAGCTTGACGACCGAGCATTCCCAATCCACCAGTGATGAGATAACTCCCCTCGGAATCGATGGGAAATTCGACATCATCAATCGAAGGGAAACGTGTTGATTGCAAGCGAGGTACAAAATACCGGTTGGATCGGATCGCAATTTGATTTTCGGGTGTGTCATTTAGAATGTATTCGACCACCGAATCGGCCAGCTCGCTGTCATCGGTAAGATCACTGGTTTCAACATCGATTAAGCGACAATGAAATTCTGGATGCTCGGCTCCCAGGGCACGGCCGAATCCCCAAAACTGTGATTGAATCGGGTCAACTTGCTGTGCTTCTATTACGGATGAATCACTACGTGATGCTGTATCAGGTAAGCTCAGACTGTTGCTGGTCACGATTTGGAATCCGCATTCAAATCCATGAATTTCTTCTGTATGGCAAACCGACAACAGCGCTAGCAATCCCGGGAAATGCAAGCGCGCCGTTGATAAAGTGAATTCTGATTCGACATCACCCGAGTGGCATGCTAACCAGATCACTCCCTGTGGAATGGCACTAGATTCACCTTCGCCTAGTTTTTGCAGTAATTGTTGCCAGTGTTCCTGATTCTGACCATTCAGCTGATAACAATCGGCTGAATTTTCTTGAAGCGTTTCTGTTTTCCCTAACTGAACGTGAGACGCCCGATGCCCTCGTTCTCGGATCAAAGTTGAGATCGATTCTGCCAGATGTTGATGACTTAAAGCAATCTCAGTTGGATTACTTCGTTCCGGACTAATGATCAACCAATTTTTCGGTTCTAGTTCTGTCATCGGCAAGCGGTAATTTTGCCACTGCAAATCGTACAATAAGTGCGTATCAGCGGCACCGCTCATTCGTCGCAACAACGCGCGATCGAGTCGTTTGACAGTGAGGTTTTTAATCTCGGCCAACACAGCCCCTTGTCGATCAAGCAATGTGATATCAGCAGATCGAACATCTCCTTCCGGTTCTGTCCATTTCGCGAAACTGAAAACGTCTTCTGTCATCGCACGATGACAAACCACGCGTTCGATTCTCACGGGTAAAAACAAATCGTCAGTATTCTCGCGCAATAACCCAGCAGCAAGTGAATGAAAAGCACCATCGAGTAGTGTTGGTGGAATCGTATAGCCCCGCAGATCGCTCGTCGTCTGCAATTCCGCTACGACAAATTCCGTTGAAAATTTGAGCGACTTGATCACACGAAATGCAGATCCATAATTCAAACCCAGATTTCCCAGCAAGCCATAAAACTGATCCACGTCGGCTGTTTCGGGCAAACTGGCGAGAATTTCCGGTAAGTTGATCGCCGGAGGCAGCTTTGTTTCTGACTCCACGACCGTGGATCGAAAACAACGCGTCCAATTCTCTGCTTGCTCCGAACTTGCATAAACTTGCAAACTCTTACCTGATTCGTCGTCTGTTCGTAAGACTGACTGTATCCTTGTCCGCCCCTGAAGGCGCAACGGTTGTTCAAATACGATCTCACTCAGTTCGATCGCTGGTTGCACTGCTAAGGCAAGATCGATAAAGCCAGCTCCGGGAAACACGATGGATCCCATGACCTCATGGTCAGTCAACCAGGGCGGACTATCTGGCTCGATGATTTTTTCAAATCGTATTTCGCCAGGAAGCCCTGCCAGTGAGCATTTTTCCCCGAGCAAAGGATGGGCTGTGTGCGATATCGCTTGTGCTGCCTTCGGTTTGGCAGGTCCCCAGTAACGTTGACGTTGAAACGGATAGGTCGGCAGCAGCCAATTTTGCTCAGACTGCTCGGAATTGAGTTTCGTGAAATCAGGTGTAATACCTTGCACGTACCCTTGAGCCACTATATCTAGCAGGGATACTTCATCATCAACATCTTTTTCCAAACAACAAACCAGCGAAGACCGCTCACCCTGCCAAACCGAGCGTGCCATCCCGGTTAACACAGGTTGAGGTCCCACTTCAAGAAGGAAATTGGCTTGCATTTCCTGCAAACTCGCAATGCTGTCTGCATAACGAACGGGTTTGCGAATATGATCGGCCCAATAGGTCCCATCTAAAACTTGTTCATTTCCGACCAACTTCCCCGTCACATTACAAATCAGCGGGATACGGGTGGGCTGAAAGTTCAACGAATCGGCAAATCGTGTGAATGCTTCCAACGCTGGTTCCATCAAATGGGAATGAAACGCATGAGAGGTATTCAATTTTTTACAGCGGATGCCCTCTTCAGAAAACTGATCAATCAGTTTATTGACAACCGTTTCTTCACCACTAATGACGGTGTGCAGCCCATTTTGAGCCGCTAGCGAAACACCAGTATGCTCTGCCACAATGGATTCGACTTTTTCATAAGCCGTAAACACAGCAGCCATGGAACCACCGGTGGGAAGATCCCCGATCAATCGCCCCCGCTCACAAATGAGACGAAACCCTTGCTCCCAATCCATCACGCCGGCCACACACGCGGCCGCATACTGTCCCACACTGTGTCCCAGCACAACGTCGGGACGTAATCCCCAACTGAATAGTAATTGGGACAAGCCCATTTGTATCGCAAATAATCCAGGCTGCGTCCATTCCGTATGATTGATCAGCGACTCCTGTCGCCAAAGTACGTCTAGTAAAGATTGTCCAGACAGGTCCTGCATCATCGCTTCACAGTGATCAAGGGCTTTGCGAAACACCGGTTGTGTTTGATACAACTCAGCAGCCATACCGACATACTGCGATCCTTGTCCCGTAAATTGCCAGGCAACCGTTGACGAAGGTTGAGCTTGTCCGATGCGCACACCTTTCTGGTTATCACTACGGTAAAGTCGATCAAGCATCTGTTCGGCTTCTTGATGTGATCGCACGACCATCGCAAGACGCTGTTCCATGTGCCGCCGTCCGACACCCGCTGTGTGAACAATACTTGCCAGTGGGATATTGTGATGCTCATTGAGCCAGGATCGATATCGATTTGTCTGGTCCAGTAATGCCTGCTCTGTTTTGGCAGAAATGACCAGTAACTGAGGTTTCTCCTTTGGTTGTTTATGATTTGCTACGAAAGAAGTTGGATCTTTGAAATGCTCCGTACGCTTGCGGTCTTTTAAATGACCGGTACGATTCTCTATTTTTGGGGAATAATTAGTGAGGACGATATGGGCATTCGTGCCGCTCATTCCGAAAGCACTGACGCCGGCAATTTGTTGTGTGCTGTTCGGCCAAGGAGCCATTTCAGTCACAATATCGACTGGAATTTTATCCCAGGGAATGTGCGGGTTTGGTTGCTCAAAATTCAATTGCGGTGGAATCGTCTGATGCTGCATTGCAAGCAGAACTTTAATCAGACCTGCCATACCTGCTGCAGCTTCTAAATGCCCGATGTTCGTTTTGACCGAACCGACCAGCAAACGATTTTCTTCTCCGCGTCCTTTTGCCAGTGCCGCGACGGCCGCCTGCATTTCAATCGGGTCGCCCAATTCTGTACCTGTACCATGGGCTTCTAAATACGCTACATCATGCGGATTGATTTCTGCTCGTCTCAATGCTTCCCGGATCACACGCTCTTGTGCTCGTGGATTGGGAACAGTCAGCCCACTACCATATCCGTTATGACCAATGGCAGAGCCACGAATGACTGCTAAAATCGGATCGCCGTCACGCTCGGCATCACAGAGTCGTTTCAATGTGACGACGCCGCAACCTTCACCTCGCACATATCCGTTGGCACCCGCATCAAAAGCCCGAGACTGCCCGGTCGGTGATAAGGCTTTCAATTTACAGGTCAGGATGTTTGTCGTGGGCGAAGCGATCACATTGACGCCCCCTGCCATAGCTTGATCGCATTCCTTTCGTGTTAAGCTGAGACAAGCCAGATGAAGTGCGACCAACGAAGACGAGCACGCCGTATCGACAGCCAGACTCGGACCTTCGAGTCCCAGATAATATGCCAATCGTCCACTTAAGAAACTTCCAGCCGCACCGGTTGCAATATAAGGATTTAAATTTAAAAACGAATCGCTGGCTTCGTTCTGATAGTCGTTATGCATCCAACCGATGAAGACACCAGTCCGCGGTCCGATTTTCTCAGCCGTCCAGCCGGCTCTCTCCAGAGATTCCCAACCGGTTTCGAGTAACAGCCGCTGCTGGGGATCAACCCAAGTCGCTTCACGAGGTGAAATGCCAAAAAAATCGGCATCGAATAAATCGATGTCTTCTAGAAACGCACCCGTGCGGGCATACATTTTGCCTGGGGTATCCGGATTTTCGGAATGAAAGGCTGCTAAATCCCATCGCGAATCCGGAACTTCGTTCAATTCATTTCGTTGATCAATCAAACTCTGCCAGAAGCGTTCAGGAGTATTCGAAGTTTGGGGAAAGCGACAAGCAATCGAAACGATGGCAATTTCATCGGTTGGCGCGTGCTGGGCAGCTGCAAGTTGTTGCTTCAATTCCCGAATTTTCAGCAAAGCCTGTTTATTGGGAGATAAATTCATACAGTCTCGTGTTGAAGGCAATTCCGTTGATAATAGTGAGACGTTTTCACTCGTTGAAAACTGTTGGCCTCATTCCAATTCCTGGTCGACGACAATTGAAGTGAAAGACGCACCTTTTGTCCACATAATCTTAGTCGCTTTTACAAATCACAAAAACAGGCAAGTATAAGTAACAAAAACACAGCATTCTGAAGCTGCCAATGATTTTAGATGCGAGATTCAATTTTTCAATTCACGAATTAGCTGTTCCAGTGTTTCTTGTTCAGATAATCCCTCAATTTCAGCTTGTAAGTTCGATGTTTCCTTGGAATCTTGTATGATCAAACTTGTATCGTTTCCCGATTCCGGTACTCCTTCGGTAGAGTTTCTCTCAACCAGACTGACCTTTGGAGTTGCGCGACCTGAGTGATCGTCGGCTTCTATTCCTTCCAGAATCGTTAATAAAAAACCTGCTAATTCTGAGATACTGGGGTAATCGAATACTAATGTCGCTGGCAAATCGACTGCCTGACCGAGTCGTTGTCGCAAACACTCTTGCAAATCGACAATCAGTAAAGAATCAAGACCGTCTTCAATGAAACGTTCATCGGCGTTCGGCATTTCCTCCATCTGGAGCATCTGCTGCACTTCTTGTTGTAGCATCAAGGTGATTTCTCGCAATCGGTTCGCCGGATGCGATTGTAGAACTTCAATTACCCAAGCTGAGCGGGATGTCTGAGTCGAATTTTCTGGCTCTAAAACTTCCGTTGAAACAAAATCAATTTTGTCCGTTTTGACAGGGGTCTCTTGTTGCTGCTCAGCGATCATTGAATCGGCACGATCACGGAGAATACGCTTGAGCACCTTGCCAGAAGGGTTGCGCGGCAATTCATCGATTAACAAAAACTGCTTTGGCATTTTATAGCTCGCAAGATTTTGCTGGCAGAACTCAGAAAGCTGTTCGATGATCTCAGGGTCAGTCGAATTGAAATCACGTTGAAAATCTTTGGCAAGAACGATGAACGCCACGACCTTCTCACCCAAAATGGCATCGGCTATACCAACAACAGCCACATCTGCAATCGCGGCATGTTCATGTATTGTTCTTTCCACTTCCGCCGGAAATACTTTGAGCCCTGCAATTGAAATCATATCCTTCACACGGTCGACAATATAGAAGTAGCCTTGCTCATCAATTCGCCCAATATCTCCGGAATGAAACCAACCGTCACGGATCGCGATGGCAGTATCGTCAGGGCGATTCCAATAGCCTAGCATCACATTGGGGCCGCGGACCACAATTTCCCCTAATTCGCCGGGAGCACAAGTCTCACCCGTCTCAGTATGAACCACCTTCATCTCGACCAGATCGACGGGAGCCCCAATCGATCCAGGGACAAACTTCAAACGGTGATTATAACTGGCAAAAGGAGCCGTTTCGGTTAAACCGTAACCTTCGTAGATCGGCATTTTGAATTTCTGCTGCCAGCGTTCGGCAACAATTTGAGGCAATGTTGTTGCTGCTGAGAAGCAATAGTTGATGCTTTTCAAATCATCACGGCTGCAAGTTTCTTCGAGCAGTTGAAACATCGTCGGCACACCAAACAGCTTATTCACCCTCTCGTCGGCGATCAAATTTTTCGACTCATTCAAGTCGAAACGCTGCTGCAAAACTATAGTTGCCGCTGCATGAAACCCTGAATTCAACAATGCATTCTGACCATAACAATGGAATAAAGGCACACTACACAGAATGCGGTCTTCTTTGTTCAAACCACACAAGTTGTTAAACGCATGCACGGTTGCCCGTACATTTTGATGTGACAACGTTGCCCCTTTGGGGAAACCTGTTGTCCCTGATGTGTAGAGGATAACCGCGGGATCATCTGGTTTGGTTGGATAGATATCATGTGATCCGGAATCACTCACTTCGAGCAATTCGTCAGAAATTTTGTCACCAGCCTCAGATACCGGGATCAAATGCTGTAAACAAGCCGGCATCTGCGATTGTAAATCGGGCGATGTGGAATCGACGACAGCCAGTGCTACTGCAGCACAATCTTCAACAATGAACCGAATTTCTTGTGGCGTCAGTCGTGTGCTCACAGAAACAGCAATCGCACCGACACGCAACACGGCATAATACCAAACCACAAACGCGGGTGTGTTCGGCAACGCAATCGCGACTCGATCCCCTGGTTGAACGCCCAAGCCTTGCAAGTAGCAAGCTGCGCGACTGCTTAAACCTTCTATTGCAGCATATGTGTAGCGGTTCCCATTAAAGATGAGCGCTTCACGTTCAGGAAAAATTTGTGCCGGCACGGTCAAGTGTTCACAGATATTCATGACGTCTCTGCAATCATTCTGTATTTTAATCGAGCTTGGAAATTAAATTTGAAAAGCCAATTTAAACGATTCAACCAACGGCTTGATCGCGGATATTAATCCTCCGCCAGGCTTAAGACTTTGTTTTAATAATTGCAAATCGGCCTCGAGCCAGCGGTCTTCGTCGTGTACCAGAAAGGGCTGTTGTTTTCCTGTTTTTTCTTCACAGGCAGCGTATACAGCGTCGTAAATCGGCACCAGAGATTCCTGTAATAAGGCCCGCCCATCGAAATGCCCCAATTCTTGCTTGGCACGTAAGTCGACTGCCTGAATCGCAAACAGACTGGCCACCGCCATATAATCCTGAAACAGATCGACGCAACGCCAAGCCATATTTGCCGAGGTCCAGCTTAAACCATTAATGTTTTGATTAAACTGCTCGGCGTGGGTTGGAAAATGTTCTGTAATCGGATTGCCGAAATAGGTCAGCATCGGCATGATCGAATTGCCTGTTATCTGTAGCCCCTTCAAACCCATGTTGTAAATTCGAGATTCATCGCCGCGTAAAGAAGGTGGCAAGCCATGATTAAAATCAGGCGAAACCAACTGTGCAATTTGCACATCAAGGTGCTTCGCGAGCAAACCCAAAAACCGCCGCAAATCATCCATCGCGATGGCAACATACTGACCCAAAAAATTCCCATTCTGATAAAAACGCTGTTCGACACTGTCAATCAGCGGATTGTCCGTCACCGAGTTCATTTCTGTGGTAATGACTTCTGATACACGAGCAACTCCATCAACAATCGGCCCAAAATATTGGGGCAAGCAACGCAACGAATACCGGTCTTGTATAATGGAATTCGCAGAATTGCCATTTTTGGACTCAGACCCTAAGAATTCACGCATGACTTTCGCTGTCCAGATCTGACCAACATGCGGTTTATTCTGATGCACAAACGAGGCAAAAGGCTCGTGTTGCACATTCAAAGCGCGTAGCATCATTGCTTGTATGGCTAGAGACATCGCAAGCAAACCCTGCGACTCATAGACACAATTGGCTGCAATCGCAGATGAAAAAGAGGTTCCATTGACAATCGCAAGCCCTTCTTTGGCTTGCAACTCAATCGGTTCTAACTCAAGTTTTGTTAACGCCGTCAAGCCATCGATTTGCTGACCGTCGAGTAAAATCTGACAACGTGATGAATGACCGGTAATCGCGCGACCAATTGTCGCGAGCGGGACAAGATCACCACTCGCGCCAATAGACCCTAATTCACGAACCACAGGAACAGCATTAGCGCGGACGAATCGAACCAGTCGATCTATAATTTCTCGGCGAACGCCAGATTTCCCCTGTAGTAAAACATTGGCTCGCAACAACATCGCAGCTCGAACGTGTCGGTTGGAAATTGGTTCTCCTGCGGATGCTGCCAAAAATGAAAGCAAATTTCGTTGTGATGCATTCACCAACTCACTGGGAATCGCCACATCAGCCATGCCTCCAAAACACGTCGTCACACCATATATGGGCTTGTTCTCAGCAACTGCAGCATCTACCACGGCTTTACTGGCTGCCAATTCATTTAAGACATCGGCATCATTCGTGACCCGAGGCATTACTTGCCCCAACCCTACATGGCAAACCGTGTCAATTGATAGCGTCCCGCCATCGAGCACAACTTCAGAAGCACTTGGTCGTTCGATCATGTCGAGTCAAAAAAGCCTTGTTAACGAATAATACCAGTTGAATACGAAATCGCCACAACTAGTCGAGAACTACGAATCAATGAAATTTTTGATAGCCAAGTGAACTCAAACTATCGTTTCAAAGCCATTTGGGTAAATTGGTCACTTGAATTTGGTGATTTTAACCGTAAAACGGAAACTTAGCTACAGGATATAAAATCAGCAGATCAAGTTCTCAATTGCCGAAAATATAATAGAACATGGCCAGTGGTCAAGCATAGTGCAATCGTATGAATATTCATATTTGCCTCATGCAACCTCCGTCAGATCAGGTTTTTGTCGAATTCGCATGAAATTTTTTTTAGTCTTTACGAAATGCACTGCTTTGAGCCAACGTTAAAATTTTGCCGATCAAACTATTGAAATAATTTCATCCATCGAACGAGCAATAATCTTGCAATTTCACAATAATATTCGTCGTCCTCAGTTCACTCGTTCATGACCCTGACGTGCCCCCCCCAAGTATGACACCAGTCACAAGGCTTAGTGTCCGATTGTATCAATGACTGTTCTTTTTATCTGCTGGAACAGAGTGGAAGCAGGCAAACAGAACCGTTTTGCCTCCGGTACCGGGGTCCGGTACCCCAGAGAACTGTGAGGTCGGATTGTATTCTTTTAATATACCGGTCCCAGATACGACTGAACGAAGAATCATGGTCCGGCACTTCATCTTCCAGGGAGAGTCACCCGAACCAGCGATAGGCGAGATAGAAATGGACTCCCTCACACAGACGTCTGTCTGAATCGATACCGTAGAAATACGCCACCAGTTGCATCCGGAATCAGACGCCCGGATCAATGGAAGGGAGTCCTCGTCCTTATATATAGCAAGAGATCGTCAATTTGCGGATGAAGCCGCTATGACGATGCCGTTAATCTGCCAGAGCAAGTGATCTTGTGGGATCAACGACTCCCGATCAATGCCCGTCCTGGTCTTGGGCTCATAGGCATGCAATCCTTGCATCAGCACTTGCGTGATCATCGTGTTCGCATTTTGAGTGACATTCACTGCCGTCGGGCATCTCGGATTGCCTTGATGTTTCATTTAGACGCTTACCAAATAATCTAGACGCTTACCAAATAATCTACATATGACACCCTTTCGCCTTGGCACCTCAAAAAAATCATCATCACCCTACAAACACTGCTGATAAAGCCTTGATATACTGCCAGTAGAGCTTGTTTTACCTGATGATTTTAGTAAATTAAAACAGTTCACTCCATTTGTTCAGTGAAGGTTAGGGCTAATATACCAGCAATGGCTCTCAGTCTCAAAGAATTTGCATCTCAGCTTGATGAAAGCGGCGTTATCTCCGCTGCGGATATCGCTACGTTTCAAAAGTCGCAATCTCCTGCTGCGGAGTCTGCCGAAGATTTGGGAAAGCTGCTGGTTAAGCACAAAAAAGTGACGAAGCTGCAAGCCCAGATGGTCTATCAGGGCAAAGGCGACAGGCTGCTGTTGGGCAATTATATCGTACTCGATAAAATCGGTGCTGGTGGGATGGGTGATGTCTATCTTGCTGAACACCGTCGCATGGAAAGGCGAGTCGCCCTCAAAACTCTACCCGCTGCGATGACCAAAGATACACAATCTATCCAACGCTTCCATCGTGAGGTCAAAGCAGCCGCAAAACTGACTCATCCGAATATCGTTGCGGCTTATGACGCTGATGAAGCAAAAGGCGTCCATTACTTTGTGATGGAGTATGTGGAAGGCATTGATCTTTCAGCCGTTGTGAAGAAGCAGGGTGTGCTTAAGGTTGATGTTGCCGTCGATTATATTCAGCAAGCGGCAACAGGATTAGAATATGCCCATGAAGAAGGAATTATTCATCGAGACATCAAACCCGCCAATCTGTTGCTGGACAAAAAAGGCACCATCAAAATTCTGGACATGGGGCTGGCTCGGATCGAAGATGAAGCCCACGAGATTCCTGCCACGCAATTGACTCAAGATGGATCAGTAATGGGCACCGTCGATTATATGGCACCGGAACAGGCTAAGGACACGCACACAGCCGATGCCCGTTCCGACATCTACAGTTTGGGTTGTTCGCTGTACTACTTGCTCACCGGGGAATCGGTTTATAGTGGTAGTACGATGGTCAATCGAATCATGGCACACCAGAACGATCCTATTCCTTCACTGACAGGCAAGCACATCCTCATTTCGCAAGATGTGGATGCCGTATTTCAGAAAATGATTGCCAAGAAACCGGAAGACCGATTTCAATCCATGAGTGAAGTCATCAGTGCAATTAAAGCCTGCGGCGTACTGGAATCTGGTTCTGCCTCCTCTACCATTTCGTCAGAACCCTCTGATGTGGCTCTGGCGGAATTCTTGCAAAACCAAAAAATGGCATCAAGTCCAACCATTTCCATGTCAGCAGAGAAACCGCTGAATGATATACAAGAGACCCCGACTTCTGACTTTCTGAATAACACGCTGGGCGGCACGACCTTTAAACCGTTACAGAAGCGAATGCAGTCAATCGGAAAACGAGGATGGATTGTTGTGGGCACCGTGTTGGCATCGCTCATTTTAATGGCTGGTATTATTCTAAAAGTAGACACTGCCGCAGGCACAATTATTCTGGAAATCGACCAGCCTGAATTGGCGGGTGCTGTGGTCTCTGTGGATGACCAAAAGAAAATTACTATCAAAACAGGTGAAGGTAAAGAACCGATCGAAGTGGTGGCTGATGAAAAAACACATACATTACAAGTGACCAAAGGCGGATTCGAAACATTCACAAAGCAGTTTACAGTGAAAGCTGGGGGTAAAGAGACGATCAAAGTGCGGTTGGTGCCTTTGGCAGTGGTGATAAAAAATCCCAAACCATCAGCAACGCCCACCAGAGATAACTATGCGTTGGAGTTTGATGGGAAGAAGAGTCACATCAAATCACCAGTTAAGTACGATGGTACGCATCCGCTCACCTTTGAATGTGTTGTCAAGTACGATTTAGACCCGAAAACCAACCCAGCACTGAAGGATAAAGAAAGAAAAATAATCAACCTGATGTCAAATGAAACCGATGAGGGTGGCATGAGTATTCATCTTAAGTGGGAAAAAGAAAAGGGAACACATATTTTTTTTCAGTTCGGCAGCAGTCCTGGTGAGTACCATAGCAAACAGATTCCGCTATCAGGAGTTCTACACATTGCGGCTGTAATTAACGGTAAGGAATACCGAGTCTACTTGAATGGGGATGGATCGGGAAAATTCTATATTTTTAAGCACGCTTACAAACCATCAAAATCTCCATTGGTCATAGGAAGCGGCTTAGTTAAAATTAGGGTTGAAAATGAAGAAATATTCGGTCCATATCCCCTCAATAGATTCAACGGGATCATCGACGAAGTTCGCATTTCAAACATCGCCCGTTACACCAAAGACTTCACACCAACCAAACACTTTGAAACTGATAAGCACACAATGGCTCTCTACCACTTCGATGAAGCCAAAGGGGATGTGCTGATGTGCTGAAAGACGCTTCCGGCAACGGACATGATGGCAAGATCGTCGGTGCGAAGTGGGTGAAGGTGGATGATGAGTTGAAGGTGATTGAGGATTCAATTTTCTCCCAGCCACTAAGCGATGCCGAAGCAGCAAAGCACCGCAAGACGGCTGAGTGGGTCATTCAACAGGGTGGCTCGGTAAATATTGCCCTTGAAGGTGATCCAATGATAGATGACATAATAAGTAACGTTCGTAAGGAAGGTTGGGCTAAATATGAGGTTAGTAAATTGCCTTCACAGAATTTTCGTCTGTATCGAATATCGATCGATAATCGGGAAGATTTCGATGACCAGCGACTCAAGGAAATGGTGCAATTGTGTGAAGGACTTAACACAATTACCAACCTGAAGTTCGAAGCAACGGCAATTACAGATGCAGGACTCGAAGACTTAATTGAGATAAGCCAGAATTTGAGAAATATAGGATTGTTTGGTGAGAATTTTTCAGATAGGGGACTTTTAGCAATTGCCAAACTCGAACAAATTGAAGGCTTGCACATTGGCCGTAAGGATAAGTTCACAAGTGCGGGATTGGATAAACTTCAGAACTCTTGTCCGAAGCTAGAGATAATTTGGGCCAAAAACAAATAGTACCGAAATGATTTGAAATGGATTCTAGGATTTGGTGTTACTTTTGCCATCGAAACAAATAAAAGTCTTTTTGACGATCAGGCAGTTGCCAACCAAGCTTGTAAGCCCTTCTGAGCAGCCTTTCAATCAGCCAGTACTATCTCCTTGGATCTGCTGGTGGGCTCTTAAAGTGGCATGGGGGAGCGTATCTTAAGGATCTCGGTAAACTGGATATTACCAACTGTAAGATAACGGACTCTGGGCTTGAGCATCTGAAAGACTCGAAGAATCTAAAGTCACTGGAGCTTCAACTCACCCCCGTCACTGATATCGGTTTGCAACATCTTCACGGTCTAAAGAAGCTGGAGAGTCTCGATCTCCGAGAAACCAAAGTCACCCCCCGAGGCGTTGCCGACCTGCAAAAAGCCCTTCCGAACTGCAAGATTTCTAGCGATTTCGAAACGAAACCACCGGCTACAAAAGCCCCATAGCGTCGAGCAGTATGCAATAAAGTGCATGGTCATCTTTGCTACTGTAGATGGCATCATACTTATTTCTAATCTGGAACTAAGCCAATAGATCATACACGAAGATCCATTTGCTTCATTTTGAAGTGGAGTGGACTCCGGGGTTGAGATCAGACTCAGAACTCGTTTTGTTGCAGAAGGAAGTGATAAGGTAAAAAATCATCCCAGCAGATAACGCAACTAATCTTAGCGGAAAGTAATCGCCCAATGACCTGGGGAATCTTAAGAAACTGTATTCTGACCGGCTCTATCCATACACGGTTCACGTTATCCGCTCCATCTGATTCTTATTCCACCGATCCCATTAGCCTGTTAATTGTCTGGCAGATGTGCCTTTCAATGATAAAAACAGGCTAATCGTGTTGGCAAATTTTTCTGAAGAAACGCAGGATCGCGAAGGCAACAAACTCCGCACCGCAGGTCTGGAACGATTTTTTCAAGATGTGATTGACGATAAAACTTACGCGACATGATCCTCCCCATTCCCTCTAATTCACCTGAGTCCTGTGTGCAATCAGGTCGAGGGATTCAAGACGCACTCAATCGACCCCCAGGGCGGAACGATGGAAACGCATCACGATGTTCGGATCGGGAATGAGCGAAACTTGAGCGTTATCTTTGCCGTCATAATCAAGTAAGGAGAGGACGTGCCGGATGCTTTCCAGTCGAGCAAATTTTTTCTTGTTTGCCTGTACGATGACCCAGGGGCTGAAACTGGTATGCGTCCGACCAAGCATCAACTCTTTGTACTTGGTATAGTCGTCCCACAAAACCTGGGCTTGCTCATCAAGTGGGCTGAATTTCCACTGTTTCAGCGGATTGGTTCGACGCGACTCAAATCGCGCCATTTGAACCTCTTTCGTGATTGAGAACCAGAATTTCACCAGTTGCACACCGTCTTCCATCAACATGTGTTCGAATTCCGGAACTTGACGCATGAATCGTTCGTATTGCTCAGGGGTGCAAAAATCGTTGACAGGCTCGACGACCGCACGGTTGTACCAGCTTCGGTCAAAAAAGACGATCTCACCGGGATTCGGAAGATGTCGAATATAACGCTGGAAATACCACTGCCCAATTTCTTCCGTCGTCGGCTTGGGAAGAGCAACCACACGCATTGCGCGAGGATTGAGATGCTCGATGAAACGGCGGATCGTCCCCCCTTTTCCTGCAGCATCGCGACCTTCGAAAATGATCGCGACCCGCTTCCCGGTTTCCTGGACCCAACGCTGCATTTTCACCAGTTCGATCTGAAGGTATTCCAGATCGAATTCGTATTTGATTGATCGTTTAATTTTCCCCACACTGACTTTCTTCGATCGCAAGAGTTGAATAAACTCGCGCGAAGAATGCAGATCGGACAATTCATCCTGAAGGAGAACATTTTCGGGAATGGGTATCACATCCGCACTCTCGATCGCTTCAGCCAGAAGCGAAGCCAGTTCCGTTCTCGATAGTTCGGTATCGGCTTTGACGAGATAATGCGTGCCTTCACCCTTGGCACCATTTCCGGAATTCGGCGAATGGGATCCATTTCCTGAGATTGAATCAGTCTCTACAGCACTTTGTCCTTCATTTGTCATCGTGTCACCTGAAATTAAAAAATCTTGGAAGAATCAACAGAGTAAAAAAAGGTCATCTTACAAAACTAAGTTGTAAGATGACCTGAAGCAATTGCTTATTCCTGAATTATGAGCTCAATTGAAATAATTCTTGTGGAGGTTCCGCTTCGATCAGTTTCAGATCGAATTTTTCCTGAAGAATTTTAAATACGTTCGGTGTAATAAAAGCCGGTGGCTCGGGACCGAGACGAATCCCCTTCACTCCGAGATGAAGAAGAGTCAGAAGAACTGCGACAGCCTTTTGTTCAAACCAGGAGATGGCGAGAGTCAACGGGAGATCATTGACACCACAATCAAAGGCTTCGGCCAACGCGGATGCTACCTTAATGGCACCATAGGCATCGTTACATTGTCCCATGTCGAGTAATCGTGGTAACCCCGCCACAGTTCCGTAGTCGTAATCACGAATGCGGAATTTCCCACAGCCTAAAGTCAAGATGACCGATTCTTGTGGGGCCTGTTGTGCAACTTGAGTGAAGTAGTTTCGACCCGATTCTGCACCATCGCAGCCACCAACGAGATAGAAGTGTTTGATCTCACCAGATTTGACCGCTTCGACGATCTTATCGGCAACTCCCAGAATGACTCCATGATGAAATCCAACGGTTGACTCACCAGTCTGCTGTTCAACCAGTGGCTGACACTCACGAGCTTTCTCAATGACAGGAGTGAAATCATTGTCCGTCAAACGAACACACCCCGGCACTGCTGTGATTCGCGTTGTAAATAAGCGGTCAGCGTAATATTCCCACGGAATCAATACGCAGTTGGTCGTGGCGACAACCGGACCGGAGAACTGGGTGAACTCTAAGTGTTGATTCTGCCACGCGGTCCCGAAATGTCCTGCTAAATGTGCATGTTTTTTGAGCTCCGGGTAGCTGTGAGCAGGAAGCATCTCTCCATGAGTGTAGACATTGATGCCCATGCCTGCAGTTTGCTCAAGAAGATCGGCAAGATCCAGAAGATCATGGCCGGTCACGAGAATCCCCGGACCAGCTTGAGTACCTTCCTTAACGGTGGTCGGCTCCGGTGCTCCAAACTTCTCCGAATGCCCTTCATCCAGCATCTCCATGACGCGCAAATTCATGCGGCCACATTCCAGAACGAGTTCCAGCAATGACTCCAGATCAAAGTTCACATTCGTCATTGTGGCGAACAGCGCTTCTTCAATAAACGCACTGACCTCATCATCCGTCTTTCCCAGACGCCGAGCATGGTTTGCATAAGCTGCCATCCCTTTTACACCATATAACAGGGTTTCCTGTAACGATTGCACGTCAGGATCTTTGCCACAGACACCGACGTCGGTGCAACCGGTTCCCTGGGATGTTTGTTCACATTGATTACAAAACATAGTGACTCCGATCTTCTACAAAACGTGAAAAATGAATGATTGTTGTTAAACTGCTCAACAATTCTTAATATGTGTTTTCCCTTCCGTCTGATAATAAACAGTGCTATAATTGGATGTCAAGGTCCAGATATCTTTTTTTGAGAGGTAACATAGAGTAAAATGGAACATATTGATGAGCAACTCCTGGAAACCGATCTTGCCTATCGTTTTGAATACCTCAAAAATTTCATCGGTTTTGATGAGACCGATGTGACAGCAATCCGTAATAGCATCGCTCAATTTGCACCATGCATAAACAAACTGGTTGATGCAACTTACGAGCGATTACTCAGCTATGATGCCACCGCACGTCATTTCGTACCGCGTCAGCATGGCTATGAGGGAGATGTTCCTGAATCACTAGAGCATCTCACGGCGGAGGATAATCAGATCAAATTTCGGAAAGACCATCTTCAACGATATTTCATGAAGTTACTGGGTCATTCCTATGACGCGAAAATGGTCCTCTATCTGGATATGGTAGGTAAGATTCATACTCCCAAAGCAGGGAGTCAACAGCTCGATATTCCACTCGTTCAGATGAACGCGCTGATGGGTTTAATATCCGATCAATTGATTGAGACGTTTCTGGAGTTGGACATTCCGAACGACCAGAAATTCGCCACCATCAGAGCATTTCAGAAGCTGCTCTGGATACAGAATGATTTTATTTCCCGTCATTATGTTGTGACACCACAGGACTGACGTCTCTGAATTCGTATCACCACCTGACTCTGATGTTGCAATCAAATTAAATCCGTTTAGGATTATATAACATTGCAATGTAATCAGTAAAACCACTCTCCATCGACAAGTCCCAAGCCAACCATTCATGATTCTATTCGCCAGCTGACAATTAGATTTCCAAAACGTTAATCATAAACTATGGAACCTGAACCATGCACCAATTGTACCGAAGCCTTTCTTTTGCAATACTCGTTCTCACCAGTGCCACATGTATCACCCATGCCGCGGATGGTCAGTTTCCCATTGAATCAAATCTGCGCGCTGGCGTTGCCAAAATTGACATTACACCTGACGACGTAAACCAGTTTGAAGTTGTCGGGCATCGTCGAAAGGTGACCGGCGTGCGTGATCCGCTAAGAGCAGGAGTCTTAGTGCTGGATGATGGCCAGACAAAAGCAGCCATCGTAACGCTTGACTTAATCTCAGCGTATGATGAACTGGTAAAGCTGGCTCGTCAGCAGATTGAGAAAGAAACAGGTATACCGGCGGCCAACATTATGGTTGCAGTCTCACACAATCACTCTGGTCCCGGCTTTGATATCAAAACAAAGTGGAGTCGAGAACTGATTGGGAAGCTTGGCGGAGCAGCAAAACAGGCAGCCTCGAAAATGAACCCCGTAACTGTGGGCTATGGTGAGGACAAAATTGGCTTCGGCATCAATCGACGAAAGGTCATCAATGGTAGGGCCGTTGTGCGGCTTAACAAAGAAGGACCCAATGATCCCCGCGTGAAAGTCCTGCGATTCGACGATGGTCATTCGCTGACACCTGTCGCAGTGCTAATGCACGCTGTATGTCATCCCTGTTTTTTCACATGGGGTGACAAAGGATCGATGCCGTATCCCAACGGCTATCCAAAGATGAGCGCCGACTTTCCGGGCGAAGCACAATCATTTGTGGAAATGTGCTATGGCCAAAAAACCAGTTCGCTGTTTTTGCAGGGCTGTGCGGGCGACATTCGTCCGAATCTTCCCGGCTATCCGTATCGCTGTGCTGATGAAGCTGATATCCAGTGGGCGGGGCGGGATCTGGGCAGCGCAGTCGTTCGTACGCTGGCTCGCAGTATGACACGCGAACAACTTGCCAAACGTGCGAAACACTACCAGATCCGAGTCGCCAACACAGTCATCTCGTTGCCCGGTAAAGAGGGCCGCATCAAATCAGAACTACAGGCGATGAAAATCGGCCCGTATCTGTTACTGACAATGCCTGGCGAGCCGATGGTCGAATACGGATTCAAAATGGAGAAAGACATCGCGGACCGCGCGATTCCGATTATCGTGGGATACGCCAATGGACACGTCGGATACATTGCCACAGCAGATTCCTATAGCGTCGGCGGCTATGAACCAAATACATCAAAACTGGTGCCGGAGGCAGAATCGATCATTCTCACCGAACTGAGTCTCCTCGCAGATCGTGTGATTGGTGATGTCTTCGAATCGTTTTCCAAACACCCGAAGGATATCAAGAAACGCGAGCAGGCTGACAAAGCCCGTCCCCAAAAGTAACAAGTAAATCCTTCATCCGAACGCTAGTCTGTATCCGGATCATCGAGTCGAATAGTAGAGAAGGAACTCTGCGTCTGACTCAGAAACGAAATGCGTTTTGACATCAGGTCATTTCCTGATGTTACTAAGAGTCAGTGATCAATCAAAAGACTTCTGCAATAGGTCGACCACCGTCAGTAAAGTTGATTGGAAGACCACCCGGTTTTTCCAGTCGCGCCGTCGTGTCGATGCCAAGCTTGCGATAAATCGTCTCTGCATAATCGTAGGGAGTGTAAAGACCGTCGGTTACATCGCCTCCCTCTTTGTTAGTAGCGCCAATCACTTGTCCTCCTGGTACACCAGCACCGGCTAGAGCGACCGACATCGCGCGCCCCCAGTGATCACGTCCCCCCCATTTATTAACACGTGGCGTTCGCCCCATTTCAGTGATGAAACAAACCAGTGTGTCGTCAAGTAATCCACGTGCATCCATGTCTTCGAGCAAGGCACTGAAGGAACGGTCGAGGCTGGGCATCATCACCGGGTGAGGTAATCCAAAACGTTCCTGATTACTCATTCCTTGTGGACCACGACAGGGGCCGTTTTGATAAATACCCTCATGATGGTCCCAGTTCAGAAACACGCCATTGGGTTGTCCATAGCCGGGTCGGTTAACATGCTCTGGTGGCTGAATGACTGTCACACTCACAAAACGCACCCCCGCCTCAATGAGCTTTCGCCCCAGCAAATAACAACAACCACGATGATCGCGTCCATAGCGATCGCGCATTTTTTCGCTTTCATTCGACAGATTGAGTGAGGCTTGCACCCTGGGGCTGGTCAACAGATCGACCGCATTCTCATAATAGGTTTGTAACGCCTCTGCAGATTCCGTCTTCGCGACGGCAGAACGATCCAATTTTGTAAGCAATTCGCGCCGCTGATGAAACCGCTCAGAGCTCAACTCCGGGCGCAATTGCAACGATTTCACTTTCCAGTCCGGGTCAGAAAGATTTTCACCCAGGTTCTTCGTGCCCAGTTTCCATGGCGCCCGGCTGGAGGGCAGGAAGCCGGTGCTGGTAACATGATTGGGCATATTGATTCCCGGACAGAAAATGTATCCCGGCAATTGTGGACAGTCTGTTCCAATTTGATGCGTGACGACCGACCCAATGTCGGGAAAGTCAAAAGCAGAATCGAATCGGTAGCCTTTAAAGAATTCCTGACACCCCTCCTTGTGACCAGCAACTCGCGCCGAGGTCATCGAACGTATCACTGATAACTTATCGGCCTGCTTCGCTGTCATCGGCATCAGCGATGAGAAATTGATGCCGGGTACGTTGGTCGCAATCGGTTGGTAAGGCGTGCGATGGTCAAATGGGGCCTCCGGTTTGGGATCCCAGGTATCCATCTGGCTGATCCCCCCCTCTTCGTAGACAACCAGCACCTGCTTTGCCCGTCCAGCTGCCCGTCTGCCTTCACCATTGGCCATGGCTTCCAGTGCAAGCATTTCGGCCATACCACATCCCATCATGCCGGCCGAAACCGATTTCAGGAACCCGCGTCGGCCTGGATTGGATTGAGAATGGTTTGTCATGTGTGAAAGCATGAGTTGATTGATCAAGTCAGCTCCTCAGGATCTTCTTATAGCTGTTTTGCTTTCCCATTGAGAAACAATGAGCTTAGAGCATGCTCATAACTTTGATTATTGTACAGCAAATAAGCTATGACACAACACACATCCATAAGTATTGATACGTTAATCCCGGAAACTAGTCATTACAATAGGTCAAAAAACCACGGATCGCAGCCAGATAGGCTTCCGGTTCGTCATCGGCAATGGAATGGGAACTGTTGGCAAAAATTTTCAAGTGTGCTCGTGGAATCTTCTCAGCCATGATTTCTGAATGGTTGGGAGGACAAACCCAGTCGTGCGCTCCCCCCATCACCAGGGTAGGACATCTGATTGAATGTAGCTGGTCAATAAAGTCAAACGTCCGCAGAAAACTGCTAAAACCATAATTGAGCTGCTCAAAGTTGCGGATGCCACGCGTCCAGCTCTGCTTAAGCTTCTCGATATCACATGTCGTTGAATACATTGGTCCCATCGCTTTATAGTACTCGTAAACTTGCTGCTGCGATTGAAAGCTGCCGTCCCACAGCCACTGACAAACGCGCTGCTGTTCTGAAGTGCCTCGTTCGCCAACGATGCGCTGAGCGTCTTCCAGAAAACGATAACTGGGTGCCGTTGCGACGAGCATCAGATTCGCCACGCGATCTGGATAACGAATGGCATAACCCAGCGCAACCATGCCGCCATACGAGGATCCGAGGACAGAAATCCTTTCGAGACCAAGGTACTCGCGCAGTGCATCCACATCATCTATGTTCTGGTCGAGTGTGTATGTCTCAGGGTCGACTCGGGCACTGCGTCCTGAACCGCGGTGATCAATATAGACCAATTGTGCCGTATCGCGTAGAGGTGCGGAATTGAGCTTAAAACTTGAGTGATCGCCACCAGGTCCACCGTGCAGCAGAAACAAAACTGGTCGCTCGACCATTTGATCAACGTTGGGTACCAGCCCCATGCCATCAACATCGAAATAGATCTCGGCCCCATTAATTTTGGCTCGCATGAAGTGACTCCCTGTTCTATGACTTCCTAATAAAAACCGATGACCTACGAATCATTTCTTTCCCGATAGAATAAATAGTATGACCAGATTTCTTGTATGAGAACAGTCACATCATTTAGTTTCAGAAAGGATCAATGAACGTTGTTTCCGTCTGCAAAAATGGGATTTCAGGTCAAAGAATAAAAATTGAGTCAAGGGAATGAAAGTAGAAGACGTTCAACAATCGTTGCCATCGCTATCTGCTCGGAGTAAGATGAAAGAAAAATTCAATTCACAAGGGACTCTCCATGCGAAATATCGCTACTTTCCTGATCGCTATCTGCCTGATTTACTTAACCTCTCATGCCTCTGCCGCAGAAAAAACCAACATCGTCTTCATCCTGGCTGATGACATGGGGTATTCAGATCTGGGATGCTATGGCGGAGAGATCGAAACACCGAACCTTAATAAGCTGGCTGCCGACGGACTGAGGTTCACTCAGTTTTACAACACGGCCCGTTGCTGGCCAACCCGGGCAGCGCTGATGACGGGCTTCTACGCACAACAAGTTCATCGCGACGTACTACCGGAATTGGGTGGCGGTAGTCGTGGCAAAAGACAATCGTGGGCACGACTGTTACCCGACTTTCTCAAACCACACGGATATCGCAGTTATCACAGCGGCAAGTGGCATATCGATGGGAAAGTACTCGACGCAGGATTTGATCGTTCCTATGACACACGCAACCAGGGAAATTTCTTTACAGAGAAAGGTAACCTGCTCGACGATGTGCGCATCAAACCAGCCAAGGATGAATCAGGATATTACACAACCATCGCCACAGCCGATCATGCAATCGAATGTTTGCAGGATCATGCCGACAAGTACACCGACCGACCGTTCTTTCATTACATCGCCTTCATCGCACCACATTTCCCACTACACGCGCTTCCCGAAGATATCGCGCGCTACCGGGACAAATACCTAGATGGCTGGGATAAGATGCGCGAACAACGATTCGCGCGACAACAAAAAACAGGGCTGCTCAATACCACATTATCAAAACTCGAACCGGATGTAGGACCCCCGTATCATTTTCCCGAAGCACTAAAGAAACTCGGTCCAGGCGAAGTTAATCGCCCGCTGCCATGGCAGGAACTTACCGATGAGCAACGCCGGTTTCAAGCGACAAAGATGGCGATTCATGCCGCCATGGTGGATCGAATGGATCGTGAAATCGGCCGTGTGATTAAACAACTCAAAGCGATGGACGCCTACGACAACACACTAATCTTCTTCGCTTCGGACAACGGAGCCAGCGCTGAGATCATGGTACGAAACGGCGGCCACGACCCCGAGGCCGCACCAGGTAGCGCTGCCACATACCTCTGTTTAGGACCGGGCTTTTCCAGTGCATGCAACACACCGTTTCGCCGTCACAAAACCTGGGTCCATGAAGGTGGTGCGAGCACACCGTTAGTGGTGCACTGGCCTGCCGGCATTAAGGAACGGGGTGCATTGCGAAAGACGCCAGCTCACATGATCGACATCGTGCCCACGATTCTGGATGTCGTCAACATCGAGAAACCAACGCATTGGGAAGGTAAGAAAATTCCGACGGCTCCCGGCCATAGCCTGGTCCCGGCGTTCAAGAAAGACGTCAAAGTGGATCGCGACTTTCTGTGGTGGCTCCACGAAGGCAACCGCGCCATTCGCGTTGGCAACTGGAAGCTGGTAGCTGCAAAGGGTGATCCGTGGGAGTTGTACGACTTAAGCAATGATCGCGCCGAATCCAACAACCTGATTAAAAAACATCCAGACAAAGCAACAGAACTCGAAGCGATATGGAATCGGCAGCTGGAAGAAACCAATAAACTGGCGGCAAAGACAGCTCAGAAAAATGCTCCCAAAAGACCAAAACGAAATGCGAAAAAGAAAAAACAGAATTAATCAGGCACGAGAGATTCGAGGTCAAAAACCTGGTTCAACCTTCCTTCTTTGTCAATTTTTTGATCAGGAAATCGTAGAGATCCTCATAGGAGTCATCCTCGATATCGGGAGCTTTGACGATGCACTCGATATTCAGTTTTCGCATCGCTTCCTGAAGCTTGAGCCCCAGTAGTGGATGATGAACCCAGATGGACTGGTTGGTCTCAATGGTCACTTTTGAATTCGGACGATTGTAGCTCATGTAAACCGGGGGATCATCCCTGGTCAGGTGAGTGATCGCGGAAGCTTCCTCAGCCAGCTTCACTACACGTGGAGTATCAACTGTCTCACTTTCCTGCATGGCGTAGAAATCGACAAGCGCAGAGTGAGGTGGCAGATCGGGAACACCAAACCATTTCCTGAAGACACGCATATCATAAGTGGACTGCCCTCCTAATGTACCGGCGGCAAGAATGCGGGTAGACTGACGAGCAACCGGATCGTCACTGTTAGCATCCGCCCGATCATCATTGAAAGCGAGCCAGAGAGAAATCCCTGCACCGGCAGAACCGCCATAACAGACGATCTTCTTCGAGTCGATATTCCACTCGGCTGCTCTCGAACGAATCAACTGCAGACAGCGGGCGGAATCGTGCATCGCAATCGGATAGGGAAATTCTCCACCATTGGTCAGACGGTAGTTGATCGAAGCGAAAGAGATTCCCTCATTCAGAAATCGCTCGACGATCGACTTACGGATGCCGCCTTTGTCGCCTCCCCTGAATCCACCACCATGAATGTAGATACAGAGAGGCGTGAGAGAGCCCTTCTCTTTCGATTTTGCCAGCCAAAGATCAAAAGCCTGTTGTTTATGGTCCCCGTACTGCACATTAGCATGAGACGGCGTGGTAGGTTTGTTACGTTTCTTCTGCTCATCCAAACGCTTGAGGCGTTTTTGATTGAACGTCACCGCCTCTTCCCGACTCAACACACCATCCCCATTCGTATCAGCTTTGGGATATCGTTTAAGAATTTCCTTCAGCCTGTCGTCTCGATTAGCACGTGGCTGTTGTGCGTTAAGGCTACCTGCGATAATGGCAACTGCAGAGAACACGGCGATTTGAATAGAATGTTTGAGGAACATATTCTTCCGGACTTTCCAAAATTCATCGTTATAACGACGGATAAATGATTCGAAATCTGATAATCAAACTCTTCTGGACATCAAAAGTTTCGGCAAAAGAATCACATTGACAAGTTTTATCTCTTGTTCAATTACAAACATCACCCGTCTATTTATCTACTACTCTCGTATAAAATTATAATAATTGACTCTTTTTCATATATTTCAGATCAATTCGCAAAAAGAAGGTTATAGGGTTTTCCCTTGTTAAAGAATCCAGAGGCTGCAATGAACCTAACTCTTAGCCTCTTGTTCCATGCATTAAATTATCCAAAATTAAATTTTTGATTAATTTTGTCCCCCACTCTGTCAGTCGTTCGTCATCATTGTGTACGATCAACTCGCATCTGCGAATTTCAAGTTTTAAGAAAGGACCCTACGATGGCTAAGTTTATGTTCTTACAGCGTGGAGGCTGTGAAAGCCCTCCTGAAATGACACCCGAACAGATGGAAGCGGGAATGAAGGCCTGGATGGATTGGGTCAATAATGGCACAGAAGAAGGTTGGTTGCTTGACCCCGGCAGTCCACTGAGTGGCACCGGAGCCCTAGTCAAACCCGACTTGACTGTAATCGATGGCCCCTTCACAGAGTCGAAGGAGCTAGTGGGTGGCTACTCCATTGTTGAAGCCGCTGATCTGGCTGAGGCGTGTGAGTTGGCTAAGCAAACCATGAAGCTCGCGGGGGGCGGAAAGATCGAAGTTCGCGAATTCGCCGTATTTGATCAATGATCAATAAAATTGATCCTCTTACGATTTTCCAGACTTAAATCATCAATCTTTAATTTCGGACTGCGGTCTGAGCAGTCTCAGAAATAAACACACTTATAGGCCCCTGTGCGGAGCCCTTATAATTGGGAGTATTAAAAATGCCGAAATACATGTTCGTTTATCGCGGCGGTCACGAGGATATGGAACACAGCTCGCCGGAACAAATGCAACAAGTGATGCAGATGTGGATGGATTGGATCCAGGGTGGCGTCGAAGCCGGCTGGATGGTTGACGGCGGTGATGCCTTGAAACCAGGCGGAGCTATTGTGAACTCGGATCTGTCTATCACCGATGGACCATTCGCTGAATCGAAAGAGCTGGTAGGTGGTTATTCTATGGTGGAAGCACCCGATCTGGCTGCCGCCATCGAAATAGCCAAAGGCTCCCCGATGCCAAAATCGGGTGGCACAGTAGAAGTTCGTGAATTACCAAATCTCGGGAAGCAGGAATAATGAAACCAGCGACCAACCAACTGGTCGAACACTTCTTTCGGCACGAGTCAGCGAACTTGGTCGCTGTGCTGACTCGTGCCTTTGGCATTCGCCGGATTAATCTGGTCGAGGACATGGTTCAAGTTGCGATGCTGGAGGCAATGCATGCATGGAAACAACGCGGCGTCCCGGAAAACCCCGCAGCCTGGATTCACCGTGTTGCCAAAAATCGTATTCTGGATTATTTGCGTCGTGAAAAGACCTATGAAAAAGCCATCACGTTATCTGGTCAATCAATCGACGAACAGGAATCGATTGTCGATCAATGGCTGGAGGAAGAACAGTTACCCGACAGCTTACTGAGAATGATATTCGTCTGCTGTCATCCGTCACTCGAACGAAAAACACAGATTGCACTGACACTGAAAACACTTTGCGGATTTGGTATTTCCGAAATCGCGCGAGGTCTTTTGCTTCCGAATGAGACTGTGAAGAAACGTATTCAACGCGCGAAGAATTCTCTGGCAGAATCAAACGTGCGGATCGAACTTCCCAGCGCCGATCAGTTAACGCAACGTCTAGACGTTGTACACGATGTGCTCTACTTGATGTTTAATGAAGGCTACAGCACTTCACATGGCACCGAACCGATCCGCGACGACATCTGTGAAGAAGCAGCACGACTGTGTTATCTACTATGTGAGAGTCCCTTCTCAGCGCCGACAACGAAAGCATTGTTGGCACTGCTGTTGTTCCATGCCGCTCGATTTGATGCAAGAACCGATGAGGCCGGAACCATAATCTTGCTGGAAGACCAGGACCGCTCGAAGTGGGACCATCGCTTGATCTGTGCCGCTCAAAGCTGGTTGGCG
Source organism: Planctomycetota bacterium (assembly GCA_022600195.1). Classification (GTDB taxonomy): domain Bacteria; phylum Planctomycetota; class Planctomycetia; order Planctomycetales; family Planctomycetaceae; genus Gimesia. Next base: position 62,309 of record JAHZKX010000003.1, read on the forward strand.
AAGTCAAAATCCGATCAGCCTACGACGTTTCATCTGGAAGCGGCGATCGCGATGCAGCACTGTATCGCTCCCAGTGTTGAAGAGACAAATTGGGATACCATAGTCATCCTTTACAGTCGGTTGCTGCAGCTACGCGAGTCGCCAATTTACACATTGAATAGAGCGATCGCTGTGGGGCAGGCAGGACATACACGCGAGGCCATGGCGCAATTGCAGTCGCTACAGAATCATGAGGAGATGAAACACTATCTGCTGCTGGATTGTGCCCTCGCCCGAATGTATGAGTTGGATGGTAATACAGCAAAAGCGATAGACTCTTACCTGATAGCGTTACCCAAGGCAGTCGCTCCGCACGAGAAGGAAGTACTGGAAAAAAAACTTCGCAAACTTACCGAATAAAGGTAGGACAATTCGATTCAATTTCCGCTTCATCCACTTACAGTTTCTTCCATGTTGTGAGATAGTTGATTACAACTTGTGAGAACATGCCCGATAATTTGAAAATCTATCTAAGACTTGACAAGCCAACTCACGTATACGCACTATTGGGTAGTGCACACCAATTGAAACCCCAGGTTCTCCAGACAAGGATCGGATTCTGGTTCTCCCTTCCTATTGCGAGAAGAATACAATGCCAGCACCACTGAGAATTTTGATCTACACGATTGGACCGATCCTCGCCTTTTTTCTGTTCTGCGTATTGATCTCCTACATTAGTGCCCAACCACTCTCTCAGCTTCCCAAAACGGCAACTCCTCCCTTATGGGCACGTTCTTTTATCAAGAGTCAGGGCACAATCCACTATTTTAAACATGGAGTACCATCTGAGGAAATTATTTCATGTGTCATGATATCTGTCGCTTTATTGAGTGTCCTGTGGACGATCGCCATTACCTATATTTTGAATGATAAAACAGGTGAAACAGAAGAAGAACAATGAGGAACTATTCTCTTAGAAGGTGCAGTACAACGTGTAAGTCTGGATCTCGCGTTTCCACCCGAATTTGAATAATTGAAAAAATATTACCAAAGAAACAGACTCGAATTCGACCACTGGCAAAGCAGGAAGGAACCAAAATGGGACAAATCATCTATGCGATGGCTACCATGGACACCAAAGGCGACGAACTCTGCTTCGTGGCCGACTGCATTCGCCGCATCGGCCTTGACGTGGTGCTGGTTGACTTAAGCACTCAAGGTAGCTCGAATCGTGCAGACATCACAGCTCGTACGGTCGCCCAGGCTCACCCCGCAGGGCCAGATCAGGTGTTGGGACAATCTGACCGTGGTCAAGCGGTGACAAAGATGTCGGAAGCGCTGCAACACTGGTTGTCTGCTGAGGTCAGTTCTGAAACAGTGGCGGGAGTCATCGCCCTCGGCGGAAGTGGTGGAACGGCTATCGTCGCTCCCGCCCTGCAGGCACTTCCCATCGGACTGCCCAAACTGATTGTCTCAACCGTCGCCAGTGGAAACACGCAGCCTTATGTAGGGCACAGCGACATCACCATGATGTATTCGGTAGTCGATGTCGCGGGCCTCAACTCAGTCTCGCGGCAAGTATTAAGTAATGCCGCCCATGCGATCACCGGCATGGTCGCCCACGCATGTGTCATCTCGGGTGACAGACCAGCCATCGGCATGACCATGTTCGGCGTCACAACTCCCTGCGTAGACATGGTTCGCGAAACCCTGGAAACGAAAGGATTTGACCCCCTGGTCTTTCACGCAACCGGAACCGGAGGACAGGCGATGGAAAAACTCGTTTCCGATGGCCTCATTGGTGGCGTACTCGATATTACGACCACCGAAGTGGCCGACGAAGTGGTAGGTGGTATCATGCCCGGCGGTCCACATCGTTTCGATGCCATCATCGAAAGCGGAATCCCATATATTATGAGCCTCGGCGCACTCGACATGGTCAACTTTGGAGCCCGTCAGACGGTCCCGGAACGGTTTACCGACCGCCACTTTCTTATACACAATCCGCAGGTCACTTTAATGCGAACAACCGTGGAAGAAAACCGGCAGATTGCAAAATGGATCGCCGAGAAGGTCAATCGGTCGACGGCGCCTGTAGAAATCCTGATCCCTGAACAGGGCGTCTCGATGCTCGATAGCGAAGGGGAAGCCTTCTATGATCCCCAAGCCGACCAGGCCCTTTTCGACACATTAGAACAAGAAGTCCAGCAAACAGACACGCGACGCATCACGCGCCACCCTTGCCACATCAACGACTCGGTTTTTGCAAAGGCACTCGTCGCAGCATTTGAACGAGTGTGCGAAAATCGCATTCAATAGACACAATCAACACTGAGGAATTCATTCATGCCAGAATCAAGAAGTGCCATCCTGAACCGGCTACGTGAAAAAGTTTCGCAAGGCAAACCCATCATCGGAGGTGGCGCAGGAACGGGCTTGAGCGCAAAATGTGAAGAGACAGGCGGCATCGATCTGATTGTCATCTACAATTCGGGGCGTTACCGCATGGCCGGAAGAGGATCGCTTTCGGGACTCATGCCCTACGGCAACGCCAATGAAATTGTCAAAGAACTCGGACGTGAAGTCCTGCCCGTCGTCGAACAGACTCCCGTATTGGCAGGGGTCTGCGGAACCGACCCGTTTATGATTCGCGATCTGTTCCTCAAGGAACTCCAGGCGATGGGCTTTGCAGGCATCCAGAATTTCCCGACCGTTGGACTGATCGATGGACAATTCCGAGCCAATCTCGAAGAGACCGGAATGGGCTTTGAGCTGGAGGTCGATTGTATCCGCGCCGCCCACGATCTCGACATGCTCACCACACCCTATGCCTTTGACCCCAAGCAGGCACGCCAACTTGCGAAAGCGGGAGCTGATATCCTGGTAACCCACATGGGCCTGACCAGCGGCGGAACAATCGGCGCAGAGACAGCGAAGACCTTAGACGATTCGGTAGAGGAGATCCGCAACATGGTCGACGCAGCCAGAAGCCAACGAGAGGACATTCTTCTGCTTTGTCATGGGGGACCGATTGCAATGCCGGAAGACGCCCAATATATTTTCGACCGTGTCGCTGGTATCGACGGTTTCTACGGAGCCAGTTCGATGGAACGCCTGCCGACGGAAGTAGCGGTGACAGCACAGGTACGCAAGTTTGGGGACCTCCAATTACCAAATCCATAACCGCATCTCCTTCTTTTCTCACCCGGCCTTTTCTCAAACACTTTATCGAAGGAATTCAACATGCATCGCTTGACTGTACTTTATGGGCACCCGGAAAACCCCGCCGAATTTGACCGCTATTATCACGAGGTACACATTCCGCTGGCAAAGAAAATGAAAGGTCTCACAGGCTGGACGATTGGAAAATGCAGCTCCGCCGATGCTGACACAGACGCCGCCTACTATCTCATCGTCAGCCTCTATGCTGAATCAGCTGATGCAATGCAAGCCATTCTCAACAGCCCCGAAGGACAGGACACCGTCGCTGATGTCCCCAAATTTGCAACGGGTGGCGTCACTTTTTTATTCACCGATGAGGATGTACTGGTCCCCTGCAATTTACAGGCATCGACCAAGTGACTTTCGATCTCCCAGCAATTGCCCTTGCTCTATAGCGTCGCAGTTTGCTGCCATTCACAGATCATCACCGTTTTTGAATCGTCCCGAAAAAGAAATGATTCTGTTTACCCCTTCCGCTTTTCAATGGATAAATTAGTCCGATATTGGTATAATATTGCATAGAGTTGGGGAGTTGGTTTGAGCAAAAAATAAGCACAAAACGCCCGACCACACTCTCTGATTCAGGCACTGGAAGTTAACGCGAATCTTTTTTCTGAACCAAGATAAAAGGAGGCGAGACGATGCCTCATGAAACGGACGCGGCACTGATTCAGCTTGATGTGTCTTCGCCTATCTGGAATCAGTTTTTCACGGTCGCCCCACTGGTCGTAATAGGCAGTCGTGAGCCGGACGGCGCAGATGACCTTGCCCCCAAACACATGGTGACGCCAATGGGTTGGGATAACCTGTTTGGCTTCGTATGTGCAGAGAGTCATGGCACCTATCAGAATATCAAACGGGAAGGTGAATTCACGGTCAGCTTTCCCAATCCGGATCAAGTGGTTCTGACCAGCCTGAGTGCTACGCCACGTTGCGAAGATAACACGAAGCCCGCCATCAATGCGTTGCCCACCTTTCCTGCAACAATGGTCAAAGGAGCTCTCCTCAAAGACTCTTATCTCTTTCTGGAATGCAAACTGGATCGAATCATTGATGATTTCGGAAAGAACAGCCTGATCACCGGTTCGATTGTGGCAGCCCAAATCATACCGAGTGCCATCCGCGCCAACGACCGCGACGACCAGGACATTTTGCAGGAGGCGCCTCTGTTGGCATACGTTTCACCAGGCCGTTACACAACCATTGATCGTAGTTTTTCCTTTCCGTTTCCACTTGGGTTTCGACGGGGTGATGAATGACCGTTGTTTCTTCAAAACAGACAGTAGGCTTGCTCAACTATCTTAGTCGCCATAAGACAAATATGGTTGAACAGCTCACCTCACTGGTGACAGCAGAATCGCCATCGCACGTGCCGGAATCTCAGATACCAGTTCAGGAGCTACTTCGAAACTTATTGCAAGACAGCGATTTTCGAGTGCGGCATATCTCGGGAACCAATACCGGCGGTCATCTCCTCGCAGTTCCCAAGTGGCATACGACTGGCCAGCCAATTCAATTGCTGCTGGGGCACTGTGATACTGTTTGGCCCCTGGGGACTCTTGAAGAAATGCCAGTTGAAATCCGAGAAGGCCGACTGCATGGCCCTGGCGTTTACGATATGAAGGCGGGGCTGATTCAATCCATTTTTGCCGTGCAGGCCATACGCGATGTCGGCATCACGCCACAAATAGCGCCGGTCATTTTCATTAACTCTGATGAAGAAATCGGCAGCCCGGAATCATCATCGCACATCCAGCAACTTGCCGTTCGTGCCGACCGTACTTTTGTGATGGAACCATCGCTCGGCCCGGAAGGAAAATTGAAGACAGCCCGCAAGGGAGTCGGCCGATTTGTAATCCGCGTCATAGGCCGTGCTGCACATGCTGGTCTCTCACCGGAAGAGGGAATCAGTGCGATTCTCGAACTCTCGCATGTGATCCAGAAACTGTTTGCGCTCAACGATCCGGAACGTGGTATCACGGTCAATGTGGGAACCATTGATGGCGGACTGCGCCCCAACGTCATTGCACCCGAAAGCAGTGCGCAAGTTGATGTGCGCGTGGCAACTCATCTTGACGCCGAAAACATTGAGAAAGAAATACATTCTATTGAACCTGTGACGGCGGGAATTCGCCTGGATATCAGTGGACGCTTCGGACGCCCCCCCATGGAAAGGACGCCGGGAAATCAGAAACTCTGGCAACTCGCTCAGGAAGCAGCCGATGAACTGGGTCTACAAATCGATGAAGGAGCTGCCGGTGGAGGGTCAGACGGAAATTCCACCAGCCTGATGACACCCACTCTCGATGGTCTCGGTGCAGTCGGCGGTGGCGCTCACGCACTCACGGAATTTATCTATATCGATCAGATGATCGAACGGGCAGCGCTGCTAGCTCGTATGATGCTGCATTCACCGCTGAAGGAATCAAGTACTTAATTCACTCGCTGGAGGACTCTCCCATGTTGACAAAACCTCTCATGGCATCTCTATCCCGTATTAGCGATCTGGAACCGGGTTCATTCGAAATCACGCAACTAAAAAAGGATGCATGGGCGACCGGGGACTACGTCGTAGGCGAAGTAGAGTCACAGGCAAATGCACGTACTCCGATTGAGTTAACGACCGGACGAATGACGGAAGTCACATCCGGAGATCACGTCATTGGCGCGCTGGGAGTTCGGGCTGCCACCCTGGAAGCAGTGGGGCACTGGAACGCCATCCAAGATGACCTGCGCATGCAGGCTCTCACCGCTGCAGGGTTATTCGGACGAGCAACTTCCGTCTCTACTTTTATTGCCAACCCGATGTGGTTGACATACTGCGGTCACGTCACAAGAAACGGTGTGCCTGTAAGAATGAGAGACTTTGTTAAACAGCAGGACGGCTCACTCTATGACCGACCAACGATCCTGCTGATTGGCACTTCAATGAGTTCCGGAAAGACGACCTCTGCAAAGATCATTATTCGTCAGTTGGTCCGACTGGGTTTGAAAGTTGCCGGTATCAAATTTACTGGAGCTGGTCGGCTGAAAGATACACTGGCCATGCACGATGCCGGTGCCAGTTCCATCTTTGATTTTGTCGATGTCGGGCTTCCATCAACGGCTTGTGCACCAGATGAATATCAATCTGTTCTCTCAACGCTTCTTGGTAAAATCCAGAACGATGGCCCCGATGTTGTCGTTGCCGAAGCGGGTGCATCTCCCCTCGAACCATATAACGGCGATGTTTTGATAGATACGATTCGTTCTCACATCAACTGCACAGTACTCTGTGCCTCCGATCCTTATGCCGTTGTGGGTGTGACGAAAGGTTTTGGATTCACGCCCGATTTTATTGCGGGTCTGGCCACGAGCACCTCTGCAGGCGTTGAAGTCATTCAAAAACTAACCGGATCACTGGCATTGAATCTGCTAGATCCATCAACCCACGATGAACTAAAGCAACTGCTCACTGAAAAGCTTGGCCTCTAAATCGCGAACGTTGACCAATTTTACGCCGAGAGAAATGAAAGTAGAATAATTGATTGCTCCAAAACCACGACAAACGGCCGTTTTTCTTTCACAAACATACTACTAATGATCTACTTTCTTCTGATGGGAGAAAGTTTTCAGGACTCTTAACCATCCTGTGAACAAAACGGTTAATATAAACACGCCCAGATAGTCAATCACCGGAATCCGGAACACTTCATTCACGTGAGAGAATCCACGTTCGCGATATACCAGAAAGAGTGCCAGCAGATATAACGCGAGTATGACCGCGCGCTTGAGTCGACTCCAACCCAGACCATGCATTTGCGTAATCACAAAGATCGACCCAAACCCAAAAGCAAACATAGGCCACATCCCTGCCCCCTGCAAACGTGCGACAACAAAAGCGTGTACCAGCACAAGGACCTCCAGTAACAGGGTCCAATATCGATTGGTGTGCATGCGGGTAAAGAATAAACTACCTTGCAACATGATCAGCAACAAGTAGAAAAAGCCCCACAAATGCCCCAGGGATGCCTCTGCAGGGTGGAACCAGAACGTATAGATAATCGCCCAGGAGAAATAATACCCGTGATATTTCTTCGCAAAGTCTAAGACCTCAGTACGAATCGGAACCTTGACTCCAAAGAATAAGCCACGCCGGGGAGTCTCCATCATCAAAACCCAGATCAGTAAAATAGCAACTGAGACCAGAGATGAAAAAACGTGCGTATCCTGAGCAAGACCGTCATACCACAGATGCGTCTGCGCCAGATGTAGTATGATAAAAACCGCATTCACCACCAATGCAATGATATTTATTTTGTGCAGCTGGTTTGAGTAGCGAATTCCCCCCGCTTCAATCGAGCGAAGGGAAAGTTGTTTTGCGCGGTAGATCAACGCAAAGTTGGCAAGCTGATGTAACAGGTACCCTCCCCAGGCGGTGATGCGACCCATCATCGTCGGTTCTGGCAACTTCCAGAAATACCAACCAGCCCCCTGGTCTGGCAAGTGTGGAACTTGCGCGAGACGAGGCCCCAACAGCCAGATTAAGGCGACGTAAGCAAGTATGAAACCAGTACTGGCTAGCACAACTCGTAAATCAGCAGGAAACGAATTCCCTTTTTTATTTTCAGACATACCGCTTATTTCTCAGCATGGTCCTGTCGTCTAATCAAGCTTGGTGGCACTCTCGATACGACCCCAATGATCAACAAAGATCATATCTCGATTGGAAATCGATCGAATCGAAAACGATAAGAGTTGATTCACTCGCTCAATACGAATTGAACTCAGAATGTGAGCCGTCATCGTACCATGCTTAACAGTCCAGGTTCCACTTGAAGAAGGAGTCTGTACGAAGGACTTGTGAAAGAGGCGGAGTTTTTGATATTCCCGCACCGTGCTGAATGTCCCGTTGGCGTTAAATTTAATGTAAAGGTGGCCTACAGAATCTTTCATCCTCCAGTTTCCGACAAGTCGCTTTGAGACTTCCGCATCTGTCAGAATCCTGGCGGCCTGTCCCTCTTGCTTAGGCTTCTCAGAAATGGTTCTAGACTTGATCGTCGTTAATGGCTCTTGGGCTTGAGGAGTCGTTCGCTTCAATACCATCAACATCCGTTTTGAACCGGCCTTGGCAGAAAAGTCGCCTGGTTTTTTCGCTTCATCTGGATGAACGATGCAGATTACCAGTCTCCCATCATCGAAACGATAAATGCCTGTACTGGCTTTTTCATCGGGTGAATTGATCTCTATACCATTAGGATAAGTTGTCGCATCAATCGTAAAAACCTTCGCGTGTTTTTTGCCATCGAGACGTGACTTGAATATGATCGCATTCTCAATAATTTCAACACGGCCACCGGAAGGTAGCCAGTCTTTGATTGCTTCTTTGGGAATCACGTGTCCATTCTCAACAAGTGATTCTACCTGCCAATGCCCCTGAAATTCTTTGAATTCAGGACTCTTATCCTGACCAACTACGGGACTGGCGAAAACAAGAATAGCGAGTAACACAATACGGTTGATCATTTCTACGACTCCATTCATTAGATTGATATGAGAACTCAATTACCCTACTTGAGTCAGTATGATAGCACTCTATAACAAACTGACAAGTATCCTGATGGGCACTGCAGAATGACCCACTCATAGAAGATTCAGATGTGATGCACCTCAGAAATGCATGAGTTTCCTGATTACAACAAGTCAAGCTATTTACCTGATTTTGACTTGCGTTTTCTCGGAGTCTCGCGGTTTTCCCAGAACAGTTCCGCGCATTCGAGTGCCTGGTTTCGGACTCCGTCGCTCAGCGACTGGTCCTCAGTAATCCGTTTCTGTAATTCGTTCAGCGATTGAACACGCTCCCGAAGTGTTGTTAACAATCCTTTTGCATAAGATTCTGATCGTAGTTTGTTCGTCGTTCGCCGTGCATCCCAGATCTTCACAGTCCTGTCCGAACTCGCTGAGATGAGTCGTTTCCCGTCCGGACTAAACATCACTCTGACGATCTTGTCTGTATGTCCTTCCAGCGTAAGTGATTCCTGACCTGTATTTGCATCCCAGATTTTCACCTTTTGATCCATTCCTGCAGAAGCCAGACGCTTCCCATCGGGGCTGAATGTAACATCTATGACATTCCCTGCATGACCTATCATCGTGCGAATTTTTTCTCCTGAAAGAGAGTCCCATAAACTGACCTTACCATTTGTCATCCCGGTAACCAGTTGAGTCCCGTCCGGGCTGAACATGACACTTTTTAAATTGTGATTCGTTTTCAGGATTGTGAGTACCTCCGAAACATCGAGGAAGTTATAGACCTTCAAAGTCTTTATCCCCTCTATCAAGGCCAACCGCTTTCCATCGCGGCTGAAAGCAACACCTCTGGCTAATCCTTTGTACCTTTTAAGAGTGTGAATCACCTGACGGGTGGCAAGGTCCCAGATTTTTGCTGACCCATCACTACTTGTTGAGACGAGTCGAGAACCATCCGGGCTGATCAATAAGGCAATAATTCTGGCAGTATGCGCTTTCAGAGAAAATATCTCTTGCCCTGTGACCGTGTCCCATAGTTTCACTGTCCCGTCTTCATCACCTGATACTATTTGTGTTCCGTCTGCGTTAAATGCCACACTTTTAATCCAACCGGTATGTCCAGTCAGAGTACGTATTACCTGACCTGAGAACGAGTCCCATAGCTTTACAGTCTTATCCGCACTAACCGAAACCAGTCGCGTTCCGTCTGCATTAAAAGCCACATCATCAACCGATCCCTTATGCTTATTGAGCGTGAGATTTTTCTGAGATGCAGCAATACTCCATAACTTGACCGAGCCATCTAAACTTGCCGAAACCAGCCGTGTACCATCCGGGCTGAACGAAGCACTCAGGATGGGATAAGTATGACCCTTGTAACGATTGACCTCTTCCCCTGTTGCGACGTCCCACAACTTCAATAGTCGGTCCGCGCCCGCAGAAACCAATTGCCTGCTATCCAGACTGAATGCGACACTATTGACCAACGAAGCATGTCCTTGAATTGTGAATCTCTCCTTGCCCGTAGCCATCTCCCAAAGTTTGATCGTACCATCACCACAGCCCGTTACCAGATGTTCGCCATGCGGGCTAAACGAAACATCTTGAACCAATGAAGAGTATCCTTTGAGAGTATTGAGTACTTTCCCTGTCTCAATTTCCCACACCTTCACCGTTCGGCCCCGACCGGTTGAAGCCAGCCGTTTTCCATCAGGGTGGAATGAAAGACCAAAGACATTACTGTTTTTTCCTTGATGCCCTTTAAACGTCAGTCTCTCCTTGCCGGTGGCGGCATCCCATACTTTCACCGTTTTATCATCGCTGGCCGAGGCCAACACTTTTCCGTCTGGACCGAATGAAACGTCATGCACAATTTGAGAATGCCCTTGGAATGAAATCTGCTCTTTTCCTGTGACTACGTCCCAGACCTTCAGCATACCATTAGTGTCTGCTGAGACCAGACGGCTACCGTCTGGACTGAACGATAAACATCTAACACCACCAGTGTGTCCTTGAAATGTGAATATCATCTGATTCGTTGCAATGTCCCACACTTTAACCGTTTTATCACCACTGGCCGAGGCAATTTTTGTTCCATCCGGACTGAGTGCAATGTCGAATATTGTCCTTAAGTGTGCATTGAAAGACAATAAGTTCTCTGCTTTGGTACGGTCCCAGTAATCCCACTCAAAGCCTCGCAATTCTTTACGCTTCCGATATCGTGCTAGAATTTGTTGAAGCTTGGCAATGTCTGCATCCTGCCATGCTTTTTGCAGCAGCAGCATATCTGAGTAATACGCATTCCGTTCAGCAACCTTGTAATTTCGGAGTGCGCTTTCTGCCTCTTGCTTTGCCCTTGCCTCAGCAGCCATCGCTTTCTGTTCATTTTCCTGAGCAACCTTCTGTGCAATAACGGCTTTCTCTCTAGCAGCGATGGCAACTAGACGTTGCGCTTGCGCTTCCTCTGCACTTCGCTGTGCCTGTTCTCGCTGGATCGCTTCTTCTTTTTGGGCGGCAAGCGCTTTATCTTGTGCAGCAAGTGCTTTATCCCGTTCGGAATTAATCCACACTGTAGCCACACTGGCAACAATCGCAACGACCAGACTCGCGCCAAAACTCACACGCTTCAATCGACGAATCTGCTGTTGTCGCGCGTCGCGCTTGACAATCTCTGCCTGAATGGAATTCCGTAACTTTGAGTGATCCTCATCTGAACCGTCTAATAATGATAACCCCAGATCCAGGTCGCCTCGATCCAGGGCTGTTTTTGCATAGTCGTATTTGGTTGACTTCAATCCCTCAATCGCACGCACATTCTCCGGCCACTCTTCCAGCGCTGTTTCGAAACCAAAACGCGCACGACTGAATTCATCATACTCGCCGGAATTTCGTGCGGCTTCAAGTCGTTCTGCTGCTCGCCCGGCTAGCTCGATACTCTCTTCATGAGAAAGATATCCACGGATTGCCTGTTGGAACTCCGATACACTTTGATAACGGTCCACAGGATCAGTGGCCATCGCTTTCCGCGCGATGTTCAGCAGCTCGCCCGATTTCTCGGTTGCAGTAATCACATTCTGAGACACAGCCACCAGACAGGCCGTAACTTTCTCACGCTGAGTCTCAGGGGGCGCATCAAGTGTATGCGGAGGTTTGCCCGTAATTATCTCAAACAATATCCCCCCCAGAAGATACACATCGCTGCATCGGTCAACCTGCTCAACCCCATTCAGCATCTCCGGTGCCATGTAATAAGGCGTTCCACCCGGTGCTGGCGTGTGATACACTTCGCGCCGCGGGTGATCATGAGTCGGCATCGCCAGACCCCAGTCCATCACCAGAACTTCTCCAAACGATCCCAGCATGATATTGGCTGGTTTTAAGTCACGGTGAATGATGCAACGTGCATGCGCAAAGGCAACCGCATCCGCCACACGCAATAAAATGTCCAGATTCTCCGAGAGACTGTTCGTGCCAATCCGATCTTTCCATTCAACACCTTCGACCTGCTTCATTGCATAGAATAAGGCATCGTCTTCCTGCTTACCCAGATCATAGATCGGTACGATATTCGGATGATCCAGGCCGCCAGTAATAATCGCTTCCGAGGTAAAGGCACGTTGACTGCCATCCATCTGCTCGATTTTTGATTTGAGTACCTTGATCGCAACCGGACGATCCATCGACTGTTGACGACCGGCATATACGGCCCCCATCCCACCTTCGCCCAACAGTTGATCAACCTCATAGCCGACACCAATTACCATGTCGTCATCGGAGTCGGTACGCGCTGGATCTGCGCGCGTGGCATCAAGATCATCGCTCAATCTGACGGTCTTGTCTAAACCGTCAGACTCGGGTGAAGGCATTTTGATGGTCTGACCCGGATCAACTTCATCGCCTAGTGCAGACTTCCAGTCTTCCAGCATCGTCGCCGCCAGATCGATGTCCGCTGGCAACGTCGCATCGGGAGTCGGAACAGATGACGCACCCTTACTCAGTGGGACTGTCCGATTGAGGTCTTCAACCTCTGGTTTTTCACTATTGGCGTCATCGCCGTGCGAGTCATCACCGTGCGAGCCATTCGAAGATGGGGGCATTGTTATTTTCTCAGGGTTGATAATAGGAATAATTTCGTTGAAAGGCGGGTCTGTTTATTACATTAGAAGCAGGTAACAGACTAATTGCAAACAAGACAATTACTGCGAATCACTATTTCTTCATTGAGAAATTGCTTTCATTGACCTGGTTTCGCTGCTGGAATTGGTTTGCCTGCTGATTTTGATTTACTCCGAATCGGTGCCACACGGTTTTTCCAGAACAGTTCTGCCCACTCGAGCGCCAGATTTCTCACAGGGTCGCTGAGTGTCTTGTCCTCAGTAATCCGCTGCTGCAATTCTTCCAGCGATTCCACACGCTCTCGAAGTGTCGTTAACATTCCTCTCGCATAAGACTCTGCTCGTAATTTGTCTGTCCAGGGCCGTGTGTCCCACACTTTCACCGTATTGTCTGGACTCGCCGAGACCAGTCGTTTACCGTCCGGACTGAAAATCAATCTGACGATCGTATCAGTATGTCCCTTTAGCGTCAGCGCCTCCTGACCTGTAGTTGCATCCCAGACTTTCACCATTGAATCTTGTCCTGCAGAAGCCAGGCGTCTCCCATCAGGACTGAATGCCACATCACGGACCACCCCTGCGTGACCTTTCATCGTGAGAATTTCTTTCCCCGTAGTAGAATCCCATAATTTCAGTATCCCGGCCGCCATCCCGGAAGCGAACTGCGTTCCATCCGGGCTGAATGCCAGGCTATTCAACTGGGTACCTTTTGGTAACTTGATTGTGTGCATTTCCGTACCATTGATGACATCCCACACCTTTATGGTCCCAGCCTTAATAGCTAAGGCCAAGCGCGTACCATCAGGGCTGAATGTGATATCTGAAACTAGCTGGGTATGCCTTTTGAAAGTATGTATCAACTGACCTGTGTCAATATCCCATATTTTTGTTAACCCATCCTTTCCAGTCGAAGCCAGTTGGGTCCCATCCGGGCTGATTAATAATCGAATGAGTTCTCCCTTATGTGCTGCAAAAGACAATATCTCTTTCCCCGCGACAGTATCCCAGATCTTCACTGTCCCACTCTTATCACCTGACGCTAATCGTGTTCCCTCCGCATTCAATGACACACTGAGAACCGAATTGGAATGCCCATTCAGAGTGCGTGTTTCCTGACCTGTGCGTGGGTCCCATAACTTTATTGTCCTATCCCGACTTGCCGAAGCCAGGTGAGTACCATCCGCGCTAAGAGTAATATCGGTAACAAAATTTTTGTGTTTGTTTAGTGTCAGGGACTCTTGCTTCCCAGCCCTACTCCATAACTTCACCACGCGGGCAACATCCGCCGAGACTAACCGTGTTCCATCTGGACTGAACGCAACACTCGTAAGAGAATGCGTGTGACCTTTAAGACGAAGAACTTCTTCCCCTGAAACGATGTCCCACAACCTCAATAATCGGTCCCAACCCGCAGAAACCAGTTGCCTGCCATCAGGACTGAACGCCACACTATTAACCCTTCGTGAGCCCACTTTGATCGTGAGCCCCGCTTTTCCTGTGTTGGTATCCCATAGCTTGATGTTAGCATCCCAACCTGCTGAAGCCAGTTGACGACCATCCGGGCTGAAGGATATACAGCTCACAGTATCTGAGTGCCCTTTGAAAGTGAATAATACCTTTCCTGTGACTGTATCCCAGAGCTTTACCGTATTATCCCGACCAGATGAAGCCAGCCATTTCCCTTGCGGGTGGAATGCAAGACCTAAGACTTGATTGGTATGTCCTTTGAAGGTGAGTTTCTCTTTACCTGTGATTGAATCCCACAGTTTGACCGTTCTATCTTTGCCTGCCGAGGCCAACCATTTTCCGTCCGGACTAAACTTAACATTGTACACATCGTTAATGTGTCTTTTGTATGAGCCTGACTCTTTCCCGTTAACTGCGTCCCATACCTTTACTAATCCATCACTACTTGCTGTAGCCAACCGGCTGGCGTCAGGACTAAAAGCGACACTGTTAACAGAGGCAGTGTGCCCTTTAAGAGTGAATATCAACTTTTCAGCGGCAATATCCCATACTTGCACTGTTTTATCCTGACTCGCCGAGGCCATCCTGGTCCCATCCGGGCTGAATGTAATGTCGTAGATTGAATCTGAATGCTTCCTGCGACTAAACAAACCATCACTGGCCATCCGGTTCCAATAATCCCACTCGAAGCCCCGCAGGTCTTGACGTCTTCGATAACGGTTCAGGATCACTTGAAGGTTGGCAATGTCTGAATCCTGCCATGCTTTTTGCAGCAATAGCATGTCCGAGTAATAAGCATTCCGTTCGGCAACCTTGAAATTTCGGAGCGCGTTCTCCGCCTCTTGCTTCGCTCTTGACTCAGCAACTATCGCCTTCTGTTCATTTTCCTGAGCAATCTTCTGTGCAGCAACGGCTTTCTCTCTGGCAGCGACGGCAACCAGACGTTGCTCTTGGGCTTCCTGTTCGCTACGCTGTGCCTGTTCTCGCTGTATCGCTTCTTCTTTCTGCGCAGCAAGTGCCTTATCCCGTTCGGAATTGATCCACACTGTAGCCACACTGGCAACAATCGCAACGACCAGACTCGCGCCAAAACTCACGCGCTTCAATCGACGAATCTGCTGTTGTCGCGCATCGCGCTTGACAATCTCTGCCTGAATGGAAGTCCGTAACTTTGAGTGATCCTCATCTGAACCGTCCAATAATGATAACCCCAGATCCAGGTCGCCTTGATCCAGGGCTGTTTTTGCATAGTCGTATTTGGTTGCCTTCAATCCCTCAATCGCACGCATATTCTCCGGCCACTCTTCCAGAGCGGTTTCGAAACCAAAACGCGCACGGCTGAATTCGTCATACTCGCCAGACTTCCGGGCGTCATCCAATCGTTCTGCTGCTCGCCCGGCTAGCTCGATACTCTCTTCATGAGAAAGATATCCACGGATTGCCTATTGGAATTCCGGAACACTCTGATAACGGCCCGCAGGATCAGAGGCCATCGCTTTCTGTGCAATGTCCAAAAGTTCGCCCGATTTCTCTGTCTCAGCAATCACGTTCTGAGATACCGCCGCCAGACACGCCACAACTTGCTCCCGCTGTGTCTCAGGGGGCGCATCAAGCGTATGCGGAGGTTTGCCCGTGATCATCTCAAACAATATTCCACCCAGAAGATACACATCACTGCGCCGGTCGACCTGCTCAACTCCATTCAGCATTTCCGGTGCCATGTAATAAGGCGTACCACCCGGTGCCGGCGTATGGTAGACTTCGCGCCGCGGGTGGTCCTGCGTCGGCATCGCCAGACCCCAGTCCATCACCAGAACTTCTCCAAACGAACCCAGCATAATGTTGGCCGGTTTCAGATCACGATGGATAATGCAGCGTGCATGCGCAAATGCCACCGCATCCGCCACACGTAACAGGATATCCAGATTCTCAGACACACTGTTCGTGCCAATCCGATCCTTCCATTCCACGCCCTCTACCTGCTTCATTGCATAAAACAGCGCTTCGTCTTCCTGCATACCCAAATCATAAATCGGGACGATATTCGGATGATCCAGGCCACCTGTAATAATCGCTTCCGAAGTAAAAGCCCGTTGACTACCATTGATCTGCTCTAATTTGGATTTGAGCACCTTGATCGCCACCGGCCGATCCATCGACTGTTGACGACCAGCATACACGGCACCCATACCACCTTCGCCCAACAGTTGATCAACCTCATAGCCAACACCAAGCACGAAATCATCATCGGAGGCTATACCCGATGGAACCTGCTGAGTCGCATCAAGATCATCGCTCAACCTGACGGTCTTGTCTAAACCGTCAGACTCGGGTGAAGGCATTTTGATGGTCTGACCCGGTTCAACATCATCGCCTAGTGCAGACTTCCATTCTTCCATCATCGTCGCCGCCAGATCGATGTCTAGTGGCAACGTCGCATCGGGAGTCGGAACAGATGACGCACTATTATCCTGTGATACAGTACTGTTGAGTTCTTCATCATTTGGATTGTCACTGTCCGGTTCCGTAGTTGATGGAGGCATAGTTGTATTCTAAGATCTAATGATGGGAACAGTTTTAAGGTATGATGTATTCGTCGCAAGGTGGGTCTGTTCAATACATTAGAAACGAAGCAGAGACTAAAAGCAAATGAGATTATACACATCAGGAAACCAAGGCGATTCAAGAGTATTCTAATCGATTGCAAATGGGCCGGATCCAAACGGGCCGAAGAAGAAATCACTTCAGATAGTCATTCAGTTTGAAGTGTACGAACGGACGTTTATAAGCTTCTTCCTGTTTCTTGGCGTAAGAAACCCAAAGTTCCAAAGCGGTGGCATCATAAACGACGTCTAGAATATTACCGCCCTTGATCGGAATCTGACAGGCGATGTTTATCATTTCCGGGGCACCGATCTTCCCATAGACGCGTTTCAAAGGTCCAAAGGCTCCCCGACCTTCGTCCTGGTAGACCAGGTTTTTCATCACCTTTGGTGCTAATTCATCTTTCGGATCATTGTCTTTCCAGATCACCAGATTCGGAGCGTGCGCCAACATCTTTACGGCTCTCAAATTTTTTCCATCGCCAACAACATAATGATATTTTTTAATCCGTCTGGCATTTTTAAAAATGTCAATCGCATGATCCAGCCCATCCGCATCGTACATGACTTGCCGAAACAGAGTGGTAAAATGCACGCCATCCAAATTGAATGGATAATCTTTGCCAGGGGAATCTCCCATCTCCGAAAGCACAATTCCATTCGCATTCATGCCAGTATTGGCCCCGATGAATCCTGCAAATGTAACATTCACGTGCGGCACTCCATCCTTGGGAATGTAGACTGTGATACAGGGATAATTTTGAGCGCCCAAATCCATAGACCAATCCAGATTTCTCGTCTGATAGAGATGTCCATCCTTTGTCGCAGAACCCCACGCGGCAATACCGCTGCAGGAATAGTCCATCACCACAGGCATGGCATGAGCGCGTTGCAACGTTTTCAATGACATCCCCGTCCCTTCCGCGAAACCCCGCAGTTCCTCTTTGAAACGGGGATCCGTATGACGAGACACCGATTTCCAGGCCGCATCCAAACTTGAGTTTGAGCATCGTTCTGGTTCACCGGCCTGGACCTTTTCCATGAGGCTGTGAATCATCCGGGACGCGTCCTCTTTGATCAGTTCCCCCTGCTTCTTACCCATTTCATAGGGCGTGCCTTTGACCACGACAACAGGAATCTTGTTAGTACCGGTTCCGATGGATGTCAGATAGCCTTCTGCCTGGGCGATCCCGGAGAGACTCAAACAGGCCGTTAAAACGGTCACAACAAACTGAATATTTTTTTTCATTATGAAATTTCCTGAATGGGCCCACTGAGAGAACCCTGAATAATAGAAGTGATATGTATTGATATGAATATTTCAAATTGAACCGAACATCAATCGAATCATTTTACTAACTGATCACACTATTACCATGATTGATTACATTGATTGACCAAATCTACAAAAATCTTGTCGCCGGGAACCGCATATTAATAATATGGAATCCTTTCACTGGATGACCAGAATCTGATTGCCATCCGACCAGACGATACCCAAGAACACTTTCTTAAAAACATTTCTTAATCACTAATGGAATTCACTCCAGAGTACTCACGTGTCCAACATGTTTATTTATTGCAAAACACTTTTAAAGGTTGTCTGAATTATTTGACTGTCTAACATTACTTGATATAGTCGATTGGTATTGTTCCACTTCTAATTATAAGTTGAATCCAACTTCTCAAATCTCTTCGTCTGTCTGAACTGGTCTAAAGGAACTCAAATGCGCTACTCTGTTTACTCTCGGCTTTGTATTTGCTCCTTACTTTCATTTACTTTGTCCGGAACCATTTCGGCACAAGATCTCAATCGCAAAATCCTTCCAATCCCTGAACCAAAACAACCGACATACAGCGAGTTGGATGCCCGAAATGTGAAGCCGCCACCACGCTTTGATGTCAAAGCGCCAAAGGGAGCGCCGAATGTAGTTATCGTTCTGATAGATGACATCGGCTTTGGTGGTCCCAGCACTTTTGGCGGCCCCATTCAAACACCTACTCTCGACCGTCTCGCCAAAGCAGGACTGCGCTATAACAATTTTCACACAACCGCGCTCTGCTCACCAACACGAGTGGCACTTAAGTGCGGAAGAAACCATCACACTGCCAACGCTGGCTCAATTATGGAAACGGCAACCGCGTTTCCTGGAAACACAGGACAAATCCCCAATAGTGTTGCCCCCCTGGCTGAAATGTTAAGGCTCAATGGTTACAGCACCGGGGCTTTCGGTAAATGGCATGAAACCGCTGCCTGGGAAACGAGTGTGTCGGGTCCCTATGATCGTTGGCCAACACATCAGGGATTCGACAAGTTTTATGGTTTCATTGGAGGTGAGACAGACCAATGGTATCCCCTGGTTTATGATGGCGTCACACGCGTCAATCCTACCAGAACAGAAGATTATCACTTTACGAATGACATGACGAATCAGGCAATTGGATGGGTCAAAGCACAACAATCGATGACGCCGGACAAACCTTTCTTTGTCTATTTCGCGACAGGAGCCGTTCACGCACCGCATCATGTCCCGAAACAATGGATCAAAAAATACAAAGGAAAATTTGATAAAGGCTGGGACCAAATACGAGAAGAGTCCATCGCACGCCAACTGAAAATGGGAATCATTCCCGCAGATACGAAACTCGGAGAGAAACCAGATGAGATTAAGGACTGGGATGCCCTTAATGATCAAGAACAGAAACTGTTCGCACATCAGGCTGAAGTATTTGCTGGATTTCTGGAACAAACAGATCACGAGGTCGGCAGATTAGTGAAAGCGATCGAGGACATCAATGAGATGGACAACACCTTGTTTATCTACATTGCCGGTGATAATGGTACCAGTGCGGAAGGTGGATTCGTTGGAATGTACAACGAAATGACCTATTTCAATAACGTTACCGAGAAAGTCGAAGACCTTGTTCCACTCATGGAAAAATGGGGAGGCCCTCATACATTCCCACATATGGCCGCAGGTTGGGCTGTTGCGTTTGACTCACCATTTTCCTGGACCAAGCAAGTCGCCTCTGACTTTGGTGGAACACGCAATGGCATGGTCATTCACTGGCCAAAGAAAATCAAAGAGCCAGGAGGAATCCGTTCACAATTCGGACATGTGATTGATATTGCTCCGACAATTCTCGAAGCCGCCAGTCTCCCCGAACCGCTGTCTGTCAATGGTACGAAGCAGACCCCCATCGAAGGCACCAGTCTCCTGTATACATTCAATGATGCAGACGCAAAAGAACGGCATACAACCCAATACTTTGAGATTTTTGGAAATCGCGCAATCTATCACGAGGGATGGCTGGCACGAACACTGCATCGGGCTCCCTGGCAGACGCTCAAACAACCGCCCCTCAAATCTGATGTCTGGGACCTCTACAACGTTAAAGAAGATTTCAGTCTTGTGAATAATTTAGCAAGTAAGAATCCAGAAAAACTGAAACAGCTTCAAAAACTGTTTATGAAAGAAGCTGAGAAATATCACGTATTACCGATTGATGATCGTGTGATTGAACGCGTTAACCCGGCGCTGGCAGGACGTCCAGATCTTATGAACGGGCGCAATTCACTCACCCTTTATGATGGCATGAATGGCATGCTGGAAAACACTTTTATCAATGTTAAAAACCAGTCAAAGAAAATTACCGCAGAACTTAACATACCCAAAAACGGAGCGAATGGAGTGATTCTGGCACAAGGTGGACGGTTCGGTGGCTGGTCATTGTATATGAAAGATGGAAAGCCATTCTATACTTATAATTTCCTCGGCTTAAATCAGTACACAGTTTCCGGCAAGAATAAAGTACCTGCGGGACCAGCCAAAGTGATTTTGGACTTTAAATATGATGGCGGTGGTGGAGGAAAAGGTGGTCAGGCAACGATTAAAGTCAACGGAAAAGTGGTCGCTAAAGGTCGTATCGAAAAGACACAACCGCTCATGTTCTCAGCTGACGAAACCGCTGACGTAGGTCTCGATAACCAGACACCAGTTGTAGAAGGCATTGGCATTGGTCGTGACGAAACTCGTTTCACGGGCAAAATCGATAAAATCATCATCGAAGTCAGCGATTCACAACAGAAGAAGTAAGACATCGTTCCTCTAGAAACTTGAGCGGCGAATACTATCTTCCACAATTCTTCTTTTCGCTGCGTCTGCATGCAGGCGCAGCGATTCATCGTTTTACCCTCTCACAAAGGCATCATCACAAAGTAGAATCTAAAAAACGCAAAACCAATGTCTTTTTGGCTATTGAATTTTCTAAGCAAGATTAAGTTATAAATAAAAATTATGTTATTTCCTTGATGCGAACTGCATAGATTGAAATTTCACTGATTGAATTAGAAGATTGACACGTAATAGATTTAACATGCAATCCCATAATTGCCCGGGACCGCTTTGAAGACTCCTCGTTTGAACAAATATATAAGACGAAACTTAGCCTCAGACTTTCACAATAGTTATTAAACCAATAGAGTATACACTAGGACCCGCCCAGCAACACACTGCTGATTATTTTTCCAACTTTATATCCAATGGATAAACCATGAACTACCGACTCGCTATTTCCGCGATCTGCCTCGCGTTGTTGATGAACGTCACCTCTGATGCTGCTGATAATAACGGATTCAAACCCTTATTTGATGGCAAGACACTTGATGGCTGGATACAACGTGGGGGGACTGCCAAATACGAAATCGTTGATGACACAATCGTCGGCACTTCGGTTCCCAAAACACCCAACAGTTTCCTTTGCACTAAGAAATTGTATGGTAACTTTGAGTTGCAGGTTGAGTATAAGGTTGATCCCCTGCTGAACTCGGGAATCCAGATCCGCAGTCAGGTTTTTGATAAAGACAAAGTCGTTAAAATAAAGGACAAAAAGGGAAAAGAATCGAAACGAAAAATTGCAGCCGGTCGAGTACACGGTTATCAAGTCGAAATCGATCCGTCAGACCGCGCCTGGTCAGGTGGAATTTACGACGAAGGTCGACGCGGATGGTTGAATGACCTCTCCAAAAACGAACCTGCTCGCAAAGCGTTTAAGCAGAATGACTGGAACCATTACCGGATCGTCTGTCGAGGCAACTCGATCAAGACCTGGGTCAACGGTGTTCCCGCCGCTGATCTCAAAGACGGACTGACACCTAAAGGCTTCATTGCACTTCAGGTTCACGGCGTGGGTAAACACCCCAAAAAAGTCGGCAAGCAGGTCGCGTGGCGAAATATCAAAATCAAAGAACTCCCAGCAAAAAAGAACGCAAAACCAAAGCAGCGACCCAAAAAACGGCCGAAGCAGACCGTCGGGCCGGCCATTGGTGGCAACAAGGCAACTCCCATCAATCGCATCAAAGCGGCAAAAGGATTTCAGGTCGAGTTGCTCTACTCCGTTCCCGGTCAGGATCAGGGTTCCTGGGTCAATCTTTGTACCGATGATAAAGGACGAATTCTCGTTAGTGATCAATTCGGTGAAATGTATCGGATTACACCACCACACGCTGGTAAAACGGTGACCGCCGCTACCATTGAAAAAGTGCCAGCTAAAATTCGAGCAGTAAACGGCATGGTCTGGGCTTTCGGTGCACTCTATGTGGGCGTAAACGACTACGAACAAAAGATCTCCTCAGGCCTGTATCGGATAACCGATAGCAACGGCGATGACCAGCTCGATAAAGTCGAGTTACTCCACGAAGTTCAATCAAAGAGCGATCACGGCGTTCACGCCCTTATGCCCACACCAGACGGTAAAGCGCTCTACCTGATTACTGGTAACAATACGATTCCACCCGAACTGGCAAAGAGTTCTCCCGTACGACGTGTCTGGGGAGAGGATCATCTGCTGCCCAGCATGCCCGATGGACGTGGTCATAACCGAGGTGTCCTGGCACCAGGCGGCATTATCTATCGTGTCTCTCCTGATGGAAAAAAGTTCGAAGCATACGCATCTGGATTTCGAAATATTTTCGACGCTGCTGTCAATCGTGAAGGCGAGCTGTTCACATACGATGCCGACATGGAATACGACTTCAATACACCCTGGTATCGTCCCACTCGAATTTGCCATGTTACCAGTGGAGCAGAATTTGGCTGGCGAAATGGCGCAGGAAAACGCCCCCCCTTCTATGCGGACAACCTGCCCGGAGTACTCGACATTGGCCCCGGCTCTCCGACTGGAATGACATTCGGCTATGGAGCAAAATTTCCCGCGAAGTACCAGAATGCTCTGTACGCTCTCGACTGGAGTTGGGGTAAACTTTATGCCGTCCATCTAAAACCAAGCGGCTCTTCCTACAAGGCAACAAAAGAAGAGTTCGTCACCGGAGCACCTCTCCCAATCACCGATGCCATCATCCATCCGCAAGACGGCGCGATGTATTTCACAATTGGCGGACGACGCGTACAATCGGGCCTATACCGGGTGACCTATGTTGGCGACGAATCCACCGCCCCCGTTCAGCAAACACCTTCAGAAAACGAAGCACGAAAAACCCGACACACTCTGGAAGCGTTTCACGGCAAGCAGGATCCAAACGCAATCAAAGTCGCCTGGCCTTACCTGGCAAACAAAGATCGCTTCATTCGGTTTGCAGCGCGAACAGCCATTGAACACCAACCGACAGAGTCCTGGGCTGACAAAGCTTTAACGGAATCTGACCCAGCCAAACAGGTCGAAGCCTTGCTGGCACTGGCACGCGTCACTGGCGTCTGCCCGCAACATCGAAATGAACAGACCCCCGCAGTGGATACCAACATGAGAGATCAACTGCTCTCAGCGGTCATTTCTATCGATGCTTCCAACCTGAAATTACCACAACAGCTCACTTTACAACGGGCAACACAAATTATTCTCAACCGTTTTGGCCGACCCGATGATTCTACGGTTCAAAAATTGATCGACAGTTTCGATCCGCTTTTCCCTTCCAAATCTCCTGAGTTAAACTGGTTGTTATGCGAAACACTGGCCTGGCTTCAGTCGCCGACTGTCGCAGAAAAGACCATGGCGCTTATTCAGGCCGCGCCCGCTCAGGAAGAGCAAATGCAATACGCACGATCCATTCGGATGCTCAAAGTCGGCTGGACGCCGGAACTGCGCACTGCCTATTTCAACTGGTTCCTGAAAGCGGCCAACTATAAAGGTGGTGCCAGCTTCGAAAAATTCATTCAGTTCGTACGCGACGACGCCGTCGCATCCCTCAGTGAAGTTGAAAAGAAATCCATGGCGGAACTTCTTGCGAAAAAACCGGTCAAGAAATCAGCTCTTGAGAACCTGGGTGAAGTCTTTGCAGGACGTCCTGAGACAAAATGGACTCTTGAAGAACTCTCAGGATTAGCTCGCAATGGACTGAAAAAGCGAGACTTCGTCAATGGCCGAAAAATGTTTGCAGCTACCGGATGCTTCGCTTGCCACCGCTTTGGAAATCAGGGCGGCATGACCGGCCCTGACCTGACATCCGCAGGCCGCAGGTATTCACCACATGATTTAATGGATCAGGTCATCAATCCCAGCAAAGTGATCAACGAACAGTTTTCTGCGATCTCAGTGGTTACAGACGATGGCAAGGTTCACACTGGCGTCGTTGTGAACCTGAATGGTGACACGATGACACTCAATACAGACCTGACCGACCCCAACAAACGCGTGAGTATTGACCGTAAATTAATCGACGAGCTCGTCGTTTCAAAAACGTCGCCCATGCCAGCCGGCCTGTTCAATCGTATGACTAAAGACGAAATCCTCGACCTGATCGCCTACCTGATCAGCGCCGGTGATTCACAGCATGAATTCTTCAAAGACTAAACACAATCACGATTGCGACATCAAACAAGAGAGTCGTCACCTGACATCAAAGACCGCCAGCTCAAAACAAATCTGTGAGTCAACTGGCGGGATTTGTTTCAAGGCAACGACTACTTCGTCGACGCAGAGTCACTCAACCGTTTGATCGGAACCTTGAGAAAATGAACACCCTCTCTGTTCATGAATACGGTACCCACGTTCTGGTCATCAATCTGAATCGTACGTGCTGAATAGTAACGGGCTGTCACAGCAGTCTCAGACAGCAGAATCTTCGTGCGACTCGCATCCCAGGTCTGCCCGTCATCTGTTGACAGGTTATATCGCAAACCCAGATTCTTGTTGCCGATACCCCATGTAACCAGAACGCGCCCATCGGAAAGAACCGTCAGATACCGACCTTCAGCGTTGTCACGTTTGTCTGGGACTGCGGGAAATTTTTTGATCAGATTCCATCGCTGTCCGTTATCAGAGGAATGAAGCAGAACCGGCCCCATAGCCAAAAGGGAACCCGGCGCCGTGCGCACAATTTGCTGGAACTCGTGCTGAATTCCATCGGGTCCAATAACAGGGAATTTCGTGAGCGTTCCACTCTGCGGTGAAAACAGTCGTGGCGGACCCACACGTAGCGGCAATAACCATCTCCCCTTACTCCAGGACAGTACGTTGTGACGAACCGCGCCGAGATGTGTGCCGTCAATCGGACCAATCAAATGCTGCTCACTCCAGGTGCGTCCCTGATCTTCACTCAAACTGTAAAGTAACGCCCGCTCGTAATACCCGTCCTTAGCCTTATCGTCGGCAATGTAATTCCAAGTCACCAGAATCCGACCATCAGGCAGAGTGTCGACAGTCCCGGGATAGACTTCAAATTTCTTCACCTCACGAATGGAATCAGGTCGCTTCGCGGACGTCGAAATCGGCTTGGGGGTTGACCACCTCGTACCCTGATCCGAAGAACGAGAACACATCAGCACGTTCGCTCCCTTGTAAACCACAATCAACGTGCCATCGCCGGCCCGACAGATTGACGGATGAATGTGACCACCTATCCGTTTCGCAAGAATAGACACAAAATTGTCATCCGCCCGCACAGTTTGGCAAAGGGAAAGAACCGCAGTAACCAACAGTACCTTGTAAGTCTGTCTCATTTCAAACACCTGATCAAAACGCGTTTACAAACCATGAATTCCTTATTTTATTCGTTTGACTCCAGTAACTCCAGCTGAATACTTCAACTTCTCTTTGCGTTCTCTTTAAAGAAGATGATCATTCGCCTGGCTTCCCGCTAACGAAGATCTCATACACAAACATTTGAAACCTGCATTCAATTTGCTCAACCAATCAGTTTAACAACGACCGCCACCGCTGGTCTGTTCTTTTAGCAATCACCTTCACCGGAGACTGACAGGATTTCTTTCAATAAACACAATCGCCACACAAATTCTTAACAATTCTAAATTAGACTGCCATAGATTTGATGAAGAGAGAAAAAAGCAATTTTCATTCATAATTGGCATGCTTGAAAGAACAAAAATCAATACTTGGATTAGTTAGATACTCCACATTACTCTAGAGGAAATATGATGAAGAAACGAAAAGGTTTTACATTGATCGAACTTCTGGTAGTCATCGCGATCATCGCAATATTAATCGCTTTACTGTTACCCGCAGTCCAGCAGGCACGCGAAGCAGCTCGTCGTAGTAGCTGCAAAAATAATATAAAACAAATCGGCCTGGCACTACACAATTACCATGAAACTTATAATTCCCTCCCACCGGGAAGTATCGTCCAACTCAATTCAGCGGGAACCACCTACAGTGGTCATGGCTGGACCTGGCACGCAACCCTTTTGCCCTACATTGATCAGGCTCCACTTTACAATCAAATACAAGGCCCCGGCTCCAGTGGAATGGGTGCTGAATCGGGTGGTTCAACCAGCACCAAACAACGTCTGGCTGGCAGGACAGCCATTTCAGTTTTTTGGTGCCCTTCACAGCCAGATGTAAGAAAAGGAGTTCAGAAAGATTTATACGCCACATCCAACTACAACGGGAACATGGGAACCCTCATTGGTAGCTCTGGCGACAACTGCTACAGTGGCGGGATTACGACAGCAGCACAAATGGCGGCTACCGGTGGGTGCATGGGTGCGGATGGTATATTCTTCATCAGCAGTAGTGTCAAATTCCGTGATGTCACCGATGGTCTCTCTAACACCATCTTTGTCAGCGAAGTCATCGACTCTGGTGGTGACTCTAGCATGCCAGGTGGCGCGGGCAGTGACCGCAAGCATTGCTTCTCGGGCGGGGCAGATTCTAATCCTCCCACAGAAATGACTGAATATCTCATTGCAGCAGAAAGCAATGACCCCATCAACTCTTATGGCGAGGAAGCTGCCGGCAGCTATCACGTCGGCGGGGCGCACTTTGTATTTGGCGATGGCAGAGTACGATTCCTCTCTGAAAACATCGACATGACACTCTATCGTGCCCTCAGCACACGTGCAAAGGGAGAAACCCTCGGTGAATTCTAATCATAAAAGAAACCAAATTGCGCCGTTCAACACGGCGCAGTTTTCAGAGAAAACGAATTCATGCAAGATCAATGAATTCCAACGACTGAGATCAATACAAAAAAATGAAAGCAGACCAACAATGGATAACAAAATAAATAATTTTTTGCTCATTACATCAGTGATTCTCTGTTTGACCTTGTCAGGCTGCAGCGGTGCAGAAAATGATCAGCCCGATTTAGGATTGGTCAATGGGGTCGTCACTCTCGACGGACAACCACTTTCCGGAGCATCCATTTCCTTTTTACCAGATTCAGGTCGCACAGCCTCAGCAAGAACAGACGCGAATGGATATTACGAATTAACTTATATTCGAGATACTCTCGGATGCAAATTAGGCCAAAACAAAGTCGTCATCACTACGTTAATTGATAATGTAGAAGACGATAATGCACTTGAAGGAGATGATGCCGTCATAAAAATCAAACGTGTGAAAGAAACGCTGCCTGCGAAATACAATAGAAAAACTGAACTTGCAGCCATGGTAAAACCGGGGGAAAACACTTTTGATTTCAAGCTGACTAAATCAGGAAAGTAATTCACAAGAAGACTGCCAAATATTCGCCAACAACAATCATCCGGAGAATCTCTCTTTATGTCGGCACCAAACGAGACTTACATGGAAATTCAGATGCAACAATATCGAAAAGAGACTTTCTAATAAGCCAAAAGCCAGGAGAAAGGGTTGTCTCAGGGGAGGACTTGGGATTAGAATTGATGCTCTACCTAAATTAACCCCAGAGTCGATGCTTAATAGATCATGAGATCTCCTGCAAACTGCCGATGCCACTCTTCCCAATTATAAGGGTGAAATCGAGACCAGCTTAGTTTTTACCCGCTGGTCATCACAACCTCCCAGGCGTCGGCTGGATCCTTCAGGCTGAAAGTCAGTTTTCGGAATGAATCACCAGCGATACCATAGCACGATCATCACAACAATTTTTTTCGCGCTGATGGCATCCACTCAGAACGCCCTCAGTGCGGAACCTGTGAACTTCATCCGCGATGTTGCACCGATCTTCGAGCGCCATTGCCTGATCTGTCACAATCAGCGCGTTCGAATGGGCGAACTCTCTCTGCATTCAGCTGATGCCCTTGTTAAAGGTGGCGAGAATGGTGAAGCCCTGGTGCCAGGCGATCCGGAATCAAGTTATTTAATGGATCTTGTGACCTCGACAGACGGCGTCGCTGAGATGCCCAAAGAGGAATCGCCACTCAGCAAAAATGATGTCGCAATCATTCGTCGGTGGATCACTGAAGGCGCGACATGGCCAAAGGATCTAATGCTCAAGCCGCCAGTCCTCTGGTCAATGAAACCACTACAACGCCCCGCCCTTCCTGCAAACTTCAGACCCACTCCCCAGTTTCGCATCCGAACGCCCATTGATGTGTTTGTCGCTGCCCGACACCAGAAAGCCGGGATAAAACCGGCGCCCCAGGCAAATCGTCGCACACTCATTCGTCGTTTGTACCTGGATCTTGTCGGCTTACTCCCCGCACCGCAAGTTGTCGAAGCGTTTGTCGCAGACAAAGATACACTCGCTTATGAAAAGTTGGTCGACCAACTTTTGTCTTCCCCACATTATGGTGAGCGCTGGGGACGTTACTGGCTGGATCTTGCACGTTACGCTGACAGCGACGGCTATCTCGGCGACAGCATGCGACCCCATGCATGGGTTTATCGTGAATGGGTCATTAATGCGATCAACGAAGACTTACCCTTCGACCAGTTCACCATCGAGCAGTTGGCAGGCGACCTGTTAGACAAACCAACTGCGTCGCAGAAAATCGCCACTGGATTTCACCGCAACACACTCAGCAATACAGAGGCCGGCGTCGACCTGGAATTGTATCGCACGAAGGAAATCGTAGATCGCGTGAATACAACCGGCATGGTCTGGCTCGGTTTGACTCTCGGATGTGCTGAATGTCACGATCATAAGCATGACCCCATTTCGCAGAAGGAATTCTACCAGCTCTACTCATTCTTTAATAACACCGTCGAATCCAGCGTGAAGGTACAAAACTCCTGGGAGAAGGAAGAGTACGAACAGGACATGCAAAAGTGGCAACCCGCCTATGATCAACTACAGGCTCAACTCAAGTCTTACGAAATCAAAGACCTTACAGAAAAACAACGGGCCGAGATCACCAAGATCATTGCTGCCTACAAAAAATCAACCGACCTCAAGAAGCTTGTCAGTTTCTACCAGACAAAAAAAAACGGCTGGGACAAAATCAACTCGAAACTCGATCAACTTCTCAAAACGAAACCAGCAAAACCGTCTACCAAAGCTCCCAGCTTCACCGAACGAAAAAAAGATCGGCGTGATACCTTCATCCATGTCCGCGGAATCTACAATCGCCCCGGCGAAAAAGTAACCCCGGGCACACCGACAGTTCTTCCGGGATTACCATCGAAAAACAACAACCTCAATCGGCTGGATTTCGCGCAGTGGCTGTTTCAGGAAAATCACCCAATGACCGCACGCGTCGCCGTCAATCGCATCTGGCAACAACTCTTCGGTCACGGAATCGTAGCGACTCCCAACGATTTCGGCACGAAGGGAGCAAAACCGACACACCCCCTGCTCCTCGATTGGCTTGCGGTCGAGTATCGAGAACGTCAATGGAGCCGCAAGGCCATGATTCGCATGATCGTTTTGTCATCCACCTACCAGTTATCATCGGCAGCAAACGCAAGCCCGAACAACAAGGATCTAAACAACCAACTACTCTGGCGCCAAAACAGTTACCGCGTCAATGCAGAAATCGTACGCGACATTCACCTGACAGCCAGCGGGCTACTCGACCGCACCATTGGTCGTCGCGGCATCAGACCACCACTTCCAGCGTTCGTAACCGATGTCGGACGTAGTGTAAAATGGCCAGCCAGCCAGGGGAGCGAGCGTTACCGCCGTGGCATGTATATCGTCTTCAAAAGAACCGTCCCCTACCCGATGCTGATGACCTTCGATGCACCCGACGCCACCGTTTCATGCAGTCGTCGAGAACGCTCGAACACACCATTGCAGGCACTCACACTATTGAACGGCCCTATGTTTTATGAATGTGCTCAAGAGTTGGGACGACAGATGATCAAGCAACATCCCGACAATCTACAAGCCGCCATTCAGGAAATGTTCATGCGATGTTTCTCTCGGCCGGCCAGCAAACAGGAACTGAAATACCTCAGCGCCGCCTATTCCGACCTGCTGCAGTTAGCAGATAAGCAAAGTAAAGAGACAAAACAAACAGAGCCTCCCCAACTCACAGCAATGGTTCAAGTGGCGCGAATCGTCATGAATCTGGATGAGTTTATCACACGAGACTGAATATGATTCCCGAACAGTTTAACAATCAAACAAACGAACTTGACGCACTGAACCGGCGCCGATTTTTTGCCACCAGTGCCAGCGGACTGGGAACCCTGGCTCTGGCATCCTTGATGAAACAGGACGGTCTGTTTGCCAGCGACCCGACAACACAACTCTCACACATCGCACCACGCGCGAAACGCTGCATCTACCTCTTCATGGAAGGGGGCCCGAGCCAGATGGATCTGTTCGACCCCAAACCAAAGTTGAATGAACTCGATGGGCAACCCATGCCCGAATCGATTTTGAAAGATATTAAATTCGCATTCATCCAGAAAGAAGCAGCCCGCTTAATGGGCAGCCCACGCACATTCCGCCGCTACGGTGAATGTGGTATGGAACTCTCCGATCTACTACCCCACCTAAGCACATGCGTCGACGACATCGCCATGATCCGCTCCATGCATTGTGAGCAGTTCAATCACCTCCCCGGCCAACTCATGATGCTCAGCGGATCCGATTTACAAGGCCGACCGACGCTGGGATCATGGCTCAATTATGGCCTGGGCAGCGAATCACAAAACCTGCCGGGTTATGTCGTACTCGCCACACTGGGTCGAGGCTTACCCGGCGGCGCATCCAGTTGGTCAAGCGGGTTCCTGCCCTCTCAATACGCGGGAACCCTGTTTCGAAATCAGGGAAGTCCGGTATTAAATCTGGCCAACCCAACGGGGCTCTCATCGCAGGCCCAACAACGCAGCCTGCAAACCATCAACGAATTGAACGGCTTGCGCTTTGATCAAATTGGGAATCCCGAAATTGCCAGCCGCATCAAAGCCTATGAACTCGCATTCCGCATGCAGCAGACCGCACCAGAACTACTCGACCTCTCGGGAGAAACCAAAACAACTCTGGAAGAATACGGCGTCACCCGTGAAGACACTTCAAAAACAAATACCGGTTTCATGGGCTCCTATGCCAGAAACTGCCTGCTGGCACGCCGTATGGTGGAACGGGGTGTCCGCTTCGTAACACTGTTTCTATCAACCTGGGATCACCATAGTTCCCTCGACAGCGGCTTGAAACGTTACACTCAAATCTCCGATCAACCAATCGCCGCATTACTCAAAGACCTCAAACGTCGGGGCCTGCTCGATGAAACACTGGTCGTCTTCGGAGGCGAATTCGGCCGTACCCCCCTGGGTGAAAATAGAGTCAACTTCAAGAAAGTCACAGGCCGCGATCATCATCCCTATTCCTATAGTATGTGGCTAGCCGGCGGTGGAATCAAAGGCGGTCAGGTCATAGGCGAAACAGACGAAATCGGCTGGGGTGTCACCAAAGACCCCGTCCACGTACATGATCTCCACGCCACCATCTTGCAACTGTTTGGCCTCGACCATAAAAAACTCACATACCAGTTCCAGGGCCGCGATTTCCGACTGACCGACGTTTCCGGAAACGTCGTTGAAAAACTACTGGCCTGACAACTGAAATTCAAAATGTAATCACCGCCCCCGTCTGTGAAGACTCAGTCGCAGCCGCCATCCAGGCTACAGCCGCACAAGACTCGACTGGCGTAATCCGATCTGGCCGTTCCCCCTTTCGTATGCAGTTAGCGAAGTAACGCAGCTCCTCCTGCAGCACACCAAAATAGTTACCAAAAGGACGTGGCCAGTACATCGTATCCGGCATCTTAACGCCATTCGCATCGTGAATCGCCAGACCAGCCTCCCCGCAGTTGATATACAATGCCCCCTCTGTACCAAGAACTTCCAGTCGTGCGTCAATCGTGTAAGGCGTGCTCTCCGGCAAATGCCACACCGATTCAACCACAGCCACCGCACCGTTATCCAGCCGCGCGATAGACCAGCCACCATCAGGATATTGATTCTGACCCGGATGCACCTCCTGAGCATAAACCGTCGACACCTTCGCCTGACTGAACCAGAGCATCAAATCTGCGTCATGAATACCATCACCCATCAATGCCGAAATATCATCCAGAACCATTTTACCAATTTCTTTGGAAAGATTCCGTCGGGCATGCATCGAAATAATCTTACCAATCCGCCCCTCTTCAATCGCCTGCTTCGCCATTGTCACGCGCGGATCAAATCGGCAAATATGTCCCACCATCAAAAAGCCTTCAGCATTCCGCGCCGCCTCAACAATCTGTTCACAATCAGCGACCGTCGGAGCCATCGGCTTTTCCAGCAGCACATGTTTTCCACTACGCAACGCATCGATGGCGATGTCACGGTGATCGTTGATATGCGTCGTAATGCTCACCACATCAATCTCGGGATCAGCCAATAAATCGCGATAATCAGTATATCGCCGCTTCACTCCCAATCGGTCGGCCACCTCGCCCAAACGTTCGGGACGTCGCGTACAAAGTGCCGCCAGTTCGATATCCGGCATCTCAGACAGATTGTCAGCGTGAACCTCACCAAACCACCCCAGACCAATCACACCCCAGCGAACAGTCTTTGACTGACTCATCTCATCACCTCATATAAGTTTCGAACTTTTAAACCATCGACAGAAAATAAATTAAATAACAGCACCCTGCTCCCGGAGTTTTGTACGCAGTGCTTCAACATCAATTTCACGCGGCGACACCTTCTGCTGAAGAGAAAGACCCGCCGCCGTACCCGCTGCTTCACCGGTCGCATAACAGGGGGGAATCACTCTCGCAGATGCCGCTCCTTCATGGTCAGCCGAGATCGGTCGGCCTGCAACTAACAGGTTATTCACCTGTCGTGGCACAAGACAACGATACGGAATCTCATAATGATCGGCGTTAATTCCCTCCAGGCGACCGCGGGGACCCGACGGATCATGAATATCAATCGGATACGAACACTGGGCAATCCCATCTTCAAATTGACGCCCCTCCAGTACGTCCTCTCCGTTAAGCACATAATCTCCCAGGATGTGTCGCGTTTCGCGAACGCCCACATGGCTGCCCGTCGCAACCAATTGCGCATTTTCCAGACCGGGACAATGCGATCGGAAAAAACGAATCAAATCCCAAGCCTGGCGACGACTCTCAATTTCCGCACGAGACAGATCATCGGGGTTCGTCCCATCCACATCATGTACTCGCGTCGTGTTCACCTTCCATTGCCCCGCTGTCGGCTCTCGATAGAGATTCAAAAAATCGCGATCCAGTGTCCATTCACCTTTGGCCCGGGCCTCTTTCACAATGCACTCAAACAGTCGCTCCCCCGGATGTAGTTTTTCATGCTCCCGCATCCAGGCTATCACCCGCTCATCATCCACTCCACCAATGGTAATAAACAAAGTAACCGGCATCATCTTGCCATCTTCACGCCGACCCACTTCAAAAGGAGCACCCGCTTTGGCAGCAATATCACCATCGCCAGAGGTATCAATCACAACTTTTGGACGCAGAAATCCAAGGCCCCCTTTATCCAGAAAGATCAGCTCCGAAATGCGTTCCCCTTCCATCACCACATCCACAAACGAGGTATGAAATCGAATGTTTGCGCCCGCATCACAAACCATTTCCAGCGCCGCCATCTTGAGCGATTCCACATGAAAGGGCGTCACATTCGCATGACCCAGCTCAATAAACGACCCCCACTCCGACCCCGCTTCCGTTGTCGAAGGATCGACGGCTCCCCCCATGGCCACCATTCGATCAATGATTTCCTGAAAGATTCCAGCAACCAGTTGCCGTTTGCCGTCCGGCGTATAGGAAGTCATAAAAGGACCAACCATACCCGCCGTCGAAGTGCCACCCAGGAAACCATATTTCTCGACAAGTACCGTCGATGCACCTGTCCGCGCCGCAGCAGTCGCAGCAGCAATTCCAGCAGAACCACCTCCAATCACGGCCACATCCACTGTGTCCCGCAAGGGAATGTCCCACGTACGGCTGATTGTTTCGGATAGGTCCGACATAGTTCACGATCCCTCTGGAGTCAGTTATTAATTCAAAGTTGCAAAAGTCTGTTCGCTGAAAATCATAATAACGCGAACCACCATCCAGTTGTAGTCCCACATCATATCCATAGGCTTTGACGGAACCAGTTCACTTTGTGCACATCGCAGAAACCACCCGACTCCTAAGCCACTACACTGAAGAGGCAAGAATTTTGTCCGTCCCCATTTTTTCTTCGAGACACTGAAAAAACAGGACTTGACAACGTCTCGCCTTTCGAGAATATGCGTTATAAGCGTCGCGCGCGAGATGAGTGATTTGCGCACTGCTTATCACGAACACTGAAAATCTCACTACTATAAAAGTCCCTGAGTTTTCTAAATCTTCACCTGATAAGTCAGCACCGGTTCCCGTTGTCTCGTACTTTATCGACACGCTTCGGTCACGATTCGACGCATATAAACCAGCGTTCGAACACGTATCGACAGCTATCAAACACGCTTCACGCATATAAATGAACTTGACCCCCAGCTGCCCTTCGCAACAATCTTTCGCAGTCAATAAAAACCCGGGCAGGCGCAACACAGCTTCAGCCAACAACAACAAGAATCTGAGCAGCACGGCACGAGCCGCCGTTAGAAAGTAACAAACAGAATACCAGAAGAACAAATCCATAGAAGGCAGCCCCCTGTTGAAAGTAGCGCGTCAGGCAGGATGCGGCCCCATGTGACCGCCCACCAGAAAAACGACCAACCCGCGAACAGCAATTCTACCCGATAGCCTCAATCAGGTAGCAGATGAAAATACAGCAGTGCACACAGAACAGTACAATCCATAAATCAAAAAATGAACAGCATCGACCGGGTGGCACTTTTGGCTCGCATTCAGACCGGACACAGCACACAGGAAATCTGATAAAATACAGAACAATGCACAAAAATCCTGTTTTCCAGCACGCCAGATATTGATAGGCTGAAACTTAATCGGACGAACAATTCATTTCGATATTAACAACATTTTCAATCCTGTATTAAGAGTACCCGATATGTCATACCGCTCCCGAAGATTCGTTCCCTTTCTGTTCGTCTTATCGCTATTCATTTTCAACGAAACGAATTCCCTGTCCCGGGCGGCTGATAAGAAAGAGACACTCAATGTTCTCTTTATCGGAAACAGCTATACCGCGCGCCACAAGCTGGCGCAAGTCGTCAAAAAAATGGCAGAAGCCGGTAACCCATCCCTCACATTCAATCCCACAACGGTCATTTACGGCGGGAGAAGACTCGTCGATCACTGGAATCTGGGATCCCAAAACTACGTCAAACTGCATGCGTTAACACGAGCCGAACAGGAACAGACCGTTGCCTCTCTGGAAAAAGCTTCCAAGGACCCGAAGAATCGTTATGCCAAAGGCGCCCTGTCACGGCATCGAAAACTGCTCAAAGATTTCGAATCACAACGCACAAAATGGGATGTGGTGATCTTACAGTCTTATCGTGATGACCTGAATGGAAAAGAATCACTCTACGCCGAGTATGCTCCCAGGTTCGTCGCGCTGGCCAAAGCGCAAAATGCCCGCGTGATACTCTACGAAACAACGCCCACAACTCAAAACGCCAAACCATTAAAAACCCCACCCAATCCAAAAGCGGTATTGAAAAAGGCGGGAGAGATCGCAGCCCTGGCGAAACAACTGGATGTCACAGCCGCCCCGATGTCACTGGTGGGCTTGAATTGTCAAACAGAACGTCCCGACCTCACACTCCGTTTTGTGAATGACGCCCACCTGAATCAAACCATGGCTTATCTCACTGCATGTACTTTGTATGCCGCACTATTTGACCGAAGCCCGGAAGGCTTGCCCGTGGATTCAATTACCGATATTCGGTTTCTCGATAACAAAGACCGAACGAAAGACCGCGACGGCAAACCAATCACAACCACATTTTCCAAAACAGACCGTACCGACTTGCAACGCATTGCCTGGAAAAGCTACCAGCAATTCAAAAAACTTCGCGATTAATCGTTTCAAAATTTAACCCGTCAGGAATCTATTTTCGCCCCAACAGCAGATGAATATCTACGAGTACTGATAATATTTAAGGAGCTGGATTGCCCCTCTCAACCGTCGCGTATTCGCGATGAGCCGCAGGGCACTCGCCCCGGTTCTTAGCGAACCAGAGAGATAAACGGACTGGACTCAACATATACAGTCCCAACTCCATTGATGTTTGTGGTTATAAATCCAACTGAACGCGCAGGCCGACCACGAGAGCATCGGAATGGATGCCGGAGGGAGTTTTGATGTATTGGAGGTCGGGTTGGATGCTCAGCGTGTCGTTGACTTTAGCTTTGTAAAATAGCTCCATCATGACTTCCTCATTGGTCCCCCCCTGCTTTAGCTGGACCCAGCCAAAACCTGCACCCGCGACATCTTCGTCGCGTCCGCGAAGCGGCCCCGTATAAGTAATTCCTGCTAATGCGTCTTCGGGGATCGTGTGAAAGGGTGAGTTGCCACTAACATTGGTGGGATAATGTTGTGCGAAGAAAGACAGTCCCTGCGGATTTTCTGCGGTACTATTAGTCTCGCGAAACAGAACTTGCTCAAACTGAATGTAGTAGCCGAACGATCTGGGAATGATACCAGCGGGAACTTCGCCTGGCGTTTCATAAGTCATCCCCAGTGTAATTTTACCCGGTAAATTTTTAGCGGGAGTTGTGAATCGGTATTCGAGTTCGCCAATAAAAAGCGCCGAACCATTTTGGGAGAATGCACCATTTCCATCATTGCGATAGGCATCCCACACGCCGGCCTTGAATCCGATTGCAGGAGAGAATTCGGCCAGCAGGCTCACCGCCGGACTGGGAGCAGGAAAAGAAGGCAGTCCGGCTGAAGGTGATAAACTAAATGCAGAGTTAATAAAATCAGCGGCCATATCCATCGTGATAAATTCGGTACTCAGGTCTTGCTTGCCTGTTCGAAGGGTGACTTTATTTTCAAACAGACTAAATTCCCACCAGAGCTCACTGATCTGGGTAATGTTTCTCAGCGAGTTGATATTACTGACAATTTGTGTCTCGCCGACATAATTTGCGGTCAGGCTGCGACCATGCGTATTTTGTGCCAGTACGAAAGCTTTTCCCGGAATCGGCAGATTCATCTTGTCGAAATCGAGCGAGAGAGCAAGGTCGACCAGACCTTCGTAGTGTGTTGAATCTTTAGTCGCGATGCCGCCATGTGCGTTGCTGAAGACTTCGCCGTAGTAGACAGGCTGAAATGAGATACCATTGTCAGAATCGAGCCAGGAAGACAGGAAACGCTGGTTTTCTTCGTTTTCTAAAACGCATTTGAAGGCTTCGGCTTCTTCCTCGACCGCGCATTCCTGACCGGCTGCCTGAGCGACAGGCAAAGCCAGAATCATGAGAATCAGCTGAAAGAAATTGTCAAGCCGCACTGCCCACTCCCAGATACCGCAACACGCGCGATGCCAGAATAATATATAGCGTTCTATACACAATATTCGGCATATTCGAGGGCTATGATCCAGTCTGGCAAATTGGCAAATCTAGGGGATAGTCAACGGCTGATTTAATAGTCCTCAAGCAAGCGAGACTCTGTGATAGAATCCACAAAAAGTGCGGTGTCTTTCTTTGAACTTCCCACTGACCGAATGTGAACGAGGGTCCAAAAGGATCAAAGGGGTCAGGTCTCTTTTCTGGGTCTTCCTCGAGGGCGAGTTGTGCTTTCGAGGGACAATCGTACTACGGTGTTCCTGGTCCATTTATCATCGCCAAAGGGTGTGCCTCTGATAATGCACTTTCTGACGGCAGCCAGTTCGGCGTCCGTTTGTAGTTTGTTAACCAGTGAACGCCATAGTCGTGGTAGCGGTTTTTTTAAGTTTTGTCAGCCACCCAGGTGTGTTCTGTTTTTGCTGTCGCGCCCAGACGGAACCTTACTCCTATTCCTCGGCACGTTTGTCGAGGCGAGAAAAAAAGAGACCTGCCCCTTTTTCTATCCATTGATGATAAAATACTATATTCAACTTTTACTTAAGAGCTATGATGGCTCTTTGCTTTATCAAGAACTATTAGAATCCCTAGAGGTGAGTGGGGATCTGTAGTAAACTTTCAGTTCACCCCCAGATGCGTCTTCAAAAAGTTCAGACGCTTCCGTGAAGCCCAGGGGGTTTCTGCAGAGCCATGTCCGACTCCTGTTACCAGGACAAACTCAAAGTCTTTATTATGTTGAATCAATTGATGAACCACCTGGGTGGTGCTGGCAGGATCGACGTTTCGATCCAGTTCACCCACAATCAACATCAAGTTTCCCTCAAGCAAATGTGCGTTTGCAGAATTGGAATTGGCGATGTAACTTTCGTCGACGGGCCAACCCATCCACTGCTCATTCCACCAGATTTTGTCCATCCGATTGTCATGACAGCCACAATCAGCAACAGCGACCTTATAAAAATCATGATGCCAGAGCAAAGCCGCCATTGCATTTTGGCCTCCCGCTGAACCACCGTAAATTCCAACTCGGGAAATATCCATCTGCGGGTATCTGGCTGCTGCTGCTTTGATCCAGGCAATGCGATCTGGAAACCCCGCATCGCGGAGATTCTTATAACAAACATCATGAAATGTTTTTGACCTCCAGGCTGTCCCCATACCATCGATCTGCACCACAATCATCCCTGCATCAGCAATTCGATGCTGGTGCCGATACCGGGTTCGAAAGGACTTGGGCACGTGGTGGCCATGAGGACCGGCGTAGATGTTTTCCACCACGGGATACGTCTTGTTAGGGTCGAACTCAAGTGGCCAGTGAATGATCCCCCAGATGTCAGTCTTTCCATCGCGTCCTTTGGCAACGAACCGTTCCGTCATGCGTCGCTTGCCGAATTTTGCGAGTGAATCATCATGGTGCAGTTCACAAATCAGTTCGCCCGATTGACTGTCACGCAATTCTGAAACCGGAGCCAGATCGACCCGAGAATAGGTGTCGAGAAAGTACTTGCCTCCTTGTTCGAATTGAATCTGATGCGTGCCATCCCCTACTGTAAGAACCTCGAACTGACTCCCATCATAATTGACCCGGCAGAAATGTTCGTGGTAAGGGTCTTGATTTTTGTGTACGCCGACAGCGTAGAACCAGATTTGTTTCGCCCATGGATCAATTTTTTCAATCCGTTTCACATTCCAGTCACCGCTGGTCACCTGGTTTAAAAGTTGACTGGTAGCACGACTGTACCGATAGAGATGATTCCAGCCACTCCGTTCACTCGCCCAGAGAATTTCATCCTGCCCTAATTCTTTAAAGACAAGTTTTCCTGAATTAGAATAGTGAATGAAGGTCTCGCTGGCTTCCTCAATAAACGTTTTTACCGAACCATCAACGACAGAGACTTCTAGCTCACGGACCATTTGATGTCCGCGCCGGTTGTAATGTAACCAGAAACGATCACCGGACTCTGACCAGCCACGAAATCGCAAGTTCCAGGGATTATCAAACAGGCGATCAGATATCGGAATCTCTTTTTTACTTGGCAGGACAAATAACCTTAAAGTCTGTTTTGGTAATTCGTCTCCCGGCTTTCGATAGGTGTGACTCTGAATCCGTGGTTGCAACTGATCAGCAGGCGACGATTCGATGAGATGCACTTGAGGCTCTGCCACACGATTCGTTTGAAATGCCAGCAGGTGTTTGGAATCGGGAGACCAGCGAACGTCGGGAGCTTCGTGCCCCCTGAACTGAAACGTATTGTCCGGAGCTCCATCTGAAGTCAGTTGAATCTTCTGATCGTCGTGGCGAATCCATAGATTATGATCCCGAACGAAAGCCGTCCATTTCCCATCTGCAGAAACAGTTTTATTTTGCGTTTTTGCTCCCGTTCGACGTGGTGTATCTCGACGGAGATTCTTCAGGACCCCCTCATCGATAACCAAAGAATCATCTCCTCTGGCGATAAAGCAACCCAGGTCGTTCCCTGATTTCTTACGAAGTAACCATGCGTGTCCTACATATGTGTGTTGCTTAAATTTCTGATTCGCGTCGATACTGCCATACAATCGCTTCTCACCAGAAGGACTGACCCAGTAAGCATTGATCGGCTCCTTCAAATGGTTGTGAACAATAATAGAAGTCGATTCTCCACCACCTTTACTTTTGCGCGCCGGCAGAAACAACCGCGAATCATTGCTTGTCGCTTTCATATCCTCAGAAGTAATCAATTCATATTCAGGCAACTTCAGTAGCCATGTGGTACCACGAATTTTCAAAAGGTGCTGTTGCTGAGACTCAGTCAAACGGAACTGTTCGACGACGAGTTTTTCAGCCGACACCTGCTCCTGAAGCACTTTCAACATCGCTTCAGCAAGTCGATGTCTGTCGAAGGCCGGCGTGCATTGGCGATCGGGAACGTTGACAACAAAGTAGTCCTTCTTAACTTGAAACCAACATCGATGGGAATCTTTGGTCCAACTCAGCCGGAGGGACTGTGCCACCGCGGGATACATTATTGAAAGGACGAATAAACAAGTGAGAAGAGTTTTTCGTATCATCGCTTTGACTCAATCTTAGTTCCAAAATATACTTCTTTTCCCCGCACGGGGTTAAAAGAGGCACAGGGCAAAATAAAGGGTCAGGTTTCTTTGATTTGAATCCTGCCCCCTTTTCATACTTTGTATTATTCCTGTCAGGAATATTTCAATAGCGTTTTACATTTTTTTACATTCCACAATTTTTACAATCAGAGTTTCGTTACGAACACTGATTGAATCGTTTCTGGGTAGACAGTAAAAGATGCCAGGAAACTTTAATTGACGGGACGAGCGCAGCGAACAGAAAATGGACCGTGAATCTGGGCGATCAAACATCGACCTCTTTGGATTTTAGTATGAAATAAAAGAGGGAAGAGCGATAAACAATACAAACATTCCGATCCCAATAACGAGTGCTATCACATAGAAAAGCCATCGCCATGACAATTGGGATATTTTTTCCTTTTCGTTCGGGTCACGTACTATCACTCCAGCTAATATGACAATTATTGGAATATATAAAAACGGGACGAGTAGCAGAGAGAGCCAGCAAACAAGGAATCCGAAAAAAGGACCTAACTTTGATGAAAGCGATTCGCGTTTAGAAAGATAGAGAAATGTAAGACCCCAATATGCCAGAGACAGAACAATATGAATGCCTAACAAAACCCAGTCATTAAAATACATTCCTCAATCCAATCATGCCGTATGTTACCTGCTCCTCGTTTAACACATTCAACCCTGCCTTTTTATACCCACTACGAAACTTAGTGAGATCGTTGCCATTTTTTAAAAAGTTCAATTTGTGTAGCCAGTATTGAAGCAGGCCAACCACTCATATGACCAGCTCCATAACCCGGAACTGGTTTTGATAATGTGCCTCCAATCACGACTCGCTTCCCCGACCATCTCTTAAGTACTTTTTCATTCAAGGCAAAAGCTTCTGATCCAATATCAATCCATAAGCTGGAATGTTCCCAACACCAACTCACATCCGAAGATTGTCTTCTTTCTAATTTAGGCCAATGAGATACAGAATGGTCTTCAAATTCAAAACTTAATAGTCCACTAACAAAAATGTATTTCCCATCTAAAGTCTCTAATCCATCTATAGCATCATTGACCGTCATTATTTTGATGTTCATTAAAATTTAACTTTTCATTATTCATCATAATCAAAACACTGAAATCCTTAGACACAAAAACATGCCTCATGTTTGCGTTTCAAATCTGCACAAAGAGACAAAGAAATCAGGAATCAATAAAACCTAACTCTGTAGTTCTTGCAACCTATTCATGTGGGCATTAATAAACCGGTCAACTTGAACCCAAGCTTCTGAGTCATGTTTGTCTCTGTAGGTAGTGATATATTTTTCATATTGTTCTTGAGTCTTTTTCAGTGCTTTTCCGCGAAGGCTCAGAATGATATTATTCTCAAATAAACCCTCATTTGCTCCGAAACATAAATATTCGTATTGATTGAGAACTGCAAACACATGACCTTCAAGTTCCTTATTCTCTGAAATTGTTTCATAAACGAGATCCTTGGAATTCGAACAAAGTTGCATAATCACAGTAACCGATGCTGACACACGATGATTGAGTTCATCTAGCTCTCGCAATGTTCGTGCCTCTAATGATTGCTTTATGTTTTCCTTGTGCTGTCTGTGCCCCCACCACGCAAGTACCAGCGGAATGGAAACTGTAGCTAATGCCGAGACAACAGAACTCATTGATGATACATCATCAGGACAGTTACAGTTCATAAGATATCCTTTACTCTACCCCTAATACCCAACCATAAATTCTAATAGTTTGATTACAAATCAAGCGAAGATGCTATATTCTTTCTGATGTAGATATAAACCTGCCATGTCTTTTTGTCATCCAGCAGTTACGATAATCTGATCACCAATTTCTACAATACTATTCCTGGTCCGTGTATTCATCATTCTCTTACTCACTCTTCGCAGCTCGCGAATAAATCTTCACATCATCCACCACGGCATTTTTGGGAACCGACAATCGCAGCGTGCGCTTGGTAGGATGAGCAATCCCTTCAGATGAGAAGGCCCCAACTTTCTTACCATCAATGGAAACCGTCATTGTGTCGCCTGTCACGTCTACGAGCAGCGTATACCATTTACCGGTTTTTAATTTATGGGGAAACCGTTTTCGCTTCGTCTTCAACAGTTCCTGAAGTGCGGGTGGCACTTTTTTCGCTTTCCTTAACTCGCGTGTTTTCAAATCCATGTTACCCGTTTTCAGGTCGGTCAATTCCACGTTTCTCGTATTGACTTTCGCTAAGAATAAATGGCCTGCGTGAACTTTCTTGTACTTCAAATCTGCAAAGTTCAGGCCCAGACTGTCCTTTGCATCTTCCAGCATGAACCGGAGTTCGATCGCGCCATCCCGGAACTCTGCCGGATGCGTCACAGAAACAGCGTGGTCGGCATCCTTGTGCATAAATATATACATGGCCCCGTTTTTGAGATCCACCTGTTTGTTCCCCGCGGCGCGCCAGCGACTGTTAGATCCCCAGCCCTTCCCGATTTCATCTTTCGTTTCCTGAGACTCATTCCGCTCGAAATCATCTTCAAAGATCAACGTACCCCGGTCTTCGGCAAATATAATAGAGGTGAAAGAAAGCAGGAACATAAAACTAAATACGAGGTGTCTTGTCATGACGGGTTACCTTTATATTGAAAATATCAGTATGGAATGAAAATTAACGGCAGAGTCTTTCAATCAGTCCTTCAGACCGCGGTTCGCACGGTTATTATCATCGGCTTTGGCCTGCTTGAGCGCCTTTCGCTGTTGATCGTTATAGAAATCAACTGTAAGTGGTTTCCGTTTTTGACCAGACAACTTTTCCATTAACCCGAGCAGCCTATCAACAATTTTGGGTTCGGCCTCCGTTTCCAACCCGGCAGTTCGCGCAGGCCAGGTGGTATAGCCACCCAGGTAATGCTGTTCCGTGGGAGGAATGTAACCAGCGGCACCGTTGGCAAGCCCCATATTGAACGTCGCTTTGAACGGACTCTGCGCTTTGAGCTTCAAGCCGGTAATGCCGTAGACTTCATTCGGAATCGCCGTGATGGCAAGATCACCCACGCGAAGCACCTGCAGAATAATCTCTTCCTGGGGATGCTCCACAAACCACGCAACCTGCTCGGCGTAAACTTCAGGCCGACTTTTCGGACGCCGATCACCCCGTTTGGTATTAAGTTCGTTCGCCCACTTGATGCGTTCCTTACTCGGAAGTCGACGCTTGAATACCAGCATCGTCTCGGCCATTGCCAGCTTCGGCTCACCTGTTTCATATTGAATTTTCTGATAGGCATTAAAAGCAATCTCAGCAAGCTCGGCAGAGTACACGTCGATGCTGTAATCTTTTTTTCGAGGCTGCCCATAATTCATCCACTGTAAATCACCCGACGTCCCCTGTGACATCGCAGCCACAAAAGGCGCTTTCGCAGAATCAGTCGTCGCAATTTTCTTTTCCATCAGGCTGCTGAATTTGCCGTAGTAGTCCGCGGAAAATCCACCACCCGAACCAAAGTAGTGCATGGAATAATTGGCGATCAGG
The DNA here is from genome assembly GCA_022600195.1 of Planctomycetota bacterium. GTDB lineage: Bacteria > Planctomycetota > Planctomycetia > Planctomycetales > Planctomycetaceae > Gimesia. The sequence continues at coordinate 106,941 of JAHZKX010000003.1, forward strand.
CCGATAGGACGTTTCCCGTCAGCAGACTGAAGACTCAACAGCGAAAGACCAGAATCTACGGGGCCCGCTGGTCCAATGAATTCCGGGTTCTGATACCCGGGATGCATGATCGCCCTCACCGTTTTATCTCCAAACGGATCGTCGGCATATTTATCAGGATGCTTCAACCAGCGTCGGCAGTGTGTATGATTGGGTGCATCCACAACCGTCACGCCCACGCGTGCCGGCTCCAGGTTGGCATAGGCTTTCGCAATGCCTTCTGCCAGTTTGGGAGGCAGAAATCGTTCGTAATTGGAGTCGCTTCTCGTTCCCAGACACAGATTCATCACACTGGGCGCCGTATGCGTATGCGTCGACGCGATCAGAATCCGATTGACGGGAATACCGGTCTGCTTTCTCACCAGAACCTTGGCCCGATAACAAATGTCGCGCGGGATCATACAGGAATCAACCACCGCGATGGCCACAACTTCCTCTGCCGATTTCAAAACGAAACAGCGTGCATGCAAACGATCGAGAACTTGCTTCTGACTTCGTTCGAGAAACCCGCCGTTCTGAATCGCCGGCAATGTTTCAGGAGAGATGTCCACCGAAAAAGCACCTGCCAGAAATTCACAGTATGCCGATTGCGGCAGAACAACAAGAAAAAAAGAAAGGTTAAGAAAAATTGACTTTGATAGTAGGAGCGGTCGCATTAGATTAGCAGTCTCCAGAGAATTCGTAGATTGTAGAACAATGCATCAGAAGCATACTGACAAGAGAACAGCGATCAAGTTAGGAATTGATTAAGAGACAACTTTCTCTAATAGTCTCATTCGTTATTGTAACCTATGGTCTAAAAAAGTGAAATCAGCAAAGACAACAACAGGCACCTGGATTCGTCCAAATAATTTGAAACAGAAAACACTGGAATTTTTGCACTGTTGCCTTTAAACTATGTAAAAATCAAATCTTTTAAACGTTTTCGATACACCCAAAAAGAAACGCTACGATTGTCATCTTGCGGATTCTTGGTGAGCAGGCCTGCCGAATGCGTGAAACCATCGACCGGGGTCACAAGCTACATGAGGAAATCGTTGTTAAAAGAAAACATTCTACCTCGCCATCTAACGCCAGGACCTGCAATACTGGCATGGGTACTCATACTTTGCAGCAGTGATGTTATTCCCTGCTTCGCACAGGATACCGAGAACGCACCAAAAATACGTTGTGCCGTTCTCGAATTATTCATCCGCAACGACTGTGAGGATTGCCCTGTCGTCGTCAGCAAGTTCAAAAATTTTGCCGAAACCCGCGGTAAAGCACAACTGCATATCTACAATCTTGATGAGCCGGGAAAGCACGTTGATCGCTATCAACAGATCCTAAAATATTTCCAGGTCCAAAATGCCCAGGCTCCTGTCGCTTATGGTTGTAACAGCCTGCTGCTGAAACTCAAGCCGGATGAATCGACAGATCGAAAATTGGAAGCACTGCTGACTGTAGACGTTTATGTCCGCTCAGGATGTTCCCGTTGTGCCGCAGCTAAGGTGTTCCTTGCCGGACTCAAGCAGCGTTATCCCCGATTTAAATTTCAACTTCACGATCTGGTCAGCGACGCCAATGCGGTTGACAAAGTTCAGGAATTATCCAGCCGATACAGAAAGCAGGCCGTCAGTGTTCCCGTTTTCCATTTCTGCAATCAACTGATGATAGGCTGGGCCGGCGAACATTCAACGGGACAGGCACTGGAAGAGAAATTAAAATACTGGACCACATCCTGCCCACAGCCAAAGAAAATAGACGTCGATCAAAATTCCAGCAGCATCAACCATGATCAACAACCAAATGCAGAAACACCGTTTTTTCAGTTTGTCTCTTTCTCAGATGATAACAACAAGGTCAACAACAGCAATTCAACAAACGCGCCCAAGCCGGAACCAAAGCAGAACGAGGAACCACTTTCACCAATTCCAGGCGGCCCCCCACCCGGAGGACCCCTGCCCGGCAATCCAACTGACAATCCACTTCCACCAGTTCCAGGTGGCGGTTCCGGCGGCCCCCCTCCTCCGATAGGATTACCACCGCCGGTCGACGGCGAAACACCACTTCCGCAGCCCCAGAGCACGGTGAGTGATACCATTGAAGTTCCCCTCTTTGGAGAATTGAGCAAAAGCCGGTTGGGTATGCCGGCTTTTACTTTTTTAATCGGTCTGGTTGATGGCTTTAACCCCTGCGCCATGTGGGTTCTGCTCTTTCTATTATCGGTGTTGGTCAATCTGCGCAGTCGCACAAAAATCGTGGCCGTGGCAGGCACATTCGTCCTCATTAGCGGATTGGCTTATTTTGCATTTATGGCAGCCTGGCTGAATGTGTTCCTGTTTATTGGCTATCTGCCGAAGGTCCAGTTGACGCTGGGAATCTTTGCCACGGTAATTGGTCTGATTCACATTAAAGACTTCTTTGCTTTCAAAAAAGGAATTTCACTTTCGATTCCTGAATGGGCCAAGCCGGGACTCTACGCCAGAGTCCGCAAGATCGTGATGGCGGAAAACCTGACGGGAGCCATTATTGGTGCGTCTATTCTTGCCGTTCTGGTGAATATCATCGAACTGCTCTGCACCGCCGGCTTACCCGCTTTGTACACAGAAGTACTCGCCATGCAAAACTATCCTGCCTGGAAACAATATGCCTACCTGGGTCTCTATATCCTCGCCTACATGCTTGACGATGCCATTATGGTTACAATCGTGGTTGTCACCCTCGGTAAACGTAAACTGCAGGAAAACGAAGGACGCTGGCTCAAACTCTTCAGCGGAATAGTCATCCTCATCCTGGGTCTCGTTCTGATCTTCAAACCATCACTACTTCTTTAATTGAGCATCGTTTCAATATTCAGAGGTGGCCAATAAATGACTCCCGTTGACGACTCTTTCAACTCGCAAATTGAACTTTGGGCAGCACGTCAGCTAGCCGATTACGACGCGCACCAGCCAGGCTCCCTGTTTGCCGAAGGAGTTTTGTTGAACGTGGCGGAAGGCTATGCGCTTCAATCAGCGGTTGCAGAGTTACGTAATCGCCGGGGTGAGCGAGTGATTGGATATAAGGTCGGCTGCACTTCACCCAAAATACGCGAACAACTGAAAATCGACCATTGCATCACAGGCAGGTTATACGATACAGAGCAACACTCCACGGGTGCCGTTCTCTTGCGAAAAAACTTCGCAAATCTTGCCATCGAAGGTGAGCTGGCTGTGGAACTATCACGCGAGCCAATGGCTGATAATTTTTCGAGTGACGATCTTCCCCCGTGTATCGCCCGCGTCTTTCCCGTCATCGAATTGCACAATCTCGTAATCCGCGGTGAACAACCCTCCGCCGGTGAGTTAATCGCACACAACGCGATTCACGCCGGCCTCGTCGCAGGATCTGGAGTCAGGCCTGAAGAAGACATTGGTGAACCATCACTAGCGATATTTGCCAATGATCAATTGCTCGATTCGTGCGAAGGCCCTGCTCTAATCCACACGATTAGTTCATCTCTGAAATGGCTCAGCGAAATCGTACAATCGCGAGGCAATCGACTCAGAGCGGGACAGATCATTTTGACCGGATCGATCCTGAATTTGTTTCCCATCGAGGAAAACTGTAACATCAGGGTCGAAGCCCCACCCTTTGGGCAGGTAGAAGTAGAATTTGATGCCTGAAAATGAAATTCCTGACCAGTGTACGAAACAAAGAAAATCAATGACACAGATGAAACGAATACTGAATTTGCTGGCAAAAATCACAGTGCTAATATTGCTCTGTATGCTGCTCTCACCGCTTCGCGCTGACGATGACAAGCGCTCTCGTGAAGAAGTAGGAAAATCCTGTGCGAAATTAGTGAAACAAATTGAAACAGAAATGCAGCGCTGGGCTTCTGCAGGAAAATCGCCAATTGAGTTTCATAAAAAAATGCATGCAGAATTCTTTCCACAGATCAAAGCGGGAAAATATCGAGAGGCAGAAAAAGTCGCAAAACTTGTTCTAAAAACAATGAAACAGGGACTACCCGCTTATAAACCAAAAGACCTCACACAATATCGCCGAAAAACAAATGAGACGCAGTATCTCATTTTGCCACTCCATCCAGCGGGTCAACTCTATGGCGGAGAAACCAGCGCACTGCAACAAGTGATTCAGGATACGTCCGCTCAACTGGGTCAGCCCAACGAACCCAAAAAACGAAACTGGGGATTCCATTTGATTATTCCCACCTGGAGATTCGATCCAAAATACACAACGAACAAACGCGCGGATATCGCCAGGGCAATCAACGCGGCATTCGATGTTGCCCTTCGCAATGATGTCGCCGTGCATCTCACCGTGGAAAGCCATGAGTGGGAGAACCGCCCAGATCTCTGGAATTATGCAGACAAAGACAAACCCGGATATGACCCGAAAAACCGTGCCAACGTGGAATGGAGCAACTGGGATGGCACGCCGCATCCACATCGTTATCGTAACTGGGGAACAGCTGAAAGTATGCCACCAGTGATCTGCTACAACAGCCCGAACGTACTTAGGGAAGTCTCACGAATGATCGGTGAAGTTGTAGCTCCCCCCATCAAAGCGGGATTAGCGCGACTCAAAAAAGAAGGCAAGCAACACCTCTTCGCCGGCTTGACCGTCGGTGCAGAACCAGCACTGCCAAATTATGAAAACATCGATCAACTCAACCCCACCATCGCCAAACTGATGACTCAGGATGGCTCTCCCAAGACACGACTCGGCTACAATGCGCTAACCAACAAAGGATACAGTAAAGACAAACCACCAAAAGATTTTGCGAAAGCATTGGCAGAGATCAATCGGGACTACACATCCTTCTGGGCACAAAAACTGGTCGAGGGCGGCATTCCAGCACATAAAATGTATACTCACGTTGCCGCAGGTGCCGGCGTCGTTGGCTCGCCTCAAGTGGGAATGACCAATGCCCCTCTGGAGATTGCCTTCATAAACCAGGCACGCCCCGGCTGGACAACGTATCCGGTGGGTCCATTTCGAAATGATTTCAGCTTACTCTATGAGCAACTGAAACGTCATGGAAATCCACATTGGGCCAGCACCGAAGCCGGCCCCACCATGGGACCTTCTGCCGGGAAAAACCCGATATCGATGAAAGACTATCTGACCAGGCACTTTGATTATGGAGCGACAGTCGTCGTGTTCAATACCGGCGCCACAAGTAAATCGCTAACCGACATCTTAACAGAAAGCGTCTGGGGGAAATCGGCCATCGACGCCTATCAGGATTTTCTGTCCCCTGAATCGAAGTAGATCACCAAATCAACATCACGATAGTCGTCAATAACCATCTGGAGTGATTGGTTCAGCGATGGTGATTCCAGGAAGACCGAGCCTCGAACGACATTCATCAAGAATCGTTTTCGTAGCGCTGGCACCGCACCGCGTCACTCCCAGCTCGCGGACCGCCAGCAATGCATCAAGATCACGCACGCCTCCCGCAGCTTTGACTTGAACGGCTTCCGCAGAGTGCGCCCGCATCAGTTTAAGATCCGCATGCGTGGCACCTCCGGTACCATAGCCGGTTGATGTCTTCACCCAGTCGGCACCCACTTCGCTGCAGATTTCACACAAACGAATTTTCTGGTCATCATTCAGATAACAATTTTCGAAGATGACTTTCACTTTTTGTCCCGCTTCATGCGCCACGTCGACGACTGCTTTTATATCCTGGCGAACATAGTCCCAGTCACCACTCAGCACCTTGGAAATATTGACCACCATGTCGAGTTCTTCACAACCTTCTGAGATGGCACGCTTCGCTTCAGCTTCTTTGATGGCTGTGGTATGACCCCCATGCGGAAATCCGATTGTCGTCGAAGCCTTGACGGTACTGCCTGAAAGACGTTCCACACATTCTTTGAGGTAGTAAGGTAAAATACAAACGCTGGCCACATCGTATGCCAAAGCAAGTTTGATTCCGGATTCGAGATCGCTCACCGTCAATGTCGGATTCAACAGCGAATGATCGATCATTTTTGAAATATCCTGGTATTGAAATTCCATTATTTTTTCCTGCCTTAGTACTTTATTTAACCTGCCCGGCGAATGTGAAATAATAAATACAGTTTATAAACCAGAATAACACATTCTAGAATAACACTGAGATGATCAGTTCCAAATGCTCACAATGCAAACTAACATATTTGAGAGCATGATTCGAGTGCATTCACGCGATCCCTCAATCTCGTACATCAAAGAAACAGTATTCTCAGTCTTTAGCCAACCAAGAGAACATCCATGATGAAACAATTCATAACAACCTTGCTCGCCTGCCTGACAACGAGTATTGCATCGGCAGACGAAAATAAAAATACCAGCGTAAAAAAATCGCAGCACCCCAATATTGTCGTGATTCTCGCCGATGATCAGGGATGGGGAGATGTAAGTCATAACGGCAATACCAATTTGAAAACACCGAATATTGACGCTCTCGTCAAAGAGGGAGTCCGCTTTAATCGTTTCTATGTCGGGGCGGTGTGTGCTCCCACACGGGCCGCATTCTTAACCGGACGATACCACGCTCGCACGGGAACCACCGGCGTCTCTACTGGACAGGAACGATTGAATTCCGATGAATACACAATCGCCCAGGTTTTCAAGTCGGCAGGTTACGCGACCGGCGCGTTTGGGAAATGGCATAACGGCACACAATACCCCAACCACCCCAACGCACGCGGTTTTGAAGAATACTACGGCTTCACCTCCGGACACTGGGGCCACTACTTCAGTCCCATGCTCGATCACAATGGCACCTTTGTGAAAGGCAACGGCTACATCACCGACGACCTCACAACCAAAGCCATCTCATTTATCGAAAAGCAAACCCAAAGCGGCAAACCATTTTTCACTTACTTACCCTACTGCACACCCCACTCACCAATGCAGGTCCCCGACCAATTCTGGGATCGCTTTGCTGATAAAAAACTGGAGATGCATCATCGTGATCCCAAGAAAGAAAAATCGGATCACCTCCGCGCTGCGCTGGCAATGTGTGAGAACGTCGACTGGAATGTAGGTCGTGTACTCAAAAAACTGAAGAAACTGGGAATCGCCGACAACACCATCGTCATTTACTTCTCTGATAACGGCCCTAATGGCTTCCGCTGGAATGGTGATATGAAAGGTCGAAAGGGCTCTCTGGATGAAGGCGGCGTTCGCTCACCTTTTGTCATTCGCTGGCCAGGACATCTACCCGCCGGACATCAGGTCGACAAAATCGCCGGGGCAATTGACCTCTTGCCGACACTCACAGATTTAGCCGGCATTCCTCGACCTGAACCGAAACCCATCGATGGAGTCAGTCTTAAACCACTCATGATGAATCAGGCCGACAACTGGCCCGAACGCATGATCTTTTCCAGCTTACGTCAACGCGTCAGCCTCCGTACCGATCAATACCGCTTGTCTGAAAAAGGTCAGCTCTTTGATATGCTCAAAGATCCCGGCCAGAGAAAAGACATCTCAAAACAGAAACCCAAAGTGGCTGCCAAACTGAAAAAGGCGACCGCTGCATGGAAAGCTTCAGTCTGGCCACAGGGCTTCTCCAATACACCACGCCCGTTTTTAATCGGATATGACGGCTGTCTTACCACCCAGCTACCAGTGCGGGACGCCAAATCTCAGGGTGATATCAAACGCTCTTCCCGGCACCCCAACTGCTCTTTCTTTTTCAATTGGACCAACACTCAAGATCGTATCACCTGGAATGCAGAAGTCGTCGAAGGCGGGGTCTATGAAGTGGTGCTCTTCTACACTTGCCCTCAGGCAGATGTGGGATCCACGGTTGAATTAAGCTTCAACGATAGTAAAGTGCATGGCAAGATCACAAGAGCACATGATCCACCGCTGGAAGGCGAAGCACAAGACCGCGCGGTACGCTCGGAATCGTTCGTCAAAGACTTCAGGCCCATGTCGCTCGGAAATATCACACTAGCTAAAGGCACCGGCCAGCTCACCCTGCGTGCCCTGGATGTCCCCGGTAGCCAGGTCATGGATTTCCGTCTGTTGATCCTCAATCGAATAAAATAAGTCTGTTGAGTTACTAAAAAATAAATTGATTCGTATCCTTCCACTTAATTTCTGAATGACCATTATGAAGAGTACACTGTCAAAAATAATTGTGCTGGTGCTGTTAACCATTTTTTTCTCTGTAAATAGTACGATGATACAGGCCGCCGAGCGCCCCAACATCGTATTCCTCTTCGCGGATGACTGGGGTTGGGGTGACCTCAGTTGCCATGGTCATCCCTATGTCAAAACGCCCAACATCGATCGGCTGGCAGCCGAAGGGACTGACTTTTATTGCTTTACCGTTGCCAGTGGAGTCTGCTCCCCCAGCCGCACGGCAGTCATGACGGGACATTTCCCGGCCCGCTATAATATTGATGGGCACTTCGCCTGGCCAAAGAACAACCAAAAACGCAACATGCCTGACTGGTTGGACCCCAAGGCGCCGCTCCTGCCTCGTTTTCTGCAGAAGTCAGGCTATGCCACCGCACACTTTGGCAAATGGCATCTCTCAAATAACATGATTCCCGATTCCCCTCTGCCCGGCGATTACGGCTACGACACTTACGGCGCCTTCAACTGTGCCGGAGAACAAATGCCGGTACACGAAGATGCGCGTCACGCCAACACCTTCATTGAAAAATGTCAACGAGAGGGAAAACCATTCTTTATTAACTTGTGGCTTCACGAACCGCATACCCCTTTTCACACCGTACCCAAGTATCGCTGGCGTTTTCGAGATCTTGATGAAGCTGACAACATATATGCTTCGGTGTTATCTCATGCCGACGATCGAATTGGAGAAGTCCTGGACACATTGGATCGTCTGAAGTTGACCGACAACACACTCGTCATATTCAGTTCAGACAACGGACCCGCTCGCGCCGCGCGCCCGACAGAACTGAAACTGATGCATGATACCGCAACCGGTGCCGGATATGGAATCGGCGCCTCAAGAGGTATCACCGGAGGCAGAAAGGGTTATAAAGGCGCACTGTTTGAAGGCGGAATCGGCGTTCCCTTTATCGCACGCTGGCCCGGTAAAATTCCGGCAGGAAAAATTGATCGTACTTCACAAATTTCAGCCGTCGATCTGCTTCCCACCTTTTGCGAAATTGCGGGAGCGAAGCTGCCAGCATCGTATGCACCCGATGGCATCAGTCAGTTAGCAACACTGATGGGCAAGAGAAAACAACGACGCGAAAAACCACTCTTCTGGAAAATGAAATCAGCCTGGCCCGCGAATAAAACCAGACCCTACCACTGGGTTTCTTACGCAATTGTAGACCAAAACTGGAAACTGGTAACCAACAATGAATCCAGTTACTGGGAACTCTTTGATATCGTAAAAGACCCCTATGAAAAAACCGATTTAAAAAAAGAGAACCCGCAAGTCGTCACGCAATTACGCAAAAAAATTGCACAATGGAAAACGACCCTGCCCTCCAAACCAGATCAAAGTCTCTTTTCTTCAGAGAGAACGGAATAAGTCACGCTGGCTCTTTACTCCTTCCAAGGAAAAATCTGCTTCCAGTCTTTCTTCATATTCACAATGATCCAGCCATTCTCTTTCGCGACGTCAAGGGCTTTGTCCAGCTTACCAATGTGGCTCTTGCGGTCGTAGGCGTACTCACGAGCTGCATCGGTATGATGCACGAAGAGCCCTAAACGCTTCCCTTTACCGGACGTCGTGTATTCAACCATTTGCATATCAGAATCGGAATTCCCAAACGCCAGAATCGGCCGGCGACCAATATGCTTCTGAATACCAACAGGCTTACCCGCTTTATCATCAATGAAGTCGATCTTTGGCATCCGAATAAGAGCCGGTTTACCATCTTTGATCTGATATTCAAGCACGACGCTGGAACCAACAACCTGCTCCGGCGGTATGCCGTAAGCTTTTTCAGTAATCGGACGCATGAACGCGATTCCGCCGCCCGAAACGATAAAGGTTTTGAATCCGTTTGACCGTAAGAAGCCGAGTAATTCTAGCTGAGGCTGATAAACGCATTCAGCATAGGGACGCTTAAATCGAGGCTGTTGTGTGTTTCTCAACCAGTTGCCAGCTTGCTCTGAAAACTCACTAGAAGTCATCCCGGAATGTGTCGCCATCATAATTTCCATTACGCCTTTCATTCCCGAAGCACTCAGTGTTTTCATATCATCCTCCAACACAGCTTTGAAAGGCTGTTTGGTTTTCCACTCCGGATGCAGTGGCGCAAGCTCCTTTACACGATCAAAGGCAAAGAGCAATTGAGTATACATCGGATACTCAACCCACAGAGTGCCATCATTGTCGAACGTTGCAATTCGATCAGACGGCTTAACATAGTCTTTGCCGTCTTTATCCGTGACTGCAGTTACAAATGCGATGATCGCTGTTTTAGTTGCACCCTCATTCCACGAAGGAAGCGGGTCTTGTCCGTATCCTGAGGAACTCAAACAGAGAGTGACTAATCCAATACAAAAGAGGGAGAAGGCTCGAAGATAATGCAGGCTAAAGACAGATCCTGGAGTAGTAACATCATTCATTTTTTTCTCTCATACTCATTTGTGTAGACATAAAAAAAGCGGGCGTGCCGTAACACGCCCGCGGAATCATACTAGATCACTTCGCGTGTGCAGATTGAACCTCTGCCAGTTTTTTCTTCACTGCTTCGAGATTGAAACTGGCACCATCCTGCATCGGCGGAAATTCTAAGGCTGTCTTTGCCAACTTGGCAACTTCTTCCTGCACTAAAATAAATCGCCAGAACTCATACGCCCACCAGTTGTAAGCATTTAACGATTGGCCAATGGTAGTCCGTTCAAAAGGATCGAGACGCAGATTAACGATCCCGGGCCAGCCAGCTTGTACTTTCGGTCCAAACCAGCCATCAGGTTGGATTAGAAATGTGTACTTATAGTTCCCAACGCGGGCTGCTCCCAGGGTACTCTCTGCAAAGTACCAGAGTTCGTTCCGGGCAGACTTGGAACCTCGTGTCAGCATTTCTGTCTGGTCATATCCATCCAGATGCACTTTATACATCTTTCCGTTGAGCTCTTTGCCTTTCTTGAGCTCTTCAATAATGTTTGGATTACCAGCCGCTGCTACGAAGGTAGGGAACCAGTCCATCCCTGAAGTCACACCGTTGATCACCCGGTTTGGACGCACTGCACCTGGCCAACGCAAAACCATAGGAACCCGAAATCCCCCTTCTTGTACCATACCCTTCGCACCTGCAAAAGGAGTCTGCCCGCCATCGGGCCAGGTGAAGTTCTCGGTTCCGTTGTCAGTAGTCACTCCGATAATAGTATTATCATTGATACCCAATTTCTCAAGATGAGCCATCACAGCACCTACGATATCATCAAACTGAGCCATCCCGGCTTCTTCTATCGTCCATTCATTTTCAGAATTCCGCATGCCCTCATACTTATCGTTGAGATGCGTAACGACATGCATCCGAGTCGGGTTAAGCCATACAAAAAACGGCTTGCCATCCGCATGAGCTCGATCGATGAAATCAATCGTCAACTTTAAGATTTCATCATCGATATCCTCCATGTTATGTTTGATGCCTTTGATTGGATGCGGAGGCAACGGCCCCGCGTCGACAATTTTCTGTTTGCCAACTTTACCCCAGCGCGGTTCGACGGTGGCGTCATCCACGTCTGTCGCCCAGGTATGCAACAGATTGCGAGGGCCGTATATATCTTTTAGTTTCTGAGGGTATCCTGGATGAAAAGGATCTTCCATCGCATCCAGGTGGTACAAATATCCAAAAAATTCGTCGAAACCATGCACCGTTGGTAAATACTCGTTTCGGTCTCCCAGATGATTTTTTCCAAATTGACCTGTAGCGTATCCCATATCTTTGAGGACCGTCGCAATCGTCGGCGCTTTGTCAGGCATCCCAATCTTCGCGCCGGCCTGACCAACGGTCGTCAATCCCGTGCGGATCGGCAGTTGACCAGTAATAAAGTTAGCGCGACCAGCCGTACAACTTGCTTCGGCATAATAATCTGTAAAAATCACTCCCTCACGGGCGAGTTTATCAATATTCGGCGTTCGACCAGCCATCATGCCCCGGTGATAAGCACCAATATTCCACATGCCAATATCATCACCCATAATCATAATGATATTGGGTTTCTTGGCCTTCGATTGCGTCGCTACAGTTGATGCCAGTACGGCAGGATTAGTTACCTGAGCCAAAGATTCTGAAGTGACTGGTTGTGGTAATTCAGGTTTTGCTTCAACTGCAGGGTTGTCAGCACGTCCTTCCAGATTCCAATCCAATGCTGAAGACAGATATCCAAGCACTGCTCCGACAGCTAAAGTAAAAAGAATGGATTTTTTTGGCATTTGAAATCGCTCCGTAAATTAATTAAGAAATGAATTGTTCAACTCGTACGAATTTTCAGGCCCAAAAAACGCAGATAAACTGGTTCAGCCGTGTGTTAACTCACCTGAACAACATAGCAGATCGTGATATAATTAAATCAGGAATGAAGAGCATCTTCATTAATTGAGAATTTGATTAATCCAATAAATTCAAACTTACATTGAGATATGATATTGAGTGACTTTAGATCTGTTCTGATTCCCATTAATAATTGATAGTAGAATCCAGCCTTTTTCTAAGTACTTAATTTCTAAAAAATCAAATCGGGTGTCCGATTCGGCAGGAGGTTTTCCACTACCGAACCGACACCACAGTTCAGAGAATCATCTGTTGAAAGGATCAGGGAGTAGGCGGTGTATCTTCTTTCGACTCTTTAGGCTCTTCCATCCTGATCAGCAACCACTGTTGAGTCTCACCACTTTCGAAATGCACCAGTGCAGGCGCGTCATCTTTCGTTAAATTCGAAAGACCTGTTTCCATGATCGGCCACTTTTTACCTTCTATTGTCCAGGCGACCCGCTGGCTTTTTTCATCCACCATGCCCTCGACGGGTTGATTTTTATCTGTAGCCGTATTGGAAAACGTACCCGCAATGATCCCTTGCTTGTTAACAGCCAACTGCACAAACATTGTCGGAGGTGGTCCGGAATCTTCGCCATCCTTTGTGATGGCAAATACACCCAGTGACATCCATTCAGACGATTCATCCACTTCGGGAGCACTCTCGGCAAGCGTTTGTGCCTGCTCCGCATACTCTTCGGTGGTCGCTACTGCTTCATCCCCATAATAAACTTGATCGTCCTGGTAGTAGATGTTTTCGCCATAGTCGTATTCATAGGCTGTCGTGTCAGTCCCATATCCTGCGAACCAACCTGTCATTAGGCCCCAGGTTGCCCAGCGATAGGGACGATTCCAACGATATCGGGCCCAACTGGGATGATCTTTCCAGAAGTTAGCGCGAGGATGATGGTCGTGAAACTGATTACGCGCTTCGTTACGACGATCGGTGCGTTGCGTTTGCCGCTCGCCACGATTCTCAATTCGATCAGGGCGATTGCCTGCAGGTCGATTCTCCCGACGATCACTGCGATTACCGGCCCGGTCGCTTTGATTCCCAGCACGATTTTCCGATCGATTACCCGTTCGATCAGATCGGTTAGCAGCGCGATCGCCTCCGGGGCGTTGACCAGCTTCATTATTTCGCAAAAAGTCACCCGCTGCACCACCACCGGTAGCAGGCCTGTTACCAGCGCCCGATCCGGGTCGACCGCCTGAGGAGTTTGGAATATTCAAAAAGTTATTTAATTGTGATTGTGAGGGTCGGCTGCCCGCATTCGGTCGCGATCCTGTTCCTGGTCGCGATCCTGTTCCCGGTCGCGTTCCCGCACTTGGACGCGAAGGAGTCGCTGACGGACGCGTGCTGGGTCGACTGGTGCTGGGTCGACTGGTACTGGGGCGACTATAATTAGATCGCCCTGTGCTGGGACGGCTCATTGAGGGAGAGCGACTCGGCGCAGGTCGTGAATAACCGCCACCACCGCCGCGACCGCCACCGCTGAATCCGCCACCGCCACGGCCTCCTCCGCCGCCTCGACCACCGCGACCGTGAGCATCAAAAGAAAAAGCAAAAATGATAATTGAAATTGCAGAAATAAAGTATGTGATTTTTTTCATATCATAATCCATGTGATTTGTGAGTTGAGATTAAATTATTCAGCAGCCGCGTCGCGCTTTACGACAACTTCGTCAATATTCGGCAGTAGACTGCCACCGACTGTGCGATTGATCGACTGCCATTTGAACTGGTTCTCATCGATCATGGTGAAAATATTTGTGGAGGTCGCCTTCCGACCATCGGGAAGTGTACCCTTCATCGATACGTACCAGCTTTTTTCTTTTTTGGCCCAGGTACCTTCAGCAAAACCACCATCGGAATCAAAAACCCACGAACGGATCTGTTTCGCTGCCGGGTCCCACCCGATGATCTGCATGCCTGAAATGTCAATTCGATCTTGAGTCGAAGCAACAAACGAGCGTCTGATGAAGTTCTTATTTTTCGTCCATTGGCAGGTCGTTTTGATCAAACCCCGCTCATCGCCATCGGTCCAGCTGCCGATGAGCCATTCCAGCTCTTTAAGATGTTTGTAATTTGATAAAATAACGGGAACTTCTTCCTCACTAATACGATCTAGGAACCACTTTCCGTCACGCTTAACGTGAATGGCAGTGTAAGTCGATTCTCTCGGTTCCCCTTTCGCTAAAATCAATTTTGAAGTTCCATGTTCGACAGCGACACCAGGTGACAAAAATTGAATCGATTGCACATCGACCGAAAGCTTTGCCCCTTTCACTGCAGTCAGGATACCTGCCATCTCTTTTGTTATAGCATCACGGCCTTCAACCTGTGTACCAGTCAGAGGATTGTTGTAAACCGCATCAGTCCCCCAGTGTGAGGCAAGCGCTTTAGAGTCACCCGCATTGAAGGCAGCAGTATAGGACGCAATCGATTTCTCAATGGCCTGTTTGTCCTTTGCCTGGTCGGCTGCAAATGCCCCATGCGCTCCACAGAGAACTCCAACACAAAGAAATAATACGCAGAGAGCGTGCTTCATTATCTTTTCCCTTTCCATTTCGTAGCGGTTTACTTGGTTCTGATCTTCCTGCTAACGCTTTCTCCCCTCCAACAAAAGAGGAATTCCAGGGTTTTCAGGAGTTGGCTTTATCTGATTCTGAGTTTTATTTGAATTGAAATTGAACATACTCCAGTAGACACGGAATCAGAATGGAAAACCAATGTCGAATGAAGTGGACGCGTTCCGCAGTGGGCCGTTCAGTCAAATGTGATAATCACCTTGCTGACTGCTCGGATTCACCTACTGGTTCTGACGGTGAGGTGCTCAGTGACAGGGGTTTCCGATCAACGCCAACGCGCAAAAGTCGCTATGGCAGGCCCATTGAACAAGAAGTTTCTTTACGAAGAGAGATCACCATTCCAGTTGTGGAATCACTACTCTGATATTACAGGGAGTAAACGAATTTAGCAAATCAGAAGAGATCAGATTTCAAAAACCATTCATCAATCAGATTCACACTCACTTCGATAGATATAGATATGTTTCGTTCTATTATTTTAAGAGTGATCGTAATTTAACTAATTTTAGAAATGAATTGAATAGATATACCTCCACCAAAATAATATCACTACTTCAAGGAGAAATAATCGAAAAGCAGCTTTAAATGAGCACTTCCCTGCCCCAGAGAGTTAAAGAAAATCCTTTCCGGGTCAATTCTGTTTGAAATTCAAACTGAGATCGTTAAAGTCGTAAATCTACCATGCATTCTGTCATTCCCGGACGATCATTCGAGAAAGAAGTACGATGAACAAAAAACCGAAACTGACAACCACGGGCGGCGCACCCATTGCTGATAATCAAAATTCATTGACAGCCGGACCACGTGGGCCTGTTCTCCTGCAAGACTATCAGTTAATGGAAAAGCTGGCGCACCAGAATCGTGAACGAATTGCCGAACGTGTTGTTCATGCGAAAGGCTGGAGAGCTTACGGTACACTGAAAATTGAAAAAGATATCAGTAAATATACAAAAGCAAACGTGCTGCAACCCGGTACACAAACTGAGATGATTGCGCGTTTCTCAACGGTAGCAGGTGAAGCAGGAGCCGCGGATGCGGAACGAGATGTTCGAGGCTTTGCTTTAAAATTTTATACGGAAGAAGGGAACTGGGATCTGGTTGGCAATAACACACCGGTCTTCTTTATCAGAGATCCCTATAAATTCCCGGACTTCATTCATACACAGAAAAGAAATCCCCGTTCGAATTTACGTTCGACGACAGCCATGTGGGATTTCTGGTCGCTTTCGCCTGAATCTTTGCATCAGATTACGATCCTGTTTTCAGATCGAGGCTTGCCGGTCGGCGTTCGACACATCAACGGTTATGGAAGCCATACCTTCAGTTTGATCAACGCCAATAATGAACGGTTCTGGGTTAAATTCCACTTCAAAACATTACAGGGACACAAGCACTGGACCAACGACGAAGGCGCACAGGTCGTCGGTAAAACACGTGAAAGCACACAGGAAGATCTGTTTTATGCGATTGAAAATGGAGATTTTCCAAAATGGAATTTTCAAGTGCAGGTGATGCCGGAATCAGACGCGGACCAGACGCCTTATAATCCGTTCGACCTGACCAAAGTCTGGCCTCACAGTGATTACCCCTGTATTGATGTTGGAACTCTGGAATTGAATCGTAATCCGGAAAACTATTTTGCGGAAATTGAACAAGCTGCTTTCTCACCTTCTAATATCGTTCCCGGCATTGGATTTTCGCCGGATAAAATGCTGCAGGCTCGCATTTTCTCTTATGCTGATGCACATCGTCATCGACTGGGCACACACTACGAATCTTTGCCGGTCAACGCACCGAAGTGCCCGGTACACCATTACCACAAAGATGGCGCCATGTGTTTCAAGTCCAATGGCACTAATTCGGATGCGTATTACGAGCCCAATTCATTCAATGGCCCTGTCGAACAGCCGGATGTTGCGGAACCGCCGTTGAAAATTTCAGGAGATGCGGCACGATATAATCACCGTGAAGGCAATGATGACTACGCTCAACCGCGTGAGCTTTTCAACCTGTTTGACGACGGGCAGAAAGCACGTTTGTTCTCAAACATCGCAGCCGCCATGCAAGGCGTTCCCGATAATATTGTTGACCGCCAGCTAAAACACTTCGAATTGATTGATTCTGCCTACGCTTCCGGAGTTCGCGCAGCACTCGATTGTTCTTAAGAAAGAGTCAACTAAAACATCGCATTGAAGGAAAGTAAGAATCCTTTTCCTTCAATGCGTCATTTTTTTACCTGCTGATTCAACCAATCAGTTCTGGAATCGGTTTACCCTGATCCGCGATGATCGGAGTCGGACGGCCATTGAAGTCTTCAATCAGCACGTTGGAAGAATCGATTCCCAAATGATGGTAAATCGTAGCCAGAAAATCGCCAGCGCCGCAGATCCGGTCGATTGAGTCTTCACCCAGTTTGTCTGTGGCACCGATGAAGCGACCAGTTTCAATGCCGCCACCGGCCCAGATATTGGAAAAAGCACGCGCCCAGTGATCTCGGCCTGGTTGTTTTGTACCAGCCGGAGCACTCGCGTTACCAGCACCCGTACTGGGTTGATAGTTTATTTTGGGAGTACGGCCGAATTCTCCCGTCACAACAACCATCACACGCTCGTCCAGACCACGCTCATAGATATCTTCAATCAAAGCAGATATCGCCTGATCATAGACTTGAGAACGATATCGCAATGCGTCAAAAACATGGTGATTGACTGCATGATCATCCCAGTTATTAACGCGACCACATAACGGCCCACTCAAACTGGTCGTGAGAATATCCACGCCGGCTTCTACCAGACGACGCGCCATCAGCAATTGCTGACCCCAGGTATTCCTTCCATAACGATCACGTGTTTTATCATCCTCCTTACTCAAATCGAATGCGTCTTTTGTTTTTGGGTTCGTCAACAGGGTCATTGCCTGAATCTCAAATTCATCCAGTGCTTTGAGTTCACCCTCCTGGTCAAAAGTCCGCTCCAGTGTATCAAGTTTCTGGCGAAGCGTTGCGCGACGATCTAATTGCTTGACTTCAGCCGCATTGGACAACCCAATGTTCGGAACACTGAAATTAGGTTTATTGGGATCACCGGATACCGTAAAGGGCCCATAGGCATCTCCAAGATAAGCCGCACCCACTCGTTGTGAAGAAAAATTCATACCGACATAAGGTGGCAGTGGATTTTTCCGCGGCCCCTCTTTTGAACGCAGGTAATTAGTCACCGACATCCAGTCAGGATATTTTGGAATTTCCTTATCCCGTGAATCCGTATCGCCTGTCAACATTCTCAACGTGCCAGCCGGGTGTCCGGGGCTGCCATGTCTCATCGACCTGAGAACCGTAAATTTATCAGCGATCTTGGCCTGCATTGGCAGTAGTTCAGTGAAGTTCATACCCGGGATTTTCGTCGGAATCGTTCCGAAAGGGCCGCTGTACTCACTGGGTGCGTTGGGCTTGGGATCGTATGTGTCAATGTGCGAACATCCACCCGGTTGCCAGACCATAATGACCGCAGTTTTATCCTTCTTTTTCGTAACAGGGCTTGCTGCCTGGAGTCGCAGAATCCCCGGTAAAGTCAACGAAGCGAACCCGGCCAGACCCATTTTAAGGAAACCACGACGGTTCTCCGGTCCCGGGCAGGGGCTGATCGATGAAGCATTAAATGGATCTGTCATCTCTATTTCGCTTTCTTGGCTGGATTAACACGAATAGTTATGGGCGTTGAAACGATGATATCTACAATGTCTTTTGGCTTTGCTCTCGCTGTGGCACTTTTCAATAGCTTGTCTGATGAGGCCACAATCGCTTCCGCAGACTTTACTTTTTTCGCGGCCTCTTTGGCAGCGGTATCTGCATTCACTCTTTGTGCATCAGGAGCGGTCTTTGCCGCTTCAGCCAGTTTTTTTGCTTCCACCGCCAGTGCTTCTGCTTCCTGATGGGCCTGCATGAGTGCCGTTTTTGCTGAAGCAACTGACTCTAGATTTTCTCGGTATTTGACAACTGCATAACCGTAAAATGAAATTTTATAATCACCAGGAGGTGTTTTGAGTGCTGCTAAATCGAGCACTGCCTCAGAAGAATCTTTCGTTAAAGGAGCATCGAAGGCAGGCACGCGTTCAAAACCGTCACCATAGGTCTTCAAGGTGATATTGGCTCCGGAAAACTCCGAGCGGCGGGCATGGACCAGTGGAATGGTCAATTTCTTACCCGCTGTCACTTCCCAGACTTTCTTTTCAACAGGAGCAATTGTGATCGGAGCCAGTTCCGAATTACTTACTGAAACGGGAACATCCACAAGTAAACGTGGACTGGGTACTTCACCCGAAGCATCTCTAATGGGCCATTGCATGGATGCCATACGACAGGGACGCGTCACCAGTTTACCATTGATCGTAGCACGACCGAAAAATGCCGCGCTCGTTAAACCCCGTGGGGCATTGGCTTCAGAACTGATCAACATAATCCCGCGCGTCTTGCCTTTCGGAATTCTCAATCCTGAGGCACTCACTCCTTCTGGTAAATTATCCATAAACAATTCGATTTCTCCAGTGAAACCATCGCGACGCACGACGACCACTTCGATAGGCATGGTGGCACCAGCACGGAGAGCAATGGGCTTGGAAAAAGCACTGCGATCACCATTTCGCAGATTCATATGCAACGCCCATCCCACTAGTGCAAAGTCAGGTTCTGCCTTGCGAATAATCAAACGATAAATATTTTTGGGATCGTTTCGTGTGCCACCAAACAGATCTCGCAATTGCAGGCGATGCACGCCATCCTGTTTAATTTCCACTTTGCCAATAATGTCTGATGAACCGGCATTGTAGGGAGGGCCATCGTAAGAGTAGCCGTTGCTGGAAACTTTGATTGGAGTGGCAATGTCACTCAACTCCACCACATCAGTCAACGTTTCTTTGGATGCTTCTCCACTGACATGTTGAACCACAATCGAAGGATCCGTAGGTCGGCCCAACCGCTCTGATGCGACTTCCACCCACCACACATCCCCCTTCTTTGCTGTAAACTCAAAAGTGTCGACATCAGCCGCGGGGTAGAAACTGCCGGTAATATCACAAGGCAGTGTAATTTTTTGTGCCTGTGCATGTTGGTTATTGGGTTCTGATTCAGGACGAATTGACTTGTCTGTCAGTCCAACAGGTGGCCAGGAGAATGCATTCACCGCCTGGATTGCAGGCTGCCGGGATACGACTTCCCCTTTTGCCACGTCTCTGATCGCCAGGCGATAAAAGTGATAAGGCCCGCCATCGTAAGTCAGACCGTGTAATTTGATGACATACTTCCCCGTCTCTGGTACTTCAAAATCGAGCATTCCGCCGCGGCGTTCCACTTGCAGATCCATGCCCTTCTCATCAGCAATGATCACAACGGGATTCAGTTTCGAATCAATGCCTTTTGCGGCACAGTCAACAATAATGCGTTGCCCTTTGTTTGCTTCGAACGTATAAAAATCGATCTTCTGTCTCGTCATGACGGCATTGCAGATAGAATTCAGATCCAACTTCATCGCCGTTTCCAGTGACGTATTCGCTTTACTCTGAATTGCTTCGGGTAGATCGCCCACATTAAAGACACGTGTTGAGGAAACACCCAGCCGCGTTAAGACCCGGGCTTCATGAATTCCAGTTGGACAATCTTTGGCGATGGAAACCTCATACGTATGAGCAACGGGCTGCCCGTCTTTACCCAGTTTCTGTTTTGCAGATATACCGGGATGCGAAAACATGAGCTTGTCAGAGGAATCGAGATTCTGACCTGTAATCGTAACATCAAAACTGGTTCCAACCTGGCCTCCCATTGGCTTGGTGGTCAGTAATCGCGGAGCAGGAAGACAAACAAGCTGCGCAAACGCGGTTGATGCCAGCAGACTTGAGATCAGACAGTATCCTGCAATCAATGTAAGCGGCTGTCGAATTTGTCGTATCATTCCGGTTCCTCTGGTTAAATTATAAACAACACGTTCTGCCTGGTATTAGTATGTTTCTCTTCCAAAAAAGAGTACTGATTTTGATCAATCATGCCTCTAGTGATTAAACAGGAATTCCTTTGTGTTCATCAACGCCCAGATCAAATCCTGATAATCTTTCTTGGTCGGTTTTTTCTTTGCGATCGGCTGACCTTTTGAATCGAGCATCGGCTCATTCAGATAGTCCAGTGACGTCTTCAGTTCTTCCGGCCGTGGTTTGCGTGAAAAGGCAGCCAGATACAATTCAGTAATCTTCTCTTCTGTCGATGCATCAGACTTGGCAAATTGAGCAGCACGGCCAGCGCCCGTAGCAAGTTTTGATTTTATCTCACCAGAATTAATTAAATGCAGACTCTGCGCAAGACTGGATGACTGAATCCGCTCACATTCACAAACACTGGCACTGTTAGGTCGCCCGAAGACTTTCAGAAATGCCGATGATTTCGTATAGCTGTTGTCAGGTAAAGAAATCGCACGCGTACCAGGTGGCAAGTTGGCAAATGCAGTAGACGAACCAGCCAACTGATCGATGGCGTCCAGTAAGACTTCCGCCTGTAACCGCCGCGGGTAAAATCGTGAATAGTTCTGACGATCAAGCAGGTTATATTCGTTCGGCATTGAACTCAACTGATAAGTATGCGACTGAGTAATTAATTTCACCAGCTGTTTCAAGTCAAAACCGGAACTGATAAATTGTTTTTCCAACGCCGCCATTAATTCAGGATTGGTTGGCGGGTTCGTATCCCGGATATCATCTTCAGGCTCTATCAAAGCGCGTTTGAAAAAATGTTTCCAGTAACGATTCACCAACGCTTTGGCAAAGAAGGGATTCTCTTTGGAACTCATCCAGTTACCAAGTCGCAGACGAGGATCTTCATCCGGGGAGATCGCACCTACATTATCACCCAGTGCGGCCGGCTTAAGCATCACTCCCGACTTGACGTTTTTGGCCTGCGCGAGTCCTCGCTTGTGAAAAATCAGATCTTCGCCACGGGTGCCCGTCGGCTTGCGTCCAATTTGTGAAAAGAAAGCCGACAGACTGTAATAGTCGTCCTGACTCCAACGTTCGAATGGATGATGATGACATTGGGCACACTGCATCCGCACACCCAGAAATAACTGAGCAATGTCTTCTAACTGCTCCTTGGGGTCTTTCACACGTTTGTACCATGCCACAGGTGGATTACCAACCACCGTACCGGTTGCCCCCAGTAGTTCACGCACCATCTGATCGTAGGGAACGTTTGCCAGCAGACTATCCCTGACCCACGCATGAAAGGCAAAATTGGATGTAATATCAGCTCTGGCATCACGCCGATTCTTGAGCAAGGGCACCCACTTGGATGCAAAGTAGTCGGCATAATTGGGACTTCGCAATAATGATTCAACAACCTGATCACGTTTGTTTTTGTCAGTACTTGCCTGAAATGCAGCTGCCTCTTCTGCTGTCGGAAACCGTCCACAAAGATCAAGCGTGACTCGACGCAGAAATGTAGTATCGTCACAAATCACCGAGGGAGGAATCCCCAACTCTTTCAAGTTGGCAAAAACATGTTTATCAATAAAGTTTTTCGCTGCAGGTACTTTTGTGACTGGTGCACCTAAGGGGACGGCTGCCGTGAAAACGGCAATCTTGCCTTGGTAGCGCACCATCACTGCAACTTTACCCGGAATATCGTTCACCTTCACAACTCCGTCTTCGCTGGCCTCTGCCATCGCTGATAAGTTGGATTCGTAAAGCGCTAACTTTGTGACATCGCGAGTGCTGCCATCCGAATATTTCGCGATGGCTTTCAGTTGCTTCTCCTCTCCCATGTTCACTAGACCACGTTTCGGTTCAACCTGCACAGACACCAGAGTCGGTTCCTTGCCAGTTGAATACGTTGCCCCCTGCTCGATCCACTTTCGAATCAGCCGGTAACCTTCTGAATTTCGCGGAAGCTTAACCCCTCCTCCATGTGGCGTCTCTCCCGATGCTTTAGTGAGGAGCAGGCTTTTTGTCGGCACCGAAGGAAACAGTCGTCGACCGTGCCCTTCTTTCACCAGACTTTCATAGTCTTCCAACGGTTCAAATCCCAAAAGGGAAAGTTGAAAACCGTTCTGACCTCCTCCCGCTTTGGCATGGCAGAGACCCATGTTACATCCGGCCTTCGTCAAAATCGGAACTACATCATTCACGAAGCTGACAGAACGCGTATCCTCTGCGCCTGATGTCATCCCCGAAAACACGAGCAAAACCACAAGTGAATTCAGGATGCGAAGAAAGAACAGACGTGATGAATAGGCTCTATGCAATGTTGTCATATCAATTCTTATTGAGGCGGGAAAACGTTTCGGAGGGAAATGCTAAAAAAGCATCTATTTCTTATATAAAACTCTACTATTGAAGACAAGGATTGTCAATATTTAAGTTTTATTTAGAACACAAAAAACTATACAGACACTACCCGGTTTTTATCGTCATTTTGAGATTAAAAACCGTAACTGATTTTCACACTTCGGGAAGTATCATTCAGTGACACCTGAGAAAGGAATGAAGACGTCATTTTGTCTGATTATAATGGGCCTCTGATTTCTTCTGATGGGCTCCCATTTGAGTCGAATATCTTCGCAGAACTCTAGCACGCTGTGACTTAGACGAATTCAGGTCAATTAATCAAAGCAGCTTCAATGGCCAGTCCAGGGCCAAACCCCAGCATCACACAAGGTAATTTGGCATTCTGTGACTGTAATTTTTTCAGAATAAACAACACCGTCGGCGACGACATGTTGCCGTATTCTGCAAGAATTTCACGCGACGGCGTCAGCTGCCATTCATCAAACCCTACAGCTTCGGCAACCGCATTCAGGATTCTCGGGCCGCCCGGATGAATGGCCCAGCTTCCAATCTCTTCGATTGTAAATCCTTGATGCGCCAACCAGGATTCCAACCAGCTTCGCAAAGTATCATTGATCAAATCCGGAATCTGCGGTGAGAGGGTCATTTCAAATCCATGATTTCCAATCCGCCAACTCATCATCTCTTCGGAGTCAGGAATCAACGTTGATCCTGATGCGACGAGATTCCAGGATTCTCTCGAAGGATTCGTTCCCTGCTTCCCAACGACAGCAGCCGCACCATCTGCAAAGAGTGCATTTGCGACAATCTTATCCGGGCACCAGCCATATTGTTGATGCAGAGTGCAAATTTCAACAGCGCAAACCAAAACGCACGCATCCGGATCGTTGTCGGTAAAGGACTTCGCAACACGTAAACCGTTCAACGCTCCATGACATCCCATAAAACCAATATGTGTGCGGGCCACTTCAGCAGAAAAACCAAGTTCCTTCAGTAACAGAATATCAAAACCGGGAGCACTGAAACCACTACACGAAACCGTTACCAAATGCGTCACTTCAGAAGGGCTGACATTCCCGGAATTTAATGCTTGAACTGTCGCAGAAATCGCCAGCGAAGAAGCATGAGTTTCGTATTCCTTCATCCGATGGGATGTCGTCGGGCCAAAATCAATTTCCGATGTTGCAGGAGGATAAAATGATTGCCGCGCGATTTCACCATTCGTACTGCTATTCAATACGACGCTGTGCCGCGTTTTTACTCCCGCGCGCCGGTACAAAATGGGCAATAGTCGTCGCTGTTGATCTGTTGAATCAGCACTGCAACTTAAGGATTCTGCATGTACTGCAGCCTCTGATTGTTCGATCGAATGCTGAGGAGTGGTAGTACCAATTCCGAGTATTTCAAAACTCATATTTATTCTCGGTGTATTTGAGATTAACTCTAACGATTTAAACGCGTCACAATGGGGCGAGCCACTGCCGGAAACATGTGAAACAGACGCAACCCGAAACCCACCGCTCTGGGTGAACGCAATATTTGCGCTAGCCAGCGACACCAGTATAATCGACCAAGCGTAATCTCATGATGTTTTCTCAACCATTCTTCTTCTATTGGATGATCCCACTTCAACAACGCACGCGGAACAATGCGAGCAACGCCTATCGCCTCGGCGATAGCATTGGCCATCCCTTCGCCAGTAAATGGCTCCAGATAACCGGCCGCATCGCCCAGTACAAAAACACGTTTTCCTACAGGCCGCGACATTTTACGGGTTATCGGTATGGTACCTTTAAAGGTTCCCTCAGAGATCTCAGGCAAGATTGGAAATCCTGAATCCTTCAAGATCTGAATCACAGAATCTTTAGGACTGTCACTTTTTTTAATGAAATCCCGGTCAATCGCAGCGGCGATATTGAGGTGGCCATCTTCCACACGCACGAGCCCCACATATCCATATTGATTAATTGCCATATGAATCATGCCGGCTGGATACTCCGAAATATCAGCGGCCGCAAGCACAGTTCCCACACCGATTCGAGAGTTATGGGAAATCACACTGTTAAAATCATCGCAATGCTGCAAACTCGGATGCCCCAGGCCATCTGCCACCAGAACGATTTTTGCCGTCACCTCGCCAGATAGTTCACCTTGTTGGGTCAGTTCCACAACACGCGACTGCACGTTTTCTGAATGATTACTTAATGTGGCGGTCGTTTCCGGTAAAAAACAAGAGCCTGCATGAATCGCTGCCTGCACTAATTTTTCGTCGAACACGGATCGGGAGATCGCAATCCCGCCGGGCAAAGAAATGGTGGCTTCACGTCCGCTGTAACGCACCTGAAAAGAATTCAGTGATACGACATCAAGATCTGCAACAACAGTACCCAGACCCATTTCCTGTAATAAGGAAATGGCCCGTTGATTAAGACAACACCCACAAACTTTGTATCTCGGAAATGCCTTACGCTCAATCTGTAATACGCGTAACTTACGGAGCGATAACTGATGGGCCGCCACAGATCCCGCTGGCCCTGCTCCTATCACAATCACATCCCAGTCTCTGCTGCAAGCATCACTTATACTGATTACATGAGATAAACTCATGATTGACTCCATTGCAATAACCATCTTTGTGGCCAGTGATGAGTCATTTGAAATCCGCTCAATCCGCCCTGCTCCGCCAGTTCAGCGGCTTCAGTCATTGTAAATGCACCAGCCACAGAGAGAGGACCATCGGTATGCACAATCGGGGAACGGGTCAATAAACGACATCCCGCCCAGGCAAGCCAATATCCCAATCGCGTCCGTCGCAAATCATTCACTAAAACGAGATGTCTTGTGGCATTCGACATAATGTTGAACAACCGCGACGCGTGTTTCTCATCAAGATGATGCAGAAACAGGGAGCACATGACGACGTCATATTTTTTATCGAGCGGTTCCTGTAAAATGTCGTGCTCGTAAAAATGAACCTGATCAAGCTGCATCCGTTGCGCCAATTCCGATGCATGTTTCACGGCATAAGAGCTAATATCACACCCATCAACTTCAACGGATATCCCGGCTTGTTTTGCCCGTTGTGCAATACCCAATCCAACATCACCACCACCACTGGCAATATCCAGAATTTGTAAGGGGCGATCATTTACAAGGCCTGCCAGATTTCGAATCGGCGGCCATAAAATAGAACTGCTGCGGCTCCACCAGTTAACTCGTCGCAAACCTGCTAATGCAAGGCCATGCTCCCGCTCGGTCAATCCCGGCTGGTCCATCAACTCCGGTTCTCGATTGCGAACCTGCAAATTCATAATCCGTTCAATCCGAGTCGATTCATCATCAACCCATTACATTATTTTGTATTTAAAAGCGACCAGACTACGACTAATATCATATTACCATTGGTGGATCATCGTGGACGAGGCATTCAATGTCAATCAAGGAACGAACGAGACCCACGTTTATCAGAAATCCTTTGGAAATTAAAAATCGCCTGAATCCTTTGACAGATGAATGTTTTTTTCAGTGCTGCACACAGAGAGAAAGAACATCAGGATCATGAAACCCTGTCTTTTCTCTACGCGTAAATGTCTGCAATCCTAAACTGGACATCTGGGAAAGGGTGGTTCTCGATTGATAATGTCGGCGCTCAACAGGGTTTGAAAGGACAAACTTTGTTCGAGAGACTTCTCGTCGATGCGTATTTCTGCACCGTTCGCATCACTGACAGCCGATGCAACTTTTGAGTAACTCGCCACCATCTGAATCAGGCTTTTTCTGTCAATTGGTTTACTGGCGTAATCATCGCATCCCGCGTCAAGGCATTTCTGCCGGTCGGTAGACATCGCATGTGCAGTCAATGCAATAACAGGCTTTTGATATCCAAGATTTCTCAGTGTTCGTGTTGCCTCGTAGCCATCCATCACAGGCATCTGCATATCCATCAGAATCACATCGAACGGGCGCGATTCTCTCATTGCTTCGAACACGAGATCGACAGCGATTTGCCCATTATCGGCAACGGTCACATCCGCTCCTGATTTCTTTAATATAAAACTGATCAACCTTTGATTATCTGGACCATCTTCGGCAAACAGAATACGACAGTTTGCAAGTGGAGCCACAGATTTTTCAACTAGTGTTGAATCCACATGATCAATGACCGATGCTCTAGAATGATTCACCATTTTTACACGTTCCAACGGGACAGTCGAAATGGTGACCGAAAAATTGCTACCTTTTCCGACGGTACTGGAGATAGAAATGGAACCACCAAGCAGCTCCACCAGTCGCTTGCTGATGGTAAGCCCCAGGCCTGTTCCACCAAATTTACGAGTCGTTGAGCCATCAGCCTGTGTGAACGGTAAAAATAGATTCTCAATTTTGTCTTCAGCGATCCCGATCCCATCATCGACTATTTCAATTCGCATTTTCGGTTCGTCTTCTGCTTCGTTTTCCAGACGCGTGATAATCCGAACAGATCCTGTTTCTGTAAACTTAATCGCATTGCCTACGATATTGATGAGCACCTGACGCAAACGTGTGGGATCAGTGTAAATCGTTTCGGGAATGGGACCATCAAATCGGACTTCCAATTGAAGACCTTTCGCCTTAGCCCGGACCCTCATCAATGATGAGACATCCGCTATGACCTGGTGAATTGAACATTCAATCTGTTCCACATCCAGTTTTCCGGATTCAATTTTAGATAAATCAAGAATGTCATTAATTAAACCGATTAGGCTTTCACCATTTCTTTTAATTATCTGAACAGATTCGATGACCTCGGGATCAACAACATTATCAAGCAGAACGTCTGTAAATCCCAGAATTGCCGTCATCGGGGTTCTAATTTCATGGCTCATATTGGCAAGAAATTCGCTCTTCGTTTTGTTTGCTAATTCAGCAGCTTGCTTGGCTTTCATCAATTCCAGTTTTGTCTCGACTAACGCTCGCTCGCCTGCGACACGTGCACTGACATCCACAGAATACTTGACGATTTTGCATGGCTTCCCTTCCAGGTCCAAAATAGGATTATACGATGCCTGTAGCCAGACTTCCTTGCCATTCTTGCCTATGCGTTTTAGTTCTGCTGATACATATTCTCCCTGATTCAGTCTCTCCCAGAATATTTTGTACCCTTCGTTCAACCGCTCTCTCGGCTCAACAAAGAAACTATGGTGACGACCACATACTTCTTCCAGAGAATAACCCATCGTTTCCAGAAACTTGTCGTTGGCCTTGATAATTGTACCATCCATCATGAACTCGATTACCATCTGAGACTTACCGATGGCTTCAAGCTGCCCCTCGTAGTCTGCATTGAGTTGTCTCTGATGCATTTCACAAGTTAAATCACGAATGATTCCGGTGAACAGGATCTCTTGATCTTGACCATCCTTTTCCACGAAAACCTGGCTCACTGAAAGATGAACAGGAAATGTTGTCCCATCCTTGCGTTGCCCTACCACCTCTCGACCGCTGCCGATAATCTTCGCCTTTCCTGTTGTCAGATAGCGAGTCAAATAGCCATCATGTTCTTCTCGATAAGGAGATGGCATGAGCATTTTGATATTCTTACCGATCACTTCTTCAGCCTGATAGCCGAATATCTTTTCTCCAGCTAAGTTAATAGCGTGAATGGATCCTTCTGATGTGATTGTAATGATGGCATCGACCACGTTATCTAGAATCGAATTGTGTGAGAAATCTTGCTTTTGCCGCTCCTGGATTGCTACAAACTTTGCAACAGAACGAAGTTTTTCTTGCTCGGATTTCTTGTGCTTCAAGCAGATAATTGTGGTCACCCAGATTGCAAGCAGCGACAATATGCGGTTCGTGACAACGACCGACAGAGACGATCCGCTAGGAGATAATGCCAATCCCATAAGAGTTAGAATCGAGGCAACAATCGCCGCACTCAGGGTTAATTCCCATCGCGGTGAGCAAAGAGTAAAGATCACCAACAATACGTAGAGAATGCCGCAAGCCACTCCAAGAGGAACTATTAGATCACCGATAAATATCAGAAGTGACAGACCAGCACAGACCTGAAGAGAGCCTGCTGGATAATCCGATTTGCGTGAGTCGGTTCTTTCAGAATCATTTCCATTAAACCAGACTTTTTGTTTTGTACGATTAATCATTCAATGACTCCAGACTTCAAATATAAACCCGTACACACAACAGTAATACCCTTAAGTACAGGCTAGCGATTTTCTCTACATCAATAGAATAGGTTGCTAATAGGCAACATGCGTGGAGGTAAAGAACTGGAATCAGGGCATTTCTTAAAGAACGCGGGGCATTTGAGGGGAAAAAATCGTTACGACTCGCAAAGGTGGAACGGAAGGCGTCCACTATGTTCGAGTGAGCTCGATCCTCATTGAGCAGAACCACTGCAGGCTATGTTCAGTTTTACATCACTAATTCCATCTGAACAAAGCGAAACGTAGGATCGAAGCGCTAAGTACTTTCGTACCGAAATCCTCCGCGGCTCCGGGCGCAGATGGAACTGAGTCGATTGAGCAATCCTAACTCAGTTTTTCGAGTGGATTGTCCAGAATCTCAGACACAACTTTCGCAGGACGCCCGTTAGTAATGATTTGCTCCTGGCCGTTATGATGATAGAGAAGCTGTTTATAGTCGAGACCGAAAAGTCGCATAATGGTTGCCTGAAAATCATTCGGTGTGACAACATTTTCGACAGCACGATGACCAAATTCATCCGTTTTACCGTAAGCCATGCCTCCTTTAATCCCGCCTCCCGCCAGCCAGATACTGAAGCCCTGCCCATTGTGATCGCGACCGGCTTTCTTGGAATCACCGTGGCTTTGCGTCACCGGAAGTCGTCCGATTTCTCCCCCCCAATGAACCAGCGTTGATTCGAGCATGCCCCGTTGCTTCAAGTCTTTCACAAGTGCTGCTGATGGCTGATCGGTCCGCCCACAGATCGCAGGCAGGCCGGTGATAATACTACTATGATTATCCCAGGGTTGACCATTGTGAAACAGTTGCACAAACCGGACACCCCGCTCCACTAAACGGCGGGCTATCAGACACCGCGTTCCGTACTCGCGTGTTTTCGGATTATTGATGCCGTACAGGTCTTGCGTTGCTTTTGTTTCCTGAGCAAGGTCAAGTGCCTCACGCGCTGAAGTTTGCATACGGGCTGCAAGTTCATAGCTTGAAATCCGCGCTTCTAAATCTGATTCATGAGGATGCTTTTCGAAATGTTTACGATTCAACTCCTGCAACAATTCCAGATTTTGTGCTTGAAGAGAACCGCGCAAATGAGCGGGCGCATCCAGATTCAAAATACGTGGTTCTTTGGGACGCAGAACGGTTCCTTGAAACAAAGAAGGCATAAAACCATTCGACCAGTTCGTCACTCCATCAACGGGAAGTCCACCCGGATCTGTCAGCACCATGTAGGCAGGCAGGTCCTGAGACTCGGTCCCTAAACCGTAAACCAGCCACGAACCAAGATTCGGACGGCCAACCACTCCCGGAATCCCGCCATGAAAGTAGCGGATCGAAACTTCATGTCCATTCGCTCCCGTGTGCATCGATCGAATCAGACATACATCATCAACAATTTCTCCCAAACCAGGAAGCAGTTCAGACAACTCCGTTCCACACTCGCCATGTTTCTGAAATTTCCAGGGGCTACCCAGCAGTTTTTTACTGGCATTCTTTACAAAACTATATTGAACCTCGTCTTTGAAATCAGTGCCGCTGTATTTGGTAAGCTCCGGCTTCGGATCCGTCAGATCCATATGCGCCGGCCCACCATGCTGGAACAGCGAAATCATCGCTTTGGCTTGCGGAACAAACTGTGACTTTTTTGGTGTCAGGTCGAAAGACGGCGGTTTGATCTGAACACTTTTAGGCCGGGCAAGCAGGTTGTCCTGTTTCAATAACCAGGCCAGCGCCACAGTTCCAATTCCCATTGCGTTGTCAGCCAGAAATTGTCTTCTACTAAAATGCATCATTATCAATCATACCTGGTTTAAGTTTTATTCTGATTACACTGCACTGTAAGATTCACTTTAAGGGCTTCTAACAGATTTAATCAACATATAAAAACTCGTTCGAACTCATTAATGCCTGACATAAATTGGTAATAGTCTGCCTGGCATGTGTCACTCCCTTGGGCATCTGTTCCGGATGTTGTTGTAAATATGACAGTTGGTTCCCCATAAAACCGATAACCAGTTTCAATTCATCCGGAGTCGGCTTGCGACAAAGCGCCAGCTCAAAGGCGTAAGATGCTTGTGCCGGAAGACTCTGCTTTTGTACTGGTTCCGGTCCATGAAATCCAGCTACAGAATCCCACTTGAGTGCGGAACCTTTCTCACGTTGCAAAGTCAACTGGAGGCTCCAGGAAAAGGAATCGGATGTCACACTCCCATTACTATCGGTAATAATGTCTATATGGTCTCCCTGCTCTACAGCCAACTTTGTCACTTTGGTTTCCGGTGCGCTGTTATAGGCAATCCACGTGCCGGCAAGTCCAGAACGACTTGATTGAATCAGCCCTCTTACACCATTTCCATTCTTCGTCCCATGTTGCAGCTTACCTGTAATTGACAACACCCCAGCAGCTGGTGCAGTCCAACGTTTGATGCCCGCATATTTTCTTGCCGGATGTCCTCCTTTGGCATGCAACGTCACCCAGCCCAGTTTCGCATCGGGAAGTTTTGCCCCTCCTTGCCAGCTGGAACCGGTCCAATGTGGTAACACAGTAAAGGGACCTGTTTTCAATGTTTTTTCATCGATCGTACTGTATCCAAAACTCCAGACAGGTTTCGCTGAGACGGAAATTGTTGGCAGCGCTGCAAGTTCTTCCGGTTTCAGTTCTGGGGCCTCACGATTAATTCGGTCGGCCAGTTTTGCGGATTGCGAAAGGATGAAACTGCCATTCATCAGCATGAGAGATTGTGTCGCAACCGTCGAATTGGAACGACGTTCGCAATTCGTTTCCATCACAGGGGCATCGAATGTTTGCAGCATTCCCACGGGTTGGCTACGCCGCGCCTGAATGTATAAGCTTCGACGCAGTTGCTCTCCTGAAACCACAACTTGACCGAAATCGTTTTCTTTAATCGCCACAGGAGCACCGTACAACTTACGGTCAAGTACTCCGGAAACAGCCAGCATCCGGTCACGTAAAGTCTCGGCTTCAATTCGAACAATGGGCTTTCGCCAATAGTAATGGTTTTGAGCGTCAATCGATTCTTTACTCGGATCGTGCGCCCCCGCCTGACGGTACGCCGTTGAGAGCATGATCGTGCGATGCAACTTTTTCAAATCCCAGCCCTGTTGCACGAATTCATCGGCTAGCCAGTCCAGTAATTCCTGATGTGTTGGGGTGGAGCCGAGTTTCCCAAATTCACCTGGTGTCCCCACAATCGCACGACCGAAATGGTGCATCCAGATGCGATTGACCAAAACGCGAGCCACCAGAGGATGTTTGCCGCTCGTCAGCCAACGGGCATATCCCAGACGGCGCCCCGTTGTAGGCAACTTGTCATTGTTAAGGGCCAGCTCATGGCGTTGACCTTCCGGCGAAACGACAGATAAGGCAGCCGGCTTGATCACTTGTTTTGGTTGCCGGTAATCACCACGATGAAACAACTTTGTTACCGGCATATGATTGGCAGGCTCAATTGCAACTCGCAAAAATTCTTCAACCGGCTTCTTCTTTCTGATCTCAGCAATTTGTTTATCAAAGTTTTTCAGTTCTTCAGCGGCCTTCGGCAAGTATTGATAAAGCACACCCGTTGAAATATTCACACTCGGATTTTTCTTTAATAACGCAACTTGCTCAGGAGTTCGTTTCTTGACCGGAGTCTGATAGGCGCCTTTCAACTGGTCTCGTAACGGTTGCTCATATTTCTTCAACTCGATTTCAAGCGCTTCCGCCATGTACTTGACACGTTTTTCATTTTTTACAGTCACCACTTTTTTTACTTCTACTTCAACCGCTGCTGCTTTCGCCCGGTCGGCAACTGTGTAAAGCGAAACACGACGCTGTTGTGGTGTCTTCCATTTTTGCCAGTCGAACGTAGGCTCAAAAATAGCACGCAGTGCGAAATAATCGGCTTGCGGAATCGGATCATAGCGATGGTCATGGCATTGGGCACAGGCAACACTTAAGCCTAACAAAGAGGAACCCACAATCTTCATTGTGTCGGTGATCACCTGATTGCGCGCCTCCGGAGTATTACTGCCACTGCCCGTTCCATCAGCGGCCATACGTAAAAAACCGGTCGCCGCCAAAAGTTCAATTTGTCGTGCGCTTAGATCCCCTTCGCGCTTGCCAACCAGTTCATCCCCTGCAAGTTGCTCAATAATAAATTGATCGAAAGGCTTCCCATCATTCAACGACTTAATAACATAATCGCGGTATTTCCAGGACCAGGGACGTACATCATCTTTCACCGTATAGCCTTCGGAATCCGCATAGCCAGCAATATCCAGCCAGTGCCGTGCCCAACGTTCGCCGTAATGTGGTGACTTCAACAGCTCGTCCAGTAACGATTCATACCAGTCGGCAGAACCGTTTGTCATTGCACGCTGTATCTCTTCGGGATTGGGGGGCAGTCCCAATAAATCAAAATACGCCCGCTTAATCAAAGTCAGCTTCTCAGCATCAGGCGAGAACGCCAACCCTTCAGGCATCGCTTTCAATAACAATGCGTCAATCGGCGTGCGAACCGTCTGATTTTTTTTGTACTCCTCGGAAACCTTTGGTCGTTTGATCGGCTGAAAAGCCCAATAGGCCCGCTCTTCCGGAGTAATGCCCAATCCGGGACCAATCGTCTCAGGCTCCGGACGACTCGTTTTCGCTCCCGTCGCAATCCAGCGTTTGAGAATCTCTATCTCCGCCTGAGGAACACGCGCTTCGCCCGGCGGCATTTCACCACTCTCTAAACGAGAAATCAAATTACTCTCTGCAGGTTTGCCCGGAATAATGGCTTCGCCCGATTCTCCTCCCTTGATCAAAAATCGAACCAGACGCAAGTCCAGCCCGCCTTTCATCTCTTCGGTGGCGCCGTGGCAGTCAAAACAGTGGGCCCGGAAGATCGGTCGGATATGTTCTTCGTATGTCAACTTTGTCGGCGTGTCTGCCTCGGCAGCGATCACCAAACCGGCACAGCAGAACAACAGGATTGTCGTCAAACAAATTCGTTTGAATACGGTCGTCATACAGAACTCCAGCTGAGTTTTAAATCACAGTTTATGAGACCGTATCGTAATTGACATTCAGAGAACAATCAAGGATAGATATTCGCTTATATGTTCACAACTCTATTGATAAATCACCCGCCCTGGTTTCACTGATCCAGGACAGGTGAAGCTGAAACCTCCCGATTAATAGCGGCCGTAATAGCCACGATTGTTGGAACGATAGCGGTAGTTGGAATACCCTCTGTAACGGTTCTGATATCCTGAATACCGAGATCCATACGAGTAACCACCGCGATAGGTTTGCCGATAGGGTTGACGATAACCACTATAACCCGGGATTTCCCATATGGGTTGAGCCTGGAACAGATCCAGACTCGCAACCTTCGCGATTATAACACCACCACCTCCCCGCGTCTAATGCGCGGTGATTTTTCTCCATTTTCTTGTCCGTCTCGTGCCTGAATCCGAGAA
>JAHZKX010000046.1 GCA_022600195.1 Planctomycetota bacterium
CTGGGATACCGGGCCCCGGTGCCGGAGGCAAAACTGTTCTGTTTGCCTGCTTCCGCTCCGCTCCAGCAGACAAACAGAACAGTCATTGATACAATCGGACACTAAGTCGTATAACTGGTGTCATACTTGGGGGCACGTCAGACAAGAGAAATGATTAATTTATTGGTCGTTCACAAATCAGATTAGTTATATGCTAGAGACGTGGATGACCAATTTCTTGCCATTTAGTGCCACAAAATTTACTATTCAAAGAATCGAACACGAACCTCAGTACAGTAGCACACCTATCGATACGTGAGGTTTATTTAAAATCTTTGTCTAAGATGATTGTTTTGCCTCTCGTTTTATCTATAAACTTGAGAGTCATAAGACAGATACCATATCTATCATTCTGAAGATCTTTCGATCGGTATACGATGCAGATTATTCCCTTAGTTCGAGCAAAATACGTTTATGCCTATGCAGGGGTTCTTGATCGTCTTGGAATCCCCAAACGGCGACTGCTTGAGAGTGTTGGTCTCTCGGAGAAAGTTTTCCAAAACCCGGAATCCATTATTCCAGCTCACCAAGTGTGGGGATTTATCGGATCGGCAGCCCAGAAGGAGGGCATAGACGATCTCGGCCTCGTGGCGGGTGACATGTCGATTCAGGACTACGGCGCATTCTCCGAAAGGCTGCTCCAGGCACCAAATTTGAATCAGGCTCTGAAAATCTTCTGTCAGATTGCCTTGCAGGAATACTCTCGTGCTGATTTCTATATATCGCGCTCCGAACAAGCGACCTGGTTCTGTCGTGGACCGATTGATGGCAACGAAGATGAAAAAAAACACGTAGAGCTTCTGGTCCTGACCATGATGATCGCCACCGTACGGTTGGTGGCTGGCTCGGAATGGTATCCATCAATTATTTTTCTTCAATCCCAAACTACATGCGGAGTCGAACAACATCATCTTCTCTCACAATCGACTGTTCGTTTCGGTAATCGAGTTACTGCCTTTGAAGTTCCACAGTACCTACTCCCCATACAACTACCCAATCCGGTCTTTCCCATTAAAGACCAATGCTACAGCAATCTGGAACATACGTTTCATACTGCCATTGACCAGATCGTGGGAGACATGCTCGTTGACAACACTCCAAAAATTGAATTAGTTGCTGAGGCAGTGGGAACAAGCGTGAGAACTCTGCAAAGACGACTGTCAGAAATAAACACTACATTTTCAGATGTGTTAGAAAAAGTAAGGTTGAAAAAGGCAAAACAATTGATTAATCAGAGCGGCTTTTCGTTGAACGATATTGCATTTGAATTAGGGTATTCTGATCAAGCACACTTCACGAGAGCTTTCCGACGCTGGACTGGAATTTCGCCTGGAACATATCAATCTCAGCAATCCCTGGCTTCTGAAAAATCGAAGTGATGCAGCAAAACCATCTTTACTCACTGCTGCCAGAATGTCCTGAACTACCGATCCGATCTCCGAACTCAAAGCACGGGTCGCGAGGTTTATGCAAACCATAAACTATAAAGCCTTGAACTATTTCAACGTGATCGAAAGATTTGGGAAGTCATGACTTCGATCACGATTGTTTGCAGGCCGTAGTCTTCAGTTTTTACACGCTTTAGTATATCTTCAATCTCGTACTGGTCAGCCCGTTCCATGTGCCGTCCTGTGGAATAGGTGAGCAGTTTTTCAATGAGACAGTGAGTGAACATATCAAGACGTTTTTCGAGCAGCACATGCTTAAAGCTGGCAACATCAGTGAATGTTTCGCCAGAAGGAAATTTCCCTGTGGGATCGACTTTGGGACCCTTTTTTCCTCTACGGTTAGGGTAGTTAACTCGCCAGCGGCCGATGGGATCAAATGATTCCATCGCATGACCGTGTGGATCAATGTTTCGATGACATACATAACAGGTCTGGTCCGTGCTGTGTTTTGCCAGTCGCTCACGAATAGTCTTTGCACCACTGACATCAGACTCAATGGCGGGCACTTCGTCCGGCGGAGGCGGTGGTGGTGTACCGAGTAGATTTTCAAGAACGTAGACACCTCTCGTTACCGGCGATGTATCAACGCCATTGGCGCTGACCGTCAGCACACCAGCCATTCCCAATAACCCTCCACGCCGCTTCTTTCCATTGAGCTCGACACGCTTGAATCCATCCTTCAGCCGCAGGGTGTCTTTCTCTGGTAACTGGTAAAGACTGGCCAGTTTCTTGTCCACAAAGGTGTAGTCCGATTCCAGAAAATTTGCCACGGATTCATTAGTATCCAGCAGGGAACGAAAAAACAAACGTGCTTCCTGTTTCATCGATTCGGGCAGATTCTGAGCGTAGTATTCCCAGGCAGCTTTTCTTGGTGGAGGCAGATCGCCTATCGCGCGAAGATTCAGCCAGCTATCAAGAAAACCATTGACGAATTCATTCGAACGCGAATCTTTCAGCAAACGTCGAATCTGCTTTTGTAATTCATCTTTTTTCTTTAAGCGACCAGAGGCTGCGGCTGCGAACAACTCTGCATCAGGGGGTGCTGTCCAGAGCGCATAGGAAAGTCTCGATGCAAGATCGTAGGGGTGTAATTCGAGTTCATCCTCTGGCGTGATCTCGCTGAGATATAAAAAAGAGGGAGAGCAAAGTATCATCTTGAGAGTATCAAGAGCCGCCTGTCGTGGTGTCGCTTTCTCGGACAATCGCTGCTCGTAAAGAACTTTAATCCGCTGTTGATCGGTTTTGTTCAACGGACGTCGATAGGCTTTTTTCGCGAAAGTGAAGAGTTGCTGTAAAGCATGTTCTTCCTGAAATCCTTCTTTCCCAAACACGGCGACTTCTTCTTTGCTGCCAGCTGGTTCTGTAATGGGACCAGAGATTTTAATTTCGCCAATCTTGATATGAGGCAACGCTCCTTCACGAAGAAGAGAAGCACGGCTAACCCCTATCTTGGGAGCCTTAAATTCATGTTTGTAACGTTTATTGACTGCAATGACAGATGCCCGCGATTCATAAGGTCCGTTAGGAAAAATAAACCGCGGTGTCTGCCCTGCTTCAAGCCAGACTCGAAAACTCAACCACTCTGGTTTCTTATCTGGAACAATCGTGCTTGCCAGAATCGGTTCAATCGCCTGGGGATAATGAATGTGTCCTTTCTTCACATCTCCGGGAACAACCGCCAGTTGAAATGGTTCTGAAAAATCGATGCGAAAAATTTTGGGATCGTAGTGAGTATCGCGGTGCATTGCTTGAGCATGCACTTTAATGTCATAGAGTCCTGAAGTCGGCACGCCCGCCAGAAAATCTTCAATGTGGCCATAACCACCTTGTCGCGTGTCAGTATTGGGCTGTTCGTAGAGACAGAGAAACCGATATTTAAAGACACTTCGATGAGAGCCCGACAGTTCTTCATATTGTTTGAAATTTTCAGTGAAGTGCCATGACTTTGGTTTCATCACAGTTTTTCCAAGACGAGTCTCGACCAGTCGGGAAGCTGCTTGAAAATACTGATCTAACAGAAACCCGGAAGTCACCAGCGTTTCACCGATGTTGTCCATATGCTGACGGGTCTCTTCTTTCGGGAAGTCTGCCGTTAATCCCAAAGTGTCGACACGACGGCCAAATAGAGTGGCCAGGGTGTTTTCATATTCTCGATTGGAAAGGCGACGCATAATGGTGCGTGACCCGGTACTTTCAAACCGGCTTCGCGCCTCCTGAATGCTGTTTCGCAAAGCACCTACTAACAGGAGTCGTTCTTTGTCGGTCGGCTGGTCTGCGTCTTCAGGTGGCATTTTCCGAAGAGTGACCTGATCGATAATCGCATCAGCGCTGAGTAGCTGCTGCTTCGATTTGATCGGCAGAGAAAACGATTCAAACTCGCGCTCACCATCGGCAGTCTCAATGTCATGACATTGAAGACAGTATTTACCCAAAAGTTTGGTTACTGCTGGATTGTCTTTGTGTTGCGTCTTCTCTGCAGAGCAAGGCTGCAAGATAGAAACGCAGATAGCGAATCCGCAAACAGCGCGAAACGCTCTCATGCCGAGAGTCTTAATGAACTGCGTATTCATCGTCAGGAAAACTTTCCGGTGCTTGTTCCGAATGATTCCTTCTCAACCCCCATTCTCTGAGCGATATCAAGGAAGAGATTGCACAACGGAACCTTACCCGGTCCTTTCGAGGGCGCCTTCTTGAATTCGCCAGTCCCATACCCGCCTCCCGCCAGAATAATGGGCAGGTCTGAGTTGGTATGTGAATTGGCATTTCCCATGCCGCTGCCGAACAGAACCGCCGTTGAATCAAGCAGTGTCTGCTCGCCATCAGACATACCAGCCAGCCGGGTCAAAAACTTCCCAAATTGTTCAATCTGATATTTTTCAAGTTTGACCAGATACCCGACCGACTTTTCGTTATTACCATGATGCGAAAGACCATGGTAGGACTTCTCTATCCCCAGGTGTTGTGGCAAAAAGCTGCCGCCAATCTCAAGAGTGGCAATCCGTGTGGAATCGGTCTGTAAAGCCAGTGCGATCAACTCGTAGAGCATAGGCAGGTCTTCAACAGTGTTCTTATCAGCGGGCTTGTTGAAAGGTGCTTTTGGCTTTGGTTGATCGGACCAGACTTGACGAAGCTTCAGACGTTTTTCGACATCACGAATCGAGCTGAAATACTCATCGAGTTTTGCCTTGTCTTCACTGTTGACTCGTTTGGAAAGCGAACGCGCTTCGTCATTGATCGAATCAAGAATTGACTCTTGTAGGGAATTCTCTTTTACTTTCCGCGCCTGAACCTGTTTTGAATCTGCAATAAACAGTCGCTCAAATAATTCTGCAGGCCCCGTAATAGGAGGCACTCGAATCCCCGACTTTGTCCATGAGAGTTGACAACCACCATGGATCCCCCCTTCAGACCCGACCGTGAGCGAGGGAAATCGAGTCTGGTTTCCGATTTCGTCAGCGATGAATTGATCGAGGGTAACGTTGCCGTCGGTACGGTTCTTGGACTCATGATGGAGCAAACCTGACAGGAACGTATGCACGGCAAAGTGGCCACCGCGAAGTCCATGATCGAGTCCGCGATAGACCGTGAGCTGATCTCGATTTGCAGAGAGGGGCTTGAGCAGTTTTGTCTCTTCATACGCTTTGCCTGTTTTCTCAGGGAAAAAATGCTTCAGTTGAAAACCAAGTAAGTTTCCGACAGCGACAAACCTTTGAGCACCCGCACCTGCTCCACGAGACTCGGTAATCGCTGAATTTCCCGCAAGTGAGCCAGTCATCAGAGACGGTAGCCCAGGCAAAGCAAGTGATCCGGCTATGGACCGAATAATGAATCGGCGGCGATTGACTTGATTGTTCATGCTAGCAGTCTGTTCATTGACAAAAGGAAACTTATAATCCTCTTGAAAGTCTCGTTGTTTGAAAACACCTACTATAAGCAACTAAGAGTAGATTCAATTCACACAGAGCCTGATCAAGAACCTGAACCTGATCGCTTGATTTTACCCGAAACGGGGATGCAACGCCATGGCTATTTGTAGCAAGATTCTCATAAACCAACTGGTCAGCGACTTGGAAGATGGCTATCTGGATGTACTTAATCCTCTGGACAGTTTCTGGAGCATTCCCGATATCGGTGCTCAGTTCGGGAATGAAGACGATTACGCAGCCGGTCACACCATCGGTGCTAACCCGGGTCCCGGATTCCAGATCGTCACCGGCACCTTCCAGCATGAAGCCGCTAAGACACTAGATCTCTCCGTGGAAGGGGAATCCAAGCCGATCGGCACCACGCCGAATCACCCCCATCTGGAGCGTCGACCGCCAAGCATCCGTCTTTATTTTTAGGTATTTAAAGCAACATCAGATTTTACTGAATCCTGAAGAGGAGTTTTAAGATGCCAAAGTCCAATCAGAATGGGCTGAACAGCAATGTCTGTTCTACAGATCTTTCCAAGTGGGAACGACTTGCTCCACATATCGTTGTTCGTGCAGCTTTTGTTCCCGGGCACTGCAGGCAGGGACTGCTTGACACAACGCTCGTTCACTGGGGTGGAGAGATGGGACGTTTGCCGATCATCGAGATGCAGAAGCCGATCGGACGCGACCACAATCCCTACGGTTTCAGCATGTGGCTTGCTGGCGGTGGCGTGAAGGGAGGACACGTACATGGCGAGACCGATGAACTCGGTTTCCGCGCGATTCAGGATCACGTCACTCATTTCGACTATCACGCCACACTCCTGCATCTGTTTGGCCTCGATCATCGGAAATTAATATTCGAACGATCTACAAGGCAGGAACACTTAACGGATGGCCAACCCGCAAAAATCGTTAACGGGATCCTAAAGAAACCAGTCGCTTGAAAGTGATGTCAGCTTTTTATTGGGACTTGCGCATTCCCATTCTTGGAGATTTTCGTCACTCTGGCAGATTCGGCCAAAATCGGCCTGCTTTTGAACCGTTTCTTGTCGACTTTAGTAAAATTACAAAGCTGAATTACAGAGGTAGAATCTCGCTGCTCAACATACTGATGGACCGCGATACCACCTTACAACACCAAACTGAAACGATCGAAAAATGGTAATTCCCCAAGTACTTTGGCAGGAACGCCAAGGACACAAAAGAGCTATAGTGAATCTGGTAATCCGTCGTTTGTCCCACTATAATCGCCAGCCTTGACCATCGGTTGAGCTCGCAGGAGCATCTCAGAACACAAACTTTTACAGGTGTAAACACCGGCCAGAAAACGTAGCGCCTACCAGGACAGATAGAAGATATGTTTAAATTTGTTCCATCTGAATCAGCTGGTTTTATGGCGAGTCGTCTCACTCTCGCGCTGAAACCAGGAATACTCAAGTTTCTGGATGAGGCGGACATTCCGATCACAGCCAAAAATCTCAGTATCCTGACAGTCTTGGCAGCAATTGATAGTCCAGATCAAATGAACTGGAAGAATTAGGAATCATGCAAAACGATTCCTCAATCCGCCTGGGACTATGCTGCATATTCCATGACCAGCCAATCAAGTTCCGCAATACGACGGTCAAAGCCATCAGCAACATGGACAGTGATGCTGCCTTGGCGAAATTGTCCGGGCTATGCTTCGCCAACGCTGAAGCACTACTGGCATCGCTTCAATTCTGTGCCAAGACGGGTATCGGCTGCTTCCGAATCAATAGCCAAATCCTGCCGATCAAAACTCACTCCGAATGCGGCTACGACATATTACATCTTCCTGACGGCGATGAGATCGTTCAACAGTTCAAGTTGTGCGGGAAATTCGCCAAGGATCATGATATCCGAACGTGCTTCCATCCCGACCAATTCGTGGTGCTAAATTCGCCTCGCCCTGAAGTTGTAGAGCGGTCCATTGCCGAGCTTGAATACCAGGCCGAAGTCGCCGAATGGGTCGGAGCCGATGTCGTGAATATCCACGGTGGGGGAGCCTATGGTGACAAGATCGACGCCTTAGCTCGATTTGCCCGTAACCTGAGTCGCCTTTCAGACCGAGCCAGAAACCGATTGACAGTTGAAAACGATGATACGACCTACACACCTTCGGACTTGATGCCGGTGTGCCGAGCAGAGGGAATTCCATTGGTCTACGATGTCCACCATCACCGCTGTAATCACGATGAACTTTCAGTCGAAGAAGCGACCGAGCAGGCTATCGGAACGTGGAATCGCGAACCAATGTTTCATATATCCAGCCCGATTGAAGGCTGGGACGGGCCAAAACCGAAACGTCATCACGACTTTATCGACGTACATGATTTTCCTGATTGTTGGAGTGGCCGGAGACTGACCATTGAGGTTGAAGCCAAAGCCAAAGAAGTCGCGGTACTGAAACTGAAGAAACAACTGTCTGAACAATGGTTCGTCTACATCCTTCGATGCGCTGACGGCTCACTCTACACAGGCATCACGAACGATCTGGAGCGGAGGTTTAAACAACACAACGCTGGTACGGCATCACGCTACACTCGCAGCCGATTGCCGGTCATTCTGGAGTATCATGAAGAAGCCAGGTCCAAGGGGGCCGCATTGAAACGTGAGTTAGCCATCAAGGCTCTATCGCGGCAGGCGAAGGAGAAACTGATTCTACTCTGCGATGATTAAACTTTTTCATCCCCTGCTGACACTGATTGCGACTGCTTCCAACAACCTGTTGGCCAAATACTTGCCCTACTTAAAAAATGAGAACCGGATTCTGCAGGTCCGTATATTAGGTGAGATTCATACAAGGCCTCAAGAACGTGCTCAGCTCTTGAAATATGGCAAGCCGCTCAGAAAAACGACCAACGAACTGATCACGATCGTCACTTCTGGGACTGTAAATGACGGTTACCAAAGGTCCAATTAGAGAAACACACTCTCCACAAACAACTTATTTTCATATACTTACAACTTCTCTTTCGGAGTCCCGCCGCCTCCACTTTTAGTGAGGTAACCTATTAAAATAAAATAGGTTGCATACTTAGGGGACACGGGATAATATCCCGCGTCCTTTTCTTTTGGTATGAGTGGCAACTCGCCATAACCACCACGCTCATTTAGTGTTGCGAGTGGAGTCAAAGACTTTCGTGTTAAGCAAAAATTCAACCGTTGCAATCAAAACACTCCCAAAACACTCCCAAGAAATAACTTGGTAGAAGTAAGCGTACTGGAAATACCTGTTTTTTCGGTTTATAAACAATTTTTGAGAA
This sequence comes from Planctomycetota bacterium, assembly GCA_022600195.1. Lineage (GTDB taxonomy): Bacteria > Planctomycetota > Planctomycetia > Planctomycetales > Planctomycetaceae > Gimesia. Next base: position 8,692 of record JAHZKX010000046.1, read on the forward strand.
AATAATTGCGTCTTCTGATGCATCTAACCCTATGAGAGTAGGGATCTCTAAAGCCTTGGTGTTCCCGAGAAAGACGAGATCGCAGAATTCGAGGGACTTGTTCATCACCTAGAGAAGAAATTGATGGGATCTTTGCTCTATTATTAAATAAGCAGTCTGGAAGTTTCAAAACCCACTTCGCAACGAAGATTAATGACGCAAAGACTGGTCAAACAAGAGTGCCTGAGAAAACTTAAGGATAGATTGATGAATCGAAAACTAAATCGTCGCCATTTTCTTCGCGGAACAGGAACGCTGATTGCGCTGCCCGCGCTTGAGTCCATCGGTTTTCGCCGCTTCGCTTCGGCTGCCTCAACAGGTCCCGCCGCCCCATCCAAACGCTGCGTCTTTCTCAGTATTGGCTTCGGCGTGACCAAAGAGACGTGGTTTCCTGACATCAATCAAACGGGAGCCGACTACGAGCTTTCCGAAGGTCTCGCTCCCCTGGCACGCCACAAGTCGGACTTCACCGTGGTGCAGGGATGCTCGAACCAGTTCACCAACGAAGCGCACTGGGGCAGTACCTTCTGGCTCACCGGAGCCAATCGCTATTCTGTGCCCGGCCAGAACATGGCCAACAGCATCTCCGTCGACCAGGTCGTCGCGCAGCAGTTGGGAAGAAACACTCGCTTCTCCTCGATCCAGCTCAACAGTTCCGATCTTCAGGGTCACGGCCCCGGACTATCCCTGGCCTGGGATCAGCGCGGCAAACCCGTCGCCGGCCACAAAGACCCGGTTCAGGTTTTCCACAAGCTCTTCTCCGCGGACGACCTGCCTCTGGAACAACGTCAGGCGGCCATCGCCGAGAACCGCAGCGTCCTCGACGCCGTGCTCAGCGAAGCCAGACGCGTGCAGCGGGGCCTCTCCAAAACCGACACGGACAAACTCGATGAATACTTCCAGGGCATCCGCGACATCGAGACACGGCTAAACAAGGACGAATCCTGGCTCGACGTCCCCAAGGCCAAAGCTCCCCTCGATGAGCCGGAACCCGGCCTGAAGGGGAAGGCCGAGATTGAGATCATGCAGGATCTCATCGTTGCCGCGTTGCAGACGGACAGCACCCGTTCGCTGAGTTACCGCATGCCCGGTCAGAGCCTCTTGCAAAGTCTCGATCTCAAACCCAGTTCCCACAATGTGAGTCATTACTCACCGGGCGAACGCATGGAGGCTTCCAAGGCTCGCGATAAGGCTCACAGCGAACTACTGGCTCGCCTGATCGACAAGCTCAAGGCCACGAAGGAAGCCGACGGATCGAGCCTCTTCGACAACACCGCCGTGGCCTTCGGATCAAACATCAGCTCTATCCACTACCTGACCAATTGCCCCACCGTTCTCACCGGCGGTGGAGCCAACCTGAAACTGGGCCAGCACCTCGTCCTGCCGAAGGACACACCGCTGTGTAATGTGTGGCTGACGATGCTGCAGGGACTCGGCATCAAAGCCGAGCGGCATGGCGACAGCACCGGTACAGTGAAGGAGTTGCAGGCTTAAGTTTATTGCGTTATCTGCAGATGCACAGGTCCTTCTACCATAAAGGATAAAACCTCATTAACACGACAACAAAAGACAGAATCATGAAAAGACGTACCTTCCTCAAGGGAGCCGGGGTTGCTTTGCTCCTTCCCCGTATGGAGAGCCTCGGGCAAGTTAGCGAGGCGGATTCGCCGCGCCGGCTGCTTACCATCGTTAATCACCTGAGCTTTTATCAGCCCGAGCTGATCCCGCAGACCAACGGCGCATTCAAGAAAGCGCCGCCCTTGCTGGACGAGTTGTCCGATCACTTTGACCACCTGAAAATTTTCAGCGGGATGGACAACCCGGCTGTGCAGAACGGTTTTGGGCACACGCCTTGCGTGGGGATTCTCTCCGGTTACTTCAACAAGCTACACCGCAAGAACCGGCTGTCCATTGACCAAGCGGTAGCCGATCTGGTTGGCGGCGGCACGCGTTTCAAATCACTGGTCTTTCAGGCAGGAGAAAACCTTAACTTTTCTCAGATCGCCTGGGATAAGCACGGATTGCCGGTGAAGCAGATCGATTCTCCGCGCAAGATTTTCAACCTGCTATTCCAGGTCAACGAAAATGAGAAGACGCAACAGCAAGTACTCGCCGAAGACCGCAGCATTCTCGATGCGGTCCTCGCCCAGGCCAAGTCCATGGAGAAGCGTCTCAATGCAACCGACCGAGCGAAAATGAACGAGTATCTTACTTCCGTGCGAGAGGTAGAGCAGACCGTGAAACGTCGCGCCTACTGGGCCGACCGCTCCAAGCCGCAGGTGGATTACGAACTCAAGGACTTTGACCGCAAGTCCGTGGATGACTACGTAGGAACCTTGCTGGACCTTGCCGTCCTGGCCTTGGAAACCGATTCGACGCGCGCGGTCACGGTACAGATTCCGTTCTGGGAAGGCTTCAAGGAGCCGGAGCTTAGCGGTAACTACCACGACCTTTCCCACCACGGCCAGAAGCCGGAGAAGATCAAGAAACTGCTCATGCTGGAGCACGCCATTCTCAAGCGAATCAACACTTCGCTCAGCACCATGAAGAAACGCACGGTAGGAAACAGCTCCCTTTTCGACCAGACGACCACACTCCTCACCGCCTCCATGGGCAGCGCCAACTCTCACAATTTTGACGACCTGCCTGCTCTGGTGCTTGATGGTCGCATGAAGACCGCAGGCCATTGGCAGAAGAAGGACGTACCGATGAGCAACCTGTACCTCGGGCTGCTCCAACTATTCGGGGCCGAACGCGACCGTTTCGGAGAAAGCACTGGTGCCGTCGAGGTGTTGTCATGATGCGGCTGCCTTGGACAATGCTGCTGGTGGGCTTTCTCCTGCCGGGGCCTCTCAGCGCGGAACCTAAACTGGATCAATTCTTCGCACAAAACTGCGTCAAGTGCCACGGCCCTGAAAAACAAAATGGCGAGGTGCGGCTTGACAAGCCAATTGGCGCTTTGTTTGCCGATGAGGAGTTGATGGAGACCATTGCCTCCGTGCTTGAGGCTGGCGAAATGCCGCCGGAAGAGGCGCCGCAACCCAAAGCCGAAGCAGTTGCTGAGATCATGCAATTGCTGCAGAAGCAACTCCTCGCCCAGCGCCCGGTCAATCCCCTCAAGCGGCTTACTCGCGCTGAATACACCAACACGATGCGTGATCTTTTCGGGGTGAATTTTGACTTCATCGGCTTACTGCCGCCCGATCACGTGGAGCACGGCTTCGACAAGTTTGGCGAAGCCCAACTCATGTCCCCGCACCAGTTGATGGCCTACCTCAAAACGGCACGCTTTGTGGCCGAGCGTCTCCTGCCCGATGTCAAACCCGAGACGAGGAAGTGGGAATTTGATGCGCGACATTTCCACGGCAGCAAAAACTTTGCGACCGGCGGGGGTGGGGATTACCGAGATGGGGACGACTATGTTCTCACGGGCTTTCGTCCCTACCGCAGCAATTTACATTTCTCCATTGATCCGGAGAGCCACAACCAATTTGTCGTTCCCGCCTTCGGGGTGTACCGGCTCGAAGTGAAGGCGCATTCGGAGAAATCCGACGAAGGCGAGATCATCGGGATCAATCTCGGGGACGGGCGTCATCCGACCAGTTTTCGGACGATCCGCAGGATCCCCATGCCACATGGTTCGAAAGGTTTTACGACCGAGCTCACTCTCAATGCGGGCGACCAGCTGGCCTTTACCTTCGATAGTGCCCGCGTGCCGGGTAGGAGTCTTGTAAAGAAACCACACAAGGGTCCCTCCATGCGGTTCTCCCATATGAAGTTGACCGGTCCGTTGACTGAGCAGTGGCCGACCGCCGCGATGAAGGCCATGCTCCCCAAGCCGAACATGAAGCCGACGGAGCTAGTCGATCACATTGCGTTGTTGCTCACGCAGCGGCTGTTGGCGGCGGAGGATCGCAAAGCTTTTGTCGAGATCGCGCGGAGCCAGGAGAAGTCCGGTGCCTCGATGACCGCCATCGCCCGCAGTGTGTTGATCGCGCTATTGACCTCTCCGCACTTCATCTACAAAGCCGAGTCGCCTGAGTTAACCAGCGTGGAACGGGCCCATCGTCTGTCCTATTTCCTCTGGAATTCCGCCCCTGACGCCGGACTTCTGAACGCGGCCAAGTCCGGCGCCCTGGCCAAGGATCCATCGGCCCAAGTGGAGCGGATGCTCAAGGACGCCAGGTCCGGCCGCTTCATCAACGACTTTACCCGTCAATGGTTGCAACTCGACAAAGTGGACGACTTCGGTCCGGACGTCCGTGTATTCAAGAACGTGCGCCGCATGACAGTCGATTCCATGGGGCGCGAAGGCCGCGAGCTCTTTCGCCACATGCTCGAGAAGGGCCTGAGCATGGAACACTTCATCGACTCGGATTTCGTCATGGCCAATGACCGACTGGCACGCTTCTATGGTTTGCCCGCCGTCGAGGGCGATGCCTTCGTGCCGGTGAAGCTTCCCAACAAAAGCGAACGGGGCGGGCTTGTGGCCCAAGCCGGTTTCCTCAAGCTCACCTCCACCGACTTCGCCACTTCACCGATCCACAGGGGCTCGTGGATTCTCAAGAATCTCTACAACGAACGCATCGAACCGCCTGCCGACGTGTTGATCAACGAGCCGGACATTCGGGGTGCGACCACCGTCCGTGAAGCAATTCTGAAGCACCAACAGCTCGAAAGCTGCTCGCGCTGTCATTCAAAGATCGATCCCCTGGGTTTCGCGCTGGAATACTACGACCCGGTTGGGCGCAAGCGGAGAGAGTATCGCCACGTTGAAGAATTCCCTGTCGAGCGGGAGGGAACGACTTTCACGAAGAAACTAAAATTCACCAAGGTACCGATTGATGCCGCCATGAAACTTCCGGGTGGCCGTGAGGTGCGTGACCTTCCCACGCTCAAGGCCGCTCTGATGGCCGACAAGGAACGCATCCTCAAGGGCATCATCGGGAAACTCATCAGCTACGCCCATGGCCGCGAAGTCACCCGGGCCGACCGTCCGCATGTCGACGCCGTCTTTGAGTCGATTGCTCAAAAGGACTTCTCTCTTCGCGCTGCCATTCACGCCATCGTGGCCCACCCTGCATTTGGTCAGAAATAAAGATCTACGGATACAAGAATGACACGCTTCATAATCACAACCTGCATCGCATTTTGTTCTCTCAGCTCCTTCGCGCAAGCCGCCCCGCCAGAAGCACGGCTTCCGGAGAAACACCGGGCGTTCTTCAAAGCCCACTGTCTCGACTGTCACGACTCTGAGACGCGTGAAGGCAAAGTCGATCTGGAAACATTGCCGCTGAGCATCAATACGCTCCAGCAGGCGGAGCTGTGGCAAAAGGTCTTGAACGCGCTCAACTCCGGTGAAATGCCGCCGGAGGATTCCGAGCAGCCTGGCAATGATGAGAAAGCGGATTTCCTTGATGACCTAGCCGGGACCTTGGTGACCGCGCGCCGGGCTTTGTCGGACTCGGGCGGCAAGATCACCATGCGACGGCTCAACCGTCGTGAGTACCGCAACAGCATCGAACAGTTGACTGGCGTCAAAGTCGACGTCGCTTCACTGCCGGCCGATGGCGGATCGGGCACCTTTGATACCGTGGGTTTCTCGCAGTTCATCTCCAGCGATCAAATCGAGCAGTATCTCAAGCTCGGACGCAGTGCGATCGACGAAGCCTTTGATCGTCACGCTGCTCGAAAACAGCCATCCCAGGTCTTCCGCGTCGAGCCGGAAAACACGGTTAATGTGCAGAGTCGCAAGAAAATGAAGTCGATGGAGGAAACGTACAAACGCTACCTGCTGTGGAAAGCGGAGGTCGATAAGGCCGCCCAGGCTCCAGAGAACCAGAAGGTCCTCGAGCAGATTCGCGAGAAGTACAAGCTCGATGATCTGACCGACAATGTCAGGCTCTACCAGAACGCCAATCTTCTGAAGGGGGGACCCGACGCAAAGAAGTTTGGTTTCAGAGACGCGAACGCGGCCTCCTTTTCTTATCAGGGTGGGTACGGTCGCACTTATGCCTACATGAAGCACTACCTCGAGCTACCTCACAGCGATCGCGGTACGTACTTGAAACTCGCCTGGGCGATCCAGCGCATCGACGTAACACCCAAACCGGAGAACGTTCCTCCGGGAACCTACAAGCTACGGATTCGAGCCGGGGCGGTGAAAGGTTCCGCCCCCTCCCGGCACTTCATCGAAATTGGGCATCCCCAACGCCTCAACCAGATCCCGGCCGGTTTCTCCAGCAAGCCACTTGCCAGCCTCCAGGTCACAGGCACGGAAGACAACCCGGAGATCATCGAAACCACGCTTGTGATCGGCTCGAAGACGCAACGCGAATTCGGCATCCAGGAACGCCGTCCCGAGGGGAATCAAAAGGCTCTCAGCAGAGAATTCTATGCCTATAAGCGCGAGAACGGCTACGGCACTCCGCCCGCCATCTGGGTGGACTGGATCGAACTGGAAGGTCCGATCACTGAGTCTGCGGTGACAGAATCCAGAATCGTTCGCGTGGAGCCTGAGCAAACGATCAATCCGGATAACGAAAAAGAAATCGCGCAGATCGAAGAACGACAGAAACGTTTTGCGCGGTGGAAAAAAGGAGTCGATGAAGCAGCCAAGACTCCCGGAAATCAAGCGATCATTGCCGAGATTCGAAAGACGGATCGCCTGATCGATCACCCCAACCGATTTTATACGTTTGCCGACCGGTTCAAGGGCACTCCCAATCCAAGGGACTTTGGATTTACCGACGCGAATAAAGCTGCCGCATCTGATCCTTCGCGAAGCCGAAGTCTGGCTCTTCACAAGCACTACGCCAGCCTGCCACATCGCGACCGCGGCACTTACTTGAAGCTTGCTCACGGCACCGGTCGCATCATTGTTGCTCCGAAGAAAAAGAATCTGCCACCCGGCAACTATGTCATGCGCGTGCGTCTCGGTGCAGTAAAAGGGACGCCAGCCTCACGACGTTTCATCCAGGTGGGGCATCCTCAACGCCAGATCGAGAGCAGAAACTGGGGGCTTGAGGGACAGGCCATCAGCACTCATCAAGTCACCGGAACCATTGAGAAACCCGAAACGATCGAAATCCCGCTTGAGGTCACCTCCAATACAATTCGCGAGTTCGCGGTGCAGGAGAAACAGCCCAATAACGGAAACCTGAAAGCGCTTTGGGATGCTCACAATAAGCTGAAGAAAAAAAACGGCTACGGCCACCCGCCCGCCATCTGGATCGACTGGGTGGAACTCGAAGGACCTCACAACGCATCCAACCCCAGGAGCTGGAAACAACGCCGCGAGGTCGAGGAGCATACCAACGCAAAGGTTGGTGGCACGTACAACGGCTACTTCAAACGCGGCCATGACAACGCCAAAGCGTTTCTGGAAACCGGCAAGCCGCAGAAAGGCATCGTCGATGAACAGGAAGCAAAGTTTCGCATTCGTGCGTTCGAGGAACACGGCCCCAGCTTCCGCCGATACCTCGATGATCCGCTTACCAAAACCGGATCATTCCTGACCATATCCAACGAGAACAAGGAAGAGTTCATTGCACTTCCTCCGGAGCATCCTTCAGGCTGGCGAGAAACAAAGCACGTTGTCGAGACGCTGCCTCCGGGCGACTACAAGCTGCGATTCCGCATCGGTGCCGTTGAGGGCACGCCGAGCGAACGCCACTTTATCGATCTCGGTGCCGTTCCGGATAAGGACCAGTTCAATCATCTGGCCACGTTTCAGATCACGGGCTCCACAGACAAGCCTCAGACCATCGAAGTACCAGTTCAGCTCACCAATGATGGTCCGCGCAAATTTGCTCTGCGCGAGAAACGCGATCTGAAGACGGACAACGCTCGCTACCAGGCCGCCCGAAAGAAAACCGGCGTCGGCCCGGATCCCGCCCTCTGGATCGACTGGGTGGAGTGGGAAGGTCCGCTGAATGCGTCCAAAGGTGATTCAAGCAGGAACAAGTGGTGGATCACAGACGCCGACGAACCGGATGAGTCCTCACGGGCACGCAAGGTCCTCGAGCAATTTGCCTACCACGCCTTTCGGGGTGTCGAAGCGGAGGTTGAATTTATCGACCGCCTGGCCAATATCTTCACCTCCCGCCGCAAGGCCGGCGACTCCTTCGATACCGCCATCCGCTTGCCGCTCAGCATCATTCTCGCCTCACCGGGCTTACTCTACCTTAATGAACCCAACGACGCCGACGAGCGCCGCCAGCTCACGGATCGCGAGCTCGCCGTCCGCATGGCTTACTTCCTCTGGAGTGCCCCGCCCGACCAGGAGCTACTCGACCTGGCGAAGCAACAGAAACTGAGCCAACCGGAAATCCTGCGCCAGCAGGTCGATCGCCTGATCACCGACTCCCGCTCCGATGAGTTTGTCGCCGGCTTCGTGCACCAATGGCTCGACATGGAGCGCCTCGATTTCTTTCAGTTCGATACCACGCTGCACCGCGACTTCGACGAAAGCACCCGCTCTGCTGCCCGCCAGGAGGTCTACCACTCCTTCGCCCACCTGTTGCGCAATGCGGAGGAAGGCCACCTCGGAAAACTCCTGAAGAGCGACCATGTCTTCGTCAATGGCCTGCTGGCTAACTACTACGGCATCGACGGAGTCACGGGAGATCAGTTCCAGAAAGTCTCCCTGCCAGAAAATTCCCCGCGCGGTGGACTACTCGGCATGGCCGCCATCCACGCGATGGGAAGCGACGGCGTCAACAGCAGCCCCGTCGAACGCGGAGCCTGGGTCCTTCGTCATCTGCTGAACGATCCACCGCCGCCAGCACCGCCGAACGTCCCGCAGATCTCACGACTGGAAGGCCAGATCCTCACAACACGCGAGCGACTTCTGGCACATCAGGAAGAAGCGCAGTGCGCAAGCTGTCACCGCAAGATCGACCCAATCGGCTTCGGCCTGGAAAACTTCAACGCCGCCGGAAAATGGCGCACCACAGACAGCTATAGACCAACGGTCAAGAAAGGGAAGAAAGCCAAGAAAGGAAAGAAAAGCAAAACCTGGAAGATCGACGCTTCAGGAGCTTTCCACAAGGGCCCAGCCTTTGGCGACTATCACGAGTTGCGCGACCTCATCGCTGAGCGAGACGAGGACTTTGCCCGAGGCTTCACCGAACACCTGATCGAGTATGCGTTAGGTCGTCCCTTCGGTTTCACCGATGAGGACCTGGCAAACGACATTGTCAGTTCGGCGAAGAGCAAACAATTCGCGATCAGCGATTTCGTTCACTCTCTCGTTCAAAGCAAAGCGTTTCAGACGAAAGGCCGACGATTGAATCTCAGAGCTGATGCACTTCCATTTAAGTCTCATCTATTTGAGAAAGGGACTCTCGTTTACTCAGACGACTTTGACGACGCGATTGATCGAAAACGGTGGGGCCTCAGGACAAAAGAGTGGGAAGTCAAGGATGGCAAATTAATCGGAATACCGTCGTTCAAAAACGCGCAAGAGGCTCAAAAGGCATTGGGACGTGATCACCATCTCGGTCTGGGACCTGTGATTCGGCTCAACAAACTGCCAGCAAAGTTTGTCTGCAGCATGCGTTTTAAATTTGAAGGGGAAGTCTACAAGCCTGCCCGACCGAAACTCGATATCGGCCACCATATCAATTCCCTGGTTTTTACGAAGGAAGGCTATTCCCTCAAATTGTCTGGCGGTAAGAAGTTTGGCGCTATCAAGGCAGATTCCGCGCTCAATCAATGGGTGGAGATGATCATCGAATTTGAAGAGGGAAAGCTATCCATCGATATCAATGGACGCCGAAAGCTCTTTGTAAACAATCAAATCTCGATGAATTCCCGCGATGAATTCACGTTCAAGGCGCTCGAAAGCCCCAAAAGCCGGTTGGTGTTTGATTATGTCAGACTGTGGAAAGTCCAAGATTAGAATTATCTATAAGTAAAATAATATAAGAGCAATTTACGTGTCATCTATATTAAGGTTGCGATAACTATAGAAGTGATCTCATATTTATTTTTAACTTCAAAGGACATTATGAAAACCCTGTTTCTCTGTTCGTTACTGACTCTTGCGGCATCCTCTACGACTCAAATACAAAAAAATAAATTGCCATTGTCACACGGTCCCCTACTCGGTGGTGCGAGCTCCAATAGCATGAAAGTCTGGGGACGGACGGCTAATCCAGCACAGTTTTATGTGCGTTATGGTAACGTCGAAGGCCAATTGACTATGACATCTTCAGTCATAAGCACGAGTTTGGCTAGTGATAATACAGGGGTAGTGACCCTAACGAATTTAGTGCCGGGAACGCAGTATTTTTATGCTGTTTTTGCAAATGGAAAACAGATTAGTCCTTCAGGTTCATTTAAGACACTACATGATAGCAAACTACTAAAATCTAAACATAATCCGAAAGGCCTGTTCAACTTCTCCTTTGAGTTTGCCTGCGGTAATAATCAGGATCCGGGAAATAGTCTTGGCCCGGCTGTCCCGGCGTTTAATACTCTAAATAGCAAATTCCGCAAAGGACTCGATTTTGCTATTCAAAATGGCGATTGGATTTACGAAGAGGATCGCGATTTCACAGCAACTCAATGGCAACAGCAGGTAGGTGCAAAGTACCTACCACAAATTCTCAAAGATGCCCCACAGCTTCCTGGGGTTTGGGAGAATTATAAGACGTATATGAAACGCGCGCCAAATGTCATGGAGTGGCACCGCAATTTACCGAGCTTTTTCACTTTTGATGACCACGAATTACTTAATGACATCATTGGTACATCAACAGTCGGTTTCAGAGACCGCCGCGCTGTTTTCAGAGATATCGGTACCCAGGGCTGGTATGATTATCTCGGTTGGTCAAATCCAGTTGCCCATAAGCAGGGGATTCATTTTGGCAAAGCTCAATTAAAGAAAGGTTCCAATCTACTCGTCGATAAGTCAGCGGACTTTACAAAAATTGATTTAAGTCAGGCCTCAAACTTACATGTCCACTGGAATACAAAAGATGCCGGTTTGATCGATAGTAAAAATGGCGACAAAAAAGGTGGTGACCCAAATGCAAAAGTTTATGAGATCGTCAAAGTCATTGATAAACATACTATAGAAATCAATCCATCTGCAGAAGCCACAGGCCAAAGTCACTACTCGATTGGCCGTTACTCGTACAGCTCATTTAAGGTTGCTAATTGCCGTTTCATATTGTTGGATACAAAATCTCATCGTGATGTTCATGACATTAAGAACCCGTATAAAAAAGGGATTTCGATGATTGGCGAAAAGCAGCGAGAGTGGATGATGGACCTTATGGCTAAGAAAGATGCCGACTTTTACTTCGTTGTTTCTTCGGTGAACTTCATGGTGCCGCATGTCGGTGGTGGTGGGGCCGTTAGTTTTGCTGCTCCAACTAAAGATGATGCCTGGACAGTCTTCTTTGATGAACGCGAAAAACTTATTAATTTCTGGGATACTTTAGGTAAGAAAGTCTTTATTCTTTCTGGCGATTTGCATAATTCTTATGCGGTGAAAGTCACTGATTCTGTTTGGGAGTTTGCATCCGGCCCACACAATTCAGTCAATCACCGCCCTGCAGATGAGGGAAATCGTCCGGTGAATGGAACGTTTAAGTATGGTCCAAGGGCCTGTGAGATTCGCTGGTCGACAACTGCCATGGGAGATATTCCCAGAGATGCCCGCAAATTTCCACACTTCTGTGTAATCAAGGTAAATAATGTTTTCAACAATCCAAAGACAATGGGAGGAAAGCGCTTGATCGCTTACCCGGTTCCCCAGGTTTTATTTCAATTCTATTGGTCTGCTTTTAAAAAACGGTACCAGTTGTTATGAAGAATACCAGTCCTCATAATGGGGACAAGGAGATTTAGAATGACAACAAAGAAACGTAAACGACATACTCCCGAACAAATCGTTCGAAAATTGCGTGATGCA